>NZ_JSYN01000001.1 GCF_000812965.1 Pedobacter kyungheensis
AAATGAATTTAAATCGGTATCACAATTACATTCTGAAATTAGAAAGTATATTAAATATTATAATAGGGACCGAATAAGGATTAATTTAAATGGAATGAGTCCGGTGGAATACCGAACTCATTACTTTAAAAACATTGCGTAACTTCGTCCAACTTTTTGGGGTCAGTCTACAAGGGCTTTTTTATGTAATACGGGTTACCTTTTTAAAGTTCAGCGCATTAAAAGTATATATTAACCCTAAAACAAAATCAAAATGAAAAATGCATTCAAATTAGGCTTCTTAGCTCTTGCTTTAGCTTTAACAGTTGCTGCTTGTGGCGAATCAGGTAAAAAAGCTGAAGGTACCGGCGATACCACCGTTACAGATTCTTCAACAATTGTAACCGACACTACTGCAAAAGATACTACAGTAAAGGATTCTACAATTAAAGACACCTCTGTTAAAACCAAAACCACCACAACTGAGGTAAAACACTAGTAAATTTCAAAAATAACACAGAAAAATGCTTTGACTACTTACATCAAAGCATTTTTTTCATTTACACGGGTTACTTTTTTGAACTTTTTGTATAAATTAGTAAGTAATTAATTTTAAAAACCACTACAAATTAAAAAAAAATGAAAAATGTATTCAAATTAGGCTTTCTAGCATTTGCTTTATCGCTATCAGTTGTTGCTTGTAAATCAGAAAAGAAAGATGGTGCAGCAGATTCTGCTAAAGTAGATTCTTCGGTAGTTGATACAACTGTAAAAGATACTACGGTAAAAGATACAGCAGCAAAAGACACTGTAGCAAAAGATACTACCAAAAAAAAGTAACTTAAGTTAACCTAATAAAAAGGCTTCAGCTAAAACTGAAGCCTTTTTTGTTTTTAATCCGAATTCTTTAGCTTTTAAATCCCTTAAAATCCATCAATTGTAGTAAATTTGCGGCAAAAATACAATCCGCATAATGAATTTAACATCACTACAAGCTATTTCACCTGTTGATGGTCGTTACAGAAAAACTACCGAAAATTTAGCTACTTACTTTTCAGAAGAAGCGCTGATTAAATACCGTGTTTTTGTAGAAATCGAATATTTTATCGCACTTTGCGAAATCAACCTGCCTGGCTTGCAGAATTTTGATAAAAATCTTTATGCCGAACTGCGTAAAATACACGAAAATTTCTCTGAAGCTGATGCTTTAGAAATTAAAGAAACTGAAAAAGTTACCAATCACGACGTTAAAGCTGTTGAGTATTTCATCAAAAATAAATTTGATGGTTTATCACTTCAAAATTATAAAGAGTTTATCCATTTTGGTTTAACCTCACAAGATATCAACAACACTGCTATTCCTTATTCTATTAAACTTGCGCTAAACGAAAGTTATTATCCGGCCATTGCCGAATTGATTACTAAAATAAATGCACTGGCTACAGAATGGAAAGAAGTACCTATGCTGGCGCATACGCATGGTCAACCAGCCTCTCCTACCAAACTGGGTAAAGAGTTTTTGGTTTTTGCCGAACGCCTGAGTATTCAGTTAGAAAATTTAAAAGCTATTCCGAACAGCGCCAAATTTGGTGGTGCTACCGGAAACTTCAATGCACACCATATTGCGTATCCTGAAGTAAACTGGGTTGATTTTTCAAACCAATTTGTAAACGAAACTTTAGGCTTAAGCCGTGCGCAACACACTACCCAAATTGAACACTATGATCAGTTTGCCGCGCAATGCGATGCTTTAAAGCGCATTAACAATATCATTATTGATTTAGACCGCGACATCTGGACCTACATCTCTAAAAACTACTTTAAACAAAAAATTAAAGCAGGAGAAATCGGTTCATCGGCTATGCCGCATAAAGTTAACCCAATCGATTTTGAAAATGCAGAAGGTAACGCCGGTATTGCCAATGCTTTGTTTGAGTTTTTTGCGGCAAAACTTCCTATCTCGCGTTTACAAAGAGATTTAACTGACTCAACCGTTTTAAGAAATGTTGGTGTTCCATTTGGCCATACTTTAATCGCGATTAATGCCACATTAAGAGGTTTAAATAAAATTTTACTTAACGAGGCTGCATTAGCAGCAGATTTGGAAGAAAACTGGGCAGTAGTTGCAGAAGCTATCCAAACGGTATTGCGTAGGGAGAATTTCCCGAACCCTTACGAGGCTTTAAAAGAATTAACGCGTACCAATTCAAAAATTAATGCAGAAAGCATTGCCGGATTTATTGAGGGCTTAGCAGTAACAGAAGCAGTAAAAGCACAGCTGAGAACCATTACGCCATTTAACTACACTGGTATTTTCTAGTCAAATTAAATTGACGCTAAGCAGACAGCTGTAACGCGCTTTATTAAACACGAATTGCTAATTTTGTTTATTCAAATTGATTAGGACATGACGATTAACGTATATACAGAACAAACTCCAAATCCGGCAACCATGAAATTCATGGTAAATAAGCTATTAATAAACGGTAGCGAAGATTTTGCCACTAAAGAAAGTGCAGAACACTCGCCTTTTGCTAAGGAGTTATTTAAATTCAGCTTTGTTGCCGGTGTTTTTTTCGCCAGTAATTTTGTTACGATTACTAAAACAGACGATGCTGAATGGGCCGATATTGAAGCCATTTTAAAAGAGTTTGTTAAAGGAGCTGTTGAATCTGAATTAAAAATTAAAGAAGCAACTGCTGATGAAGCGCCAACTTTTGAAGGCACAGAAACTGAAATTAAAATCCAGCAGATTTTACACGACTACGTACGTCCGGCAGTTGAGCAGGATGGCGGTGCCATTACTTATAAGTCTTTCGACGAAGGTGTGGTAACTGTAGAATTACGCGGATCGTGCAGTGGCTGCCCTTCATCTACCATTACGCTTAAATCGGGTATTCAGAACCTGTTACAGCGCATGGTACCAGAGGTTACCGAAGTGGTTTCGGAAGCGCTATAAAATTGTGCATTTTTCACTATACATAAAAAGAGGGTTTGCTAATTAGTGAACCCTCTTTTGTTTATAAGCTATTTTAAAGCTGCCTATCGTTTTCCTACAAAACATCTTGCCGTCATGCTGGGCCGATAGCTATCGGATTTATTTTATTAGTATCGTTTATTGCTTTCATAGGCCTAATAGCTACTTCGTGGTCAGCAACTCTTTATTCTTTTCTCGCAAATGGCGCAGATTAGATTGTCATCCTGAGCCTGTCGAAGGGTCTGCATAAACACCATACGAAGCGCTTTATAGGTTTAATGCATCTTTTCCCGCAGATAGTGCAGATTTAATCGCAGATGGAACAGATACAAGTCCCCTACATCATGCTCACCCGAAAGCTATCGGATTTATTTTTTAGTATCGTTTATTGCTTTCATAGGCCTAATAGCTACTTCGTGGTCAGCAACTCTTATTAAAGATAAAACTATAGCTTAGAGACCCTGAAATAAATTCAGGGTGACGGCAATGGATTGAACTATTAAAAATATCTCTTGATGGCCTCCAGCATTTCGGCAGTTAACCTGCCATTGGTTGCCAGGATTTCTCTTTTATCGAAGTAATTATTACCACCTGAGAAATCGAAAACCTCGCCACCGGCCTGCTGAACAATAAAGCAACCAGCTGCAAAATCCCATTGTTGTAAATTATACTCAAAAAAAGCATCAAAGCGCCCGCAAGCCGTGTAAACCAAATCTATTGCAGCTGCACCAATGCGGCGTACACCATGGCTTTTCTGCATCATTTCGGCCAATAACTTTAAATACTTATCCTGATTATCGAACTGGTAATACGGAAAACCTGTAGCCAGCAAGCTCGATTTTAAATCGGGGTTAACCGAAACGCTGATTTCTTTCTTGTTTAAATAAGCCTTTCCACCTTTAAAAGCGTAAAACATTTCAGCCCTGTTTAATTCGTACACCACACCTACAACAGGCTGGCCATCTTCGTAAAGCGCCACACTAATGCCATAAGCCGGGATACCGTGAATAAAATTGGTTGTACCATCTAAAGGATCTATAATCCAGGTATAGGTTTTCCCTACCCTGCTGATGGTTTTCTCTTCGGTAATAAAACCTGCATCAGGAATCAGCTTTTCGAAGTTTTGAACCAGTTTCTGTTCTGCAGTTTTATCTACATAAGAAACCATATCGTTTAAACCTTTGTATTCTATTTTCTGTGCATCGAACTGCATGGCTTCTTTACGGATAAAGTTTCCGGTAAGCCTCACAATAGCGATTACTTTATTGCATATTAGTTCGTAATTCATAACAGTTTAACAAAAACCATAAATGCTTGTTGAGTTTAAAATGAATTTAAAAAGATTAGTTTAAGCCAGTTTATTCTTATTCCTTAAAGCATAGGCGCTTAAAGCAATACCACCTACTACCAGAAAAGTAGAAATCATTTCGGCTTGCGTAAAAGATAAGCTCCCTACGTGATATTTCGAGTTCACCCGGATTAACTCGACACAGAAGCGTTCAAGGCCGTTTAAAATCATGTAGATCCCGAACATTAAACCTGGTGCCTTTATTTTATCTCTGATGCTCCAAAGGAAGGCAAAAAGGATTAAACAGATAATTACCTCGTAAATGGGTGTTGGATATACCCCTTGTGCCAGCTCATTACAAAACTTACCGCTGCACCCCGGAATTGGAATCCCTTCACCCACTACGTTATTTGGGTACTTGTAAGACCATAACCAGTCTGGTAGCCACGAAAATGGTTTCGGGTTAGGGTTAACAATTCCCCAGTCGCCATCACCTGCCATATGACAGCCAATACGGCCAACAGCATAAGCGAGCATCATTCCCGGACCGCCTACATCAAGCATGTGCAAAGGTTTGATGCCATTTCTTCTGGCAATGATTAATACCGCAGCACCTCCACAAATTAAACCACCATAAAAAGTTAAGCCACTGAATGACAACAATCTTTCAATAGGATGTTGTACAAAATCATCCCAATATTCTAAATTATCGAAGAATTTAGCACCTAAAAAGCCCCAAATGGCCGCCCAAACAATCAGATTGCTCATGGTTTGATATGGATGAACCGTAACCTGAGTTTCCTTTGGTTTATCTAACTTATGCTTGTTTTTCTCTGTATAATCCCAATAAGCAAATAAGCCTGCAAAAAATAAACCGCCCAGAATATTGCCCTTAGCCGACATTAAGACCGATTGTGCATCGTTTACAAAAAGCTTATAGTTTAAAAATGCGTAAACCAGTTTATAGCCAATTACAAAGCCAAAAAGGCCATTCATAATCAGTTCTGAAGTTGTAGCAGGTTTACCAATTACTACCGTTTTTTTGATGGGATGTAAAATACCCAAAGCTTCTTTGCGCTTAAGCTCTTTTGTAAATGCCCAATAGCCAGCAACAAAAGCAAGTGCTACAAAAACACCAAATGTGTTAAAAGGAAGCGGCAGATTAATTCCGAATAAGTACTCTAAGAAATGTGAAACGGTAGGAAACATACAAATTATTTGTTGCGAAGATAGGAAAGAAAGAGTAAAGACCAAAGCGAAGCTTAAAGACTAAAGCTAAAAGCGGAAAGCTTAAAGCCAAAAGACCAAAGCGGAAAGCTTAGATGTGCTTAGGTGTCTGAGGTGGTAAAAAAAGACCGAGACTTCCGACATCGGACACCTGACTTCTGACTTTCTTAATGATGTGCGTAGGCTGTTTCCAGTTCGGCTACTTCAACTTCTCCATCAGCGGTAATGGCTACCAGTTTAACAGCTTTTAGCTCATTAACCATCACAGGATCGTATTTGGCCCGTACTTTTAAATAGTTTTTGGTAAAACCATGCATATAGCCTGATTTTTGATCGGCTTCAAAAAGCACTTCGGCATCGCTGCCAATTTGCGATTCGTAAAAAGCCCTGCGTTTTTTATCCGACAGGATATGAAGCATTTTACTGCGTTCGTTCCGTTCGCTACCTGCAACCACACCTTTCATTTCTGCAGCTACGGTTAGTTCGCGCTCCGAATAGGTAAATACGTGCAAGTAAGAAATATCCAGTCCGTTTAAAAACTGGTAAGTATCTAAGAAATCTTCTTTAGTTTCGCCAGGGAAACCCACAATCACATCAACGCCGATACAGCAATGAGGCATTACGGCTTTAATTTTGGCTACACGCTCTACATATAAATCCCTGCGGTAACGGCGGCGCATTAAACCCAGTATTTTATCAGAGCCTGATTGTAAAGGAATATGGAAATGCGGCACAAACCTTTTTGAGGTGGCCACAAACTCAATAATTTCGTTGCTTAACAAATTGGGTTCAATCGATGATATCCGGATTCTTTCAATGCCTTCTACTTCATCAAGGGCCTTAACCAGATCAAAAAATTTATCTTCACGTTCACCATTGCGGATACCAAAATCGCCCAGGTTTACCCCCGTTAACACGATTTCTTTCACACCACTTTCGGCGATCATTTTAGCCCGGTTAACCACATTTTCGATGGTATCGCTACGGCTGGCACCACGTGCGAGCGGAATGGTGCAATAGGTGCATGGATAATCGCAGCCATCCTGCACTTTTAAGAAAGTACGCGTTCTATCACCAATAGAATAAGAAGCAATAAAATTGTGGTTTACCTTTTCGATATTCTGCTGATGCACCACCGCTTTAGGCTGTTTGGTTAAATCGGTAATATATTCTACAATTCTGAACTTTTCAGCAGCACCTAAAACCATATCAACGCCTTCTATCTCTGCAATTTCCTGTGGTTTTAACTGCGCATAGCAACCTACAATGGTTACAAAAGCATTTGGCGAATATTTTAAAGCTTCTTTAACCACCTTACGACATTTTTTATCCGCATGGTCGGTAACAGAACAGGTATTGATCACATAAACATCGGCCTGATCCTGAAATTCTACCACAGCATAACCTGCATCGGTAAATAAACGACCGATAGTAGAGGTTTCAGAGAAATTGAGTTTACAACCTAATGTATAAAATGCGACCTTTTTCATTGAGGCTGCAAAGATAAGAAATTTGTTCGGAATTAGGCGTTTAGAATAGTCTTGGCGTACAAATTACAGTGAGATAACAATGTAAGCTGCGTTATGAATCATTCAATTAGCGATAAATTGGAAGCCCTGAATTACCGGACAGCAATTACTTTTCCTGCCAGCGGTAGCTTTCCTGCTCGAAGCCTGCAAGATCCAAAACCCGGCTAATTACCGTTCCGGCTACTTCTTCGATGCTTTTGGGCAGACTGTAAAATGATGGATTGGCCGGGCAAATAATCCCGCCGGCTTCGGTTACGGTCTTCATGTTGTTGATGTGGATTAAGCTGAAAGGTGTATCGCGTACTACGGCAATCAGTTTCCGGCGCTCTTTCAGGATTACATCAGCAGCCCTGGTGATTAAATCATTTGAAATTCCATGTGCAATACGCCCTAAAGTACCCATTGAGCAAGGCACGATAATCATCGTATCATATTTGGCCGAACCTGAAGCAAAAGGTGCATTAAAATCGTTTTTACTGTAGAATTTAAAATCCGGAAATTGGTTATAATCCTGATTACCCAGTTCAAACTGCCACACTTCTTTGGCGTTATCGCTCATCACCACCCCCACTGCTTCGATCTGATCTTTTAGTTTTAACAACGCATCAAACAGCACTTTTGCATAAACCGAACCACTGGCGCCTGTAACCGCCACAATCACTTTCTTTTTAACCATAAAACAAAAGTAGGCTTTCTGGATTGATAAAAATAAAAAAGGGCCAGAACAATGTTCTGACCCTACATCTACCTATGAAAAACATACCCTCGAAAGGGTAAGAACAAATATATATAAATTTTTAAAAAAATGTAAGTAAGAAATGTTAAATCGTGTAAATGACGTTTTTTAGTTAAAAATAAAACATAACACACTGATTATTAATACAATAATTTTCAATAAAAATACACAAAAATCATTTTAAAGGTCAAAAAACACCTTATACAGCAGTCATATTCAAAAAATGTGTATTAGAAATCAGTCGGATTTAGCAAATATAACATTACAACTAAAAAATAAGGTACTGAGCCACCTCATTTTATTTACATTTTTTTTACTTTAAAATAACAGCAAAACAAGGTAGAATTAATCATCAAGTTTTTCTGTCTCTGTGCTGACACTTCAATGCTATCAGACACCAACTAGCAATCTGGATCTGATGCGACTTAGCGTTTCCATTCGCATCCCCAGAAAACAGGCAATATATTTTAAACCTATCCTGCTTACCAGGTCCGGATAGGATTGCATAAAACGGATGTATTTTTTTTCGGCAGTCTGCAATCGTGCAATCAACGACCGTTCGCACGATTGAAAGTAATGAAACTGGGTAATTTTACGCCCGATATAATTGGCAATGTGATCCATATCATAAAGTCGCGCATACATTTCGTGCGGAATTGCTACAGCTTCGATATTCTCCAGCGCCTGAATATAGGCCTCTGCCGGTTTATTATCTCTGCTAACACTGTAACTATTTCCAATCAGTTCATTTTCTTTAGCTATCCAGATGGTCATCTCCTTTTTCCCTTCTTTCAGATAACCACGGGCTACCCCTTTTACAATAAGGTAAGCATAATCATGATGATCTAAAGGAGAGGATATAAATTTGTTCTTTTTAAAAACTACAGGAAAGGTATGCTGGTTGATAAAATATTCGATTTCTGAAGTTAAATCGTGGTAGGTTTTAAAGAGCGAAATCAAAGGCGAAACCTCATTAAAATGGGTCCACTTATTTAAAGCATGTTTTTTTTCGGGATTCATGGAGCTCAATTAAGTGTTACTGGTAATCGGTAGCGGATATCCAGGCACCAGATATCCGCTGAACAAACGTATAACTACGAATAATGTTTTAAAAAAATATTATTTATAAAAAGTAGTATAAAAAGGTTTTAAACCATAAGAAAACAGCTTTTTATTAATACAAGAAGTACATTACCCGATAATTTTAAGCTATTGACATAAATTGGTTGGTGATTAGCCTGCTAAGGATTATATTTGGATAAGCGTGAACCAAATTATGATAGACTTAACCTCTTCTTTGCTTAAAGCCTTATTAAAACATGCTCATAACCCAATAATTATCTTTAAAATTAAGCCGGTATTGGTGGTTGTAGAGCATAACGACGCTTACCAGGCTTTAATTGCACGTATTGGAGGAAATTTAAAGTTTTACGATGTAGATATTATTCCCACGCTGCTATCGGATGAGGAGAGAGATTTATTAATTAATGCGGTACAACAGGTAAGTGAATTTAAAAAGCCGGTTAGCCTGGTTATCCATCCTATTTATTCCAATTCGCCAAATGTAAAATGGGAGCTGGAGTTTTCTCCGGTACTGCAAAACGAGCATCCTGTTGAATATATTATCTGCTCGTTAAAGGAAGTACCGGTTAATGAAAATGACCTGGAGCGCATCCTGTTTGAACTATCGGAAAGTGAAGCCAGGTTTAGAGGCTTTTTTGAGCAGGCGCCCCTGGGCATGTGTGTTTTAAGAGGACCTGACCTGATTACAGAATATGCCAACGATAATATATTAAAGCTTTGGGGTAAAACGAGGAAAGAGGTAATCGGAATCCCTCAGGAACAAGCCCGACCTGAACTGGCAAAACAGCGGCACATATTAAACCGGGTGAAAGAAATTTTTAAAACCGGTGCGCCATTAACCCTCAACGAATTAAAAATTTCTACAGCAGCATTTGATGGATATTTTGTAGCCTTATACCAGCCGCTTAAAAACGACAAGAATGAGGTTACCCGTATCCTGGCTATTATTAAAGATATTACGGAAGAAGTAAACTTCAAAAAGGAGCTTTTAAAGGCCAAAGACATACTTAAACTGGCTATGGATGCTTCGGAAATGGGTTCATGGAATGTAGATCTGGAAAGCAAAAAGGTGCTTTTATCAGAACGTGCACAGCAGATTTACGAACTGGAAAATAACCGCATGGGGCTTGAGGAAGCCAAGGCTATGATTGCCAAAGCAGATTTCGAAGTTCTCTCGGCCAGCATCCGCAAAGCGCTGCATAACCGGTCGGGCTTTAACGTCGAATATCAGATAAACCTAAAAAGCCCGGCAAACAAAACCAAATGGCTTAGAACGGCAGGCAAAGCATATTATAATGCTGATGGTAAGCCTGTGTACATTGCAGGAGCGGTCTTAGATATTACCGAACATAAACAAGATGAGCTCCGTAAAAATGATTTCATCGGGATGGTTAGTCACGAACTTAAAACACCACTAACCTCGTTAAGCGCATATGTACAACTTTTGCAATTTAAGTTAAAGGAAACCGAAAACAGTTTCGCTATTGACACACTCGACAAGGTAAATCTTCAATTGAAAAGAATGTCGTTAATGATTGATGGTTTTTTGAATGTTTCACTGCTGGAGTCGGGCAAGATTTTATTGAACAAAACCGATTTTGATGTGATCGCTTTAATCAAAAGTATTGCCGAAGAGAACAGGATTGTGTTACCAAGTCATTTTATACAGGTTATCGGTACAGAGCAAACGATCGTAAATGCCGACATGGAAAAAATCGGCAATGTGATTAGTAACCTGATAGGCAATGCAGCCAAATACTCTAAAAAAGATTCGTTTATTGCTATCAAATGTGAAAAAATAGATGGAGAGGTAATTATCAGCGTGGAAGATGAGGGTATTGGTATTAAAGAAAACAATATACTCAGGTTATTCGACCGTTTTTTCCGGGTAGACAGTGCGATAACCAAAACCATTGCTGGCTTTGGCGTAGGCTTATATATTTGCGCCGAAATTATTAAAAGGCATGAAGGAAAAATATGGGTAGAAAGTAAATTTGGCAAAGGCTCTACCTTTTATTTTAGCCTGCCAGCGGAACAGACTACCATACCTTAAAAGACTAATTATTAGCCAGGCACTTTTATATTTTCATACTCAACTTTAACCGCTACCAGGCCACTTAGGCCTAAATCAATATCAAAAAATACTTTTGCGTTCAGATTAACCTGCCCGGAGATTTCATCTAACTGAAACTGAATATCCTGACCGTTTTCATCAATGATGGTGCCCAGCCCGTTTTCAAAATCAATTTCTACAATCTCTCCCCTTCTCTTATCGCCCATTAGAAAAAAGATAATTTTATAAATAATTAACAATTATAGTTAATTTACGTATAATTAAAAATACATAAATAATAATTTTTGCACAACTTTAAGTTGTACTGATGATCCGTTTTTTAACTATAATCAATAATAATAGCAAAATACAAGCTTACCTGGAAATGATTGCTGACAAATAAAATTACTGACTGAATATCAGCTGTTTATTTTCAATCGCTTAGAAAAACGTTTTACCAAAAATATTTTAACTAACTGCTTTACAGCTTGTTATTGTCAATAAAAAAAATTAATTTTATCGCATTAAAATGGTTTGATAAGCTGAACACTATTTATGTTCACTTAGGTATTCAATTATATTTATTGCCGTGTTTATTGCGAAATTAAAAGGCCAGGGCTATACTGTAAGCAACGGCGTGTTAAGGCATTAGGCACCAGGCGAGTACAAATCAAAATTTGATTATGACTTTTTTTTATAAATTAATTATCCCGAAACATGGAAAATCTGAATCCAACCACCGCTATTCAAGACGAAATTATTTTATTGTCTGAAGAAACAGATCGAAATTACTGGGCCAACCGCCTTGGTGTTTCATCGGAAGTACTTAAATCGGCTGTAAGAGCAACCAGATGCATCACTTTACAGCAAATAACGACCTATTTAAGCCAGCAAAAGAAAAAGCTTTCTGTACCGAATTCTTAGTTACTCCGCAGGTCTCGTTATATACGAAAAAGGATCAGTCTAACGGCGATACCTATGCCATACTCTATACCATTTTTTATTATTGGGATAGCTTCTGTGCGGGGTTCTGTTGTTCACAAAAATAGCTACCAGCAATAAAATGGTAGCTCCTGTTAATACCGGACTAAGTACATACAGATAGCCCAGCGACTGTATTTTGGGTGAGCCAATGTTGGCGATAAGTGCTGTTGCTCCGCCCGGAGGATGCAGGGTTTTGGTAACCTGCATTAAAACAATTGATAGTGCTACAGAGAGTGCTGAAGATAGCCATAACTCGCCCGGGATTAATTTGTGCATAGTTACGCCCACCAATGCGCAAACCACATGGCCGCCAATTAAATTGCGTGGTTGCGCCAGCGGGCTGTTGATTATACCATAAATAAGTACTGAAGATGCACCGAAAGAACCAATTATAAACAAATTATCGTAGGCAGTAAAGTATTTGGAGTTGATCAGCCCCATGATGGCGATCCCCAGAAAAGCACCAATAAATGTCCAGAAGTGCTCTTTAAAATCGATTAAGGTTTCTTTATAAACAATATATTTTGCAGTACGAAAATGCCTCCTGATTCGTTTTCTCATGATCTTTTGATAAGGAGCCGCAAAATTAGCAAATTATCAGGTTTACTGAAAATTGTAACACAAAAGAGGCAGCCCAATCATGAACTGCCTCTTTCGCTTATTTTTTAACTACTCTTCGGTTAGGGTGCTTATTAAAGTTTTTACCTGTTTTAACCAATCGTCGCTTTTAAATTCGAAATCGCTGTAACACTGGTACTGCTTAAAGTCAATCTTCTTCTCATCAGTATCAAAAGGGCCGCAAACACCCACATAGGTAATGCTCTCTCCTTCCTCCGTTGCAGGGTAGATAAATTCGAAAGCAAAGTATATTTTTCCGTTTTCTTCAATTTTATCCAATAATTTCACATTTTCTGAATAATCAAGTTCCTCGCTCATGTAATTAGACAGCAAAAGTTTGGCAATTTCTTCGTGTTTGAGGTATTTAGCCGGCACCTGATCTAATTTTTTAACCGCATCAAAAGCCTTTAAAATATCGTAGCGACTGGATATGCTATCTAGCTTTGCATCAAGCAGTTTCTGATCAACCGGTAAGCCGGCTTTAATTCGCGCCACGGTTGCGCTGGTTGCCACATAGGTATTTGAATCGGTAATCAACTTACTTGTAAAGGCATCGGTAAGTTCAGGCATTTCGAGTGCCGGTAAAATATCGAGGTAATGATAAACAGAACCGCCCGGATAATTATCGTTATCCTTTAAATAGCCATTCAAATCGGTAATGGCTTGTGCAGTTATTTTATCTTTATTTTGTTTCAGTTGCGCCAGATATTCAGGCTTTTCACTACTTATCATTTCTGAAACCAGGCCAAGTACGCTTGAACGGTAGGGCTCCTTATTTTTTAAGGCCAGTACCTGATCAAAATGCTTTGAAACATAAGCTAACGAGTCGTAAAGCGGATTAAAGGTTGACCAGTAGTTCACCAGATCCAGTGCTTTATTGTCGTTGAGGCTTTTCAAATACCAATCGTATTGGTTCGAATCTAAACTCACAATTTCAGTCAGCGCCTTGTTTCTGATGATATCGGTATTTTTAGCATCGGCAAACAGCTCCTTTAATAACGGGATACTTTTTTCTTTCTGTAAAACGCTTAACGCTTTAATCAATTTTACCCTTACACCGTTGTTGATGGTGTCGTCGGTATATTTAAGCTTTAATGCAGCATTAATAAGCGGGATTTCGGTCTTATCAAATTCGTAATAGCTTAGTGCGCCAAATGCCGGATTATGAACCAATGTATCCTGGCTTTTCAAATCGTCAAAAATCAGTTTAGCTTTAGAGGCTTTAATGTCGAAAGGTTTTGGTGCCGTAGTTACTGTTACGGTATTAAAGAAATCGATAGCGTGCTTACTTTCCAGGTCTTCTTTGGTACTCATTAAGCTCAGGTAATAAAAGCGTTCGCCATTTATCCAAAATTTAGCCTTTTTCTGTAATCCCGAGGCACTGTCTATATAGGTAAATACCTTGCCTTTCGAAGTTCCCACCAGCGCGTCTTCTGTTTTGATGATGCTATCTGTTTCTTTCTTCATCCTGTTGAAGGTTTGGATATATAGCGAATCGAGATTGGCCGATTTAAAGTATTTCTTTATTTTACTGGTTCCGATGAGGTAAGCACCGCCGGTATTTTTATTGAGGGAATAAAAAAGTTTGTTATTATTCAAGAATGAAGTGTGGTCCATTTCCTCTTTTTCAGGAGCGGTGGAGGGTTGTGCAGGCGTAAAAACTTTTAAATCATCCACCTGGTAGAAAGCACTTTTCCCCTCGAGGTATTTCTCTAATTTAAACGAATTAAAATATTCATCATCTTTCACCTTATCCTCTCCCATCTGGTTTTGTTTCATTAACAGATACGAACGGTTACCCCTTAAAAACATTTGTACTTTCATGTAGGTACCTTGCAAAACAAGACCAATTTCTCGGCCTTCAAGCCCTTCTTTATAAATAGTTACCGGACCATCTACAATTTTACCGTTTTTTTCGAGCTGACTTTTGATGCCGTTAAAAAAGGTATTTTTATCAGAAAGGTACATTCCTTCCGGAAAATCGTTATACCGAAATATATAACTCACAAAATTTACCTTATCCAACATGGTGTACATGTTAATTATATAAGGCGATGCCGGTAAAGTTGGATTTGGTATCTGCTTAGTACTTTCTTCAGGCTGCATGGGTATTTTTAAACTAAAAGCAGCCAGGTCATGTTTATAATCGAGCCAATTGTCCTTTTTAGCCACAACGACATCAGAAATTTTAACAACTGAAAAGAACTTATCTGCGTATGCTGCATGAAGATTATTGCTTTCAGCATCGACACTGATCATATATAAGGTATAGTTCTTATGCACCAACACATTACGCGAAAATTTACCGTCTTTTTCAAACTCAACTGCCAAACCTACCCCACCATACCTGTTTTCGCTTTTTTTGCTGATTAATTTCCCTCCTTTGTCCAGATACTTGGTAAACACCGTATCTAAATACGCTTTTGAAGTCATTTTTTCGAGTGGGCCCGTATAAGTTGAACGAACAGCGTAGCGCATATTGGTAATCAAATCTGCAGCAACATAAGATTTACCTATAATCTCTTTGGTAATAATGGGTTCTACAGGAAATTCTGCTTCAAAATTCTCCGCAGCGTCATTATGTTTTACCCAATCTATTTTAGCATAGTCGATTTTAAAGTTTTTGGCCAGCCCTGTAAAGGTAGCGGTAACCGGACGTAAGGTATAGCCTGCCCTGGTAAGCAAACTGATAATGCCTTTTTCGCCATTTAAATGCGCTGCACCTACTGCAACGAAAAGGTTATCGGCTTGTATTAACTTTATTATACCATTGGCCATTACTTCATTTCTACCAACAAGATCGAGCTGATCTTCACTTTCTTCGCTCAGGAGCGCAGTAATATCATCTAAATTACCTTTTGCATAAACATTAACCATTTTCTCCATGCTTTCGGCTGTTGCTTCCTCATCAACATCAAACAAACTGGCAATTTTAGCGTCGCTGCCATATAACAACTTTACCTGATCTTCGGGTTTCTCCAATCCGTAAATCTTTTTCTTCATGGTACGCGCAATGCCGTAGAGATAGGCATCGACAAAAGTTTGCATATCGTCTTTCCGGTTTACCTGATCATTCATCAGAGCGGCTACCAAAACCGGATTATCGAGCATGGAAGAATCGGGTACGAAGCCATTTTTTGCTTCGAAACGTTTAACCAGTTCGGCAATTTGTTCGGCTGTAATTAATTCGGTTATTCTCTTTTTGCCGGCTCTTTCTTTTTTAGCTTCAAAAAACGATTTCATTAAAGAATCAGGGTGTACCTCCATTACAAATGCTGATGTAGATTCCATAGCTTTTATCAGCGAATCGCTGAAATTAAAGGCACGTTTATCTTTGACATGCATGGAACCAAAAAGATAAGATGGTTTGGACAAGCCTTTTCCGCTAATTTGCCAGAGCAGGTTGTAATTTGATTTCTTTTCTTGCGAAAAACCTTTGAAACCAATAAAAAACAGAACCAGTGTTAAGGATAAAATCTTTGAGCGAAGCTCAAAGTAAAAAGAAAACTTCATAAAGGATGGAGCGGTTAAAAATATGCGCCAAGATAGTAATTTGGTTACATGAAACGAAATGTTTTAAAGCCGTTAAATGCAAAAAGGCAGCTCAAAAATGAGCTGCCTTTTTACCTAAATTTATTGAACTGTTTTTTACTTCTGTGATTGTTCCGGCGCTTTGCCAATTAAATCCATAAACTGATCAAGTTTTGGCGTAATGATAATTTGTGTACGACGGTTTTTTGCCTTACCACCTGCCGTAGTATTATCGGCAATGGGGTTAAATTCTCCACGTCCACCCGCAGTTAATCTTTTCGGATCGACCGCGTATTTGGTTTGCAGCACCTGAACAACAGACGAAGCACGCAGGGCACTTAAATCCCAGTTGTTGCGGATATTGGGTTGCGTAATCGGCACATTATCGGTATTACCTTCAATCAGTACATCGTAGGTATCGTAATCTTTAATAATTTTAGCGATTTTACTTAAAGTTTCGCCTGCTTTATCAGAAATCTCGTAACTACCTGATTTGTACAGCATATTATCGGCCAGCGAAATATATACCACACCTTTAAGTACCTGAACATCTACATCGCCTAATTCTTCGCGACTTAATGAACGGGTTAAATTATTGGTTAACACCATATTAAGCGAATCACTTTTGTTTTTGGCATTTACCAGTTGTTTAATGTATTTATTCGAGCTGTTAATCTCATCAACCAGTTTGGAAATGTTTACATTGCCCTGGTTACTCGAATTTAAACATTTGTTTAAGGCATCTTGTAAAGCCTTAACATTTGCTCTTTCTGAAGCAATTTGTTCTTCTAAACTTTTTACCCTGCTGGTGCTTCCGCTTAACTCGCGCTGGCTATCCTGGTATTTATTACTAAGCTCCTGATTCCTTTCTCTTAACTTGGCATAAGTATCCTGAAGTTCGGCATATTTCTTATTACTTACACAACCAGCGGCAATTGCCACAGTAAAGAGCATTATTGGGATTGATTTGTATAATTTCATATTGATATTGTTTTTTAGCAATTACGTTAACAAATTCCTTGCCGCAAAGTTTTACATGGGGTTTAAATGATGTTAAAAAGCGTTAATCTTTACCGAATCGAAACTGGCCAATGCTTTATAAGTCCTTAACCCAATACTCCCCGACTGGTACTCGCTATCGGTTACAGAAAGAACCGGCCTGGCAGCACCATTAACAAAAATATCAAATTTATCGGCTTTGGCAACCACTTTCAGGTTGTACATTTTGTTCATTTCTACCGGATATTTTTCGGCTTTTAGTAATTCCCATTTTTGTCCATTGGCTTTACCGAAAATCACATTACCATTAGGCTGATCTAAACCTACATAATAGCCCTGGTAAGCATCGGGCCCAATTGCGGGATTAGAAACCCTGAACATTAAACCTGCATCGCCAACAGTATTGATTTTAACGTCGGCCTGATAGGTAAAATCTTTAAAATCGGTACCGTTAGCTACATATTTAGAACCATTGATACCGAAACCACCAGAACCTGCGTTTGAAGCTGCATTAATCTGTCCATCTCTCCAAAACCAGCCACCTCCATAAAAAACCCAGTTACCCGGCATACCCTGATCAAAATTTTCGGTCAGACTCTTAGTTGTTTTTTTTGGGGTTCCGATTACAGGGAAACAGCTTAAGCGAATATTTTCTGATCCATAAGGAACCAAAGTCACTTCTTCATCGGCTTCGGTTGACAATACCGGACTAAAAGGCACATCGAAAGCAGCCATTTTATAGTAAGATAAGCCCCATGAAGGAATCTTTTTTGCCTGTACTTTTAATTTAACCGGCGAAGTAGCCGCAATAAACGGATTATCGGTCATATCCGATTTAACAACCTTGAAATTGCTGTTAAGATTTCCTTTTTTTAGCGATAATCCATAATTCCATGGCGATTCAGGGCGGATTTCGTAATCGGTAAAGCCGGCAACAGGATGCGTTTTAGTTATTTTATTGGCTGCTTTAATTTCTAGGGCGTAAACAATTGGTCCGCGGGTAATGCTTAGTGCATTGTTTACCTGTTGCTCGCTACCAATTTCCATCGGAAAATTGAGTTCCAACTGATCGTTATTCTGCCATTGGCGCTGTATTTTTAACATTTCACCAGCTTTTACACCGGTTAAAGCCTTTCCGTTTAACTTAACAGCAGGTTTTAAAGCCCAGGTAGGTATGCGCAATACCAGAGGGAAAGTAGCTGGTGATGCAAGGTTAACTTTTAAATTAATCTGTTCTTCAAAAGGATAATTGGTGCTTTCGGTAATTTTTATCTTCTGGTTACCATTAACGAAAGTCTCTACCTCCATTGGTCCGTAAGTTACAACTGCCAGGCCTTTATCGGGAGTAGCTACCACGCTGTTTTTCACATAGTAAGGCCAGCCCATGTGCATATTGTAGCGGCAACAACCATAACCAGAGTATGGGCTCGAGATAATCCCAGAGCCGTAATCCTGATTAAAACCATGCTCTCCGTGTACGCTTTGCACCTGATTGGGTAAGGTGTAGTAAGAATGATTTTTGAAATCGCGGCTAAATTGCGCAGGTAAAGCATTAAAAGCTACTTTTTCAAGCTTATCGCCAATGTTAGCCTCATGGATGATTTTAGCAGCCGTTTCTAAACTTTGCATCCATTCTACCACGGTACAGGTTTCTACCCCTTCAATACTGCTGGTGCCAGCCAGAAATTCTGTACCAGAACCAAGCCCTTCGGGTTGACCATGATCATGCATAATATGTGCAATGCCTTTAACGAAGGCATCGGTATTAGCCGGGCTATCGTGAAGTTGTGCATAAACCACCGGAAATTTTAATGCCTGAGCTACATTTACCATGTGTTTCGGCTGAAAATCATCGCCATAAAAGTAAAATTCGTTGTTGGTATAGATATCAATCCATGGATAAGCCTGTTGTTTCAGTTTTTCTACCAGTTTTAACAAATCCTGATCGCCGGTTTTATTATAAACCCAAATGGCGATTTCCATATTATCGCCTGCTCTTGATTTTGCCCATTCTTTTAAGGGCTCGGCATCGAGATTAGCCAGCTGATATTTGAAATATTTACTTAAAAAAGGAATTACCCGCTTATCGTTTGTAGCCTCGTAATAACTTTGCAAAGCATACATCATTGGCATGCGCGGCCACCAGTCTTTCATTTTAACTGGGCCAAACAAACCATTCGGTTGCTGGCTGTTTAAGGTCCATTCGATATATTTCTGTGCTTTGGCTTTTAATTTAGCATCATCAAGCGTATAAGCCAGTGCTACCAAACCTTTAACATAGTACGGCACGCGTTCCCAGCTATTCCCCTCTCCACCCAGCCAATCGGTATTTTTACCTAAATCGTCTTTTGCAGCGTATAGCTCCTCGGCCATCCCCGTAGCTCCATCGCGCTGCTGTTCTAACTGTTTTAATAACCAACCTTTGGCCTTAATGCTGCCTAGTGGCAATTGTACATAAACATCTTGCTTAAGCGGTGCTTTATTAAACTCGTTTAAATTTTGTGCGTACAAAGTATGGATTGACAGACAGGAAACTAGGAAAAAAAGTGGTTTGGCTATTCTTTTCATAAAGGGTTAATTGGTTAGCTATTTTTTTATAAAACTAACAAATTCAAGGCAATATTAAAACGATTTAGTAAGCTGTTTTAAAAATAATCTCATGCTAATACTTTTCAGGTTACCGATACACTGCGTAGTTAAGCAGAATTTATATAGAAAAAACACTTCACAACCTGAAGGTGTAAAGTTTACAGTTAAACATGGATCTTAACCACATTGCGGTGTATGTGGTTACACACTCGTGCCCGGGGCATGTTCGTTTTTTGGAGAAAGTTGAGATTAGTTCTATATTAGTATCAGAGAGCGTTAATTTAGAATCGGGGGATAGCCTTAATGGTTATTCCCCGTTCTTTTTTTAAGCTCATTAATTAAATAGAAATGCTGGTACAGCTGGCCGAAATAACTTTCCAGTCTTCCTGCACCTTTGCCCATACCCTTAGCCATTGGTATTTGCCGTTAAGCAGTATATCGGCATACTTACCTTTAATAAAAAGACTTGCCGAAACCACCACAATAGAATCGAAAACACGTATTTCGCGCTTGGAGACGTTGATTTTGTTGATTGAAACCAGGCCGTTGCGGTAGGCATCCATATCCATTTCCTTATCCAGGACATTACCATACTGATCGTGAAAAATCATGCCATCGGCAAACAAAAGATCCAGTGTTCCAAGATCTGTTGTTTTAAAGCCATCCAATAATTTTTCTTCAAGATCGGCAATGAGGAGAATGGTTTCCTGATCGGACAAAGTGTTAGCCATAATTTCCGGTTATGCTGTAAAAATATAAAGTAAGCCACAAAAAAATGTGGCTCTTTAAATATTGCCGCAATTGCACGCTTTTAAACACACAAATTGCACAAATTTACTGCAAACCAGAAACTTACTTCTTACCAAAGGTAACGCCCTGCCAGGTATCGGTTCTGAATGGTGATGCCGGCAAACCATCGTTACTAACCAGGTTACAAACAGGATTATTTCCCCAGGCATAACGAACCGCTACCGGGTTGGCAACTTCGTTGCTGCTTAGCACTACCTGGTTTCCCTTTACTGTAGCATTTGCCCAGTAAAACTTCTTGTCTGCACCGGCAATAGCAAAGCCTTTAAGTTCGGCCCCATCACGCGCCTTAAGGCCATTTTCGGTATTGCCAAAAGTTAGGATAATCTGCTTTCCATCTACTTTTTGCGATTGGTAAACCGGCCCTGAATAGTTTATTTTCTGGCCATAGGTTTTAGCTAAAGCGATTAATCCCAATCGTCTTCCTACTTCCTGCTTATTTTTGGGATGAATATCTTTGGCCTCGCCAATATCGATAATGGTGGCCATGCCGGTATTAGGCAGTGCAAGTGTTTTTAGCTGAGCTTCGCGTAGTTCGGCCCAGGCCGATTCGGCAGGTGCCTGGTCTACCTGCATGAAGTTGGCCAGTTGCACAAAATAAAAAGGGAAATCGCCTTGCCCCCATTTCTGGCGCCAATCTTTAATCATGGTTGGAAAAAGTTCGCGGTATTGATAAGCCCTGTCGGCATTGCTTTCGCCCTGATACCAGATGGCACCTTTAATGGCAAACTGGATATAAGGATGAAGCATGGCATTGTAAAGCACTGTTGGGCGGTTCGGACCATTTTCTTCAAAAGGTTTTGGTCCTGCATTTTTTAAATCGAGACCTATTTTATAACTCCAGTCGCCCGTTAAAGCAATTTGCTCTCCACTGGCATTGCTCAGATTTAACTCTTTGGCCTCACCATAAATACCGCCGCCACCACCGCTATCAAAAACGCGTACGGTAATGGTATTTTCGCCTGTTTTCAACAAATCAGCTGGTAAAGTATAAGTTCGAGCCACATTATAACCTTCGGTTTCACCAACTTTTACGCCATTTACAAAGGTGATATCATTATCATCAATGGTGCCTAAGCTAAGTTTGATCCCATTTTTTTTCCAGTTTTCGGGAATATTGATTTTTTTGGTGAACCATACAACGCCATCGAAATTTTTAAGTGCAGCATCTTCCCACAAGGTTGGGATAGCCATACTCTTCCAGCCATTGGCATCGGCAGCAGCCCATTTTACCTGGCCGTTCAGGTAACCAGAATCTTTTTCGTTAATGGTTTTAACCCAGTTTGTTACTTTTTCCTCGTAAGTAAGTGGCGAAGGATTTTTAACCGATTTTTGGATTTTATCAACCGCAGCTGCAAAATCGGGCATCTTTTTTAGGGATTCGGCACTGGTCCAGGCCTCGGCAATGGTACCGCCCCATGAGGTATGGATTAATCCTATCGGGATTTTGGTTTTCTCGTAAACCTGACGCGCAAAGAAATATGCGGTAGATGAAAAACCGGCAACATATTTCGGATTGCATTCCTGCCAGCCGCCGTTAGCCACTTTCGCATCATTTAACGGAATATTGCTGGTAATATGGTCGGCCTGTAGCAAGCGGATATTGGGAAATTTGGCATCGGCAATTTCTTTTTCATAGTTTAAAATTTTACCCCAGCCAGCCAAAGGCATTTCCATATTGGATTGTCCGGAGCAAATCCAAACATCGCCAATTAAAACATTGTTAAGCACAATTGCTTCGCCATCAGAAATGGTAATGGTATAAGGCCCACCATAACCAGGTGTAGCGACCTTAATTTTCCAGTTTCCATTGGCATCGGCAATGGCGCCATAATTGATTTTATTCCAGGATACGGTAATTTTCACTGCTTTGCCGGCATCGGTTTTACCCCAGATCGCAGCATTGGTTTTCTGTTGCAACACCATATTATCGCTAAATACCGAAGGCAAAATTATTTTCGCCTGCAATAACGACGAACTAATCAGCAGTAAAGCAATAAAAGGCAAAGATTTTAACTTGTTGAGGCTCATATAGCGGGATGGGTTTTTATGATTAGAAAGCGAATGTACATTTTCTAATACTTTACATCAATATTTATCAGTATCATTTATAAAATAATGTTAAAACCATTCAGTTTTTAGCCAATTAGTTTGGGGAAACGCATCATTTTACTTATTTTGCAGACCTAAAGAACAGCTCAGAACCGGAAATCGTTTTGGTTTGTGTTCTAAAAATGACAATACAAATGGTTAAGATTTTTATAGGCGGCCTCCCAGATAACATCCAAGAGATGGATCTGGCAATTTTTGTTAGCCTTCATGGCAGAGTAGAAACAATTAAAGTTGTTCGCGACAGAGCTACCGGAAAATGCAAAGGCTATGCTTTTTTAGAAATCTTTAGCCTTCCTGATGCTAAAAACATTGTTTCTACGCTAAACGGGGAATCTTTTAAAGGCAATATTATTACGGTAAAAATTTCGGAGGAAGAAAACAAAACCCAGGCCTTTAAACCAAAAGCCAACCAGCCTTTCAAAGCCAAAAGACCACGTTTACAGCGCTAAGCTTTTATCATTCAAACGCTAATTTCTCGGTTTTTCATCCTATAAATAATTATTTCAGGCAGAGGATTAGCGAAGCAAATTTGCTAGGTTTAAATTGCTTAAACCCGAACAAATTTTTGAGCCTTACTTTTGCAAATTAGTTTCAAACCCATATTTTGCGGGCTAGTTTAGTTCGCTATGGAAAACTACACCATCGTTATATTTATTTTAGTGGTAATGATTGGCCTGTCATCAGTTGCCGATCACATTAAAATTCCCTACCCTGTTTTACTCATTATTGCCGGAATAGCGGTTGGTTTTATCCCTGGGTTACGACCAATTGATATCAATCCGGAAATTATATTTTTGATTTTCCTCCCGCCTTTGCTCTACGATGCTGCTTTTAATATTTCGTTCAAGGAATTTAAAACCAATATAAATACTATTGCCACGCTATCTATTGGTTTGGTATTTATTACCGCTATTGGGATCGCTGTTGTTGCACATTACATGATTCCGGGAATGAGCTGGCCTGTTTCTTTTGTTTTGGGTGCTATTTTATCGGCTACCGATGCCGTTGCAGCCATGAGTATTACCAAAGGGCTTGGTCTCTCGCACAAAACCAATACGATTTTAGAAGGAGAAAGCCTGGTTAACGATGCATCGGCCCTGGTAGCATATCGTTTTGCGGTAGCGGCAGTAACGGGAACAGCATTTGTATTTTGGAAAGCCTCGTTATCATTTGCCATTTTAATGGCAGGTGGTTTTATAACGGGAATGGTAATGTCGAGAATTTTGGCTTTTATTCTAAAAAGAATTCATGATAACCGGCTGGCAACCATCAGTTTTATGTTGTTAATGCCTTTTGTAACCTATTTAATTGCAGAAGAAATTCATGTCTCGGGCGTTATTGCCGTTGTAATTTTAGGTTTAGGCATATCGAGGTTTAGTAACCACGTATTTCCCGAACAGCTTAAAAACCAATCTAAAAACATTTGGGATATTATCATTTTCCTCTTAAACGGATTAATTTTCATTTTAATTGGTCTGCAATTCCCATATGTATACAAGAGTATTAATCAAGCCGATATTTTGCCTTACATTGGATATTCGCTGGTGATTACGATTGTAGCGCTGCTACTGAGAATGGCCCGCGTTTTTCTGCAAAAAATTAACCTCCAAAAAGCATTTCAAAAAGGAAAACACCGGATTACAGAAGCAGCATTGCTTGATTTTAAAAACAGCCTGATTATCAGCTGGTCGGGTATGCGTGGCATTGTTTCACTGGCCATTGCCATCGGATTACCGACAAATCTGACTAATGGAAGTGCTTTTCCACAGCGTAATGCGATTATATTTATTTCGGTAGTGGTGGTATTATTTACATTAATTGGCCAGGGATTAAGCTTACCGTGGATTGTAAAAAAACTGGCTGATGAAAAGAAAAGCTAAAGCGGTTTTGTCAGCTTTAGCTTTTCCTGAAATTTATCAAACTGAGCCTGATGAAGGATCGAAACATTTAGGTGTATTTCGTTAGGTCATTCGACAAGCTGCCATTGACAAGCCCTGTAGAAGAATCGTCATTTCGACTGGAGCCAGCCGGTTTTTCACCCGATGGCGAAACGGAGAAATCTTTTCAAGTTAGATTTCTCGACTACGTTGCCCCCGATAGCTATCGGGGCCGCTCGAAATGACGATCTCGGAAGGACTGTTTCTCGAATTGATTTTATACAACAAATTCGCCCTCAGGATGACAATCTGATATTGTTTTTTAGCTAAATAAGCTGGTTCCGTTATCGGTTTGTACGGTATAAGCGTCTAACTTTAGTCCAAACTGCATCTGGTACTTAGTGGCAAGCTCTTCAATCAGGGCCGGAATATTTTCTTCTTTTACAATGTTAATGGTGCAACCACCAAAACCACCGCCCATCATTCTGGCGCCCAAAACATAATCTAAAGGTTTTACAGCATCAACCAGGAAATCGAGTTCTTTACAGCTTACCTCGTACGCAGCACTTAAACCTTCATGTGTTTCGAACATCAGTTTACCCAAACTTGCTAAATTACCGTTCTTCAACTGCTCGGCTGCATTTAGCAAACGGCTAATTTCTTCAACAACGTAACGGCATTTGGTATAAACCTCAGCATCTTTTGGCTTTACAAACTCTTCCAGCATGTTCAAATCTACATCACGCAGGCTTTTTACATGTGGGTGATGTGCTTTTATCCAGCTTACGCCCTGCTCGCATTGCTGCCTTCTTTTGTTGTAGGCCGAATCAGAAAGGGCATGTTTTACGTTGGTATTTAAAAGTAGCAATTTATATCCATCCAGTTTTAGCGGAATGTAAATATGCTTCATCGAGCGGCAGTCGAGCATTATGGCATGATCTTTCTTACCGAATACGGAGGCAAACTGATCCATAATACCACAGTTAACGCCGGCAAATGTTTGTTCTGCTTTTTGGGCTATGAGTGCGAGATCCATTTTAGGTACCGACAACGAAAAAAGCTGATCTAAAGCAAAACCCGTAGCACACTCAACCGCCGCAGAAGACGATAAGCCAGCTCCCAAAGGTACATCGCCATCGATGTAAAAGTTAAAACCTCCGAGCTTGTAGCCACGTTCTTTGAACTGATCGGCCACGCCCAATATGTAATTGGCCCAGCTGTTTTTTGATGGTTTTAAATCGTTAACAGATGAAATATCAAATTCCTGGTAGCTTTCTGAAAAAAGATGAATTTCTTGATCGTCTCTTTTTGATATGGCCACATAAATGGCTTTGTTAATCGCCGCAGGCATTACAAAGCCTTCATTGTAATCCGTATGTTCGCCAATAATATTGATCCTTCCGGGAGAACGGACCAAAATTGGCTCAGCATTGAAAAGCTTTTTAAAGGTATTTTTTAAATGTTGTGCATTCATGGATTTACGCGTTAGTCTTTCTTAATGTTTTTATAATGTTCGGTAGACATTTCCCTTAACCTGCCTGCTGCAAATTCGGCGGTAATATCGCGTTGCGGATTGGCCAGCATTTCATAACCCACCATAAATTTTTTAACGGTAGCCGAGCGCAGCAATGGCGGGTAAAAGTGCATGTGCCAGTGCCACTCCGGATAATCGCCATTATTTACGGGTGCCTGGTGCATCCCTGCCGAATAAGGAAATGAAGTTTCGAAAAGGTTATCGTATTTAGTGGTTAAAACTTTAATGGCCTCAGCCAGCGACCGTTTCTCCTCTTCAGTAAACAATTTGATGCTGTTAACATGGCGTTTGCTGATAATCATTGTCTCGTATGGCCAGACTGCCCAAAATGGCACCAGCACTGCGAAATGATCGTTCTCAAAAATAATACGTTCATTTTTTTTCAGTTCGAGTTTTAAATAATCGCCCAGCAAACTGGTTCTATGAATGGCGTAATGCGATTTCTGGCGCTCAGTTTCTTTGGCAATTTCGAGCGGGATATCGCTCTGCGACCAAATTTGTCCGTGCGGGTGCGGATTGCTGCAGCCCATGATCTCGCCTTTATTTTCGAAAATCTGAATGTATTTGATCCACTCCTTTTTAGCCAGGGTGTTAAATTCATTTTGCCAGACATTTACCACAGCAGTAATCCCTTCAACACTCATTTCGGGCAAGGTAAGGTTGTGCTTAGGGCTGAAACTAATTACCCTGCAAAGCCCCCGCTGGTTATTGGCTACCAGCAAATCGCCTTCGTTCATTTCGTTTTGAGGCGTATCTTCGAGCAATGCCGCAAAATCGTTATTAAAAACGAAGCTTTCGGTATACTCGGGATTGCTATCGCCATCTGCCCTGCCATTACCCGGGCATAAATAGCATTTTGGATCGTATTCAGGTCGGTTATCAGGTGTAATGTCTTCAACCTTACCTTGCCACGGTCTTTTAGTACGGTGTGGCGATACTAAAATCCACTCTCCCGTTAATATGTTTAACCGGGTATGCGGATTACTGTCGAGTTCGAATGTTTGGTTCATTATATTTGTTATAATTGGTTAGAACAGCCAGCCTGATTTGCCTGACTAATCTACGCTGCCAAATTATGAAATAATTATTAATTGTCAAAACGACAATTAATAATTATTTTTATATGTCTGAAAAATTGAACATATTAACGGCTCAAAACATGAATTAAAAATGATTGAATATCCCGGGCAGCCACATTACCTTGTAGCTGTTGATTGTATTGTATTTGGCTTTGATGGCGAGCACCTAAAAATTTTGTTGGTAAAAAGGGGGCTGGAACCCGAAATTAACAAGTGGAGTTTAATGGGAGGCTTTGTTGGGCCGGATGAAAGTCCTGATGATGCAGCCAACCGCGTATTGAAGAAAATGACAGGCCTGGAAGGGGTTTACCTGGAACAAATGCAAATTTATGGCGAACCAAAGCGCGATCCGATAGAGCGTACTTTATCAGTTGGTTACTTTGCATTGATTGATATCCATAAATATGAAACGCAATTAAACGACGATTACGAAGCTGAATGGTTTTTAATTAATGAACGGCCAAAATTAATTTTCGACCATAACAAAATGGTGGCTGATGCGCGAAAAAAACTGCGTTATAAAGCATCGCTCCATCCTATTTTGTTTGAAATGCTGCCTAAGAAATTTACCATCCCGCAGCTGCATATTCTTTTTGAGGAAGTAAACGATACGAAAATCGACACGCGCAATTTCAGCCGTAAAATTACTTCAACGGGTTTGTTGATTAAGCTGGAAGAAAAGGATAAAACAGGCTCAAAAAAAGGTGCATTTTATTTTAAACTGGATAAAAAGAAATATACAGCCAACTCACAGGCTTTCTTAAACTTAATGCCGAATTTAAGGGCTTAACGGGCATAAATTATCATGTTTTAATGGGATTTAATTTTTACAGTTAAATGGTAACGATACAAGTTCTTTACAAATTGATCGTTATAGCTGTAATCATTTATTAGTATGTTTGGCAACAAACACACAATAAACTTAAATTAATCTTAAAACAATGAACATTACCAAAAAACTATTATTTACAGCGCTCGTTGCCTCATTTACCTTAAGCCTTTACTCTTGTAAAACCAAAAAACTGGTAGCTAAACCTGCTCCGGCACCTGTTGAAAAACCTGCTCCGGTTGAAGAGAAAAAACCAGCTCCGGCACCTGAAAAGGAACCAGAGAAACCAGCACCGGTTGAAAAACCTAATTTTAACCTGGATAATATCCAGTTTGAGTTTAACTCATTTGTATTGAAAACCGCATCATTCCCGATTTTAGATAAAGCGGTTACTGAAATGAAAAAATCGCCTGAGACTAAATTTGTCTTAAACGGCTATTCATCAGCAGAAGGAACACCGGAGCACAACATGCAATTATCTGTTGACCGTGCTAATGCAGTAAAATCTTATTTTGTAAATGCTGGCTTAAACGGAAGCAATTTTACAGTTGTTGGTCACGGAGAGAAAAACCCGATTAGCAACAACAATAGCGAAGAAGGCCGGATTATAAACAGAAGAACCGAAATTAAGGTTCAGAATTAATTAAACAGAAAGGTCGTCATCTCAAACGGGGTGCAGCGAAATAAAAAGGTCTAATTAAATAGATTTCTCGACTTCGTTGCACTTCGCTCGAAATGACGACTCTATTTTACTTCTGATAAACCCTCACATATTCTACTTCCATCCGGTTTGGGAAGCGGGTATCTTTCAGGTCACCCCCATTCATACCTCCCAAAGCCAAATCGAACAAGATATAGTGCTTTTGCTTAAAGGGATGAAACGGAGTTCCGTTTTCGTTTTCCAGCTGGCTCAGTAAAGTTTTATTCAACAAAACATCATCAACAAAAAGGCTGATTGCTTGTTCATCCCAGTCCATGCGCCAGGTATGAAATTGAGCGGCCCATTTTTTACCACCCAGCGAATCGGTTGACTTGGTATTGCTAAACCATTTGGCTTTACCATTTTTGCCCATACTGGCAATATTGGCCAATAATTTACCCCGATAATATTCCATAATATCAATTTCGCCATTGGCAGGCCAGCGACCGTTGAGGCCCAAAGTCCAGAATGCCGGCCATAAACCAGCTGAAATATCGATCTTCGCGCTCATTTCGAAACGGCCGTATTGCCAGCTTTGCAAATCTTTAGTGATAATACAGGCCGAAGTATATTCGATGTTTTGAGGCTTTTTACGCCAATCATTACTCCCTGCTACGTATAATGGATTAGGTTTCTGTTCTTTGCGTGCTTCGATGATCAGTCTCCCGTCTTTACAAAAAGCATTTTCGGGCTGATACCATTGTAATTCCTCATTCCGTACAAAACCTTTTTCATAAGTCCAGTTTGCCGGATTAGGTGTTCCATCCTTTTCAAATTCGTCGTTCCAAACCAATTTATAACCCTCGGTTTCATATCTGACAGCAATATGTTTCGTTTTTTTTACCGCACAAGATTGAATAACAATTGTGACTAACAGGATAATGCAGGTTTGAACTTGCTTTTGCATGGCGTGTTTTTTGATTGACTAAATTAATATTCTTTTGAAATAAAAATTCTCAGGGTTCCTTTACAGAAAGCCCTGAGAATAAATTTACTAATTGGCTTAAGTATTAAACCAAACAGTACTAGAGAGATTTGAGCGCCACCTCTTTTACAATCCAAAACTGATTTCCTGATGCTGAGGTCATCGAGGCCAGAAAGCCAATTGATACTGTTGTTGATTGTGTTAAGGTAAATTGAAACTTATTGTTGGCAAAGTTGGTGTAACCTAATGATGTAGACACATTGGCAACATCTGGTAGCGTATTACCCGCTGCTGCTACAATGTAAACCGGATCTTTTGCTTCATTTTTAGCCATCGTAATTTCAAAGCTATAACTACCTGCCGGAAGCGTAAAGGTTTGGAATATTTTACCATTGATAATCTGAGCGGAACCATCCCAACCCATTTCCATAGCTAAACAACCGCCAGAATCAGAGCACCAGCCACCTAAACCGCCGTGGTTACGGATATTATCGGTAACGGTCCAGTCGGCAATATTTCTCCATCTGCCCCCGCTTGCTGCAGGTTGGAAAGGATTTCCCTTGTTTTTAAAATAAGTTGCGGTAATATCGGCCCCTACACGCTGCGTTTGAAAAGCTGTAGAAAAGGTATCGATAGAAACAGTATCGGGCAAAAACAGGGTGCGGTACCTTAAACTTGTACCGGGCTTAATATCAGGAATAGCCGTTGTAGTTTCGTCTATTTTGGTCCTGATCTTTTTAATTACATTGCTTAAACTGGTGTATTCTACTTCTGTGGCAAACACCCCGGTTAAGCGGTCCATACCCTGCCAGGTAATCGTAGTTGCACCACTGGCATTGGTAAAAGCCGATTCGATAGGCCTGTTAAACAACGACGACTGATACCTTGAGCCATAAGACCTTCCGGTTTTGTATACCGGGATGGATTTATTTCCAACTGCATCGTAAGTATAAATCTGGAAATTCTGAACGCCTTCCTGTACACGCTCTATAAAATATTTCAGCGTATCGGTAGCATACTTTTTCTTTACAGGTATTACTACCGAATCGGCCTTGTTGTTCCAGAAAATTTTGCACTGGGTTACTTTTGGATCCGAAAGAAACAAGCCACTGATGTACACGCGGTTGTTGCCTGACATTATTTTCACCGAATCTAACTTGCCGGTATAGGAAATTTCTCCTTTCTCGGTATACTTTTTATAATCGTCGGATTTGGTACAGGCCACGAAAGTACCTGCCCACAAACACATAAAAGCTAGTTTTATGGTTCTCATATATGTTTTTTGATTATTCATCTTTAAATGCTTTTTTAATTACCTCGGATCGCCATAAAGCTGTACTTCAGAAACACTCATGAAAGAAGTGCCCTGCCAGTTGTTAATAGATTTAATGCGGATATAGCGTACTTTTTTAAGTCCAACGGCAAAATTGTAGCTGATACCGGCATTGGCAAAGGCATAATCTTCGCTGGTTTGCACCCCATAGGCACTTTTAGAAGGTTTGGTAGAGCTGTATTTACCCAACATTACCCAATTGTTAAAACTGCCATCAGCAGGCGGATTATCGGTTCCCCAGATTTCAAAATCCTTTAAATTGCCTCCATAGTAATAAGTACGTCCGGCATTGAGGTATTCGGGATAATTCCACACTACTATGCGGCTTAAGGTTGCTGTTCTGCCCAGATCGAAAGTTACCCATTGTGGTGTTAATACCGTGGTTTTGGTTAAACACACACTCGGCCAGTCGATAATATTGCCATCCCACATTTTGGATACTCCTGTAGAGGTGTATTCCTGCGGCGAATCGGTTGGTAAAATCACTTCTTTATAAGTTGATTTAGGCAATACGGTTTCATACAGCGGCTTTAAAGTGGTAAAAAGCGTATCGCTGTAATTTAACCACCTGTCGCGAATGGTAATGGCAAATTTCTGGGTCAATGTATCCAGTCCCCTGATCGACTGATCGATCTCAGGAGCCGCGGTATAAATATTCTTTGCCGTTGGCACATATTTCCCTTTCGAAAGAACCAATACTTCTATGGCGAGGTCGGCTTTGGCTGGATTGCTTCCTTTAAAGTTTAATCCACCAAAATCGGCAACAGCCTTAAGGCTACGGTATACGCCCCAAATTGGATTTTCCAATGGTTTAACCTTCACAATGGTCGGTTCTGAAGCTACTTCGCTTCTGTTTACGGCGTAAATTTTCACCTCATGTTCATTGGTATCGCCAAAACCTTCTACCAATAAAGTATTGCCATAATAAGAAGTTTTCACTTCCATTTCCTGACCATTGGCCAGATAGTAAACGGCTTTAACATACAATAAATCTTTATCGGCAGGTAAGCTGAAAGTAATGCTGGCATTACCTGCTCCATTTTTAATGGTAACATTACTTACTTTGCCCGGAGGCGTGGTGTTATTTTCTAAGGGGCCTAACTGATCCTCTTTACAGCCTGAAAATGCTACTGTTAAGGTTAACAGGAATAACAGCAGGTTTTTATTTATTCTTTTCATATCGAATATTTTTTAATCAATTCATACTACCAGCCTGGGTTTTGAACCAGTTTAGGGTTAACAGTTAAATCGTATGCGCGCAATGGCCACAAATAATCGCGTGGAGCCACAAAATTTTGGTTAAAAATGGTTCGTACACGGTAATATTCTGCAGAGGTAGGTTGGTAAACACTCCATCCGGTAATGGGTTGGTTAAACATTTCTGCAGCACGTTTCCAGCGTCTGATATCCCAAAAACGGCTTCCTTCAAATGCCATTTCAATCAGTCTTTCCTGCTGGATAATTTCGCGCATCCCATCTTTGGTGGTATACTTACCCGGGTTGTTTGAAAAGTTGGTCCATGCGTTTTGTACGGTTGGCAAACCGGCCCGCGTTCTGATGCGGTTGATGTATTCGTATACATCGGCCGATGGTGCCGCCAGCGTTTCGTTTAGGGCTTCGGCATACATTAAATAAAGGTCGGCCATTCTGATTTCCGGCCATGGATAATCGCGGTAGCTGGCTCCGTTTGTACCATTTATCATGTTCCAATCGACCAGTTTTTTAATGAAATAACCTGTTTCGTTGTACCAGCCAAAGTTGTTTGCACCAGCCACCTGGTTCGATTTGCCTTCGAGTACGAAAGTGCCTTCATCAGAATTGGTTGGGCTATCGTATTTATACCAGATTCCACCATCAAAACCTAAATCGGCATAAAACCTCGGTTCGCGGTCAAAATTGATCCTGGCTGTAGTGTAGCCTTCCTTTACATAAAAGCGCTCGCTTTTAACCGCGGTACGCAGCGTATATTTGTTGGTAAAATCGAGTGTTTTATCTTCGTTAATCGGCACACCGTTTTTACTGTAAAACATTTCGGCAATTTTTAATGGCGGAGCCAGTTGCTGACGGGCACTTCCAACTACAACAGCAGAAGTTAAACGCGGCATGGCAGCCCTTTGCATGTTAAAGGTACGGCTGTTCGGGTTGGCCCAAACATGTTCGAGATTAACATTAAAACGCTCGGTTACCGCACCTTTTATGGTGAGCTGTCTGAGTGTGGTATCAGATAATTTAAAAGTGGTGCCCGGAAACTGGTACAATTTAAAACCTGCAGCTTCGGCAGCATCAATAGCGGCTTTGGCAGCATCGGCTGCTTTTTTCCATTTATTGGCATCGTAAGCGGTGTTAAATAACACTACGCCATCTTTATCTCTGAAATTACTGTAATCGGTATTGCCGTTAAACAAAGGACTGGCAGCTGTTAATAAAAGTTTGGCTTTAATGGCAAGTGCTATAGGCCTGGTAATGCGGCCCAGCTCGGTACTTTTATCGGTAATAATTTGCGGCAAGCCCGGAATGGCCTGATCCAGTAAGCCTGAGATGTAGTTTACGCATTCATCAAATGGCATTCTTTTAATCCGCACTTCTTCTTCTGTTGCACTGATCCCGATATTGGTATCTACAATCGGAATGGGGCCATACATGCGCAACAAATAGAAATTGTAATAGGCTTTTAAAAATTTCACCTCGGCAATCCAGCGCTCGCGTTCGTTTAAGCTCAAATCTGGTATTTTACTCTGGTCCTGCACATTTTCTAAAAAGATGTTGCAGTTTCTGATGGCTTTAAACAAACCATAATCTCCACCGGGATTATCATTGTAATTATAAACGTTACCGCCACCCTGATAACGACCATTCCAGGCATCCAGTAATGGGTTTTCTGCTCCTTGTCCTCCCCTTGCCAGCCTCCAGCCATAAGAAATAAATTCCCTTTCATCCAGCGAGGTCCAGATTTCATCGCCAGCCATAAAACCGGCGTTTAGCAATGGTTCGCCATCTTTTGGCAGGAAAGAATAACAGGTAAACAGGTATTTTTCGGCTTCGTTCCTTAAGGTAAAGGCATTATCGATTGTAGCTACGTTATCGGGAACGATATCGAGGTACTTTTTGCAGGAGCTCACCGATAAAACGATAACCAGCGCAGCCGCAGTTAATTTGGCTAAACCTGACTTTGCCATATATTTTCTAAATAAAATATTATTGATTTTCATATTGTTGTTTTTAAGCTTAATGGTTAGAATGAAACATTTAAACCTAAATTGTATACGGTTTGAACAGGATAACCCAAACCGTTGCCACCCATTTCTGGATCCCAGAGTTTGAAAGCACTTAAAGCACCAAGATTGGTAGCGTTAACATAAAAACGTGCACTGCTTAAGCCCAGCCTTTTCTGCAATTTGCTTTGCAGGTTGTAGCCCAGCTCTACACTTTTTAGCCTTAAAAAAGCACCGTTACGCATCCACCAGGTTGAGGTACGGGTGTTATTGTTTACGAAATTAGGGCTTAAACGTGGCCAGAAAGCGTAGCTATCGCGGTTTTGCTCAGACCAATGACTATCGGCAATTACCTGTAGCAATCCATTTTGGGTAACGTTAGGATTGCCTGATTCGTTGTTAAGCACAAAAGGAGAAATGTTACCAGGATTGATGAAGAACGAAGATCTGGCCGATCCCTGAAAGAATGCAGAAATATCGAATCCTTTGAAACCAAATGTACCACCAAAACCATACACAATTTCAGGGCTGGTTGGCAAGCCAATAGGCACCTGATCTACATCACTGATAATGCCATCGCCATTTACGTCGCGGTATTTAATGTCTCCTCCTCCGTAATCAAGTCCGGGTACACCCGCAAACTGAACCGGTGAGTTTTTCGCTTCTGCATCATCAACAAACAAACGCTCAGCAATGTAACCAAAGGCTTGTGTGGTGGGTAAACCCACATGTGTACGATAAGCCTCATTTGCGTTAAAAGAAGGTTCATCGTAAATTAAAATTTTGTTGGTAGCATAGGTAAAATTACCGCGCATTTGCAAAAACATGCTGTTGCTGAAAGATTTGTTATAGCTGGCCGAAAAATCGATCCCTTTACTTTCGGCTTTATTGGTATTGGCCCTTACAGCAGCTTGTAAGCCCATGGTACTTGGTATAAAAGTACGGTCGGTTAAAATATTAGAACGTTCGTTTTTATAAATATCGAAGGTCAGGTTCAGGCTGTTAAACAAGGTCATATCCAAACCAATGTTGGTTTGCTTAGATCTTTCCCAGGTAATTAGCGGATTGGAATAACGGGAAACCAAAATACCATCACGATAATATAATCCATCTTCGCCGAACCTTGCGCCGAAAGTTCCGTTGTTCATATTTACTTCCGAAAGATAGAAGAAACGGTCGGCTGCATTACCAATCTGATCGTTACCTACCAAACCATACGTTGCCCTGAGTTTTAAACTGTTAATGACTTTGGTTAAAGGTTTAAAATAATTTTCGTTAGAGATGATATAGCCTAAACCAAAAGAAGGGAAGAAACCAAAGCGGTTATTTTCTGCAAAACGCTCGGAACCATTGTAACCAAAGTTAAACTCGGCGAGGTAACGGTTATCGTAACCATAAGTAGCCCTACCCGATACACCCTGGTTGCGCGATGGCAGCGAAAGCTGCAAACTACCCGGATTTGCCGCCAGATAATTACGCATGGTGGTAATTAACATACCACTTACAGCATGTTTATCTTTAAAAGTACGGCTGTAGTTAGCCGAAAACTCAGCATAGAAGGTAGAATTTAAGTCTTTTGTTCCTTCAGAATATCCCAGATACTCCGTACCTACAGTTCCTACTGATAAAGCTCCTCCTCCATTCATTAAAGTTAATCCGATAGATTTATCGGGTTGCTCGGTTGCAGTATAATAGAAAGGATTGTAGGCACGTGAAATATCGAAATATGAATACCTGCGGGCGTAACTCATCATCCGGGCAGTTAAACCTGGGGTAATGAATTTCAAATCCTGCTTAATTTCAATCTGCGTTTGCAATGTGGATGAATTTTTATCCTGGTACCCTTTCACCATTTCGGCATAAGGATTCATGTACAATCCGCCTCGTGGCGAAATGGCATTACCAAATAAAGGGTGATTGCTGTAAGGCGATAAACTGGCCGGATAAACCGCCGGAAACATTACCGGGTTAGACCAAATGGCCCGGTTAAAAGTAGCTCCACCACCACCCACTGGCCCGGTATAATCATCAAACTGGCCATATACCCTGATAATAGCCTCGGTAGTATTGGTAAGGTTAATGTTTACGTTAGAGCGGACCGAATAGTTTTTTAACTTGATGTTGTTGTTAAAGTTATTTAGATCTGCCACTTTTAGTACGCCATTATCGATGTTGTAGGTACCGGCGATATAGTAACTGGCTTTGGTACCCCCACCCGAAATATTTAGGTTATACCTTTGGTTAATGGTATAATCTTTAATTAATTGCTCAATCCAGTTGTTATTGGGGTAAAGCAATTCATTCTCGCCCGCAGCGGTAGCATCTATTTTGGTTTGCAGGTAAGGCAAAATGGCCAGCCTGTTACGTGTAAGGGCTGCTTCGTTAGCCAGTTTCATGTAGGTAACGTTATCGGCAAACTGGAAATTTTTGGTGTTGGCAGATAGCGATGACTCAGCCCTGAAACCAAACTTGGTTTGACCAGCCACACCCGATTTGGTTAAAATAAGCACTACCCCATTTGCCCCCCTTGCACCGTATACGGCCGATGCAGTAGCGTCTTTCAATACGTTAAACGAAGAAATATCGTCGGGTTGCAAACGCGCCATGTCGTTTTGGGTCGATTCGATACCGTCGATCAAAATTAGCGGATCTTGTTTACCGGCACCGAAGGTACCTAAACCACGAATGAAAAACTGGGCGTTATCGGCGCCGGGTTCGCCGCTGCGCTGATAAGCAATCATACCTGCTACCCTACCGGCCATCATGGTGGTAAGGTTACTGGTTGGCCCTTTCAGTTCTTTCGGGTTAATGGCCGTAATGGAGCTGATTACACTTGTTTTTTTCTGTGTACCAAAACCTACTACAGCCACCTCATCCAGTGAGTTGGCATCTGATTGGAGGGTAACGTTGATGGTGTAAGTGCCATCTGCATTTTTATCGTAATTGGCAACAGCCACATTTTTAGGTTTGTAACCTACCAGGGTGAATAACAATTTTCCTGTGCGGGGTAATTTGATGGTATAGCGGCCAAACTCATCAGTAGAAATACCGCGGTTGGTGCCCGATACTTTTACGTTTACGCCGGGCAAACCGCCAACGGTGTCTTTTACCATCCCTTTAACGGTTACATCTGTTTGTGCCGATGCCGTTAAATAAGAGGCAGTGATAACGAGATAGACCAAAAACTTTAAAACAGGCTTTAGCACCTTTCCCTGCTTGTAGAGCGGGACTTTCTTCGGTAATTTTTTCTTCATAAAATGGTTTAATTGGTTAGTTATTTTTAACCGGATTCCGATCGCCCCTTAAATTGAAAAGGCAAAAGGCTGCTCATCCGATCGAAAAATATTTTTCGTCAGTTAGTATTTGGAACCCGAGCTTAGGCTCCAAATTCCAGGTTGTTTCTTAATTAATGGGATTGCTTTTACAGCAGTATCTTACCATGTTATTTTACCTGTGCGGTAAAAAATTCCTGCAGCATCCGGGTCAGAAAAATCAATAGTCAGGAAATATGGGATAGGTTCTTTTTTGTCTCTTCATGATTAGTTTTAGGTTTGGTTTGGGATTCGGAAAAAACTGGCAGTTACATTTTTTAATCGCTACAACCATTAATTACGCTGTGTAATTAATGTTCGGATAATTTTGGATCGGCTTATATCTTATACTTGGTTTTAACAAATTAACCATAAAAATGGGGCAGCCAGTGAGGGGTAATCCGGTAATTAAAAGGGGTCAAATTGTTATTTTTTGTCGATTTTTGGCTGTTTTTGGAATTTCGGGGTAAAATTTAGTTTTTATAAACGTTAATTAAACGTTTATAAATTAAAAACTGAGGCGCCGGTTTCTGCTGTAAATAAGGTGAGTTTTTAAAAGCTTAACGGGATTAAAAAACCAAAATGTTTCAGGCAGGATAACTAATGTCTGATTGTTTTTAATATGACAACGACAGCTGTGTGCATGCTCCTGAAGCAGTTTGTATAACACCTATTCCCACTGTTTTTTGAGGTTTTGAGCTAAAAATTATGATTTGTCGCTGCATGCTGCAGGAAGCTTTCATGACCCTCATGATTTGTCGCTGCACACTGCAGGAAGCTTTCATGACCCTCATGATTTGTCGCTGCATACTGCAGGAAGCTTTCATGACCCTCATGATTTGATGCTGCACACTGCAGGAAGTTTTCCTTTAAAATTGGGCTTTTTTAGCTTTAATCACAGAAAGCTAAGGTTTTTAACCGCAGAGGGCACGAAGGGAATGCGCAAAGTACGCAATTTAACCACCGCGCCAGTAATTTAACCACGGAGAAAACAGAGTGAAGGCACAGAGGGCACAAAGCAACATCTTGAGCAGTACTTGACTTCGTGCCTTTGTGACTTAGTGGTTAATATCATAAAAAAGCTCCCCAACTGCAGAAAGCAACTGGGGAGCAAGATTAAATTAAATACAGGAGGACGAATTAATATCCTGGATTTTGAAGCATCGAAGGCATTTTTGAGACCTCTGATTGTGGAATAGGCATTAAATAATGTTGCGGATTGAAAACGTGCAAACGAATGGTGTTAACCGTTTGATAGGTATAAACATTACCCGTTTTAGTGATATTGATGGCTTTGTTGTAGCCATTATTTACCGCAACAGCAATTTTCCAGCGGCGGATATCATTCCAGCGGTGGTCTTCGTTCATGAGCTCGATACGGCGTTCGTTCTGAATTACCGCACGCATCTCATCTACGCTCATGTTGGCTTTTAAACCATAAAGATTATCTGCACCAGCAGTTATACCCGCTCTTTTGCGAATGGCTACCAGTTTTGGATAGGCTAAAGCTGTTTGACCGGTTTCGTTAATGGCCTCAGCGTAATTTAAAAGAATTTCGGCATAGCGGATCAACGGCCAGCCCCGTTCTGAGTTAAAGGAACTGTTGCTCGAGATATTCTCATCGCACATTTTCCTTGCATAGTAACCCGTAGTAGTTGGTCCGGTTCCGTTTGAGGTATAACCATCGGTAGCTGCTCCATTATAAGTATTCACCACAATTTTAGAACTGGTGGTGGTACTGTAATAAAGCGACTGGTTGTAAATAATGGAGTAACCGAAACGCGGATCGCGGTTAGCATAGGGATTTGCAGGGTCGAAACCAGAAGTAGCATCAGAAATGGCTTTTCCGTTTTTCATGGGGAAAGCTTCTACCAGTTGCTGTGTTGGCGTAGAGTTTTTTGCTCCACCCCTCGAAGGAGGATTGTAATAACCTTCAAAATCGCGGTTAACCGGACGGTTAAAGGCAAAAATGTATTCGGAATTTACCCGTTTCAGAAAAACATTGTAAAAACCATAACCTGGTGCAGTAGTATTATCTTCAAAAAGGCTGTAAGTACCTGTGTTAATCAACGCTTCTGCAGCATCGGCGGCTTTTTGCCAACGCGCTACGCTGTAAGCCGGATAGCTTACAATGGGTTTTACAGCTCCTGAAGCCTGATCGATAGCACCTCCATTGAATAACGGACTGGCAGCATACAATAAAACACGCGATTTTAGTGCCATGCAGGCACCCTTGGTTGCACGGCCATAATCCTGCTCGGCATAATCGGCAGTTGCCGGTAAAATAGCCGCTGCAGCATCCAGCTCAGCGGTAATGTAGTTGACAGTTTCTTCGAACGATGATCTTGGCAAATCAATTACATCGCTAATACCATAAACACTGTCGCCATCTATTGGCACGCCGCCAAAATTGATTAACAAAAAGTGGTAATACCAGGCCCTTAAGAATCTCAGTTCGCCCTGGATACGTTTCTTTTTGGCATCAGAAAGCGGGATAACCGGCAGTTTCGATAGCATGAGGTTAACCCTGCGGATATTGGTATAGGGGGTAGTCCAGAAATCGGGTAAACTGCCTCCACTCCAGAAATTGGTAGGCGAAAGTGTACCATTGTACATAATTACCGCATTTTGCGTCGGGCCCGAATAGGCATATTCAGCATCATCTGTAGCCATTTCGGTATTGCCATGACTACTAAAACGGCCTTTGGTAAAACTATAACCTGCAGCGCTATAAATCTGGGTTAAAAACCTGATTGATTTTAAGCTATCTGAAAAAACCGTAGCTTCGGTTTCACCTGTATCAGCTTTGCTATCCAGAAAATCGCTGCCTTTCTTACATCCAGCAATAGCTGCACATAAGCATATCATAAATATTATTCTTTTCATATCAAGATTTATCAAAACGTAACACTTAAACCTAAATTGATCATTTGCTGAGGTGGATATTTAATCCTGTCCTGCCCTGAGTTCGATTCCGGATCAAACTGGTAACGGGTATTCAGGTTAGACCAGGTTAACAGGTTGTAACCATTAATGTAAGTACGGATGCTCTGCACTTTTAACCTTTCGATTAATTTTTTCGGGAGGGCATAGCTAATTTCCGCATTCTTCAGGCGCAGGTAATTACCAGAAATAAACCAGAAGGTAGATGGGTAGGCAGACGGACTGCTTAAACCTGGTGAAAGCGAAAGCAAAGGATACTGGGCTGCATCGCCAATTTCGGGTGTCCACGAATTTTGGTGCACCGAAGTAAGGTTTGAAGAGAAAGCCTGAATAGCCTCGGCTACACCACGAACATTAAAATTGGTTGCCGCCTGGAACAACAAGCTAAACCCGAAGTTTTTGTAATTGGCACGCAGCTCTAAGCCGTAATTGGTATTGGGCAGGTTAGGATAACCGTTGATTGACATGTCGTAACCATCAATCTTACCGTCGTTATTTAAATCGGCATATTTTAAATCGCCCACCCTTGGCGTGGTTTGTGGTTTCGGACTGGCAGCAATATCAGCAGCCGAGGTATAAAAACCAATCCACTGGTAGGTTAAGATCTGGCCAATGCTGTTGCCGGTAAATTGCTGGTACGGATAAGCAGCCAGTGGTTCATCCTGATAAAGGATTTTGTTTTTGGCCAGCGAGTAATTGGCACGTACCGAGAAATCGACGTTTCCAATTTTATCGCGGTAGCTGATTTCGATCTCACCGCCCTGGTTTTGTACACGACCTAAGTTTACCGGCGGCAAACCTACGCCGAAAATAGACGAAACAGTTCCTCGGCTGGTTAAAATATCGCTCCTCACGTTGTGGAATAAATCGATAGATCCGGTTATTTTACTACCGAAAAGGCCAAACTCCATGGCAACATCGGTTTTCTTCTCTTTCTCCCAGGTTACCTCGTTGTTCCCCAATGTACCTTCTAAAATACCGGTTTGGGTATTATCTGAGTAACCGAAAGAAGCATTACCGCCGTTGCTATAGTTTTGCTGATAGTAATAGCTGAAGTTATCGCCAATACGATCATTACCCACTACTCCATAAGACCCCCTGAATTTCAGATAATCCATAAAAGGTACATGGTCTTTGAAAAACTTTTCGTTCGAAACTACCCAACCTGCCGAAGCTGCCGGGAAGAAACCATATTTTTTGGTACTCACAAAACGGTCAGAACCATTGTAGGCCGCATTAAACTGGAACAGGTATTTATCTTTATAATCGTAACCTACCCTGCCGGTGTAACCCTTAAAGTTATTGGGTACAAAGTTGTAAACCGAATTGGCGTTGTATTTAATAACGGTATTGATATTGGTTAAAGCGGTTCCGTAAACGTGATGACTGTTAAAGCTTCTGTCGTAATTTAATACCACCTGTGTGGTTAAATTGCGGATGGTGCTACCAGGACCATAGCCAATAAAATACCTTCTAACGCGGTAAATATTTGGATCGCGGGGTTCGTAAGTATTGTTATTGGAATCGTAAATAAACGAAGGGAACTGATCGCGTGTCATGCTACGCGTATAATCATAAGTACTGGCGTAAGAAAGTACCCCTTTAACCGATAAACCTTTGGTAATAAAATCTAATTTCTGATTGGCATTGGCTACGAGGTTCATATTATTACCGTACTTGCGGTTGTAACCATAGTGCGTAATACGGCCAACAATATTATTCTGGTTGTAATTGGGATTCTCATCACGCTGCCATTTGCTGTAACCAAAACTACCATCAGGGTTATATACCGGATAGTTAAATGGTGCCAGTGAAAGGAAGCTCACATAATCGTAAAAGATATCGTTGTAACCGAAAGCACTACCAATGTTGTTGGTATTGGTTACACCCAGGTTGCCATATAAATCGATACGTAAATCGAGTGTTTTGGTAGCCTTGATATCTAAGTTAGAACGGTAATTATACCTGTTGTAGTAAAAGTTAGAGTTTACCCCTTCCTCTTTACCATAGTTACGTAACATCCCGTTCTGGTAAAGGAAACCTGCCGAAACAAAGTATTTTACTTTCTCGGTACCACCGCTGATATCGAAATTACCTTTAACCTGGCTGCTGAAATCTTTAAAGAGGATCTTTTTCCAGTCGTTATTCGGGTGACCATAGGGATCAGATCCGTCCTGGTATTTCTGTAAATCATCAGCACTAAATCTTGGTGCAAGTCCATCATTAGCCCTGGCCTGGTTGTAAAGCTTAGCCGATTCGTAAGCATCTAAAAACTCTGGCATTACGGTTGGCTTCATTACACTGTATTCGCTTCTGAAAGTAATTTGCGGAATACCCAATTTTCCCCTCCTGGTGGTTACCACCACAACACCGTTAGCGCCTTTAATACCGTAAATAGCTGTGGTAGCCGCATCTTTCAAAATACTGATGTTTTCTACCTCGTTGGCATCAATAGCTGCAAACTGATCGGGGCTGTACTCAATATCATCAACAATGATTAAAGGTGTAGTTGAGCCACCGTTATAGGAACTGATACCCCTGATAAAAAACGTGGCACCATCAGCCCCGGGAGCACCTGAACGTTGTTGCGAAAAGAAGCCCGGTAAACGGCCCACTAAGGTATTTTGCAAACTCGCCGATGGATTTTGACGGATATCTGCACCTGTAATGGTACTCATAGATCCGGTTAGGGTTATTTTTTTCTGTTTACCGTAACCAATTACCACAACCTGCTCCAAGCCCTGCACATCGTCTTCTAATTGTACGTTAACTGTTTTTCGGCTGCCTACGGTAACCTCTTTAGGCAAAGCCCCTACAAACGAAATCACGATAACTCCGCTTGTGCCTTTCAGCCGAATGGTATAATTTCCCTTGGCATCGGTTACCACACCATTGGTGGGCATTCCCTTTTCTTTAACCGAAGCACCGGAAATTGGTCCGGTGGCATCAGTTACCACTCCTGATATAACCTGGTTCTGGGCCATTGCTAAATTGCAGGTTAGGAGCACCAGTAAAACCAGTAAGTATTTATATATATGTTTCATCTGTTTAATATTTTGGATTACACGATCTTACCAACCTTCATTTTGAAGCAACTGACTGTTTTTGGTTGTTTCGGAATAAGGCACAGGCATGTGGTAAAGCTTATTGGTGAAAGTTGAGGTAACTACCGGAATATTGGTATAGCTCAAAGTATTATCGGCATTTTTGATAATCCTGGTACCGTTAAGTTGTCCGTTAAGTACTGCCGGGGCAATTTTCCACCTGCGGATATCCCAGAAACGGTGTTCTTCAAATGCCAGCTCTACCCTTCTTTCGTTCATGATCAGGGTACGCATATCGGCCTGATTGATACCTACCGGAATACCATAACGCGAATTGGTACCTGCTGTAATGCCGGCACGGGTACGCAAAAGCTTAATTTGAGCCACTGCATCTTCGGTACGGCCAAGTTCGTTTAAGGCCTCGGCATAATTGAGAATAATTTCGCCATACCTGAAAATGATAAAATTGTGCGATTGGTTGGTATAGGTACTGTTGGTAGCAAAATTGCCCATAAACTTGCGCAGGTAATAACCTGTACGGGTTTGTACGGTAGTACCGCCTGGTTTGTCCAAGCCACCTTCGTAAGTTTGTACCGGTCTGTTTAACCAATTTACGCCATTGTAAAAGATGGTATAATCTAAGCGCAGATCCCTGCCGGTATAAGGTGCGGTAGCATTGTAACCCGAAGCCGGATCGGTAATCGGCAAACCGTTACGCATGGTAAAGGCATTTACCAAATCGGCCGTAGGACTTGTTCTACCATTACTTAAAGCAGGTGCACCATAACCCGATGGCGCATTAGTGGTTTCGATACTGGTATTCGTAGCACCTTGTTTGCTTAAAATAACCTCAGTGTTTTTGTTGGTTAAGAAAATATTGTTGAAAGTACCCTGTAACTGATAATAGCCAAGAGCATTCAGTTCAACTGCAGCATCAACCACTTTTTGCCAGCGGCTGGCGTCGGCTGTTGGGTAACCGGTTAATGCTTTTAGCGTGGCACTGTTTTCGACCCCGCCACCATTATATAACGGGCTGGCTGCGTAAAGGTAAGCCCTGCATTTTAACGCAATGGCCGCACCTTTCGGAATCCGGCCCCAATCAGAAGTGGTATAATTGGCTCCGGTTTCTAACCTTAAACTGTCTTTTACGGCATCGCATTCGCTTACAATGTAATTAATGCAATCGGCAAAGTTATTTCTTGGCAGTTCGAGGTTATCATCGAGGGTAAAAATCTTATCACCAATCAGCGGAACGCCCCCGTATCTTTTAACCAGTTCGAAATACAACAATGCCCTGATGTAACGAGCTTCTGCACGCCAGTATTGTTTGGTTAGTGCTGCAACTGGTACCACATTAATGTTGGCCAGAAAAATATTAGCTGCCCGGATACCGTTATAGCTGTTCCCCCAATAGGGATCGGGGTTGTTTAGCGTACTGATACGACCATTGGTAAAATATTCTACCTGTGTGTTGGTTCTGGATGGAATGGCATCACCAGATGCAGCATCTAAAAAGTCGCCATCAATGCGGTTAAAGCCACCGGGAATAAAAGTATACACACTGTTTAGGAAAAAGCCGGCAACTGTTCCGTTTTTATCCTGTGTATCCCAAACCAGGTCGGCCTGAATCCAGTCGCGGGGCTCAGTTTCTACCTTTTTACAGGCTGTAATGGTCAAAACCACCTGCAACCCCATTAAAGCGATGAATATATGTTGTTTAAAATTTTTCATTTCCTTAAAATTTAATGTTGATACCCATATTGATCGATCTCTGAATAGGATAGTTTCCGTTGTAAACCTCTGGGTCTACCCTATCGTAAGCGGCAAACGTAAGCAGGTTGGTAGCGTTACCAAATACCCGGATACTTTGCAGGCCGATCCTTTTGGTCAGGCTGTTTGGAATGGTATAGCCCAATTCGATATTCTTTAAGCGCAGGTAATTACCCGAGTGCTGCCAGAAGGTAGAGGTAGCTTCGTTGTTGATATTGGTACCAATAGACAGACGTGGCATGGTTGCAGTTGCAGCGGTTTGCGGCGTCCAGCGATCTAAGTTGTGCTCCCATGCCTGGCCAAAGCCATTGTTTTGGAAAGCCCATTCGGTATTGTTCGACAGGTAAATGGTACGGTTTAAAGCACCTTGCAGCAATGCACTGAAATCAAATCCTTTAAACTGGAAACCCAGGTTTAAACCATAGTAAAAAAGGGGCTTGGTGTTGCCAATTACGGTTTGGTCGAGCTGATTAATGATACCATCGCCATTTAAATCGCGGTATTTAATATCGCCCGGCTGTGCAGCATAACCTTCCAGTTTGGCACTGCCTGCAATCTCAGCTGTATTCTGAAACAGGCCTTCGGCAATATAACCAAAGCGCTGTCCAACAGCTTGCCCGGTTCTGGCCATCCAAGGGTAAGGCTGGTTTACCTCGTTTTGGTAAAGTACTTTCGATTGTTGTAAACCACCGGTTGCGGCAATGTAGTAACTGAAATCTTTTAAACTTTGCTGAAAGTTCAGTTTAAAATCCCAACCGGTATAACGGCTCTGCCCCAGGTTTTCTAAAGGATAACTTTGACCAATAAGGGCCGAGTTTTTGCCCCTTTGCATCAACAGGTCATAATATTTATCGCGATAGTACTCAACCGTGAAACCTAATTTGTTATCCAAAATGGTTCCCTGTAAGCCCAGGTTAAATTTATTGGCTTTTTCCCAGGTAATATTGGGGTTGGCCAAAACCTGCTCAAAAATACTGGTATTTGAACCTGGCGTAGAACCAAAATAGGTAGAAGTACCATCAAAATAACGCTGAATGTAAACAAAGTAGCCAGGATTGTCGTTACCGGTTTTACCGTAAGAACCGTACAGTTTTAAGGTATTAAGCCATTTGCTGTCTTTCAGGAAATTCTCTTTATTGATATTCCAGGCAAGTGCAACTGCCGGAAAGAAACCATATTTATAATCGCCTGCAGGAGGGTAATAATTTGAACCGTTATAGCCAAAAGCTACTTCGGCTACATATTTTTCATCGTAATTGTAAGCTGCCTTTCCCGAAATTCCCTGAACGGTATAAGGCAGATCTGAACCTGTAAATGAATTATCGTGGTTGGCCAGTACTACTGCACTTACACCATGTTTACCGAAATTGCGGTCGTAGCCCAAACTTAACTCCTCATAGTCTGAGTGCCCCTGGTAGTTGATACCGGTATAGTTGTTCTGTGTACCAATAGTACCATATTGGGTATAAACTTTGGTTGTTGGGTTATAAAAGAACGATGCAAAAGATTTATTCCGGAAAGTATTTTCGGATAAAGTTGCATAAATAGAAGCCTTAGCCTTTAACCATAAACCTGGGGTAATCTCGTCAAAAGTACGTTTCAAAAACAAATCTGCCGATACATCGCGTTTGTAAGTACCAATATAACCCGAACCTACTGATTGGGCATAAACGTTGTTTTGATAAGACGAAGTGGTTGCATAACTGCCATTCGGGTTAAAAACCGGGTAAGCATTTGCAGGTGTACTATAAATTGAATTTAATATGGCCTGAGAACCATAACCCGGATCGTTGCTGTTAATTAAACGGCCCATAAGATTAATGCCACCCGAAAGTTTTTTACTGATTTGCAAATCAACGTTCGAACGGATCACATAACTTTTAAAGGTATTATCGGTGTCATAAGTATTAATATCTGAGGTACGGAAAAGACCATTTTGATTGATGTGCTCTACCGCCACAAAATATTTCCCGAAATCGTTACCACCCGCTACGTTTAAAGTGTAATGGTTAAAACGCGAAGTCGGTTTGGTAATCAGATCGTTCCAGTTTACATCGGGATGCCCCTGAGGATCGCTACCGGTTTGATAAGCCTGTAAATCGGCAGCGGTATATGCAGGTGTCAATCCATCGTTAATCCTGGCTTCGTTGTTTAAGGTAGCATACTGAAAGGCATTTAATGCCTGAGGTATTTTAAGCGATTTTTGGAAAGCAGTTTGCGCCGTAAACGAAATGGTTTGTTTCGCCTTGGTACCTCTTCTGGTTGTAATTAAAATGGCTCCACTGGCTCCTTTCACCCCCAGCATTGCGGTAGATACGGCATCTTTTAATACCGTTACCGATTCGATCTCTTCCATGTTGAAGATGGTTAAAGGTCTGGGTATTCCATCAACAATCACTACCGGATTTTGTCCTCTTAAAGACATGGTTACGGCATCAGATCCAAGCGAACCGAGCGAGATCAGTGCAGCAGTTCCATCTGTACGGCCTTCAGAACCTAACCTACCTGAATTTTGGTTGGTATATAAACCCGATAAGCGGCCGGTTATGGCTGCTTTAACCGAGGTTACGGGCGATTTAGTCAGATCGGAACCGTATACCACATCGGTAGCCATGGTTGATAAAGTAGATTTAACGGTCTGATCAAAAAGTGTTCTTACAGGCCTGAGGGCTGCCACCCCCGGATTTTTACTGTTCACCACAATTACATTGCGGTCTTTGCCCATTTCAGTTTTCTGTATCAGGCTTTGCTGTACATAAACGGCTATCACATCGCCGTTGCTGTAACTTAGCTCAGCAATACCGTTATTATCGGTTACCGCAGCTTTTTGGGTTCGGGTATTCTGAACCTTTATGCCTGCAATAGGAAATTGGTTTTCATCAATAAGGTAAAGGGAAGAACCCGTTTGCAGTGTATCGATATGCTGCTTAAAACCCGGTGCCTGTTTGGCCTCAGCTACAGAAGCCCGGGCAGGGATAAGTTTAAACAGCAATAAAAATACAACCGAAAATTTCAGTAGTAATTTTTTTTGCATACTATAGGGATGGTTAAATTAAAAAGTTCGCCGTTCGGGAGAACGGTTTGGTTTACTTTGGTTATTGCGTAAAAATTAGTTCAAATGTTTTTTTGTTGGTAGTGGGATGTAAAAAAACTTTCATTTGCTTTTGCTCATATTTTATCATTTGGTTATAACAAAGAAAGCACTTCGGAAGTGCTCTGAATGGGGGTAATACGGTAATAAATAGGGGTTAAATTGTTACTTTTTGTTAAATTTTGGCCTTTAACCCCTATTTTTCGATTTTTTAAACGTTTAATCGACGTTTAATTTTTTTAATGTATTTAGGATTGGTTGGTCTATCGCCTTTAGCATTTGAAGATCGGTTTGCAGGAGTTCCAGAACAGCCACTTCGTTTTTGCCTTGCTTTAACCACTCCTTCGGTACGTATAAAGTTTGCTGCGGACCAATTGACCAGTACTTGCCCAGGTTATGTCCGTTAATCCAAACTACGCCTTTACCCCAATCGGTCATATCGAGATAAGTATCGGCTACAGTATTAATATTAAATGTACCCTTAAGCACCGCCGGACCATTTCCATTTTCATGTAAGGCTGCAGGTTTAGTTTTGTAACTATTGATATCATTAAACGGGAAACCATACATTGACCAGTTTTTGATTTCTTTACCGGCAAAGCTCACCTGCTCGGTAATCCCTTTTTTATTCTCGAGCAGATACTTGCCAAAGTTTACACGCCCCATGTTTTCTACAAAAATATCAAGCTGTACCTTTCCTTTAGGCAGCGTAATCTTTATTGCATTCTGATTTAACCGTCGATCTAAAATACCTGCCCATTTTTTGTTTACGTAGATAATAGCATAATCACGGAGTTGTTTAAGCTGCAATTCGCCTTCCCTCCCGCCTTGAATAGTGGTACGGTAAAGTACATAGCCATAATCTTGCTTAAGGTCTTCGAAAGTTAAAGGAGTAGCATTTTTTACTGGTGCGGGCAATGCGTTAAACAGCGCAGTTTTTTCGGTTAATTTAAAGGGCGCAATAGCCATGCTGGGTTTTGCAGCGGGCACAGCTGGTAAAGTTTGTCCTGCAGGCAAATGCTTCTCAATTACGCTTCTAAACTGCATAAATTTATCGGTAGCATTACCAGCTTCGTTTAAAGGTGCGTCGTAATCATAGCTACTGGTTTGCGGCTCGTAAGGCGAAATATCTTTATAATTTGCCCCGTTCATAAAATCGCGGGTAGTACCGCCATGAAACATGTACATGTTGATGGAAATACCTGCAGCTAAAACCGAATCTAGCTTTTTAGTGTATTGTGCAGCTGGCACAGTGTGATGTGCCGTTCCCCACCAATCGAACCAGGCCGGATACCATTCTGCAATAAAATATGGTCCTTTGCCATTGTGGTTTTCATTTACCAGTTTTCTGATTTTCTCTGGATTGTCGATACCGTTTACTCCTGGCAATAAACCAGGTAAATGTCCGTCTTTTACATCGGCTGCCGGATCGCAGGTGTACAACAAGCCATCAAAACCAGCGTCGATAAACATTTTCCGGTTGATATCAAGATACTTTTTATCAGCTGCATACGAACCGTATTCATTTTCGACCTGCACCATGATAATGTTGCCTCCATGGTTAATTTGCAAAGGTGCAAGTTGTTTACCCACATGCTGGATATATTTCCGGTACTCTTCGAGGTATTGCTTTTCGGTACTTCTTACCACCAGCCCTTTTTCGTTTTGCAACCAGTAAGGATAGCCCCCAAACTCCCACTCTGCACACACATAAGGGCTTGGTCTTAAAATAACCCATAGTCCTTCCTCCTGTGCAATTTTCACAAACTCGGCAATGTTCTTGTTGCCACTGAATTCGAATTTATCTTTCTGTGGTTCGTGCAGGTTCCAGAATACGTAGGTACCAATGGTATTCAGGCCCATGGCTTTGGCCATTTTCATGCGCTCGCGCCAGGCTTCTTTGGGTACACGCGGATAATGGAGTTCTCCTGATATGATCTGGAAGGGCTTTCCATCTAATAAAAAGTCTGATTCGCCTAGTGTAAAGCTATGCTTTGCCTGCTGCGCTGAAGCGGATAAGGAAAAGCATATTGCCACCAACCATAGTAATTTCTTTTTCATGCTGTAATTTTTGTTTTTAAGTCATCGGATTTTTTGGGCAAAAAAAATCCCTGTTGCGCATTTTTGCGCAATTCATCATCTGGGTTCTATATTAAAAAATCGGTTTTTTCTACTTCTTAAACACGCTCAGATCCCATTGATCGAGCCAGTTTATGGTGATTTTATCGTTTTCAAATTTGATTGGCAGCCATAAATAGCGACCATCTATCGCATTTTTAGGTTCCCATTTATCGGCCATAAAAATAAATTCGCTTTTTTTACCAGGTGCAGGTAATACATGTGTGCTTTGTCCGCCGTAGGTAAGCTTAGCGCCCTCCCCCTGACAAGGATTGCCCATGTAAGTCCATGGTCCCCAGATAGAACTGGCTTTGAACCATCGCGCCGGGTTTGGTGCCCAACCGGTACAGCCTGAGCCAACCATATAATAAGTGCCATTTTTCTTAAACAGAGCCGGCGCCTCCGTTTGCTGACCTACATAAATGCGTATAAACTTTCCGGTATGGCCGAGATAATCGGGCGTTAACTCTGCCAAATGCAGCGTAAAGTTTTCTTCTGATGAAAAAACGTGATAAGCTTTACCATCATCATCAACAAAAACAGTCATATCGCGTGCCATTTGTCCGCCTGGGAAATCCCTACAGAAAAAGCCATCACTTTTATTGGCAGGTTGGGTACAATTTACCTGATCTTTTTCTGGTGTTCCGGCAGCATAAAAAGGCATTTTACCTGGATTTGGGCGATAACTTTTGATAAAAGTATATGGGCCCGTAGGACGATCGGCTACCGCCACACCCGATCTGGCCGCAGCATAACCTTTACCCAATAGCTCAAGGTGGAACCACATCACAAACTTTTTAGTTTTTTTGTTATAAACCACTTTAGGCCTTTCTAAAATACAGCCTTTGGCAATGTCGCTGGTCAAATCCTCTGAAACCGGGAGTGCAATGCCTTCATCTTTCCAGTTGTATAAATCTTTTGAAGAATAGCAATGCACACCCACCTGGGCGGTGTTCCCTTTTTCTCCTTCAATTTTATGTTCTCCAAACCAGTAATAAACACCTTTATGCTCCACAATACCACCACCGTGGGCATTAATGTGTACACCTTTATCATCTTTCCAGATTTTACCCGGAGTAAAAGACGTGTAGGTTTGCTGTGCCGAAACGTAACTGCTCAGCAGTGAGCTGAAGGCTATAAATCCAGCTATAAAATTGATTTTTGTACGCATAATTTTCACCAATATTTTTTAATCGTTATTAAGACGGTAATTTACTTAACATCTGTTTGAGTTCAATAGGTATTCACTAATTAATTTATCCACTTATTTTAAGCTTGCACTATGATCGTTTTCAAAGTTCTCGCCACTCCAGATCTTTTGTGCGCTCCATTTAGCCGCAGGCGCCGACCAAAAAGTATCTGTTTCGGGCAAGCCCAAGGGCAAAAAGATATTGGATGCGATGTAAGGACTACCCTGGTTGTTATAAAAATCGCCCAAATTGGGTTGATCACCGTAAAGACCGATGGTTAACCAGCCATTTTTATAGGTAGTGGGGCTCTCTAAAGTTTTTCTGATTACCGCTGTTAAGGCACAACGTACCTGCGCCGGACTTAGCTGTTTAGGCAAAGCTTTCCGCCAGGCCATATCGGCCAAATGGTGAAAGGCAGCGCCACGGTAAATGATAGAACGACCAGTGGCCGGATAAGTACCGTCGGCATTAATTAAACGCTCCTGAATAACGGCGTAACGTTCGTTGCGCTTTTTAATTTTCTCGAACATTTCTTTGTAGGCATTCGTTTTGGAACCGATAATATCGACCAAAGCGGCCAGATAAGGATGAATGACGTAGCTGTTGTAATAATCGAAAGCGAAAGAAGTACCATCAGTGTACATGCCATCGCCGGTATACCATTGTTCCATTTGTTGCAGGGCATAATCAACACGCATAGGATCCCAGCTGTAACCAAATTTGGCTAAAAAGGCTTCGTTCATGGCCGAAAACAATAACCAGTTAGAAAAAACTGGCTTAAAACGACGGGTAGTAACGATCGATTTCATCATCAGCTCCTGGTTTTTCTTATCCAGGTTTTCCCATAACCAGGGCGCACGCACCAGGGCAAAAGCTACATAAGAGGCATCTACCAACTGCTGACCACCGATATCGAAATTCATAAAATCTTTGGCGTTCGAATCTAAAGCATTTTTTAAGCCTTGAATGGCCCATTCACGGTACTGCTTACGTAATGCAACTTCGGCAGGCGAGCCTCCTTCCAGTTGTAACCATGGGGCAATACCACTCAAAACGCGGCCTAAAACTTCTACGTACTGTACTTTTATTCGGTGTTCCTTGTTATCGATATGGATAGAGGTAACTTTAGGCATGGCTATGCGCAAACTGTCTTTAGCCAGGTTGTAAAGCACCGGCCGAACCATTTTGTCCATTTGCTGTAACCAGAACTGCCTGTCGGTTAACACTGCGGCTTTTGCATTTTTAGCTTTTTTTTGCGCCATTGCAGGGGCACCGAGTATAAGGAATAATGCAAACGTTAAAACTATATTTCTGAATTTCATTGCTAATAAGAACTATTTGGTGTTTGATAAATAACGGTACATTTCGCAGCCGGCCAGTAAAAATGCGCCTACGCCAAAATTAGCTGTAGAATTGGCATCAACTACCTGCCCCGGAATGGCCTTTTCGCCAATGGGTTGCACATAGCCCAGTTTCCCGTCTTGCTGTAAAGCCGTTTTAGTAAGGTAATCCCAGCCTTTTTTAGCGGCAGGTAAGTAGGTCTTTTCTTTTAAATAACCATTGTTGATTCCCCATAATAAACCGTAGGTAAAAAATGCGGTACCGCTGGTTTCCGGTCCGGGTGCATGAGCTGCATCGAGGATGCTCCTTGTCCAGTAACCTTCGGCCTGCTGACTTTTAATGATGGCTTTGGCCATATTTGTGTATTTGCTTAGATATTCGGCACGGTGCGGATCGTTTGCAGGCAAATCTTTCAAAACCTTTGCTAAACCGGCAAATACCCATCCATCTCCCCTCGCCCAGAAATCTTTTTTACCGTTTACGCTTTTGTGTTGCGGGTAAACATATTTGGCATCGCGGTAGTAGAGTTTCTCTCCTTTATCGTACATAATGCTGTTGGCATACATAAAGTATTCGTAAAGCTTATCTGAATATTGTTTGTTACCGGTAAGCTTGTACAATTTGGTCATTACGGGCATTACCATATAAAGTCCATCGGCCCACCACCAGTAATCGTTATTTGGTGTGCTCATTTCGTACTCCATTACTTCCTTAGCCCTGGCAACTTTATAAGCTTCGGGTTTAATGTGGTATAAATCGATATAGGTTTGAAAACAGATTTGCCAGTCGCCAAAGAGCACATATTCATCTGTTTCGCCATATTTATATTTCCACTTGGTCTTATCAGTCGATTTTGCCCCCATCCATTTATTGTGTTCGGCCCAATCTTCGGAGTATTTTAGGTAGGTTTCATTTTTAGTGAGTGCATAAAGCTCCATATTACCGGTGTGGTAAGCGGCATGATCCCAAAAGGCGCGTACCTCCGGTTTATTGTTAGTTTGCCAGTATTGGTTCGCCAGGTTAATTTTGTCCAGGACATCTGCTTTAGATTGCGCATAGGCTGTCATCGAAAGCAAGGCTAAGCAAAGGGCTGAAAAAACTGATTTATATAATTTGAATAGGTTCATTATTTTACTGGTTTTATTCCTGTTAAAGTAGGCTCTACGGCTTTAATGGTTCCATCGGCATTAAATTCCATTTTATCGATACAAACTTCGCGGTTGTAGCCTGCGGCATCGCCCATGGTAATTCCTTTTGGCCGGTTAAAGCGGTGGTAAACCATATACCACTCATCTTTACCAGGTACCTGGATTACGCTGTTATGCCCGGTACCATAAAGTCCTTTTTCGGGTCTTTTAGATAGGATAAGGTTATCGTTGGGGATAATCATTTTCCCATCAAACGAATCGGAATAACCATAGCGCACGCGGTAATTTTCGCTCCGGGTATCATCTTCCGACCATAGGAAATAATATTTTCCGTTACGGTAAAAGACTTCAGTGCCTTCGCGGAAACTGTTGTTAGGTGTAATTACCCGGATGGAAGTGGTATCAATAGAAAGCATATCGTCGTTTAACGGCGCTACTGCCATGTGCCCGTTACCCCATAAGAGGTAACTTTTTCCGGTTTTGGGGTCGGTAAAAACATCGGGATCAATTTCCTGACCACCACGCGTACCTGCAGGCCTTTTCGAAATTAAAGCCTTGCCGCTGTCTTTGAATGGTCCGGCGGGATCGTCTGCAACCGCTACCCCTATTTTTTGCGCAGCTGTAAAGTAATAGAAGTATTTGTAGCTGCCATTTATCTTTTTCTCGGTAATGGTAGGCGCCCAGGCATTCTTTTTGGCCCACGAAACATCTTTTTCCAGATCGAGGATTACGCCCTCATCTTTCCAATTGACTAAATCAGTTGACGAAAAAGTTTTAAAATAAGTACCACTCCAACCGGTAAACCCATCGCTGGTGGGATATAAATAGTACTTTTTGTTTTTGTTTGAATAAAGGATTTCCGGATCGGCATAATACCCGTTTAAAACCGGGTTGTGATCTGCTGATACACTAACCGAATAACTTTCAGGAGCTTGATTGCCTACTTTAACCGTATATTTTACAGGTCCTTTGCTAAAATCTGCATTCCCCACAGGTAAAACTGAAACGCCAAAAGCCGTTGAAAACTGTGGATTGAAAGCTTTTAGGCTGGTACCTGCCTGAACAGGCAAATAAACGGTTTTGGTCACCGAATCGACTACAATATTGTGCTGCTTTATTGCTTTGTTACCAACCTTTTGCAATACCGCAGCAGGATTATACCACTGGGTTAACAATCTATTGGCTTCTGCCTGTGTAATGGGTAGAACGGTACCATGACGGGGATGAAAATCCATCGTGATATCCTGATCTACTACGGTAAAATGCTCCAGGTCGGTACTTTTGGTAAACTGGTAGCGGCCTTTCATATACACATCATACATCAGGATGTAGCCATCGCCATGATTCAATTTAAATACACCCGCTCCTTCTACCGCTTCGGTAGTTTGTTGTAAATACCTATCCTGAAGTTTATAACCGCCAGTTAATTCATCAGAAACAGCCTTTTTTATGCCATTGCCATTTCCTTCGGTTTTAAAAAACAGGTTGTATTTGCCTTTTTCGTAAATAATATCGCCATCAATACAAGAACCATTTGTAGGGCTGAAAAAAAGCTGTTTGGGCTCAGTTTCCAGATCGGTAAAAGTGGCATTGGCGTAAGCATAATAAATTTTATCAGGATCATTACCATGCTTCATCGACCAGTACACCATGTACTTTTTAGCTTTGGCATCGTAAATGGTTTGTGGTGCCCATACCCTCAACAGGTTTTCGTTGTTTGGAAAACGCTCCTGAATATTTACAATACTGGAAGTCCAGTGGATGAGATCAGTTGATTTTAACAGCACCATAGCCCGATTGGAATTCCAGCCTTTTGCCGAAACCATATCGGTAGCTACCATGTAAAAGGTTTTGTTATCGGCCCCACGCAAAATATGCGGATCGCGTACACCACCGGTACTGCTTATTTTCTCGGAAGAAATTACAGGATTGTTGTTATTCAAAGCGCTGTAATGGTAGCCATCGCTGCTAATGGCGAAACGTATGGCTTCTTCTGCTTTGGAGTTGCCTGTAAAATAAGTAAATAGATAGGCCGTGTTTCCGTTCGTGTCAGAACTTTTTTTAGCTTGAGCCAGCACTGTACCTTCCGAAACAAAAAGCGTTATGGCCGTAATAGCAAGGTATTTAAAAAAAGGATGTATCATATTCAATTGCTTCACTATTTGTTATTCGGTTTCCAATCTAGTACCTGTATAGCCGTTGGCGCCTGGGCAGCTTTCCCTTCGCCATCAACCTGGGTTACATTTTGCAAAAACAGGCTTAAAATGCCTTTACTCTTCCAAAGTTCGGTATCGTAGGTAGGTTCCCAATCACCCACGCTGGTATCTGTAAGGTCTTTAATTGTCCATTTATCAGTGCCTAAAGTATTGTTCAAAGCTATTGAAGCCTTATTTCCGCGTTCTGCATCTCTAAACAACAGACCTGCAGCATAATTTTTCCCTTTTGACCAAACAATAATTTGCGGGCGCGAAATGGGAATCTTTTTGGTTCCGCCCCCACTTAAACTGAAAGGCGTTTTCCTGAAATGAAGTGCACTCACTTTCCAGGTATTTTCTGTTTTAAAAACGAGGTGATATTGTGGAATTGTTTCATCGGCTTCGCGCCAGTAAGCAGCTATAAATACCTTACCCTGTGCATCGGCAAACATTGAAGTCTGGTTAATGAGTTCGCTTTTTTGCGGAATGCGCAGCGCATACTCTGCATTTGAAGCAGTAATAGGAAGGGTATATTTTTCATTGGTAGATTTTAACCAGGTTAGGCCACCATCGGTAGATTTGGCATAAGCTAAATCGTGGTTACTGGCCACATCAGGGCTTTCGCGCCATACCCAGGATAAATGAATGGTACCGGCCTGATCTACAGCCACCTGCCAGTAAGCATTGCGCTGACCTTCGCCATCAATCATTCCGTCTTGTACGCGCGTCCATTTTTTGGTTTTTAAACTGTAGCGGTTAATCATCAGGTTTCCATTTCCTGATCCACCATCGCGGTAAAAAAACAATAAATCGCCATTGGCCAATTTATAAAATTCGGGATAACTGACCTTATTTTCTTTTGCCGAAACCATAGGCTGTTTATCGCCCATCATTAATGAACCAGCCGCTACAGATCTGGCATAATTTAAATTGTTATTGTGCTGCCCCCAGGCCAGGTGCAGGAAACCATCCCCATCAACCATGATACTGATTGATTTATGGGCATCGCCGGCATCACCTTTATAAGCGGTTCTTTGCACTTCCCATTTTTTACTACCTGCTTTGCGGCTGGCCAGTACAACGTATTGCTCATTATCATAATAAGCGCTGTATTGGATATTTTTAAAGCTAACCAGCGAATTCTTGCGAAAAATAACTGTATTTACCGAATTATTGGCCCAGCCGTTACCGGCAATAGTACTCAATTGCGTTTCTTGTGCAACACACTTAAGGCTTACAAGGAAGCATAAATAGATAAAAAGTATATTTTTAAAAGGCGCTTGGTACATAATCAGATTTAGGCTGCTCAGTTTTATTTGGTAATGCCGAAGTACCGATTTTTTTAAGCTTTAAACAGGGGGCTAAATCATACTTTGAAGGGGGCGTTTTAAGAAAAACATGCTTTAAAATTCAAATTAGCGTAACTTTTATGTGGTAGCGTTAATATTATAGTATTTATGGAAACTTTTACGGTGCTTTTTAATAAACTCTGAAGGAGTTAATTTAAAGAGCTTCTGGAACTGTTCTCTAAAGTATTTGCTATCGTTGATCCCCACCCTGAAAGCGGCTTCGTTAATATTTAAATTGGTGTTAATTAAAAGTTCGGCTGCCTTACGCAAACGGATAAACCTGATAAAACCATTAATGCTTTGCCCTGAGGTAGTTTTAATCTTTTTGTAGAGATTAGAGTGGCTCATCCCCAGATCGGAAGCCAGCGTTTTCACATTAAAGCTATCTTCCATTAAATTTTCTTCAATAATCGTGATACATTTCTGCAAAAAGCCCTTATCCTCCTGCGATACCTTATGGGTATCAGATTTCAGCGTGATTTCGTTATAAAAATACGACTGTAAATTGGTATGATTCTTAATGATACTGTTGATTTTAGCGGTAAACAACTCTTTATCAAAAGGCTTACTGATAAAATCGTAGGCGCCCACCTCAATTCCTTTGAGCTTAATTTCCGGGCTCGGATCGCCGGTTAGCAAAATTACGGGAATGTGGTTCAATGCCGAGTCATCTTTAATGGCCTTACAGAGCTCAATTCCGTTAAGTCCATCCATGTTTACATCAGAAATAACAATATCAGGCAGGTATTCTTTGCATAAACGCAAACCATCAAAACCATTTTCGGCCCTGTAAACCTTAAAGCTATCCTGAAAAATATGTTTGATGTAATCGATAATCTCCGGATTATCATCAATAATCAGAATAGAATGCAGATCTGAGATCAATAATTCGAGGTTGCCTACATTTTCGGTTTCGCTATTTTCAATTTCTTCTTCCTGGGCAATCAGCTCGTTTACATAGGTAAGTTCGTTCTGTAAAGTACTGCTGTGTTGTGGTAAATGCGCCTCGCCAACAGGAATATCGACCAGAAAGGTAGTACCCATGCCCGGATTTGCACTGAAAGAGATTTTCCCCTTGTGCAGCTCGACAAAGTTTTTGGCCAAATAAAGCCCAATACCAAATCCCATTTTTAGCGATTCGTTGGTCATTACCTTATAAAACTTATCAAAAAGCTTCTCGCCTACATCAGCCGGAATACCCGGACCACTGTCGCGCACCTCAATTTGCACCCGCGTGCCATCGGTTTTAACGCTAAATTTAACGTAACCACCTTTAGGGGTAAACTTAAGTGCGTTAGACAGGAGATTAAACAATACGATTTCGAGTTTATCCTTATCTGCGTAAATATCCTGCTCCTCGTCTTCGCATTCAAAAATATAATTGATGTGGTTATTCTTGGCCAGATAGTTAAAGCATAAGAAAATTTCGTTGGTAAATTTATACAGGTTAATCCGAACAACTTTAAGGATATCGTTTTCACTTTCTGTTTTCCTGAAAAGCAACAACTGATCGACCAGGCTCAGCAAACGCCTCGAATTGCGGTAAACCACGTTGAGATCGTTTTTTTCCTGTCCGGCTTCTTTTTTGTACAGGATATCTTTAATCGGGTTAACAATCAGGGTTAATGGCGTTCTCAACTCGTGCGAAATGTTGGTAAAGAAACTGAGTTTTTTCTCGTTCAGGTCTTTTTCGCGCTCCATTTTCAGGTTGGTAATTTCTACCTCATGTTTCAATCTACGCTGGCGGTTACGGTAGGTCTGGAAAAGGTAAAATAACGATGATCCAATGATTAAATAAATGGTATAAGCCCACCAGGTGCGGTACCAGGGCGGCAAAATGGTAATGATTACTATTTTTTCGTTGTTGCTCCAGGCGCCTTCGGTATCGGTACTTTTAATGTGCAGCTTGTACTTTCCTTCATTTAAGCGCGAATAGTAGGCTGTACTTAGCTTATTTACGTAGTTCCAGTCACGATCCCAACCTTCCAGGTAATAAGCGTAAGAAATCTGATCCTGAAAAGAAAACTCTACCGCAGCATAATCAACCGAAATTACGGCTGAATTGAATGGAATAGAAATGCGCTCAAGGTTAACGACCGAAACATTTCTATAGTTGGAATCCTGATCGAGCGGCACGTTGTTGATCCGGAAATCGGTAAGCACTATTTTCGGAATCCGCTTATTCTTTTTAATGCTATCTGGCGAAAACAGGTTAAAACCACCAATACCACCAAACAAAAGGTTTCCGTTTGATAATTTTAAGGCTGCATTGTAATTAAATTGATTGCTCTGCAAACCATCTGTTGCATAATAGTTTTTAAAAGTATTGTTTTTAGTATCAAATTTAGAAAGGCCATTGTAGGTACTGCACCATAAATTGCCTTGCTTATCTTCCAGAATATTTAATACCGAATTGCCCGGAAGGCCATCGCGCTGAATGTAGCGTTTTATTTTTTGCGTTGCGGGATCAAAAAGCAGCAGTCCTCCACCCTCTGTACCAATCCATAACTGATGGCTGGCGTCTTCATGAATGGCCCTGATGGCAAAATTGATTTTAAAATATTCGTGTTTTTTATTTACCGGGTCGATTTTAATCAGCTCCGTGTAGTTACCCCCCCAAAGCCTGCCTTTCGAATCTTGCAAAAGTGTATGAATGTCTTTAAGACGGTTATCAAAAAGGTCAAATTTATCGGTTGCTTTATTGTAACGATACAATGCCCCGCCTTTGGTTGTACCGGCCCAAAGGTTTTGCTGTTTATCCTGGTACAATTTCCAAAGGTTAACTTCCTCAACACCTTTTACTGTGTTGTAGCAGGTGTAATGGATAAATTTACCCCTGGCCTTGTCAAAACGATCAATTCCGCCACTAAAAGTCGCTACCCAGGTATTGTGATTGGCATCATTTAAAATACTGGTTACAAAATTACTGGTTAACGAACCCGGATCAGCAGTTTTTGCATAGTTGGTAAAGGTATTCTGCTTTTGGTTCCACACACTTAAACCTCCCCCATCGGTACCAATCCAGATGTTTTTATTTTCGTCTTCACTAAAAGAAAGCACGAAATTATTGATGAGCGAATTGCTTTTTAAAGGATCGTGTTTGATGGTTTTAAACTGCTCGTTTTCCTGATCGATAATATTTACTCCACCCCGTAAAGTAGCAATCCATTTGCGCGATTCGTGATCTTCGTAAACCTGCGCAACCGAATTACTGCTCAGCACGTCTTTTTCTTTTCCAGCTGCCAGGTAGCTCGTTTTCTGGCTCCTGGTATCGTAAATGGTTATGCCGCCACCATCTGTCGAAATCCAAAGCTTTTGTTGCTTATCAAGCAACAATCCCATAATATTTTCGTTGGCCAAATGCTGATTAAACCGGCTTAAACTGTTGGTAGCTTTATTAAACTGAAAAAGCCCGCGTTCAGTTCCTATCCACAAAGTCTGGTTAGCCCCTTCGGCAATACTGGTTACTGAACGCAGTGTGGAATTAACTAAACTAATCGCATTTTTAGCGGCATCAAACCGGCATAACCCCACATCTTTAATAAAAAGCCACAGGGTTTCCTGATTATCCACATATAATGCTTTTACGGTATAATTCCTGTTTTTACCAAAAGGAATTTGTTCGGCCAGCTGACTATCCTTTTTAAGTACAAAAAGCCCTTTTTCATCGGTAGCAATATAAACAGATGTGGTTTTGCTTACCGCAATGGCATTAATAGAATAGCCAACCTCGTTTCTTTTGCCTTGCTCCTGATAAAATAGCTGATGAAATTTTGAATCAGCATAATCATAATAAGATATTCCTTTTTGCGTGCCCACCCAAATGCGGTTTTTCTTATCACCATTAAGTACGGTAATGTGGTTGTTAACCAGCGAATGCTCATCGCCCCAGCCATTTCTAAAGATCTTAAAATGGTAACCATCGTAACGGTTCAGGCCATCATAAGTGCCCATCCACATAAAACCAAAACCATCAAGGTATAAAGAGTTTACTACGTTGTTCGATAGCCCGTTTTCTACCCCTAAATATTTAATGGTAAAAGCAGGTGTCTGCGAAAAGCAAACACTGATATTTAGCCATAAGCAAAATATGGAACATACAATCGTTTTATGGATAGGGAACATAGAAAAATCAGTACCTGGATATACTTGGCAGGAAACGAATATACATATTTTCCTAAAAAGCCCAGTATTTGCCCCTATTTTGCGCTGTATGTTAATCCATACACAGGCTACTTACAAATAGGTGTCCAGGTTAAATTCCTGTCTTTGGTGCTTTCCGCTTTCCTTCCCTGATTTTAATGACTTCGCTATAAGGAATCACCCCGACGTATCTCGCCCAGTTTTGGTAAGCTGTGCTTAATTCGGCAACTTTTTGAGGCATGGCCGCTGCCAGATTGTTCAGTTCTGAGCGGTCTTTACTGATATCGTACAGCTCCCATTTAACTGGTTGCCCGGCGTGGTACTCACTTACCAGTTTCAGGTTGCCCTGCCTGACAGCTGCATTTCCTTCGTGTTCCCAGAAAACAGGCGCTGTATGTACGGGTAATTCCTTTCCATAAATGATGGGCAGCAAACTTTTTCCCTGCAAAGGAACAATCTCATTACCTTTATAGGTTGAAGGATATTGAGCTTTACTTACGTCAACAATGGTAGCCATAATATCGGGTAAAAAGCCATACTGATCGGTAAATTTACCCAAACGGCCCTGAGGAATGGCCTTAGGCCAGTGTACAATAAGCGGCGTGCTGATTCCACCTTCGTGAACCCAGTGCTTAAATTTTTTGAAAGGTGTGTTGGAAACATTGGCCCACGATTGACCATAACTGAGCAAATACCCCAGTTTCGTACCAAGGTTTTCGGGTAAACCGCCACCAAGCAGGCCACCTTCTGCACATGCACCATTATCAGAAAGGAAAAAGATAAGTGTATTGTCTAACTCGCCCGAAGCTTCAAGTTGCTTAATTACACGGCCAATGTTCTGGTCCATCCGATCAATCTGAGCAGCATAAAGTGCCATGCGGTGATCCATTTCGTCTTGTTTGGCTGGCGATAACTCATCCCAATCGGCACCATCAGCATCGCTAAGCCCCGCGTTTTGATCAATTACCCCTAAAGCTTTCATCTTTTCGTAGCGGGCCTGACGAAGCGCTTTCCAGCCCTTTTTATATTGGCCACGGTATTTCTTCACATCAGCTTCCAAAGCATTTAAAGGCCAATGCGGACTGGTATAAGCCAGGTACATGAAGAAAGGTGCTTTACTTTCCTTTTTATTTTCGTCCAGAAATTTAACCGCATAATCGGTAATGGCATCGGTTAGGTAGAAATTTTCTCCCTGAGGCTTTACTTTTTCATTCATCAGCATCAATCCACGTCCGCCCGCAGGATTAAAGTAATTGGTTGCCCCAGCCAACAGTCCATAATATTTATCGAAACCTCTTTGCATTGGCCACCGCTGTTCGCCATGATAGCCCACATGCCATTTACCACTCATTAAAGTTTGATAACCTTTTGTTTTCAGCACTTCGGCAATGGTTACGCATTTATTGTTTAAGCTGCCCTGATAACCCGGCAGGTTATAATTAAAACTGGTACTGTCTTCCGGATCGTTAGACATGTGCCCGATGCCCGCCTGGTGTGGATATACGCCGGTAAGCAAAGATGCCCGCGTTGGGCAACACCGTGCATTATTGTAAAATTGCCTGAAACGGATACCATTTGCAGCAAGTCGATCTAAATTTGGGGTGGCTACCTCGCTACCATAACAACCAATATCGGCAAAGCCCATATCATCGGCCATAATGAGCAAAATATTTGGTGCTTTTGCAGGTGCAGAAAAATGGGGTTTGGTTCCACTAAAAAATAACAGTAAAGCGAAGCAGCTAAAAACGGAAATCAACTTATTCATAATCAATGGTTAGCATAGGGCAGCAGAAGCAATTCTGCGGGTTAGGTATTTTTTCTGATTTAAATTTGAGGATTTATTTCTTAGCAAATCATAAAACTCTTGTTACCAAAACACTAATAAACAAAAAACTCAATTGTACATTGAGCTTTTTGTAAATCTAAAACCTGACGTCATGAACGGGTTCGAACCGCTGTAAAAGGTTTTGCAGACCTCTGCCTAACCACTCGGCCACATGACTTTCTATTGTCGGGATGCATTAAATAACATCGACAATTCAAATATATACAAAATCTATAGAATTACTATACTTTTTTATCGAAAATATTTTTATGCTTATAGAGAGATCATTTTTTAATCTAGTTCTGCTATAAAGAAAGGCTTAACTTATATTCGGTTATTTCTGATAAACAACTACTTAACATCCGAATGACCTAAACTCATTTCGGGATTTACCTCATCGCGGATTAACTGTTTCAGTTCTTTAATTTCCGGAAAACGCTGCATCTGCTTTCTATCAAAGATCAGCTTTTCGCCAACATATACTGTAAAAACACCCGATGTTTCACTCGGTAACAACGTTACTCCCTTTACCTCATCAACAAAAGTGGTTAAAATTTCTTGCGCCATGTAAGCCGAACGCAACATCCAGCCACATTTAGGGCAATAAGTGATATGTATGAGTGGTTTGTCCATTTTATTTTTTTACAAGGGTAATAAAAAATATGCTTGAACAATAATGCTACCGTCTTTTTTCCCGGTCGGGTTTGAAAATGAAATAAAAAACAATTACTCCTCCCAATAAAAATACTATGCCTAAAATAAAGTTCAACCGATCATCCATCCTTAAACAACAGCCATTATAACAAATGGTTGGCAAAAACATACAACCTGTACAGCTATAAAAAACATGGATTGAACAAAATGAACTAAACAAATTAAATCCCTGATCGTTAATTTTAAAAAGAAAAGGATAACTACATCCATAGCTATCCCTTTCCAATTACTCCCGTGTTAGAGGAATTAGTATTACAACATTTAAGCACTTTTTGTTTGCAAAGTCTTGATTATCATACAAGAAAAAAGCGTAGTTAGTCAAAAAGTCGGACGTCAGGGGTCGGAGGTCGGAAGACAGCATGCATAAAACCTATTCTGCGGTTATCTGCGGGCAACAGCTCGACTTCTTTTCTTTGCGGTTAAAAATTAGAAGAGATCCTGAAACAAGTTCAGGATGACGATCATCTTTAGTGATTAGCCTATGCGTCGGTCGGCGTCTTCTCTTTGCGGTTAAAAAATCCTGAATCCCCACTTTATTTGTCTGTAATGCCCCTGTACGAAGTACAATCTCCGGTTTAACTTTACTTTTATTAAACTCCTAAAGATGAAAAACACCTTAAGTGCAACCGTTACCATTAACCTGCCTATATCGCAAGTCTGGAATTTGTGGACAAGCCCAGCCCATATTGCTGTATGGAATTGCCCAAATGACGAATGGACCAATACCCGTGTAGAAAATGATCTCCTTAAAGGTAAAAGTTTTCTATTTGCCATGGCCAAAAAGGATGGCAGTGAAAGTTTTGATTTTCAAGGCACTTATGATGAAATACGCACCTATCAGTTTATAGCCTATACTTTAACAGATGGCCGGAAAACCCAACTTACTTTTACGGGCGACGGTCCTGTTACCATCACCGAAAACTTTGAACCAGTTGCCAATCTTGATTTAGGCATGCAGCAGGCTTTCTGTCAATCCGTGCTGGAGCGATTTAAGCAATACGCACTGTCTGTTTAGGCTTCTTTTTTCTTTTCTTCCACCAGATGATAAAACCGGTAATGGGCAGACTGGCCGCTATCAGGGCAGCGAAAAAAGATACAATTTTATGTGGCAAACCAAACAATCGCCCGGTATGCAAATCGTAATTGGTGGCTTCAATCAAATCGGCTCCGTTAAAATCAGCATAAAGTTTCGACCTTAACATCGCTCCTGTAGCCTCATCATAGAAAAAAGTATTCTGTTTGCGCGCCCAGCGGTAAGGATAAATCATCCGTAAACGCAACTCGCCTTTGCCACGAACAGAAAAACTACTCGAAATGGCACCAGGATATTGTTTTTGGGCAGCGATATAAATTTTATTGTAACGCACAGCTAAAGGCTCAATCTGTGTAGGTTTTTGCGCAACTACTGCTTTCCCTTGACTAAGTTTGCTCCCCGTAAAGAAACTCGCCGCATTTTTTACTCCCTTAAAAGCAAAGTATAAGCCGGTTAGTACCGTTACCAACAGTACTAGCGAGGCATAGAATCCCAAAACATTATGCAAATCGTAGTTTAGGCGCTTAAAAGAAGCTTTGTGTTTAATGGTGAGCGATTGCTTTAATAAACGCATCTGCCCCGGAAACCAAAGTACAAGACCGCTTATGAGCATGATCACAAAAATCACTACCGACCATTGCATGATAAATTCGCCGGTTTTACCAAGCAAAAGCGAGGTATGGATATGTTCTACCACTGCCAGCCAATCTTCCCTACCTTTTTTTACCAGTTCTGCGGTATAGGGATTAAAGTAGTAGGCAGCCCCTTTTTTGGTGGTAATTTCGACTGTGGCATTTGGGAAAGCTTCTTCCATACGGATCAGCCTGATGGGATCTTTAGGTGAAAGCTTTTCAAAAGCAGTAATCACCCTATCTAAACCCACAAAGGGCTTCTGTTGAAGCCCTACATAACGAAAATCTTTTTGTGTAAATTCCCTGATCTCTTCTTCAAATACGTAAATCGACCCGGTAATAGCAATTATAAATACCACCAGGCCAGTCGCCAGGCCAAGCCATAAGTGAATGTTCCTGATGGTATTTTTAAAATTCTTTTTCTTCATCAATTAAAATGCGTAACCAGCTGAAAGGTTAAACCTGCGTCCATTTCCCCTTACATAATTTACGTTACTACCATAAAACTGCGATATGGCCGGGTAATATACCTTGTTTAACAGGTTCTCTACACCAAGTGATAACCTTAGTGGTTGAGTAACCTGATAAGCAGCAGCTAAGTTAAATAAGTTAAACGCTTTTACCGGCCCTTCGCCGATTAAATATTTACCTGCAGCATTGGTTTTAAAGCGATCGCGGTTCCCCACTCGCATCCAGTTTACATCTAAAGTCAGGTTTTTAACGCCCGAATATTTGAAGTAAACCGTTGTTTTAGAAGGCGGGATCCGGGTAGTATTCAGGTACACATCTACGTTTCCGTTAAAAGTGCCATCATTATCTACATCTCCTTTTCCTTCTACCTGTGCATAGTTACCACCAACGCTTAAATCGCGCAAAATCTGGTAATCGGCCTGGATTTCGAAGCCATATACACGCTCAGGAATACGCTGAGAAATGTATGTACCATTCACTTCAAGCAGGTTGGCTCCAAGCTTAGAGGTACTGTAATAATAAGCTGCACTGAAGTTTAATTTACCCACTGTACTACTAAAACCTGCTTCGTAATTGTTTACAATAATTGGCTTGGTTTCCAGCTGCGATAAAGTATTGCTTTTAGCTGCCCTTAAAACCCTGCCCAGCTCGAAAACCGAAAACGATTGTGCATAGCTGATAAAAGGGTTAAAAAATTTAAATTTAGAATACCTGGCCCCGGCATTAAATACAAAGGCATTGTAGTTTAAGGTTCCACCCTGTACGGCAATACTACCGGCACCGTTTGCACCAGTTGCCAGCGTGTTAAAATCATCAACATCAATATTGATATTTTCGGTCCTTAAACCTCCTTTAATGGTTAAATCGTTAAACAAAGTAGTCGATGCCTGTAAATATGGGGCAAAGTTAACCATGTTCATGTTAGGCACCCATAAACGTCCGTCGGTTAAACTCTGGGCCGTTTTATCGTTCATTAAATCCAAACCATAATTTAAAGTTACCGGCACATTTGCAGTAAGGTTAAATGGGGTGTTTAAGTTTACCCTTGCACCTTTTTTGGTTGAGGTAATGGCCGATTGACCTCCACCGAAAAATGAAGCTGAATTAGAATAAATGGTATAAAAATCCTGGTAATACAAATTGGCTGTTAAATCGGTTTTACCAAAAATCTGCTGACTGGTATATTGTAAATTGGCATTGTGATTAAAACGGGTACCTTCATCCACACCTAAACGCGTGCCGTAAACACCAATGGCTGGCGATTGGCCATAAACCCCATCTTTGGTGGTATAAAGCGAATGCTGGCGCGAGCTGAAATAATTGTACATCAACTGCAGGCGTTGTTTTGCGGTGAAATTATAACCCAGTTTTACAAAACCATTGTACGATTTGGTTTCGCCTAGACCATATTCAGGCGAAATAACCAAACCTTCCGCATCGCGGTATACGCCGGTTTTCTCGTACATGCCGCTTACCAGATAGTCGAATTTGGCTACTTTACCATAAAACTGTTGCGAAAAGCGGTAACCAATGGTACTGTCGCCTTTCAGGTTGCCGGTTAAGCCAGCCTGTGTATAACCACCAAAAGCTTTTCCTTTATCTCCGTTTTTGGTAATGTAGTTAATTAAACCGCCTTCGGCACCATTACCATAAATGGCTGTTGCTCCCTTAATTACTTCAACGCGTTCCACAACTGAAGGATCGATACTGCGGATATCTCTTCCACCTGCCCTTAGTGGCGTAGATTGCGGAATACCATCAATTAATACGAGTACATTACGTCCGCGTAAAGTTTGACCTGAGTTACCGGTCTGATTGGTCGAAAAACCCAATCCAGGTACGCTGTAAGAAAGTATATTGGCTAAATTAGGACTAATGGTTGATTGGGTAGACAGCTCCTTCGCAGTTAATACCGTTACCGACGAAGGTGTTTGCGATAAAGATTCAGGTCTTCTGCTGGCCGAAACAATCACGTCGGTTAGATCTGATTGCTGCTCCTTTAAAGTAAAAGTAACAGTGGCTGTATCATTTGCCTTAACCACCACGCTTTGCTCCAACTGGTTATAACCCGTAATCGAAATCCTGATTTGCTGATTCCCTGCAGGTACTGCGTTGAGTTTAAATACACCAAACTTATCGGAAGTAGTTTTAAGGTTTTGTTTTTTAACCTGGATGTTGGCAAAGGGAATATTGTTGCCTAACGAATCGACTACTTTACCCCGAATGCTCCCCTTTTCGGTTTGCGCAAAAAGTGGTAAGGCAGATAAAACAGAGAGTGTTAGTACAAGTAATCTGAAGTATGTGTGTTTCATTAAAATTAAAATTTCGGCAAAGCTAACATTATTTAGACTTGTTAAAAATAATAAAACAAAAAAGATGGTTTTGAACTTCATTTGTTCGCCGCGAATTATAGATATTAGCCAAAAACTACCTGTTATACAATATGGCTGAAACACAACCAACTTACGCACTCATTACTGGTGCGAGTAAAGGAATAGGAAAAGCAATGGCTATTGCGCTGGCCAAAAGAAAAGTTAACCTCTTGCTTGTTGCCCGAGATGCTACTGCACTTAATGATTTGCAGAATGAAATTCAGCATACTTACGACGTAACGGTACATTATTTAGCTATCGATTTAACCATCACAAATGCGGCTTCCGAGCTTTATGAATGGGTGGCAAAAGAACAGCTTAATATTTCGATACTCATTAACAATGCAGGTTACGGTTTGTGGGGTAAATTCAGCGAACTAAAGCTTACTGAACAGCTTGAAATGTGCCAGCTCAACATAAACGTATTGACCTCGCTGTGTCATTATTTTATTCCAATGCTGCAAAAAGAGAAACAGGCTTATATACTCAATGTGTGCAGTACGGCAGCATACCAGGCTGTGCCCACCATGGCCGTTTATTCGGCTACCAAAGCCTATGTACTTTCGTTTACAAGGGCACTAAGGTTCGAGCTGAAAGACAGTCCGGTTTCAGTAACCTGCTTTAGTCCAGGGCCTGTTGACACCGGATTTGCGGCACGTGCCGGATTGGATGCCTTTAGCAAAATGGCCGAAAAATTTAACATGAAACCCGATGAAGTTGCTGAAATTGCACTCAAAGGCATGTTTGCAAAAAAATCAGAAATCATTCCAGGTTTTACCAATATCATCAGCGTTTACGCCAACAGGGTTCTGCCAAAAGCATTTATCGAGAAAATAGCTGCAGGGATTTATAAGGTTTAACAGTTTTCAGTTGGCAGTTTTCAGTTCTCAGTTGGCAATTTACAGTAAACAATTACCAGTTATCAATTTCGAAGTACAAGATGCTGGTTGCACTGATACACAATCTAATGAGTAGACCTTTTTTTTGTGCAATCTCTTTAGCACTAACCGTCATTGCCAGCTTGACTGGCAATCTTAATGCAATAGAAGAATAAATGAGTCATTTTCACAGTCCCTTTAGCACTAACCGTCTTGCCAGCTCGATCCGATAGCTACCGGATGGCAATGCTAATGCTATAAAAGGGTCAATGAACCATATTTGGAAAATTTATAATTAGCGTCATTGAACATACGGCGGCTCCAGCTTTTCACTGCGCCTTCCGCATTAAATTCCGAATCAGCATAAAAAAAATAAAAAAATGAAATAAAATTCTTTGGAATGTTAAAAAAAGATTACGTTTGCATTAAATACTACTAAATCTATAGATTATGTCGAATAAAACATTTTTGTTTTATTTCCTTTCAGTACCGAACCACTCGCCCATGCGAATGTGCTGTTGTTGCGCATAATTCTAAATCCAATTTATCTTTTTCCTAAACCTTTAATTTTTTGTCACATGGCAACATCGTATCCAACCTTTACCCTATCCGACCAATTAACAAGCCGACAGCTCGATTTTTTTAATACCCATGGGTTTATCCACTTTAAAAATTTTATTGAACCCGAAACAGTTTCTGCCATTATTGAGGCCGCTAAACAGGTAGAACAAAAATGGTTGCTGCAAGATATCAAGAAAATTAATGGCGTGCCCATTAAATATGGCAAAGACCTTGATGGCTCATCCATCGTGCAACGCTTTGCTTTTATTAATCAGCACCACCAAACTTTAAGTGGTTTACTGCTCGATCCGCGTTTTAATGCACTGCTTCAACTGGCTGGTGATGGCGCGCGTTTAGGTACCGAAGAAAAAGACGGCATGGTATTTAACCACTACATTAACGGGCCCGAAAGTAAGTTTAGCAAAATGGGCTGGCATACTGATGGTTTAAGAGATATATTTTATGGCACCAAACTAAACCCAATGCTGAATGTAGGCATACACCTCAGCACCTTGCAACCCGAAAATGGAGGTTTAAAAATTATTCCGGGTACCCATAAACAAAGTATTTACCAGATGCTTTTCCGCAAGAAATACTTTTTAGATAACAAACCCGATGCACAGGAAGTATCGATATTACCACAGGCAGGCGATTTGACCATACACGATGGCCGGCTTTGGCACCGAGTGGCCGAATCATCAGTTCGGGGCGAAGCGAGCAGACGACGCGTAATTTATGTGCCGATTATCGCCGGAAAATACGCCCCTAAAAACGAGAACAGCCCGACTGTATTTTATCAACGCTTTGCCGGAATCGTAAAATAGATTATGCTGTTTGTTTTATTGTTCAGCTATCTGGTCAGATCGGGGAAGCTAAAGCGCGCCGGCCTGTTTTTAAAAACTGCGCCAAAAAGAATAAGTTTAAAATTATACCGCCCGGAAACAGCGCTAATATTCGGGTTTATTATAGCAGGTGCTTAAATGGAGTGTAATACTAAAAGAGAAAAAGTGGCTGTTGTGCACCAAAAGCTTTTTACCGACAGAGAAAGGACGAACATTTTACGCGGTGGAGAGCAAAAACTAATTCTTTTTCTACTGAAAAAGGTTCCCGGTTGGGTTACACCGAATTTTATGACAGGTATTGGCATGCTTGGCTCAGTAGTGGTTTTCGTTGCATTTATACTGGCGTACCATTACGGCAATACCCATTTATTAATTGGTATTGGGGGCTTACTCATTAACTGGCTCGGCGATTCGTTAGATGGCAGGTTGGCTTATTACCGACACATTCCGCGCAAGTGGTATGGTTTTACGCTCGATATTGTTATGGATTGGCTAAGCATTGTACTCATTGGCTTGGGTTATTATTTTTATGCTTCCGGCCCATACCAGGTACTGGCCTTCTTATTTGTGGTATTGTATGGCTGGTCGATGATTATTGCTTTGCTGAGGTATAAAATTACAGGAAACTACCGTATTGATACGGGGCACCTGGGCCCTACTGAACTACGTGTAATCATTTCGCTAATTTTACTGGCTGAAAGCCTGATAACCGGCATTATTGGCTATTTTGCCATGGCCATTAGTGCTTTGCTTTTGATTATCAATACGGTTGATACACAAAAACTACTGAAAGAAGGCGATGCCAGAGACAAAGCTGACCGGGTATAATGAGCTGGCAATCTGTTAAACTCTTCTTAAAGGCTCAGGTATCTGCATTTTCGGGCGGACTTACCGATTACGGGTTAATGATACTCTTAACCGAGCTCCTGCATATTCATTTTACCATTTCTATCATCATTTCCGGATCAATAGGTGGTATGGTAAACTTTTGCATTAACCGTTTCTGGGCCTTTAAAAGTACCGATGGCTATCATGGTACTGCCAATATGCAGCTTATCCGTTTCTTTATGGTAGTACTGGGGAGTATTTCTTTAAAATCGGCAGGAACCTATCTGCTCCACAACAGTTTCAATTTAGATTATAAAATTGGCCGGTTATTGATAGATAGTGTTGTGTCCTATGGTTTTAACTACCCCTTAATGAAATACTGGGTATTTAAAACAAATATCATTGCCTTCGAATATGTTGAAGAACAAACACAGGCTTAACTGATAAAAGCTAAAATTCAGCGCTTAAAACATGAAAATTGAAGCAAAAATTAGTCATTTACATTAAATAACAAACGTTTGCGCTAAAATTGAGGTAATAAAGGTAAAAAGTGATGTCCAGCTCAAACGATGAAGCATAAAAAACTGAACATCTTACCTTTACCTTATTAGTTTAAGATCTTTTTTGGATCGTTTACCCTATCTGCATTGATCTGCTTTACAATTTCTTCAAAACGCGCTTCTTTAGCCATGTATTTATTCAACAAATCGAGCTGATTTAAGCCCCTAACCAGGTTATGCTCCGGATAACTTGTTTTATAATAAACATCGCCATTTAAAAAGTCGGTAATGAACCTAACCGCCTGCATATAAATCATAAATTTACCGGCATAAATGAAGAACTGTTTTTCGGCGAAACTTAAAACCGAATCCATTTCTTCCATATATCCTTTATGTATGGCGGCAAAAACATCTTCCCTGATCGCTATTTTATTAATATCGCGTTCTTCTTCATTGGCCTCAGAAAGGTAGGTACGCATCATATCGCCCACATCGCTAATAAAATAGCCCGGCATTACCGTATCTAAATCGATTACGCAAAGGCCAATACCTGTTTCTACCTGCAGCAGCACATTGCTTATTTTAGTATCGTGGTGTATCACACGGGGGTTAAGTGCACCGCTATCAACCATGTGTACGTATTGTTCTTCAATTTCGTAAAGCCTGATAATTTCTTCAATCGCAAATTTGGCTTCGGCTTTCCTGGCATCACCTGCATTTTCTAAAGCCACTTTAAACTGCTCAACGCGCAGCGGCAGGTTATGAAAATCTAAAATAGTTGGCTTTAATTGATTTACATTGAAAGCGCCAAGCATCCTGGTAAACTTACCAAACTGTTTTGCAGCATGATAAGCCTGCTCTGGTTCCTGCACAAAATCAACAGAACAAGAGTTTTCTACAAAAGGGAAAATGCGGTAAAAATGATCGTCAATTACAACAAAATCATCACCGTTTAATGCACTAATCGGCGCAACAAATAAATATTTGGGTGCAGTTTGATCCAGATATTTTTTTATTGCCTCAATATTCCGGGCTATGTTTAGGGGCTCTCTAAAAACTTCGGTATTTACCTCCTGCAAAATATAGGCAACACCGTCGCCATAAACTTTCCAGGTATGGTTAATGAGACCAGAGCCAAAAGGTTCTGTTGTTAATTTTTCTACGTTAAGTCCATAAGCACCTAAGACTTCTTGAAACATAAGATGGTATAAATATATATTAATGTGTCAGGCAGGTGTTTTTCCCATCCTGAATAAGTTCTGGTTAAAAATATGCGGGTAATACTTTGCAGTACTACCCGCAAAAAATGACTAAAATCCGCTATCGTCTAAAGCGAAAGTATTTTTACGGTCTTTCCATTTTCCTTTGGTAAAATCAGGGAATTTTTGTGGCATATTTCCTTCTTTTAACGATTTGGTAGAAAGTGGTGTAATTACACTCATGGTTACTGAGTCATAAACATCAATTGGCGTTTGTTTCTTCTGTTTTACCGCCTGGATAAAACCATTAAATACAAACCAATCCATACCGCCGTGACCAGCGCCTACAGCTTCTGATGCATATTTTTTCCAAAGTGGGTGATCATATTTTTCAAACCATTCTGAAGCCGGATCCCATACATCATCTTTTTTCGATTTATGATCAATGTAAACTGATTTGTTTACGTCCATCCAAAGCCCTTTAGTACCCTGAACCCTGAAACCAATTGAATAAGGGCGAGGCAAGTGTGTATCGTGGCTTAGCAATACCGTTTCGCCGTTTGCACAGTTAATTAAGGTAGTGGTAACGTCGCCATTTTTATAATTAATTTTAGCATTTGGGTGACCTGGCGACATTTCTTCTACGTAAGCAGCTAAGCCCCTGGCTTTCGAACTGAAAGATACCAGACTGGTAAAGCTGTTACCTCTGTTGATATTGGCATACTGCATTAACGGGCCTACACCATGGGTTGGATACAAATCACCATCCTGATCGATGTTGAACTGTGTACGCCATTGTGCCTCGCTTAAAGCTTTTGGCCCGAACTCTACACCGCCACCATAATAATCTTTACCATTGTTAAACAATACGTTTCTTAAATTGTGCTGGTAACCACCTTCTAAGTGTACCAACTCACCAAATAAGCCCTGACGTACCATGTTTAAGGCCGCCAATACATCTCTGCGGTAACAAACATTCTCTAAAGTCATGTAAGGCATTCCGGTTTTTTCGGAAGTATTTACAATATCCCAGTGATCTTGTACCGTTAAACCTGCAATAACCTCGCAACCCACATATTTACCGGCTTTCATGGCATCAACTGCCTGATCGCGGTGAAATTGCCATGGAGTAGCAATAATTACGGCATCGATATCTTTACGTTCTATCAGTTTTTTATAAGCATCTAATCCACCGGTGTATTCGGTAGCTGCAGGCCTGCCTTTTTTAGCAATAAAATTGCGGCAAATTTTAAGCGAGCTTTCCTGGGTATCGCAAATCGCTACAATTTCTACATCGTCTCTCAATGCGCCTTCAGAAATATGGCTCATACCGCGTGCACCTACACCAATATAACCCAATCTTACTTTTGCACTATCTGATGATGCAAATAAACTTCCTGTTGGCAGGATGGTTAAACCCGCCGCTGTGACTGCACCATTTTTGATAAAATCTCTACGTTCCATTTGTGTTTTTTATGTTTATTATTTAAGTTTTAAGTTGATTGCAATTGTACTTGAACAAACGTTTTACTAACCTTTATTTTACTGTTCTCCAGTTTAAATCGGCTCAGCTTCAGCGCTGTTCTATTATAAATTTTTAAAAGGTTTCTGGTTAAAATATAAACGGTAATCTTTAATTCTGCCATTGGCATTATCCTGCCGAGGTAAGAGTTTCAATGCTTTGATACTGTAATTTTTACCCAGGTCGATCACAATCTGGTGTGGTGGCTTTGGCGACTGGTTTTCCCATTGGGTATGCCAGATGCTGGTAAACTGCAAATCGAAAACATTGGCTGCATTGCCATCATCGCCTCCCAGTTCTTCGCTATCGGCATAAACAACTTTCCAATCGTTGCGCGGAATCTCATTTCCCTTATCATCAACCAGTACAATTTCGGCTACTGAAGTAAAAGGCTGTCCTTTTTGCTCGCTAAGCGCCTCTAAACAGAAATAACGGGCTGTAACCGGTTTAAAGTTTACAGTCTGCCATTTGTTATCGTTGGCAAAAGTACCTTCGGCATAAGGTGGCTGTGCATTGGCAAGCCATTTCTGGCCGGCTTTACGGTGCAACTGGGGCTGTTTTTCGTTTACCACATCCAAAACAGGGTGATCTAAAAAGCTTAAAGCCGGTGTTTGGGTGCCGAATAAATCGAAAACAACCACTTCGTTGTTACCCTTTTTTAACCAGCTGCCTGGCACAAGCATGGTTTGTGTTGGGCCGATATTCCAGTATCTGCCCAGGCACATTCCATTTAACCAAACTAATCCTTTATTCCATTTACCCATATCCAGGTAGGTGTCTGCTAATTTATTGGCTTTAAAGCTGCCTTTGTAAAAAGCAGCAGCTGCCGGCTGACGGTTAAGTTTTTCGTAGCGGAGCGGGGTATTTACCTCGCCCAGTCTGATCGGATAATTTTTCCAGCCTTTTAAAGCAGTCTGTTTTCCGTTTTCGCTCAAATAAACTTCGCCATGAATGCCTTTCCAATCGTGCATCTGGTAGCCGTAATTTACCCTGCCGGTAGCCTCAACCAGCACCCTCAACACACTTTTATTTAGTCTTGCTGGTAATTCGATACTAAAACGGCCCTTTCTCCTATCCAGTTCGCCAATCTTTTTCCCATCAATGTACACCAATGCGTAATCGTGTATGTCTTTAAAAGTAAGGGTGGCTTTTTTACCGGCTTTTAAACTGGTTTCGTATAATACGCAGCCAAAATCCTGGTTTAAATCTTCCATTAACAGTGCCGTATCGGCCAAAACCGGCTTCGGTAAGTTTTTAGTCAGTACCGCTACTGATGAGAAAGTAACGGGCTGTAATTGCTGTATTTTGTTTGCTGCCGGTACCTCAGGTAAAACCTCACCTTCCTGCAGGTAATTGGCAAATAACTTGCGGATAGCATAAAATTTCTCGGTGGCATTACCAGCTTCATCAATTGGGGCATCGTAATCGTAACTGCTGGTTTGTGGCAGGTACGGAGGTGCATTAGCGCCACTGTAAGTACCAAAACTGGTTCCACCATGGGCCATGTAAATACTAAACGATGCTTTATGATCAAGCATGTATTTAAGTTCGTCGACTATACGTTGGGTATTGCCTTTATGGTGTGGCCTGCCCCAGCTATCAAACCAGCCCGGATAATATTCGCCACACATTAATGGCCCTGTTGGTTGTATAGCCCTTAAAGCTTTAAAATTAGCTTCCGGATCGCTGCCAAAGTTTACCACAGCAAACAATCCTTCGGGATGGTCGTTCTTTAACTGCGAAGGGCCATCGCAATGGAACAAAGGCACATTAAAACCAGCTTCCTTTAAGTTGGCTTTAATGATATTCATATAATCCTTATCGTTACCATAACTGCCATACTCGTTCTCTACCTGCACCATAATAATGTTACCACCATTGGTAATTTGCAAGGGTGCAAGTTGTTTACCTACCTGAAGCAGGTATTTTTTAGACCGGGCTAAAAAATATGGATTTTGTGTGCGCAAACGGATGTTTTTGTCTTTAAGCAGCCACCAGGGGAAGCCACCGAACTCCCATTCGGCGCAAGAATATGGTCCGGGCCTTAATATTACGTACAAACCCACCTCCTTTGCCAGTTTACAGAATTCGGCTGCATCACTTTGCCCTGTCCAGGTAAAAGTATCGGGTTGTTTTTCGTGCATGTTCCAAAAAAGGTAAGCACAAACGGTATTTAAGCCCATGGCTTTTGCCATTTGCAGGCGCTGTTTCCACTCGGCTTTCGGGATGCGGGCAAAATGCATTTCGCCGCAACGGATAATATAAGGCTTGCCATTTAGCTCAAAAGATTCAGTACCTATAGCAAATGGAGCCGCATTTTGAGCCCAGCTACCGGCTGAGAGGCTGATTAACAGCAATAAAGCAAATATTTTTTTTAGCCGTAAGACGTGCATGGGTTAAGGTTCTGTTCGGTTTTGTTGATTTGTATGTTTAAAAATAGAACAAGCAAATGAGCAAAACAATAGAAATGTCAGCGCAAACGATTGTCTAATTTTAGTGCTACAAATTATCAGCGCATCAGCCATCCCTTTTATCGATGCTCACAACCAATGATTTTTAAACCACTAATCATTTTGTAAAGAAAAGTGTTATCAGGTTTAAAATTATACGGCCAAAAGACATTATTGGGGATAAATCAAACCTAGTATTGTAGAAATATTTCCCCAGTTTTCCCCATTCCCCAATTTGGGATTACAAGATATGCTTTAACATTAAAGCGCGGTATAAAATTTATTTTTTCAGAAAAAGTGGCGTTAGCGGCGCATTAACCGAAGATTTAACCACAGCCTTATTTTCAAACTAACTCACATTCAGGTGTATAATAAAGAATTGGCGGGGGTTTTGCCAAATACCACATACAACTACGCTATTAGTATTCCTAAACATACGCTTATGGAAAACAAACTTATTACCGAAATTAATATCGAAGGTAAAGCGATTACCTATTTTGACTCCTTCGATCTGGAGCAGCAATTTAATGGTCACCACTATTTCGAACTCCGGTTTAAACAACATGAACCAGGCCGACCGGATTTAATCAACCTCGATACCTGTCGCGATTTTATAGGAAAAACCCTTACGGCTTCATTTGGTCACTACCAGGATAAAATGCAGGAATTTATTGGCCTGGTTACCCATGTAGCGCTGGCACAAAACCACGGTTATCATGGCCATTTGATTGTGAGTGGCTACAGTCCAACCATTTTAATTGATCGTGGTGCAGATCTGGGATCTTATCTCGATAAAACTTTAAACGAGATTGTAAGCCTGGTTACAAAAGATATTGCGGAAAATGATCTTAAAATTGTTTGTAACCCCACGCGAAAAACACCAATTGGTTATCTAATCCAGTATCAGGAAAGTGATTTTAATCTCTTAAACCGCCTGGCTGCAGCATACCATGAATGGTTTTTCTACGATGGCAAACAACTCCATTTTGGCAAGCCAGATCAACAAAAGGAAGTAGCCTTATATTATGGCCGCGATATACATCAATTCCAATATGGGATGGAAATTGCTCCCTTGCAACAGCATTGCTTCGACTATAACCCCATAACTGATGAAATACTTCAAAGCGGCATGCAAAAGGCTTTGGACGGCAGCCCCGATCATATTCATGCTGTAACAGCTGCTAACCGTACCTATAGCAAAACGCTTAACCATGCATCCCCTATCCGGATGGAAAATAGTGACGATGTTAAAAAACATCAGGAAAACGAAGCAAAAGCCAATGCATCCCGGCTGCTAAAAATTACCGGCAAAGGTGATAATGCCGGACTGTGTATTGGAAACATTGCCGAAATATTGATGAGTATGCGGCATGAAACCGACTTTATAACAGAAAGTATAGGCAAATTCCTTATTACAGGCATCAATCACCATATAGATGTTGCCGGCAAATACCATCATACATTTGAAGGATTAACAGCTGGTACCGAATGTATAAATGTAAGCGGTTATCAAAAACCAAATCCGGCAATGCAGCTCGCCGATGTGACAGACAATCATGATCCTTTAGGCCAGGGCCGCATCAAAGTAAAGTTTAAATGGATATGCACCAACCATGATGTGAGCGATTGGTTAAGGATCGTTACACCAGATGCAGGTAGCAGTGTAGCGGTAAACACCAACAGGGGTTTTGTTTTTATACCCGAAATTGGCGATCAGGTTGTAGTAGGTTTCGAGGACGGAAATATTGCCAAACCTATTGTGCTGGGCAGTATTTTCCACGGTTTAAATGGTACGGGCGGCCATACCGATAACCATTTAAAAACCATTGCAACAAGAAGCGGTCATACAATTGAATTTAATGATTCATCCGGAGCCGAGACCATCACCATCACCGATAAAAATAACAATATCATCCGGTTTGATACCCAGGCATCGAGTATCGAAATATCGGCACCAGAAAACATCAATATCAGTGCAAAAAATATCCACATTAATGCCGGTCAGCTGATCTCCATATCGGCCGGCGATCATATCTATACTAATGCCGGGGCAAATATTGCCAGTAATGCCGGCGAAAACCATTCGATAACGGCCGATAATATATCCATCATAGCCGATAATCACATCAATAAAACAGCTACCCATATCGAAAAAACTGCCGAAAACATTAGTTTAAATAGCACAAATAATCATATCGAACTCCGTAGTGCTGAAGAAATTATAAATAAAAGTGGTGGTAAAATTAAACTCTTTTAAAACATGGGAACAATAAAATACATAGGCAAAACGATAACCGAATCTTCAGCAAGCATGGTGTATTCAGCTACCAAAGGGCGTATTACGCTTAACGCCTGCAAGGATGTGATTTTACAGGCTAAGCACAAAGTAAAATACGATCGGTATGAATCATTTAGCGAAACCATCAAAGAAAATAAATCGCCCTGAATACCCGGTAAATTTTGTACAGCAGCAAAATTATAGAAAAGCAAAACACTTCCAACAACAGGCATGAACATTAGCAAAATCCTTTACAAACCTTTAAAAGAACCTTTAAACATGCATTTGAAAATAACGATTTCAGAAAGAACAAATCAAAAGGTTAAATACATCCATAAAGATTTCGACATCAATATTGTACCCGGGAAGGTTTCGTTCTGGACAGGCTCGCAGCGTATAACGGTTTACCGTAAGCCTGACGCCATAAATAATCTCCCCAACAACGATGCAGATGCCTTTGTACAGCAGGTTTCAACAGTATTGAATCCCGTAAGTTTAAAATTAAATTTCAATGGTTCGCCAACTGTTATTGAACAGCAGGAAACACTTTGGAAAAAATGGCTAAACACCAGAACAAATATCGAAAATAGTTTTGCCGGCAATTGGGTTGAAAAAGCATTGACAACGATCGATCGTAAACTTTTGCCCGGCGAAAATTTAACAAATAACCTGATGCAGGATCTTTTTCTGAATGAATATTTCAGAAACGTTTACCAGGTCAATTTTACCGAAAATATTTTCCGTGGAGAAAGGACGGTATATGGCTTTTGCCCTGCACCTATCCAATTCGGGGAAAAATGGCGGATTAAACCTCTGCCAACTGGTTGCTTAATTAAATTTTCGGGCAAAAAAGCTGAAATCCATGATCAACCCGGGTTTAACCGCTGGCTGAAGACCAAAACCGATGATCGGATTGAAGAAATACGCGTAGATGGTTTTTATCAGGTTGATGCCGCTACCGGTTGGTGTAATGCAATAGAAACCCGTTATCAGTTAACTACCGGCAATTATGAAAAAACACTCGACATCTTTTTAACCACCCATGAGTAAAACATAGCGCAAATGAATTGGAACACCGATCCGGAAATAACCGCTGACGAGTCAAACCTTAAAGATGAGGAACTTACTCATGTAGAAGAAGTTTCTGCCCATAACAAACAGGAGAAAGAAGATAAGCCCATACAAAATAAGGAGCTCAATGAACTTTTAATCTGTCAGGGTGCTAAATGCACCTGCGATAAAGCCGCAGATCCTTCACCTAAACCGCTGCATATACTCAGTCATAATAAATACATCATTAACGATAATGGTGAAAATAAGCTTGTTGCTACAACCTTGGACAACAAATTATTTAACCTCAATTTTGGCCAGTGCAAGGTTCCCGATCCTGGTAAACCTGTACCCTGCACTGCCCGGTTACAGTGGAAAGATTATGATGAAAAGATCGAACTTCCCAATGGTGCTTATGCACTGACCAACCGCAGCAGCGCAATATGTACTGCAAAGGGAGGAAATATTAAAATTGTAGAGCATGGCCAGCAGGCTGATATTAACCAGCAGGTGCTTGAAAATGCAAATCCGGGAAGTTGGGCCGCCGATGGCCCATTAATTACCGAAGAACTCATACATACCGAACAGGAAGCTAAAAACGAAGACGAAGATGGCGCTACAGTAAAATCCATATCCGCTTTAAGCTATGGTACCGAACAACCGCTAAACAGCCCGGTTACTTTTCGCGCAAATTTTACAGGTAAACCAACTGACGCTGAAAAGCAAGCCGTTAACTGGGTTATTTACGATGAAAATGGTGCACCCATGCAATTGCGCAGCGATGCAGGCGAAACCCTTACCCTTACTTTTAAAAAGACAGGTACTTACCTGATTGAAGCCTATGGCAAAACCGCTGGCGATAAAAAAGTAACCAAAGCTTATATCATTAAGGAAAACCAAATTGAAACCGTTACCACAACCGATGGCAGAACCAAAGTAAGGATACAGCAACCAGTTGAATTCAGGCTCAAAAGCCTTTTTCCAGGGCTTGCCGTTCCCGGCGACATGAATACTATTCGTTGGGAGGTAAACAAAATCAGCGGGAAGGGTTCTCCAACACTCCTTATTTCTAATGGAAATCTCACCAGGGTAATCTGCAACGAGGAATGTAATTACATCGTTTCGGCCTTGTTTAACGGAGTACCCAAACAATCAGAACTGATAAAGGCTGTAAAAAACGCAATTATATCGGTTAGCGCTTCTACAGCAAGTACCCGGATAAAAGAGAAAATAACCTTTAGTGTAAAAGATCAGTTTAAAATACTACCCGCCCCGCCCTACGAAATTGCTGCTGTAAAATGGGTTTGTAAAGATGACAAGGGCAATTGTGTGGCTGCCTTTAACTCAAAAAGCGGGGAAATAATAGACCACCATTTTGAAGAACCCGGCGAATATACCGTGCAGGCTTATTTAGCACAACCTACTCTTAAAGTTGCCGTTAAAGTTGTGGTAGCCCAACCCGAAGTGGTGCTGGCACAATGGGAATACCCCGAAGGTGGTAAAAAAACAAAGACCGGCTGGGAGGAAGCCAACCATGCCTACGTAAAATTCAGAGCTGCTGAGGGGCTTGTGGTAAACCTCGAATATGGTTACCTCGATGATACCGGTAAAGCAGTGCCCATCCATATCATTAATGGTTTCAAAATACCTTCCAGCCAGGTATTAAACGCTGATGGATATGATTTTATACCACATGCAGAAAAATACCGCAAACACTTAAAAGCGGGAACAGCATTTTATTTCAAGGTACATGCTGCCGATCAAAAATACGAAATCCTGAACGGCAACATCCCCCAGCCGCTGCAAAAACTACAGCTGGTTACCAGGGAAGAAATTGTAAGTATTGAATTTTTATTGGATGGTAAACCCGTAATACAAGCCACTTATGGCAGCGAGATGAAATGCCGCATTCGTACCCGCAACCTGAGTGCAAAAACAGTAAACGTAAAAATATACCGTAAAGAAAGCCGGCTGGGCTTAGATCATTTAAGGAAAGATACCCTACTGCACGATAAAAAATACACGTTAAATCAGCACGGCATTGTTGAATTTGATTTTACCCTTTCAAAAAGCTGGGAGAAAAGTTACAGCGAAAAACTTCATCATTTTTATGCCGAAATAGCAGAAATGGAATTTCTGGGCATCAGCAATACCCTGGTAGCCTTTAAAAATGATGTACCGGCCAATGGCGGGAAAGCCATGGTGGGGATTGTGCGGCAGGAAGGCCATCAATCGGGAGACTGCCCCAGGTGCAATGCAGCAATTACCACTGCTGAACTGAAAAAGATTTTCGAAGATGCCGATGACCATACCCTTAAACTGGTAGCCGAAACCTACAATAAATACATGGCCGAACTGGGTATGAATACCTGCTGGGTAAAAGCCCATTTTTTTGCCCAGATCAGGGTAGAATCGAGTACCAAACTCCATGTAAAAACCGGCGAAAACATGAACTACAGTGCAGATACCTTAATTAATGGCAACCTGAATAAAAAAACAGGTAAGCGTGATAATCCACCTTTTTCGTACTTCGCCAAACACCACGAAGATGCCTACAAATACGGACGCACAAAAGATCATGCGGCCAATGAACAAATGATTGCCAACCTGGCTTATGCCGATAAAAACCGTAGTGTAGAAAACCGTGTAGGCAATACCCAGGAGGGTGATGGCTGGAAATTCAGGGGAAAGGGTTTAATACAGCTTACCGGAAGAGAAAATTATGCAAAAGCAAATACCTATATCTTGAAATACGAAAAGATTGATATCCTGAAAGATCCGGACATTGTTGCCAAAGATATAAGAATAGCAGTTTTAACTTCTATGGCCTTTTTTAAATGGAGGGGGTTGATAGCTAAATCTAATGGCTTTGCTGATAACAAACTGGTTTCAAAAGGAGTAGGACATGAGGTTGGCAATAGTTATGCACAAAAACAAAATGCCTTTGATAATTATACATCAAAAACATTTAAAACAAGCGAATGCGATTGGAAAGAAATTGAAATTAAAATTATTGGCAACAGGGCACCCTGGATGGAAGTTGCTTTAAATGAAGCTAAAGCGATGAAAGGATGTTATGAAGGAGAAGAACCTATGTACTCTAAGGCAAAAAGCTATCTTGAGTATTGCAGTAATTTTTACAAACCAACCAATGGTGAAAAAGGTCCTTGGTGTGCCGCGTTTATGAACTGGTGCATCAGCAAAACAAAAAACGCTAAAAATAAGCCGTACAGTCATTCCAATTCCGCAGGCTCATTAGCCCCTATTAATAATAATAAATACAAAAAAATATCCGAACCTATTTATGGCTCATTAGTCGTCTATAAGGCTAGCAACGGCTCAGGAAAAGGACATACCGGCTTTTTATTTGGTAAAACTAAAGATGGCCGATTTATTCTGCTTGGTGGTAACCAGGGCGATACCATTCGCTTTAGTAGCTACGGCAAATCTTTTACTTATGACGGGATTACCAAAGTACTTGAGGGGTTTTACATCCCTGCAGATTATGAACCTAAAGAAGCCGATAAATTAAAGGATAGGGATATTTATGAAAGCGCCGCAAAGATAAACGAGAAATTCAGCATAAAAGACAAGAACAAAACAAAGTCAAACAAAACAACTTAAATTAAGATACGCACTATATGAAAACAAAAGCAATATTGGTTTCGCTAATCACTTTATTCATTGTAAGTGGCTGCAAAAACAAGCCCAAACAAAACAGTTCAACAGCAAATCAAGAAACACAAAAACCAATGATACCCATAAAAATTATAGAAGAAATAAAACAGCACTTAGAATATCAAAAAAGAGTAGATAGCGAAGAAAAAGGATATGAAAATCCCTATAAAATGACAGGAAGGGATTTAGAACTGGCTTCGATAATAATGTTTGAAGGGTTAAAAAATAATGGTTTTATACCTGTTAGCGAGGAGGTATTTAATGAAAGAATTAAAGAGATATTTGGTATAGATAATTTAAAAAACCCTCATTATAAAACACATGCAACAGATAGTTATATTACGTTATTTGGAAATCAAGCGGAAGATTATAACAAAATGGTAAAAAATGAATTTGAAGACTTTGTATACTATGATAATTATTATTTATTAAAAAAGGAACATTTATTTTTTGACATTCAACTTTTGGATGACTTAATCAGCATAAACAATGATAATAGCTACAAAATCACTATAGAACCTTTTCATATTCACAGAAACAAATATCTGTTTAATAATGATAAGGCAAGTTTCAGTTGGCTTTTTAATAATAATAAAGGGTTTTTAAGTATGTTATTGGAAAAATATGGCTACGATAAAGAACCTAAAATAAATAAAATGATGTTGGATTCTATTTATAAAGAAAATTATAGATATCCAGAATTTATTGGACAATTGTTTTTTACTAAAGACAGTTATAATAAGCTGTGGATTAGAGAAGGTTTATTAAAATATGTAGAAGAGCATACCAGTGCTACAGATAATCGTTTTATTTATGCTTTGGGTAATTTTATGGATGCTTTATATTCCACAGATCGACAACATATCTTCGACGAAGACCCCTCCAAAAAATTCACTGCTGTAGAAAAAGCAGAGATCGTAGCCAACATTGCCAATATCGAAAACCCCGCAATAGAGAAATATAAATCACTCGAATCAGCTGATGTATGGAATAATGCCGGCTCTTCTTTGTACAACCTATCCGTTTCGCACCCCGAGGTAATTAAAATAATTGAGCAGTACAACTATTTCGGACTGCCCAAAATGAAAGCAATTATAGCCAAACTACAGGAAGAAGCGCCACCGACAGGGGCAGATCCCGAAAAGTGACGGATTGATATAAGTGTATCCAGGATTTAAACAGGCAACAAAGTCGTTTACCGAATCAATAATTAAATATTTACCTAATCAAATAACCTATGTCAAACACAGAAAGTGGCTACGCTAAAAATGCGGCCAACACCAAAGATCTAATTATCAGGCTAAAAACTTTAGACAACTACCAACCGCCTAAAGCGATATACGAGATAAAAGCATTAGAAGAATTATCTAAAAGAGCAGAAGATGCAAACCGTGCAGTTAGTGAAGTGCTACCTGCATACAGAAAAGCCGTTGACGAACAGGAACTTATTTTTAAGCCCTTCAATAATCTGGTATCCAGTAGTTTTAATTATCTAAAGGCAGCGATTGCCAATCCTGCTGAATTACAAACAGCCAAAACGCTTGCCGATCAGTTAAGGGGGATCATAAAAAACCAGAAAGATGCTGATAGTACGGTTAGCAGATCTCAAAGAGCGGTATCTTATGACAATAAGGTCGAGAATTTTAAACAGTATATTGATGTTTTGCTTAACAGTAATGTATATACCCCTACAGAAGAAGACATTACCATCAAATCTTTTCAATCCTTACTCCAAACCATGGAGGCCAGTGTTAATGCGGTAGCGATTGCCAAAACCCCGGTTGATGATGCCCGTAAAAAAAGAGCTATTGTTTTTTATGCTGAACAAACAGGATTAGTGGATATCGTACTGGGGGTTAAAAGTTACATTAAGGCATCGCTAAAATTAGATCACCCACAACGCAAACACATTATAGGCTTAACATTTAAAAAATTAAAAGTGTGATAGTTGATTTGCATCCTACGTTACAAAGCTGCCTTTTACGAAGTGGCTTTAATTAGGAAGAAAGAAATATGCGCAAACATACTTTTAACGATATACAGCACTTCACAAAAAAAATAATCCTGCTATATAAAAGAAAAAGCAAAATATACCTTTAAAACTAAATCAAGACGTTCTCAGATTCCATAAATTCTCGTCCCCAAGATATTTATTGTTTTGTATTGGTCGTCAACAATATTAATAAAAACGTTTATCTCAAAGATGAAAAAACTATCTTATTCCATTAAGCCACTCGGCTTGATCTGTTTGCTGTTATTCAGCATATCACTAATTATTACTTCATGCAAAAAAACTACAGGTAATAATCCTGAAAGTTTTAACCTAAGTGATCTCCAAAATTGGGAAGCTAAAAATTTTAATCACAAGGCTCTTTTATTTAATAGTTTAAAGCCCGATTGGAACAAAGTTTTTATCAATAACCAAGAAAATGAAAGCGTCTATGAAGTAGACGTAATTAACAAAGAAAATGTATTTCTTTCATTAGGTTTTGCTAACCCGTCATCTGTGGATTCCTTAGCCGCAAAAAGCAAAATAAAAATGCTTTTCTTCAAGGACAATGAAACCGGTAAAATCATAAACGGTTATTACATGGTTTCTATTTCTGATGAAAAGCCGCATTACAAAAAGTATGGCTCTTATACGGGTGCAGTTTACTACTATGGCGCGAACGGAAATTTAATTAATGGCTATATTTATCAAGGTGGCAAGGCTACCCAATCGATAAAGGGTGCCAATGCAGAAGCCTATAAAGCCTCACTTAATGAGAGAACAACATTAGGAATGCGAGGTATTGGACGAGGCAAGTTACAGCTTGCAGAGGCGCAAAACTGTTACACCGATGTTTCGCCTGTTTATGGCATGAGTTGCGTAACAGTTGAAACTTACACTGATTGCACGCCATATGTTAAAGGTTACAACTATACAACGGTCTGTACAGATATTCCAACAGTGGGCGATGGTGACGGCGGCGGCGTTGGCGGCGGTGGATCAGGTGGAAGTGGTGGTGGTTCGGGTAGTGGCGGAGGAACAGCCCCAACTTTACCGGAAGTATCTGACGAGGTACCAGATTCAGAACCATCTGAATCTGATTATGCATATACCTGTCCTGATAATTTTGACTTTGCAGGGGTTACATTGCATGAGCTTTGGCAGGAAGCTGAATTGACGGACATTTACTGTAATTTAGGTATATATGATTTCATGACCGGCACTGTGAATAATGAAAAATATGTTCAAATTCCACAAGTTTATTTTGGACTTCCATATTTTAATGTTGAGGGCAAATTGATTTATACAAGAAATGAAGCTAAAGCGATTGCAGCTGATGCGATCAATTCGGCAGAAGTCGACATGAGAAAAAAATATAAAGCAAATCCTTATCTTTCCTCCGGTCAATTGGCAGAATATTGGGTTAAGAGGATAGATATTAGAATGAAAGAGTACACGAAAGGATTAGGTAAAGCAGGTAAAACCGGTTCGACGAATACCACTCAAACCCCGCCGAAAAAGAAATATGCGCCATGTTAAATATACATTTGGTATTGTTTATGATAGGTATTTCAAATTATTTAAATTACGCAAAAGAACATGATAGACGCTTAGTCCATTATGATGGAATTGTAATCTATGCCCCTGAATTCGGCCCGCTTCCACAGGATGTGATGTTTCTTCCTCAAGCATGGAACAAAAAAGGAGATTTTGAAGAATTTATGGTTACTGCCCTATCAAAGGAAGATAGCAAACTTTACCAAGTCTATTTTCAAGGTATAAGATGGATAATGCCCGACATTGTAGAAGTTCTTAAATCAACTAAATCTGTAAAAATTAAAGTTGGAAGCAAAAATACAGTATGTAAAGCAACTTACGCAACTCTGACATTTGACGAAACTCCGGATTTAGAAAAGGATCCGGAGGTGACAATAGGTACTACACCAACCAAGATGCTTCCTTTGATGATTAATAGTAATAAGCTGATCGTAAGACTTCAAGATATTCCTGAAGAAATGGGTACTTTAAAACTATACCAACCGATTGTCTGGTAAAAATATTTATTCATACAAGTGGCAAGAACGTAATTTTGATAGCCAGCTCTAAATTTTGGAGCTGGCTTATTTTGTTTTTAGACAATTACAGCTTCATGAGCTAATTGAGGATTAAAAACGGGTACCGCACTCCAGGGGCTATAGGAAATACTATCAAATGAGTTTTTATATTCTATTAATCTCAATTAAAATATTGGGTTCTAGATTATTTAATCTATAATTTCGGTATTAAACACATCGCAAGTATTGAAACAACTTTTTAAAAACGCTCATCAAGCTCATTTGCGTTAATAAAGATAATATCGCAATAAAAACAAAGATATTATTTTATATTTGGCTAACGACCTCTCAATCTTCAGTCAATTAATCTATTCTGTATATTCTGAGGTTATCTACTAACAGAATAAATATGAACCAGCAAGAATTAATAGTTTCGGCTGAGCTAACTAGCGAGGTTATCTTAAAGAATAAAAAACTTACAATCACTAAGTTAACCAAAAAGAAAAGCTCAAATAAGGAAGGGATTGAGACTGAAAATATAGCAGAAAAAAGTAATGAAGCAAATCCCAAACCTATTTTACCAAAAGAGTTATTAAAAATTGAAAAGATTGGGAACGAAATGGAGCTGCTATTCTTAGATGATTTTGGAGCTATAATAGGTTTGGATAATAAAGTGCGAAGTCAACTTGGTCTTTGGGCATATGCAGATGAACTTAAGCGAGATTTTTATACTAATCAACTTCAACATAAATACAATGAGATTGAAAATCTAATCATCCTATCCGGCGCAGGTACATCTGTAGGAATTGGAAAACATAAAAAAGGATTAACAATGGCCGGACTTTGGGATGCACTAAGTAATGGTTCAGAAAATAAATATCTACAATTATTAATAAAAAAAACAGATAACTACCAGGGAAAAGATTTAGAAGAATTACTTTCTCTCGCTGGAATGAGACATTCAGTTAAGTCAGATACAGAACTACTAGATGCAATGAACCATGTAAAGAGTTTTATTGTAGATGAATGCACTCTAGAATTGGAAGAAGCTGCGCCACATACAGAATTTCTTAATAAAATAGGCCTTAGACCTCAGAAGTTCCCTCGTGTAAAGGTTTTTACACTTAATTACGATACATTATTTGAACAAGCAGCTGCTCAAGAGCGTTTTACGGTAATTGATGGTTTCACATTTTCTAATCCAAGAGTATTCAATGGGAAGTATTTCGATTATGATATTATTGAAACTAGGCACAATAGACAAGACAAAAAAGACAGCACAATAGCAAAATTATTTTATCTATTTAAAATGCATGGTTCATTAACTTGGAGAAAAAACGGCGGTGAGATCGATCAAACAACAGATGCAATACCTACAGATCAAAGAGTGATGATATTTCCACAGAGCAATAAATATGAGCATTCTTATGAGCAACCATATTTTGAAATGATGGCTAGATTTCAACAAGCATTGAGAACAGAAAATACTTTATTAATTACAATAGGTTTTAGTTTTTATGATAAGCACATCTCATCGGTGATATTAGAGTCTATAAAGCAGAACCCCTCACTCAACCTCATGAGTGTCACTTATGGTGAGGTTGTCGGGAAAAATGCGGAATATCAAAAAGAATTACATCGCATTGCCGAGTTCCAAAGCAGATTAACTTTGATTGCGGAGAGTTTTATCGACTTTACTATTCAATTTCCAGAAAACATTGCACATAGAAGATTCGATGTATTAGAATCACTCAATGAATTCCTCAGAAATCCTAATATCAAAGAATGATGTACAATCCATATTCCGATAGCAGATTTGTAGGATTTGTATCACTTGTGGCACCGTATGCTACCAATGTTCATTTCCCATCCTCACTATTATTGAAGAAATTCTTCAGTGCTGACCAAGGTTATCACGCTTTAACCGGTAAATACATAATCATCGAAGGCACTGGGAATGGTTTTTTAGGCAAAATAACGGAGATTGCACTCCCAGAAAAAGAAAGGTTACAATTTACTGAGACGCGATACGAAAAAGAGGAATTCCATCCTATTGGCAAAATAGAAATCATGCTCTGCTTTGACTCCTATGAGTTAAAAGCAAAAAAAGGTATCGAACAGCTTCCCCCAGTTGGTGCAAAGGTTTTTCTATGTGCTGATGATTTTCTAGGTTCGTTACTAACTGATTTTGGAAAAAGAGGAGAAAACGATCAGCTAATTCCTCTAGCTTACATTCCTGGAGATAGTCGACACGAAGTGAACGTATCTGGACAGGCTTTGTTTGGTAGGCATTGTGCAATTGTAGGCACTACAGGTGGTGGAAAGAGTTGGACCATTGCAAAATTAATTCAAGAGGTCTGTTGCCTTAACGGAAAGGCAATAGTAATAGATCCGACAGGTGAATATGAAGCACTACAAAGCAATAATATTTGGTACCGAAAATTCAATGGAGGAAGTGATAGTGGAACTTATTTAAATTATAGAAATATTCGTGAAACAGATCTTCATGCACTTTTTAGACCATCGCAACAATCGCAATTACCAAAGTTGCAGGAGGCTATCAAAAGCTTAAGATTAATCGAGTTGCTTAGCAAAAAAACAATAGAAGCTGAAAGTCCTGAATCTATTTTTCAAGCTACATACATCAGTAAAAATAGAGAACATGGTTATTCAACATTAAAAAAGGGGATAGATAAGGATGCAATCCAATTTATGCTTACATGTAAAAATAATCCTGATGTTTATTCACCATTTTGCACTTTTGATATAAATGCACTGGCTGCACAGATTATAAAAGAATGTATAGATAACTATGGCAATTCAGATAAAACTGCTACAAATAATTGCCAATCATTGATTACAAGAATTCTATTGACTATTAATGATAAATCCTTTGAGCAAGTTTTTGATTTCAAAGGACTGCAAAATGGGCTTGGCAGTGTGGACTTTGGAAAATTATTCGAAGACTTTATGAAAGCAGATGTTAATGTCTTGATTTTGTCAGTGGCAGAAGTTCCTACAGATAACAAGCTTAGAGAAATTCTTATTAATGCCTTGGGTCGTCTTTTACTAGAAAAAGCTCTCGGAAAAGAGTTCAAGGGAGATTCTAAGAGGCCCAAGAAAAGTTTGCTCCTATTTTTAGACGAGGCACATCTTTTCTTGAACAAAAAAATCAAAGATGAATATTCAATAGAGGTAGATTTGAATGCTTTTGACCGCATTGCAAAAGAGTGTAGAAAATTTGGTTTATTTTTAGTACTATCAACTCAGATGCCACGCGACATACCGAGAGGGGTTTTAAGTCAGATGGGCTGTTTTATTGTACATCGCTTAATCAATCAGTTCGATCGCGAGGCTATAGAATATGCCTGCTCTGAAGCAAGTAAATCCGCACTTTCATTTTTACCTATACTTAGTTCTGGTGAAGCTATGCTGACTGGAGTAGATTTTCCAATGCCAATGATTTTAAAGATTAAGCCTCCAAAAACACCTCCAGATTCCGCTACTCCATCAGTATTTTAATTCGGTCTAGAACTTTACAGCAATTAGTAATAAAAAATTTATCCAATGATTAGTTAAGTGGTTAAAAGTCCTAGTTTTTTATGTATATCTTTTGCGTAGAACTAGTTTCATTAATATAAATTCTGAAGAATTTTATTATCTATAATATTCAATCACCCTCTTCACAAATATTTCCATCCTATCCTTTAAAGCTTGTAATTGCTCGTAAGCAGCATTAACACCCTCCATTGGGTCTTTAATTTGCAAACGCTCCAATCGTTTGGGTTCGCCACCAGAGATTCTTTTCTCCAGTTCTAAAAACTCTTCGGGTGTTTGCCAGCGTTTTATTTCGGGATCGTATATCCAATGTTTTAAAGCCTTGGCCTTTTCATAAATGGTATAGTAGGTTATAGCGGGCTGGGCTGGTGCCTCATATTTGTAATTCTCCCACTTGCGTTCTAATTCGCTTTTACTTATCAAATCCCTTGGTTTCATATTGCTTATGCTAACTCAATTCAGCACACAAAAATACTAATATTTTTAGCAAACAATAAGCAAATCACTAATCTTTAATTTAAATACAGGCTTTCGCTTTTATAATTATCGAACAAGCACTTATAATTAATATGCTAGATTTTATAATTAATGCACAATCATTTATAATTAACGTACCCGCATTTATAATTAATGCACTAGATTTTATAATTAACGTCCTAGCATTTATAATTAAGGTAGTAGATTTTATAATTAATGTACTAGCGTTTATAATTAACGCACCAGCATTTATAATTAATGTACTAGCGTTTATAATTAAGGCTGTAGATTTTATAATTAACGCACCCGCATTTATAATTAATGTCCTAGCATTTATAATTAATGTAGTAGCGTTTATAATTAATGCTGTAGATTTTATAATTAATGTACAAGCTTTAATAAATGGTGAACCAGAAATTACTACCCGCTAGGGTAATAGCCCGTTTTCGAATACCACCATATTACGGGCAAAAACCGCAGCCTCAGCTTTTACTGGCTATTATCAAACTGCAGGTCTTTCTTTTTCTTAACCATACCAAAATTATAGCTAAAGCCCAGGTAAAAAATCCTGGAGTTACTCCGCTGATTGATGTTTTGCAAAAGCAATGGCGATTGCAGTTCGGCCACCTGCCGTTGCGATTTAAATAAATCTGATACCGTAAGGTACACTGAACCTTTTTTCTTTAAAACCTCTTCCCTTAAACCAATATTTAAAACATAACTGGGCAAATACTTACCCTGAGGGGTTAAACGTGCCGATTTATAAACCGAATTCAGCTGAATGGCTGTTCCCCAGGGCAAAGCATAACTGCCGTTAATGTTGGCCGACCAGGTAACGGTCGATTTTTTATTGCTGTAGCCCAGGTTACTGGCATCAATCTGGTTATAAAATACATTCGGAATGAGGTTAAAACTCAGCTTATCGCTGGGATGTATGGTAAGCATTACATCGGCCCCAAAAGCGCGGTCGTTGCTCAGGTTTTGCTGCCGGGTTACCAGAACCGAATCATTTAATGGCGTGGTAATGGCTGTAAAACGGTTATAGGTATAGCGGTAATAAATGCCCGGCAAAATACTGAAATGATCGTTACTCCACTGATAACCCAACTCTACCGAGTGGATAATTTCGGGCAACAGATAGGGGTTACCTACCCTTACGTTGGTTGGGTCGGCATATTCGGCAAATGGGTTTAACTCATCCGCTTCGGGCCTCCTTACCCTCCTGCTGTAATTTAGCTGCAGTTCTTTGTTTTTAGCTACTTTATAGATAAAATGAAGGGTTGGGTACAACTTAAAATAATGATTGGGTACTACCGCTCCCGTAGTAATCAGTTTAGAACTTACGTCGGCATACTCACCCCTTAAACCCAGCATCATCCCGATTTTGTTAACATCCAAAGCATAGGTACCATACAAGGCATGTATATTTTCGTTGTAAATGAAACGATTGGTTTTATTAAAATCAGTCAAAAAACGCTGTTGAGCCTGGTTAAAAGCTTCGCCATAAAAATCCAGATCTTCTTTATTGTATTGCCCGTCGTAGCCCGCTTCAATTTTACTGTTTTCGGTTAGGGGGTTTTCATAAGTTACGGCCGCATGTTGCTGATCGGCGGTTTGTTTAATCAGCGTATTATCTAATTGGTTGGCCACAGCCGGATACCTGAATAAATTGGTATAGTGGTTATCTTCAACCTCGGGCGAATGTGCGGTATTAAACTCCAGCCTGAGCTTGTGTCCGTTCTTTTTAAATCCATGCTCTGCATAAATTGTAGCATCAAAGTTTTTTTCCTGCTCAAAATTTTCCCTTTTCCGGTCGTAATCCTGCTCAAGCGACGATGCCGTACGGATCATTTTAGTGGTCATATCATGCTTGTGCATATTGCGCAGGTAAAAATTACCCGATGCACCCATTGTGATTTTATCAGTTAGATTGTAATCTATCCCAATACCGCCGATATTAGAGAAAGGCCTGGACTGCTGGGTGGCGAAATCGTTATAATACCGTACCGCCTGTGTTAGCGGATCGGTTTGCACGCGGTTGTTGGTGTTGGTCCTCAGCCTGTCGTCTTGCTTCAAACTGTAATTGCCATAAATATTTATTTTCCCGATGTTATAGTTTACGTTTGCGCCCGCATTATAACGTTCGCGGTTTCCCATGTTTCCGGTTAAGGTTCCGTTTAAGCCCCGTTTCGCATTCTTTTTCAATACAATATTGATAATCCCACCTGTGCCATCAGGCCGGTATTTGGCCGATGGATTGGTAATTACCTCTATCTTTTCGATACTATTGGCCGGAAATTGCTGTAGCGCGGCGGCCGCGTTTGCACCCATTAAAGGCGAAACCTTTCCATTGATTAGTATTGTAGCGGTCGAATTGCGCAAACTGATATTGCCGTCTACATCAACCTGAACCAGCGGAACATTGGCCAGTACCTCACTTGCCGATCCTGATTTAGCGAGCATATCCTGCGATACATCATAAACCTTTCTATCGATACTATTGCTGTAAAGTGGCTTTTTAGATGCAACGGTAACCTCATCGAGGTTTTTCATTCCGCCATCCAGCTTTATATCCTGAATTATCTTTTTGTTTGCAGCACTCAGCGTAAAATTTGCAGTTTTAAAATTCTGATAACCGATAAAACTCGCGATAATGAAATAGGTGCCATCCGGAACATTGTTTAATTTATAATTACCCTTTGCATCGCTTACTTCCCTGCTGATCACATCGGTACTTCCAGGCTTCATTAATACGATATTGACGAACTCCATGGCTTTTGATGAAGAGCCATCAACAATTTTTCCCGTAACTACCCCATTATTTTGGGCAAAAAGGATTTGAGGAACAAAAAATATAAAAGATAACAGTAAGGTATAAATTTTAGGCATCGCAGCTTTTTTTCTGCATAGTTACCGTTCAAATCTGTGGGAAATTTGAAGATGATATAAAATATTGAAGTTCAGTTTCTCTTCAGATTTGCGTTCTAATTTGCCGGCGGAAAACTTAATCAATTATGAAAAATTACAAACGCATATTAAAGCTGTTTTGCTTTTCTATATTTCTGCTTGCCGACGATATATGTGCGCAGGAAAAGCCCATAACTGCTTCGGGGCAGGTTAAAGAAGCCAAAAGCAAAAGCACGCTTCCTTACACCAATATTGTTTTAAAGAAAATAAATGACGAAAAGGTACTTCTGGGTACCATTAGCGATGATCAGGGGCGGTTCAGTATTAAAGATATTCCTTCAGGCAATTATAACCTCACCATTAGTATTGTTGGCTATCAAACACTGCAAAAAGAAGTTAGCATCGGCTCCCTCAGTCCTTTTATCGATCTGGGTATTTTCGAACTGGCAGAAGATGCCCAAAACTTGCAAACGGTTAATATTCAGGGTACACAAAGCGAAGGATTGGGCAATAAGCTGGATAAAAAAACTTACGATCTGGCTAAAAACACCAGTCAGCTGGGGGGTTCGGTGCTCCAGGCGATGCAAAACCTGCCCGGTATTACCATTCAGGATGGGAAAGTACAACTCAGGGGGAATGACAAGATTGCGGTACTGATTGATGGCAAACAAAACGCAATTACCGGTTTTGGTAGTCAGACCGGGCTCGATAACATTCCGGCATCGGCTATCGAACGCATCGAAATTATCAATAACCCTTCCTCAAAATACGATGCCAATGGCAATGCCGGTATCATCAATATCATTTACAAGAAAAATAAGCAGGAAGGTTTTAACGGAAAATTAGGCATGAGTACCGGTTTGGGAGCCTTATGGCTTAGGAAAGAGAACCTGCCGGGCATTAGTCCGCAGTATCAGGCCACGCCAAAGTTTAACCCTTCCCTATCGTTAAATTACCGCAAAAACAAGTTAAATACCTTTTTACAGGCCGATTATTTATATACGCAAACCTTAAATAAAAACGAATTTGCACAAAGGATTTATGATGATGGTACCGTGATTAACCAGCAAGTTAAACGCAACCGTACCACCACTTTTACTACGGTAAAAAGCGGTTTCGATTATAACCCCAACGCGCACAACAGTTTCACCCTTTCGGGCTTTTTTAACCGCGAAAAAATTGGCGACCTGGGCGACATCCCCTACTTTAACAGCGATTTTACCACCAGAAACCGGCTTTGGCAATTTGTAGAGGATGAGGTTAAATACACCGCTACAGGTTCGGCCCTGTACCAGCACAAATTTGCACAACCCGGCCATACGTTAAATGCAGGCTTTAATTATACCTGGCACCGGGAAGATGAAAAATATTTCTTTACCAACGTGATGCCTACCTTTACCGGCATGGATGCTTTTAAACTCCTTTCGGATGAGCATGTTGCTGATTTTAACCTCGATTATGTGCGTCCGCTAAAACATGGCAGAATTGAAGGTGGAATAAAATACCGCTACCGGTTAATCCCAACAGATATGCAGTTTTACCCTGGCTTAAACTCGCCTGTTGATGTAAACGCAGGCGGATGGGCCGATTATAGCGAAAACATTCCGGCGGTATATGGCAATTATGTTTACGAAAACAAAGCTATCGAACTTGAAGCGGGTTTGAGAATGGAATATGTGCGCGTAGATTATAAGGTAAACCCCAATCACAATACATACAAAAGTGATGGTTATGAATATTTCAGACCATTCCCCAATGTACGCCTGGCTTACAAAATTAATGAGCGGAATAAAATAAGTGCTTTTTACAACCAAAGGGTAGACCGTCCAAATGAAGTTGATATCAGGATATTTCCGAAATACGATGAGCCGGAACTGTTAAAGGTAGGTAATCCTACCCTGCGTCCACAGTTTACCCATGCCCTTGAGTTAGGTTATAAAAACAGCTGGGATAAAGGTTATTTCTATGCTTCGGCCTTCCATAAAATCGTAAACGGCACCATTACGCGTATTGCTACCATTGTTCCGGGTAATACGATCATCTACAATATCTTTCAAAATGCAGGAAAAAGCTTTAACTCCGGAGGCGAATTACTTTTACAACAGGAACTCAGCAACTGGTTTTCATTTAACCTGAGCGGTACGGTTTACCAGAACAAAATTGATGCTTTCACCATTACGAACCAATATCCCGTTCCCACGATCTACAGTATGCCTGAGCAATCTATCGTATCTGGTAATGTGAAATTAAACGGACAGTTCAAATTATCGGCAAAAACCGATATCCAGTTAGCGATGGCTTACCTGGCACCGGATATTATTCCACAGGGAAAAATTGGCGCCCGTTTTTCTACAGACCTTGGGATTAAAAAACAGATTCAAAATGGCAAAGGTGAAATTTTCTTAAACGGAAATGACATTTTTAACACCCTGAAAATCAAAAAGGAAATTAATGGCAATGGCTTTAAACTAACCAGTACCGACTTTTATGAAACACAGGTATTCAGGTTAGGCTATAGCTATAAATTTTAAGTACCGACGCCATGGTTCGTGTCTCCACGAACCATGGCGATAGGGCGACACGAACCAGGGCGACATGAACCAGCGCGATGCAATCGCAAATCCTGTTTATCCCCGTTACAAACGCGGACAACAGCACTTCTGTGCTCAACTTCAGAATTGCTACAGAATTCAAACTTACATTTAAGGTCAATCACTAACCAAATCTGATATCCTTAAAATCAAACAAAATGACTAAACTTTACCAACTTACCAGCGCATTGCTAATGGTAGTGCTTTTTATGGGCTGTACCAAAAAAGAGGTAGCTACCGACACCAAATTAAGTTACAGCTTTAGTGCCAGCAATTTAAATGCATCGTTAAGCAGTAATGCCAGTGCCAGTGGCGCGGTTGTGGCTGCCGGCACCAATGGAAGTATCAACTGGTCAACCGCAAGTGTCAATGTTGCCAAAATCGAATTCAGCGCCACCAAATCAGGTAGCGGAGCCGTTAATCTCGAAACTAAAAACCTTTACCTGGTTAACGCCTTAAAACCCGATTCGCTGTCGGGCACAGTTTCCATCGCTTCGGGCGTGTACGAAAACAACCAGTTTAACCTAACCCTGGCAAGTTCGTTAACCAATCCGCCTTTATTATTAACCGGAACATATATTGAAGCTTCGGGAACAAAAATCCCGGTAAGGTTCGAAATGAACCAGGCCCAGGTAATTAAGCTGGAAGCTAAACGCGTGGAAGTTACCGCCGGAACTTACGTGGCTAAAGTTACCGTACAATTAAATGCATTGGTAACCGGTTTAACCGCAAGCGATTTCGGACAAACCACACGCACAGGCACCAATAACATGATTATTATATCGAGTACCATTAATAAAACACTGTACGATAAATTAGTTGCACGCTTTACTTCAACCCTGAGTGTCGATTTTTCGAAGCAATAATACTACAAGGTTAGCCAGGTATTAATGAATTGTTAATTTAAAGCATTAATACTAATTTCGCTGTGCTAACCAAACATTCAGAATTCCTTCAGAATTGAAACTTACCTTCGCACTTTGCAAAAAAACAAGGTTTAGCAGGTAAGTTTCAACTGTTGGAACCGCCCCCAATTATGAACGTTAAAGAAAAAATAAGTAAACTATTAGAAAACAGGTTCGGTCCTGTTCTTCTGGCTACCCTGCTATCATGTGGTATTTCGTTATTAACCCGCATCACCTTATTAATTTATAGTGCGGCCTCTTTCGACTGGTCTGTTTTAAACCTGCTTAAAGTTTTTATCATCGGCCTGTTTTACGATCTGGCTGCAACCTCTTTCGCCATTATACCTTTGGTTATTTACCTGTGGTTGTTTCCGGCAAAAGGCTACACAGGCAAAACCAGCAGGGTATTGCTGTTTATTTATTTTTTCGTTGTTGTTTTAACACTCATTTTCAATGCGGTTTCCGAATGGTTCTTTTGGGAAGAGTTCTCTGTACGCTATAATTTTATTGCAGTCGACTATTTGGTATATACCACAGAAGTAATCGGGAATATCCGCCAGTCGTATCCCATTAATACCATTTTAACTGCTTTGGTTATTTTAACCGCGGCCATTGTTTACCTGTTAAGAAAACTGATTACCGTATCAACCTATCAGCAAACACCTTTTGGTAAAAGAACCAAAATTGCCCTCGTTTTGTTGTGCCTGCCCGTTTTAACTTATTTCGGGGTAAGCCATAAATGGAAAAACAACAGCAGCAACCAATATGTAAACGAACTTTCGGGCAATGGCATGTACGAGTTCGGCTATGCTTTTTGGCATAACCAGCTCGATTACGATACTTTTTACAAAACACTTCCGGTTAAAAGTGCGGCAAATATTCTTCAGCATTTATTGCCGGGCGATTCTTCGGCAAGAACTGATCTGAGTACTTCAAGAATGATTAGTAACAGCGGTACCGAAAACCGTATGAATGTGGTTTTGATCAGTGTAGAAAGTTTAAGTGCCGAATTTTTAGGCAGCTTTGGCAATACGCAAAACATTACCCCTCAGCTTGATTCGCTGGCCAAAGAAGGTTTACTTTTCACTAATTTATATGCATCGGGTACCAGAACCGTACGCGGATTAGAGGCACTTTCGCTTTGCATCCCGCCAACTCCAGGCCAATCGATAGTAAAACGCCCCGATAACAAGAACCTTTTTACCATAGGTAATGTATTCCGCTCTAAAGGTTATCACAGCCGCTATATTTATGGTGGTTATAGTTATTTCGATAACATGAACGAATTCTTTTCCAATAATGGCTATGAGGTAACCGACAGAAGTGCTTTAAAGGATTCGGAAATCCATTATTCAAATATTTGGGGCGTAGCCGATGAAGACCTGTTTACCTTATCGCTGAGGGAGCTGGATAAAGATTATAAAAACAACAAACCGTTTTTTGCGCAAATTATGACGGTTTCTAACCACCGTCCTTTTACGTATCCGGAAGGCAGGATCGATATTCCATCACATACCGGCAGAGAGGGCGCGGTTAAATATACCGACTATGCCATTGGCAGATTTATACGCGAAGCCAAACAAAAACCCTGGTTTGCCAATACCCTGTTTATCATAGTAGCCGATCACTGTGCATCAAGTGCGGGTAAAGTTGAGTTACCGGTTGATAAATACCATATCCCTATGATTTTTTACAGTCCGGGACACATTGCACCAGGCAAATTCGAAAAACTTACTGCACAGATTGATATTGGCCCAACTCTTTTAGGTTATCTGAATTTCAGCTACAACAGCAAATTTTTCGGGCAGGATGTATTTAAAATGAAAGATGGTGATGAGCGCGCATTTATCAGCACCTACCAAAGCTTGGGCTACATTAAACACCAGAAACTGGTAGTGCTCGATCCGAATAAAAAATCAGGTACCTATCAGCCCGATTTTAAAACAGGAAATGCAGAAAAACGTCCGGAAGATCAGCAGCTGACTAATGAGACAATTGCCAATTACCAGATGGCTGCCTACCTGTATCAAAATGGATTGTATGGTTTTGACACGAAAAAGAAGTAGCTGGCTTGCTGGTTAAACATAAGCGATTAAAAATTAAACGATGGGTATAAATATTGGACTACTGATCTGGAAAGAGATGAAAGTGAAGGGAATGAGCAGGGAGCAACTTGCCGTTGAAGCAGGCATTAGCAAGCACCGCGTGGGTACGATACTGAAATCGACTTCGATTGATACCGATGTACTTACCCGCATTTCGATAGCCCTCGATGTTAATTTTTTTGAGCATTTCCGCAGAGATGAAGACCTGGCCAGGATAGAAATGGATTCTGGAGCAAAACACAATCAGGAAATTACAGACCTGAAGCGCTTAAACAGCGATAAAAACAAACTGCTGGAACTTTACGAGGAAACGATTAAAAGCCAGAAAAAGATTATTGCATCGTTAGAAAATCTTACAAAAGCTTAGTCGCAGATCAGATTGCTTCACTGTATTCGTGAAGCAATCTGATATTATTTACAGCAATAGCCTAAACCAAAATCAATATTTAAGCTTCAAGCTTCCATTTCTTTGCTAATTCGGTATTAAAACCATCCCCTTCTTTCGGATTGGGATTTCCTTTTCCAGTTGTGATAAGCTGATATAAACTTGTTTTAATGTAATTGGTCCAGGCTTCGTTGCAAATTTCATAACAATCATATGTTGGTACCAATCCCTCGTGGGTAAAGGTTACCACAGTTTGGCCATCTGCTGTCGAAATATCGAAAACCAGTTTGGTGCCTTTCCACTCGCTTTTATCGTCGATAAAATTAAAATAGTTATCGAGCACCTCCCACACTACTCTTTTATTGGGAACCAGCTCAATCAGCTTTGCTTTACAATAGTGCACATCGCGGTAATGATAAATAAACTCGGCATTAAGTTCGGTGGTGCTTCCCACTATATCTTCCGACCACCATCCGCGTACATTGGTAATGGCATTAAACGCTGCTTCGGGGCTTTGATCTACCCGAATGGTAGCAGTAAAATTTTCTTTTTCCATGGTATTGATGTTGTTTATGTTTTAAATATTGGATTATTACATACCAAAGTTAAGGGTATTAAACTTTCACTGTACGGTATAAAACAGACATTGTAACGGGTTGATTTGGACAAGCTTAATCCTTATCTTTATATTAGCATCACCTATCGTAAATACACCATGAAACACATTACCATACTGGTTCCCGATGGGCCAAATAACCTGAGCAGCATTATTGGTTCGTATAAAATATTAAGCAGGGCTAATGCTTACTGGCAGGAAAATGGCCACGACGCTTTATTTAAAATTGAACTGGCCGGTATATCTAAAGAAGTGAACTATTACGATGGCTTATTCAGTGTTAAACCGCATAAACATATCTCGGCCATTAAACAGACTAATCTGGTAATTATCCCCTCCTTAAACCACAATTACGATAAGGCTATTGAAGGCAACCAGGTACTAACCCATTGGATTGTAAAACAATACCAGCAGGGTGCCGAAATAGCCAGTATGTGCACCGGGGCTTTTCTTTTGGCTGCTACAGGTTTATTAGATGGCAAAAGCTGTTCTACCCATTGGGTGGTTGCCGATAATTTTAAAACCAGATTTCCGAAAGTAAATTTAAAAACAGATCAGTTAATTACCGATGAAAACGGAATTTATACCAATGGCGGCGCTTATTCTTTTCTAAACCTGCTGTTATACCTCATAGAAAAGAATTTCGACAGGCAAACGGCTATTTACTGTGCTAAAGTTTTTCAGATCGAGATGGACCGGCATAGCCAGTCGTCGTTTATTATTTTTAAAGGCCAAAAGCTGCATAGCGATGAAATGGTTAAAGCGGCACAATTATATCTCGAAAACAACCTGAACCAAAAAATAGCTGTCGAAGATTTATCTGCTCGCTTTGCTGTCGGCAGAAGAAATTTCGACAGACGTTTTATCAAAGCCACGGGCAATACGCCAATTGAGTATTTACAGCGTGCAAAAATAGAATCGGCCAAAAGGGCCTTCGAAACCAGCCGCAAAACCATTAACGAGGTAATGTACGATGTAGGTTATGCCGATGCCAAAGCTTTCCGCGAGGTATTTAGAAAAATAACCGGAATATCGCCGCTCGAATACCGCAACAGGTACAACAGAGATTTATTGGTTTAAGACTTTACTTTAAGCACCACCACCCCATGACCTGGAATGGTAAAAGCTTTTTGTTTTTGCAGGCTTCCCAAATCTGCATGCTGCCAAAGGTCGCGTAATTTGCTTTTGCCGCTTAGTCCTAAACTTTTGGCATCAAGGCTAAACTCAGTTATTTTATTGCCGCGGTTCATAATGGCAATGGCTTTATCGCCTGTGCCCAATGGTTTCAGCCAAACCTCAATATCGCCATTTTTAATCACCCTGCGGGCTTGTTTAAAGCCTTTATCCTGGTTTAAGGCAATGAGCTCTTTATTGGTCAGGATTTCGACTGTTTGTTTGGTCATCGATCGCAGGTCGTTGCCCGCCAGTAATGGCGAATTGAGCATACACCACATCGAAAAATGTGTTTTATCTTCTTCATAGCTCATGCCCCTGCCTACCTGCAACATATCCATATCGTTGTAATGGCCAGCTGAGGCATATTTATATAAATCGGTATTGAGGTCAATTATTTTAAGTATCGAAGCAAAACTGGCACTGATATCGCCCGATATACGCCAGGAATCGGCTTTGGTAATGGCCCACTCGCCCGGAAATTGCCAGCGGCATACATTAAAAACAATAGCTGCATCTATCGCTTTAACTGTATTGATGATTTTGGTGTATTGGGTTTCTTCATTCAACTTCATTTTCTCACCACCACACCAGTCTACCTTTAAAAAATTGAAATTCCATTCTTTAAAAAACAGGTTGCAATCCTGCTCTTCATGTCCGTAAATGCCCACTCCTATTCCTTTCTGGTCGTTATCCCAGATAGATCCGCAAGTGTTTAAACCTGCATCGGTATAAATGCCGGCTTTAAGTTTTTTGCTGTGAATATAATCGGTTAGCGATCTCATGCCGGAAGGGAATTTTTGCTCATCAACAAAGAGTTTACCCGAAGCATCCCGCCCGCCAAAAAAGCCATCATCAATATTAACAAAGCGGTAACCCGCATCGTACAAGCCCGACGCGACCATGGCATCGGCCTGTTCCCTGATCATCTTTTCATCAATCTTAACCCTGAAATTATTCCAGCTACTCCAGCCCATAATTGGGGCTTTGGCTTCCTGGGCATGTAAAGCCAGTGCAGTGCCCAATAAAAAAGCGGCCAATAAAAAACTAATCTTTTTGAATGCAGGGATAGGATTTTTCATTAAAATATACCGGTTAGATGTCATGTTTCAGTTAATATCAAAGATAAAAATACAGTATGATCTGTCAAGCCTGCAACTTATTGTTTTATTTACTTTATTTGCAGTAACCAGATATAAAATTAATATCAGCAATGAAAAAGCCCCTGCTCCTCACACTTTGTTTTTTGTTTGTGATGCCTTACCTAACCATGGCTCAACAAAAGCCCAACATTATACTGATTAATATGGATGATATGGGCTGGCGCGATGCCGGCTTTATGGGATCTAAATTTTACGAAACGCCGGTAATGGATAAACTGTCCAAACAAGGCATGGTGTTTACCAATGGCTATGCTTCGGCATCTAACTGTGCACCCAGCAGGGCCAGTATGCTTAGTGGTTTATGGCAAACCCGGCATGGCATTTACACGGTAGGCACATCTGAACGGGGCGATAGCAAAAACCGTAAACTGGTACCAATCAAAAATATAGAAGTGCTCAATCCTGATTTCAAAATTTTTCCGCAGCTGCTGAAAGAAAACGGCTATAATACCTGTATTGCCGGCAAATGGCACATGAGCAATAATCCGTTAAGCTACGGCTTCGATGTAAATATTGGCGGTTCGCATGCTGGCAGTCCAAAAAGTTATTATCCTCCTTACGGTAATGTAAAAATAGATGGTCCGAATACCGAATACCTTACGGATCTGATTACCGATAAAACCATCGATTACATTAAAACCCAAAAAAGCAGCAAACCTTTCTTCTTGTATTATGCCTCTTATGGCGTGCATAGCCCCATCCAAAAAGTAGATAGTTTAATGCATAAATTTAAAGGTAAAGCTGCCGACGATGGGCAGCGTAACCAGGCCTATGCTACCATGCTGAACAATGAAGATCGTAATATCGGGCGGGTACTCCAGGCATTGGAAGATCAAGGATTGATGGAAAACACCCTGATTATTTTTACCTCTGATAATGGAGGCTTTAACCAGGTTACCTGGCAACACCCGCTCAGGGCAGGTAAAGGCAGTTATTTTGAGGGAGGCACGCGTGTTCCGCTGGTATTTGTGTGGAAAGGCAAAATTAAGGCCGGTACCACCAGCGATCTTCCGGTTACCAATCTGGATTTTTATCCCACACTGATGCAGGTAGCGGGTATAAAAAATTACCCTAAAGTAGATGGAAACAGCGTTTACAATTACCTGCTTACGCAAAAGGCCGAAAAACTATTGGTAGAGCGCCCGCTATACTGGTATTTCCCGATTTATCTGGAAGGCGGGAATACAGAAACCAACGACCGTATTTTTAGAACCCGCCCAGGCGAAACGGTACGTAAAGGTGATTGGAAACTGCACCGCTATTTCGAAAATGATTCGGTTGCACTTTACAACCTGAAAAACGACATTGGCGAGAAAAACAACGTGGCGAAACAAAATCCCCAAATAACCAAAGATTTACTGGCCCTGTTAACCAGCTGGGAGCAAAAAGTAAAGGCACCCGCGGTAACCACATTAAACAAAGATTATATCCTTTTAAATACGAAAGCCAATCAGGAGAAATAATGTAAATGCTGTTGGTTGCCCAGTATTTCGCTTCAATTGTTATATTTAGTAAAAAAACAAACCATGGAAGAACAACAAAACAATACCGAAAACCCATTAACCCCAAAAGTGACGGGCATTGGTGGCATATTCTTTTTTGCTGATAACCCGAAAGACACCAAAGACTGGTACGCTAAAAACCTGGGCTTCGATGTAAATGAATGGGGCTCGGTAAGTTTCGATTCGAGAAATATAAACCGGCCTGAAGAAATCAATTCGCTGCAATGGAGCCCCTTTAAAAGTGGTGATGCTTATTTTGCGCCTTCTAAGAAAGAGTTCATGATCAATTACCTGGTACAGAACATTGAAGGATTGGTAACACAGCTGAAAGCAAATGGTGTAACAGTACTCGATGAAATTGCCACTTACGATTTCGGAAAGTTTGTACACATTATGGATGCGGAAGGTAATAAAATTGAGCTTTGGGAACCGGCTGATAATAAACAATAAAGGGCTATATTCATTAAAAATACCAGCGATTTATTTCAGGAAAATATTTTGTATTTTTGTATGATCAACAAAAGTATATCAGTATGGAACTTACTTTAAAATCTAATAATCAGGATAGTATTGCAAAAATTATCGCATTAGCTAAAAAGTTAAATGTTTCGATTGAGCGAAAAGATGTTGATTCGACAAATACTGCTAAGGATGTGCTTAAAAAGCGCATCTTAAACTTCAAAGCTAAAAGTGAAACATCTTTTGGAGATGGTGCCGATTGGCAAAAAACATTGCGTGAAGATCGTGAACTACCCCGTTTATAAACATGCGATTTATTTTAGATAGTAACATCATTATCTATTCTTATTCCGATGATTTTAAATATTTAAGGGAATTCATCACAAGCGATTCTTGTATCGTTTCTGAAATTTCCAGGGTTGAGGTACTAGGCTATCATAAACTAAAAAAGGAAGAATACAATTATTTTCAAGACATTTTTGACTACGTACAAATTATTCTACCGGATCAAAAGATATTCGATATGGCGATCGACATTCGGAAAAAATATAATTTAAAGCTTGGAGACAGCCTCATAGCAGCAACAGCAATGGTTCATGATTTGGAAATTTACACCAGAAATACAGACGACTTTAAGAATATTAAGGAGCTTAAAACATTTAACCCCATCCATTAGCATTTAAAAGTACTCGCGAAGACTAATTTGGTCTTCGCAAGTACTAAAAGGTACTTCGGAAGTAGAAAAAACACACTCCGAAGTACTAAAATCTCGTTCGTAACCTCGGCGAATATACCCGGAAGTACTAAAAAGGAGTTCAGAACCTCAACGAACACGCCCGGAGTGAGAAAAAGGTCGTTCGGAACCCCGGTGAATATACTCCGAACTACAAAAAAGTAGCTCAGACCGAGAAAGAACATACTCAGCGCGACAAAGACGGCCTTCGGAACCCGGATGAATATACACTGAAGTGCTTTAAGGTATATCGGATCAATGCTAAAAGTTGTGGATGAAGAATAATATGGGTTGCTAGAAGTATTCGTGAATCTATTATTCGGCTGAAAAATTAAAAACGATCTATCGTTTCCATAAGCTTCATATTTTGCAAATATTTGTATTGTTGGCTTGTTACAAAAATGTAAACATCTTCTGTGTGTTTGCTATTAATTAACTGTTTGAGCAGGTATCCTGTATATTTCTTCCGGATAATTTCTGTAATGATATAATAAACAATGTTATCGCTAAATTCCTTCCCACCCAGTCTGCATTCTACCTCATGGTATTCGCCGTTGCATTTAAAGGAAACTTGAAAAGTTAATTCGCTTTCTAATGTAAAGCTCTCCGGAATACCATCGTTAATTTCAGTAAAATTGAGCACCCCGCGCGAAACTTCATTCAATGCCAAAAGGAAATCAAGATATGGTTTTTGCCCTGAGCTCACTGTTCGGTTAACAACCACAATCGTATTTGGAAAGATAGCCAGTAAATCTGCTATCACATCATAAGTGCTTTGATAAAGCTTAGTTAAAATATGATCATACTGCTCATTCATAATGTGCGCCAATAAACCGCACTTTTTAATGTGATAAATAGCGTATTCAATATGCCGATAAGAAAGTGGAAATCTAATGAACAAAGGAGTCGGTCTATTGATCAAAAACCTTTTTTGCATATCATAAAAGTCCAGAATATTAATATTCTCCTGGTTGAACCTGCAAATGGCATACTTTGTCCTATTATTAGGAAACAAGATTTCACTTATATAATTAGTAATTCCAGTTAATCTGTAAGTGGCGTTAAAATCGGCTAATAGCTGATTTGTTTGAAGCAAAAGATTCTCCAGCAACGCGTGGAGTTTGTTTTTGCTTTGATTGTTATTTTCGTTTTGCCAAAATGTATAAATATACCGGTGCTCTATGGCCCCGATACAGATTACAACTGCAGCTTGCTTATTGTGATAGGGAGGTTCTCCGGCAAAATCTTCATCGTAAGTGTTGATTTCAGTGATCGTAAATGCACCATAGCATAGTTGATTTAAAATTTTGACCGCTTCTTTTAAAAGAGCACGTTCTTTATCACGGAATCCCGCAATATCAATAAACCTGCTTGTATAGCAATACCCAAAAAAATCAAGATAATTGTCCAGTTTTCCAGCCTTTATGTTGCTGATAAGCTTGTTTTTCTTTTGAGAATCGAGCAAAGAATTTGTGTAAAAAGGTTTTTTCCCCTCAAGCAAAGCAACAAATGCCAATTGATTCTCAATGGTAAATGATTGATAAAAGGATATTAACTCCAGGGCTAAGTGCAGCAAAGCTAAATAACCGGTCTGATTGTCTGTATGTGGTAATGCCTTTAACTTTTGGTATACAATCTCAGGTACTAAGCCTTTCGCATATAGAATTTCAAGAAATTTTGAATGATTTTCTTTATTGTAATGATTTGCTACATCAACCGGATTTTCTCCCGATCCTACCGATATGTACAGGCTTCCAACTTCAGAATCTCCGGTTACTTTTTGCATAAAAAAGCTATATAGCATTTTTAAAATAGCTATCGAATCGGAACCGCTTTTTCCGATTTTCGTATTCAATTCAACAGCTTCCTGCTGCTCAATAATACCTGCATTGGAGAGATCGTTAATTAGTGACATTGGTTTCGTTTGAATTTTAATTTTAATCAACTTAATATTAGATGTTTAATATAGATAAATTTTTAGTTTATAAAAAAGTGCCGCCTTTGGCGGCACTTTTTTAACATGCTACTAATGTTCCTTGAGCGCAATAATTGCCTGTTGTGCAATCACTGCAGACTATTTGCACACCTGATGAACCTTGTGAATATCCTTCCGGACAACATTTATTTTTTTTCACCATGCCGTCTTAAATTCCTGCACTGCCCGCTCAAGAGAAAGTTCGAGCCCAAGACTGATTGCATTATAAAGTATAATTATTGACTGTTGAATATTTTGGTTATGTTTCTTAAAAACCGTTGTAAAAGGGAACTTTCACGGGTAATGATTTCAACATCGGCCATCATACCCTGTTTCAGTAAGATAGGATGTTCCCGGTCTTTTTGCTCAAATTGCAGGAAGTCAATTTTAGCGATGAAAACACTATCCTTCAAAGCCACATCCGTTATGTAGCTGACCTTGCCATTTACTGCCCCGTATTCTTCAAAAGGAAAACTCCTCAGTTTCACCAGTGCACGCTGGCCCACACTTACTTTACCCATATTGTATTGCGGAATCTGTACCTCGCCAAAGAAATTGGTATTGCCCGGATTGATGACAAACAACTCCTGATTTGCCTGTACGTTCTGATTTTCCTGCAGTATCCCAACATAGCTTAGTTTTCCCGTCAAGGTGGCCAGCACAATGTATTTTTGCATCCAGCCATCCGTTTCGGTTATCATGCTTCTTAAGGCTTGTAAAAACCTGGCCCGCTGCTCTTTAATGGTATTCTCTAAGGTTGCCAGTTCTTTTTGTTTGGCAGAATACGTACTATTGTTGTTAATTAAAGCTGTAGCCGTTTGTTGCAATGGGTATTTGCTGGAAAGATATTTGTTCTCCTGTTGCTTAAATTCATTATTGGAAATTACGTTTTTACTCTTCAGCTTTTTATAGCTTTCATATTCCTCTTCGGCATTGGCATATTCCTTTTCCTGAATTTGCTTTTGCCGTAAAATTTGTTGCTCCAACTTTTTTATCTCTACCAAATCCTTTTGCAGATAAGCTTTCTGAGCAAGGTAAAAACCCCCGCTTTGAGTACTGATAAATTGAAGATACTCCTGATAAAATGACTGGTAGCTTCCTTGTAATTCGCCCAGGTTAAGCCCTTTTGTATCCAGAATAGCTGTTCCCGACGAATTTACCTGCAGATTCAGGGTTTTCAGCTTTGTAGCCAATGCCATAACATCATAATGATTTGCCGTACTCTCAATAAAGACCAAAGGATCTCTTTCATGTATAAACTGATTATCCTTTACCAATAGCTTGACGAGTTTCCCCGCCTGGTGAGCCAGTACTTCTTTAGGAGCATTTAAAGAATTTACTTTCAAAGGAGCTTTAACAATATCGGGGTATTGAATAATAGCAGATAGTAAAATAATGAATAACATTATCACCATGATCAGGGTAATACCGCGCCTCAGTATCCATGATGGAACCGCTGTAATGATGTCGTGTACTTCTTCGCTGTTTTCCGGCATATTTTCATGTTGGATCGGCATAGTTGCGTAGATTAATTTCCTAATTCCAGCTGATTCTTTACCAGCTTGTAATACTCGCCCTTCTTTCTGGTCAGCGCTGTGTGGGTACCCTGTTCAATAATTTGCCCCTTATCCAACACCACAATATTATCTGCATTGCTAACTGTGCTCAGACGATGGGCTACGATAACTACGGTCCGGCCTTTGAAGAATGCTTTCAGGTGCTGCATAATGATGCTTTCGTTATTTGCATCGAGTGCATTGGTGGCCTCGTCAAAGAAAATATAAGCCGGATCTTTGTAAACAGCCCTGGCAATCAAAATCCTTTGCTTTTGGCCCTGGCTAATCCCGTTACCCTCGGCCCCGATCTTGGTGTTCAGCCCTAAGGGTAATTTCTCTATCAAATCGCTTATATTAGCTACTTTAATGGCATGTTGCAACTTTGCTATATCTGGGTATTCATCAGCCACGGCAATATTTTTGGCAATGGTATCCGAAAATATAAAGCCATCCTGCATTACCACACCGCATTGTCCGCGCCAGTACCGGTAGCTTATTTGATCAATATGGGTTGAGCCTACTTTTATCTCTCCTTTTTGTGGCAGATAAAAACGAAGCAGCAACTTTAATATAGTCGTTTTTCCACTCCCGCTCATGCCTACGATGGCCGTGGTTTTACCCTCCGGGATAAGCAGGTCTATGGTCTTTAAAACAGGTTCATTGCCTGCACCGGGATAAGTAAAACTTAAATTTTGAATGTCAATTCCTTTGTTTACCGGCAATTCTTTCAAAAAGGTTTTATCAATGGGTTCTTCGTCTTCCATTTCTCTTATCTCGTTTAAGCGCTCTAAAGAGATTTTTGCGTCCTGTAATTGTTGGATAAAACCAAGCATCTGCTCAATAGGACTGTTCAGTTGACCAATGATATATTGTACAGCCATCATAGCACCGAGCGTTAAATGGCCATCTATTACCGATTTAGCAACCAAAAATGTAATCAGAATATTCTTTCCCTCATTAATAAAAACGGCGCCTGCCTGTTGGTACTGGCTCAGCTTCAAATTTTGTATATTAAAACGGAAAAGGCCAGCCTGCAGCCTTTCCCATTCCCAACGCTTTTGCTGCCCACAATTGTTCAATTTAATTTCCTGCATGCCATTAATTAGCTGCACAACCGAACTCTGGTTTTTTGATGAAATATCAAAACGCTTAAAATCCAACGTTCGCCGTTTCTTTAAAAAAAGAACTACCCACAAGCTGTAGCAGATACTGCTTACAATAAAAATGATAAAGATGTTAATATTATAATAGGCCAGAACAAAACTGAACACAAGAAGATTGAACAGGGAGAAAACAACAGTAAGTGTAGAACCGGTGAGGAAATTTTCAATCCTTTTTTGATCGCTCATGCGTTGCATAATATCTCCGGTCATTTTCGTATCGAAGAAACTCATGGGCAATTTCATGAGTTTAATCAGGAAGTCGGTGAGGATGGAGATATTGATCCTGGTACTGATGTGCAGCAATATCCAGGAACGAATAAAATCTACGCTCATCCGTCCTAAAAAGAGCATGATTTGCGCAATAAGGATAATGTAAATGAAATTTAAGTTCCGGGTATTGATCCCAATATCAACTACGGATTGTGCGAGAAAAGGTAACATCAATTGCAACAGACTCCCAACCCCAAGGCCAACAAACAATTGAACAATAAGCTGTTTATAGCGATATAAGTACTTTAGAATATAACCTAAGTTTAAGCTAGCGTGTTTATCCTCGTTGAGCGCGAAAAAATCCGGAGTAGGCGATAAGGCGAGAGCAATTCCACAATGTGTTTTTGGTATCGACCGGCCAACCCAATGGGCTGAAAATTCTTGCTGATTATATTCGATCAAACCTTTTGCCGGGTCAGCAATAGAATAGGCATCGTTGCCAATATGATAAAGAACCACAAAATGATTTTGGTTCCAATGTAAAATTACCGGAAGTTCCAATTCAACCAGGAGCTGCAAATCAAGCTTAGAGGCTATGGTTCGAAATCCGATCTTCTCTGCAGCTTCGCTAATGCCTAAAAGAGAAACCCCTTCCCGATTAAGGCCAGATACATCCCTGATTTTTTGCAGACTAAAATTTTTGCCATAATGTCTCGCAACCATGCGCAAGCAAGTAGGGCCGCAGTCCATTTGATCAGGCTGCTGAAGAAATTTGAACTTTTTCAAATGTTATAATTCTACTAAAATGTTCCGCTTCTGTAAACAGAACGGTTTCATAAAAGATTGATCTTGGGATCGGTCAATCTGTAGCTGCTATTTTTTTCTTAATGCGTTCAGGATCTGCACGTTGGCAATCTCATTTTTGATATTCGTAATCAGTTCCGGATTGTATTTTTTTACTTTATCAGCATAATTGGCGATAAGTAGCATTAAAAAATATTCTCTGACAAATTTGTTCTCAAAATTCTTTACATAATCATAGAACGCCCTATAGTTGTCCTCATGTGCCAGGTTTCCAAATTTATCGGTAACGGTTCTTTCAAAATATTTCTTAAACAAATTTTCCATCGTAAAATTTAGGAGTGTATCGCTGGCTTTAAATTGTGCCTTGCGAAAGTCCTTTTCCAGCGAGTCGCCCAATAATTTTACTCCCGGCATATTTGATTCAGCCTTTAGCTTTTTTTCCGAGAAGATTAAACTGAAGAAGAAAGCTTCCAAATTTCTTCTTTTCAGGTAATCAATCAGCTCTTTTGAGCATGTTTTAAATCTCGGGTCATGGTCGTAAACAGCATTCAGGGTATGGTAATAGTCTTTTAGATCATGGTAAAACAGAGCTACTTTATCTTTATACTGGTTTGCAGTGATATCAGGGAATTTGATTTTTGTACTTGCTTTGGTAATGTACTTCGCAAATTCATAATTCCCTTTTTTGCTGCCTTCAGCAATTACTGTATCGATCAGCTGATCAAATGTTTTTAGGATAACTGAATAGGTTACCGTTGCATTATCACCAGGCTCAACATACACCGGTTGATAGTTTAAATAAATCATTTCCGGTTGGTCTGATCTGATACTGATGATATAATTCTTTTCATCAATTTTTTGCGCTTTGAAATTGGCAAAATTAGGCAAGTTGTATCCTCTGTTAAGTTGAAACGCTAATTGGGAATTTGACGGGGTGCCGGTTTTTTCATAATCGGGTTGGTTGAAAAAGCGACGCTTTTCTATATTCAACTTATCTGCATTCTGTAAAATGACATGAATAGTACTTAGCTGCTGACCATGCACCTGAGCAGAAAAGAAAAACAGGACAAAATAGATAATGTGTTTCATAGATTTAAGTAGAGATTATATTGTGTTACCAATCGCCAGATTCCATTTCCTTTAATGCTTTTTCATAATCTGGGTTTTTGCCTCCACTTTGTTTTATTGCTTCTTTCATCGTGGTAATAGCCAATGATTTTTTTCCTGAATTGTACAATAAGCCGCTGTAATTGTAAAGTACATTTGGTTGGGGAGGATTATGCATATCAATAGCTTGCTTAGACCAAAGAAGCGCCCTTGGCATATATTTTTTGTCTTCGCAAACCATCAATATCGTATTAGCATGACGATTTAAAAATTGAATATCTGCTTCATTGCGGTTTTTAGCTATGTAATTATCTATCTCGTTGCAATAATCTCCCCAGTTGTTAGTTGCCCTATAATGATTTAATTTTGCATCAAATAGAATGCTATTAGCAAAATCGGGGTACTTTCTTTCTATATTTTGAGTAATGCTTCTCCAATCAACATTTTTATTGGGCTCCCCCTCGTATCCGTACATCAATGGTCCATAAACCTTTTTCTTACCATTTATCCTGACAATCGGTAAAATTTCTTCATCAAAGACAATTAAAGAAATCTGCCTTTTCGAATAGCCTTTCCCAAAAAGTGAGTCTACTTTTTCGGGATGTTTTAGCAAAACTGCAAAGCCAACATCAGCACTATGGCTTGTTGTTCTGCCGATTCGAATCAGATTCTCTTTTGTAAAAAGATCTGATTGTGACAATAGATAATCATTTGTATACTTGGTTATCAGATCATAATCACGGCTACTTTGCGATGATTTAATCAAAAGAGACAGGAACGCTGTATCTCTTTTACCTTTATTGTATTCTCTTTGAAGGAATACGTTTTGTGTTTCAGGATTTAATGCTGCTTTAGCTCTTTCAATAAATATTTTTTTATCAAAATTTGTTTCTATGGAATGTACTATTTCTCCTTTTGAATTAACAAAAAGATATGTTGGAAAACTATTAATCCTAAATGTAGATTTTAAAAAATTGGCATCCTTATACCATTTTTTTATATAGGTGTTATCAGTCTTGGCCGTATCTAACTGTATCGACAGGTTTATAAAATTTGCATTAAAAAATTCACCAACTTCAGATTTTGACAGAACTTTTTCTGCCATTTCCCTACAAGGTATGCACCAGGTGGTATAAAAATCAATGAAAATCAATTTATTTTCATTTTCAGCTCTCGTAGTTGCAGCTTGCCAGCTATCTAATTTTAAAAAATTAATGCCATTTTTTGCCGGATCTTGTTGTGCATGCCCATACCAACTGTAAAAAGACAAACATATAGCAAAGATATATTTCATAATCAACTTAATATTAGATGTTTAATATAGATAAATTTTTAGTTTATAAAAAAGTGCCGCCAAAGGCGGCACTTTTTTAACATGCTACTAATGTTCCTTGAGCGCAATAATTGCCTGTTGTGCAATCACTGCAAACTATTTGCACACCTGATGAACCTTGTGAATATCCTTCCGGACAACACTTATTTTTTTTCACCATGCCGTCTTCAATCCCCCCACCATCAGTATTTTCCAATCCTCCCATTACATTTCTCATCTCAGCTCTGCTGAGTAAATTTAATTTTTTCATTTTTTTTACTTTTTAAATGAACTTTGGTTCTATTGTTTTTTCACGCAAAAACAATTTAAGCGATGGCAGTGAACGCTGACATTCGTTTTCGAACAATTGTTTGCAACCAATCATCCAGCCTTTCCGGAAAATATTTTTGGGTAATTTTAACTTAGCAAATATTTGGCATCTTCAATTTTATATGGCATGGGAATTTTGTATCCGTTGATGAATACTGTCGGTGTATAAGTAATATCTGCTACACGACACCAGTCCTTTTGCATTTGTTCTACAGTTAAGCTTTCCAATGTTTTCTCTGCTGTATATTTTTCAGTAAGAAGATTAAAATCTTTTATTTGCCCGGAATACCATTCCTCTAAAGCCATCTCAGCTAAGACTGGGTCTTTCTCGTTGATAGCAAGTATGTGACTGGCCACTTTTGCCCCAAGATCGGTTTCATCATCGACAACATGAAATAACATTTTAATCTTTATGTTTTGTTCCTCTATAGCCCATTCCCGGGCTATAGAATGGGCAAGAAGACAAGGCGAGCAAAAAGGATCACTAACAACCGTTATAACGATTTCTCCATCAGCATTGCCTAGGATAATAGGTTTGAGGTTATCTGGGACAGCATACCTGGCTTGGTTATATAAGGCCTGATTAAACAACCTGGGATTATTCTTAAAACTTTGCAATTGGAATTTTACCCCTACAGCTTCTGCTTTATAATTCAAAAGTGGTTTTAAAAAGCTCCATACGACGATTGGAACTACCAAATAAAAAAACAGATTAATAAAATCTAGCAAATGTATGGCTCTAAAATCCCCAAAAAGCGCCAAAGCAACGGCGTTTAAAAATTCACCCCATAGCAATATCTGTACGGTAGAGCACAAGACACACCATTTGTTGGTTTTATATTGATAGCTGATTGAATATATGCTATATGGCAGACACAGTAGATTTAGCCAAACAAGGAGATATGTGAGTGTAGGTTGCAAAAGTATGGCACAAAAAGTACCTGTAAAATAAAAAAAGCCAATTTCACTCCAGCTAAGCCAAGATGTAAGTTTAGCAGCATCGGATCTTAATAATTTAGAGCAGTCACTTTTTCCTACTTTACAGAAATTTTGCAGAATTGACTTTCCTAAGCTAAAACCCTGCGATAGTAGTATTATAGAAACGACAACTCCAATTAATTTTGTAAATAAAAGGCCTGGAAATGGGATGGTTATAAGACCATTCTTATAAAGAGTAAATGCGATCCATAGTATTACAAGCAAAACAGTAGGAAAAATAAGCAGATTAAGTATGTATTTGATTCTGTTATCCCAATAATTTGCCTCCCCACTACCAATATCTCCTTTAGCGTGCAGCACTACACCATCCCAAATTTTTAAAAAATTGTTCTCCGGAACATTTGCGTGGACAATATCATCCTGATAGTAGACTTGGCCATTTTTTATACTATGTACTAAAATAAACTTCCGCTTCGAATCATTTACGCTTGCAAGAAATGGGAAGATTAATTCCGTCGGATCATATTCTGATTTTTTTATTTTATATGCTTTATTGATAACCTTTAACTTTGTAAGACAATCACTGATTGAAAGTAAGCTAGGGTAATCTGGATGGCTTCTCAGCATATCACTTATTGTATTATTATTCGCTCTCACTTTAATTACTTTTAGTAAAGTGAAAACAATATAATCTGTGCCTGACCTTGATATGTTTAATTTCATAAAAACCTTTATAAAAAATACCTCTAATGATTGAAAAAATGTCGGGTTATTTTTAGATAATAATTTAAATACCTATCAAATTTGTTGTGTACACACCTTCCCGCAGAAATATTCAGTCAACCTTTACTCCCAGGTGAATTAAGAGCGGCCTCATGAATCTTTCTAAATTATAGTGTCTTTTTCTATCTAAATTCATACATAATAGCGACTATTGTATTACATAACACCTGTAATTCTTTGATCACATCATTGACTTATTTCAGTATTGCTAAGTTTGAGATTTTCAATTACAGATCAAAGACCTTAATACATCTATTACACCAAATGCTATTTTTTAAGGACAAGCCAATAGTACTTTATTGACCAACGCTTAAAAAAAGTATAGTGCAATGGCTATTACTAAGACATGCTGATGATCAACCCTTTTTGTCATTGAAGGTTATAAACAAGTAGCATCATAGAAAGATGTCCTGACAAAAAGGGTGTTCGTCCTGAAAATGGGGTGTTTGGTTAATAAATTTTGGAGTGTATTGAGATAAACTATACATTAGTTTAATTATTAATACAAAAACTAGACACTATGAAAGACAAAAGATTAGAAAAAAAAGTACAATTCACCTTTAAACGAAAACCTTTACAAAATCTAAGTAAAGAACAGATGCGGAATATTATGGGTGGAGAGGAAGATAATACCACCAAGGGTCGCCCCTCAGTTGAAGCGGAATGTACAGTAGTTAAACTCCCTACAGTGAATACTGACTAGTTGTAATTTTTTGCATTGCTTAAAGCCCCTTATAACATAATGAAATATTGCATCGTAATTTTTTTCTTGTTTTTAACAACCCAAGCCCAGTCACAAGACTGTTCTTGCTTAGCTAATTTTAGTTATATGGTTGGAAAAGTAAAAAAAAATTACGCTGGGTATTATGACAAAGTTACTGTTGCAAATCAACAAAAATTTGATCTTTTTACCGATAGTTTATTAGAGGTTGCCCAAAAATCAGATAAGTACCAATGTTCATCTATACTACGGGAGTGGCTGGCTTTTTTTAAGGACAAGCACATGACAGCAGGTATAGATGCAACGGGGTTTTCGGACGATGCAATCAGACAGTTTTATACTAAGGATGTAAAGGCTTCCTTTACTGAAACTCAATTCTATCAATACCTCGAAAATAATAATGAGAAAAAAGATGATATAGAAGGAGTATGGTTTAACGATACAGGAACATATAAGATTGGCATTATCCGAGTTCCAAATCAAAACTTACTTTCATTTCTGGCATTTGTTATTAAAGCCGATAGTATATATTGGACGCCTGGACAAATTAAATTTGAAATTGTAAAAGAAGGGCAGAAATACCAAACGAAGTACTTCAGATCAAAAGATCATTCTTATATGTCTCCCATAATAAAAAAAGAAGGTGATACTTTAAGTTTTGATACTTACGGTAAGTGGTACAAAAATAAAGAAATTAAATCCAGCCAAACCATAACTAAAAAAAAAGCCAACCTCTCACCAAAATTTACAAAGCTAGGTAATGGAATATCGATGTTTTCATTACCGTCGTTTGCTTCTTTGGAATATGTAAAGGTGATAGATTCATTGATAAAGCAAAATGAAGCTATATTAAAAAGCACTAAACATCTTATCATTGATTTGCGAGATAACTCCGGTGGATCTGTTTTAGTGTATGAAAAACTGTTACCTTATCTCTACACGAACCCTATACTGACGGAAGGGGGAACGGTATTGGCATCCAGCGATAATATAGAAAATGGCTATTCGAACCTGCATCCAGAATTATCTGATAGCTTGCAACGATATTTTAAGGAGCGTCTATCAAAACTTAAAGCGCATGAAGGTGAGTTTTATAAACTTTATCCAATTGATACAATTAAATTACCGGTAGTTCAAAAGTACCCCGAACGCGTTTCATTTTTGGTCAATCGGAATACCGGGAGCGCAGCAGAGCTCTTTTTATTAGAGGCTAAACAGAGTAAAAAAGTTAAGATCTACGGTGAAAATAGTGCCGGCGCTGTAGATTATACAGAGTTTATAAAAGTCAAAATGCCATGCGATTTTTTTGTTCTCTATTACCCGGCATGCAAATCATTAAGACTGCCTGAATATCCATTGGACAACATAGGGATTCAACCGGATATAAAAATATCCGGTAACATTACTGATTGGATAGATTATGTACAAACGCATACACCCTAATAAATATGTGGCACACCTTGAGAATTAATCGAGTATTTTTTTTTCATATCCTGTTCTGGCTTACATACATGGCACTGGGTGGATTAATGGATTTTGGACGAAACCCTAAACATTTTTCGGTTAATGTGTTAGACATGTTTTTTACCCAATTACCCAATATGGTAGTGTTTTATTCCTGTATTGCTATTTATAATAAATTTATCCACCCCTTAAGACCCTTATTATTAACAGGTTCTCTTTTATGCATATATGGTTTGTCTTTATTCATGTGGTTTTTAAATACTCATATTGTATCAGCAATGATTCAAGCAAATAAAGCAACAACATCCCATTCTCCTTACTATTCGATGAGATTTTGTATTGAGGTTTTATGGCTATTTATTATTTACGCTTTTTTTGCATTTGGATACTATTACTTCAATAAAAGTATTCAGCACCAAAAACAAATACGCATGATCGAATCGGAGAAACATCATGCCGAATACGCTTTTCTTCGTGCGCAAATTAACCCTCACTTTTTAAACAATACGCTCAATTTTTTTTATGCCAGATCTTTACCATTATCGGGAGAATTGGCAGACGGAATTATGACACTGAGTGAGATTATGCATTATTCGCTCAAAGTAGATCATGACGATGCAAGAAGACCAATAGCAGAGGAAATTACGCACATCCAAAATGTAATCAACATCAATCAGCTCCGCTTTGACCACCAGTTACAAATCCATTTTTTAGTGAGTGGTTTAACAGAAAATATACGCATTATTCCGCTGGTGTTAATTACTGTGGTAGAAAACATTTTGAAGCACGGAAATTGTACTGATACCTTACACCCTGTAACTATTACTTTGAACATTGATCATAAGGAGGGCCGTGTTCATTTAAAAACATACAACAGAAAGAAGAGCGGCCCTAAAGAATTATCAAGCGGTATTGGTATACAAAATATTGCTAAACGGTTAAACCATTTTTATGGAAAAAACCATCGACTTTCAATTAATGAAACAGAAATTGATTATTCACTAGAATTAACATTAAATGACTTAAATTAAAAAACAACAACATTCATCCCACCTTTAATTCAGCAAGTAAAATTTAACAAAAAGAGACCATGATAACCTGTATTATTGTTGACGATGAAACGCATGCCATTGACGTTCTGAAACATTATATCAAATCAGTTAACCAATTAAACCTGGTTGCTAGTTTTACAAACCCTACCGAGGCCATTGCTTTTTTGAGCAGGCAGCGGGTAGATCTCATTTTCCTCGATGTACATATGCCTGAAATATCAGGAATAGATTTTATTCAAGCCTTCCAGTACGAACGCTATCATTTTATATTAACCACCGCCTATCCGCAATACGCTTCCAACGGCTTTGACCTTGATATTGTCGACTTTTTAGTGAAGCCGATTCCTTTAAACCGATTCTTACAGGCATTTAATAAGTTACAAAGGGTAATTGGGCAGCAAAAAAGCAATCAAAACAGCAATGATATTGAAATGGAATATTTCATGGTTAAAGCCCAGGCTAAAGGAAAGCTGGTTAAAATAAACCTTTGCGATATCGATTACATTGAAGGCATGAAAAATTATGTAGCCTTTCATCATCAGGGTACACGGACAATAGCCTTAATTACGATGAAAGAAATAGAGCAGAAATTACCCGAAAAGTACTTTATCCGGGTTCAGAAATCTTTTATAATAGCTCTGAGTAAGGTGATAGCATTGGATGGTAACCGTGTTGTACTTAAAGATGTGGGCTCAGAAATTTTGATTGGCGAAACTTACAGACAGCATTTTTTAGACACTATAAAGAAAAAACAAATTATATGATGTAAATGGAAACTAAAATGGCGCACTATTTTAGTTGAATGGATTTAAACACCTTTTACTGTTTATTTCGGAAAAAGACGTTGGATACCGGCTTTAAACGAAAAAAGCGCACCAGAGTGCGCTTTGAATATTAAGATGTGATCCCGCTGGGATTCGAACCCAGGACCACTACATTAAAAGTGTAATGCTCTACCAGCTGAGCTACGGAATCATTTATCCCCCTTGCGGGGCTGCAAAGATAGAAATTAAATGTATTGTTCCAAAACAGAATTGAAATAATTTGCAATTATTTTTCTTAAACCGACAGCACAACCTGGTAAAACAATCATAGTCATCTGGTTAACTAATTTATTTTTTTTGAATTAATATTTAAACAGAGTTCGTTAATTAAAAATATTACGTCCTTTTACTCTTCCTCAAACTTTTATGATTAATTTCTGGTTGTAAAACTTAAGCATAAAGCAATTATGACTATCTTCCGAAAATGAATATCGAAAACAAATATGGAGAGGCGAAGTGGGCTGCTCTTGGCGGTTTCTCGCCACTCATTACCGTTTTTAAATCCTATCACCAGCTTAATCCCGAAATTGAAAGGATTATTAATGAGTACACTTTTCCGGTAGAGTTTGCCAAAAACAAGCACATTGCCTCTCCACTGAAAGCAAACAAATACATCTACCTCATTTTAGAAGGTGCCGTACATGGTTATCTAAAAATGGGAAATAAGAAAGTAACCACCTGGATTGCTGCAGAAAATGAGCTGGCGGGTACCATCAGAAATTTATGGGAGAACGAAGTTTCTGATGAATATATTGAGACTATAGATAAAGTATTTGCCATTGCTATTCCGCACGAAATGTCGAAGCTTTTGTACGAAAACTTCCCGATAGCGAATTATGTTGGGCGCAAAATGACTGAAATATATTTTCAGAGTGCCACAGAAAGGGCCTACCTCTGTCGCCTGCCCTCTGCACAAAAACGTTACCAACGCTTTTTGCTCACCTACCCGCACCTGATTAACCGTGTACCACTTAAATATATCGCTTCATTTATCGGTATGCGCCTCGAAACGCTGAGCAGGATCAGAACGCAACAGCATAAATAATCTTTCAAGTTTTAATTATTTACTCAATATCGTGGTAACCGATTCGGCGGGCAGCAAAATTTGCTTCGTATTGTTGTATTGTTTAAAAGGCGACAAATTATGAGTTGTATCTGTAACATAAGTCATTGCTTTATTGTGCCCCTTCCCTTTTATTGCGATGTCGAGCATGATATCTGCTTTGGTTGAGTTAACCGCTACCGTTACAAGTTTCTGATTTTGCCTGTATGAGGAAACATAGACTTCTGGATGATCTGCCGAAAGGGTATTTACCTGCACACGCTGGCTACCGGGTTTAATAAAACGGCTGTAATTGCCCAGTGCCCAAAGCATTTTACTGTCATGCACATTGCCATCGGTTTTATTTTTATCGATATACACCAGTCCGTCTTTATAATCGCCCGATGATATTGCAAGCCACCATTGCCATGATGCAGCGTTTGAGATCACCAGATCGTGGTGAATTAAGCGTGCAATAAATAAAGCGGTGACCATGCCCAGATCGCGCTTTTCGCCTTTAAGTACAGCATCGCCCAGCACGCAGTACTCAGACATCCAATACCTTAAACCAGGCACCGCAGCAACCGCTTCTGCCGTTTTTTTACGCGTATTGATAAATTTAGTTACCGGACTGGTGGTAAAATAACTGTGTGCCGATATGGATTGATCGATATTCGACAAATTGCCTACATAGTTTGGAGAAGCAGCATTGAAAAACTGATACACCTGATTTCCTTTTAACGTATCGCCATTCTGGTACAGGTAATCGAGCTGACCGGCCTCGCCTACCTGTATTTTGGTGGTAATTTTGTTTTGTTCAAATGCCTGGTTAATTCCTTTATATAGTTTGGCCAGTTCGGCGTTATTGTAAGGGCATCCTTCCTGGTTATGTTCATTCCATTTCCACTGGGGTTCGTTTGCCGGACTCAGGTAATTGAGCGTAATACCTGCTGATTGCTGTAAACCTTTAACAGTGGTCACCATATCAGCAGCAAATGCAGGTAATTTATCAAAATCGAGGTTACATTTTCCCTCAGTAGAATAAGCCTTGCCATTTTTGGTAAACAAAACATTTGGGCTGTTTACGAAACCAATAAACTGGTTTACCCCACGTGCCTTAGCGGCTTTCAGGAACCAGGTTTGCCCGGGCATGGCATTCCAATCGTAAGTACCATTGGCTTGCAAAAAAGCATACTGTCGACGCCATTCATCACCTATATCGCTGAGTTTACCCTGTGCTGCGCTTCCTCCGCCAATACTAAAACGCCAGAAGTTTAATCCTATTCCCAGCGGCTGGTCGTGATCATCACTAGCAGTACTAAATAACAAATCGGCCATCTTATTCTTTTTTGTATCGGGCCAAAGCCCTGCAAACTGGCACGACCAGGCGTCGGATGCGCCAAAGCCTTCCATAGTTTGAAAGGTGGTAGCCGGATCGATCTCTATTTTTACAGTTTTTTGTTGTGAAAAAGCAGTGGTACAACCGAGCAACACCATAATATGAATGAACAAGAGCTTCAGGACGGCAGTTTTTTTCATTGAGTTTTGAGGATGATTTGCGCCTACAACTTACTAAATTAATATCAACCATTTAGCCTAAAAAAACAAAAGCTCCGTGAATGACCACGGAGCTTTGAGACAGCATTTAGCTATGCTTAAAATTTAATACTATTCAATTGTTTGTCTACCAATAGACCTTCGGTTAGTTTAAGATTAAACTGTACTTTGCGTTTGGCCCTTAATTTTAGGGTAAACAAATCGCTGGTACCGTTTAAAGCTTCTTTATTACCTAAATTAACAAATGTTGGATAAAGTACTTTATCACCATTGGTATGTAAACGATCGTAGGTCAGGTTATCCATTTGTTTTACATTTAAGCCTTCCACACCTACAAAATCGTAATCCTGGGCCAGGTAAGGTAAAGCAAAACTTAAGGCATTTACCGATTTAAGGTCTACCCCTTTCACTTTAATTTCGACAATATCGCCTTTATTGTAAGCCTGTTTAGCAGTGCTGATTTGCAGCTTACCGGTCAGTTTCTCTATTTTGGCATTATTTACACCACCTTCAAGCTGCGTGGCTACTACCGAAATATCGTATGCATCAATCAGGTTATTTTTGTTGATATCGCCATTGCTGATGTAACCTTCAAAATCGGCATCACCTTTTTTCAATCCGGTATAATTGATGTAAGAAGTCAAATCGTTTTTATCAATTAAACGGTCGTTGTTGATATCGCCTGGCAAGTAACTTTCCGTACCCGGAACCTTAAATACATACAACTCACGACCTGACCCAAAACCACCAACGCCATCGGCAACTGAAATTTTAATGTAACGGGCACTTGGGTGGCCATTAAAGTTAAATATCTTAACATCGCCATTGTTAGCCCAATCAAAAGTGCCTGCGGTTGTCCAGCTTTCTTTGTTGTTGCTGTAAAATATAGTTCCTTTAAGTAAGTTACCATTTCCTCTTCCATTACGTGGCAGGTAGTGGAATTTACCAAGCTGATTAATGGTTTTCAGGTCGATAATCATATCAAATGGCACTGCTTTAGCTCCCCATTTGGTGTGCCACATATTGCCTTCATCAAAATCAAATAAATCGGCAATACCAGATCCACCCTGGTTTTCGGCCGTAGTTTCGGCAGTTATACCCTGAATGGCAAATTCGAGCGGATTAGATTTGGTAGTAGCTTTAATATCTGTCCAGTCTGAAACACCATCTTTGTTTACCGCACGCAGTTTAAAAGCATAAGCTGTTTCGGCCAATAAACCGTCAAAAAGCAAAGTAGTATCTTTAATGGTGGTGTAATGCATCCCGTTGAAATCAATTTCGTAATAATCGGCATGATCTACCTTGCCCCAGCTAGGTTTAAGTGTATAGGCTTCGGTATTTTTATCGGTAATGCGTGCATTTAGCGGAGCACTTAATTTACCTGTGGAGATGCGTTGCTTATCGGCAGGCTCAAATTTAAATCCTTCTACCGTAACTGTTACCGGGTTTACGGTAATATCTGTCGATGCAAGTTTAACCAGCAACTGCGGATTTTTAATCATGGCCACTTTTTCAAACTCGCTGCCTTTGGTGGCAAACTGATTTAAATTTGGGCTCGCATTGTAGAAATATACATTCTCCTGCTTCAAAAATTCGTCCATCGAGCTCACTTCCGCCAGTTTGGTTTTGCTATTTCCGATTTTTGCTGTCAAACGTTTTGGTTTTTCAGTAACGTTAATAACCAATTCGGTAGATTTTTCTTTCACAAAACCTTCAAATTCACCTTTTGCAGGCTGAATACTAATGGTTGCATTATTTTTCTGATCAACTTCCGATTCGATTACATTCGAAACACCTTTACCCAGTTTATAGGCCTCTGTTGCACCATCATCATCGTACTCGGTAAACGTATTTTTACCTGCCGGATAAAGCTCGTACATGCGCCTGGCTTTATTAATTTCAGAAACATTGTTATTGGCATTTGCCATCGGAATAATTGCACCTGCCTTAACAAAAACAGGCAGTTTCCAGATGGGTGCATCGAAACTGTTAACAATGCTGTTTCCAGTATATTTATCACCGGTAAAATAATCGTACCAGGTACCTTCAGGCAAATAAATCCCATTGCGAATATCGTTTCCTTTCTCGTCGGCTTTGGTTTCCTGATAAATTGGGGCTACCAAAAAGCTCGGGCCGTATAAAAACTGATACTGAGTTGCACTGCCTAAAGTGTAGGTGTTAGGTGAATTTAAAAACATAGCCCTGATGATCGGCAGGCCCGTTAAAGCTTCTTTCGCTACACTGTAAGTATATGGAATTAGCTGCGATTTTAATTTGAGGTAATTGCGGTTGATAGAGGTTACAGGCTCGCCCAGTGCATGCGGATATTTCTCGTTGGCACCCCATCCATCCATATTCAATTGCATTGGGGTAAATGTTTTCCATTGAAAATCGCGTGTATTGATGGTTGGGTTTTTACCGCCAAAAATACCATCCATATCAGAAGAAATGTTTGGCTGACCAGATAAACCAGAACCGATATAAGTTGGAATGTGGAAACGAATGTATTCCCATACGCCTCCGGTTTGATCGCCCGACCAGATTCCGGCATAACGTTGAGTACCTGCCCAGCCATCTAAAGAGATAATGAAAGGCCTGCTATTATTGCCATAATAAGGCATAATCTGCGCTACATCGGCCACACCATTAAGTCCGAATGAGTAACCGGCACCTACCCAGGCTACGTCGGTTTTTAACACCCTAACCCCTGCATCGCGTGCTTCTTTAATGATATCGCGCTGTAAAAGCGCGCTTATTTCTGGCTTGGGATGCAAATCGGATTGAGTCCACAGGCCAATTTCCACACCGTTTTTACGGGCATAATCACCAAAGCTTTTCAGGTTCTGAATATTACCGTCTAAAGTTTCGGTTTGGCCATAACCTGCACCGTAACCATCGTTTGGCAGCACCCAGCCCAAAGGCATATCGTTCTTTTTATAACGATCAATTACTGCACGGGCCGAAAACTGGTAATTGTTTTTTTCGCCGTTAAGCGATTCTTTTATCCCACCGTCGTTTTTCTGACTCTCTTTATAGCGCTTACCATCTTCGAACAGGGTACCTTTTTCGTCTTCTTTCCAGAAATCTCGGTTGTAGGCATTTAAGTGCCCCTGATAAAAGCCAAATTTGGGTAATAACACCGGATTACCGGTTAGCTGGTAAAAATCGTTTAATAAAGGTACTGCACCATCGCCAACCATAAAAAAGGCATCCAAATAATCGGTTTCGTGGGCCAGTTTTACCGTACCTTTTGCTTTAGCACCAAAATCGTATCGGCCTTTTGCAAAAGTATGCCAAAGCACCGCGTAACCATTGGTCGACCAATAATAAGGTGTTGGCGAAGCTACGCCACCATCTGTCCAGCTGTTTTGGTTTTCGATAGCGATGCTTTTCCCTTTGTGCGAAAAACGGCCGTTTTGAACACCACCTCCATAGAAATATTCTGCTGTATTTTCTTTTAGCGTAAGGGTTACTTTACCTTTTTCGAACTGAACCGGTGCTGTTTCTTCCATCACCACCGCTTTTGTAGCCAGGTTAATGATTTTAATCAGCGAAGTATTTTTATCAACCTGAACACTAATCTTATCGGTTGTAATATTAATCTGATTATTTTCGTCGGTAACGTTTAATTTGCTCACCGGCCTGCGTGGATTTTCGACCAGAATTTTTGCTTCGGGCTTAGCCTGAGGATCTCTGATGAAACCACCATTGTGGTCTTTGAAAAGCCTGAATATATTTTCGCCATAAAAATCGAATGTTAATGTTTGTCCATCCGATAATGACAATTCGATTGTAGTTGGGTTGATTTTTTTGGCGGCAATTACTTTTATTGCATCTGTTTTGAATTGTTTTGAAATGCCTGTTGTTTTAATGCCAATGGCTAAAGCAGGCGGAGCAAATATAGGTGCAACAGCCAAAAGAACGGCAGATGCAAGGACAGCGCTTTTGTGCCGGTTCCGGGTAATATTCTTTTTATTTTTCTTGTAAAAGGAATTGGGGATCATTAAGAGTTTGATTTGGTTAAAACTTATGTGTTAAGCCGCTTTAACAAAATGACGTTTGTAAAACCGCTATGGCATAAAGTTACTAATCCCTGCAACAGAAGCCTTGTTGTTAAGGCCACAAAAACCGCGCAATCGTTTGATCAAACAGCTTTTTTACAGAAAATGCATGTATAAAACAGTCAGCATATCAAAATCTTATCATGCAGCAGGTTTGCATAACCTGTTCTTAAAATTTAAACCATCTGCAGACAGGCCGGTTGGCACAGCAAACTGTAGAATTTTTTCTACAATTATCACCCAAAACGAGGAATTTATTCCACACTTTTTTTCTCATTCATTCAATTTTCCCTTCAACCATGCTTTAATTGCTCAATTACAATACCTGAGGGTTAAAATTTTAAGTGGCAGGTAATTTGTAATTGTTAACAAAAAAACTCCGTCATGAACCCATTCAAACCACAAACACACAGCTGCGTAATTGTCGACGATAATCCGCTGAGCATAAAAATCCTGGAATAATATGTAGCTAAAAACCCAAAACTAAAGTTAAAAGGTAGCTTTACCGATCCGGTTGCTGCGCTGGCTGCTTTTTGGGGTTACGGAACAATAGATTTTCTTTTGCTTGATATACAAATGGAAGTATCCGGAATTGATATGGCCCGTATGCTCAGAAACAGAGTAAAATACATCCTCTTTGTTACCGCACACAGCAGTTACGCCATAAACGCGATAACAGACGGAGACAGCCTATTGCTTAAACCAATTGGCTACCCTACTTTTTCGGCTACCATTGAACACCTGATTGGTCGTACGCAACTGCAAAGAAGATGGCTTTCCTAATTAAATATCAGAGTAATCTGTTGGATAAATAAACCTGGTGTCGTTTTTAGATACGTTGTGCTGGTATTGCGGCATGGCAGAAAGTTTCTTCCAGTAATCGTCGGCAGAAAAAGCCTTCCAGTGCGCTTCGCGGTCGGCGCGATCTTCGAAAGTGGTTAAATACATGAGATTGGGCATCCGGCTACCCGCAATTACCGAACCGTAAAAAACGGCATTAAAATTTAAGCGTTTAAACAGGCCAATTTCATCCCCTTTGTTAAACATTTCTACTTTGTTCTGGAAATATTGTTCGCTTGGCGATTCGTAACTTCTTAATTCGTAAACCCGTTTGGCCATAGGCGACTTTAGCTTCGGCAATACAAAATGAGGCGCATCATCAAATGCTTTTAACAAAATAGATTCTAAGCGCTCATAAGCCGTATTGTTATACAAAGCCGTTAAATAGTCCTTACCATCTGCAGTGTATTGCGCATCTTTAGCCAGCTTCTGATCGAGTGCTAAAACCCCGTTGAAAGATTTAAAAGGGATAAAAACATAGATCAGTTTTTCTGTAGCAGCAGTTGTTTCGTTAACAATAGGTTTAAACACACCAACTTTTGTTATCCCACAGCGGTGCAATGCCGGCAAATAAGCTTTTTGTAAATAAGCATCAACAGTTTTCTCCTGCTCCTCGGTTTTTAAATGATATATTTTAAGCTGGTAAAATTCAGATTGTGCAGCATTAACCTGCAACACACTGCATACAAAAACCAATAATACTAAAAACGGGAAGCTGATTCTTTTTAACATTTTTTTATGCCTGATCAATTAATGTAAGCGTAAATCTAGGCAAAAAGAAACCTGCTTTTATTTCGTAACAAGAATATTGGGGTTTGGTGGTTCGGCGTTGAGCAAATGTTTCACAAAAAAATCACGCTTACGCCTGCGGCCATAAGTTCCGCCATCACTGTGCCCCATCCCCGGAATGCTCAAAATATCGAAATCCTTGTTTGCTTTTATTAAAGCATCGGCCAAACGATAGGTTGACTCTGGTGGTACATTTTCGTCGGCTTCGCCTACAATTAAGAATAAATTGCCTTGTAGCTTAGCGGCATTGGTGATGTTCGATTGTTCGCCATAATGTGGTCCAACCGGGTAACCCATCCACTGTTCGTTCCACCATTGTTTATCTATCCGGTTATCATGACAGCCACAAGCCGAAACGGCAGCTTTATAAAATTCGGGGTGAAACAATAAGGCTCCGGTCGAATTCTGCCCGCCTGCAGAGGTGCCGTAAACTCCCACGCGACTAATATCGGCATTGGGATATTTAAGCGCCATGGCTTTCATCCATAAAATCCTGTCGGGCAGACCTGCATCAGCCAGGTTTTTCCAGCAAACATCATGAAAGGCTTTAGAGCGGTTAGCTGTGCCCATCCCATCTATCTGCACTACGATAAAGCCCAGTTCGGCCATGCTCTGCATTTCGCTGGCGGGAAGGAAATTTTTAGGCACAAAACTATCTTGCGGACCGGCATAAATATTTTCGATGATGGGATAAGTTTTATTGGGATCCATTTTAGAAGGCAAACATACCACCCCCCAGATATCAGTTACGCCATCGCGTGCCTTGGCTACAAAAACTTCGGGCAGCTTAACGCCTGTAGCCAGATAAGTATCTGCTGTACCATGCTCTAACTCCGTTACCTTGCGGGTACTGGCTGTTAACCTTAACTCGCTAACCGGCGGTACATTTACCTGGCTATAAGTATCGATATAATATTTACGATCGGGTGAAAAGCTGAGGCTGTGGTTACCTTTTTCTGGTGTAAGATTTACCAATCCCTTGCCATCAAAACCAATGCGGTAATAGTGAATAAAGTAAGGGTCTTCGTCCTTGTTCATGCCACTGGCCCGAAACCAAACCTGGCGTTTAGCTACATCTACGCTGTCAATATCGCGTACTACCCAGTTGCCGCTGGTTATTTTAGCTTGTTTTCCGGTTAAAGTATTTACCAGGTAAAGGTGTTGCCAGCCATCCTGCTCACTCGTCCACAACATTTCGTTGGTTTTGGGCAGGTAGCGGGTATAAATCCGGCTTTCGTAAATAAAGGTATTTGTTTTTTCGTCGATGATGTTTCTGGTTTTACCCGTTTGCACATCTACTTCAATTACCCTGAAACGCTGGTGTCCACGGTCAACTTTTTCGTAGGTATAATAGCGGCTATCGTTATTGCGCCAGTGCAGTTCGGGTGGCCCGAAGAAATCGATTGGATCAGCATCTACTTTTACGGCAGTTTTAGCAGCGATGTTAAAAATATAGGACTGGTACGAGGTAAAATCATCGCCAGGCTGGGCATATTCTCTTGATTTTAATTCGCCACGGGTGGTGCCAGGTACTGAACTAAGTACATAATGTACCTTTTTAATTTCTTTGGGATCAGTTTTATAGGCGATGATATTTTTCCCGTCAGGAGCCCATACATAATCGCCATAAGGCTTTGCTTCTGTTCCATCGGTACTGAGCTGTATTTCGGAATTGGTAGCTTTATCGGTTACGAAGAGATTTCCGCCGCGTATAGTTGCTTCATATTTACCATCGGGCGATTTGCGTACAAAGCGATTCCGTTGCCAGCGCGATCTTTTTTGCTGCAAAGGTCGTTTGGCATTATACTGGTAAATATTGGTATCGGTTAAATCAGTGATACTGTAATTACTTAAATTAACCCCGTACCACTTACCCTGAAGCTTAATTTTAGCGGTATTGCCATCGGCAAAATACAGCTCACCAAACTGCAATTTTGCTGCATTTTGCTTTTTTCCGGTAGTTTCTTCGAGACTTTTAGCCAGCTTCTCCGAATCGAAAGCCAGTTTACGTTTTCCTGATGCCGTTTCTACATAATAATATTCCCAGGTTCTGTTTGGCAGGTTTTTACGGTACCAGAAAGCAGTTCCATCTTTTTTCCAAAACGGTGTAATATCGTTGTTAGTGGGGATATTACGCAGGGCCGTATCGAGTTTATTGGATAGCTGATAGCTGTTGGCAACCTCGGCGGCGCTTGGCGCATAAGGCTGTAAAGGCGCTTGTTGTGCCTGCGACTGTAAAAAAGCAACACTAAACAGGGCCAAAACCAGTGGTTTTCTGACCATAGAATACATCATGACTTGGGATTTTTTGTAAATGTAATTGTAGTAAGCGGAAGATTAGGCTAAGATATTAATCGATAATATGAACATTTTAACCTTATGCTTCAACCACTTCTTTTGCCACTACATTAGGCTGGTTAATTTTCCCTTTAATTAGATAATAAACCGGAATACCAATGAGCGTAATGATTAAGCCCGGCCAGGTAAATTTGGGTTTAAAAATAATGAGGAGGATACAGAAAGCCAGTCCCATAACAATGTAAATGATGGGTAATACCGGATAACCAAAGGCTTTGTAAGGCCGCTCGGCATCGGGACGTTTTTTACGCAAAATGAAAATCCCGAAAATGGTCAGCATGTAAAACATTACCACTACAAAAGAAATCATATCGAGCAAATCGCCGTATTTACCGCTAATGCACCAAAGTGCGGCAAAAATACATTGAATCCACAGACCGAAACCCGGTACCGCATTTTTATTGAGTGTACCTACTTTTTTAAAGAAAAGACCATCTTTAGCCATCGAATAATATACCCTTGCACCCGCCATAATTAAGCCATTGTTACACCCGAAAGTCGAAACCATAATCATCACGGCAATGGTAATCGTACCGGCAGTGCCAAAAATATGATTGGCTGCCGAAACAGCTACGCGGTCTTTATCGGCATAAGCAATATCGTGCAAAGAAAGTACGCCGGTGTACATTACATTGGTAAGAATGTAGAGCACGGTAACAATAATGGTTCCTAAAGCTAAGCTCAAACCGATGTTACGCGCCGGGTTTTTAATTTCGCTGGCAATAAAAGTTACATTGTGCCACGAATCGCTACTAAATATCGAACCTACCATAGCCGCAGCAATAGCACCAAATGCAGCCAGTGTGGTATACGCAGAAACCGATCCGCTTGCAGGCAAAGCACCCAGCTGCCACATGTTTTCCCAATTGCTTTTCCAGATGCCTTTATCTAAAAAGAACAATCCAAACATAATTAAGCCGAATAAACTTAACAGTTTGGCCACGGTAAAGGTGGTTTGGATCACTTTTCCCCCGTTTACTCCTCTGTTATTGATAAACGTAAGCAATACAATTACGCCAATGGCCAAAAGTTGTGCAGGCGAAATGGTTAAAAAGCCCAGATCTATTGCAACCCTATCTTCGCTTAAAGCCGGAATAAGGTAAGCCGTAAATTTGGCAAAAGCTACACCTACAGCAGCAATGGTAGCGGTTTGGATTACGGTAAAAAAACTCCAGCCATATAAAAAACTAATGAGCGGATTGTAAGCTTCCTTTAAATAAATATACTGCCCACCTGCTTTTGGGAACATCGCACTTAGCTCGCCATAACTTAAAGCAGCAGTAAGGGTCATAAAACCGGTGATGAGCCAAACCACCAGCAGCCAGCCCGAGCTGCCTACGTTGCGGGTAATATCGGCACTTACAATAAAAATACCCGAGCCAATCATGCTTCCTGCAACGAGCATGGTGGCATCCATCAATTTAAGCGAAGGTTTAAACTGGGTGGTTTCTGCTTTCATAATTTGTTTTGTGGTTCAAAAAAAAGGTTAAGGTTAGTTTAGTGTGTTTGATCGTAAAAACGCCACGAGGTGGTGAAATCGCGGCTAAGGTTTTGGTTTATTAAAGTAGCGCGGATCAGTTCTACCGGGATGAGGTTTTGTTTAATAACGGCATCATGAAAAGCTTTAAAGCTCATTTTACCGCTATCTACCAGTTCTTTTTTCAAGGCAAAAAGCTGCAAGCCGCCTGTGAGGTAGGCCACCTGGTACAATGGGCTGTAACCGCCTTGGAACGAGCGGCGCACTTCGCCTTCGGCGTTGGCTGGTTCATGCCCTACACGGTCGACCAGAAAATCGATGCATTGTTGTGGTGTCCATTTGCCGAGGTGGTAATTGAGCGAGAAAAGAATCCTTGCACAACGGTGCATACGCCAGAAAAGCATACCGATTTTTTCTTCGGGTGTTTTGGCAAAGCCCTTGTCGTACAACAAAAGTTCCCAATACAATGGCCAGCCTTCTACACTAAAAGGGGTTTGGAAAGGATCGCGGTAGCCTTTGTAGCGGCTGTTCATAAAATATTGGTAATGATGGCCGGGCAATAACTCGTGTTGCACTGTCCCCCTCGAAAAATAAGGATTGTTACCACGCATACTCATTAACTTATCACCTTCCTCCATGGTGTTGGTAGGATAAGAAATACTGATTTCGCGACCACCAGTAAAAAAAGGGTTAACAAGCTGGCGTTCGGCCGACATCATCACCATCCCCCAGGTTTCCTGCGCCAGTGCCGGAATCTCAATCAAATCGTTAGCCTTGATGAATGCCAGCGCATCGTCCTGCAGTTTTACAATTAGCTCGGGTTGTTTACCCAACGGCACATAACTGTTTTTTACTTTTTCCTGGGCTTTTTTCCAATCGTTTCCGAACCCCATTTCGTTGGATGCTTTTAACAATTCGGCATCGCAATATTTAAATTCTTTTTCGGCAAGCTGAATGAGCTGTTCGGGCGTATAAGGAATAAACTCAGCATTTAATTGCCTGATCAGCTCATCGCGACCTATTGGATTACCTTTAATCGGTTGTTTATTGTTTTTAGGTTCGGGTGCATCGGCTTTTTCGGCAAACAATTTACCATAAGCAGTGAGGGCAGCATCTAACCTTTCGTAAGGCTTAGGCACCCACCAGGTAAAGCCCGGTTCGTAATTCATGTAAAACTGATAAAAACCTTTTAAGCGTTGCTTTAAGCTTGTTGTAATCGCCGCAGCCATTTTAAGCTGATCGGATTTAAGCTCTTTCTGCTGAATATTCCCCGTTAAAGTTTCGATCTGTTTAGCGGTGGCATCTATTTGCGAGGCCAGTAATGAACCTTCCTGATAATTCCCCCTCCTTCTCAATCTTTCGAGCGCATAAATGGCATCGGCAAAAGGAAAATAGCTGGCTATGGCTTTATATTCAGTTTCTTCTTTATTTAACAGGTATTTTGACGATTCGATCTGCTTTTTAAGCAAAATGTAATCTACTTTTCCATAAATACTAAAGGTTTCGAACTTAGCCGATTTGAGTTTAGCCAGATAATCGTTATTGATATCCTGGAGGCGTTTGCGCTGCTCAGGGCTTTTAAAAGTATTCAAAGGACTAGAATAGTAGCCTCCTGCTGAATAAGGGAAATAAAAATCGTTAATGGCATCAACATCACGCTGGTAACCCACTACCCAGGTTCCCATTTCGCTGGTTTGTTCGTAAAGGCTTTCATTGGTTGTTTGCGCTAAAGCAATCCCTCCGGATAACAAGCCACTAACAAATAAAAAAGCAATAAAAAGTAATCTTTTTAGCATTTCAATTGAGTTAAAAATGAGCAATAGCATTTGCCTCCATTCCGAAAAATGGCTAGCTTTTTATGGTAAAATGAATTTTGATAAAGGTTTAGGCGCCTACATAGCTAACCCGGCTTACATTATTATAGGTATCGATATATGCGCGTGGCGATTGACCGATAATGCTTTTAAATACACGGTTAAAATTGGTAATGCTGTTAAAACCTGCTTTATAAGCTACGCCTGAAATACAATCGGCCTTTTCGCCTGAAATAAGGCTTTTACAGGCATCGTTAATGCGCACCTCGTTTAAGAATGACACAAAGGTATGGCCGGTATGTTTTTTAAAATACCTGCAAAAAGCCTGTGGGGTCATAAAAGCTGCATTAGCCACATCTTCCAGCGAAATCTGGTTGTTGTAATTTTCGGTAATGAAATTGATGATTTTACTTAAACGCATCCCTTCATTTTCGGTTACGTTTGAAGAATATAAATCAGAACACAAAGATTCTACATCATCGTTTAAATCCTGAAGTCCGTTTACGAGCTGTAAAAACTTAAACAATACATCTACACCTGAGGCATGATGTACATCAAAAAGTTTGTTTACAATGGCTTTGTTGTAACGCTCCGGAATTTTAAAGCCATGTTTGTTTTTAGCCAAAAAAGAACTGGCCATCTTCATTTCGGGCAGATTGAACAACGCTCCTAAAATTCCGTTTGGATTGAAATAAATAGAGCAGGCCTTGATGGTTCTGGTTGAGTTGGCCGCAAAATATTCAGGATTGCTTTTAAACAGATGCGGCAGTTTGGCTCCAATTACAAAAATATCGCCAGAACGGAAAGCATGCATATCATTGCCTGCAATTAGCGTTCCTTCTCCCCTTTCTACATAAGTAATCTGCCATTCATCGTGGCGGTGCAGATATTGATAAAAATAAGGTGCTTCGATATGCTCCGAAATCACACTCTTGTCATCGGGCACAAGCATGGTAAATGGTAATACTTTCATCAGGATAGTTAGTTGGTTTAGGTTGTTGATTATAAAATGAATGTAAGGATATTAACATTTAAAAACCAATAAAAAGCACAACTAGGTTAAAATCCTGCTATAAGTTGATAAAATATCACCAAATAAAAGTTGTAAGTAGCTACTTAAAAATTAGTTATCAGGAAATGGACGATCGTGTTGCCAGATGTTACCATCTGGCAAAGAGACATACTATTCAAAGTTTCAGATGGAAATATCTGACACCACTCATAAACCACAGATGGAAAGGATGAACACAGATATAATCATGTTAGCCACGGAGACGCGGATTTGCACGGAGTATAGAACGTGCTGCCAGACGTTACCATCTGGCAGAGAGATATACTATTCAAAGTGTCAGATGGAAACATCTGACACCACAAAAAAACTTAACGATCAACCGAGAAAGGTTCGAGTTTTAAGGCTTTAGCTTCTTCGGCAACAATCTGGCTTACCAGTAAACCCGTTGCAGGGCCAAGGCTTAAGCCCATCATGCCATGACCTGTAGCAATAATTAAATTTTCTCTTTTGTTACTTCTGCCGATGTAAGGTAAACCATCTGGCGATGAAGGCCTGAAACCGTACCAGATATCTTTTTCGGCTGGCAAAGCAGGCTTTAAATCGGGGAAATAGTTAGGCACAGACTCTACGATACCTTTAACCCTCTGCATGTTTATGCGGGTGTTAATTTTATCGAGCTCCATGGTACCGCCATACCTGATCTGGCCGTTCATTGGTGTAATGGCTACCCGTGCCTCGCATAAAAGTGCAGGTATGGTTAAGCGCTGCTGAGGTTCGGCTTCCATAAATGAATAACCTTTGCCAGGCATTAAAGATATTTTTAAATCGGCCATTTTAGCTACAGCCGGCGACCATGAACCAGTAGCCAACACATACTGATCGGCCTCCCAGGCCTTATTGCCGGTAAAAACCTTCATGATCCGGTTACCCGAAACTTCAATTTTATCAACTTCCCTGTTCCTTTCAATTTTAACCCCGTTACTGGTTAAATAAGTTAACAGAGCATTCATCAGTTTGGTTGGGTATAAATGGGCATCATCACGATAGTGTACAGCACCTAAAACATCAAGTGCCAAACCGGGTTGTAAAGCACGACATTCATCGGCACTTAAAACAGCCATATCCAGCCCCAAATCAATGGCCTTTTCGGCCAGGTGTGCTTCTTCTTCGCCTGCCTTTTCGGTTTTATAAAAAGCCAGGATGCCCTTATTGGTCAGTTCGAAATTAAAACCGGGTTCCTGGGCAAGTTCCTGATAGAGTTTTTTGCTGAGCAAAGATAAATCGCGCAGTGGAACAGCTGCCGCTTCAACATGTTTAGCCGTGGCATGTTTCATGAACTTTAGCCCCCAGTTAATCAGATTCCCATTTAACGAGGGCCGCACGTAAAAAGGGCTCTTGCTGTTAAACATCCACCTGATGCCTTGCTTAATCATGCCTGGTGCTGCCAGAGGCACAAAATGACTGGGTACAATCATCCCGGCATTACCAAAAGAACAGTTGTCGGTAATATCTCCTTTATCTAAAACGGTTACTTCATAACCTTTTTTCTGCAGATAATACGCAGAAGTTAAGCCTACAATTCCACCACCTATTATTAATACTTTCGCCATTCTTTTAATTTTAAAACACTAAATCACCTGAAATCCATGTGCGTAAGGGTCATCCTCAGCATCGATTTTAATGGTATTGTAACCATACACTTTTGCCCAGCCTTCTACACTCGGAATAATTGCCTTAATTCCATTCAAATCTACCACCTCTTCTACCCGGCCAATAAATTTGCTTCCGATAAAACTTTCGTGAATAAAATCTTCACCCTGTTTTAGTTTTCCTTTAGCAAACCATTGCGCCAAGCGGGCTGAAGTACCGGTTCCGCAAGGAGAACGGTCAATAGCTTTATCGCCATAGAAAACGGCATTTCTTGCAGTTGATGTAGGGTCGATTGTTTTTCCCGTCCACAATACATGGCTGCAGCCATTAATGGTCGGATCTAAAGGATGTACGAAAGTATATTTTTCATTAATGCGTTTTCTGATGGTCTGGCTCCAGGTAATCAGTTGCGAAGCCGTATAGTTTTCGAGTCCGGGAAAATTCTTTTGCGGATCTACAATGGCATAAAAATTTCCGCCGTAAGCCACATCAAAGGTAAGCATACCTAAATCCGGGCATTCTACTTCCAGGTTTTCTGCTGCAAGGTAAGAAGCCACATTTTTAAGTTTCACCGATTTAACTTTTTTGCCTTCCTGCTTATATTCGATTAAAACAAGGCCGGCAGGTGCTTCCATTCTGATTACACCCGGTACTTTGGGTTTAATCAAACCTTCTTCAACAGCAATGGTAATGGTGCCAATGGTGCCATGGCCACACATGGGAAGGCAGCCACTGGTTTCGATAAACAGTACCGCAACATCGTTTTTTGGATCGTGAGGTGGATAAAGAATACTGCCCGACATCATATCATGACCTCTTGGTTCAAACATCAAACCTGTTCTGATCCAATCGAATTCTTTTAAAAAATGTTGCCGCTTTTCGCTCATATTGGCACCAATAAGCTGAGGACCGCCACCTGCAACCAACCTAACCGGATTTCCGCAAGTATGTGCATCTACACAAAAAAATGTTTTACTCATAAGATTTCGTTAATTTCTGGTTCACCGTTCTGAAAATACCTAAAGGGTTTTCATTTTTCAGTTCATCGGGCAATAAAGCTTGCTCCCAGTCCTGATAAGCCAGCGGACGCGCAAAACGGTTAATAGCTGTTGAGCCAACAGAGGTAAAGCGGCTATCGTTTGTGGCCGGAAATGGCCCGCCGTGTTGCATGGCTGCGCAAACCTCCACACCGGTTGGCACCCCATTCAGAATGATCCTGCCGGTTTTATCGGTTAATTTGTTTATTAATGCCTGGTAATTTTGAAGTTCCTGCTGATCGGCCATCAAAGTGGCGGTAAGTTGTCCTTCCAATACCTCCACTGCTTTTTCGAGCTCAGCAATATCCTGTGCTACTACCAGCAGCGAATAAGGGCCAAAAATTTCTTCACGGAGTTTCGGGTTCCGGATAAAATCGCCGGCGCTTACCTGGGCAATTTTAGCTTCCGATTGATTTTGAAGTTCACTGTTGTTTACTGTCGATGCCGACAAAAGTGCTACGCCACCTTCATTTACAATATCTGCAGAAAGGTTGATATAATTTTGAGCAATACCTTCAGTTAGCATGGTAGCCGATGGAATTGTAGCGATAGCCTCTTTTAAAACTGTTTTAAAATTTTCTAAGGCTGGCGATTGTACTGCAAGCAATAAACCCGGGTTGGTGCAAAACTGACCAGCACCTAAAGTAATTGATGCTGCATATTTTTTGGCCAGTTCTTTGGCCTGATTTTCGATCGCTTTTGGTAAAAAGATTACCGGGTTAATGCTACCCATTTCGGCAAAAACCGGAATAGGTTGCTCGCGCTGCTGCGCCAGGTTAACCAAAGCCATCCCACCTTTAAACGAACCGGTAAAAGTAACCGCTTTGGTTAAAGGATGTTGTACCAAGGCTGCGCCAACAGTATAACCATCATCATACAACAGCGAGAAAATACCTTTTGGCATTCCTGTTTTTTCAGCAGCTTTTACAATGGCACCACCCACCAGCGCACTGGTACCCAAATGTGCAGGGTGTGCTTTTACCACCACCGAACAACCGGCAGCCAATGCAGAAGCAGTATCACCACCGGCTACAGAAAAGGCCAAAGGAAAATTACTTGCTCCAAAAACCACTACCGGACCAATCGGAATCAACATTCGTCTGATATCTGGTCGTGGTAAAGGCTGACGCTCTGGCAAAGCTGTATCAATAATAGCATCTACCCACGAGCCCTCGGCTACCACATTGGCAAATAACCTCAGCTGCCCTGTAGTGCGCCCCAATTCGCCTTGTAAACGTGCCAAAGGCAAACCACTTTCGGCTGAAGCCCGGTTTACCAATTCTTCACCAAGCGCAGCAATTTCATCTGCTATGGCATTTAGGAAAGCAGCTTTAAGGTCTTTATTTAAGCTTCTATACACCTGAAAAGCACTGGTTGCCGATGTTAAAGCATCATCAACAAGGCTTTGGCTGGCTTTAAAAAAATCGCCTTCAAGCGTTAATCCTGTGGCAGGATTAACGGCTTTAAGGCTTTTTTCATTAATTTCTGAATAAGTACCGGCTATAATATTTTTTCCGTTCATATCTGGTTATTAAACTATTTACCCCAACTGCCTGCAGGTAATATGGGACGAGCAGCTAATGCATCGTTAATGATTTTAAGTACTTTTTCTCTTTCTGCACCGCTAATTGGTAAGCGTGGCGCCCTAACAGCCTCAGTTCCTAAACCAGTAGCTACTTCGGCCAATTTAATGTATTGCACCAATTTAGCATGAATATCGAGTTCTAATACCGGTAAAAACCAGCGGTAAATGGTTAAAGCTTCGGCAATGCGGTTTTCTTTAATCAACCTGAAAATCGCAACGGTTTCTTTCGGAAAGGCATCAACCAAACCAGCTACCCAGCCATGTGCACCCATCACAATACTTTCCATGGCCAGCGGATCTACTCCGGTAAAAATCTTAAAGCGATCGCCAAAGCGGTTAATTAAACGGGTTACGTTCGATACATCCCTGGTCGATTCTTTAATCGCCTGGATATTATCGTATTTGGTCAGTACCTCAAACATGTCTAAGGTTACTTCAATTTTATAATCAACCGGGTTGTTGTAGATCATAATCGGCAAACTAGTGCTCTCTGCAATGGCGCCAAAAAAGGCCAGGGTTTCGTCAGGAGCGGCATTGTAACGCATTGGGGGCAATAACATTAAACCCTGTGCACCCAGCGATTCAGCTTTTTTAGCTACTTCAATTGCTTTTTTGGTTGTAGCCTCGGCAATGTTCAATAAAACCGGTACACGACCGTTTACCAATGTTAGCGTATGCGATAACAATCCGAATTTCTCTTCATCGCTCAATACACTGGCTTCGCCAAGCGATCCGCCTAAAATAATTCCCTCAGCACCTGCTTCTAATTGTGCTTCGATATTTAAATCGAAAGCCGGAAAATCCAATTCGTCGTTTGCTGTAAATTTTGTAGTTACAGCTGGGAAAACCCCTGTCCATTTGATACTCATTGTACTATGATGTTTTTAATAATTAAGATTTAAAAATTAACGGTTGCGTTAAACCTAACAAGGTTAAAATCGCTAAACACGGGTGATATTAGCTTAATAATAACATTCAAAGGTACTGGATCGTGCTACGCCCGAATTATTGGATTTTAACCAATATTGGCTATAAATACGCCATTTGGACTGACGCCGGGGAAGAAAGAAATAGTTTCAAAAATGTGAAAACAGAATACACTAAGAAAAGATGCTATTAAAAGCCTAAATTCTCCATGAAGTTTGTAGAATTGATTTGTAATTATTTTTTCACCCTACCCACCTCCTTGCCTCGGCTCACCGCCGCCGAAGGGCTCTTTCTTTTTGCTGCCAAAAAGAAACAAAAACCACCGGCTGAAAATTTTTCTTTGAAAGTCAGTGGTAGGGATACTGTAGTAGAGCCCGAAAAATTTATTAGGCCGGATTTTAGCAGAACGGAAGGGCGGTGCTACGGCTCGATTGGGCGGCCATGCATGATGAAATAAAATTCATTATAGATTCTCCAAAAAAAATATCAAAATAATCCATAAAGCATCTTAAAAAAACATTGGATTTTAAATCTTATTTTGTGTTTTTTACATCCAGATAATACATCAATTCGATACCAGTTTTGGTAAACAACGATTCCTGTCCGCTGGCCAGGCTAATTTGCTGCCACTGGGTTGTAGGCAAAATCTTTACAGTTTTAACACCGCTTTGGGTTAATGTTAGTGGCAGGTTAAAGCCATTTACGCAATTGCTATAACGGTAAAAAGCCTTGCCTTTTTCTACATAATACTCAAAGACCGGGATTTGTGTGGTACGCAGGTATTGGTCAAAAACTTTTTTGTAATTGAAACCAGTTTTTTTAGAAATATAATCCTCTATCTCAGCGGTGGTAACTGTTTTATGGTAAAAGGTTTGGTTAAGTCCGCGTAAAACCGACCTGAACAGCGCATCGTTATTTAAACTGTGCCTGATGGCGTGCAGCATATTGCCTCCCTTAGGGTACATATCGCCACTGCCCTGTGCATTTACCCCATAAGCCGGAATGATAGGGCTATCGTTACGAATGCCTTTTCTAATCCCAAAATTATATTCGTTACCGGCTTTATTCCCAAAAATATAATCAACAAAAAGGGTTTCGCTGTAATTGGTAAAACCTTCGTGCACCCACATATCGGCCAAATCTTTGGTAGTAATGTTGTTGCCAAACCACTCGTGACCGCTTTCGTGAATGATGATAAAATCCCATTTCAAACCCCAGCCATTGCCCGACATGTCGCGCCCCATGTATCCAAATTTATAGCGGTTACCGTACGAAACGGCCGATTGGTGCTCCATCCCCGTATGCGAAGCATCAATTAATTGGTAGCCGTCTTCGTAAAAAGGATAGGGCCCAAACCAGTATTCAAAGCTTTTCATCATTTTATGTACCTGATCGGGCATATAGGTTTTCGCTTTAGGGTAATTGTAATCCAGTACCCAATAATTTATATCAAGCGATCCTTTTTCTCCGGCGTACTTTTCTTTAAAATTAACGTACTTACCAATGTATGGGATAATGCAATAATTGCTGATCGGGTTTTGTACATTGTATTTATAGGTAGTGGTACCATTGCCGTTATTCTTTTTAAACACCAAACGGCCATTGCCTACCGCAACCAGAGTATCGGGTACAGTCATGGTTAACGAAGCGCCACGGTCGGGTTCATCGCTCTGATGGTCTTTATTGGGATACCAAACCGAAGCACCAAGTCCCTGACAAGCTACCGTCATCCATGGCCGCGAAAGCGAATCGGTGGTAAAAATGAAACCGCCATCCCATGGAGCCCTTTTGGCCTGATGCACTTTGCCATGATAAAACAACTGCACATGGTTTAAAGCTGTAAGTTTTTGAGCCGGCACATGCACATACCAAACGCTTCCGCTATGCTCAAATTTTAACTGCGCTTTGCCATTGTACAAAACACTGTCAATAATTAACGGTTCCTGCAAATCAATCTGCATGCGTGTTTTACCACTGTTCGGCTTCACCACTTTGTACACAATTTTGTTCGAACCGGTAATGCTTTTATCGTTATAATCGGGCTTAACCGAAAGCTCATAACGCTGCACATCCCACCAGGTACGCTCGGCATTTAAGCTGCCACGTAAGGTATCGGCAAGGGTATAAACCTTTTTAGGGCTTTGTGCAAAAAGCTGCAGGGTAAAACAGGCTATAAGTACTGTTAAACAGCCAAATGTTATTTTTTTCATATCGTATACCGGCATCAGCCAATTTATTTTGAAAAGCAGTTGCAGTGTTTTATCGGTTAGTCCGGCCCTGCTATCTCTCCTGCTCCGGTAAAAACCGGGAGCATCCGTTCTATCAGGTTTATTTTACCTGGGGCAGTACTTAATACCCGAACTTGGTTAATAAGCCTCGGCCCTCACCGCCTCTACCTCATCAGTAGTGATGGCCAGGTGCTTGCCCAGCATCGTACTTCCGGTTTCGGTAATCAGGAAATCATCTTCAACCCTAATGCCGCTAAAATGCCTGAACTGCTCTAATTTATCGTAATTAATATATTCGCTAAACTGATTTTCAGCCTTCCAGCGGTCAATCAGTTCCGGAATAATGTACACTCCCGGCTCTACTGTTAACACATAACCGGTTTCGAGGGCTTTTCCAAGCCTTAGCGATTTTAAGCCAAACTGCGTCGTATTTTTAAGCAAATCGTCGGTATAACCTACGTATTGTTCGCCCAGATCTTCCATATCGTGTACATCGAGCCCCATCATGTGGCCGGTTCCGCATTGAAAAAACATGGCATGCGCACCTGCTGCAACAGCATCGTCAACGTTACCTTTCATCAGGCCGATATCTTTAAGGCCCTGAGCCAATGTTTTACACGAGGTTAAATGTACATCCAGATACCTTACCCCAGGTGCCAGCATGTTTTTGGCATCGGTATAAGCCTTCAGCACCACATCATAAATATCTTTTTGCTCAGCAGTAAATTTTTTACCTACCGGAAAAGTACGCGTAAGATCGCCTGCATAACCTAAAGCGGTTTCCACGCCCGAATCATTTAAAACCATTTGGCCATCAAGCAACTGGTTGCCATGATAGTGGTTATGTAAAATTTCGCCACGTACGGTTAAAATAACCGGATAGGCAATGTTTCCGCCGGTAGCCAATGCCGCACCTTCAATTTTTGCGGCAAGCTCGCGCTCATACATACCCGGCCTGGCCTGTTGCATTACCATTAAATGAATATCGGCTGATAAAGCTGCTGCACGGTTTAATTCTACTATTTCTTCAGCCCCTTTGATCGATCTTTGCGCAACAACTGCTTTGATAAAGGTTAGAGATGCTTTTTCTTTCAGCTGAGCGATTGGAATATTTAACCAATGGCTGAGTTTAATTTTATTTTCGGCCCGGTAAGGCGGTAAGAAATGAACCTGCTGTTTTTTTTCGACTGCTTTTTGCAGGTAATCGTCGAGCTTATCAAGTGGCTGTACTTCTGTTAAACCAGCATCAATGCTTTTTTCTTTCAGGGTTTTCTGCCTGCCCATCCAAACAATATCATCAATTCCCATTTCGTTGCCAAACAAAATGGTTTTATCGGCATCAAGATCGATAATCGCCCCAAGCGAGGGTTCGTTTATACCGAAATAATATAAAAAAGTACTGTCTTGCCTAAAGTGGTAGGCATTGTCTTTATAGTTCATCGGACTATCTTCGTTACCCATAAAGAGTAAAATACCCGAATTAACTTTTGATTTTAGCGCTGCTCTCCGTTGGAGGTAAACTTCCTTTTGAAACATATTTTTTGTTGTTAGGCAAATATCCCAAATGCAATTTTTATTCAATCAACTTCACAATCGACTGGCTAAAATATGGGCGGTATCTGCAAATTATAAGCTAGAGTTTGGATGTAAAAATCACAATTAATTTTTGCTAAGCGAAAAATAGCTACAAAATCTGCATAGGAATGACAAACTTCTGGGTAGTAATCTAAATGGCTCAAGTGTAGCCATTGTACAATATTACCACAGCAATAAATAGTTATTTTATAATCAAAAATTTAAATAATCTTAAATAAAGTATTTATCTAACTGAATCAAAGCAGATGTGAGGCTGATATTGTCATTAGTAATACTTAAAGCAAGCTGAAATCATTAAAAATCCGCTATATAAATCTATTTAATAACTAAATATCATCATTTATATCATTTAAATTATTAAATAACAGTCATACTAATCTGATTATAAAAAATAAAGCCCCGTAAAAATATTTTTTACAGGGCCCGAGAGTTGAGAAAATTGGTATTATCTTTTAATGATGATTTCGGTAGGCTGATCTTTATTCAGTTGAACCTGATAGGCTCCTCTCGCATTAACCTGCACATCTTTCATTACATAAGTAGCCTTATTTTTAACCTTTGCAGGTTGCGACAATCTGATTAACGCGGCTGGTGTATAAGCATTGGCGGCATCGAGTTTAAGTTTAATTTCTCCGTTTTGCGTATTGTAGCTAACTTCAGCTATGGTACCCGCATCAAGCGTTATGTAAAGCCCCTCAGCAGCAATGTAAACTGCCGATTTAGCTGCAGTTGTTAATTTCAGGTTTACTGTATTTCCAGCTTGTTTTAAATTCCCTCCAAAGGCCAGCCAGCCAAACTCAGGATGTTTCATTACATAAGCAGAAGTATTAACCGCATAGCCAAAAAATCCTGAACCATAATCGCCTGTAATGCCATCGTTCTTTAAAGTTGAAGGATAAGCATGAAAGGCAGCCGGTGCAAAACCGTCTTGTGTAATGTTCGAAATGGTACCCATTAAACCACCGTACCCGGCACGTAAAAGATAAAAATCATCAGGATTTTTACGGTAATCCATCAATACAGGGATGGCATTTAAACCCGAACCGTAATGATGGATCATGCGTTCTATACGGGTAAGTTTACCGCCATAAAGGAAATCCCAATAACGGCGCGCGTTACCATTATAAGCCCAATGCGGCAGCACAGGCATATAAGCCAGTATAGCATTTAGCGTTACATTGGCTTTATCGGTATAGCCAAAATAGTTCGACCACACATAAACTTCTTCCTGACCTGTGGAATCCCAGGGCATTTCACTACCAAAGGGATATTGCAGCGAGCGCCAGTGGTTGGCACGTTTTTTCATTTCATTCTCCAACCGGGTCGCCTCTTCTGTTAAACCTTCGTTTTTAAGATCGGTTAAGATGAGGTAAAAGATGGTACCTTCCATTTGCCCGAACTGTGCGTAATATGGCGCAATGTTTACCATGGCCATACCGGTTTCGGCAGCATTAATGAGGTGTTGTTTCCAACTCCCCTCTTCTACCAGTCCGCTGTAATTACGTGCCAAACGGTACATAATCCAATGCGCAGCGGCCACGTGTGGGTAGTTGTAAGAGCGTCCGAGGTTATCGGCTTCTTTTTTGGGCCAGGCCGACCAGGTTTTAAAGTTGATGTTATCAGCATAAGTACCTTTAGGCAGAGAATCGGGTGCATAGTAAAACAAACTCTTTCTTACACCATATTTCTGCGGACCATCGTTAAGCTGAATACGGCCAAACATTACGGTATCTACAAACTGTTTTAATTTGTCTACTTCTTCTTTTTCAGGATGTACCAACTGTTTCATCATGGCACCCAGCCACGAACCAGCTCCCCCCTCATCACTTAAACCGGCAATCCAGGCGCGATTATCTTGTGTTACCTGCTGTTGTTTTTCATAATCGTAAGTAATGGCTGATGGGCTTCTTTTAAAAATTGGATCGGGCTGGTTAAACCACTGTTTGGTAGTTAAAAAGTGACCATAACTGGCAATTACTTCATTTTCAGGTTCAATTACCTTGTAATTTATCGTTTGCTCCAATCCATCTTCGTAAACAACCGATAGGCGCGCCCTTCCCCAGGTGTTGGCTTTTACGGAATAGCTTTTCCAGCCATTTTTGGTTACACCAGTGGCTTTTACAGTTAAAGCATTTTCGGGTAGTACACTTAGCGATTTAATTTTTTTAACATAATTGATAAAAAGTTTGGCATCTACATCTTTAGGCAATACATAGCCCGGAACCGATACGGCCACCGGTCTTTTATTTTCAATCAGTTTGCTTTCTGTATTTTTAGCGGTACCCGAGATGATAAACTGAAGCGCATAACTTTTGCTTTCGCCTGGTTTTAAAAATGCGCTGGTTGGCTTATTCCATTGTTCGGCATTTTTCCACTCATTTTCGGCATAGGCTTTACTGTGCACCATCCACTCGTAAAAGCCCTCAAAAGCAATTCCACGTGGTGTGCGGTCGTCGTTTAGCGGGTTGTATGCTTCGAAAGGGGTATGCCCGAGTGGTGCCACAATAAGTGAAGGCGCATGACCACTTAAGCGCGTAACCTGTAAATAACCTGCATCCTGACCAATGTAAGGATCGTAAAACACATTTTTGGCATGGGTTTGCTCCAGCGTTCTGCCTTCTAAAATATTATCGAAAATCATCGGAATACCCAATGCGCCAATTTCTACCGTTTTACTGGTTTTGTTTCTGAGCTCGAAACGAAGCACCAGTTTACCATCTTGCATTTCCCAGCTCCGGGTAATTTGCAAAGGAATATCTGCCGGCAATGTTGCAGCCAGATCGGCAGCTGAGAGCACGTTTTTACCCGCAGCTAAACTTTTAACCGCACTTCTTTTAGCCGCAGTGCTGTAGCTTGTCCAGCCCTCGTTACCGGCACTACGCAATTTAAGGTTAATATCGCCCAAATGGTACAACCCATCCGAGCTCCGCACTTTTAAACTATCGCTGGGCACAAAATCGAAATCGTTGACCATTTTAGGCTGTAAACCTGCAACGGTTTGCGATGATTTAACCAGTTTAAGTTTTAATGCGCCTGCATCAAACTGGCTGAAACCATTTTCAAGCCCTAATGTTGATGGCTTTTTACTTAATGCAATCCAGGGCGATTGGGCAAAACTTACCTGAATATACAGTAGAGATAGTGCTAAGCAAAATATTGCTTTAAAAGCTATTGTGATTGGTCTTTTTGTCGGTTTTGTATTCATCATAATAAAAAACGTGTTTATGACGCTTTATTCAAAAATAGATTTAAAAAAGTAAAGCACCTATCAACTTTACAAATAGCGCAAAATCGGTAAAGAATTGGTGTATTTACGGCAAGTTAGGTTTTGGAGGGGAATGGTTGCCACCAGCACTGCAGCAGGTAAATTAAACGCGATTGCAGCGGCAGCTCCCGGTTGAAAACCGGAACTAAAGCGAAAAGCGCGACTGACATTAATTGAAATACAGGCGCTGCTTTTCAAATAAAAATAAGATTTAACAACACACTATATCGGCTGGCATTTTGCTTTTAACCAGCTGGCTTCTTCGGCCGAAAGATGCGGCTGAAGCTGATCAAACACCCTATTATTGTAGGCATTTAACCAACTAAGCTGACCAGCTTCCAAAAGTGCCTTATTTACAATCCGGGTATCGATATAGCATAAAGTAAGTGTTTCGAAACTGAGGAAATTACCAAAGACACTGCTGCCATGATTAACACATAAAACCAGATTTTCGATCCTTACACCATGTGATCCGGGCCTGTAAATCCCCGGCTCGATGGAAGTTACCATACCCGGCTTAAAGGGCACATCAACATTGGCGGGGCTAATGTTCTGAGGACCTTCATGTACATTAAGAAAAAAGCCAATACCATGGCCCGTACCATGACCAAAGTTAATGCTATGCTCCCATAAAGGTTTACGGCAAATCGAATCGATCTGATAACCTTTTGTACCTTCGGGGAAAACAAGTTTCGATCCTTCAATCAGGCCTTTTAATACGAGCGTATAATCGTCTGCCTGTTGTGCCGAGTAATTTGACATGGGCATTACGCGGGTAATATCAGTTGTACCATATAAATATTGCCCACCCGAATCTACCAGGAACAAACCTTCCGGCTGTATTTCGAGGCTACTCTCTAAACTTACACTGTAATGTGGCAAGGCACCATTGGCATTGAAACCGGCAATGGTATTGAAACTTAAACCCGCAAAACCGGGTTGCTCGGCCCTGAAAGCAGCCAGCTTTTCGGCAGCCGACCACTCTGTAATCTGCTCCTCCCCTAACCTTTCTTCCATCCATTTAAAAAATCTGGTCATGGCTACCCCATCTTGTACCATAGCCTTGCGGATATGGTTAATTTCTGTTTCGTTCTTTAAACTTTTGAGGTGCGTACTGGGGTTGATACCTGAAATTACCTTAATCGTGGCTGGCAACAATTGATACAAGCCAAAACAGTTGCGTTTAAAATCAATAAAAACCGCTGAATCTGAAGGGAGTTCTTTTAGCGCATCATTTATTGCCGCGTATGGATAAAGCGTTACGCCTTGTTGCTTCAAGGTATTTATATCGTTATCTGCTAGTTTTGCCGCATCGATAAAGAGTTTCGCCTCCTGGAGTGTAATTAAAGCAAAGCTTAATGCTACAGGATTATAATCTACATCTTTGCCCCTGATATTGAAAAGCCAGGCGATATCATCGAGCGAGGAAATTAAATGGCTTTGGGCACCAACTGTTTTTAATTGGGCTTTTACCTGTTCAAGTTTGGCAGAGATGGATAAACCTGCATCTTTTTCGGCTATGAGAAAGGCCTTTTCGGTTGGCAAAGCGGGCCGGTCTGACCATAAAGGGCCAATTAAATCGGCATCTACTATTTGAATGTGCTGTTTTTCTAAACCAGCCTGAATTTCTAAAGCCAGTGCGACTGAAATCAGCTGATAATTGAAAGCCACGGTTGCATTTTCAGGCATCACCTCGCTTAACCATTCAATGTATTCAGGTGTGTGGGGTACTTTCAATTTAACCAATTCGTAACCCGAACCCTGCAACTGGGGCTCGGCCTGGGTAAAATACCGCGAATCGGTCCACAAGCCGGCAAAATCTTTTGTAATAACCAAAGTTCCGGCCGAACCGGTAAAACCACTGAAAAAAGGGATGGCTTTATAATGTGCTGGCAAATATTCGCTAATGTGCGGATCGGCGGCAGTAATGATATAGGCATCTATTTTCTGTTCGGCCATTAAGGTACGTAAGGCCTGCAATTTTGCTACAAAAGTCATGAGGAGAAAGAATTTTATTGGCCAAATTTAAATATTCTTTTCGACACAGTTTATTGAATAGTCCATGCAGGTATAATTAAGCAATACGCATTTATAATTAGTGCATTTACTTTTATAATTAATGTATAGGATTTTATAATTAACCTACCCGCTTTTATAATTAATGTACCCGCATTTATAATTAATGCATTAGATTTTATAATTAACGTCCTCGCTTTTATAATTAATGTACCCGCACTTATAATTAATGCATTAGACTTTATAATTAACCTACCCGCTTTTATAATTAATGTACACGCATTTATAATTAATACATTAGATTTTATAATTAACGTTATCGCTTTTATAATTAAGCAACAAGCATTTATAATTAAGCAAGGTGCAGTTACGATAAGGTGACCCGTCATCGCACACACAGACCAAATGACTAAGACTTGCGCTAGTGGTTTTGCACCATCCCTCATTTCCTCAGACCGTCCTGCTGGTCCGATAGCTATCGGACTTGTTTCGGCATCTCTAATGAGCGGCCCTGGATCGAATCTTTGAAGCACAAGTCATCCACCCCACAAACCTAAATCGCTAAGACTTGCGCTAGTGGTATTCTTATTTAAAATTACAAACTAAACCGACCTCAATTTTTCGAACAAACAACTCAAATCTGTTTCAAAAAGTAGTATTACTAAAACGTTTTGTAAATATAAATAATACAATATTTGGCTAAAACAACTAAACTTAAAAATTAGTTTAAAATTAGGGGCTAAGCAAAAAAATTAACACTCATTTACCTACTTATAACAAAAAATTAATACCATTTTGAGCGAAAATCACCTTTTAAGAGTTTATACGTTAAAATCCAACTACCTAATGTTAAAATACGTTAATTTTCTGTAAAATAATGGATATAATTTAGTCTTAACTAAACAGTTAACCAACTAAATTTTATGAAACTAAACTTTACACAAACCAGTCCGAAAATTTTAATTGGAATTTTCTTCTACCTCTTAATCCCCTGGCTGGCCATGGCGCAGACCAAAATAAGCGGTGTAGTGCTCGACGAATCGAAGCGGCCTTTACCCGGCGCAACAATTGTTGAAAAAGGCACCAAAAACGGAACCGTAACCAATGCAGAAGGGCGTTACACCCTGACGGTAAAAAGTTCAAATTCAATACTGGTAGTTAGTATGATTGGCTACCTCGGCAAAGAAGAAGCTGCCAGCGGCAAAACAAGTGTTAATTTTACATTAGGCGAAAACAACCAGACACTTAGCGAAGTTGTAACCATCGGTTACCAAAGTATTAGCAGAAAGAAAGCAACAGCAGCCATTTCGAGTATTTCGGCAAAGGAACTGGCCAACTTACCAGCGGCTAGTTTCGATCAGTTACTACAAGGCCGTGTTTCGGGGGTAAACGTACAGAATTTCTCTGGTGCTCCCGGTTCGGCCCCAACGGTATCGGTACGTGGTAACTCACAAGTAAGCAGAGGTTACGACGAATTTAACGTAATTAATTCGCCACTTTATGTGGTTGACGGAGTACCACAGCCAACCGAATCGTATGTTGGCCCGGGTGTGGGTACGGGAAGTAACTACCTTGCTGGTTTAAACCCTGCCGATATCGAATCAATCGACATCCTTAAAGATGCTTCGGCCGCAGCCATTTACGGATCGCGTGCTGCCAATGGAGTAATCTTAATTACCACCAAAAAAGGAATGAGTGGCGAACCAAGAATCAACATCAGTGCTTATGCTGGTTTAACCGAAAGGCCTAATTTACGCGATGTTACGCTCGGAACCACAGAGCGCAGACAAAAAATGGAAGTATTGCAGCGACAACTGAGCTATGCAGACCAAAAACAACTTCCATATCTGTTAACTGATAGTTTAAACCCCGCCTACAATGGCAATACCGATTGGCAGGATCTTTTTTACCAAACCGGTAGAATAACCAACGGCGATTTAAACGTGAGCGGTGGTGGAGACAACGGCATGGTTTACCGCTTTAGCGGAGGCTACTACAATGAGGAAGGGATTATTAAAGCAACAGGCTTTAAAAGATACTCTGGCAGGATTAACCTGACCACAAGGGCATTAAAGCAAAAACTGATGATTAACCCTATTTTTGCCTACTCGCGCTCTGACCGCGCAAGGGGAAATGGCAGCAACAACAGCCCTATTAGTTTAGGTGCCGGTAACATGCCTTCTTCCCTACTCAACCTTGATGAGGATAAAAAAGCCTTTTATTTAGGTGCCTATAGCGAAAACCTGGATAAGAACATCAGCAACCAGCTTACCATTAACCTCAATTTAAGCTACGAGTTTAACAAACATTTATCTTTAACTTCTCAATCTTCTTATTTACAAAACAGCGCAAGGCGTGATCTGAGTACCAGCAGCCTGCTCAATAACGGGCAAGGTAACTCGGCTTACAGCTATGCTGACAATGGTATAACCGCCCAAACTTCTAACTTTTTAAGCTACAACAACAAGTTTGGCAAACACTCAGTTAGTGTTATTGCCGGTCAGGATATCTTGTACAACCAGTTCCAATACACTACGGCTTCGGGTTATAACGGTCCATCAGATAACATCCAGGTGGTAAGTGGTTTCCAGCAATCAAAAATTGGCGCCAGTTCTGATTACCAGGCTTTCGGCTTATTATCTTACTATGGCAGGCTGGCTTACGATTTCGACAGCAAATACCTGTTATCTGTTTCTACCAGGGCTGATGCCTCATCGCGTTTCGGTAAAAACAATAAATGGGGTTTCTTCCCGTCGGCATCAATTGGCTGGCTACTTACTGAGGAAAGCTTCATGAAAAACTGGACTAAAAACCCTTTCACCATGGCTAAAATCAGGGCCAGTATTGGTAATTCGGGTAACGATCCGAAAAGAAACTACCTGCAATACAACTTGTATCAGGTTAACAATGGCGGCTTTGATGGTAACGGAGGAGCAACATCGTACAACGGTGTAACAGCCATTACCCCCAATTTATATGATGGTGTGGCCCAAAGCAACCTGAGCTGGGAAAAATCAATGCAGTGGAATATTGGTACCGATCTCGAAATTAAAAACGGCAAATACGGTTTAACCTTCGATGTGTACAACAAAGAATCATCTTTGCAATTATTTAGCTTAAACTTACCACTAACTACAGGTTACGATCTGGCTTTAACCAACGCTATTGGAGTAAGAAACTCAGGAGCTGAAATTTCTTTAATGGCCAACCCCTTCTCTGGTGCATTTAAATGGAATACCCGCTTAAACATATCTTATAACAAAAACCAGATCATGAACCTGCCAAATGGCGGAAGAGACCTGGTATTAAGCGGCGACAGATTTGATAAATCGCATATTCTATCTGTAGGAAGTCCGATTAATGCTTTTTACCTGTACAGAACAAATGGCGTTTTCTCTAAAACCAGCGATATTCCGGCTAACCCTTACACCGGCGAATTGTACCGCAACAGTAATGGTACCTACCAGCAGGGCGATTTTTATCTGGCCGATTTAGATGGCGATGGTTTTATCGATATTTTCAATGATGGAATCAATCCTGACAAGATTCCAATCGGCGATCCAAACCCTAAGTACACCGGCGGCTGGACCAACAACTTCACCTATAAAAATTTCAGTCTGGGTGTATTTGCAACCTTTACTTTCGATCGCGATGTGTTAAACTTATTTGAATCAGATCGTTTTTCTAACTCAACTGATGGTAACGCAATCAGCAATTTTGCCAGTTATTCTACGCCTGATTTAAGTAAAATCAACATCTGGAAAGCACCGGGCGACATGGCCGATTATGCTAAATACGATTTGGGAACTTACCGCTATTACTATACCGGAGCACAGACTTTCTTTTTAGAAAAAGGTGGATACTTCAGGATAAAGAGTGTTAACCTGGCTTACGATCTGCCGGGCAGCACATTGAAAAGACTGGGTGTAAGCAAATTCAGGGTATTTGCCATTGCCGATAACCTGTTTATGTTCCAGCAATCAAAACGCCTGCCAGATGCCGAAGCGGTAAACCCTTACGGCGAATATAACGGAGCAGGTTACCCGATTCCGAAAAAATATACGCTAGGTATCGAAGTTCAATTTTAATAAGAAAGCCATGAGAAATACATATAAAAAATTAAGCATGATTGGGCTGGCACTGGTAGTAATCAGTTTAGCCTCTTGCAAAAAACTGCTTGAGCAGGAACCCAAAAACTCAACCTATTTAGAAGTTTACTGGAAATCGGCTAAAGATGCCCGTAATGCAATAGCCGGCAACTATGCCCTTTTACGTAATGCCTGTACCAACAAAGAAAACAGGTATTACATGTATGGCGATGCCATTGCTAAGAATTATTTTACCATCCAGTACACTGGCGATGGTTTGGAAGGCATCCAAAATGGCGATTTTACCTTTCAGTACAACCTGAATTCATTAGCCAATTACACACTGTATTACAAAACCATAGCCATGTCGAACATTGTAATTGCCAATGTTACGAAAATGACAAACGACCAGCTTAAAGATGTGGAAGATCCGCAAACCTTTAAAAACGGTATTATTGGGCAGGCTTTATTCATCAGGGCATTAAGTTATTTTATGATGGTAAGGGTTTGGGGCGATGTACCACTGGTAACTACGGCTTACGATGATCCGATTACAGCACCTCAGCTTCCGCGCACCAATAAAATTGCGATAATGAAGCAAATTGAAGATGATTGCCACAATGCCGCAAAAATGCTTAGCTGGAGTTACGATAACGCCGGTGATGCGAAGGTTACCGCTAACCGTGGTTCGGTTTATGCTTTGCTTGCACACCTTTACTTATGGCGTGCTACTATGGCTGATGTGAGCACAGATGTAGCTAACCTGGTTGATGTAAACAGCGCTGATACGACCATTAATACCTTAATTGCACGTGGCGGATATACCCAAACCGATACTACCAACTATAGCAGTACTTTTATTGGCCGTTCGCCAGAAGGTATTTTCGAGCTAAACATGAGTGAAAACACCCTGGAAGGTTCTTCAAGTAGCATTGGCACCCGTTTCCTCAACACCAGCTACATCAGTTATTATAACAATACCCCAAGGTTTTACGTAGTTCCGCGCTACCTTACCGATCAGTATGGCTCAGGTACGGTAACCGATATCCGCTACCGTAAAAATTTCGATCTGGTTACGCCCGATAAACCTTTATGCGTCAAATACAGCAATGTAATTTACCGTAACCCCGGTCAGAAATTAGATGCTTACCTGAGCAACAACATGATTATTTTCAGGCTGAGTGATCTTAAATTGCTTAAAGCAGAAATTGCACTATACAAAGGTGATGCCCCAACGGCTACCAACATTATTAACGAGTTCAGAACCAAATACGATCCCGTTCCTAAAAAAGTAGCTGCCGGCTTATCCGTAAGCGCGGTTATGGACGAGTATATTAAGGAGCGTGGTAAAGAAATGTTCCTCGAAGGACACTTGTTTTACGATTTGTTAAGAACACGCAGATACGGCAACATAGTAGATTGGTTACCGGTTGAAAGGTTTAGACGTGAAGGGTTTTACTGGCCAGTAGATCCGGCATTATTCAGAGAAAACCCCAACCTTAAACAAACTACTTACTGGTTAGGAAAAGTTTAAGCAAAATTCAAAAGACACAATCATGAGAAATTATATATCGATATGCGTTTTACTTGTAATGACAGCTTTTGCTGCCTGCAAAAAAGACGATTACAAAAATGATGGAGGTGTAAGTAATGCCTATGTGGATATGACCACCTACGATTACCTCAAATCTAACCCTAAGTTCGATTCGCTCGTAAAAGTGATAGACAAAGCCGGTTTAAAAGATGCGGTTAACGGTGATATTACGCTGTTTGCAACCACCAACTACGGTGTTGTAGATTATGTTGCAGCCAAGAAAAACCAGATTGCCATTCAAACCGGTAAGGAGAACTTCAACTTCGGGATAAAAGATATTCCTTCGAAAGAATTAAGCGATTCGTTAAAAACATACATGTTTGCCGGCAAAATTAACCGCGACCAGATTACACTGGCCGGTAAGCTGTACGACAGTGCCCTTGGCCCGATTCCTAATGTGCAATACATGATTAAATTCAGAAGGAGTTTCGATTACAGCGCTTACGTAAGCTATGTAGATTATGTAACCTATACCAAAGTAATCGGCACCCGTGATGATAAGGAACTGGATCAGAACGCAATTCCCGACAATCAAAAAGACAAAGCTGTCGATTGCCAGACCTCGGGGATTATTACCCGTACCGGAATTATACATGTTTTGAATGGAAACCACAGATTGTTTTTTAATGCACAGCCATTAGGCAATTAATTTAATCGATTATTTACCAGCCGGTTAACACCACTTACGGTAAAATTTGTTAAATACTAATATTTAAACAATGAAAATGAAATACATTTTAGGCTTCATGATGCTGGTAAGCGTTGTAGCCTGTAAAAAGATAGAAAAAGGTTTCCAAAGTGATGGTATCCGTTACAAGGACAATAACCTTTTCGCCAAGCGGGGGCTAATCCTGTACCAGTCAGACCGGATTAACGCTGATGGTTCTACCCCGCCCTATACCTTCAAAATGCTAAACCTGCGCAAAGAAGACGGCAGTCCGGCACCTGCCGAGTTTACCACTACCTACGATATTGTGGTTTTCAAAGACGGGATGGCTTTCAATGCCGAAACCGATACTACAGTTGCACTTTTGAATAAGAAAAGGGAAACACAAAAGAGACTGCCCATGTATTTTAACGAAAGCAGCGGTCAGTTAACCTTCAATAAAGCATCAGCAAACCTGCCTTTAGGCAAATATGTATTTGATGTAGAGATGACCAATGTTACCGGCACCAAACTTTACCCTAAACTGGCCACCATAAACGTGGTAGACCCATTGCCAGAAGATTTGTTTGTGATTACCGACAACGTATCGAACGCGTTTAACGATGCCACGGGTGCTGCAACTCCAATGAGAAACCCTACCATTACCTGTACCAAAATATCAAACACTGGTGCCAGGGCAATTTTGAAAATGGTAGATAAAAATGGCAGGACCTTTAACCCTAAAGCAGGCGAAATTATCGCCCGGGGCGACAGGCCGATTTTTGAAAACTATGCCAAATTTAACCCGGTAATTAAAACCGATACGGCTATGATTTGCGATTTCGAAGTAGCGCCATTTCCATTAACCAAATATGTAACACCAACTACCGATTGGGGATTTTTGATGTACTACCGGATTCCAAGCCAGTTTGTAACCATCGATAATTTCCCCGCTTCGCTGGGCACATTTTCGGTAAACCCACGTTGGTCGTGGCAATTAAAATTAGAAGGTACCTACGTTATCCAGGTAAAATTTTCGGATGTTACCAAAAAGTAGAAATAGTTAGTTAATTTTATTATGAAAAGGGCAATTACCGGATGGTATTGCCCTTTTTTGATGAATATTAAAACCCGGCATCAAAACATTCCAGTATAATTGAGTTAAATTATGTTAAGTAATGGTTAATTTCAACTACTAAACAAAACAGCATTGTTTACAATTTTACAACTAGTGTTTAAGCTTTTTAAGCCCCGGAATATGCCTGCATTAAACCAAAGATTTGTATACCCAATAGGACCTTATGCTGAAATATGGGGTTCAATTAAAAGAATTATGAGCAAAAAACAACTGAACCTATTTTTACTGTCGATGGTACTTTGTGCGGGTACTTATGCCCAGAAAACAATCGAAATTGCGACCAAAAACAATGTACTCATTTTAGAAACCGATCAGGAGCAATCCTTATTATCGACTTATCTGGGCAAAAAACTCAACAATAGTGAAGAATACCCGGGCATACAAAAGTTAGATAAGTATAAACCCGGATCAGACGACCTTTTAAACAAACGTGAAGCCTACATTGCCTCCGGCTCGGTTAATTTACTTGAACCTGCTTTGAGTGTAACCCATGCCGATGGTAATAAATCGACCGTACTGGCCTTTAGCGAAGTAAATACGGAACAGCTCGATCAAAATCGCAAACTCACCAGTGTGATACTCAAAGACCCGAAATACAATTTCAGGGTTACCCTAAAATACCTGGCTTATTACAACGAAAATGTAATTGAGCAATGGGCGGAAATTACACATAACGAGAAAGGTAGCGTGGTACTCAATAAATATGCTTCGGCCAACCTCACCCTAAGCGGTAAAAAATTCTTCTTAAAAAGTCATTACAGTGGTGCTACACGCGAAATGCGCTCGGAAGAAGCGCAACTTTTACACGGCATTAAAACCATCGATTCGAAACTCGGCACCCGCACCAACCTGCTGCACTCCTCTTCCTTTATGCTCTCTATCGATCAGCCCGCTACCGAAGACCTGGGCGAAGTAATTGCAGGATCTTTGGAATGGACCGGCAATTTTAAACTCGAATACGAAACTTTCGACGAGTATTATGTTCGTGTTACTGCGGGCATCAACAATTTCTCATCAAACTATACCCTTAAAGCGGGCGAAAATTTTGTTACCCCACGCTTTGTTTATACCTACTCTGCCAACGGAAAAGGCGAAGCCAGCCGCAACCTGCAAAACTGGGCGCGCAATTACCAGCTGGCCGACGGTAAAGGCGAGCGCGCTACCATTTTAAACAACTGGGAAACCACTTATTTCGATTTCAATGATGAGAAATTAAACGAGCTGACCAAAGACACCAAAAAACTGGGCGTTGATGTTTTCTTGCTTGATGATGGTTGGTTTGGCAACAAATATCCACGCAATGGCTCAACATCAGGCCTGGGCGACTGGCAATACAACAGGCAAAAGCTCAAAAACGGCATCAGTACTTTGGGTAAAGAAGCTACAGCCAGTGGCGTAAAATTTGGTATCTGGATTGAGCCCGAAATGGTTAACCCCAAAAGTGAACTTTACGAAAAGCATCCCGATTGGGTAATCAGGCAGCCAGAGCGCAAAGAATATTACATGCGCAACCAGCTGGTACTCGATTTAAGCAATCCAAAAGTACAGGATTTTGTGTACCAAACGGTTGAAGATCTTTTTAAAGAAGTGCCTGAGCTGGCTTTTATTAAATGGGATTGTAATTCACTGATCTACAATGCGCATTCACCAACTTTAAAAAACCAGGACCATTTTTACCTCGAGTACATCCGCGGGTTAAACAATGTATTGGAGCGGATCAGAAAAAAATACCCTAAAACACCCATGATGCTTTGCGCCGGGGGCGGATCGAGGGTAGATTATGCTGCACTGAAATACTTTACCGAATTTTGGCCCAGCGATAACACCAACCCCTACGACCGTATTTTTATCCAGTGGGAATATTCGTATTATTTTCCATCTATCGCTGTCGACAACCACATTACCGATATGGGTAAGCAGCCCATTAAATTTAAAACCGATGTGGCCATGATGGGCAAACTGGGTTACGATGTGCGCGTAAACGAGCTCAGCAAAAACGACCTGCTTTTCAGTCAAAATGCGGTGCAAACCTACAACAATTTTAAAGATATTGTTTGGCACGGGCAGCAATACCGCCTGCAGGATCCTTACGAAAATAAAATTGCATCCATTGCCTACGTTGATGAAGCCCAAAATCAGGTGGTAATTTTTAACTATTATGTGGCAACCCTGTTTACCAATGGCGTTATTTTGCCAATTAAACTCAAAGGATTAGACCCGGCAAAAAAATATAAAATAGAAGAAATTAACCTCTATCCTAACACCAAATCCCCTATCGATAAAGAGAAAGTATATTCGGGCGATTTCTTAATGAAAGTTGGTTTTAACCCGGAGGTAAACAGCAACAGAACCAGTGTGGTTTTAAAAGTACAGGCACAATAACAATAGTTGGAAGCGGGCATTTAGCAGTATATTTGCATCGAATTGAAGATGTAAATGAAAAGAATACTGCTAGCTGCCCTGATCCTCTCGTGTTTAAGTACCCATGCCCAGATTATTAGAAAAAGAACCACACTTTTAATGGGTGGTCGCTTCGATATTACCATTTCGGCCGTAGATTCGCTCTCGGCCGAAAACAACATCGATACTGTAATTGCCGAAATCAGCCGGATAGAAAATCTCATTTCCGATTGGAAAACGACTTCGCAGGTATCGGCGGTAAACCAAAATGCAGGTATTGCGCCGGTAAAGGTAAGTGCCGAAGTATTTGCTTTAACGGAGCGCGCTATTGCGCTTTCTAAAATTACCAATGGAGCATTCGACGTCAGTTTTGCCGCTATGGACCGTATCTGGAAGTTTGATGGCACAATGACTAAAATGCCAGCTGCTGAAGTCATTAAGCATTCAGTTGCGAAAGTAGGGTACCAAAATATCATCTTAAATAAACAACAGTCAACCATTTTCTTAAAGCTAAAAGGAATGAAAATCGGCTTTGGTGCTTTGGGCGAAGGCTATGCAGCCGATAGATGCCGCGAAATGATGCTTACCAGGGGAATAAAGGCGGGTATTGTAAATGCATCGGGTGATATGAGTACCTGGGGTAAACAACCTAACGGCGATGACTGGAGCATTGGTATTACCAACCCTTTGCGTGAAGATACTTTGCTGGCGGTAATCCCGCTGAAAAAAAGTGCAGTGGTTACCTCGGGGAGTTACCGCAAATTTGTAACTTTTAACGGCAAACGGTATTCGCACATTATTAACCCGGCAACAGGTTATCCCGCTACAGGATTAATCAGTGTAACCATATTTGGCCCAAGTGCCGAAATGGCTAATGGTTTAAGTACCTCTACTATGGTTTTAGGAAAAATAGCCGGCGCTCAGCTAATTAAAAAATACCCTGAATACAGTTACATCATCATTACCGATAAAGGCGAAATCCTGACTTCGAAAGATATTAAGCTGCCGGGGCATGTACCTGGAAAGTAATGTTTAACCAACCTTTCTAAATTAAAAAACCTCGCAGGATTTAAAATCCTGCGAGGTTAAAATCCGTCTAATAACAATCGGTTAACACCTGATTTCGCGATTGATAAAAGGATAAAGGTTGTCCTGTCTTTTCCTGGCAGATTTCTTCCAGGATCTGTAAAATATCTTTTTGCATGGCCAGCGATCCGCAGATCATTACCACGGCCGATTCGGCAAGGCTTTGCGCCACAAAACCAGCTTCGGCAAGAATCAGATCGCTTACATATTGTTTATTTCCCTCGCGCGAAAAGGCAATTTTCAAATCACTTACCTTTTCAGCTGATTTCATCTCTCCCAAAAACTGCTGAAAGGGTTCGAAAGAAGCGTTTTCTCTAAAACCACAAAACAAATGGCAAGACACTTTAGCGGTATTTTCGCTAATCATACCTAAAAATGGCGCTATTCCGGTTCCATTCGAAATCATAATTACTTTCCCAGTTTTTTCAGGGAAATAGAAATGTGGATTTTTAACCACTTTAGCTCTTAAAAGCGAATCAGACTTAAGATTATGCAAAAATCCCGATCCTAAACCATCCGGATGTAAACGAATGCTTAGTTGTATGGTGTTATCGATTACCCCTATCGAGTACAATCGCTCACGATGATCGTTTGCAGGATAAATAGCCAGCAAATCGCCCGATTTGGCTTTCAGTTTACCTTTGGCACTCAATCTGATCTGGAAAACACCTTCCGTTCTAGTCTGGCCGGTGTTCGACTGGACTATAAAATTTTTCAGCTTTTTGGGTTGCGCTGCTTTTTGGGCAGAAAGTCCATTTACTGCTACGCCGCTCATTTGCGACCATGCCTCTTCCCATAACTGCAAATCTTGTGGCGATTTATCGTTAACAGTATGAATATCAATTAGTGGAGTGGCCCAGGATTCCTTAGAAAGGCTGTTGTGTACATCGAAGGCGAATTTGCAAAAATCGGGATAAGCTTTTGATCCAAATCCTAAAACCGAATAATGCACAGTCTGGCTTTGTGCGGTTTGCGTTATCTTCTTTAAAAACCTACCCGCATTAGCAGGGGGATCACCCAATCCGTAAGTAGAAGTAAAAATAATCAATTGCTCTGCCTTTGGGAACAGCGTGTAATTATTCAGGGTGGTGAGGTACGATTTTTTGCCCTGCTTAAGTAAGCTTTTGTGCAAAGCAATGGCATAACCGTGGGTGCTGCCGTTCTCTGAGCCTGTTAAAATGATGAAATTACAATCAGCAGCTTTATACTTGTTTTTACTGCGTTTTGATATACGTTTTAAAGTAATGGCAAATCCCGAGTAAATGAAAAATAGAATTCCGATGGATGAAATACCCAATACCACCGCCCAAACTACATTGGTTCTGCCGGTATGAATATCGAGACTTAAATTATTCAATAATAGTGTAAAAGGATATTTATTTTCGGCCAGTACCTCGCCAGTAAGCTGGTTTACTGCAATTTCGCGGTCTTTAAGTGTTAGGATAAAATAATCTTCTACATCTTCAGAAAAAGGAAATTCGATCGACTGTACATCAGCCAAACTGATGTTTTTGAAAACTTCAAAATCTTTCAGTTTTTTTACCGGGCTGGCCTTAATGTGATCGGGGTTTACATCTACACTGGTTTTTACTGTTTTTAAGATGCCGAGGGTATTTAATGAGAGGTAAGTACCACTTATCGCAATAATCAGAATCGGAATGAGTAAAATACGACCTAAAATAACATGGTAATATTGCGAAAAACCATCCTTTTGTATTTTAGCAAAAAACCGTCTGATGCCCCTTTGGCGCTGAATGGTTAACAAAATGCCCGAAATGGCAATGAGCGCAAGCAAAAATGCAGTTAAACCAATAAATAACCGACCAGTTTCGTGCAGAAAAAGCGAACGGTGCAAAGTGGTTACCCATTGAAAAAACTCATTCTTTTTACCGGGTATTCCTAAAACTTTACCATTCTTAGGGTCAATATATGCTTTTACATCATCACCATTATTATCAATGGCCTGCAAAAGCACAAACCTGCCATGTTCTACGGTAATGCTCGTAATTTCGCTGTATTGGGTTTTAAGTGTAGGAATAACCGTAGCAACATCGGTATTTTGAAGATTACCAGCCGCGTAAGGTTTTACTTTTTGGCTGATGGGCTCTGCAGAAAGTATAATGCCCGTAACCGCAGCCAGTAGCAGAAAAATAAAAGAAGATACAGCCAGGGTTAAGTGGCTGTATCTCCAAACTTTAGTAATCATAGTTTTAACTGAATTTTAATTCGCGCTAAAACGTACGTATCTGATAAATCCGGTACCATCGGTTTTGGCTGCAAGCGCCTCGGTAGTTAATGGAATTTCGAGATCTTTAACATAGTATTCTTTGTCTTCAACTGCAGTTTCGAAACGCAATTTATAACCGGCATTGATTTTAGCTTTTTCAATTTCAATTACCGAAACACCACGGTCGCCACCGGTTAATGAAGCTCCGGTAACCGCACTGATATTGGTTGGTTTCTGTGCGTAAAATTTATGCCACTCTTTTAAACTCTTGTACCATTTTTTGTCAGAACCCAGCACATAAAGTGTTTTATTGTATTGTCCTTTGGCATCAACCAGCGAGATCACGATATAGGCACCCTCGCCCATGTAATTCGTCATCTGGATCATACATTTATATTTTGCCGAAGCGGCATTTTGCGCATTTACCTGTGTTGGTTTAAAAAATGCAAGCGCACAAAAAAGTAAAGTTATTTTAAGTAAGTTATTCATATTCTATTTTAAAAAGCTAAGTGATACATTTCCTTTGGTTAGCGATTCGTTCTCGCTGGCCAGGTCAAAAGCGCTCTCATCGAAACTGGTTTTGGCTTCTTTTTTAGCACCAATGCTCAAAAGATATTTTAGCATCACATCGTCTTTGGAGATCATTGCCGCTTTGTGCAAAGGTGTAATGCCTTCTTTGTTCGGGCTATTTACGTCGATTTTGAAATCCTGCACCCGTTTAACCAAACCTAAATCGCCTTTGGCAACCGCTAAATGATACAAGGTATTGCCATTTTTTTGTGCAGCAGCGAGGTCGAAACCTTTGGCCTGCAATAATTTGAGTTTACCTTCAAATTCTTCGGCTTTAGAAGGTGCTCCCGGAGCAAAACCACGACCTCCTTCTGCACTGCTATACGATTGAATTAAGTAATAAGCCAGGTTATTGCCATCCTTATCCGTTGTTTTTAAATCGGCACCCTTGGCCAATAAATAAGCTACAACTGCAGGCGAATTGCTGTTAACCGCCATAGCCAAAGCACTCAGACCTTTAGTGTTTACCTGATTGATGTTTTTCACTTTTGGCAATAATAAAGCGAGTACTGCTGTATCGCGATTGCTTGCTGCAGCATACATTAAAGGTGTGTTGCCATCAACATCAGCTTGGTTTACATCAACACCGGCTGTAATGAAGTGGGCAATAATATCGTTCTGTTTCGGTTTACGTACCAAAGCATGCAATACATTGCGGCCTTCTTTATTGGTATAGGTAGGCTTAATTTTTAAACTTTCCAGGTATTGATAAACTTCAATGCCATTGCTGCCTCTGCGGCTACCTTCACTTGCAGTAATCAATGCAGCCTGATCAACCGGGATACCTTTAGCCAATAAAGCCTTAAGTGCTTCGATATTACCACTTCTGGCTACATAACCAAAAGCATTTAAGCCATCGGCATCCGTACTTTTTAAATCAAGGCCTTTGCTAACGAAATAATCTGTCAGCTTAAAATCCTTATCACTGGCAATAGCTAAAAGTAAAGCATTGGCTCCGCTACCGTTTACATCAGTTTTTAGATTGGTGCCTTTGGCCAAAAGCAAATCGTAAATTTTGGTATTTGGCTGACCGGAACCGGCAGCAAAAGTTAATGCAGTAACGCCATGGCTATCTTTTAAACCTACGTTAATACCTTTTGATAACAGATAACTTAATATTTCATCGTTTCCACGGTTTGCAGCCCAGTGTAAATAAGTACGGCCATCATGAGTAAGTTTGGTTACCTCGTTTCCGGGCTGAACCAATAAAAATTTAATGGTTTCATTTGGTGCATCAGCGTTAATGGCCATTACAACCGGATCAAAACTCGAACCGTTTAACTGGGCAGGGTTTGCACCTTTTTCGATTTCGGCTTTAACACTGTTTACATCTGGTTTGCCTTGCCAAAAAGCCTGATCGAGCAAGCTGTTTTTCTGTGCCTGTGCAGAAACGCAGCAGAACAAAGTCAGGCCTAGTAATAGTTTTTTCATTGTTTGGGAAATACGGATAAGATATAATCCCCAAAACTAACAAGAATTAGTCTAAATAAAAACCTAAAAGCGATTTATTTGGATAAAACGAAAGAATTAACCAAATACTTAAATTAGTAACAATAGGCGGGTAAATGATAAGCTGGCATTAAACCCCAACATTTTATCATTCCAACATTAAAACTTTGCAACATTACGCATACCGGTCGGCGGTTCGCGTTTTAACCACCTGGTAATACCCCGATACATTGAAACGGCATACCTTAAACACCAATTCTGTTTCGCGTTTGGCTAAAGCATGAATGCCTGGTGTAAAACGTTGCTTAAAGCGATCGGGACAGGTGTCTTTATGGCAAACCACCTCATAACTTTTTTCGCTCTCTACTATAACCTCCTGTACATATTCGGGCCACTGCTTTTTAATGAGCCTGGGTAGCCAGCTAAACTGTTGCATTGCAATTAGCTCGCCCATGCCCTTAACCGCATCTTTGGGCATATCTTCACCAGCGATCTGCTCCCAGCTGTCGTTTTCATCGTGATCGATAATACCAACCACATTACTACCCGAAAGCACCAGCCAGGGATCGTTCATGTTTACACGCATGAGCTGATAAGCGGTATTGGCTAAAAATTCGTTTTCAAATGAGTAAGAGAGCTCGATCATATTTTTCAGTTTTTCATGGGCAGATTATTCAGCCGCATTAATGTTTCAATGGTACCGGAAAAGCGTTTCATGGATATGGGCTTACCTAAATAACACTCAAAATCAGAGTTAGTTTTCTTTACATCGTGCTCGAGGTTGGAAGAGGCATAAATGATAAACCTGGCTTTTGACCTAAGGTGCACAGCAAGTTCTGTTCCCTGCATTCCATCCATATCGATATCTAAGAAAAGGAAATCTACTTTATCGCCTGCACTAATACTTTCCAAAGCATCGATAGGGTTGTTAAAATTATTGGTTACTCTTAAAAAGCGGGTGTCGTTAATGTAATCGGTCAGCGCGTCAATAGCATGCTGTTCGTCATCAACAATCGCACAAGTGTAATACATATGAATAAGTTAAGATAGACAATACAAATCTTGTTAATGTCTGTCTAATTTACAACACTTGTAGTAAAAAAGGGTAAAATTACGGTAAGCAACCGTCTCTTAATAATCTATAAATAACACCCATTCGTTGTAAAAACCTATTCAAAAGCAATAAAAACTGTATTAAACAAATATGGCCAAGCAACTGTACGCTGCGTGGCCATTTTATTAAAGTTTAATTTTTACAAAATAGAGCCGATTGCGATCAACCGCGTTCGTTAAAGGCAAAATTTTCTGTGCAAATCCGCTGGCGCCATTATCTACTACACCAAAATCATCATCATTTGAAATAACCAGGATATTGCCGGGAAGTAGGGCTAAACCTTCGGCTTTATCGTGCGGATATACTTTTGGCAAATCTTTCAATAAATCTAAAACCAGTGTTTTGGTTACCGGCACAACACCGGCAGCACTTAAACCTGCCGCATTGTTAAGCTCCTCAACAGTTTTCCCACCATAAAGCTTACCTGTAGCACCATTTGCTGCGTCAGAAATATCGGTTGCAGCACTGATATCGATTTTAAATACCTTTTTAAAGGCTGCCGGATTAGTTGTTGCACCACCAAATAGCCCATCGCGCTCGATAGTTAAAAAAGTAGTACTGTTTACCGCAACAATATCGCTTACGCCGGTTAAACTTACGTTATCCATTAAATAGGCGTATTGTTTGGTTGCCCCACTAGCAATATCGAAAGTTAAAATCCTTAATACTACCGAATTTGCTGTTGCCGCTTTAGAGGGGTTGTACATAGGCGACTGCATCATGCCTACCAAAGTTTTGCCATCAGGTGTAATGGTAAGTCCTTCCATACCACGGTTGGCCCTCCTGTTGGCAAAAACAGCCGGAATTTTGCGACCACCGGTTCCGCTTCCAAATGGATTAATGCGCTCGATAGTTTTACCTGAAGCATCGAAATGAGCAATGTGCGGTCCGTATTCATCGCTGATCCAAAAAGAGCCATCGGCAGCCCTTACCAAACCTTCAGAGTCGATCCCATCGGCACTTGGTGCAATTACCTGCCCGTTTAAATCGTAGGCAATCTCGCCCGAAGCTCCCATTCCTGCTGGATTTGGAAGCCCGTTCAATTTGCCACCAGCAGCATTTTTAAGCTCGATTACCTGCTCCAATACCAGCTTACCATCTTTAAGCCTGAATTTACCAATCTGCGGATCAAAATCAGGCTTACCAATAATGATGGAGTTAGCCAGCTGCCCGGCTACGTTCGATCCCCTATCAGTAAGCATATAAAAAACATCAGGTGCATTCGGGTCGGTAGCTACGGCTGAGCCAAAACCACCATTGTAAACTTTTACTCCTGCTGTAGTGGTAAACAACACCGCAGGATCTGAAACTTCGGTCATATCCGGATAGCTGATTTCAGCAACAGGTTCTTCATGGTTCTTTTTGCAGGATACCATGCCAATGGCCGCTGCAGTAAATAAGGTTAGTAATGTTCTTTTCATTTAATCGTTTGTATAAAAACAAATGAACCAAGTGAATATGAAACTACTGTTAAGCCAGCAACAAGAATCTGATTTCCGGTTACAAGGGCTTATTTAAGCTGTTCGTTTATAAACTGATACACCACATTGGCCGGCATAAACAAAGCCGCTGTTCTGCTAAAACGGGCAATATTCAATCCGCAAAAATTGCCTTTGGCATCAAATACACCGCTACCGTTTAAATCTGGTGTAAGTGCCAGATCGTGCGCATACACAGCCTTAAATCCATCGCGCCGGGCCGATTTACCGCCAGCAAACTTTTCGGCAGGATGATTTGAACTGCCCTGCCCTACGCCTGCCAGCTTAGCCTTTGCAGAGAGAGGCTTTCCCTCCCTCGTCCAATTGAGGCTAATTTCATCGCCCGGCCAATATTTAGCCATAAAAGGTACAAAATCTGCAGATTTAGCAATGGGTTGTCCATCTATACTCAACAGCTCATCGCCCATTTTTAAACCGATCTCCTCGGCAGGACTTGCGGCTTTAATCAATGAGAATACCACCGGACTGGTATTGTAAGCTACCATAGCCCCAAAATATGGCATGGCCGATATTTTGGGCAAAGTTAAGGCTGTGCTGCTCCATACACTTTGTAAATAGGTTCCATCGTATCTTGCTGTAAATAATAACTGTCCAACGGGGTTTTCGTGGCTTTCGTTTTTTACATCTTTCAGTTCAATTCCACCCTGAATGGTTTCGTTTAAGCCGAGCAAAACCAGGTCATTTTCCTTATCACGGGCAATTACCGATAGATTAAGCATTTTATCCTGAAATTTAATATTAACGGCTTCACCAACCATGCTGTTTTTGGTAACTAGTACCTGTTTAGGTGTTCCTGCTGCATTTGGTACATTAAAAAGTGTTGCTGTAATGGTTTTTATTTCGCCATTAACCGTACTCTTAAGCTCAAAGCTGGTATTTTTAAATTTCGGGCTGTATTTTACGAGATCAAAATCAGTTTTACCAGTTTCGGTATCTTTTTTAATCTGTTTCGCCAATTTATCGGCATCAATTACATCGGTTTGATTGGGGAAAGCGGTATAAATTTTCTCCTGCTGTAGTGCCGTCCAGTATTTGCGGTATAAATCGACCGGAATTTCGAAGTTCATATCTTCGGCTACATCAATAGCACTGTGCAGGCCAATTACCCTTCCTAAATAATCAAACAAAGGACCACCCGAATCGCCGGGCTCCATTTTACAGGTCGACCGGATGAAACCATAGCTATTTTTCACCTCAGCAATTTTCCCCAGTCTTAAAGTAGGCAGTTTTTGGTTTAAACTTTCTGGGTAAGCAATACTGAGGCACATTTCGTTTTTAACCAGACTTTGCGAATAGCCCATTTCGGCAAAAGGCCAGTTGCCTTTGGTTAAAATCTTCATCATGGCCACATCTGGTGCGCCCGGGGTTTCTTTCACTTCAATTTTACCCAAAGCTTCGGCAATGGCTTCCCGGCCATCGGTAAAGAAAACTTTGTAATTGCGACCAGGTTGTACGGTATGTGCAGCGGTTAAAATATAACCATCGGCACTTACTACCACCCCGCTAAATTGCGCAGAGGTGCGTTCATTACGCGTTGTATCGAAACCCCACATCCTCACGCTGGCCGGATAAGCCTTTTTCATTGCAGCTGAAATCACGCTTTCAATCCGGTTTGCTGCCTGATGCTGCGCAGAAGCCCTGGTGAAAAAAAGAAGCATAGCTAAGGCCAGCAACCTGAAATATCTGTTCATAAATGTGTGTTTTATTATTCCTTTTACAAAAAGAGGCCATCCGACTTGCGGACAGCCCCTGAGCGTTATTAATGGGTAGACGATTAATTATTAAATATTTCGGCCAGTTTTTTATTTAGCGGTTCGCCCCTTAAACCATTGCCAATAATGGTTCCATCGCGATCAACCAGGAAACTGGCAGGCACGGCCCTCACCCCATATAAACGGCCTACTTCATTGTTCCAGCCTTTTAAATCGGAAACATGTAACCAAGGTAAACCATCAGTTTCAATGGCTTTTAACCAATTTTCTTTCACATTATCCAACGAAACCGATAAAATCTGAAAGCCTTTATCTTTGTATAGGTTATATTCTTTTACCAGATTAGGATTTTCGGCACGACAAGGACTGCACCAGCTTGCCCAAAACTCAACCAAAACCACTTTTCCTTTTAAGCTGGCTAATGAAACCGGTTTTCCTAAAACATCATTCTGTGTAAATAAAGGGGCTTTTGCACCAATTGCAGTAATGCCACTGGCTGCAATGCGCTGCGCCAGTTCTTTACCCAAATCAGTAGCGCGTAATTCTTTACTCAAAGCATTGAATACAGGCTCTACTTTGGCTACATCTACTTTTGCTCCAGCCGATTCAGATAAGGCTACCAAACCGAAAAATGAATTGGGATGATCTTTTGCAAACTGAAATTGTTTCTCTTCACGGGCTTTGATGTTGTTTCGGTAACGGGTATCTACCGCTTTCATATAAGCCGGATCTTTTTGCTGCTCTGGTGTGCCACTGTTGAAATCGGCATTAACGGCCTTGGTTAGGGCCATAATGGTACCGCCAATGGTTTTGTTATAAGCTGCATATTCGTTGTATACTTTAGAACCGGTAAAAGTTGCATTATCCAACGAATCTTTTGAGCTGATTAACACCTGCTCTTTGCCAAAGTAAAAATAGATCACATCGCCTGTATATACGGCACGTTGTTTACCACCACCAGTATGATCAAGCGCCATGCGGGCATAAGAAATACCCGAAACATTGCCTGTAAAGCGGAAAGTTCCGTTTACCACGACGGTCGAATCTTCGTGCCCAACTCCATTATCCATATAATCGATGTAAGCTTTGGCCGGGGCATTGAGGTTGCCGATTTTTCCGGAAAGGCTAAAATTTGGTGTTTGTGCCGAGGCGATAAAAGGTGCTGCAAGAGCAAGGATTAAGAATTTTATTTTCATTTTTTGTGTTAGTTTCATGATTAATTAGTGGATCGCTTATTTTCTGATTGCCATATCTACAGGAACACCTGGAATGCCTTCGATCTTTTTAATGAATACGCCGTTCATTCCGGTAGCTATGTTTAGAAAGGAAATTGCTTCTTCTGTTCCTACCATCAATCTTTCTTCATCTTCGCTAAGTTTTAGCATAGAAATCGTTTTTCCGGTAAAGCTTGTGGCCAGTTCTCTGAGTTCTTCATTTACAGGATTATACCGGTAAACTTTACTACCATTGGCAATATAGATTACCCCGTTTTTAGCCCCGCTCCATTTTGTATTTTCATTGATTAACTCCTGGCGTATAAAAACGCGTTTATGCTGAGGGGTAAAAGTAAACGGACCGTTAAACTGAACATTAAACTTAAGCTCGTAAATCTTTCCGTCGGCTCCTTTGCAAAAGGCAAAACAATCTGCGTTATTGAGCTGCTCCAAATGGACAAGATCCATACCCACATTCACAGGATCAAAAACAGTTGTTGTGCTAACCGAGTATTGCGTACCAAAATAAACAGGTGCTCCATATAGGTTGATTCTGACAAATTGTTTCCTGTTGCGATCGAAACCAATAAAATAAGTGGCTGCCTGCGTAAAGCTCATTACAAAGGAAGGAGCCAATTCATAGTCGCCATCAGCAGGTAAACCAAACATGCCATAGGTAGCAGCCTGATCCCAGGTACTGGTGGTACCTCCGTAAAATTTGCCGTTTACCACCCCCATCATCACCCCCTGAGGATGTGATATAAGGGAGCCAACCTCAAGATTATCAGGTGTGGTAAAAAAATTATTCCTGAGTGTATTGGGATATTTCGGATCTTCCTGCATGGTATTTGGCTCGAGCCTGATACCACCATTTTTTGTAATAATCCAATACCCTAATAAGGTACTTCCGGTAAATGTATTTCTAAGCAGAAATAAATTTGTGGGGTTTGGAGGCAGATCCTTGCCCTGCATAGCCCTGTATAAACGCGCCTGCACACTGCCGTCTGGTTTTACAAATGAAAATTGCGTTATTCCATTTTCAATGCTTAATACTGTTGTTCCGTTAGCAAATTCGGTTCCGCCATCTACGTAAAAGTTGTGGAAATATTTCATTCCATTAGCTTTGTTAAAAACCGTGAGGCGAGCTGAATACCGTTTGGCCTGCAGGCCGAAGATAATACGTAGTGCCGGTCCGGTATAAAGTACATCATTACCTTCCATTACACTGATTTTCCATTGAAGCTCAATGTTTACAGCATCTGCACTTTCTATTTTTGGTTTGATGATCAAACTATCGCCCACACTTGCGGTGTAAACAGAATCGAGGTTTAATAATTTAGGCTCGACAGGCATATTGATATCATAATTACCAAGGTCTTTATGACATGCGGCAAGAGAAAGCACGCCTATTATTAATATAATTAATTTTCTAATATCCATGTTTTTAGATTTAAATAACTTCATTGCCGTTTTCATCTATAAAATAGTATTTGCCATTTTGCATATTTTTCCGCAAAAGTGTTTTTTTGGCCGGATTTTTTTTATTGTAGAAATAGTAGCTATCTGTATTGCCAGCAGTTACCTCTTCAATTACATATCCTTTTGCTTCATTTTTGGTAACCCAATTAAAAGGGTTGTTTAACATCGTGGTTAACAAACCTATATAATAGAGGTTTTTGGGTGCGTCCAGACCATCAGTCGAGAGTGAGGTTTGTCCGGTTACCAGAATAAACAATTCATGTTTGGTCCTCGAATAAGGAGGCAGCGGCCAGGTATCCCACCAACCAGGTTTTTCCAATTTTGCAGAGAATACTACTTTTGCCCTAATTAAATACGGGTTTTCGATGCCCAGGTCTGGTGTGCCGGTTAATTTGATCAGTATCGAAACCGATCTGTTTTCGAGTTCCTTATCCTTATTATAAATTACTACAGGAATGTATCCTATCCCCCTGTTAGGAAGAATAGAATATTGTGATTTTAGTGCTTCATAATGAACACCAACCTTAGCTGTAGAGGAATCAGCGTCTACCCGTGCACTAAACTTTCTGTCTTCACCGGTTCTTATTCCGGATAAACGTACCGGTAGCCAAACGGTATCCTGAGCTAATGTGGGATTATAGGCAAAAGTTCTTACGATACTGTCTTTATCGCCATTGTAAATATCGAAATAAACATTGGCACTGTGATCAAAACGCATCTCTTCTGCTTTCTTGCAGGAAGCAAGGCAGAATACCGCGAATATTAATATATATATTTTCATAATTTGCTATTCATAAAATTTCACCTTGTTTATCTGCCACCGTAAACGATTTCATCGTTAGGCAATGGAAGTACGAAAATGTTATCGGAAGGGGGAATAACTACGCCTGTTTGCCCTACAATACCCCTGTTTAGCCTTTTGTACATATAAAATAACTGACCTTCTGCCAACCATTCCTTACGTGCATCTTTAAGGAGTTCTTTTAATAAATCCTCTTCATTGTTTATAGATAAAGGATCGCCAATTTGCCTGGCTTCACGAACCTGGGTGAGGTAATTTACTGCAGTTGCAGGATTGCTTGCGTACGAACACTCAGCAGCAATGTAATACATCTCACTCAGCCTGATTGCGGGCGCCATCAGGTAATGTAGATTTGCATTTGCCTCTGCACTTAAGGGGTTTCTGCGGTATTTAACAATATCATAAGATCTAGACGATTGATTTGAAGTAGCAGATAACCAGTATTTGTAGCGTGAATCACTTGCTCCGGCTGTTGCCTTTTCATAGATATAATCAGCAGCATCTTCAATTAAATAAAAACCTCTGGTACCACTTTGAAACCAATTGTCTTTTATTTCTTTTGCAGCGCCAGGTATGTACCATCCAAAAACAAGCTCCTTGTAAAGAATACGGTCTTTTTTAGAATCCTCAAAAGCTTCAAAATCACTTTTTGCAGTCCATGGGAATTTTTTAGAGTCGATTACCTCCTTAGCATTAGACAAAGCTTTCACCTTATCATTTTTATAAAGATAAACCCTGGCCAATGTTCCGCATACTGCATAATAATTCATGCGGTGCCTCCTGTTCTGTAAAAAAAGACTGGCGTTTTTCTCCTCTGTATTTTTCAGCGTATCGCTAACCAAAGGATAGTTTACGATATAACCGGCACTCCGGATGGGGTCTACTGTTAAAAGCTGTTTTGACTCTTCCAGATCTTTGATGATTAAATCGATGGTTTGCGACACTGTAGACATTGGAGTAATTTCTTTTGTATACTTGTTGGCGTAGGGAATTCCATTTGCAGCAGGATTTCTTAAATACGATGGCGCAAAAAGACGCAGCAGATCAAAATGCAGGTAGGCCCTTAAAGCAAGTGCTTCTCCTTTTACAATGGCATAATTTGAACCGGTAAAAACATTTCTTTTTGTATCAACATTTTCAAGAATCAAATTACAGTTCACAATAGAATTGTATAAACCGGCCCATATTTTATCCTTCCGTTTGATAAACTCGCCATGTTTATAATTGTATAATGAGGTTTGCCTGTAATCTTGCCCGTCATCGCGCATCGAAAAATTTTGTGCCAACACCTCAGTTGTACCGAAGGTAAGTTCTTTACCATAAAGATCTGATTCGGTACTGCGATTATACACGCCATTTATTGCTTCCATGAAACCGTTTTCGGTACTGAATAAAATTGGGGCGGCGATTTCTGATTCCGGCTCAATTTCCAGCCATTTCTCACAGGAACTGAATAATCCTGTTACTAAAATAAGGCAGATTAATAATCTAATATTCATGTTTTTTATTTTAAATCTGTGATTAAAAAGTTTAAAAAGCTGCTCTAACAGAAAAGGTTAAACTCCTGGTAAATGGATAATTAATACCTCTTTCTTCTTTTACCGACGACCAACGCACCAGGTCGTTTGCAGTTACCTGGAACATCAAACTTGACATCGATAGTTTAGATGCTATTTTTTTACTCATATCGTAAGAAAGGTTAACCGATTGAAGGTTGATCAGATTATCAGGCTGAATAAATCTTGAACTTACATCAGTCTCACCGATATCAGCTATATTTTTGTAAAAGGAAAGGTCACCAGAATTCTTCCATTTTTCTTCAAAAACACGCCTGTCAACATTATAGCGTGGATCTGCATTTTCAACACGCTCCACCAGGGTTAAATTATACTTATCACCTCCAAAAAAGGTTTGAAACTGTACATAAAGACTAAATCTTTTGTAGTTAACCGTTCCGCCAAAATAACCGCTCACTTTAGGGTTAGGATCGCCAATTACTACGTAATCCCGCTTATCATAATCGTAGGTTATGGTTCCATCTTTTTTGAGGTATAGCTCACGTCCGTTTTCCGGATCAATACCCAATGATGGTACGCCATAAATGGCATTAAAAGGTTGTCCTTCACTAAAACGAAGTAATGGAATACCTCTGTAGCCGCCATCACCTGGTTTTACCGACTGCAGTTCGTCTGCCCTATCATTATATTTCTTTAATGCGTTAGAGATTCTTACCACCTTATTTCTGTTGGAAACCATACTAGCATTCAGGTTTACTGACCAGTCTTTGCTCCTCACCGCATCTACTGTTAGTCCTAACTCCGCTCCTTTGTTCTCCATATCCCCGAGGTTTTCTTTATAAGATAAGAAGCCTGTTGATGGAGGTAAGGTGATATCCGCCAGAATATCTTTGGTAAACTTCTTGTATATCCTCGGCGTAATCATGATACGGTCTTTAAACAGCCCTATATCTACACCAATATCCGTCATCCGTGTTTTCTGCCAGCCCAGGTTTTCATTTCCATAACTGTTTACACTCGCACCAATGCCTGTTGAATACCAGTTTCCTGTATTATATTTATAAATAGTTCTTGATAAATAAGGATCAAACTCCACAGAACCAGTAAGACCTGTAGAAGCCTTTATTCTCAATTGGCTGATTACTTTATTATCTTTAAAGAATTCCTCCTGATGTACATTCCAGCCTAATCCGAACGACCAAAATGGAGCCAATCTGTTGTTTACACCAAACTTAGAAGAACCATCGATACGAACAGTTCCATCCATAAGGTACCGGTTTTTATAGGAATAGTTCATGGTGATGAAAGAACCGAAAAGCCGTGCTTTTTCGAGCTTGCTTAATGGTTTCCCATCTTCGGCATATCCTTTAGCAAATCCTATACTGGTAAAGCGGTCGTTCGCAAATCCGATTGCAGTAAATTCTTTTTGATCACGAAGTTCTGTCCTCGCGTTTACACCTATTAGTGCATTAAAATAATTACCGCCTATCTGCTTTAACCAGGTTAGCCTGATGTTACTGTCCCAATAGGTTTCTTTCATCTCCCTATTGGTATATTCTCCCTTTTCGTCGATTTTATCTGCAGTGTACAGATAATATTTATTTGCCAATGGAGATGTGAATATATCATCGGCATTTGATCTGGTGGTTACGCTCATCTGAGCCCTTAACCTAAGATCTTTTGCCACTTCCAGTTCGGCAGAAAGGTTATCAATGATTTCGGTATACTTAGATTTATTAAAACTACTTAAACTGGCATCATACAATGGATTAAACACATATTCTTTTGATCGGTCCTGCTTTTCGTAGACATCCGAAATTCTCATTACCATGCCATTCGCATCTTGCAAAGGGTAATAGGGATTCATCTTTACATAACTGGAAAAATCACCGTATGGGGATTCAGTGGCGCCCACTTGTGTTACCGACAACTCATTTCTGAATTGAATTTTCTTAACATTGTACTGGAAACTCATTCCGCCTGAATACTGGTCTCTTTGAGATCCCTTCATTGCTCCAGGTCTTGTTTGGTAGCGTAAGTTAACATTGTATCGAAAGGCTGATGATCCCCCGTCAAGATTTACAGCATGCTTATTTCCGATCGTATTGCGTAAGGGTTGAGACAGCCAGTAACTATTAACACCACCCACAACATTGGCTTTTTTGTGGTAATAAATTTCATCCAGCTGATCCTGAGATACCTGTTGCTTAGCAGAATTATATAATCCTGCCAGCACTTCATAATCTAGTTTTTCGGCTGCATCTAAAACCTGATAATCGCTTAAATCTGCCGCAGTTAGATTCAATTCGTAATTGTATTCGACCCTTAATTTGCCTTCCAAAGGTGTTTTAGTGGTAATCACAATTACGCCATTGGCAGCGCGCGATCCGTAGATAGCTGTTGCAGCAGCGTCTTTCAATGAGGTAACAGAGGCAATTCGGTTAACATCCAAATCAAATACTTTCTGCACACTTACCTCATAGCCGTCAAGCATGAAAACCGGCATATTTGCTGTTCCAAGAATTTCATCCCTTCTCAATACCTGACCATCGCCACTGGGTAATGCCGAAGCACCTCTGACATTAATAGACGGAATTCTATTAGGATTGGAACCGGCAAGGTTATTATCAATCAGTTTAAATGATGGATCGAATGTGCCGATACTTTGAAGCAAATTTTGCGGATTTACCCTTTTCAGCTGATCTCCTGATATCGTGATGGCATTACCAGTATAGTTATCTTTCTTAATCGCTTGATAACCGGTAATTACCACGTCATTCATCTGCGTTTGCTGGGAAACAAGCTTAATATTCAGCGTTTTAACACTATTAACTTTGACTTCCTGTACATCATAGCCCACGTAACTGAAAACCAGTATGGCACCTTCGGCAACAGTTACTTTAAACTCACCTTTCTCGTTGGTTACGCCAACACTGGCTCCGTTTTTAACCGAAATATTAACACCGGGTAAGCTTTCTCCGCTGTCCTTATCCTCTACCTTGCCTCTAACTTCGATCTGGCTGGCTACAGTAACAGGCTGTATTGTTGGGTTGTCTTTATTACTGATTACAATGGTTTTGTTTACAATATTAAAGTTGAGGTTTAGCCCTTTTAACGACAGGTTTAAAGCCTCAGTCAGCGTCGCATTTTTTAACTCGACAGTAACGTCAGGTTTTCCTTCCAGGAGCTCGCCTTTATAAAAGAAAAAGTAACCGGTTTGTTTTTTAATCTCCTTAAATATGGTTTTTAAAGGAGCTGTTTTACGCGATATGGTTACGGTTTGCGAAAATGTAGCAGCCGAAATGTGCAAAGTACCGGCCAGTAATAAAATAGCAGTCAATTTCATGACCAATAAAAATTTAATCCTTACCCTCCGTATAGCGCATACGGGGTTGTAAAGGGTAGTTAATTTCATACCTTTGTTTTGAATGAGGTTAATAAATAGCAGCTTGCTTCGAAACCCAGCTGCTGTGTCCAAAATTTCTACCGGAAGCGTTGCTGCGCTTTCGGTTTTTTTTTGCGGTAGGAAATTAGATTTCAGGTAATTTTTTCATCATACAGTTTGGTTTAATTAGTTGATTTAATCGTTTGGTTTATTGCCTTTTTAGCGACGGGCAAAGTCTACCTGGTTTTACTGCCAGATACAGTAAGCACTTTACCTTTGGCATCAATATGAACGTGGTTAAGTTCCAATATTTTGAATACTTCGGATAAATTGCTGTTTCTTGGGATTTCGCCCACATATTTTTCGTCGGTTATTTTGCCCTGATAAACCACATCGAGGTCGTACCAGCGCGATATTTGCCGCATAATGGTTTTCAGATCATCATTATCGAAAGCAAAGAGATCGTTTTTCCAGGCCATTTCTTTATCTACATCCACATTTGGGTTGAGGCGAAGTTTTGCATCAGCCTGGTTAAGCAAGGCTTGCTGGCCAGGTTTTAGTTTTAAACTGTTTGTACCGCTGGAAACATTTACAGCACCTTCTAAAAGTGTAGTTTTTACCTGTGCCTCATCATTGTAGGCATTGATATTGAAATGTGTGCCCAGTACTTCAACCGTTTGCTGATTGGTTGCCACCCTGAAGGGTCTGTTTTTATCTTTAGCTACTTCGAAATAGGCTTCGCCCTGCAGCTCTACCTTGCGTTCGTTTTTAGCAAATGATGAGGGGTATTTTAAAGAAGAAGCCGCATTTAGCCAAACTTTGGTACCATCGGGCAAAGTTACCTCGTACTGGCCTCCCCTTGGGGTCGAAATTAAGTTGGTGCTGATGGCCTGATTGGCATTCGCTACATCTTTAACAATATATTCGAGTTTACCATTAGCTGTTTTTCGCACAATAATGCCATTTTGTGCGGCTATTTCTCCGGGTTTGGCATTATCTAAATCAATAACAGAACCATCGGCGAGGGTTAAAAGGGCTTTATTGCGACCAGGTTTAATATCGTTTTTGGCACTCACGGTAAATTGTTGTGGTTCATTGTTGCGCATAGCCAGATAAAGGCCAACACTCAGGCACAATAAAATACTGGCTGCCAAAGCAATACGTTTAAATAAAAGTACTTGTTTTGCCTTTTGTCGCCCATGCTGTAGTTTCTCCCAAACCTCAGTTTGTGTAGTGCTAATGCGATGTTGCTGAGGTGTTTCACCCTCAAAAGGAAGTTGCAGATACCATTGTTCTACAATTGCTTTTTCGTCGGGTGTACAATTACCTGATAAGTACCTATCCAACAATATTTTCGCATTTTTCTCCATTTAACAATAATCTTTTAGGGCTGATTAATGTATATACGGCGAAGGGTATAGCCTGGGGGTACGCAGAAATATATTTTTTTTATTTTTTTTTTCTCAGAGATACAAAAATTGATTCGTCATTTTGCAGATATGACACCTAAAAACTAAAAATCACTTTTTTTACATTTCTAATTGCAAGATATTTTGCTTAATGATAAGTTTTAAGCATAAAAATAAGGTAGGTAACCAAACCTAAACGAGAACGTAAGATCTTTAATGCTCTTTTCACCTGCGTTTTTACCGTCAATTCAGAAAGTCCGAGTAATTCTGCAATTTCTTTATGGGTTTTGTTCTCCATACGGCTCATTAGGAAAATTTCGCGCATTTTTGGCGGCAAGGCATCAATTTCTCGTTCAATTAAAGCGGCCATATCTTTCTCGCGTACCAGGTAATCGGTTAGTACATGTTCCTGATCAAGATAGCCTTGCAAAGAGCCTATGTATTTATCTTCAACTTTCTGGTGTGCAAAAACGTCAATCACCCTGTTTCTGGTAGCGGCGTACAAATAACCCGATAAATTACCATCAGGTGCAACCTGAGTCCTTTTTATCCATAAAGTTTCGAATAACTGCTGTACCAGATCTTTGGCTTCTTCCTCGCTGTTGAGGCGTTTACTGGCATGGATAAACAATAAGCCGTAAAAACGGTTGTAAATTTCGGTAAAAGCCAGCTCATCATTCTTAGTCAGTAAGAAAGCTAGTTCATTATCTGAAAATGAGCTGTAAGTGTTCATCGCAATCGGTTGCAAAGATAATATTATTCGATCAGTTTATATCGAAATTTAGCGCAAAACAGGTATAGTTTTATATTGATGGCAAGTAATTAAAACAAAAACAGCTAAAAAACCTCTTTAAAGTAAAAACATATCCAATTAACTCAAAATATCAAGCATTTTTACACCAGCTTTTAACGGTTAGCAACAATAAAAACCCAATTAAAAGGAGAAAAGCATAAATATCCTCCCGATTATTTAAATCTCAAACCATATACACTAAAATTTTACCTTTTTTCTGCATCAACAGCAGCCAGTTGTGTAGCAAGATATTTATATGCGCCGGGTATTTCTACTGCTGCATTACCGATGCTTCCTTCAATAAAAATGAGGCCTTTGTAATTAATATCACGCAGGGCGCGGAAATAAGGTTTAAAATCATCGCCCATTACCCCGGGTAATGTACGTTTTTCTTTTTCGGCCACTTCGCAATAGCCTACCAGCCCTTTTGCGGCCCGTATTTCATCAGGCGATTCACCTTCGCGCATCATGTGAAAAATATCTACATTCAGCCTGAAATTAGGATGATTTACCCTTCTCACGATATCAGCCGCCGATTTAAGCGAAGTAATAAAAGTGGTTTCGGTGGTTTCGAGGTTTTCGAGTGCAATAATCACTTTGTGTTTTGCTCCAAGTTGTCCTATTTTTTTACAAAGCGCTATAAAGTCAGTCTGTGCTTTGGCCAAATCGTAACCTGCAGGAATATTACGCGAACCTCCGCTACCCAAAACAATCAGTTTTACCCCCGCCTGTCCGGCCCTCGAAAGTACTGAATCGGCATACGATAAAACCCTGGCCTCTACCACGTCAGGACCTGCAATTTTAATATTGCCCGGAAAAAACAGGTTACATACAGTTACTTTACACCGGGCAGCTTTCATCTGTTTCAGATTGGCATTAAATGCCTCATCGGTTAGACTGGGAGCAAGCATTTTCCTTACCGATTCGCCAATCATGGTAAAACCACCTGCATGGGCAATGCTATCCTGCCCCAGGCCCGACATGATCCCCAGGCGCTGGGCATACTGTTTATCGGGTGCAAAACTGGAAACGGTGAGCAGGGTTAAAAAAGCAAGAAAAGTTAAATGGCTAAGTCTCATATCAATTTGGTTAGGGATGCTTAAACCTAAAATTAAAAATTAAATTATTTAGTTTCATCCTGTATTGTCCTGCTTCCAAAAAAAATCTTTTTAAAACTTCTTTGATCCGTTTGCAAACCTATCTTTGCAAAAAAAATTAAATACATGTCTGAAATTAATCAATATCCGGTTCTCGATTATCTGGTAAACGTACTAAAGAATGCCATTGCCGATTCGAAAGTTGAAAAGCAATCGCAAAGTGTATCTGTTGTTAAAGATGGTAACGATATCATCCACGTAGAGCAGTTATTTGATGAAAGCGGCAACAAAGCAAAAATTGTAATCACCGATAAAAAGTTAATCGTGATTAGCGAAGATTTACTGGAACCGCTGCAAACCATCCATACTACTGTTAAAGGAAATGAAGGTTTGAAAAAAGAGCTTGAAGCTACCACCATCATTATAAATGGCCTGGATATCGAAACCGAACTGGTATTTCAGGCTGCACGCGACTGTTTTGATGAATTGAGCGATAGCTATGAGTTTAGCAAAAACGTTGAAAAAGAGGTTTCTAAATTAAAAGCGCCGCTAAAATTTGGTGCTAATCCACTTGAACTGATTATTGTAAACGATGCAGCTTCTATTCAGGTTACACCTAATTTTATCAAAGCATTAGATGCAGGCGTAACCAAAGCCATCGAAGCAGATGTGGCTAAAGTGCAAAATGCGTTGAACAAACACTTTAAAAAAGGATAAAATCCTTATAAATTAGCGGAACTCCTTATCCGGGTGAGTTCCGCTTTTTTTTGCATTACAGGCTTTAAACAGCCTTCAATTACCTAAGTGCAGTAAGCATCTGCAAACGGTCCTCGACTTCTCCCACCTGCCACTTTCCGGCTAAGAGACAATACATTTCCTTGCCTTTTTTCGATACCACAGTAAAAAATATTTTGGCTGTGATCAATTCCTTGTGTTGACAATTTCAAGATTTTATTCTGTTTTTTTATTTTAACATTTTTGTTAAACAAAAAAGAATAATACCTTTGTAGCCATAAATATTCAGCTGCTATGAGTTTAATTATCCGATCCCTTTCTTATACGCATCCCGATAACGAACAGCTTTTCAATAACCTTTCGTTGAACATTGCTAGTGGCGATAAAGCAGCATTGGTTGGTATTAATGGTGTAGGCAAATCAACCCTGCTTAAAATGCTCGCTGGTGCTATGCAACCTGGTTCGGGCGAAATTATTACTCCGGAAAAACCCTGGTACATTCCACAGCATTTAGGCGAATACGATCAGTATACTATTGGCCGTGCGTTGGGCATTGATCAAAAACTTAAAGCTTTACAAGCGATATTGGGTGGCGATGCCGATTCGCAACATTTTACTAATCTGGACGATGATTGGGAAATTGAACAGAAAGTAAGTCAGGCGCTCAAAAAATGGGGACTGGAACATTTGTCAACCGATCAGTTACTTGGTGGCTTAAGTGGCGGGCAGAAAACAAAGATTTTCCTGGCCAGTATTGACCTGCACCAGCCCGAACTGATTTTACTGGATGAACCTTCTAACCACCTGGATACGCAAACCCGCAGCAAACTGTACCAGCTTATTGAGCAGAGCAAGGCAACCATTCTGGTAGTTAGTCACGATAGAAGCCTGCTTAACCTGATGAACAAAACGCTCGAACTGAGCAAAAAGGGTATTGAAGTTTATGGTGGCAATTTTGAGTTCTATCAGCAACAAAAACTGGAAAAAGTTAATGCTTTGCATGCACAGCTTAACGAACAGGCCAAAACACTTAAACAAACAGAAAAGAAAGCCCGCGATGTAGCTTATCAGCGCCAAAAACAAGAGCAGCGTGGCAAAAGTGCCGGACAAAGTAATTCGCTTCCTCGTATTATTGCAGGTGGATTAAAGAGCAAATCAGAACGTAGTACGGCTAAAGTGCTTGATGCACAAAACGAAAAGATAACAGGCTTGCAAGAACACATGCAGGAAACACGATCGCAAATTCAGCAGTATCAGGTATTAAAAATCAATATCACAGCTTCCGAAATGCATCATGGCAAGTTGCTGATTGATGCGCAGGCGATCAACTTTGGATATACCCTGCCTTTGCTGCAACAAACGATCAGTTTTCAGCTACGATCAGGAGAACGGATGCAGATTGAAGGTGCAAACGGTTCGGGCAAAAGCACTTTACTCAAAGTAGTAACAGGTGAGCTTCAGCCCATGCAGGGAAACTACAGCCCCAGCGATTTTTCCTATCTTTACCTCGATCAGGATTATGCCATGATTAAAGCTGATTTAAGCATTTATGAGCAGATGCAGGAATACAATTCGATAGGCTTGCAGGAACATGAAATCAGGGCAATGTTGGTATATTCGCAATTTGATGCGACGGCTTTCGACCGGAAATGTGGAGGATTGAGTGGAGGTGAAAAAATGAAACTTGCACTCTGTTGTCTCTCGGTAAGTAACCTGAAACCTGATTTGCTTATTTTAGATGAGCCGACCAACAATCTTGATTTGAAGAGCCTGGAGGTACTTACTGCAGCTGTTAAAAACTATGAAGGAACGCTGCTGGTGATCTCGCATGATGCCTATTTTATCAGCGAAATTGGTATAAACAGCCAACTAAATTTAAGTTAGAAGAATAAACAATAACATGCCACTTAAAAATACCGGAACGGAACAACTGATTAAGGATACTACCAAAAGGCTTATTTTTGCCGAGGGTAAACTGCATGCCACAACGCAGGAAATTGCCGATGCTGCAGGTGTAAACCGTACATCGCTACATTATTATTTCCGTTCGAGGGATTTACTGATTGCGGCTGTTTTTCAGGAAGCCATGCACGGTTTGAGCGAACGCCTCAACCAATGTATGGTATCGGCTAAACCTTTCAAACAAAAGGTAGAATTTCTGATCGAAGTATTTTTAAAGGATATGATGGCTTTCCCCTACCAGGAAACTTTTATGGTTACCGAAATCAACACATTGGGGAAACAGCTGGTAGGAAATATAGATTCAGTACCTGTTAAAAGCTTTTTAAGCGAAGTACAACAGGAAATGGATTCGGGCAATCTTAAAGCAATGCCTCCCTCTCAATTCCTGATGAACCTCTTTTCGTTATTATCTTATCCGCTGATTATGGCTCCGTTATACAAACAGTTATTTCAACTTTCAGACGGAGCTTTTGATGAACTGATTACTGCCAGAAAAACGATGATTATGGATCTGATTTTTAACAGCAAATCATAACTATCGCGCCATATTTGCAACCTCAATGATGGCATCTGCAAAAGCCTGTGGTGCTTCCTGAGGTAAAACATGACCAATGCCTCCTGTAATGGTATGGTGCACATATTTACCGGTAAATTTATTGGCATATTGTGCAGGCTCAGGGTGTGGAGCACCATTAGCATCGCCCTCTAAGGTTACTGTAGGTACCGATATGGCTGGTGCAGTAGCCAGCTTTGCTTCAAGTGCATCGTATTTGGTTTCTCCTTTGCTTAAGCCTAATCTCCAGCGGTAATTGTCAATCACTACCTGTACATGGTCAGGGTTATCAAAACCTTTTGCTGATTGTTCGTAAGTGGCATCGCTAAAATTCCATTTTGGGGAGGCCAGCTGCCAGATTTGTTTATTAAAAGCTTTGGTATTGGCGGCATAACCTGCTGCACCACGGTCTGTTGCAAAATAGAACTGATACCACCAGGCCAACTCTGCTTTTGGTGCTAGCGGAGCCACATTTCCTGCCTGACTACCAATTAAATAGCCACTCACTGATACCAATCCTTTAACGCGTTCAGGCCATAGCGCTGCCACGATATCTGCTGTTCGCGCACCCCAGTCATAGCCACCCAAAATGGCTTTTTTAATTTTCAGGGCATCCATAAAGGCTACAATATCAACGGCAACTGCCGATTGCTGTCCGTTGCGGGGCGTAGCAGCAGAAAGAAAGCGGGTGGTACCGTAGCCCCTTAAGTAGGGAACGAATACATGATAGCCTTTTGCAGCAAGAATATGCGTTACTTCGGTATAACTATCGATATCGTATGGCCAGCCATGAAGAAGGATCACAGCTTCTCCGTTAACCGGACCAGCTTCGGCATAACCTACATCCAGTACGCCTGCATTAATGTGTTTTGTTGCTGCCAATGGTTTTTCGGCCAGCGTGTTGCTGTCGGTTAAATTGTTTTGTGCAGCATGTGCCGAGCCAAAACCAATTAACTGAAGTCCTAAAATATACATGGCTGTTCTGGCCAATTTACCTGCACGTTGTTGGATTGATAATTTTTTCATGTTTATTGTTTTTAAGGATTGATTTATTGATTGTATACCCAAAACTAGTGGCATAGCAGGTAAAAAACAGCCATAAAACAGTGAAACAGGCATATTGCCAGCTGACTTAGACAGTTAGCGGGATGAAGCGGTAGTGAAGTTTGGGGAGGAAGGTTTTCCAGGTAAGTTAGTTTGTTGATGTCTGGTGGTCTGTCCATGCACATATTACCAGAACAAAAGCAACAAGAGACGGTTATTAATAGTGGTCTGTGCGGACACAGACCACTACGATAAAATTATTTATTCGCAATCACCTCTGCATTGCTGATTGTTTTAATGATAAACCTATTGGTGAGCTCACTATCTTCGGCAAATTCGCAATCAAATTTGATGGTATGTTTACCATTTTTTAAGCTTGGAATCGCCTGTTTCAAAGTTATTTCTTTTTTAAAGCCACCTTTACTGTTATACACTTTCACCGTGGTGCCATTGCATACAATGGAGTTTCCGGCTTCAAATTCGCCGGGTAGTTCGAGCTTAAAATAACCATCCAGTTCGAGCCATGGATTGCGGATTACCCCTTCTTTACCCGTAAATGTAAGTGTAAAATTTAAAGGCTGCTCGGCATTGCTGTTGGTAAATTGCCACTCAGAAAAAGTTGGTTGTCCGGGCTGAAGCAGTTGTTTGGCATGTTCAAATTTGATTTTTTTAAAGGGATACAATTTCCATCCCTGACTATTTTGCTCGAGGTGAAAATCGTTTTCAGGATTTTTTAATCTGGTAAGCTGATCGGCATTGAAAATATTCTTTCTGTAAGCCTCCTGCCAAAGTTTAATGAGTGCCAGTAGCTGGCTGGTATTCGGATTTTTTTGCAGGTTTTTATAGCGGGCAACCAAAGCAAAACCTGCATGGTAACCTGCAGCACGGGCCATCATCCATTCAATATCTTCTGCCGTGGTTGTTGAGGAAAGTAAAAACCAACCCAGCATATTAGGCATGTAATTTCTCTCGAGAAAAGGCTGATTTTCTAACCGGTAATCGCCCTGCGATTCGCGAAAGCCACCATACCAGGGCTCTCCCCAATTCCAGTAATGACAAATGTGCCAGTAATAATGGCTCGAGCGGCTGGTGCCGTTTACCAATGTGTGTTTGGTATCTTTAAAAACTTTTTCAGCAAAAGCCTGCATACCATAATCGCCTTCACCAGCCGATAAACAGCCTTCATGTCCGTCGAAATCCATTTGCGAAATCCCTGTTTCGTTAAAAAAACGACCTAAGTTACCGGCTATTTCCTGCTGAAGGTTAAAATTGGTAAAAAGCGTGTTGTAAGGATAATCCATCATCATCCCAATTGTTGTGCCTTTGGTATGTGCAACTGCCTTTGTACCATAAGCCCCGCGCTGGCAATCAAGTAATTTGTAAGGGGCTGTTGCGGTTACCTCACGGAAACGGATAATTTCATCGCCAATAACTACTGCATGTAAAGTACTTGGCTTTATATTTTTAAAATATTCGGCAGATTCAACCGCAATTTCAGTAGCTGTTGGAGCTATATTTTCGGTTGCTACAGAAGTGCCGGTTAAAGCAAGTCGTTTGTCGGGTGCCGGTGTAACGTAAGGATCGTTGGTATTTACGAAATTACTAAGGGTATGCACCCCAATGCGGATACCTTTTTTGGAAGCTTTACCCACACAGGCTTTCATACCGGCGTTACCATGCGGAAAGGCAACAGGATTTAAAACAAAATGCCCCCAGGATTGAAAAGGACCTTCCTGGTAAAGCGACATTAAGCCTGCCTGCTGGGTATAATTCAACATGGAATCGATATTGCTTTCATCAAAATCGGAAATCAGGTAGGCTCGTCCTGTTTCTGGCGATTGTTTGTGCCACACACCGCTAATTAAAGGGTGCGGAAGACCTTCGGCAAGCTCAATCGCTCCAATACGGGTCAATACCTCATTTTCCGGTGCTCCAAAAAGTGCAATTTTCGACCCTATAGTTGTTTCATTGGCAATAGCCTTAACCGGCATATCTGGATAGTGGTTCCACACAGTGTACTTTCTGTCTTTTGACCTATCGAGACTAAAGGCCTGCAAGCTACTTCCATAGGGCTGACTTACGGCTACCGATCCTCTTGAATAATCAGCACCTTCGGTATTATTTAAAACGCCGCCCAGCGTTTTAACGTTTAGCGCCTGAAATCCGATTGCGTAAGTGCCATCGCGTACCACACCAACCACTTCGCCAATGGTTTTACCAATTAGGGTTGGATATGGCCCCCAAATTACCGCGTTTACTTCGTTATCGGCACTTAAACGAATCAATTCAAAAGCGAGATGGGTTTTCTTTTGGCTGATCTTAATATCGGCAGTAGTTTTTGAGTTCCCAAAACGCAGCGCAATTATGCCCGATTTGTTATTAAATGCAGCCTGCGCAGGTTCTTCCCATTGCTGACCAGAACGGATTTTTAGCAAAGGTGCCTGTATACCGGCAGGCAGATAATTCTTGCCTGTTTTAGGGTTTAATAGGGCTGTAATTTGCCCCGAGCTGGAAATGTTCAGTGCAAGGTCTTCAGTTTTTAACTGAATGGTTTGTGCCTGGCTGCCAATAAAACAGAGCAGCAGCAGATTAATGAATAATGTTTTTTTCATGAATTTGTTTGTGTGTTATTTATAAAAAGATGATGGATGATCCCATATCTACCAAAACTCATCCCAGAAAATTAGCTGAGATGAGTTTGTTTAGCTTAATCCAGGAGCGAATAAGGGATGATTTGTCTGGCCTAAAGTAGAAACCGTGCAGCTTAAAAACTCCTCAAATTTTGACAATTACCGATGCTTTTTTGATTGGTATAAACGTAGAAATATTAGTCATCTCTGCTTAAAAATGCAATCATATTTTTTACTAATAAAACAACCATTTATAAATTTTGAAACCAAGTCAGTAAAACAAAATATAATTTTAGTTAAATAACAAATACAGCCTACATCAAAACAAAAACAACTACAAAATCAAATAAAATTTTTAAAAAATCCAAAATTTAACGCACAATATCCTTGTATTTTTCAGCTAAAATCTTGATATTTATAAGGTAGAAATACGTTTTATGGAGTACAGATACGAAAACTTTAACTTTCCACCTAACCAATCATTTACCATCCGGACTGAGCCTTTGGAGTTGATTAAGTATACGCACATGAAGTGCCACCTCAACTTTGAAATTGCACTGATTGAGCACTGCGAGGGTAAACGTTTTATTGGCGACCATACCGGTGATTTTAAAGGATCTGATTTGATATTAATGGGTGGTTATCTGCCACATTGCTGGCAATATTACGGAAGTGTAAACAGCTATCAACAACCCCGGGTTACGGTAGTTCATTTTTTTCCTGACTTTTTGGGCAACGATTTGTTGGATAAACCAGAAGCGCGCCATTTAAAGGAGTTGTTTCACAATGCCTCGAAAGGGATCCGTTTCACGGGATCAACCTTTAACACCGCAAAAAACTTATTGGAACAAATGCTGGTAACCAAAGGGCTGCACCGGGCTTCGCTCATGTTGCACCTGCTTGATGTGCTGGCCCAATCGAGCGAGTACTCTATTCTGGCTACACCAGGATTTAATATTGTTGATAACTCTGCGGATGCAGATAAAATCAATCTGATTTACGATTACATTTTTAAAAATTTCAAAGAAACAATCTCGCTTTCGCACGTGGCCAGTTTAGTAAATATGAACCCTGCAGCTTTTTGCAGGTTCTTTAAAGCTAAAACCAACCGTACCCTGCTCGATTTTATTAAAGAAGTACGAATCGGCTTTGCTGCTAAATTGCTTTTGGAAGGAACCTGCAATGTAAGCGAAGCTTGCTACGGTAGTGGACATAATAACCTTTCTAACTTTAACAAGCACTTTAAAGAAATTAAAGGACAATCGCCCAGATCTTTTGTAAAGGAATATGCCGATTAAATGGTTAACTGGCAATGCGCGTTATGGATTAACAAAAGAATAAATTTCTTCGGTTTGGGCCCATTTTTGCCCGGGCGCGGCACCAGCCACCCCTACCTGATACTGACTCATCAGCTGGTTCCAGGCTTTGCATTTTTCGCTATACGATTCGGCTACCTGCCCCATGCGGTTTAGATCTGCATTTTCGGGCACCGTAACAATCATCACAATAGATTTATTGAAACGGTAAAGTTTAATTTTCCTATAGCCTGCTTTCTTAAAACCTGCTTCAACCTCAGGCCAGATTTTTTTATGGTAATTCAGGTACTCCTGAACCTTTTTTTCGTTATCGACCAGGTTAACTACAAACACAAGATCTTTATCTTTAGTTGTATCAGCCGCTTTTTGGCATGCTGCTATAGAAAAGCACAGCAATAAGCCCATGCATATGAACTTGAATTTATTTCTTCGTGCTGTGTTAGAAAATTTTCTGGCCATAAAATAGTTTTAATTAAAGATAATATAAATGCCTGCCATAACCACAGCAAGTATAGCCCATAACAACCAAACCCTGGTTGATTTGTATTTAAACTGCCTGTTGGTTTCGGCAATGGATAATAGCGGATGTTCGTGTGTGTTTCTGGTAAAAACAGAAACCAGTACCATGATAACCGACAAAGCTAAAAAGATATAAAAAGATAACAGCAAAAAATGTGGCCAGTAACCTTTGTAAGGATAATTGAGGATGTGACAAAGCCCCAGTACAACACAAAGAAAACCACCACCATACAATACCGTTTCGGCTGCTTTATTGTTGGCTTTTTTCCAGAGTACGCCCATTAAGAAAACTACCGAAAGCGGTGGTGCCAAAATAGATACCAATCCCTGACTCAAATCAAAAAAGCCTTTGCCTGAGTATGAATATAAAGTGGCAATTAATAAAGCCAGCACTGCGGCTACAACAGTTACCAGGCGACCAACCCGCCGGTTTTGTTTCTCGTTAAGCTTTTTATACTGGTTTACCACATCTAATGTAAAAACGGTACTGAAAGAATTTAATCCCGAGGAAATGGTATCAATTAATGCCGCTATGAGTGCTGCAATACATAAGCCCATTAAACCCGGTGGCATAAGCTGCTTAACCAGGGTAATGTAAGCGTTATCGGGTTTGGCAATATCTTTAAATAAAACAAAACACATAATGCCCGGAAATATAAAAATGAAGGGCATGATAATTTTAAGCACCGAAATAAAAACTGCACCATACTGGCCTTCCTTAATATCTTTTGCTGCCAGTACTTTTTGTACAATGGTTTGATCTGTACACCAGTAATAAATGGCCACTACTGGATAGCCTAAAACAATGGCCACCCACGAATATTCGGGATCTTTTGCCGGCTGAAACAAATGCCAGTAAGAGGCCGGGGCTTTATTTACCAGTTGAGACACCCCACCAATTTTATTCAGCGCAAGAATTGTTAGTACAATAGACGACAGGATGATAATAACTGATTGAAAGACGCCTGTTCTAACTACGGCTTTAAGTCCGCCCAAGGTGGTAAAACTGGTGGCAATAATGGCTACCAATACCATTGCTTTAAACAAAGGCCAGTTAAAAATCTGTGAAATTAACAAGCCGCCGGCATATAAACCGCTGCCTAACCAAACCACCATGATAGATACGAGGCTATAAATGGTTAGGAAGTTATAAGACCTTTTCCCATACCTTACCATGAGAAACTGTGGCATGGTACTTACCCTGGTAGTAAGGTAATGTGGCACGAAAACCATGGCCAGGAGCAAAAGAAAAATCCAGGCGAGCCACTCAAAATTACTACCAACCACACCTTTGGTAAAACCAATACTGGCGAAGCCAATCAACATCATCGGGCCGGCATTGGCACTGAACAACGAAAAGCCAATTTGCCACCAGGTAAGACTTCGCCCACCAAGGAAAATATCGGTAGCATTTTTCTTTTTTTGGCCTAAGTAAAAGGCTACAAAAAGCAGCATCAGGAGATAGCCAAGCAGTACAATATAATCGATAAAGGCTAATGAAACATCCATAAGCAGCTATGCGTTAAAGTAGTACAATGGGTCTATAGGAGCCCGACTTTTCGGCAGTCCAGGTTTTATCCAGTTCTATTTTCCCCTTTCGGCTCCAATAATCCCAATCAATGCGGATGGGCAAGCCTTCAATTTCGGGCAAAATAAATCTTCCATTTTCCAGTTTAGGTGAAACGGCAAAATATACGGCTAAACCTTTCATCAAGGTGTACAGGTATTCTACTCTGAAATGATCGGGTGCGGCTGCTAAAATGGCTGCAGTAAATAAAGAATAACTTCCGGAAGAAAAATCAAGACTGGCCTCAATGGCTAAATCACGAACCTCCATCCACTCGCCTATGCTGCTCAGGTAATAAGGTGTGGGTTGCAAATGTTTCACCCCGGCATTTATTAAGGTCGGAAATACCTTTGCACTCCTTTCTGATTCGCCATAAGAAATTGGAATAACTGATTTTTCGCACAACAAGGCAATATCTGTTATGGAAGCAGAATGCACGGGTTCTTCAAACCAGGCAATATTTTCAGATTCTACCGCATTAACGAACTGTAATGCCTGATCAACAGTCCAGATCTGGTTGGCATCTACGGCCAGTTTAATATCATCGCCAATTATTTTACGCACAAATTTAACCCGCGCTATATCTTCGTCCATGGCAGTACCGAAATGCTTCCCTACCTTCATTTTAATACAATCGGTACCGCAAGACAGGAAATATTCGATTTCTTTTTCCAGTTCGGGATAGGTGTAATTGGTACCACCACCGCTGCAATACATCAATACATTATCTTTACCGGCATTTAAATACCGATGTAAGGGCTTTCTTTTCCGCCGTGCGGCCAGATCGTGCAAAGCCAGATCAACCTCTCCGAGTATAGATGCAGCTGTACCTCTAAAACCTTCGTTACGGATAGACCAATAAAGCTTCTGATACAATTCTTTATAGGTGATATTGCGGCTGTGAAATAAGATAGGCAACAGACAAGCTTCGAGCAGGTGGACATAAGCACTGAAAACCGGTGCTTCGCCTATATTTCCATCTTCGTCTGTTAATGTGATTACCGATAAGCTAAAGGTACTAAATGGTCCCATCGTTGCATCCTGAAAGGGTATAACAGCCTGTACAGGAGCTAAGCGCCTGACCTGGACTGACTGAATATGGAATATTTCATTATCGATAGCGTTCATTATATTTCGTTTAAAATTGTATTTAAATTCATTATTTCTTTAAAAACCTGCTCTGGCAAAGCTCCTCCCTGAATATCAAATAAGGTTTTCAGCAATTGTTCGGAATTACCAGGTCCAATTACCATTTTAAATTCTTCGGGTATGGAGAGGATAAACCGGTGAGCCAGGTTAGGTAAAAGCAGATTATATTTATCTGCAATCTTTTTTACCGCTCTGGCCTTTACTACGCTGGCTTTATCCATCCAGGCCGGGGGGGTATCTACAAATTGCTGATATTTATTGCCCAATAAGCCCATGTGCAAAGGGCTGGCTGAATAAAACTGAATACTATTGGCCTGGTAGTAAGGCAAACTTGTGGTAAGGGCTACATTGCAACAGGCATCTAAGCGGTTAAATTCCATTACTACATCAAATACGGATGCGAAATCGTACTGCTTAAACCAATCGGGCAAGTTGCCGCCAATGCCTATTTTTTTAGCTAGACCTGCTTGTTTAAACTTTTGCATTTGCCTAAAAACAGCTTCTATATCAATATCCTTACCTATGGCATCGGGATCGTGTAAAAACAAAACATCAATGGTTTCAACTCCAAGGGTCTTTAAACTTTCGTGCACACTTCTTTCCATGCCCGCCGGGCTGTAGTCATAAATCCCCTCATCTGTTGCATAACATTTTAAGCGTCCAACTTTAGTATTAATGCGTGGCAACCTTCCCTTCCATTGTTTCAGCGCTTTTCCTACAATTTCTTCGGCATCAGCATATGCCGGCGCAGTATCAAGCGTTTCTATGCCGTATTCAAGCGCCATAAGTATGGCACTGACCGATTCTTCCTTATCGATAGGCCCCCAGATACCACCTAGCGCAGCAGTTCCTAAAACACACTTTGACAAATATTTTGATGATTGCATCTATCTAATTTACACTTTACCTTATGAACAAAAATATTTTTTCGGCAGCCAAATAACTATTGCAATTTTGACTAATACCAATGCTTTCTTGATTTTTAAACCTTCTTTAGCAAAGCTTTTGTTACCAAATTAACTGACAGGCAAAGGGCTTAGCTGGTTCTTTTTCCCAATCTTCACTTTTATCGTTTCGCCGGCTTTTACGTTAGCTTTAGGCCATTTGATAAAGTTATTATAGCCCAATGGCTTTATTGCAGCAGCACTGCTTTCGGCAAAAATGCTCACCTGGGCATCATGAATGGTTTCATTCTTCAATTCGAGTACTACACCGTTAGCATCCTGCTTTACTAGTTTGGCAGTAATATGATCGAACACATACAGTTTCTTTTTGTCGGTTTGCAGGTAAATACCCGGTAGTTCAAGCGCCATGAGCATCCCATCGGTTTCGGTCCAGGAATTTCGGGTATTGATAAAATTGCCAATACTGCCTTTTCCTTCGGCATCGCTGGGCTGAATGCGTTCCATGCTCGAACCTGGTAAATTATTGGTAGTAATGTGGTGTGGTGGCACATTAACCGCTTCGGCACCGGCATGTTGTATATCCCTGATTAAATCGGCATACAAGCTATTCCCTGTTGCCCTGAAAAGTTTAAAGAGGTAATCGGCAGATGAGGTACAAACACCCGGAGCGGCATGCTTATTCTGGATGCTGGCCCATACCGCCCCTGCCATGTTGCATTTTAACTGCCCGATCTGACTATTTGCAGGAAAAACCGGATCGTAAGAAATGGTCCAGCTAGCACAAAGCGCAGCCTGTACTTCTGCTTTGCTTAACCAGCTTTTATCGCCTGTGTAATAATATAATGCCATTAGCGATTCCATAAAACCAAAAGCGGTTTCGCTGTCCGAATCCATTGATATATCGCCACAGGCCCCGCCGGTAAGTCCTTGTTTTACCACATCGCGGTTATAATAAAAATTGGCTGAGGCTTTGGCTACCGCCAGCCATTCGGGTTGTTTAAAATAAGCAGACGCAATAGCCAACCCGGCAGGTACAATGGCACCTGCGGTTGAATTGTAAATGGCTATTTTACCGGTTTCAGGTGCAATAAACTGACCGAATTCGCCATCTCTTTTCCATGTTTGGGTAAAGGCAGCAGCCAGTTTCCTGGCACCATTTTCCCAGGCCGGTTTAATCATGTGGCCATAGCCCTGTGCTTTAAATAACATTAAATGTTTCATTAGCCAGAGCAAAACATCGCCATTTTTACGCACCATGGTCTGTATTTCGGGATAGGCAGCATTCATTTCTTCGGAACGGATTTCGCCTTTCGCCGTTATGCCTCCATAAAAATAACCGCTTTTGCCCTGCAACTTATCCATCACAAAATCGAGTTCTGCAACAACCCGGTTACGCTCTTTTTCATTATTCATGGCCAGCATGGGGTAAGTATTAATCATACCGCTTACCCAGCCCAGCTGAAAATCTTTTCCGTTCTCGGGGGTATAATAACTTCCGGCAGGTACCGTAATAAAGTTATTGCTGCAAATGGCTCTGGCTAACTCCAACTCTTTACTCATGGGGAGCTGATTGCGTGGATGGTTTGGTCCGGTAAACGCCTTACGTATTGTCATGAATTTGGTAAGCAAATCGGGAATGCTATTGGCCTGAAAAACATAAACCCTGAAACTCAGGTTAAGTGCATCGCCGCTTTTCCAATCAGGAGCTTTATCGCCACTGGCATGATAATCGCCAAAACCAGCCGCCTGTTTGCGCATGGCCGGAGCGGTAATGCTAAAGTTGCAGCTATCCTGGGTTGCATTTTCGGCAATGCTTAATCCATTATTGCCAAAGGCAGTTTGCTGACCAGTAAGTACAATAAAACCTTTTTTAGCGGAGGGGGAGTAAAAACACATGGCGGGTGTTGCCGTACTGGTGCTTTGTAGCTCAATACGCGATGTTTTCCCTTTTTCTATCGCCAGCCGCGGGTTATTGGAAATGGTTAAGGGTACCTTTGGATTGTAATACATTTCAGTTGGGTAAGGCGGATTGTAGCCATAGCCAATAGCAGGATACCGGTTGCCGTTATAAATACTGGCTGGCACCAATACGTAGTTATCGCGACTCCAGTGGCTGAAATCGAATGAAGCTGATACTGCAGTTGATGTTGCAGATCCATTTTCCAGCATAAAACTGGCAGTTACATCGATGGCTTCGGGAGCACCACTTACTTTAGTGGTTTGTATTTTCAATTGCCAGTTTGCACCATTACTTTGAAGCTGATTTTGCTTAAACTGTTGTTCGTTAACCAGATTGGTACCTGAATATTGCTGTACGCTTAAATGCATGCGCCCACTTAACAATTTAAGCAATTGCTGCACTGCCGCTTCATTATTTAGCTGTGCAACTGCCCGCAATTGTGTAAATACAAGTGCCATTAACAAGCAAGCAAACTGTTTATATGCTTTTATCCTATTCATCTCTTTTTAAACTTGCTGCCTGTGTTAATTTCGGGCATTTTCTGTTATTTTTTGTGAAGACAATATTTTAATTTCCTGCGTAAATTGTTTTTGCTGAAAAATTGATACTTAAAAAGAGGGGGCTCGCCCCCCTCCTTCTTAAAACAAACTAATCATAACTAACTGAGATTTACTGTAAGGGATCGAATGCTCCACCCCATTCTTTATTTTGTACGATTACATTTTTAGACTGAGAAATCTGAGCTGGTGGTATGGCATAAAACCAGTGGTTTAAATCCAGGTTGAATTTAAAATTAGGGTCGCCGTCCAAATTATCTATATACACCCCCCTTAGCTTGGCCCTTGTTGTAGCATTCATAATGGTTTCTGATGGACTAATTACTACCCCATCTTTTAGCGTGGCATATAAACCATGTTTAAAGGTTTGTGCGTTGAGCAAATCGTATCGTTTCCAGCGCCTTAAATCTCCGAAACGTTTATTCTCAAAAGCAAATTCTACCTGGCGTTCATTGATATAGGCATCACGAATATCGCTGGTTGCCGAGGCAGTAATGCCATAATTGCTTCCGGCTCCTGCTGTAATACCTGCACGGCGACGGATATCTTTTAGTACCTGTAAAGCCTCACCACTTTTGCCCAGTTCATTGGCGCACTCGCCATAGTTCATTAAAACTTCGGCATATCTGATTACCGGCCAATCGGTTTGTCCCTGAGCATACAACGCTGCCACTAAAGTGGTATCCAAACCTTTTCTTTCCCAGAAACCAGTTTGTCCACCACCTGTCATTCCGGTGTGTACAATATTCATCGCACTTGAGTATTTATCGGTTGCTGCATCGTACTTCCATATTTCCCAGAAACTATTTCCTTTTACATAAACCGGCGAAACTTCATCAGGAGTTGGGTATGGTATACCACCGAAAAAGATGGTAGCGTAAAACCTCGAATCGCGGTTGGTGTAAAAATCGGTCATAAACTGTGTGTTATAAGCCGGATCTGACATTTGATTTTTATCGAGCTGCATCGGGCTACCATCCTTTTTAGGATAGGCCAGTAAAAGGTTAAGCGTTGGCTGGTTAACTCCGGTAGCATCTTTGGTTAAAGGGGTAGGCCTGATTGAATTGAATGCTACACCAGCACCCGGAAAAACATATTGACGAACCATAATCACTTCCTGGTTCCTTTCGGTATACCAGATATTTTTATAGTTCGGGAATAAATCATGGCCCTGGCTAAGCGCATAATCTTTAGCCGCTTTATTGGCATCGTAAGCAGTCTGCCAACGACTGGCATCATTGGCTGGATTAAACAAAGGACTGGCATAAGTCATTAATACTTTTCCTTTTACGGCCATAGCAGCCACTTTGGTAATGCGTCCATAATCTACATTACTGGCGTACTTACCGGGTAAAACGGCAATGGCATCATCCAGATCTTTAATGATTTGAGCTATACATTCTGAAGTTTTATTACGGGGTTTGAACAACGCATTAACATCGTCGGCGTTTTGTGTATGCAAAATTAATGGCACGCCGCCCAGGTTATTGACCATATTCCAATAGCTCCAGGCACGCCAAAACTTAGCCTCTGCAATGTACTGCGCTTTCAGGTCGGCCGGTAATACTCCTGTAGAAACAGCTTCCAGCTGATCTAAGAAAAAGTTTGCCTTATCAATTACTGAATAATTGAGCGAACTGGTTGTCTGATCGACCGCAATTATGCCGCGCTGGTAATTACCCAGGGTTTTAGCACCGTTATAACCTTCGTCGGTACTGTTTCCATCAAATGACCATCCAGGCATAGAAGCACCATAAATATCGTTTAAGAATGCTTTGATCATGGTTGGGTCTGACCATACATTTTCGGGATTGATTGCCCCGTTATTTTTATAATCCAATCCCTTTTTACAGGAGGCTACAACCAGCAATATTGCCAGGCTGCACACGAAATATCGTATATTTTTAAGATATAATTTCATACTATCTATCCATTATTAAAGTGAAACATTTACACCAAAATTGAAGGTTTTCATTATCGGAACCGAGAATCCGTCGCCAATTTCAGGATCGAAATAGTCTTTATTAAATTTGCTTATTACAAACAGGTTGCTGCCGCTGAAGTAGAATTTCATGCCAGATACGCCAATTTTATTGATGTAGTGCGAAGGAATACTATATCCGACATTTAATAATTTCATGCGCAGAAAGTTTGCATTTTTTAACCAGAAGGTACTGTTGCTTGTTACTACAGATTGCGTTCCGTCATTTGCGCTGAGGCGGTTAGGCAAAGTGGCATTTGGATTTTGAGGGGTCCACGAATCATTATACCAAGGGCGCCACATGCGGTTCCATTCTACCCCGCCAGCCAGGCTATTTACAAAACGCGATTGATGTAAATTGCCGTTAAAAGAAGCATCTAAGCTAAACCCTTTCCAGGCAAACCCAAAATTAAGCCCCAAAACAACGGGATTGTTGTTATTTTTAAGCTGAACCTGGTCCCAATCATCCACAATTCCATCAGGTGTACCATTCGGTCCGCTTAAATCGGCATAAGTTAGTTGCCCCAATGCCGGTGCAACACTTTTAAACTTATAGTTTGGATTAGCTGCTTTAAAGGCATCCAGATCGGCCTGGGTGCGGATCATTCCGGTAGCCTGATAAGCTACAATGCGGGTGGTAGACTTACCTGGATTGGCCTGCCATGGATAAGTTACATTCTGATCCTGAATAACGTATTTGGCAACGCCATAGGAAGCATTTAAATTGGCATAGTAATTAAACTTGCCCGAATTGTTTTTGTATCCAAGGTTAATTTCAACTCCTTGTGCATTAATCTGCCCGTAATTGGAAGCCGGCAAGGTACGGCTAAATGTTGGCGGAACTGAAGCAATACGAGATCCTAAAATATCGTAGGTTTTAATGTAATAATACTCGGCACTGCCACTAAAATGCTTTAAGAAATCAATATCCACGCCCACATTATAGGTTAGTGTCTTTTCCCAGGTAAGATTTGGATTGGTTAAAGCGCCATAAGTTATGCCCACGTTGCTTACCGGTGTAGTACCTAAAAATATAGCATTACCATTTTGGTAAGATTGCTGCCACTGCCAGCCACCAATGGCATCGTTACCGGTTAAACCAGCTGAAGCACGTATTTTTAACATATCGATACCTTTTGCATGGCTCATGAATTTCTCTTTAGAAACTACCCAGCCAATTGATCCTGCAGGGAAGAAACCCCAGCGTTTATCGGCAGGAAACCGCATAGACCCATCGTATCGGCTCGAGAAACTGGCCAGGTATTTACCATCGTAATCGTAAAAAGCCTGCCCTACGTACGAAATCCTTCCATCAGACAGTTCGGTATCTCCACCTCCGTAATCGTCAGCTCTCTGGCTACTGGCAGCCCACCACTGATCGGTAAGGTAAACCGGAAATGTTTCGCGTCCGGCAAATATCCCCCCGCTGTTTGATTCGGCTTTTTCATAAACCAGCCAGCCTTTTATATTGTGTTTTTTAAATGAATGATCGTAATTTAACTGAAAGTTTAGCTGATAATCATTACCCCAGTTATAATTTTCCTGAATAAAGCTTTTGCCGATCTGGGATGATTTTTTTAAGGTAACCAGGTCTTTATCATCGGTACTGAAAATATGTAAGCCCGTTTTTTTCATTACCCACATATCGTACTGTTTTTCGAAAGTTTTATTGCGGTTATTGGTGTACGATTTGTTAAACTGGGCCGATGCACTTAAGCCCTCTACTGCCGCAATTTTATAGGTGGCTTTTAAATTCAAAACCGGTTTAATATTATTAGCCTTAATATAACCGCCATCGCCTCTTACTTCTGCCCCTACGTTACCAATCCAGCCATAATCAATCGGATTACCGCCATCTGTCCACACCGGTTGATCTGGTTGCCAAAGCAACTGCTTTCTATAAATACCAGGTATATCCCCAACAGATGTATTGGTTGGCGAATACATCAGGTTATTATTAAGGGTAATACCGGTAAACAAGTTCAGGTTTTTGGTTATATCGGCTGTGATATTGGCGCGCAGATTGTATTTATCAAAAGTGAGGTTTTTCATAAACCCGCCTTGTTTGGTGTACGAACCGCCAATGAAATAGCTAATTTTATCGCTACCGCCAGTGGCACTTAAATTATGCGTACGGGTGTAGGGATCTTCATAAACAGCATCGAGCTGATCGTAACCCCAGCCACCATTGATGTTTTTAAAGTACTCGAGGTCACTATCAGTCCATTTCCAGCCTGCCGGATCGCTTGTGGGGTTGATGCGGTTGTAGAGTTCGCCGGTTTCAACAGCACTGGTTAGGGCTGCATTTTTGCCTCGTCTGTCAAATCCCGTGCTAAACGAATAATCGATTTTTGCGGCAGCGTTTTTTCTGCCGGTACGCGTAGTTACTAAAATTACCCCCCCCGCAGCGCGGCTACCATAAACTGCTTTCGAGGCCGCGTCTTTTAGTACGGTAACATTATCAATATCGTTTGGACTCAGGTTATTAAAATCGCCTGAACCGCTGATTTTACCATCAATTACATAGAGTACATTCTGTGCGTTAAAAGAGGTACCAACCCTTACCGCTATACTGGGCTGTGTACCCGGAATACCATTGGGTGTACCTATATTTACACCTGCCATTTGGCCCGCAAGTAGGTTACCCAAAGAAGTTGTTGGTGTATTACGACGGGTATCGTCCATTTTAAGTGTAACCACTGAGCCAGATAACTGCTCTTTCTTTTGGGTACCATAACCCAGTACCACCACATCTTCGAGGTCGTTTTGGGCATTATCGAGCTGAACGTTTAAAGTGGTTCCGGTAACATTTACTGTTTTTGAGGTATAGCCCACCAGCGAAAAAACAAGTTTGCTTCCCCGGGGCACATTAATGCTAAAATTACCCGAATCGTTTGTAGTGGTACCTCCTGTGCCTTTTTCGGGCTTAACGGTAACACCAGGTAAAGATATATCATCTTTTGAGTCCTGCACTTTTCCTTTCACGGTAATTACTTCCTGCGCCTGCGTGCAAACCGACACCAGCATTAAACAGCTGATACTTAAGCTTACTAATAATAGTTTTAGTTGTGTATACATAAATTCATTTGGTTTGGTTTAAAGATTTTGGTTAGTTTTTGTTCATAAGGGTTGGTTAGAAAATTTGGTTAGGTAATATTTATTTGACTTAGTAAAATTGAAAATATCCGGAGCCCTAAACCACCATTGATTTGATAATTATTGATGCTTTTTTTGCTGTAAAATTGTATCTGTAGCATTCGACTTACAATACGCAAAAACTTCATTACGTACTCGCTCACAAGGAGTTGAAAACAAACAACAATTAACAGAAAGTGATTTTTGTGAAAATTTTCAAAGTCAGCAGGTAACAGCTGACTCTACAGGGATAATGAGAACAAAAAAGCCACAGATTAACAGATTTTTAGTGTCTGCACATCTATGGCTAAAATTACTTAGGTGATTAATACTCCCAAAGTCAGCTGGTAACAGCTGACTCCACATTATAATCTGTAAACCTGTGGCTAAAAATAGAAATGATATAACCTCTATTTACCACAATTTAATTTTCTGTTTACCAGTTGTGCGTATCTCAAAAGGTCCGGGAAATGGATTGACAATATCACGTTTCTTACCAAAATAATCAGTATCGACTTTTAAGTACGAACTGTCTGTATTTTCGAATGGCAGATCGGGTACTATGGCTTTACGTAAGGAGGCTGTGCTAACCAGTGTCCTGGGTTGTGCTGTTTTCCAGTTTTTATCGAGGTTAATTTCCAGGTAAAAATGATCATTTTGAGCAGTTAAAATGGCCGCAGCATTAAATTCATCTTTCACCAATGCTGTTTTTTCGGTTGCGGCCTGCTCTGTATACTTTTTTAACTGGTCTTGTGCATCTTTGCCCATTTCGCCAAAACGCATGGGTTTATTCTGATTTACAGCCCTTATGGTTCCTTTGGTGTACACATTACCTTCGAATATTACGGGTAGCAGCGATTTAGCATATTGACTGGCATTGCCTGCATTAACAAAAAGGTTATTCACAAACTGTACGTCTCCTCCGGGGTTGTCGTGTAAATTTACCACATCAGTAGCATGCGGTAAATGATAAGGTGTTAAGCGACCATCGTAATTAACAACGGTCATGCCCCCGCCAAAAATGTTGTGCACAAAAGCGGCTCCGCTTGAGTTCATCAGCAAATTGGTTTTAGATAGCAGTACATTATTGCTGATGAGCATAGGGCCATGATCTACTTCTAAAAAGATATCGTGATCATTATCGTGCATCAGGTTATTTTTAATCTGGGCACCCTGGGCCATCCAATCGAGCCAGATGCCAAAATTACTGCGGTAAATGTGGTTGTTACGGATTTGAACATCAACCGCGCCATGAAATTTAATTGCGGCTTGTTCTGCACCATCAAACAAACGGTGAATGTGGATATCGTGAATGCTATTGCCTTCAATTACACTAAAGGCGCAACCCATACTGCCCACAATACCAGTTTGTTCGCAATTAGTAATGGTATTATTGCGCACCAGATGCCCTCCAATGGTGGCTTTATTCCAGCCAAAAGCTAAAGCCCGGTTAATGGTGCCCACATAACCTTTTGCCGATTCGGTATCTTTATTATCGTACACATCGCCGTATTTACCCAATGCAATACCTACACATTTAGAATATCGGATGGTATTATTTTCGATTACCCAGCCACGGCTCCAGTGCGTACCAATAAGCCCATGCTGCTCTGCCGTGGGTGGTGCCCAGTTGGTCGCAGCCTGCTCAAGTGTAAAGCCGCGAACGGTAATGAAATTAACAAAGGGTTTATCGGGATAAAACACCGTTTGGCGGACATTGATTTCTACCAGTTCTTTATTGGGATCAACGTTTTTAAACTGTGTCCAGATGGTTGTGGAATCACCTTCAACGGTAGCACACCAGAGCTGGTTTTTAGGATCGGCATCCTGATCAGTTACTTCTGCTTTTTTAGCAGCCTCCATAAGCCAGCTACCATTTAAATATACAGCGCCACGCAAATATTTTCGTTCTTTAGGCTTAGGCCAAAACCAATCGCCATGAATCAGCTCTTTGTAAGGATTAAATCTCCCGAAAAAGCTGTTTGGCAATTTCAACACCCAGGTATCATGTTGTTGTTTTTGCCATCCTTTGGCTATTTCCGATCCTTTTATGGTTACTTTTTCACCTTTAGCCACCTGATAGGTAATGCGTTCTTGTTCAGAATTTCCGCCGCGCGGTGGCACAATCGATTCGCGGTAAGTACCGGCATGTACAGTAATTACATCGCCAGGCATGGCCTTATTCGCCGCAGCCATAATGGTTTTGTAAGGGCTGGCCTGCGTTCCCGGATTACTATCGTTACCGCTTATTGCTACATGGTATTCTTTATATCCCGGAGAGACTTTAACCCTTTGTGCAAAACCGAAGGTACAGATAAAGCAGAAGGTAAATGCAAAAATGCTCTTTATTTTCATTGGGATGGTTATTTATTAGGGAGAGGTATACAGCTCAATCTTTCAATACATTACCCTCAAAACACTGCTTTTGCGGAGCGCATCCAGCCAGATCCGGACACACTCCACGCAGCACAGTATACTATTTGGTTAAAAATTCAATTACTGATGCCAAAGACGTTTTTTAATAACCACCTTTAACATCCCTGCTTAAAACAATGGCTTTACCTTTTTGGCCGTTGTACATTGGATACAGGTTCCAATGGTTTTGATCAATTGCTTCGAGGTGCCAGTCTTTTGATGGATCGGCCAACCCGGTTTTAATGTGATTTGGAAAAGCATTGGCTGCCTTTGCATTTTCCCAGGTACGGATAGCCGCAAAAATCTGATCTTTCTGCGGACAGCCCTCTACTGATGTTTTAGATATGTGGAGCTGGTAGGTTGCCCCTGCGCCTATTGAAATGGCTTGAATATGCTCATAATCGGCCACTTTTGAGCTTGGTGTAAGCTGAAAATTCATCCCAAAGGTTGCAGGAAAATAATTGGCATAGGCCACATCGCGCAAGTCTTTTCCTTCGGAGGTTGAACTACCCCATTTGCGCTGTTTAACATCGTACATATTGGTACCGCCACCCACATTCCAAACAGATTGGTAATGCCACGAGCCTTCTGAGAGTGTGGCGCCCATGATGCGAAGATCGGGTAGTTTATGTTGGGCAGCCCGGTCAAACAGTTGACGGTGAAAACGCTTTACGGCATAGTAACCATGGCCCTGGTTAAACAGAAACTCCTGCCCGTCCCAGTCGTGGTAGTAAATGCCGTTAATCTTGCTCATATCGGCATAATACATGGCTACAGAATCTTGCAGCTTCATATTGGGGATAATTCCATCGTAACCCGAACCGATAGAAACCTGCAGCTTATAAATGGTATCTCCTTGGCTATGGTTGCCCGCAATGGTTTTCCAGTACCCCCTTTTTACATGCTGTAACCTGTAGGGTGCAGTTTTAGATACGCCTTGATAATAAATAATTTCGTTACCGATTTTTATCATGTTTAAATGCTCGGTATGCCCTTCCCAGCTGGCAATTTCTTCCAGATAAGTAGGGTCGGTAACTTCAATAACGGTATCTGCAGGGCTAATCGCTTTAGCCAGGATTCTTTTTACCTGATAGGCCAGGTCTTTGCTCGGTATTGGGCTTACATCTTTGGTACCCTGCCTTAATGCCGTGGTAATGGTATGAAATCCGGCCCAAACACCCAGCGGATTAGAAATATCGGTAAAGTCTTTATGCGATTTATTTCCATCAGTATATTTGAGTGGCTTTTTCTCGAAAGAAAATCCGTCAATATAGCCTTTATTGCCCCTATCGATACCAAACATGGGCTCATGTTCCCATTGTACGGCTTTAAATCCAAGCCTTTGGGTATAGGCAATAACACTATCACAGTTGCCACCGCCAGTGGCAACATCGTTTAAATAAGCAGCCGGATCTTTAATCCATTTACCGTTTACTGTTGGATATGGTAAACCTTCGGCTTTTACAATGTTTTTAATCACCGTCATTAAAGCAATACTATCAGGGCTTCCCCATAGCGCTATTTTGGATCCAATGTAATCAACATCTGGCAAAGGTTCTACTTCAATATGGTTGGGTTTATTGGTAGGTAAAAAAGGAATTAACGAGAATGAAATGGTTTTACCTTTGCGTCTGTCTGATGCGTGATAAACGATAGAAACTCTGCCCTTTTCGTCAATATCAGCCGAATTCCCATACAAAATCCGGTAGTAAGGTTCTGGGTGTGAGTAAAAAGCCACATCGTTTTTTCCATCGCCACCAATGGCAAAAAGCTGCCCTTCTTTTAAATCTGCCGGCAAAGGAAAACGCTTTTTATCCGGACTGTGAATCATATACTGAAAAGGGGCACAATCGCCAATATTGGTCGATTTACCTCCGGTTGTGGCATCGTTTAGTGCTAAAGCACCAATGGCATAATTTACTGCTGCGCTGGTATCTCTGGCTACCCCAATCACATCGCCAAAAAGGTTATCGATGGTAGTATGGTAAGGCCCCCATTGAATATCGTCTATTTCTTTACGGTTGGTAAGCGAAACCAAACTTAACCTGAAATACATTTTCTGAGGTTCGAATTTAACGGTTGCTACAGAGCCATTTGCATAAAACAAGGCGAGGCTTGCTTTGCCTTTGTTGTAAACCGCTTTTGTTGGCAAATAATACTTTTTGCGGCTACTGCTGTATAAACTCAATAAAGGCGAGGGCTTATCGGCGGGGCTAAATTCGCCGGATGTTTTTTTGGTGGTATTTTTAAAGCTGGTGATATAACCTTTCTGGTCAATTCTGATTTTAAGGTAATTGGTAGAAAATTCGGTTTGGGCGTAAACTTTACTTCCCCATAAACTCATGGAGGCAAGCAGCAGGAAAATAGGTTTCTTTAGTTTTCGGCAATGTGGTAACGACATTTTTTGGTTAATTAAGGTTTCATTTGTGTGTTTGTGTTTATCGAAATCGTGTCCGAGGTTATTGAACAAGATAACGAATAAATAAAGTTCTTAATTGAACCCAAATTAAACCACCATTATTTTAATTAAAACCGATGCTTTTTTTGCCATGTATTGTAGCTGTAAGCTGATGGCGAAAAAGAGAGCGTCAAAAAAATAGCTTGTCATCCTGAGCTTGTCGAAGGAACTTCCTAAATATACTATGGAGCGTTTCGACAGGCTCAACGTGACAAACTTCTATTCGATTTTACTATTTCTCTCTCCGCTGGCTTTTTAGCACTTCCAGTACCCAGCCTTTGCCCCACTCTTCCATCTGCTCCTCTGTCCACAAATAGGGATAGAAAATTCTTTTCTGGAAACGGGGAGGCAAATATTTCTGCCAGTTGGTACCACCTGTAGCGGCAACATCAACCGGATCTTTTTCCAGATAGCGCACGGCAGATTTGTAATGTGAAAGTGGCCACTCTACATTTACGTATAAATCCAGCTTCCTTAGTTCTTCGGCCAGTGCCGATACATCTTCACCCTTGGCTTGCAACTGTAAATACAGCGCTGAGAAATTGGTTGCGACCCTTTCTTTGGCGAGCTGTAAAAACTGTCCGGCGTATTTTTTAATAAACTGCTTTAAGGTTAAGGTTTGTTTTCCTGAGGCCAGTTCTGTAGCACCAAACTTCCAGTAAATATGTTCAAATTGCTCCTCGATACTTGCATTGGCCAGTTCTGTGCGCTTGCTTTTATCAACCAGGCGGTTAAAATCGGTTGCACAAATCTCGATCATGCGGTATTGGCCAGACTGAAAACCACTGGCCGGTAGCAGCGACATCCTGAATTTCAGGAATTGTTCTTTATCCATGCCATCAACCATTACTTCAAACGAAGTGGTTAAAGCATTAAAATAAGCGTTGATCCTTTTAACCCGCGTGGTAAAAAACGCAGCGGTAAGCTCAGTATGTTCGGCAATTTGCCTGCATTCGTGAAGCGTTAGCTTAAAGTACAGCTCCGTAATCTGATGGTACATGATGAAGATTTCCTCATCAGGAAAAGGTGTTTTAGGGTTTTGCAGGCTTAAAAGCGTATCGAGGTGGATATAATCCCAATAGGTTAAAAAATCGGCATAAAGCAAGCCATCCAGATAGGAGCCCATATCCTGGCCCATTGCAGTATATTTTTCCTCCAGCTTGAGCAGGCGGTCGGTAATTTCAGGAGTCAGTTCCATAATTTCATTTTTTGATCAATAATAATGTTGGTAAAATCAGATCAGCGTTTTGCTTATATTTAATAACACAGAGCCTGTTTTAAAAACATCTTCAAAACTATTGTAAAGCGGAACCGGACTTAACCTGATTACATTGGGTTCGCGCCAGTCGCCAAGGATATTGTGATCCATTAAGGCCTTGAATATTACCTTTGGCTGATGTTTGGCAATGATAGATAACTGTGCACCACGATCGTCCTCTGTTTCGGGGGTAATAATCTGGTATTGTTCTTCGCCCAGTATACCATTTATTTCTTTAATGATATAACTGAGGTAAGCGGTTAATTGCTTACTTTTTTCCCTCAGCGGCGCAATAAACCCTGCTTTTTCAAAAATCTGCAATGAGGCATAGTAAAGCGCCATCGGGATCACCTGTGTACAGCTTACCTGCCAGCCATCGGCACCAACCTCGGGCACAAAACCTTTGGTCATTTTAAACCTTTCCTGTTCCTGGTAGCCCCACCATCCGGCAAAACGATCTAAACTGGTATCGGTAAAATGCTTTTCGTGCACAAAAATACCGCTAATACCACCCGGACCAGAATTTTGATATTTGTAAGAGCACCAGCAGGCAAAATCTACTTCCCAATCATGTAATTGCAAAGGCACATTACCCGCAGCATGGGCTAAATCAAAGCCCACTACAGCACCAACCTCATGGCCGGCTTTGGTAATGGCCGGCATATCGTACCATTGGCCGGTAAAGTAATTGATTCCGCCAAACAGTACGAGGGCAATTTCATCGCCATGTTCGGCAATCTTTGCTAAAATATCGGCTGTTCTTAAAGTGTATTCGCCAGCTCTGGGACTCACTTCAATAATGGCCTCTTTGGGATCGTAACCGTGAAAACGCACCTGGCTTTCAATTGCATACTGATCTGAAGGAAAGGCACCGGCTTCCATGATAATTTTAAACCTTTGGGCTTTTGGCTTGTAAAAGCTCACCATCAGCAAGTGCAGGTTAACGGTTAAGGTGTTCATTGGCGAAACTTCCTGACTACTCGCTCCAACAATAGGTGCCATAAGTTCTTTAAGGGCTTTATGAAAAAACATCCAGGGGGTATCTCCTTCAAACCAACCTTCTACTGCCAGATTTTGCCAGTTATAAAGTTGCTGATCGATGTATTTTTTTGCTGTTTTAGGCTGAAGACCAAGAGAATTTCCGCATAAGTAAATAAAGGGCTCTCCATTTTGCTGAGGAAAGAAAAACTCATCGCGCAAATGGCTTAAGGGATCCTGCTGATCCATACTTTGGGCAAATGCCAAACTATTTTCAAAAATCATGTTTTTAAAATTACGTATAATGAAACTGAACGATAGCACAAAAACTACCGGCAGCACGTGTTGAAATAAAAATAATTAAAATAAACTGCACATAGCGCAGCTTTTCAGGCGTTGCCTGAATTAAGAAGGTCTATTGATGATATTTTTAAGAATATTTACCATAAATACGGAGCTAATGTAGCGCAAAAAAATTATTGTAGCAAATATTCAAAAACAGGAAAGCAAAAAATAACCGCGATAAGTATATAATAAACTTATTGCGGCTTCTTTAATTATTTGATCAGGAAAAACCGGGCAGAACCAGTAGTAATGGTTACTGATCTATTTTAAGCCTAAGTCGGCTTCCCTGACTTATTTTCAATTTAAAAAGTTCTGTTCCGGCTAACAGAAAGGCGCCTACACCATACACATCAGTATCGTCATAACCCACTTTATCTGGTGCAGCGCCCTGCGCCTGTACATAACCCAGCTTGCCATCATCGTGTACTGAGGTACTGAGCGCAGCCCAGGCTTTATTTAATGTGCTTTCATATTTGGTTAAAGGCAACAGATCATTGTTTACGCCCCAGGCTATAGCATAAGCAATAAATCCTGTTCCGCTGGTTTCTTTACTTGGATAGCTTTCGGGGTCTAACAAACTGGCATGCCAGGTGCCATCTTCTTGTTGCAGCTTTGCCAAGCGGCGCGACATGTCTTTATACAGCTTTACAAAACGCTTATAATCAGGATGGTTTTGCGGCATGTTGGCAAGTACCCTCACCAATCCGGCAATTACCCAGCCATTTCCACGTGCCCAAAATACTTTAGTACCATTCTTTTCCCTTTTATCGAAATATCGGCTATCGCGATAGAACAAGTGCTCTTTCTTATCGTACAAATAAGCAGTTGACTTCCACCACAGTTCGGAAGCTTTATCCAGATATTTCATATCGCCTGTGGCCTGGCTTAAATAGGCCAGCGCCGGAGGTCCCATAAATAAAGCATCGCACCAGGCCCATTCCCTTAACTGAATGTTCTTTTTCCATTCCAACGATTCGGTATGCGGTAAAATCACTACCGAATCGGCTAAGCTTTTAAAATCGGCAATGTATTCGGGTCGCTTGTAAATGCTATACAGCTGCGAATAGAGTTGCCCAACACAATAATCGTCGGCAAAATGGCGGTGGCGGCCTATTTGCCATTTATTATCTTCGCCAACCTGAATGAGTTTCTGGTAGTAAACATCGGTTTTATTCAGCCCTGCAAAGGCCATCATCCCGGTATACATGGCGCCAGAGGTCCAGTCTTTTCTGGGATTTTTCCAGCCATCTTTTTCTAAAGTTTTCCATTGCCAGTCGGCTACACTTTTCATCCGGGCAAAAATGCTATCAGCTCTTAACCATTGTGCCTGAACAGAAATAGTATAACTAAAAAGTAACAGGAATAAAATTTTACGCATAATATTGATTTGTACTGGTTTGGGTTGTTATTTTAGACTAAGGATTGAGTATATTTCTTCTAAAATATGAAGTAATTTAATTAGCCCAATTAACAAATCCTGCACAAACGTTTGTGTAACAACAATTATGTTATTTACTGAAAATGGAGCAACACAGCTGGTCTACCTCCATCGTAATCTGGCGGTAAACCAGCATGTTTAATGCAACAAGCTATAAAAGCGTGCTCAGTTTTTGATCGATTTCGGCTTTATTATCGGTTTTAACCAGAATTTTCCCTTCCTTATCCAATAACACATACAGCGGAATTGTGCGCGATTTATATTTACTCACAATTCTGGCGGGCATATTTTTTACCGGAAACTCATCAGCTACCTGAATCCAATCCATCTTTTCCTGGTCCATTGCCTTTTTCCAGAGATCCCACTTGTTATCGTTGGTAACTCCCACTATTTCAAAGCCTTTGTCTTTGTACCTGGCGTAAACTTCTTTCCAGTGCGGAATGGCTTCACGGCAAGGTTTGCACCAGCTGGCCCAAAAATCGAGCAGCACATATTTACCTCTGAGCGAGGAAAGCGTAAATTTACTGCTGTCGGGCTTTAAAAGCGTAAAATCTTCGGCCAGTTGCCCAGGTAAAACGGCCTTAATCTCGTCTACTTCTTGTTGCAGGTTACTAAAATAAACAGATTGTTTTGCCGGCCCCTCAAACCTGGCCAGCATGCTTTCAAAATCTGCCAAAGGTAAATCAGTGTTGAATAAATAATACTGGTTTAGCATGTATGGTCCTGCAACCGACAATGTTTTTTGTCCGATATATTGTTTAATAAAAGCAAGTTGTTTAGCAGCGGCCGCTTCCCTATCAGTACCTGCACCTGCCTTTTGGTATCGTTCAAAATCTGTTTGCCCGGCAGAACCAGTTACTTTTACTGCTTTAAGACTTGCCCCTTTCTGCATGCCATATTTGGTATAATCGTAATGTTGTGCACCGGTGGTGTCTATCTGTACTTGAATGGCACCACCATCAATAAAGAACTGTGTACCCCAGTTGCCTGGTTTGAGATTTAAAGAAACCATCTGGGCACCGGCCAAGTGGCCTTTTGCAGTAAATTTTCCATTGGTGATTTTGGCAGTACCCAATTGTTGCGAGACCCGGGTTCTTATATCGTAACTGCTAAGCTCAACTTCGCCATTTTTTAAACCTTTTACCTGACCGTTAATCGAATAATTTACGGCCTGTGCACCTGCAATGGCCGGCAAGGCCATTAGCAGGATACCATATAAAAACTTTTTGCTCATGTTTTATTTTGATTTTTCTTCGAATAATTCCCTCAGTTTCTTGTTCAACAGTTCACCACGCAAGTCTTTTGCAATAATTTTTCCCTGCGGATCGACAAGTAAAGTGCTTGGAATACCATTGATGCCATAGTACTGCGAAACCTCGTTTTTCCAGCCTTTTAAATCAGAAAGCTGGGTCCAGGGCATATTGTCATCTTTGATGGCCTTTTTCCAGTTTTCGCCTTTATCGTCGAGAGAAATCCCTACAACAGTAAAGTTTTTGTCTTTATAGGTGTTGTAGGCCTTTAACACATTGGGATTTTCTGCACGACAAGGGCCACACCAGCTTGCCCAAAAATCGACCAGAACGTATTTTCCTTTAAAAGCCGCAAAGTTTACCGGACTTCCGTTTACATCGTTCTGTGTAAAATTGAGCATCTGCTCGCCAATGCTGCTGCGTTTTAAAACCGCTAACCGTTCTTCAAGCCTTTTACCTGATGCACTGGCCTTTGCCTTCTGGCCAAGCAGATCGTAAATTGCCTGAATATCTTTGTAATTACCCATACCGGCACGTTCGGTTACCAGACTGGTACTGAATGCACTTTCGGGATGCGCAGCAATGTATTTATTTTCCATTTGGCGCATTTCATTTCTTATTGCAGAAATCTTTTCTTCACGTGCCAGTTTTTCTTCATCGGTTCCTTTGCCATAAACCGCATATAAAGGCATTAACTGTTTGTTTAAAGGTTCCTGAGTGGCTTCAAAATCATCGGCTTCTTTTTGTGTTTTGGAACCCGAAACTTTAAGCAAGTGCAGCGAATCTGCCGTTCCGGTTATCGAAATATTACCGGGCTCGAGATAAACCCAGGCCGCGCGATTAGGAAACATGAGCGTTACTTTCTGGGCTTCAGGCATTTTACCCGTCCACTCAAATTTACCATCGGTGGTTTTAATCGTACCGGTTTTTTGTTCGGCACCTTCATAATAGTAGAGTTTAACTTCTACATTGCCCAAACCTTTTATATTGCCTTTTACCTGAGCGTTCTGAGCAAAGGCTGTAGCTGCCGCCAATAGCATGCAGCCTGTTAATACAGTTTTCATTGATTTCATTTTCTTATTTTAATGATTGATTAGTTAAATATTTCTGCCAGCTTTTTGTCCATGGCTTCATCGCCTTCGCCACCACCGCCATACCGGCCAATGATCACTCCGTTTTTATCGATTAAAATTTTGGTAGGAAGCGTATGGATTGCATAAGGTTCGCTAATGTCGGCTGATTTATCGTAACCCGTTTGTGTTCGTTTCAAACCGCGCAATACATGTTTCCAGATACCTATCTTATCCTGATCTACAGCTTTTTTCCAGGCAGCAAGATTACTGTCATCGTCTGATACACCAATGATTTCCAAGCCTTTATCTTTGTATTTATTATAGAGACCAATTAAATGAGGATTGACCTTGCGGCAAGGCACACACCAGCTCGCCCAGAAATCGAGCAGCACATATTTTTTACCTTTAAAATCGGCCAGGCTAATCGGCTGTCCATTGATATCGTTCACCGCAAAAACCGATGCCACGCTACCTGGCGAACCACCTTCAAGGCTTTTGATCTCTTTTCCAATCTCTTTGCCATATTCACTATTTTTAATCCGGTCAGAAAGTCTGGTATAAATGGCCTTGCCCTCGTTAAGCGGCATGCCACTTACTTTCCAACGCAATAAATATGCGGTGAGATAAGAATCTGGATGAGTTTTAATAAAAGACATGTCTACCTTGTCCATCTCTTCCCTAACCGGATCCATCCGGTCTTTGGCCTGGGTGGCTATTTCTTTAAGGGCTTCAAGTTCTTCTTCTGTTTTTCCTGCTTTTTTGGCATTGATGTAAGCCATGTTAGCGTTGTTATATGCAGCAGAAAGCACGTTCATTTGATCGATCTGGTCCTTTTTTTGTTTTTTCAGCGCTGTCGATTCATCCTGTGTTGCCGAACCTGTTACTTTTAATGCACTGAAGTGGCCTGCATTAAGTTCAATAGTTAAATTTCCAGGGGAAAGGAAAAACATACCCCGGTTGGGATCATCGAAATCCCTGCCAGCTTTGTCGCTCGAAATGTAGGCTTCAACAGGTTCTGTTAAAACTCCTTTAAATGCAAAAGTTCCGTTTTGAACCGCAGCACTATCCTGCACAAACTGCTCATCATTAATCCTGTATGAAAGCTTAATTTTCCCTGTAGTAATTCCTTTTATCTTGCCCTGTAGCGTAAAGCCTGCTTCCTGTGCCTGGGTAGCCCATACCGTAATGAGCAAGGTGAATGTTATCAGATATTTTTTCATGTTATATTTTTTATCAACCAGTTTATGCTGGCCTGTGGTTAAATCAATTAATTAGCTGCGTAGCCTGTATTTTGTTCGCCAAACTCCGGATTGTAGCGAAATTCGTTGAGTGGAACAGGTAAAATGTATTGAATCTGGCTCGAAATGCTGGGTTTGTAAATTTTCACTGTTTCGAAAGGCAACCGAAGTAAAGCCATCCATTCACTTCCGTCTTCTGCCACAAGGCTTCTCGAAATTTCCTTATAAATCTCTTCCAGAAGCGCAGCAGGGCTTGCAGCAGTGGTAACAGCCTGATAAGGAGCATTCACCACTGTTAAACCAGCTTTTTCCTGAATAAGGTGAACCAGTGTTTTGGCATCTTCCAAACTTCCGCCAGCGCGTACAATGGCTTCTGCTTTGAGCAGGTAAACTTCTGTTAAACGGAAGGCGTAATCGGTTTCGCTTGTAACAGATGGCGTGCCCCCTACCACCTGATATTTGGTAAAATAATAGGTATTGGGTGCCGAAGTTGAGGGATTGGCGATGCCAATTACCCAGCCCTGGCGGGGATCACCCGCATATAAATCTCTTAACTTGCTTTTGGCTACATAAAGGGAAGAAGCACCAGGCCAGTACTGCCTGCTTTTGCTGTAAGGGTCGGCCGCCTGGAGTGCCTGCGGTTTAATGCCTAAAATTACTTCTTTACTGGCAAGCGCAGCGGTACGGAAAAGGTTCTGCTGGCTGCTTTCCAATACATACGGACTATTTTGAAGGATATTATCGGCCAGCTTGATTACTTCGGCATAATCGCCGGCGGCTCCGCGGTTAATCAGCACCCGCATCTTCAATGCCATTGCAGCCCATTTTGTAGCGTAATAGCCTGGATTGTTTGCTGGTCCGTTAGCAATAGATTCGTCAAGATCGGCTAAGATAAAATCAAAACTTTCTTTTACTGTACTTCGTTTTTTGGTGATATTGCTTAAGGTAGAAAGCTCATCGCGAAGCAATACCCCCTGGGTACTGTTAATTTTATACCACTCGGCATAATAGCTTAGCAGTTTGAAATGAGCATAAGCCCGGATAAACTTAGCTTCGGCTAGTATTTCCTTTTTACGGTTAGCTGTAAAGGCATTATCGGCCAATGCATTTACTCCTTTAATTACTCCGTTAGCGGCATTAAGGGCTTTATATGATTCTTCCCAGTAAACACCCGATACGCTTGTGTTTTGATTATCTTCTTGCGGAAGCGGTCCATATCCGTACCCCAGATAGCCGGCTAATGTTGCAGGCAGGAGCTGGTGTTGTTGCCAGTTAGCCCTTGTGGTAGTGGCATTGGCAAAGTTGTAATATGCACCATTTAAGGCAATTTGAGCCGTTGCCTGATCAAGAATGGTATTTTCTTCGACCTTGGCATTTTTAGGCAATGCCCCCAGCTCTTTTCCACAGCTATAGAGTACCGTAAGCACCGAACCCAACAGCAATAGTTTATATAATGTTTTCATGTTTATTGTTTTGATATTAGTAAATACCTGGTTGATCTGATTATAAGCCTATTCTTACGCCAACACTAAACTGCCTTACATAGGGATATCCGCCCGAATCGCTGTACCCGCCAATTAAGCTGTAAGGGTCGTTACTGGTTTCGGGATCTACCCCCGGATAGTTGGTAATGGTGAATAAATTAGTAGCTGAAACATAGGCAGACAAGCCATTAATCTTTAACCTGTCGGTAAGTTGCTTAGGCAACTGATAAGCAAAGGTTACCGATTTTAACTTAATGAAAGAGGCATCGTACACGTTGTTACTGGCTGCATAGGCATAAGAGCTTTGGCCCTGTATTAAACGGGGCCTCGTGGCATTGGGGTTATCCGGTGTCCAGCGCCCGAGGATAGCCACGCCTTTATTGGTTCTTTTACCCATATCCTGATTTTGCACATCGGCCAGGTAATAGATGTCGCCACCGTAAGAGAAAGTAGCCAGCGCCGTTAAACTAAATGCGTTATAGCTTAACCTGTTGGTATAACCGCCATAGTATTTGGGTTCGGCACGGCCAATAATATCATCTTTGAAATAGCGGTAACCGCCTCCAATATCTTCCAGAATATAGCTGGCATCGCCAATGCCCAGATAAGGATAACTGCCAAACATGGCAAGCAGGTTACCGTTTTTATAGGCATTTACCTCTGCCTGGGTACTTAAAATTTTATCGAATACCCGGCCGTAAAGCAAACCAATAGGCTCGCCAACTTTTAACACGGTATTGCCGTATTGATAAACCTGCGGATTATTGGGATCGGAAACATCGTTAGATAAGGCCAATACTTTAGAGCGGTTACCTGAGATATTTAATGTTCCGGACCATTGAAAGTTTTTATTTCGGATAAAATCTCCGCTTAGTTCGAGCTCCAGTCCGCGGTTGCGAATATTGGCAATATTAGCGGTTACACCTGTATAACCCGAACTGGCCGCCACGGTAATCGGGAAGAGCACATCTTTGGTACGCTTTTCATAATAACCGAATCCACCACGAAACCTGCCGTTGAAAAAAGAGAAGTCAATTCCGGCGTCACGCTGTAACGTAGATTCCCATTTTAAGCGGGGGTTGCCCAGCTGACTGGGCGAAAGGCCATTGAGTCCGGCATAGGAAACCGGCGAATAAAGGGTATAAAATAAATTATCGCCAATGTTTTGCGTTCCGGTATAACCTGCACTTGCACGTAATTTAATTTCGTCGATCCATTTTACATTTTTTAGAAAGTTTTCTTTAGAAATTCTCCATCCCAATCCGCCTGAGGGGAAATAACCTACCCGGTTGGCTTCAGGAAACTTAGAAGATGCATCTGATCGGCCGGTAAAGGTAAAAAGATACTTATCGTAAAGGTTGTATGCTGCACGCATGTAAAAACTCAGCAGCGAATTCTGATCTGATGTGCCGGTAGCCGGAAGGGTTACCGCAGCCGACGACAGGTTGTTCAAATAGGTATCATCGGGAAAGCCCTGACCGCTTGCAGAAAAAGCATTTGATTTGGTAATCTGCAACGAAGTACCGAATACCACATTTAACCTGTTGTTTTCGTTAAAATCCTTGTTATAAGTAAGGGTATTTTCAAAAAACGTATTGGTTTGCTGCGATTGTGATTGTGTTGCAATACCATTGTTAGAGCTGCCCGATCCGTTTGAAGTGGCTATTGATGCAGTACTGGGGATATAATTGGTTTGGCGGTAGTTGTTGTAGTTTATGGCTACCGAACTTCTGAATTTTAAATCTTTCAGGATATCATATTCGCCGGCAATGCTTCCGATCAGAAAGATCGCGTTAGAACGGTTAACGCCTTTGGTTAATACCAGCGGATTTTGAAAGCCCTCATAAGCGTAAGCCCCCAAAGTAGCAGGATCGATAACTTTAACACTGCCATCTGCATTGAAAGGTTCGACCGTTGGAGGTGCAAACATGGCCTGGGTGTAAATTCCGTTGGTAATGTTGTTGGTCATGAAACCATAATCGAGGTTGGTATTAAAACGTAACTTCTTACTGATTTCATTATCCAGACTTATTTTTCCGGCTACCCGCGAATAATCTGTTCCAATTACCGTACCCTGGTTTTTATTGTATGTAACAGAACTGTAGTAGGTAGATCCAGTTCCGCCACCCCTTACCGAAACATCGGCATTATAGGTAAACGCATTGCGCAACACCAAATCCATCCAGTCGGTATTGGCCGTACCAAAATAGTTCGGATCGTTGAGTATCTGCGTAGCCAGGGCGTTAGGTGCAAGAACAGGTACTGCCGCCGCACGGGCATCATTCAGGTTTTTTGCAGCTTCCTTTACCACGGCTATATATTGGTCTCTGTTTAATACCTTTTCCTTTTCAGGCATTGATAAACCGCTATAATAGTTGGCTTCGAGTACTGGTTTCTGATTGGATTTTCCTTTTTTAGTGGTAATAATTACCACGCCGTTCGCAGCACGAGAGCCGTAAATAGCTGTGGCAGATGCATCTTTTAGGATATCGATTGTCTCAATATCGTTGATATTAAGCCCCCCTAAGCTGTTTAAACCACGGGCAAAAGAGCCCGCAACAGTAAAATTAGGATCATCGTTACCACCTCTTTCTACAGGACTCACAATATCTGCCGCTCCTGCCTGGTAACGGTTTTGCACCTGCACCTGTACCCCGTCAATGATGTAAAGCGGATCGTTTCCGCACATGAGCGAAGTTCCGCCCCTGATCCTGATCTTGGCAACCCCACCGGGAGAACCATCGGCCTGCACAACCTGCACACCAGCAGCCTTTCCGGTAAGTGCCTGGTCTATCGTGGCAAAAGGTACATTGCGTACTTCTTTCATATCTACCGATGATACTGATCCGGTTAAATCTTTTCTGCGTGCAGTACCATAGCCCACCACCACAGTTTCCTGAAGTTTATTCTCCCGAAGCTGCAAATTCACCACCATATTTGCACTTACCGGCTGTTCTTTGGTGCTATAGCCAACATAAGAAAAAATCAGCGTGGCATTTGCAGGTACATCAATGGTAAAAAAACCTTGTGCATTGGTACTCACGGTATTTTTTAAATTACCTTTTTCCCTAACGGTTACCCCCGGAATGGGCCTTCCATCTTCATCTACTACCCTGCCGTGCATATCGGTGTTTGCAAACACCTCTTTAATGCGATCCAGTATAGAGGTTGATTTTTTGTTTAAGACAATAATTTTGTCTTTAATGGTATAATCGAATTGTTGGTCGAATACCTTTTTCAATACTTCATTCAGGTCCTGATCTTTAACATTCACGTTCACTTTGCCCGCCGATTCGAGCAACCGGAAGTCGAACACAAAGTCATATCCTGTTTGGGTTCTGATTTTGGTAATGATAGATTCGAGAGAGGCATTTTTTTCATTTAAGGTTACTTTTTGGCCAAAAGAAGCCGCCGAAACCTGTAATAAAGTGGCTGTGAGGATAAAGATGACCAATTTCATAGTCAATAGGATTTTATTAGGCAGCCGCAGCCGGGCCATGCCTAGGTTAAAAGCATAAATTTGCATACTTTTGTTTAGGTTTGAGTTGATTGGAAACTGTTGCTAAATATTTCTGATTCCCGATTTCGGGAAGGGCTCAAACTCACGGATAGTGGTGTTCGCAGCACCATTATCCTTCATTAAAGCCCTGTTTTTCCGTTAACTCTGCTGTCGTAGATTTCTTTTCATTTTAGTTAGTTTGGTTTTTAGTTGATATGATTTATTGGTTATTAATTAGGCAGAACGGTTACTTTTCTGTCTTCTATTTTAAATCTGAGATGTCCGGCCTCTGCCAGGCGTTCCAAAACTGCCGCTAAGGATTTGGTTCTTGAAATGCGGCCTATGAGCGGAATATGCTTAATTTCTTCATCCTGATAGCTCACTTCTACGTTATACCAGCGTGCAATAATCGTCATCACATTTTCGAGTGGTTCGGCCCGAAAATAAAACTCATTTTTAACCCAGGCCATTTCACTTTCCAGATCTGCTTCAACTACTTTAACCGATCCTGCTTTGTTAACGGCCAGCTCGCCCGGTTTCAGCAAATAACTGTTATTAATCTTAACGCTTCCTTCCAGTAAGGTTGTTCTGGTTCCTGCAGTTTGATTATAATCGTTTACATTGAAATGCGTGCCCAATACCCTAATTTCCTGCCCTGCTGTTTTAACAATAAATGGATGACTCTTATCTTTAGTAATTTCAAAATAGGCCTCTCCAGATAGTTCAACCGACCTGTTTTTCATCCCTGCAAATGTTGAAGGATAAATGATAGAAGAAGCTGCATTCATCAAAACCACTGAGCCGTCTGGTAAAATCACTTTAATCTTCTCGCCATTTGAGGTGGCCAAACGGTTGTAAGCTATTTGCCCGCCCGGCCTACAAGTAGTTTGACAGATAATTTCGCCATTCTGATGTTTTACGATCACTAATCCGGAAACATCGTCGGTTTTTCCCGAAGTCATATCGTTAATGTATATCTTTTTCCCACCGGCCAGCGTAAGTGTTGCCCCGTTTTTTCCGGCTGATATATCCTGCGTAAAATCTACCGCAGGGGCTGTACTCAGGCTGTAAATTAAAATCCCCAAACCAACAATAACAGTTAGTGTAGCTGCTATGGCTATATTGATCCATAATTTCCGCAGACTAGTTTTGCTGTCGCCATGGCTAAATATCTGTTCCAGGATCCGGGTACTTTGGCTCTCCGTTAGCTGATGCTCATCAACCTGATTTTGAATAAGCTCTTCCAGCAGGGTATCTATCTCCTGTTCATAACTGGGATCATCTACAAAATCCCATAGTTCCATTTCATCAAGTTTTGTTGCCTTTGCCGATAAGTACAGCTGCAATAATTCTTTAAGCCTTGTTGTCTGGATTGCCATAGCGTTAATTTTACTTTCGTATTTAAACACATTGACACCAATCGCGCCGGGCCGGGGTATATCAAAAAGAAATTATTTTATAAACACCTGAATATCAACAAGATTATTTCATCAACACCATTACCAGCAGTGGAAAAGCAATGGCATTTTTCTTCAGGTGCTCTCTTATTTTCTTCAGTGCCAGCCGCATGTGTACATGAACGGTTTGAGGAGAAATTCCCATTTGTTTGCCTGCTTCCTCATATTTTAATCCTTGCTGATGACAAAGCTGATAAGCCAGTTGTTGTTGCGGAGAAAGTCCGGAAATAGCCTGGTCTACTATTTTTAAAGTTTCACGGTAATCGAGTTGCTCGAGTGTTGATACTTCCGACTCCTCTTCTGCGTGTGCTAAATCTAAACTGAGGTTAGCTTTTTTAGAAAGATCGCGCAGTACATTAAATGCACGGTTGCGCACCAGCCTGTTTAAATAGGCTCCAAAACTTTCAATTTCCCCTAAACGCTCTCTGGTATTCCAAACATTTAAAAAAACATCCTGAACAATTTCTAAGGCAAGGTCTTCTGAATGGGTAATGCGCCTGGCAAAGCTGAAAACAAAATTTTGATAATGATTAAAAAGGCTCGTAAATGCGTGCCTGTCGCCTCTCGTTATGTTGATTAACAATTCCTTTTCATTTAAAAGTGGGGAGACAGACATTCGCGGGATTTTGTATTCTAAATTTAATAAAACATTCAATAATAATAAAAAAGTGACTGTTTCTGCCGATAATCTGAAGAAAAATTGTAAAGAGATTTGTCCTTATTTCTTAGTTGAAAGCCATATTTCCTAAACTTATGCCCTGCTCATGATTGAGTAAAGCGAATAATCGTGTATTAATTTGGATAGCTGGCATGAATAGCTTCGTACATTAGTAACTTTAACCATTAAACCAAAATCTCTACTAACCAATAAAATGAAAAAAATTACCCGCATTGCTTGTATGCTCTGCTTTATGGCCTTTCAGCTAAATACTGCTTTGGCCCAGCAAAAACCCAACATTTTAATTATTATATCCGACGATCACGCTTACCAGGCAATAGGTGCTTATGGGGCTAAAATAGCCAAAACACCTAATATCGATAGAATAGCGAAAGAAGGTGCCATTTTTAACAAGGCTTATGTAACCAATTCGATTTGTGGCCCCAGCAGGGCAGTAATACTAACCGGCAAATACAGCCATAAAAATGGATTCAAGGATAATACGAATTATAAATTTGATGGCAGCCAGAATGAATTTGTAAAAAACCTGCAGGCGGCAGGCTATCAAACCGGCTGGATTGGCAAATGGCACCTGGAAAGCACGCCACAGGGTTTCGACTTTTATAAAATTTTACCGGGGCAAGGGCAATACTATAATCCGGATTTTATCACCATGGATGGGAAAACAGAGCATATAACCGGTTATGCCAGTAATGTAATCGAAGATCAGGCAGAAAAATATTTAGATGGCAGAGATCAAAGCAAACCCTTCTGTTTAGTAATCGGCCATAAAGCTACACACCGCACCTGGATTCCGGATACCTGCGATATGGGCATGTACGATAAGGTTAATTTTCCGCTACCGGCCAACTTTTACGATGATTACGCTAACCGCGAGGCCGCTAAAATCCAGGACATGAGTATTAGTAAAACCATGCAAATGGGCTACGACCTGAAAATGTTATCGTACAGCAAAAATGGGCGTGAACCATCAGTAGACCGGATGAATGCTGACCAACGGGCTAAATTTGATGCCTACTACAAACCCATTGATGCTGATTTAAAAGCCCGAAACTTATCTGGCAAAGCCTTAACCGAATGGAAATATCAGCATTACATGCGCGATTACCTGAGTACTGCTGCCTCACTCGATAGGAACATTGGTCGAGCGCTGGATTACCTGGATAAACACGACCTGGCTAAAAATACCATTGTAATTTACCTTTCAGATCAGGGCTTTTACCTGGGTGAGCATGGCTGGTTTGATAAGCGCTGGATTTACGAAGAATCATTCAGAACGCCAATGGTAATGCGTTACCCTGGGGTGATTAAACCCGGCACCAAATCAAACGATTTTGTATTAAACATGGATATTGCTCCTACCGTGCTCGATGCTGCCGGGGTTACGATTCCGAAAGATATTCAGGGCGAATCGTTTTTACCTTTGCTTAACGGTAAAAATGCAAAAGGACGCGATGCCATTTATTACCACTATTACGAAAATGGCGAACATGCGGTATCACCCCACTTTGGCATTAAAACCAAAAGGTATAAGCTAATCCGTTTTTATACCCGCGTAAACACCTGGGAATTATATGATTTACAAGCAGATCCGGGCGAAAACACCAATATATTTGGCAAGAAAGGATATGAAAAACTTACAGCTGATTTGATGGGTCAACTGAAAAAGCAAATTGATAAATACGAAGACACCGAAGCCGAAAAAATTCTCGCTACACCTATTACTGCAAGTGCACAATAAGGCTATAAAACGAAATATCTAAAAGAATATCATCCTCAAAAAAGGATGATATTCTTTTTTACAACCTAGCTTAATAAGTGAGCTTCGAAAAATTGAATAAGTAACCTTAATTGTTAACCCGTAAAGCAGAAAAATATGCCGGAAACAAAAAAAGCAGCTCTTTTCAGAACTGCTTTTAAAACTCGGGGTGGCTGATGGGGCTCGAACCCACGACCCTCGGCACCACAAACCAATACTCTAACCAACTGAGCTACAGCCACCGTGTTTTTTTTGATGTCACAAAAGTACGACTTTTAACATTCCCTGCAAATATTTTTGCTAAAGTTTTTACAACAAATTTTTAATTCCTTAACATTCAATTATTTGAATTTGAAAAAAAATTTCAGCCACAGATAAAACAAGCTATTTTAATGCTAAAAACATAACTTTACGGCGTTTATGATCGAAATTTACACAGACGGAGCAGCAAGCGGAAACCCCGGACCAGGCGGTTGGGGCACGATTTTAAGGGCCGGGCAACACTATAAAGAGTTAAGCGGCGGTTTCAGGATGACCACCAACAACCGCATGGAATTGCTTGCCGTAATTAAAGGTTTAGAGGCATTAAAAAGTTTAAACCAGCAGGTTACTGTTTTCTCCGATTCTAAATATGTGGTTGATGCCGTAGAAAAGAAATGGGTATTTGGCTGGGTAACCAAAAATTTCAAAGACAAGAAAAACAAAGACCTTTGGCTTCGCTTCCTAGAACTCTACAAACTCCATAAGGTGAAATTCGTTTGGATAAAAGGCCACAACGACCATCCCGAGAATGAGCGTTGCGACCGTTTAGCGGTTTTTGCCTCACAAGACAAAGCAAATCTTGCTATCGATACTGTATTTGAAGTAGAAAGAGCTAAGGGAATCTAATCAATTCCCCCTACTACTCCCAAATCCTGCAAGGTGTTTTCTACCTTTGCTTCAATCGAAATTGATTTTGCAGTATACAAAAGCATCATTTCTTCTGCTTTATTTACCATATTTTTTGATCCGATAAATACCGGTACCCGTTGGTGCAGTTCTGTTGGCTGAATATCCAGTATGCGATCGAAACCGGTACTCGCCTTGCCTCCTGCCTGCTCAATAATAAAAGCCATCGGGTTGCATTCATACAATAAGCGCAGTTTTCCCTTAGGCGAGCGTGCAGTGGTTGGATAAATATAGATACCACCTTTAATCAAATTGCGGTGGATATCGCCTACCATTGAACCAATATAACGCGAGGTATAAGGGCGTTTTGTAGCCTCATCCTCTACCTGGCAATATTTGATGTATTTTTTCACCCCATCCGGAAAATGCACATAGTTACCCTCGTTTACCGAGTACATATAACCGTTTTCCGGTATTTTCATCTGTGGATGTGAGAGACAAAACTCACCAATGGATGGATCGAGGGTAAAACCGTTCACCCCTTTGCCTGTAGTGTAAACAAGCATGGTAGAAGAACCATAAATAACGTAGCCCGCAGCAACCTGCTCCGTACCTTTTTGCAGCACATCGGCTAAACTGGCGCGGCCTTCAACCGATTTCCGTCTATAAATAGAAAAAATAGTTCCTACCGCAACATTTACATCCGTGTTTGACGAGCCATCTAAAGGATCGATGCACACAATGTATTTTGCATTCTGCGAAACGGGCGAATCAATATGAATAATCTCATCTTCCTCCTCGGTAGCGACAATGCAACATTCGCCACCACTAGTTAAAGCAGCAATAAACTGTTCATCTGCATATACATCCAGTTTCTTTTGTTCTTCGCCCTGAATATTGGTGGTTCCCATATCACCGAGGATATCAACCAAACCTGCCTTGTTAATTTCGCGGTTAACGATTTTTGCAGCAATACCAATATCCCGCAGCAGCCTCGAAAGCTCGCCTTTGGCATAAGGAAAATCTGCCTGTTTTTCTATAATAAATTGCCCTAGTGTTTTAACGCCACAAACCATACTTAGTGTATATTTTACATTATCTACCCGATAATTCTATGACCTCTAAGATATGAATATTTTCGTCAGTAATGCAAAACCTGATCAGGGTTCTCACTTTGTGCCAACCGTGTTTTCCCGCCGCACCGGGGTTTATATGCAAACATTTTAGCTTTTCATCGAACATTACTTTTAAAATATGCGAGTGTCCGGTGATAAATAATTTTGGAGGGTTAGTGTATATTTCAGGCTTAACCAAAGCTGAATATTTACCCGGATATCCACCAATATGTGTCATCCACACATCTACCCTTTCGCAGCTAAATCGATTTTTCTCTGGGAATTCATTTCTGATCACTGCATCATCAATATTTCCGAACACACCACGTAATGGCTTAAAAGCCGCTAACGGTTCAGCTACATCCGGACCAAAATCGCCAGCATGCCAAATCTCATCCACACTTTCAAAGTGTTTAAAAACCGCATCATCTAAAAAACCATGTGTATCAGAAATTAACCCTATTTTTTTCATTATGTAAACTTAATTGTGTGCTTAATTTACAGGAGATGACAGCCGTAAAGCATAAAATTCAATCAAAAATCGCTCCATACAAACGACAAAATACTTACAAAAAGACTGTAATGACTTACAAAAATACGCTACTTTAATTGTACAATCTTGACATCAATAGCAAGGTTAAATCAGTAAGCCAAAAAGAAATCTTTAAGTAGTACTTTATATTCGGCGGTATGCACCTTCAAATCTTCATAAAGATAGAAATCGCTTTCCTGTAGTGCTGCGTTATTTTTCCCTAAACAAATGATTTGCCTGAACGCAGGTTTAGATCGGTCAGAATGGACATGAACCCTTTCTAAAAGTCCAATTCCATATTGTCTGGCATGAAGCACCACCTCATCGGCTTGCTTTACTGGAAGGATCAGCCATGCTTTTCCATCGGCCGTTAACAACTCATTTATCTTTTTCACCAGCATGCTAAAAAACCCCTCCGCAGCATGCCTCGCGATTCCTTTCCGTACCTCTTCATTCTTCAAATCATTTACAAAAAAAGGTGGATTGGATACGATCAGATCAAATCTTTCAGCAGAATTGTATTCTTCAATTGCTGTATTGCTGATGGTTAAACGACGATTGAACGTCGATTGTTGAAAATTTCGTTCAGCAGTTTTCGCAGCTTGCTCATCGATTTCTACCGCATGTACGTTCGCATCAGGAAAACGCTGCGCTAACATCATGGCAATTACACCAGTACCTGTTCCGATATCCAATATATTTTTAGGCATGTTGTGATTGGCCATCGCCCCAATTAAAACGCCATCCGTATTAATCTTCATGGCGCAACCGGCCTGATCGACCTCGAACTGCTTGAATTTAAAGATACTCATCTACTATTAAAATCTTGCTCCTATCCTTATGGGTAAAAAAATGGATTGATGTACAAACCTGAAGCCTGCTTTATATTGTATACTTAGTTTTTCACCTACTTTGTGCTCAACACCTCCACTTAAATCAACAAAGGCAACAGTAGAACCATTAACATATTGATTATTAATATGACTACTTCCTAACTTCAGATTAAATACCGGTGCAAGGCTAGCCTTTATAGTTACATACTCAAAGTCGCCAAACACTGAAAAACCATTAATTCCTTCATAATTCAAATAAGAAAGACCTAAACCCAACCGAACATTACGCTTGAAGCTTATGCCATTAACTAAACTTAAATCCAATCCATTAGGTTTTCCTCCTAGCTGATAACCCATGCCCCCATCAACGGCATCGATTTTTAGTGGCCTGGACAGGAACAAATGATAGCCTGCTTCAACTTTAGCCGTATATTTAATTGGCGATTGTGCCTGTGTATTGATAAAACAACAAACCACGACACAAATCAAGAGCATTTTTTTCATTTTTGAGCGTTATATTTTGATAAAAATCTATTGTTCGTACAATTCTAAAGGCAAACCATCCGGATCAGCAAAGAAAGTAAAGCGCTTATCCGTAAATTCATCAATGCGGATAGGCTCGGTAACAATTCCTCGTTCATTTAAGCGCGAAATCTCTTTTTCAATATCCGCCACTTCGAAAGCTAAATGACGTAAACCTTGTGCTTCAGGTCGCGATGGACGCGCAGGTGGATTTTCGAAAGAAAAAAGCTCAATTTGATACACTCCATTTACCGCCAGATCAAGCTTATATGATTTCCGTTCCGCCCTGTAAACTTCGGCCAGCACGGTAAATCCCAGTTTATTCACGTAAAAATCTTTCGATTTTTCATAATCAGAACAAATAATAGCGATGTGATGGATACGTAGCATAAAAAATGAATGAATTAAAGAATCAGTGTACGATTGAATGATTTGCAAAGTTCTACATTCTCTTATTCAAAATTCAATCATTCGGTCATTATTTTAAAATCGTTCAAAATTCTCTCATTCAATCCACCAAAAGGCAGCTATTCTTAATTAAAAACGCTAAATTTGCGACTTCAAAAAAAAAGCATGATTCATTTCTTCCTTAGTCAATCGCAGGCGGTTTTTGTTTTACAAACAGACAAAGCGCTTTCTACAACTGATATTACTAAACTCGAATGGTTATTTGGCGGTGCCAAAATCTCGCAAGAAACAGCTTTAACAGGCTTTTTCGTTGGGCCAAGAGCAGCTATGATTACTCCATGGAGTACCAACGCGGTAGAAATTACCCAGAACATGGACATGCAGGGCATTATCAGAATCGAAGAATTTAAACAGGTTGACGAAGCCTTTGCAGATTACGATCCGATGCTTGCTCAAAAATACGATAAGATTGACCAGGAGGTTTATACCATTAACATTAAGCCTGAGCCAATTTTAGAAATTACTGATATTGCAGCATACAATAAACAGGAAGGACTTTCTTTAAGTGATGAAGAAGTAGATTATTTAAACACTTTAGCGCAGAAATTAGAAAGACCGTTAACCGACTCTGAAGTTTTCGGTTTCTCGCAGGTAAACTCAGAACACTGCCGTCACAAAATTTTTAACGGAAAATTTGTAATCGATGGTGTAGAGCAACCTACCTCTTTATTTAAGCTCATCCGTAAAACTTCTGAAGAAAACCCGAACGATATTGTTTCGGCCTATAAAGATAACGTTGCTTTTATTAAAGGTCCTAAAGTACAGCAGTTTGCACCTAAACGTGCCGATCAACCTGATTTTTATGCCTTAAGCGATTTCGATTCAGTAATCTCTCTAAAAGCAGAAACACACAATTTCCCAACTACTGTAGAGCCTTTTAATGGTGCTGCAACCGGTTCGGGTGGTGAAATCAGAGACCGTTTAGCCGGTGGCCAGGGTTCTTTACCTTTAGCCGGAACTGCAGTTTACATGACCGCGCTTTCTCGTTTAGCAGATAATCGCCCATGGGAACAAGGTGTAGAAGAAAGACAATGGCTATACCAGACCCCAATGGATATCCTGATCAAAGCATCAAACGGTGCTACCGATTTCGGAAATAAATTTGGTCAGCCGCTAATTACCGGTTCGGTTTTAACTTTCGAACACGAAGAAGATAACCGTACCCTTGGTTTTGATAAAGTAATTATGCTTGCCGGTGGTATTGGTTATGGCAAAGCCAGTCAGGCACAAAAACTTAAACCACAGGAAGGCGATAATATCGTAATCCTGGGTGGCGAAAATTATAGAATCGGAATGGGTGGCGCAGCAGTTTCATCTGCTGATACCGGTCAGCACGGAAGCGGCATCGAATTAAATGCCATCCAGAGATCGAACCCTGAAATGCAGAAACGTGCGGCAAATGCCGTTCGTGGCTTGGTAGAAAGCGAGCATAACCCGATCATCTCTATCCACGATCACGGTGCAGGTGGTCACTTAAACTGTTTATCAGAACTGGTTGAAGAAACCGGTGGTTTAATTAACCTCGATAAACTTCCGGTAGGCGACCCTACCCTTTCAGCAAAAGAAATTATTGGTAACGAATCGCAGGAAAGAATGGGATTGGTAATTGGTAACGAGCATATCGAAACCTTACAAAAAATTGCCGACCGCGAGCGTTCACCAATGTATACCGTAGGTAAAGTTACCGGCGATCACCGTTTCACCTTTAAATCGGCTACTACCGGTTTAAAACCAATGGATTTAGAACTTGCAGCCATGTTTGGCAGCTCGCCTAAAATTGTAATGGAAGATAGCACCGTAGATCGTAAATACAGCGAACTGAATTACGATGCCAGCCAATTAAACACCTATTTGGAACAAGTGCTTCAATTAGAAGCTGTTGCTTCGAAAGATTGGTTAACCAACAAAGTTGACCGCTGTGTGGGTGGCCGCGTGGCGAAACAACAATGTGCTGGTCCGTTACAATTGCCGCTAAACAACTGCGGTGTAATGGCTTTAGATTTTCAGGGTAAAGAAGGTATTGCCACTTCAGTTGGTCACTCGCCTGTTTCGGCATTGATTGATCCGGCTGCAGGTAGCCGCAACGCCATTGCCGAATCTCTTTCGAACATTGTTTGGGCTCCTTTAAAAGATGGTTTAAAAAGCGTTTCGCTTTCTGCCAACTGGATGTGGGCCTGTAAAAATGAAGGCGAAGACGCCAGATTATATTCAGCCGTAAAAGCTTGTTCTGATTTCGCAATTGGTTTAGGAATCAATATCCCAACCGGGAAAGATTCTTTATCAATGAAACAGAAATATGCCAACGGAGATGTGATTGCACCTGGTACCGTAATTATTTCGGCTGGTGCCAACTGCGATGATATTACCAAAGTAGTTGAGCCCGTATTGCAAAAAGATGGTGGTGCTATTTATTACATCAACCTATCAAACGATAGTTATAAACTGGGCGGTTCATCATTCGCGCAGATTTTAAACAAAGTTGGTACCGAAACCCCTGATGTTAAAAACGCAGATCAGTTTAAAAATGCATTTAACACCTTACAACAATTAATTAAAGCAGGCCAAATCCAGGCCGGACACGATATTGGTAGTGGTGGTTTAATTACGACCCTGTTGGAAATGTGTTTTGCCGACCGTGGATTAGGTGCTCAAATCGATTTATCGGCTTTAGCAGAGCAGGATAGCATTAAATTGCTTTTTGCAGAAAATATTGCCGTAGTTTTCCAGGCCGATGCCGCTGTAGAAGCCACATTGACTCAAAACGGCGTTACTTTCCACAAAATTGGTACGGTAAGCACTTCGGCTACGCTTGAAGTTAAAAATGCTGCCGACAACTTTAGTTTCGATATCGATCACCTGCGCGATGTTTGGTTTAAAACTTCATACTTATTAGATAACAGACAAACCGGTAATGGTTTAGCCAAAGAGCGTTACGATAATTATAAAAACCACGTTTTAAATTATAGTTTCCCGCTTACTTTCGACGGTAAAAAACCGGTAATCGACGAAACCAAACCTAGACCAAAAGCCGCCATTATCCGCGAGAAAGGAAGTAATTCTGAGCGCGAGCTGGCAAATGCCATGTATTTCGCAGGTTTTGATGTGAAAGATGTACACATGACCGATTTAATTACGGGCAGAGAGACCTTAGAAGATATTCAGTTTATTGGTGCTGTGGGTGGTTTCTCTAACTCTGATGTTTTAGGATCGGCAAAAGGCTGGGCTGGTGCATTTTTATATAACGAGAAAGCTAGAATTGCTTTAGAAAAATTCTTTGCCCGCCCTGATACTTTATCTGTAGGTATTTGCAACGGCTGTCAGTTATTTGTTGAGCTGGGCTTAATTAATAAAGACCACACCGATAAACCTAAGATGTTGCATAACAAAAGCGGCAAACACGAAAGTATTTTCACTTCATTAACCTTACAGGAAAACAACTCGGTAATGTTATCAAGCCTTGCAGGCAGCACCTTAGGTGTTTGGGTATCGCATGGCGAAGGTAGATTCTCGTTACCGTACGCAGAAGATCAATACAAAATTGTAGCTAAATATGCTTACGAAACTTATCCGGCTAGTCCGAACGGTTCAGATTACAACACCGCAATGTTGTGCGATGAAACCGGCCGTCACCTGGTAATGATGCCGCACATTGAACGTTCATTGTTCCAATGGCACTGGGCAAATTATCCGGCAGGCAGAAAAGACGAAGTTTCGCCATGGATGGAAGCTTTTGTAAACGCCCGCAAGTGGATCGAAAACCACGGATAATCAATTGATGGAAAATGTAAAATGGATGAGGATTAAAAACCTTCATCCATTTTTTTTTGCTCCGAAAACAATGCGTCATTTCAATCCGATAGCTATTGGATGAAGCGAAGCAGAGAAAGCTCAAGTAGATTTCCCGACTCCTTTGCACTGCGCTACCATTGACAGACACCTAAGAATGTCGTCATTGCGAGAAGGCTTTTTCAGCCGACGAAGCAATCTTTA
>NZ_JSYN01000010.1 GCF_000812965.1 Pedobacter kyungheensis
AAGATTGCTTCGTCGGCTGAAAAAGCCTTCTCGCAATGACGGGATAGATAACTAGATTAACTCCTTTCAAATTCATAACCACAATCATAACAGTGGTAACATTTATTAGCCTGAATAGGTGTAGTAAGAGTTAAAAAAGCCAATATGGTTGCCCATACACTGTGTTTTTTATCGGTAGCCATTCCATAACCCACATTCTTAGATCCGCAATTGATGCAGGAAACAGCGCTTACTTCTTCTTCCGTTTTATCAGCTTCATCTGCATATTCGTAAACCATGTCGCTGTGATCTTCGGCCAGCAAAGCATTAATGGCTTCTACATCACGCTCAAAAACAATCAGTTTAACACCACCTATGGCCTGGTTATAAAGCGGCTGAATGGTAGAAACATTTTCATCGGCCAGAAAACAGGCAAACCCGCTATCTTCTAATCTGGCTTTGATAATATTGGCTTCGATGGGGTTGTAATAGGTACTGTAAACCAGGGTACGGTCGTTCATGGGTGAGTTTTATGATTAGCGAAAATTTTAAGTCTCTGTTAAGATAAAGATTTTCAGCATTTGTTACCAACAACTTAGTAATAATCTATGTAGCTTTCCCAAAGGATCTAAGCTTTTAAAAACTCCTGCCACCAATATCCCGAATATTTTATTGTTCTTTTTAAGGTATGAAAATCGGTATAAACCAAACCAAAGCGTGCATTAAAACCCTCCGCCCATTCAAAATTATCCATCAATGTCCAGGCCATATAACCGGTAATATTGATACCCTCGTTTTTAGCCTTTAGCAGTGCGGCCAGGTAAAGTTTAAAATAATCGATGCGCTCAGCATCTACAACATTTCCATTGCTCAGCTTATCGTGATAGGCCGCACCATTCTCGGTAATCATGATGTTTTTAACATGAGGATAGCTGGCAAACTGCTTAACAATATTGTAAAAACTATCAGCATTAATTTCCCAGCCCATAGCCGTATGTGGTTTTTTGCGGCCTTTAGCTTTCACCTCCCAGGCTTGTATTACCGGGATAAAGGCATTGTATTTTACGGTTAAAGGAAAATAATTTTGCAGGCCGATAAAATCGAAGTCAAACTTCATCCTGTCCTGCAGTCGCCAGGTGCCGTATTCCATCTGGAATTTTTCGAGTACATCCCAATCGGCAGTTGGAAAGCCCATGCCCTGGGCAGGCTCAACAAATAAACGGTTCATTAAACAATCTACCCGTTTGGCAGCCAGTATATCGTTATCACTCTGGGTATAGGGCAGTATTTCGGAGCAGGAATAGGTTGTACCAATATTGACTTTGGCTACCTCAGCACGTAAAATTTTACCCCCTTCGGCCTGTGCCAAGGCAGTATGTAAAACTGCCGGAAAGAAGTTACTTAAGCCTGTTTTACCTGGTGCATGTACCCCCAGCATGTAACCCAAAGAGGTGTAACCAAAAGGTTCGTTGAGTACAATCCAGTTTTTTACTTTATCGCCATATTCAAGCGCACAAATGCTTACAAAAGCATTAAAGACTGCGTTTATGCTAAAGCTGGTCCAGCCCCCTTCATCTTCAAGCGCCTGAGGTAAATCCCAATGGTAAAGCGTAACATAAGGAATAATGCCCTGAGTAAGGCATTCATCAATCAGGTTATGGTAAAAGCGGATGCCTTCCTGATTAACTTCCCCCCTTCCCTGTGGTAAAATCCTCGACCAGGCAATAGAGAACCTGAACACCTTAAAGCCCAGCAACTTTACCAGTGCAATATCCTCCACATAGCGGTGATAGAAATCGCAGGCCGGATCTAATTTATGATTTCGTTTTATTTTACCGCTTTTTGCCGCGAATGTATCCCATATAGAAGGGCCTTTGCCATATTGACTGGCTGCGCCTTCTATTTGTACCGCAGCTGCAGCCACACCCCAGGTAAATTTCGGACCAAAATCGCTTGCCTTAATCATTTGCTATGCATTAGTTGCCATAAGTTGCAAGTTTAATATTAACAAATCATTAACAATCAAAATGATTCGAAATGAATGCAATTTTTAATATTTTTACGATATGCGCTTTTCATTATTTCTCACGTTTTTTGTATCACTGAACCTTTCTGTCTTTGGAAAGTTTGCACCCCCTGTTAATGATGAACTGATAAACGCCATCAATATTACCAATACAAGTGCCTATTGTAGCGGTGATGCCGAATTTAACAATTTAGAAGCCACTTCAAGTAACTATAATAAAGCTTTAAGCTGGCCTGCCGTTGGCAAAGATGTTTGGTTTAAGTTTACGGCATCTAAATTCGATGTAAATATTTCTGTTACCGGAAAAATCAATACCAACGATGCAAATACTTTAGTTAATCCCCTGGTTGCCCTCTACTCGTTTGATGCTACAACAGGTTCTATAAGCGAGCTTCCCGGCACGGTGGCCACCTCAAATAATGTCAGTTCGTTATACAAAGGTGCTTTAAGCGTTGGACAAGTTTATTATGTAAGGGTAAGTGCGGCTAATGATGCTACCGGTACTTTTAAACTTTGTATCGATAATTATTTCCCACCCATAAAACCAGGGCAGGATTGCGGAACGTTTTCGGTACTGTGTACAAAAGAAACCTTTACACAGTTAAATGTTAGTGGTACGGGAGCAAATAATCACGAATCAGCCGGAACTTGCCTGGGTACAGAATCTAACTCGGCCTGGTATATGTTTAAGGCCGCCAAACCCGGCGATTTTACTTTCGTAATAACGCCAACAGTTACCACAAACGACATTGACTGGATTTTTTATGATTTAGGAGTGAATGGCGATTGTAGTAAAATAAGTGCCGCAACTGCCATACGTTGTGCATCGGGTAGTGGCGTAACTTGTAGCCCTTCTTATTATAAAACCGGATTGAGTATGACAGAAACCGATTTAACAGAATCATCTGGCTGCCCTCCCGGTCAAAATGGTTTTGTAAAATATGTCGAGCTCGAGCAAGACCATGTTTATGCCATACTTATTGATAACTTTTCTTCGGGAAACAATGGTTTTACCTTAGAATTTGATGGTACCGCTGATTTCGCAGGCCCAACTGCCGAAATTGATGTTCAGAAAATAAATCCCTGTACGGATAGTCAGGCATATATTTTTGAAAGTAAGTCTACTAACTTTGCGTCGTTAAAATGGTCGTTTGGTGAGGGGGCAAGTTTGGCATCGGCTAACACCACCGGTCCTTTTACCATCACTTATAATACCCCGGGAGAGAAGGTTGTAGTTTTAGAGGCTAAGGGTACAAATGGCTGTAACGTAGTAACTACCCAAACTTTTATTGTTGCAAATACGCCTGCTAAACCAGCGATAACTGCTTCAAAGGTTAATTTATGCCAGGGAGATGTGTTGAAGTTATCAACGCCGTTTTTAAATTTAGCTACCTATCACTGGTCGGGGCCAAATGGTTATACTTCTGAAGTTCAAAACCCCGAAATTCCGGCTACGGGACCGGAAATAATTGGCACGTATAGGCTTTACGTTCAGGTTGGGGATTGTGTGAGTGAGGTAAATTCTGTCGATATTTTATCTGTCGATTTAAAGCCTGAAGCCGAATTTTCAATTGTTGTTAACAATAAATGCGAGCCAGATCAGACCTTTTCGTTTGTTAACACTTCTAAAAATTATACGAAACTCACCTGGGATTTTGGCCCGGACGTAAAAAGCCAGCTGGCCACCGCTAACGACAGTAAAATATTAACTTTTGCATCAACCGGGCTTAAAACAATCACTTTAACGGTTGAAACCAATAATGGCTGTATTTCTACGATTAGCAAGGATATTTTGGTTGAAATAAAGCCCGAAAAACCTGAGATTAGTATGAATCAACCTTTATTTTGCATTAAAGATGTGATCAGGTTATCGGTACCCGAACAGGCTGGTATAACTTATGCCTGGAGCGGACCAAACAATTATAGCGCAACCACAAATGCGATAGAGATTCCCATTACAGACTTTAATCAGGCAGGAAGATATGAGGTTGTATTAACCTCAGGAACCTGTAGCTCCGACCCTGCCAGTATTATTGTTCCACCTATTGCTAAAATTCCGGTTGCTAATTTTTATACCGACCCCACCTTTAACACCAAATTTGCGGCTCCCATCCCCATAACATTTACCAATACATCGCTTTATGGCGATTTTTTTGAATGGAATTTTGGCGATGGCCTTATTTCAACAGAACAAAGCCCTACACATATATTTCAAAGTGAAGGGGTATTTAGCATTACTTTGACTACATTTTCTAAAAATGGCTGCTCAAATTCAGTTACTCAGGGAGATTTAACTATCAAAAAAAATGCATCTACATTTGTTCCAAACGCTTTCTCTCCAAATGGCGATGGGATTAACGATGAATTGATTATTGGCATAACCAACCTCAAGAAATATCGTGTTCAAATTTATAACCGTCTGGGTAACCAGGTTTTCTTTACCGATAACATATTTGAAAACTGGAATGGTACTTTTAAAGGCAATCCGCTGCCTGTTGGCGTGTATTATTACGTAATATTTGGTACAAACATCGCCAATAATAGTGTTAAATATTCGGGTTCGGTAACGCTGATCAGGTAATCAGATTTAATCAATGACACAGTTTATTGAATAGACCCACCTTTTAATACCTCGGAGCTACCTTTTTTTGCCGGTTTTCAACCGGCGAGGTTATCAAAAAACTATGGAGCCTTAATTACAGCCGTATCTTGCGCCAGCACGGGTACTTTATAATTGCCTGTATCCAAACTTACTTTTGGCAATAGTTGCTTTATTTTCAATAAATCGGCCCTGTTTATATTGGTTTGGTACACGTAAAGGAATTTCAGGTTTTTAAGCTTTTTAAGTTGATTAATGCCACTTAAAGTAACCTTTGTACCTACCAGACTGAGTGATTGCAGCTGATCTAAATCTTTAAGCTGCGCTAATCCCGCATCGGTAACGGCGGTATAGTTTAAGCTCAGCCGGGTTAAGTTTTTACAATCTTTAATTACTTCGAGTGTTTGATCGGTAACCTTTCCATTTTCTAATTTAAGCCAGGTTAACTGCTTTTTTATCGATTTAATTAAATCCTGAACCTCTTTACCCATCGAAGTAGCATTGATAAAGTTGGCAGACAGGTAATTGGTATTTTGTGCAACGGGAAAGACCGAAATGCCCAAATTGGTAAATTGCTGTAATACTTTGTTATCAACGGCATCCACTTCTTCAACCGGAATTTCACTTGCTTTAACTTCGCCATTTTCAGTTTCACCCTTTTGCAATGCGGCCAAAACAGGTTTTATCATTTCGGGTTGTGGCAATTCTTTAAATTTCTTTTTAAAATCTGCCCCATTATCAATCCACCATTTTAATAAGGTAATTTCGTTGGGCGTAAGTTGTGGTTTCTCTTTTGGTGCCATGTGGTCTTCATCTGTCAGTGGCAGCAGTAACCTTTTAATCAGCTCGCTTTCATCGGCTTTGCCTTTTATTATGGTATTTCCGTCTTCACCTCCTTTTAAAATAAATGCTTCTTCATCAAGCCTTAATTTCCCTTTTTGTTTTTCGCTTCCATGGCAGCTGTAACAACGGCTTTTAAAAAGTGGCTGAATGGCATGCTGATAAACCAAAGCTTCCTGCACATTGGCAATTGGTGGAATTGCTGCCCCTGCCTTAGCACCGTCTCCTTTTAATGGAGCGGTTAAATAATCAGCTCCATGCGTTAATGAACCACCCAAATGCCCGGTAATAGAAATCAGGATGATTAAAATGCAGCTAATGCTCCCCAATACCACATTAGATTTAACTTTCTGGTAAATAATTAGCAAAATGAGCGATAAAACGGCCACACTAATGCCCATCCATTGGTGATTACTCACCAGCTTGCCATCGTAATCTCCACCATTGGCCAAAAAATATCCGGTAAGACAGGAAACAACAGCGCTAAGCATGCCCAACAGGAGCATGACGGGAAGTGCCGGCTTTAAACCGGCGAATTTCGTCTTAAATGACAAAATGATACAAATACAGGCAAGCAGTAAGATCCCGATTGGAAGGTGTACAAAAACCGGGTGAAAGCGACCGAAAAACTCTAGCATCTTTTAATTATTGGTATCTCTTTCTTAATAAATTCATCATGTGCACATTAATTGCCCACTGATCGGCAACCGGTTGGCGGGTATAAGGCAGGGTAGGCATATAGTCGGCCGGACCAAACTCAGTTAGTATGGTCATACGCTCTCCATTTTGTTTTTTACGTGCAATTACTTTATCCCACCAGGCCAAATGGGCTTCCAGTACTTTAGTCCATTCGGGTGCCCGCGGATCGTTAACCTGTGGCCCTTCGGGATGCCCTACGCGGGAGTGGATATGATCTGTTTTCTCTAAAATAAAGTCGATAGTTTCTTTCTGATCGCTCAGTAAACTTTCGTGTACGTTACACCAGTGCGAAATATCTAAAGTAAATCTTACTTCCGGATTTTTTTCTGCAAAATTTCTAGCAATAGGCGCTGCAAACATCATCCGACCACGGTGCGTTTCGTGGTAAATGGGAAGACCCGTAGATTTTCTTTTGGCGGTTACATAATCAATAATTTGTTTATTTTCTTCGTAACTGAAATAATCTTTACCCGAATGGCAATTGATATATACCGGCTTTTGATAGGTGTTTGCACAAATGGCATCTAAACTACTTTTAAATGAGGCTAGATGTTCTTTAATATTTGCTTGCGATCCGGCACATAAAAAACCTATTTCTAATTTATGTTTTTTTACGGCATCGAAAAGTTCTTTTACAGCATTGGCTTCGCCTGGCCACCAAACCTCAATACCATCATAACCTTCTTTTTTGGCTGCAGCACAAAATTCATCTCTCGTACCTGCAAAGCCCCAATCGGTTTGCATAAACAATAATTCATATCCTGCTTTTGCCTTTACACGGGTAGCTTCACTTGCTTGCAGGTTATTAATTGGAGCCAAAAACGAGGCTGCCGTTACAACTGCTGTATTTTGTAAAAATTTTCTTCGGGTTTGAGACATATTTTATTGGTTCATTTGTTTAGTTGTTCATTAGTTCACTTTTTATTCGTTCACTAGTTCATTTGTCATTAGTTCATTAGTCATTGCAAATTGCCAACTGCAAATTGCTTATTGATAATTGGTACTTACAAACTGTTAATTGCCAACTGAAAACTGGTAACTACAAATTGCTTATTGATCATTAGCCCTCCCATCGTCATTGCGAACTGAAGGGTTGAAGTATGTGCGTAATGTGAAGCAATCTTTTATTCGTTCACTAGTTCATTAGTCATTGGTTCATTCGTTATCGCCCTATTGAGTATTGGTTATTGAATATTGGTTATTGGTAGTTGTTAACTGCAAACCGTTAACTGTAAATTGTTAACTGGTTACGCGCTAGGCCACAATCTCCGAAATCACTTTACCCCCTACATCGGTTAGCCTGAACGGGCGCCCCTGGAATGGATAGGTAAATTGCTCGTGGTTAAAGCCCAGCTGGTTTAAAATGGTAGCCTGGATGTCAAAAGCATCTACCTTACCACTGATCGCACTGTAACCAATTTCATCAGTTTCGCCGTGCGTAAAGCCTTTTTTTATACCGCCACCGGCCATCCAGATGGTAAAGGCTTCGGTATGGTGATCTCTACCTTTAAACGGATTTTGTATGCCGTTACGGTTTTCCATCATTGGCGTACGACCGAATTCGCCGCCCCAAACCACCAGCGTTTCTTCTAAAAGACCGCGTTGTTTTAAATCGAGTAGCAAAGCTGTAATCGGCCTGTCGATACTTCTGCATTTATTTTTAAGTCCGATGTTGAGCGAGTTGTTTGGATTATCGCCATGCGCATCCCAACCCCAATCGAACAGCTGAATGTAGCGTACGCCTTTTTCTACCAGTTTACGTGCAAGTAATACGTTATTGGCAAAACAAGATTTTCCGGGCTGTGTACCATACATTTCGTGAATGTAAGCTGGTTCATCGTTAATATTCATCACTTCCGGTGCCGAAATCTGCATACGGTAAGCCATTTCATATTGAGCAATCCGCGATAAAATTTCAGGATCGTTATACTCCTGGTATTGCTGTTCGTTGGCTTGATTAATGGCATCTATTGAAGCCTTCCGCAAATCGCGGTTCATGCCATCAGGATCTTTAATAAACAGTACCGGATCGCCCTCGCTCCTGCATTGTACGCCCTGATAAACGGAAGGCAAGAATCCACTGCCCCAAACGCTTTTTCCGGCATCGGGGAAACTGCCACCACTGGTAAGCACCACATAACCGGGCAAATTCTGATTTTCAGAACCTAAACCATAGGTTACCCAGCTACCAATACTCGGCCTGCCCAAACGTGGCGTTCCGGTATGTACCAGTAGTTGCGCGGGCGCATGGTTAAACTGATCGGTTTTTACCGCTTTTAAAAAGCTAACATCATCAACCATTGTAGAAAAATGCGGCAGGTTATCGCTCACCAAAGCACCAGACTGACCATGCTTGGCAAAGTTGGCTTGTGGCCCAAGCATTTTAGGCACACCGGTAATAAAAGCAAATTTCTTTCCTGCTAATAACGATGGCGGGCAATCCTGGCCATCCATTTTCATCAGTTCGGGTTTAAAATCGAATAACTCTAACTGCGAAGGTGCGCCAGCCATGTGCAGGTAAATTACACTTTTGGCCTTGCCCATCATGGGTGGCGATTTTGGCAACAGCGGATGCGCGGGATCGTAAGCAATTTTAGTTTGCGGACTGGAAAAAAGATTACCACAACTACCCAGCAGCGAGCCCATAGCCAAAGCCCCTAAACCCATTGCGCTTTCTTTTAAAAAATGTCGTCTCGAATGCAGGCGCGCATTGGCCTCCTGTGCTTCCTTAAGTAATCTGTGTGCGTTTAACTCGTCTCTTGTCATAACCGGTCCCTTAATTTTTGGTAACTACCTCATCCAGGTTTAACATGGCATTGGCCACTAAAACCATCGCAGCTTCTTCTGGTTTAAATTTCTTCTGCTTATCGCCCATAAATGCCGACGCATCTGTTGCATTCTTTTTAAATGCCTGAAGAGCTTTTGCATACAATTCTTCAAATACTTTTAACCTGTTTTGCGGAATGGTTTTATACAACATCAATTCATATCCTTTCGAAATTTTGGCCGCATTGGTATTTCCGCCTATTTTTTCCATTCGCAAGGCTAGTTTTCTGGCCATATCGATATAAACGCTATCGTTTAGGGTTACCAGAGCCTGCAACGGCGTATTGGTGCGAATACGCCTTGGGCTGCAAACCACTCTCGATGCGCCATCGAAAGCAATAGCTGATGGATATGGTGCGGTACGTTTCCAATAAGTATATATGCCTCTGCGGTACTGATCTTCACCTCCACTGGTGCGCCATTTTGCACCGTTGTATGGCGAAAACCATATCCCTTCGGGTTGCCATGGCATTACCGGCGGACCATACATTTTATTGCTTAACACCCCACAAACGGCCAGACTCTGATCCCTGATCTGTTCGGCACTCAACCTCACCCGCGAACCACGGGCATAAAATTTATTAAAAAGGTCTTTTTCTTTTAGTTCTTCAGTTACCTTACTATCCTGGCGATAGGTAGCCATCATCACCATTTCTTTGAGCATCTTTTTAACACTCCAGTGGTATTGGTGCATAAACTGATAAGCCATAAAATCGAGCAATTCCTGATGGGTGGGTGCCATACCCTGTGTACCCATATCTTCTAAGGTTTCTACCAAACCCGCGCCGTAAAGCTGTTCCCATAAGCGGTTTACCATGGTTCTTGATACCAGCGGATTTCGTTTATCGGTAAGCCACATGGCAAGGCCCATTCTGTTATCAGGTGCATTTTTAGGCATGGCAAAAGCCAGCGAATTGGGTACCCCTACTTTTACCTCTTTGCCTTTCGAAGTCCAGGCACCACGCTCAAACACATAGTTTTTACGCTTCATGCTTAGTGGATTTTCGACCATAACAGGAGTTGTGGGCACCTGTGCATCCATCAAATCGGTAAAGGTTTTCTTTCTGGCTAAATATTCTGGTTTATCTTTTCCAGGGAACTGTTTGGTAAAATAAAACCAATCGAAGTACACCATAAATTCATCGGGATTTTTTACCGAAGCATTGCTGTATTTCAGATATACATCGTGTACGCCACTTTGCTTAGGAAAATCGACAGTTACATTTTGGTAGCCCTGGCTTTGCGGCACTTTCCACGATTTAAGCTCAGGTCCATTAGGTGAACCCAAATGCAGACTCATGGTACCATCTGGCTTGCTGCAGTTGTAGCGCAATATCAGTTCATCAACACCTTCGAGGTTAACCGATTTTAACCTGGCCGAAGAACTGTTTTTAAAGAACAACGCAATGTTATGATTACCAATTACCGAATTCATCAGCTCATCGGCGGTGGTAGAGTTAATGGCTGGCTGACCGGTTTTTAAAAACAACTCAACCTCAGCGGCCCTTTCTTTACCGGCTACCGTTTTTACCCAACTGGTTAGCTGATTGAGTTCATTTTTCAGACTGTCGTTAAAATTTTTAAGCAAAGGGTATTCTGCCGATACATCTTCATCCCTGGTATTGTTAAAGTACGACATGAATTTATAATACTCATCATGTTTAAAAGGATCGTATGGATGGCTGTGGCATTGTACGCAAGAAAAAGTGGTACTCATCAATCCTTCCCAGGTAGCATTTACCCGGTCCAACACTGCAGCCGTTCTAAATTCTTCGTTATTGGTTCCTCCTTCATCATTAGTTGGGGTATTGCGGCTAAATGCGGTAGCTATGTATTGCGCATCGGTGGGGTTAGCAAACAAATCGCCGGCAATCTGATCGGTAATAAACCTATCGTAAGGCATATCTGCATTGTATGCTTTAATTACCCAATCGCGATAGCTCCAGATATTCCGGTTTGGATCGCTTTCGTAACCTTTGGTATCGGCATAACGGGCTACATCGAGCCACATAGAAGCCCAGCGTTCGCCAAATTTGGGCGAAGCCAGTAAGCTGTCGACCAAAATATTGTAAGCTTTTTCTTCATCTTTGCTGTTCAGGTAAAATTTGGCCAGTTTATCCGACGGATAGGTACCAATCAGATCTAAACTTACCCTACGGAGTAAAGTAGCCTTATCAGCTGTTTTGGCTGGTTTCAGCTTGTTTTCTTCGAGTTTGGCAAAAATAAATTTATCCAGATCGTTGCGTACCCAATCATTATCTACATCGGGCACTTCAGTTGGCTTTACACTAATATAAGCCCAGTGATTACCCCACTTAGCACCTTGTTTAACCCAATCACTTAATATTTCGATTTCATCGTTATTTAAAGCAGGGTGTTTATAAGGCATCCTTTCTTCCGGATCGTTAGATTTCAGGCGTTTAATAAATTCGCTGTCTTCCGGATTACCGGGGATAATGGCGGGTTTACCGCTTTTGGTTTTGGCCAAAGCCTCTTCCCTGAACAGTACGCTAAAACCTCCTTGTTGCTTAACGCCACCATGGCAGGCTATGCACTTTTTATTGAGAATGGGCTTAACCTGCGAATTAAAATCGATTGCTTTCTCAGCAGAAAAAAGTGAAAAAGCAATTAAACCGATCACAATTAGCGTAAAAGCTGATGCAAATAGTATTTTCCTCTTCAATAACATTTGTGTGTGTGTATTTAATACAGAAACTTATCCGCGGTAAAGCCTGCCGTTTAAATAGCTGAAATTACTATGGGAACTTATATCTGGTTAAAATAAATAAGGGCCTAATCCCTTTTAAATCAAAGGTCAATATAAATATAAAATACAAAAATGCATTAACTTGCGCAAAAGATGGATTATATTACTTTTGTAAAGCCAAATCAATGCCTTCAAATACCTGATGAAAAAACAAATGATTAGAAAAAAAGATGGTTTTGAGGATCAAAGATCAATTATTGTTCCGCGAAATGTGTTAGCTAAGCAATGTATTGGTAACGAGATCATCAATAATCTTTATATTACCAACATTGGTTATTACCCCAAAGCACAGAACCATTACCGCAAAAGAATTAACGGGGCCGAACAGCACATTTTGATTTATTGTTTTGAAGGCAAGGGAAACGTTTGCCTGGAGCAGGTTAATTATCCGGTTGAAGCCGGTAATTTTATCGTTATTCCGAAAAAAAAGGAACATGTTTACGAAGCCGATCCTGTTTTACCATGGACAATTTACTGGTTTCACTTTTCAGGTCCGGGGGCCGATCTGCTGGTAAGTCAGATGCAAAACCCTAAAGCTTATGGCGGTTTTAGCGAAGAAAGGAATACCCTTTTCAATACCATTTACAGCCGTTTGGAAAGAGGCTTTAGCCGTGAGAATATGATTTATGCCAATTTGTGCTTTCATCAGTACATCGGCGAGTTTATTTATGCCGACAAACACCTTGCAAACGATAGAGAGCTTGTACCGGATAAAGTGGAAGAAACCATCGATTTGATGCGCAATAATATTGAAAAGATGATGAGTTTGAAGGAAATGGCACTGGCGGTTTGCCTCTCCCCTTCACACTTATCGGCTATATTTAAAAAGAAAACAGGCACCTCGCCTATTGATTATTTTAATCAGCTAAAAATCCAGAAAACAACACAATACCTGCTTTTTACCAACCTGAGGATTAATGAAATTGCACAGAAAATCGGTATTAATGATCCCTACTACTTTAGCCGGCTTTTTTCAAACGTGATGGGAATTTCGCCCAAGCAATACCGTGATAACAGGTTTAGCTGATTATGCTGTTAGCGATTTATACTTTTTCTACTCCGCCCGTTATTAACAGATCATTGCGAAGTGGAAAAGCCTTCATACAAATAAACATGATTAAAAAAGATGGCCCATAAGTAACCAGAAAACCACTGAACGGATAACCGTCCAATTTACCAAAGACCAACAGGTAAACAATAAAAACAATTACTGAAGTTAGAAACGCCCTATTGGTAATTTTATGTTTATTATAGATTCCGGCATTTGCCTCAGCCATCTTCTTGCTATAAAATAAAAGCGCGGTAAATGCCATTACCACAAACACAGCGCCATCACTTATATTGAAGTTAAATTGAAAGTTGTAGTTACCACTTATCAGTGGAATCGATCTAATATAAGCCATCATTACGGCAAAGGTTACCGGGAGGCAAAGTACCAATGTGGTTATGGTTACTTTAGCGGAATAAAGGAGCGCTTGTTTCATAAAACTTAAAGTTACATGAATATTTAAAATTTTTCATGTTGAATTGAAATACTCTGCAGAACCTAAAGTGTAAGCTGGTAACAGCTTACACCACGTTAATCTAAAGTCAGCCCAATCTGTTTGAGTAAAATGGCCGCATTAAAGGTTTTGCATGGCCCTTGTTTCAGCAGGTAGTCAAATTTCATTTCGCCGTGGCTAATCTGGATATCGAAATGGAAATTTCGTACTTCAGTTGGATAATCGTTAATCAGATCTGCCAGCTGTAAATCGTGCGTAGCAAAGAGTGCTGGTGTTTTTTCGGCAATCAGCTTTTCAACAAATACTTTCGAACCCAGATATTTATCGCGGCTGTTGGTTCCGCGCAGCATTTCATCAATCAATACCAAAGTATCTTTATCGCGCACTACGTTTTCTAAAATCATTTTCAGGCGGTTTAGCTCTGCTTTAAATGTCGAAGTACTTTCGTTCAGCGAGTCTTTAATCCGCATGTAGGTGTTAATCGAAAAAACAGATAATTGGAGGTTGCTGGCACAAACAGGTGCACCCGAATAGGCCAAAACCATATTAATCCCCAGCGTACGCAGGAAAGTACTTTTACCTGCCATATTGGAGCCGGTTACAATATCAACCGTTGGGTTTTGGTTTACATGAAAATCATTATCTACTCTGAGCTCTCGACGGATAAGCGGATGACCGATTTGTTCGGTTTTTAACGCAAACTGCTCCATTACTTCAGGGAAAATCCAATCTGGCTGGTTATAAGCGGTAGTAGCCAGCGAAATCAGTTCTTCAAAATCGCCCAGGTGATTCAACGCCGCAATCACATCTTTTGATGAAGATTTGTACCAGATATCGAGATTTACACAACATTTTAAATCCCACAGCAAAAGTGCATTCAGTATACCTCCTACCAGGATATTGAGACGGGCATCAAAGTTCTGGATAATTTTAGACAGACTTTTAATTTCCTGGCTTACCGGAATACGCGAATCGAATAAGCCTAAAATGTAAGCACTCTTCCAGTTTTGATTTTCTGTCCATAAGATCGCACTGGCATAGCCATTTAGCAAACCCGAACTGCCACCGAAACTATAAAATACCTTATTAATTTTAGCGCTAAGCAATACATTCCAGCCGGTGTGGATGACAAACACCAATGCCAGCAGTTTCCAAAAAGCACTGCTGATGATAATGGCAACCAGAATTAAACCAAAAGTAACAAAGGGTACCAGCTTAACATAAAAGCGCAAAAATTTACCTTTCACAAATTCCAGTTGTGCCCCCAGCTGCAGTTTTAACTGCAGTTTAATTTGCTCTATTTTATCGGGATCGTAACCGTGCAAATTGGCCCTGAAACTGTAGGTCTCCTCAATTTTAGTGATTATTTCTTTTACCGCTTCCTGGCGGCTTAAAATGATATCGCGTGCCGATTTATTGGCCAGCTTTTTCGCCAGCACATCGTTACCGTTTTTGGTACTGCAGCGATTCAAAAGGGCAAATAAAGAGGCTTTCCCAAAAATATCGAGATCGGAAGTGTAAGGGTGAGTTTCAGATTCGAATGCGGTGCCATGGTCGTAACCATTCTCTATACCGTTTAAAACATTCCATTCGTTCTGGTACACCCACAACAACTGTTTTTTGTAATCAATTTCGAGATCGAGCTTACTTTGCTTACGTACCACATAAGCAAAAGCAATTACAGGTAACAACAGGGCAATTTGTATCAGGGTACGAAAGCCATCATCAGCAGAACGTACCAGTAAAACAAAAAATAAAATCTCGACCAGGAACAAACCTACCCTTACCAAAGACAGTTTATCAATTAATTTTTTAGTCTGATTGATACCATCAGTAACCGCCTTAATTTTTTCGCTGTAACCTGATATGATCTGTGCTTGTAATTTTAACATTATATTTGAATCTCGAAATTCTAAAGATAGGGAAAATATTAAATGAAGATTACACTCATCGCCATTGGCAAAACCGAAGATAAATATTTAATAGAGGGGATTGATAAATACATTAACCGCTTAAAACATTATATTAACTTCAGTTTTTTGGCCATACCTGATGTAAAAAATGTAAAAAACCTTAGCGAGGCGCAACAAAAAGCCAAAGAGGCAGAGTTGCTGCACAAACAGATTAACAATGGCGATATGGTAATTTTGCTGGATGAGAAAGGAAAGAAATACTCGTCCGTTGAGTTTTCCAATTATTTAAACAAACAGATGATTGGCAGTGTTCAGCATTTAATCTTTATTATTGGCGGACCTTACGGATTCGACGAAAGTATTTACAAGCGGGCAAACAGTTTAATTTCGTTGTCTGATATGACTTTCTCGCACCAGATGATCAGGTTGTTTTTTGTAGAGCAACTTTACCGCGGATTTAGTATTTTGAAGGGCGAGCCTTATCATCACGCTTAAAGGAAGATGAAAAAGGTGGGTGAATATGGAAAAAGGAAATAAAAATCATCATTAAATAAAAGAAACGATGTTACTAGATAAATATAAACGGGAATACAGGTACAAAAGTAACCAGGGCGGCAGCAACAAATACTTATGGATCAGCATTATTATTTCGCTGATTATCGGTGGTTTAATCTGGTATTTCGGGTAAGCGCATAAAAAAACACCAGACAAAATGCCTGGTGTTTCTTATCCTTTTGCAATAAAAAGCTTAAACGCCTTTTTTGCTGGTCATATTTGCTTTTTTAGCCGGGGCCGAAGTTTTAGTAGTTGCTTTTGCACTGGCAGATGCCTTAGCACCGGTAGCTTTTACTTTTTTATCAGCTGTTTTTTCTTCAGCTAATTTAACCTCTGCAGCTGTTCCTGGTGTTTCAGGAGCTTCTTCTGTAAACAAAGGAAGATCTTTAAGCAAGTTATACCAGGTAATAATTTTCTTCATATCCGAAGCATAAACTTTCTCCTGATCGTGGCCTGGGGCTACTTCAAGAAAATAAGCACGTAAATCGCCTTTTAAATCAGGTGTGCTTCCTTTAGCCGAAATTTTGGCAAAAATATCAGCCAGTTTAATTTCTTCTTCTTCACCATAAACCGTAATATCTTCTAACGAAGCTAATTTGGTGTTGGTGATGTTGGCTACAATTTTAGTTTTTTGAGCATCTAAGCTTTCTAAAATGTAACCTACTTTATTTTGTCCAACCAGTTTAAATAGACCTGGTCTGCCAGATACGGCAACAATTCCTCTTAAGTTCATATGTGTATGTGTTAAGCGGCCAGCGGTTGGCGTGTAGCGTTACAAAACGTCAGGCCAAACGCTTAACGCGTTAATATTTTGCTTGGTGCGAAGTGCGGAGAGCGCTATGCTCAAAGCACTTGGCGCTTTGCTTTCTTAATCTTCTAAAACTTCAATGTTTACAATCTTATCGCCCTGACGGATATCATCAACAAGGTCTACATTTTCGATAACTTTACCAAAACAAGTGTGGTTACGGTCTAAGTGTGCTGTATTTGTTCTGCTGTGACAGATAAAAAACTGCGAACCACCGGTGTTGCGGCCAGCGTGTGCCATTGATAAAACACCACGATCGTGATATTGGTTATCGCCATCTAATTCACAATCAATTTTGTAACCCGGACCACCAGTACCAGCTAAGTGTGCAGTAGCAGGGTCTTTTGAATTCGGACAGCCACCCTGAACCACAAAGTTTGGAATTACACGGTGAAAAGTTACTCCATCATAAAAGCCTTCTTTAGCTAATTTTTTAAAGTTTGCAACGGCTTTTGGCGCATCGTTATCGTAGAATTCTACGGTCATTTCGCCTTTTTCTGTTTTTATTATTGCTTTACTCATCTTAATATCGGTACTAATTTTTATAAATCTGTCCACTTAAAAGCACGAAGTTTTTTAAGTAGAGGGCAAAAATAACAAAATTGTATAACTTATAACACCATTAAATTTTTCTATCCAGTATAAATGAGGTATTTTAGTATTTTAAGTAAATCGGCTGTGGCAAAGAAATATTATATCCTCCTCATCTGTATGCTCTGTGCTATGGGACTTAAGGCTTCATCATTATTAATTTATATGGATGAAGACCAGAAGAACCACCTTAAAGCGTATGGTATAGCTTATTGGACCATTAGCAAACAAGTTGAGGTAGACTGGCTTTTAAACTACCGCGGAGGCAGTTTTCTGATCAAATACAATAAAGCCGTAGAAGACGAACTGAAAATCAGAGGTGTATCTTACGAGGTAATGGCCGATGGTAAAGTAGTGAACCTGTTAAACGAAATCAGCGATCCATCAGTTAACATGGAAATGGTAAAACTGGAAAAAACACCCAAAATTGCCGTTTACTCGCCCAAAAGTAAATTACCCTGGGATGATGCTGTTACGCTGGTTTTAACTTATGCGGAAATTCCTTACGATGTAATATACGACGATGATATTTTGCAGGATAAACTGAGTAAATACGATTGGCTCCACCTGCATCATGAAGATTTTACTGGTCAATATGGCCGTTTTTGGGCTAATTTCAGATATGCCACCTGGTACCAGGAAGATGTAAAAAATCAGGAAGCTTTGGCCAAACGCATGGGTTATAAAAAGGTATCTCAAATGAAACTGGCCGTAGCCAAACACATTAAAGAGTATTGTGCAGGCGGTGGTTTCCTTTTTGCCATGTGCTCGGGTACCGATAGTTTTGATATTGCACTGGCCGCCGAAGGGGTAGATATTTGTGCCCAGATGTTTGATGGTGATGCCGTCGACCCGAATGCGCAATCGAAGCTTGATTTTAACAAGGCATTGGCTTTTCAAAATTTTACATTGGATAACAATCCCATGAACTACGAGTTTTCGGATATAGATGTTACGCAAACGCGCACGCTGAACCAGACGAATGATTACTTTACGCTTTTCGATTTTTCGGCCAAATGGGATTTGGTACCTACCATGCTTACCCAGGACCACGATAAGGTAATTAAAGGGTTTATGGGTCAAACCACTGCTTTTAAGAAAAGTCTGGTTAAAACAAGTGTAACCGTGTTGGGCGAAAATAAAGGTGCTGCAGAAGTGCGCTACCTGCATGGCGAAATTGGCAAAGGTCAGTTTACTTTTTACGGTGGTCACGATCCGGAAGATTACCAGCACGCTGTAGGTGATCCGCCAACGGATCTAAGCCTGCACCCCAACTCGCCTGGCTACCGCCTGATCTTAAACAACGTACTTTTTCCTGCAGCCAAAAAGAAACCGCAAAAAACATAATTTCTGTACCAATCAATTCTGGCACTATACATTTTTTGCCTTACATTACTTGATTTTAATGCTGTATTCCTATTCTGTATACAATAGGGAACAAAAATCTATTGCGCAACGCAGCACCGTAATCATACCAAATAACCAGGAATACCATACTGTAAACCAACGCCTTACAAACCGATTTGTAACACACTTGATACTTTGGCACAGCTTTTGGAAAAGAGGGATTAATTAACAACAGGTAAAAAGCCTGATTTTTTAAACAAGATCTTTCTAAAAGAAAAATATTATGAAAAAGTTATTATTAAGTGCATCGGTTATTTTATTGGCAACAGGTGCTTTCGCACAATCAACTACAGGTACTACTTCCAGATTTGGTATTAAAGCCGGCGTTAACTTAGCTAAAATTCATTCAAGTGGAGATAACGAATCTCTCTACAATGACAATGCTAAAAACAATGTTGGCTATAATGTTACTGCTTTCGGTGATTTTGGCGTGGCCAATAACTTCTTTATTCAGCCTGGAATTTCGTTGCAAAACAAAGGGGTTAAATTTGAAGGCACCAGTAGTGCAACTGTAGGATCTACTACTACAACTACTACTTCATCAGTAAAAACAAATGTAATGGCAATTGAAGTACCGGTTAATGCGGTATTTAACATTCCAACCGGCGATGCTGGTGCAGTGCAAATCAGTGCCGGTCCGTATATCGGATTTAACATTTCTGGTAAAAACAAAGGAAATACCACCACTACTACGGTAAATAACAACACCAATTCGAGTGTAACCAGTACCAGCAGTAATGACAGGGATTTAAGTTTCGGTAGCGCAAATGATAAAGATCAGACCACTACAGATTTCGGAGCAAACTTTGGTTTAGCTTATCGTACTTCATCAGGTTTCTTGGTAGGTGCTAACTATGGTTTAGGTTTATCTGATCTGACTCCAAAAGACAGACAAGCTAACAGCAATAAATTTACCAACCGTGTGCTTGGATTTACGGTAGGTTATTCTTTCTAAGCAATAAAAAATACCTATGAAAAACAAAAACCTTCCCGGTGTAATATCGGGAAGGTTTTTTTATGCGCTTTAGTTAAACTGCCTAATCGTAAAAGTTCCAGCTTACACCAAATTTCAGCAAAGCATCTTGCATGGGATAACGGTTTACAGTAAAGTATCCCTTTTGGAAAAGGCCCTGGTTTACGAAATCGTATTTAACAAAAATATTAGCCCGCCTTAAATTGGCCTTAAAAAAGACATCTACAATTGGCTTGGATGGTAAATTAACCGGGTTAGCTTCATCAATGTAAAATTGCGCGGTAGCCGGCGAATATAAATAGTTGGCATACTCAGAATTGTACCGCACATCAAAACCAATATTTGCTTTCAGCACTTTAAAAAAGGTATTATTGAAATAAATACTGTTGTAGGTGTAAATTTCAGGGGTTCTTAAAACGGCGTTTTTATCTGTTTTTTGGTAGGCTACATAATTTTCTAATGCGAACTTACCAAAACGCCATTTCTTTAATACATCAATTCTGATTAAACTGATATCTGCAGTAGCCTGTTTAGGCAGGATAGCGGTTGTTCCATTACTGTGATCGGCACCAAAATAGAGGTAATTACTGGTTAAGAAATATTTTGCACCGGCAGTAAGGTCGTATTTATCGTTAATGTAGTTGAAAGACAGGTTCAGGATTTTAGTATTTTTAAAATCGTTATTCGTCCATTTGTAGTGGTTTCCGTGGTAATAATCGTAAATCGCAGCCGGGCTTTGGTTTTGTGCGTATGCCCCCAGCTCAATGCGGCCAATGGTTTTACCCAAAAGGATTTTACTTTTGGCTTCATACAGATAATCGCCGGCATTTTCGCCCTGCAAAATTTGCTGTAAATCTAAATTAAAATCGACATTGGTTGAGAAACGATAGCCCGCAGCACCCAAAACGGTAATGTTCTGATAGTAGGCACGGCTTTGCTCATAACTGGTACCATCCAGTTTAAGACCCAAAAATTCATGTTTGAAATATTCGTGCCTGATCCCCGCATCAACCTTTAGCTCGTTTTTAATTACCGATGAGTTTTTAGGCCTTAAAAAGAAGCTGTAAATAAACTCATTTTTAATGTGCAGCACACGGGTCGAATCGTTGGTAAAAGTAGTGCTGGCAATTCCCGGCGGCAACACATTTCTTACATCGCTTTCATTTTTTAAAAAATCGTAGGTATTGTTATTGTACTCAAAAGTGTAAGTAACCTTATTGGTGGGTAAAACAGCATTATTGGCATTGGCAGAGGTATCAATCCTGCCAACATAATAGGTCTGCTTTAAAAACAAGGTGTTTTTCTTGTAAATATTTCGGGATGCTGAAAGATTTACCGGCTCGGCCTCCCTGCTGATTGTTGCATAATTAGCATTAAATATTGAGTCGGCAGAGGCTACCGATCCGTTTTCATAAGCACGCATGTTATTAAAAATTGCCGAAGCCCACATGTTATAGCGTTTGCTTGGCGATTGGTACCAGGAGAATACGGCCACATTTAAGTTATCGCCCCGTTGCCTGGCATAAAACCCTTTCGAATCGGCGCGGTTAAAGTTTACGCCCACATTCCAGTTGCGCTTAATATTTTGGGTATGAATAGCCCTGAAAAGCTGTTCTTTCTGTCCGGCACTTACAAAATACAGGCTGGTAAAGGGCGTCCGGGCCTGATAGTAGATGATATCTTCGGGCGTTAAGGCGTAGTAATCGAGCGAATGGAAACCTGCATCGAAACCTATGCGTTTGCTGGGCTCAAAAAGCAGCGGTCGGGCAGCAAGCCCCATATTACCATTACTAATGGTTGGGTGGGTGGGCTGTAAAAGCGGACTATAATTCTGGATGTTAACCGTTGATGTATCCAATGGCAACAGCACAATGCTATCTTTAGTTAAAGAAAGCTTGGTAAAACGAATATATTTCGCTGTAAAAACTACCGTATCTTTACCCCCATCCAACTTTTTCCTAACCGAATCGAGTTCTTTATTGGTGCCTACGCTCGTTTTTAAATCTTGTGCAAAAGCTTTATTGATGCCCAAAAGCACTGCAATCAAAAAACAGATCTGAACAATATTACGCATTTTACAGTTCGGCAATTAAGCGGGTTAAAATTTCGGTCATTTTAGGCTCGGCCTTAGCTGCAGCCTCTAAAATTTCGTCTAAGTTAAAAGGTTGTAAATCTTCAGGGAAACCTTCGTCGGTTAATACCGAAATAGCAAATACAGGTAAGCCGGCGTGGTTGGCCACGATTACCTCGGGCACAGTACTCATCCCTACGGCATCGGCACCAATTAAACGCAGGTACTTATATTCGGCCTTGGTTTCTAAATTAGGACCAGAAACGGCTACATAAACACCTTTATGGCATTTTACATCTACATCTTTGGCTATTTCTAAAGCTTTGGCAATGATGGCGCGCTTATAGGGTTGGCTCATGTCTGGAAAACGTGGCCCCAGTTCGCTTTCGATCAAACCCCTTAGCGGGTTATCTGGCTGCAGGTTAATGTGATCTTCAATAATCATCAAATCGCCCTTTTTAAACTCGGGGTTTAAAGAGCCCGCAGCGTTAGAAACAATCAGGTTTTCGATTCCCAAACCTTTCATTACACGCACAGGAAAAGTAATTTGCTGCATACTGTAACCTTCGTAATAATGCAGGCGACCTTGCATGGCTACAATTTTCTTCCCGTTTAAGGTACCAAAAATGAGTTTGCCACTGTGAAATTCTAAAGTAGAAATCGGGAAATTGGGGATATTGGAATACATAAGCTGATGCTCCACCTCAATATCTTTTACCAATCCACCTAAACCAGTACCTAAAACAATGCCAATTTCGGGTTTAAAGTTCTCTGTTTTACGTTTTATATATTCAACGGTTTCTTCTATTGCTCTTAACATAATCTAAAATGAGTTCGTCAAAGGTAATCTTATCTTCTTCAAATAATTCAACCTCGATGGGTAAATAATATACGGGTAAATTTACCAGTAAATCCTCAAATCCGGTAGCTCTTAAACGCTTGCTATCCTTTTCTGTTGTGATAATGATTTTTTCTTTTTTTGTTCCGGCTTCAAAAGCTGATTTTAACTTACTGATATCGGCCGTTTTAAAAGCGTAATGATCGCGAAAGGCCTCATGTTTAATGCTCTGCGTATATTTTTGCAGTTCTTCAATTAAAGGTGCCGGATTGGCAATACCGGTAAGCAAAAAAACTTCAAAATCTTTAATGGATTGAAGCGGAAGGCTATCTTCCTTATACAGGTGCTGTAACTGGCCATATTTTAAATAAGCATGCAGCACAGGTTGGTTATTGTTGGGCTGTAGTTCATTTATCGATGCCTGCTGTGCAACATGTAATAAGGGCACCGGCGATTTGGTAACCAAAAGCACATCGGCTCTTTTGCGCGAGGCAAAAACATCCCTTAAATTTCCTGCAGGCAATAAAAACTGTAGGGTACCCAGTTTCCTGAACTCAAAAAGCAAAATATTAAAACCTGCTTTAATGGCACGATGCTGAAAAGCATCATCCAGAATAATTACATCGTGGTTGTTTTGCAATTGCCTCACTCCTGCCACGCGGTCTTCGCATACCGCTACGGTAACCTGCTTAAATTTTTGGTAATATTGTAATGGTTCATCACCGATAGTTTCAGCTGTAGCGCGGTGATCAGCCAGAATAAAACCTTTCGTTTTACGCCCATAGCCCCTGCTTAAAATGGCCACTTTATAACCATCCAGCAGCCTGACTAAATATTCGGTTGTTGGCGTTTTTCCGGAACCACCAACGGCAAGGTTGCCTACGCAAATTATTGGCAAATCGAACGATACGCTGCGCATGATCCCCCAATCGTAAAGTTTTTTCCGGAGTACAACGGCCATAGCATAAACCCATGAAAAAGGAAGCAGCAGAAGACGTAAATAATTAACTAGCATAGTGTCGTGTTTTCAAAAATACTGATTATTTAAAAAAGAACGGCATCGCTTTTGGCAATGCCCTTTAAATGAACCTTTGCCACTTAAAAATGTTTGCGTAATCTTATCCAGACTGAACACGAGTGTGATTTAAATTGACAAGACTAAATTTTCTTTATATACTTGTTGTTCTATCAAAAACGTAAACGCATGTCTCCAAATAAACGCTTAGTAGTTGGTCAAGGTCAGATTAGTGGCTACATTTCTATATTTTTAGCTGTTTTAGCCTTACTTGGCATCCTTTGTTTCCATTATCCTGAAAAACTAACCACGCCGGAGTTCCGCGAGGTGTACACGAAAGACAGCATGGAAGTGCTTATGCTGGGTGGTGTTATTGCTGCATTCTTCTTTTCGGCACTGAGTATTATTTTAAGCAAAAAATTAAAATGGGCCTGGCCAGGTTTCTTACTGGCAGCTTTAGCCGTTTTATTGGGGGCTTTAAGTGTTGAAGGTCGCGATGTTGCCAAATCAAACTGGCATTTTGGCCTAGACTGGATGATTTTGGACTTATTGCTGATGGTGGCCATTTTTGTACCGTTAGAGTTATTTTTCCCAAAAAACAACAACCAGACTAAGTTTCACGAAGAGTGGCGCACCGATTTAACCTATTTTGTGATCAGCCATTTATTTATCCAGTTTTTTGGCATTGTAACCCAAAAGCCTGCAATACTCTTTTTCGGCTGGATGGGTTTAGATAAAATTCATACCTGGGTGCAAAGCCTGCCATTTGTTGTGGCGCTGTTTCTGGCTTTCTTCAGTACAGATCTTTTCCAGTATTGGGCACATCGTTTTTTCCATACCAAAGTAGCACTGTGGCGTTTTCATTCCATTCACCACTCTACCCAAAACATGGATTGGCTTGCTGGAAGCCGCACGCACTTTATCGATATCTTTTTTACCCGTGCCATGACTTTCATCCCTTTGTATATACTGGGTTTTTCGTCAACAGTGTTTAATGTTTACATCATTTTCATTGCCATTCACGCGGTTTTAATCCATGCCAACACGCGCATTAATTTCGGACCGCTCAAATACATCTTCACCACACCGCAATACCACCACTGGCATCATTGCGAAGACCCCAAATATTATGGGCATAACTTCGCTTCGATATTTCCATTTATTGATATGATTTTTGGCACCTATTATTTACCCGGAAAAGAATGGCCAGCCGGAACAGGTGTACATGAAGCGGCCTACCCGAAAGGATTTGTGAAGCAAACCATTTATCCTTTTACCAAAAGCCCTTTCGATACCGATTTGAATATGGAAGAACGGAGTGATAGATAAGCTTATTGTATGATTAATGTGGTTGGTGAGGACACCAACCACTAGCGATATGATTAGCGGTCGGTGTCTCACCGACCGCTGAGCAGATCAGTTGATCCAAAGATCTAAACCTCCTCATTCGCCTCTACCCTTGGCGGCATTAATTTATAAACCACAGGCGTTACAATCCGCGATAGTAAGGTAGAACTGATTAAACCACCAATCATTACAATGGCCAGTGGCGAAATAAGCGGGTTACTGGAAAGTGCGATAGGCAACAAACCTCCGATAGCTGTAAAGGTAGTTAAGATGATGGGCAGGAACCTGATCTCTCCAGCTTCTTCAATGGCCTGGTTCAAAGGCATTCCTTCGGCGCGTAACTGGTTGGTAAAATCGACCAGGAGAATGGTGTTTTTTACTTCAATACCCGCCAAAGCCACAATACCAATGGTTGCCACAAACGACAAGGAATTGCCCGTAACCATTAGTGCCAGTACAGCCCCTACAATACCCAACGGAATAACAGAAAGTACAATAAGCGTACTTTTAAAAGTTTTAAACTCGAGCACCAGCACGGCAATAAAAAGGAAAAGCGTTACCAGCAATATGCTACCGAAACCACCAAAAGATTGGTTCCGGCTTTCTATTTCGCCACCCATCTCAAAAGTATAACCTTCAGGGAGTTTCAGCTTTTTCATCTGCGCCTCTACATCCTGAATTACTTTATCATTTAAAAAGCCTTTCTGCACAAAAGCATTTACCGAAATGGTACGGGTTTTATTGTAATGGTTAATGCTTAAAGGCGAAGTTTCGAGCTTTAACGAAGCCACCTGCAATAACGGAATGGATGTGCCCTGGTTGTTATTGATATACAGGTTATTGAAAACAGTTAAATCAGGGTATGATGGACGATTGGTGGTAAGCAGGATATTGTAATCGTCGCCGTTAGATTTAGGATTGATAAATTTACCTACTTCCAAACCGGCTACTGCCATCCGAACGGTACGGTCGATATTAACGGTAGGAATGCCCAGTGCCTGTGCCTTATCTTTATTGATATCGACTTTAATATCCGATTTTAAATTTTTAAGCGGATTATTTACATAAATCGTTCCGGCAGTTTTAAGCAACATATTTTCTACCCGGCCGCCAAGGCTTCTTAAAGTATCTAAATTATCGCCCAGCAAACGTACTTCAACTGGCGAAATAATGGGCTGTCCCTGCTCAAAATCTTTAACTTCTACTTTTGCACCCGGGTAAGGCGTCCATTTTTTGCGTAGCATTTCGATTATCTCAATTTTACGGTCTGATTTAATGTCGGGTTGCAGCAGCACAAAAAGTTCGGCAAAGTCTGTCCTTTCATTCTGAGGCAATACGTTATAATAAATCCGTGGATTACCTTTCCCCACATTAGACGCAAAATACCTGACTTCAGGAATCTTTTTCAATTCCTTTTCAATGGCTTTGGTAACCGAATCGGTATAATTCAGGTTCGATTGCAAAGGAGTAGAAATATTGATCAAAAACTGTGGTTTTTCTGATGCCGGAAATAAGCTGAAACCAATAACGGGGATAAGCATAATAGAACCTGCAAAAATGGCTACCGCAATTACAATGGTTAAAACAGGTTTAGCAAGTGCCTTATCGAGCAATTTGGAATAAGAGCCGTGGATGATTTTCTGTAAAGTGCGCAGAAAAATATTGCCATTGGCATCGGCATGAGGTTTTAACAGTTTGCTCGATAAAAAAGGTACCACGGTTAGAGCTACCAGCATAGAAGCAATAACCGAGCAGATTACGGCAACAGGTAAACTCCTGATAAATTCGCCCGAAGCTTCGGGTAAAAACATCAAAGGCATAAAAGCGATAATGAGCGTGGCGGTACACCCCATTACGGCCATACCAATCTGTTTGGTGGCTTTCAGCGTAGCATCCAGCCGGCTATGCCCGTCGCGCATCCAGCGTTCGATATTTTCGACCACCACAATACTATCATCAACGAGCAAACCCAACGATACCACCAGACCAACAATGCTCAACTGGTTTAAACTAAACCCTAAAACACTCAACAAAACCACACCGATGGCTAAAGAAAGCGGAATAGAAACCATTACCACAATCGAAGCTCTGGTACCCAAAGGTAAAAGTGTAACCAAAACCAATAAAATGGCAATCATAAAATCGGTACCTAAACCACCCAAACGGCTGTTTACATTATCAGCCTGATCGAACATTAACTGCTGATCGATATTGGTGGGCAAAGTTTTCCTGAATTTCTCAATTACCGGCAAATAGGCTTTTTGGGCCGCGGTAATGTTTCCGCCAGATTTTTGTGCAGCTACCACAAAAACACAACGATGTCCGTTTAAGCGGGTAATGTCTTTTTCCTGCGAATAATCGAAATACACATTGGCTACATCTTTTAAAGCCGTGTTTTTACCGTTGCCACTAAAAACAATGGTATTTTTAATTTCATCAATATTTTGGTAATTACCGCTGGTTTTAATGTTGAACGATTTGTTTCCAGCATTTACACTTCCACCGGGGATATTGGCCACTTCACTCTGAATGGCACTGGCAATAAAAGTAACCGGAATGTGCAACTGCGCCAGTTTTTCGAGGTTTAAATCTACCCGAACCAACTGATCTGGCAAACCCATAATTTCTACATTTTTCAAGAACGGGATTTTCTCGAGCTCCGACTGCAAATCTTCGGCTTTTGCTTTCAGTTTATCGCGCGAGGCATTTTCAGATACCAGAGCAATCTGTAATACATTTACATCAGAAGGTGAAACTTTTTGCACTTCCATGCTGTAAATTTCCTGAGGAAGATTAGCACGCTCGCTGTTTACCTCACGTACCAGTTCCTGATATTTATCGTCGACATTTACAGCATATTTATACTCTACAAAAAGTACAGCCAAGCCGTCGCGGATAGTAGTTTTAATGTTCTTGATATCATCCAGCCCGTAAATGGTTTTCTCTAACGGCTTTACCACCAGCTCTTCCATATCCTTCGGACTTGCCCCAGGGTACACCACCACCACAGGATAGTTTGGTGCATTCATATCAGGGTCTTCCGACCGGGGCATGTTGAATATAGTGGTAATACCCAGCGCCAACACCATGAGCACCATGATGAGTGTAAACTGGTAATTTTTTACAGCGTATTCTGATATTTTCATCTGCTTAGCTATGGTTTATATTTCTTTTCCTTCGGAAGGGTGATTTCACAGATTTGAGTGATTACACCGATTTTCAGCGGCAATCTGCTTTAAGCTTTGGTCTTTAGTCTTTCAGCTTATTTTACCACCTTAATCTTCGAGCCATCGGTTAAATAAGCACTGCCCGAAACAATTAAGCCCGCTGCATTTTCTAAACCTCCGGTAATACTGATTTTATTGTTCTGGATAGCCCCTAACTGAACCTTTACTTTTTGGGCCGTTTTGTTATCGTTGGTAATAAAAACATAACCTTCATTTTCGCCACCATCTAAAAGGGCATCGTAAGGGATAGTATAACCGTTGCTGGTTTTACTTGGTATAATGGTAGCCTTACCGAACAAACCTGCGGCAAGCCCCTGAATTTTTGCATCGCTTAAACTCAGCTCTACGCCAAAAGTTCCGCTTTGTGGGTCAATACCTTCGGCTTTACGACTTACTTTTGCACTTAGTGTCTGGTTAGGCAAAGCATCGGTCGTAATGATGGCATCATCGCCTGTTTTTAAAGCTGCCCACTGCACATCGCTTAAACCAACTTTTAAAATCCACTTGCTTTGTTTTGCACCGTTTATCTGCAAAACCGGGGTTCCCGGTCCTACAACCTGTCCATCATTAGCCAGTTTTTTAAGCACATAACCACTGCTGGTAGCCCTGATTTCGGAATAGTTCTGATTAAATTTTACGGCATCCAGTTGTTGTTTAGCTACCTGTAGCGCAGTTTTGGCATTTTGCATTTGCTCTAAAGTGGCTACACTATCTTTATACAATTTGCTTGCACGGCTGTAATCGCGTTCGGCTTTTTGGTAAGCCAGGTTAACCTGCTGCACCTGTGCCGAAATTTCCGTCTGGTTTACTGTTGCCAGCAACTGCCCCTGATGCACTGCATCGCCTTCTTTTACCAGAATCCGGTTAATGATGCCTCCGTTTTTAAATGACAGGAAAGTTTCATCGTTGGTGGTAAATTGCCCCGAGGCCGCAATGGCATGACTGGCATCTTCTACCTGAAGCGGCATAACTTTTACAGGAACAGTATCCTGATTACCAATACCGGCAGTATCGGTTTTATGGTTGCCGCAGGCACTTATGGTGAAAACCGCAGCAAGCAGGGCTGAGTAAATAAATATCTTCTTCATAAAATTAATTTATTGAATAGGTTGCGGTTTCGCGTTCCACATCGGCCATGGCCGACAAAACTTTATACCGGTTTATATTAACTAATAATTGGGCCGCTGTGTATTGGTTACGGGCATCGATGGTTTCGATAAACGAATTGGTACCCGCTTTATATCCTTTTTCAATGAGGCGCTGATAACTGGAAGCCGCTTCGAACTGTTTGAGCGAAGACTGATAGGTTTGATAGGCTGCTTTTAAATTATTTTGTGCTGTTTTAGCCGCAAGATTTAGCTGTTGTGCAACTAAACTGGCATTTAACTCGGCATTTTTAAGATCGAGATTGCTTTGCCTGATTTTAAAATTATTGCGGTTTCCGGTAAAAATCGGAATATCAAGCTGCAAGCCAATCATATAATAACGGGTATTATCGTTAAAATGAAAACCTTCCGATTGTGAACCCAAATCAACAAAACCACCCAATTTCGGTACTGCAAACTGCCGGTTCATTTTAAGCGCTGTTTTGTTGATGCTGATGAGCTGATCTAAAGCCTTTAATTCTTCTCTTCCACCGGTTACCGATAAATCGGCAATGAGTGCTGTGGCTTTGTTCAAATCTGCCTGGTTATCAAAATTTGCATCAATCTTTTCGTTGGCTTCGCGGTTTAAGAGGAAATTAAAATACATGCGGGCATTGATTACCTGCTGCTCGGCCGAAACCAGTTGGGCATTTACATTTTCTACTTCGCTTTTTGAACGCAAAACATAGGCCGGTAAACCCTTCCCGCCATCGAGTAATTTTTCGTTTACCCGCAACCCTTCGTTGGCCAGTTGTAAACCCGATTTATAAATATCAACCGCTTGCAGGGCATTCTGATAATTGTAGTAGGCCGTTTTAATGCTGCGTACCAAATCGCGTTTATAAATCTGCACTTCAAATTCCTGCAAGCTCACTTGCTGTTCTGAAATTTGTTTATTATAACCCAAATCAGTATTAATAATAGGCACGGTTGTGCGCACTTTGGCATCATAATAATTCTTGGGTAAGAAGTTGATGCTCTGGTTTTCCAATAGCCGAAAATTATTTGTTTTGGTTAATTGATTCAGCGTAGTATAAACGGGATTTAACAAATCGCCCAATGGCAAGGGGATGTTACGACCACCATCAGCGGTAGACCATGTGGTAGAAAAAGCAACAGTTGGCAGATATAAACTCCTGGCTGTTTTTAACGCCAGCTGGGCCTTATCCAGCGAAATGTTTTTCTGCTGTAAAACAATGTTGCTCTTAAAAGCTTCGGCAACATAACCATCCAGCAACTGCTGTGCATTAGCCTTCGAAACCCAAACTATAACCGAGAAAAGCAGCAAACTAAATAACTTCGTTCTCATAATTAACAGTGTTAATTTAATGTTATTTTAAACTATTCAACATGGCGATAAAGCCATCAAAAGTTTTCTCCAGCCAGTCACCCTCCTCCAGGATGTGTGCTTTAGTTGTAGCCATGTGATCGAGGTGACCCTGCAACTTTAAACTGCACAAACCATGCATTAATGACCATACATTAAGCGCAAAAGTGGTGGTATCGAAACTGGTAAAGTAACCGGCATCCTTGCATTGATCAACCGTCATAATTAAAGCGGTAAAGGCTTGTTCCCCCTCTTCCCATTCTTCGTCATGGCAGTGCGCCTTAACAAATTCGATGGGTTCTTTCATGATAAACATGAGTTCGTAAAAGTCGGGATTGTTTAGCGCAAAGCTCATATAAACACGACCCATGGCCTTTAAACGCTCAAAAGGCTCACTTACATGCTGCAAAACGCCAAACTGCGAACCCAATAATTTAAAGCCTTCCTGGTGCAGGGCATACATGATATCGGCCTTGTCTTTATAGTACAGGTAAATGGTAGTCGGGCTGAATTCTATTTTCTCCGCAATCTTCCTGATTGAGGTGGCCTCGTAGCCATCCTTTAAAAAAAGTTCCTTCGCCGCATCCAAAATCCGCTGACGTAAATCTTCCTTGTGCTTCTCTTTACGCTCTTTTATTCCCATGATAAAACAATTACAGTGCAAACATAATTAACACTGTTAATAAAATGAAATTATTTAAGAATTATTTTTATTTAAGAAAGAGTCCGTTGAAATATTTAAGCCATCAAATACTGAATCCGACACACGATTACACCATTAACTAAATCTTAACCAAAACTCTTATGAAATTAACCCGCTCATAATCCACCTCCTCTACTCAAACGTTTGCCCTATTTTCTTTACAGAATAATGGAATGGCCTATGTTAAAAAGCAGTATCTTTGCCCAACTCATAAAAAATACACTATGCTTAAAGGATTTTTTAACGTACCTACCCCGGTAAACGAACCCATTTTAAACTACGGACCAGGCAGTAAAGAGCGTGCTCTTTTAAAAGAAGCATTGGCCGAAGCCCGCGCACACCAGCAAGACATTCCGATGTATATTGGTGGTAAGCAGGTTCATACTACCAAAAAAGGTAAAGTTGTTCCACCTCACGATCATCAACATATTTTAGCCCAATACAGCATTGGCGATAAAGCGCACATTGCACAAGCTATCGATGCGGCTTTAGCTGCAAAACAAGACTGGGAAAACCTGGCCTGGGAGCACAGAGCTGCAATCTTTTTAAAAGCTGCCGATTTAATTGCCGGTAAATACCGTTATAAATTAAATGCAGCAACTATGCTTGGCCAAAGCAAAAATGCTTATCAGGCAGAAATTGATGCCGCTTGCGAGCTGATTGATTTCTTACGTTTTAACGTAAGCTACATGGCCGATATTTACAAGCAACAACCTCCGGTTTCGCCACGCGGAAGCTGGAACCGTGTTGAACAACGCCCTTTAGAAGGTTTCGTATTTGCCCTTACCCCTTTCAACTTTACTGCAATTGCAGCTAATTTACCTGCGTCTGCAGCCATGATGGGTAACGTAGTGGTATGGAAACCTGCCGATACACAAGTATATGCAGCCAACCTGTTAATGGAAATTTTCCGCGAAGCAGGCTTACCTGATGGTGTTGTAAATTTGGTTTATGCCGACGGACCAGAAACCGGTGATGTAATTTTTAACCACCCTGATTTTGCAGGTATTCACTTTACAGGTTCTACCAAAGTATTTCAGGAAATCTGGAAAACCATTGGTACCAACATTCATAAATACAGATCGTACCCACGCATTGTAGGCGAAACAGGTGGTAAAGATTTTATCCTGGTTCACCCATCAGCACAAACTAAAGTGGCCAGCACGGCTATTGTACGTGGTGCTTTTGAATACCAGGGACAAAAATGCTCGGCAGCTAGTCGTGTTTATATTGCAAAAAGCCTTTGGCCTGAAATTAAAGAACAAATGTTAGCTGACTTAGCTACCTTTAAAATGGGTGGTACCGAAGATTTCACCAACTTTATTAATGCGGTAATTGATGAACGCTCTTTTGATAAATTAGCCAAATACATCGATCAGGCTAAAAAAGATAAAGGTGTCGAAATTATTGCCGGTGGTAACTACGATAAGAGCAAAGGTTATTTTGTTGAGCCAACTATCCTTGTGGTTGAAGATCCAAAATATACCACCATGTGCGAAGAGTTGTTTGGCCCGGTATTAACGGTTTATGTTTATGCCGATCAGGATTTCGACTCGATTTTAGAGGTAATTGATACCACTTCTCCATACGCTTTAACAGGTGCCTTAATTGCGCAAGACCGTTATGCGATTGATAAAGCAAGCCATGCATTACGCAACTCAGCTGGTAACTTCTACATTAACGATAAATGCACTGGTGCAGTAGTTGGTCAGCAGCCTTTTGGTGGAGCCAGAGGTTCGGGTACTAACGATAAAGCAGGATCGATGATCAATTTATTACGTTGGGTTTCTCCACGTACCATTAAAGAGGTTTTCGAATCGCCAACTGATTACCGTTATCCATTCTTAGCTGAAGATTAATCCAGCCAAAAAATATAGTATATCAAAACCTCCGGAAATCCCGGGGGTTTTTCTTTTTATTAAAGTGTCATTCTGAGCTTGTCGAAGGATTTTATTTACATTTAATAGCCTTTTGAATATTAATTAAGCTGAATTTAACCCGCTTCACATCCTTGCCTCGGCTCGCCGCCGCCGAAGGGCTCTTTCTTTTTGGCATCAAAAAGAAACAAAAAATGCCGGCTGAAAATTTATTCATTTGTTTTTTAGCTTTTCAGCTGCATTCATGAGGGCTGCGCCGTTTTCTTTTGAAGCCAGTGGTATGGCTGGAACAATGGAGCCTGAAAAATTTATTAGGCCGGATTAAAGTAGAACGGAGGTACTGTACTTTGGCCTAGCAGGGTGTAAATGCATAAAGCAAGCTTCTGGTTAAAAATCAAATCACCTTATTATTTACCGCGTAAGAAAGCGCTTCTACAATATTACTAACCCCAAAATTCTCAAATATCCGCCTCCGGTAATACTTAACGGTATCGGGTGATACAAATATTTTATCAGCAATCTGATTAATGGTTAATCCCTGTGCGTACAAACGTAAAACCTCCAGCTCGCGCTCGGTAAGCTGCGGTTTTACCTGCTTTTTCCACAGCTGGCTGTTTAAGTCTAAATGCCAGATCTGATCGGAGCCCTGTTTATGGATCGCCGCGTTGCCTGCTGTTTTATTAGCAGAAATGGAGACTACACAAACTGCTTTCCACATTTTCCCTTCTGCATTGAGAAAAAGCGGCGTAAGTTTATGATTGATCAATGTGGCTTTACCGTTTTTATTCAGCAAATGAAAATCGTAGGTTATACTATATTGTTTTTTCTCGCTTACAGGTACTTTCTCAAAAAAATCGAATCCGGTTTCGTTAATCAGGTCAAGCAGCTGCAGATCTTTTTCAGGCACGTTGTTAAAATAAAAACCATAACCCATTTCCATTACTTCGGCTACGGTATGGCCACACAGAAAAAGCGGATTACCCGATACATATTCGAATTTCATTTCCGCATAATCGATAACATATACGCTTTGGTAAGTTAGCTTTTCGAATGCACTAATGGCTTCCAGATAGTTCTTCAGCTGGAGCTTATCTTCGTAGCTTACCTTTTCTATTTTATTTTTAGTCAGTAGTCCTCTGCGGTTATCGGCTTTCATGGAACTTCTAAAGTAACAAAATTACACTAAAGTGTAGTCTCGAATCAGTTTACATTGCTGAATTTTGTGTTTATTACAATCTCATTATGACAACAGAAGAACCAACTAAACTAACCCTTACCGAACTCAGTAAAAACAAAGCAAAATTAAAGGCAATACTCATGGCAGGTACAATTGTCTGGCTATTTTTGCTATTTGCAGCAATATATCTGTTCGTATATAAACCTAAATCGGCTATTCCATTTTTACCTATCCTTATTGCTGTACCGCTTACATTTTTACCGGCAATAAACAGCATGTCCCAGATTAATAAAGAAATTAAATCACATATTCAAAACTAATTGGCCATGATAGCGATTTGTACCAGCTGCCAGCAGGACATACCCGAAAATTACTGTAGCAAATGCGGTGAACCAGCTAAACTAAAAAGAATTGACCGGCATTATATCCAGCATGAAATAGAACACGTGCTGCATTTAGAAAAGGGAATATTTTATACCGTTAAAGAATTATTGGTCAGGCCCGGGATAACGATCCACAATTTTATTTCCAATGACAGAAGCAGATTGGTGAAACCGGTTGTATTTGTTATTGTAACCTCTTTAATTTATACGCTGATTAATCACTTTTTCCATATTGAAGAAGGTTACTTTAATTTCGACAAAACCACAACCGCAGCAATAAACCCGATTAATGAGTGGGTGCAGAGCCATTATGGTTATGCCAATATGCTTATGGGCATATTTATGGCCTTATGGCTGAAACTCTTTTTCAGAAAATATGACTATAATTTCTTCGAGTTACTGATTCTTTTGTGCTTTTTACAGGGAATGGGCATGCTCATATTTGCCATTTTTGCGGTGCTTGAAGGGCTCACTCATATTCACCTTTTGCAATATTCGGCTATGCTTTTTATGGTTTACTTTTCATGGGCTGTAGGGCAGTTTTTCGAAAAGGGCAAATACATCAATTACCTGAAAGCATTGGGTGGTTATCTTTTAGGGGTAATTACTTTTACAGGCTGTACGCTGTTGTTAGGATTACTGATCTACTCGATTACCAAGCATTAAAATCCATTCTTCTCTGCATTGCTATTGATTGATAATTCTGATAATTAACACACCTGGTTAATTACTGATCAATTTTAAAACAAAAGCAATAAAATGCGCTAAAATTGCATCAATTTTAGCAAATACCAACTCATTCATTGTAGCCCATCTTGCATAAATTAGTTAAGCATTAATCAAATATTTAACTAACATGAAAAATGTATTAAAAAATGCACTGGCGTTATTTTGTACCTTATACTTATCCTTTAACTCCTGGAATCACTTATTGCGTTCAAAACAAGCGAGGTCAGGATCCATTAATGCCGATATCGCATAATAATTTGCCAATTAAGATGAATTACAATAGCGCTATTATTCCGTTATTGCAACAATCTCATTACAAAACAGCCACAACATAGTTAGAGGCACTTAACTGTAATAGAGCAACTTGTAACCAAATATACTTTACACTTAACTGAAATTTAAGCTAAACGTACCAGGATTTTAAATTCCGAGGTTATGGTTTATATCTTTAAAATAACTGCGTTTCGTTAAGCTTTTACGTGCCATTACCGATTACAATCCCAAATCTACCTAATAGCTATCCCCTATCCTTCAAATAGATTAATGACCAAGTATAACAAACATACCGATCAACAATTAATCCAGCTATTAACTGAAGGAGATAGCATAGCCTATACCGAGATCTACAACCGTTATAAACGTTTATTATATCTCTTTGCTTTTAAAAGGCTTGGAGAAAAGGAAGAAGTTTGGGATGCTGTGCATGAAGTGTTTCTTTCGTTATGGTTAAATCACGAAAACTTAGCCATTACGTATACCTTATCTACCTATTTGCATACCGCTGTAAGAAACAAGGTGGCTAACATCATTAGCCATAAACAAATTTGTGCGCGCTATTTGGATAGCTTTAGCACTTATCTTGCTGTTGAGCACGAATATACTGATCATCTTGTAAGGCAAAAAGAGCTTGAAAAATTAATTGAAGCTGAAATAAAAGCACTTCCGGTAAAGATGCGGGAAGTATTTGAGTTAAGCCGTAAAGCAGGCTACAGCCGAAAGCAAATTGCCGAATTGCTTAACCTTTCGGAAGAAACGGTTAAAGCACAAATGTATCAGGCCCTTAAGAAATTAAAAGTAAGATTAGGCTCTATGCTGACGCTACTTTTTATTTTATAGAAAAATTTAATTACCGACTAACCCTAATCCCCTCTATAACTGACTAACTACTAAATAACCAAATATCTAGTAGATGGATCAGCAATACGCAAAAGAACTGCTTAAAAAGTACAGATCTGGAACTTGTCAACCTCATGAGCAAGAACTGGTTGAAAATTGGATCACATTTGGCGAATTCCCTGAGTTTGAGATCACAGAGGAAGAGTTAAAAGAAGAACTCGGCTCCCTGTCTAATGCGCTGCCGCTCCACAAAGAAACGCATTTATGGAAACGCATCAGTATCGCCGCTGCACTGGCTATCGCAGTTATTGGCGCAACTTTATGGCATTATACGCAAACCAGCAACAAGAACGTACCAAAAGCTTCGATTGCAAAAAACATTATCCCTGGAAAAGTTGGTGCAACATTAACACTAGCCAACGGAAAAAAGATAAAACTAAGCGATGCGGTGAATGGTGAAATAGCCAATGAAGTAGGCGTAAGTGTAACGAAGATGCAGAATGGTCAGTTAATGTACCAGTTCAAATCATCTTCTAAAAAAGGGGCAACAAAAAACGCAGTCAATACACTCTCCACCGGCCGGGGCGAAACTTACATCCTGGTTCTACCTGATCATTCTAAAGTTTGGTTAAATGCAGCCTCCAGCATTACCTATTCAACAAATCTTGTTGATAGTAAAGGTGTACGCCAGGTACAGCTACAGGGAGAAGCTTATTTCGAAGTCTTTAAAGACAAAAGGCATCCGTTTATAGTAAACACCGATAATCAGCGTGTAGAGGTATTGGGCACCCATTTCAATATTAATAGTTATGCAGACGAAGCGGTAACTGCTACCACATTGCTTGAGGGTAGCGTTAAAATCAGCACAGCAAAATTTAGTCGTCTCTTAAAACCCAATCAGCAAGCCTTACAACGCAAAGACGGGAATGTTGAGATCAGGGAAGTAAATACCGATGATGTTGTTGCCTGGAAAGATGGCTATTTCATTTTTGAAGATGAAACATTAGAGAACATCATGCTCAGGGTTTCCAGGTGGTACGATGTAGAAGTAGACTATGCAAAAGACGTAGATAAGCATAAATTATATGGTGGCGGAGTTTCCAGGTACGACGATGTATCGACAGTTTTAGAAATCCTGGAATCAACAAAAAACATTCATTTTAAAATTGAAGGGAGGAAAATTATGGTACTAAAATAAACTACAACCTTAACCGACTGATCAGAACACGAAAACCTTTAAAGAAAAAAATCAATCCCAATGGCCATCGGGATTGATCAGAATGTTTTGATCAACAATTCTCAATAGAATTATTTTATAGTTTAAAGCGCGCTGACCTGCAAATTTTCGACGATGAGAAGGCCTTCGCAAACCAACCAAAACAACCAAATTTATGAAATTTAATCATCTATTTAAATGTGATGTCTCAAACATCGCATTTAAACAACTGTTGCGCATTATGAAATTGATTACCGTTATTATGGTTGCATTTATTGTGCAAATACATGCTTCAACCTTTGCGCAGTATGTAACACTTAAAGAGAACAATAAGAACTTACGCAGTATATTTAAAGAGATCAGGAAACAAACGGGTTATCTGGTTCTTTACGAGTCTTCTATCGTAAATCGAACCGCCCTGGTAACCGTAGCTTTGGATAAAGTTCCGTTAAATGAAGCGTTGAAAATCATTCTTCAAAACCAGGAGCTTGATTTTGAAATCAAACAAAAATCAATTATTTTAAGCAAGCACAAGATTGATATTGAGCCGGTTGCTGAAAAAATACAGCAAATTGACCTTAAGGGAAAAGTGTCGGATGAGAGTGGAAAAGGTATTCCTAACGTTAACGTTTCTATAAAAGGCACCAAAAAAGGAGTATCTACAGATACCCAGGGAAATTTTTCCATTACGCTGGCCAGCGGAGAAAATGAGATTGTTGTCTCAGCTGTAGGTTTCGAAACGCAAACCATAGCGGTAAACAACCGTACCACAATTAACATCGTTCTTAAAGAAATGACTGCTAAACTGGATGAATTTGTGGTAGTGGGTTATGGCACGCAAAAGAAAATAAATCTTTCTGGCTCAGTATCAACCGTTTCGGGCAAAACGATAACCGAGCGTCCGGTACCCAATCTTACCAATTTACTTCAGGGCCGTATCAGTGGCCTCGATGTAGTACAGCCAACCGGAGAACCGGGCCGCGACAATGGTAGCTTCAGGCTGCGCGGACAGGGATCGTACGGTTCATCATCTGCTCCGTTAATATTGGTTGATGGGGTTATTGGCTCCATAAACAATCTTTCGCCGCAAGATATTGAAAATGTAACCGTTTTGAAAGATGCTTCTTCAGCTTCTATATATGGCGCCAGAGCGGCAAATGGCGTAATTTTAGTTACCACCAAAAAAGGTAAAGCCGGTACGGATATTATTGAATACAATGGCAGCTACGGGATTAGTGAGGCCACAAGAGTACCCGAATTGATTACCAACTCGGTAACCTACATGGAAATGTACAACCAGGCAAAAGCCAGAAGTGGACAGCCGGCACAATACACACAGGCACAGATTGATGCTTATAAAAACAATCCCAATAGCGATCAGTACCCTAATTTTAACTGGTTAGATTATATTTTAGGTACAGGCCCTATTCATAACCACAGCCTGGGTTTTTCGGGCGGAACAGCAAAAAGTACGTACAATATCTCTTTAAATTACCTCGATCAGAACAGCATTACCAAAGGATATTTGTATAAACGATACAATGGTTTGTTAGATTTTTCCAATCAGCTCAATAAAAGAGTAAAAGTAGGTGCCAACATTAATTTCTCTTACCAGGATCTTAAGGCACCCTGGTTAGTAAATGACGATTTACTCTTACTGGCTTATGCTGCAGCGCCAACTTTTATGCCTTATTTGCCTGATGGCAGTGGCAGGATTGCTACCAGAGATTATGTAAGCAGTGGCGGAACAAACCGTACCCCCGAAGAAGTATACAATACAGGTTCGCAGTTTACCAAAAACTATAATGTAAATGCACAGGGCTTTATAGATGTTAATATTGTTAAAGGCCTGCAATGGTATTCGAAAGCAGCAGTTACTTTTTTTAACCAGGATTTTAGAAACCGTCAATTCAGAACCCCGTCTTTCGCCTATCAACCTAACGCCAGTGGCGTATACCAGGAGGTAGGTAACGGTAATTCAAATTTTGTAGGCTTACAGCAAAGTTCGGCCAGAAACATTACCAAAATTTTTTACAGTACACTTAATTATAATACCAAGTTTGCTAATGATCATAATTTTAGTGCGCTGTTTGGATACGAACAACAAGATAATAGAAGTACCAACCTGAGCGGTAACAGGTATGATTTTCCAAATAATACCATCATGGAATTAGACGGAAGTTCTCCCCTCAACCAATCGTTAGGCGGAAACTCATCTGAGTGGGCTTTAAGATCGCTATTTGGAAGAATAGGTTACAACTTCAAAGAAAAGTATATTTTAGAAGGTAATATCAGGTACGATGGTACTTCGCGGGTTAGCCCCGATTATAGGTATGGTACTTTTGGCGGTGGATCGGCAGCCTGGAAAGTATCTGAAGAAAGTTTCATTAAAGATAACTTTACCTGGATTGATAACTTAAAATTAAGAACTTCTTACGGTGTACTGGGTAATCAGGAAATTGGAAATTATCCTTATCAGGATATTCTTTCACTTACCACCTACCCATATGGCACCAGCTTAAATTCAGGAGTACAATTAAACAGGCTAACCGCAAAAGATTTACGCTGGGAAAAAACTGCCATTACCGATTTTGGTTTGGACGTTGACCTATTTAAAGGCCTTTTTGGTGCTACTGTGAGTTATTACTACAAAAACACAACCGATATCATAGAAGGAAGAAGAGATGTGCCTGCAAGTATAGGTTTATCTGCACCTACTGTAAATGCAGGATCATTGGTTAATAAGGGTATTGAAATAGAATTAAGGCACCAAAATCGCATTGGTGAGTTTACTTATGGCGCCAATTTTATCTTTCACCGTTACAGGAATAAATTAACAAGTGCTTTGGCAGAAACACTGGGAACCTTTGAAATTGGGCAACCCATTAATAACTTCTTTGTATACGATTGGATCGGTATTTTTCAAAGTCAGGCGGAGATTGATGCTTCACCCAAACAACCAAGTTCAGGTGTTTTAAAACCTGGCGACCTGAAAATAAGAGATGTTGATGGCAATGGTACTGTTGGCCCTGAAGATAGGATTAGAATTAGTAGTTTTCCGGGCTATACTTATTCGTTCAGTTTAAATGCAGGCTGGAAAGGCTTTAACCTAAGTGCATTTTTTCAAGGGGTAGAAGGCCAAAAAGTAAGTGTAAGCCAGTGGGGTTACGAGCCTTTTATGCAAGGTTCGGCTCCACCAACCAAATTTTTAAATGCATGGACACCAACCAATCCAAGTAATACTATTCCAGCGGTATACCTAACAGGTTATCAAGGTGTATCTGGTTATAATTCGACTTATTTTCTTCAGGATGCATCTTATCTGCGCTTAAAGAACTTATACCTTTCTTATAATTTACCAGAAAATATATCGAATAAAATTGCTTCAAAAGGAATAACCATTTATGCTTCAGGAGATAATTTAATCACCTGGACAAAATATGAAGGAAATGACCCGGAGAGAGCCGGCTCAGGCAGATTTGCCCAATTCCCACAAATTAAGATCTACACCATCGGCCTGAAAGTTAAATATTAAGTCGTTTTAAAAATATAAAAATGAAAACAACATATAGCAATATAGCCTTTGTTATCTTATTGATAACGGGGATGTTTACCTCTTGTAAAAAAGATTTTTTAGATAAAAACCCTACTGCAGCTATCTCAAGTGAAACTTTCTGGAAAAGTGATGCCGATGCGCAAATGGCACTTACAGGCGTTTACCGACGCCTGCAGGCAGGCTTTTACGGGCGGGGTAAATTGTGGTTAGATACTTATTCTGATAATGCTTTAGACAGACATAGTTTTTTTGGCTTTGGTAATTTAACTCAGGGTATTGTAAACCCAACCAACATACCTTCGGCTTTTTATAATACACCTTACAGTGGAATAGCATCATGTAATTTCTTTTTAGATAATGTAGATAAGGTTCCCACCAGCGAAACCGCTAAAAACGGATATAAAGCAGAAGTTCGATTTTTAAGGGCCATGTTTTACTTCGATCTGGTGCAGGCATATGGCGGGGTGGTATTGTATAAAACTGCGCCAAAAACAGTAGATGAAGGCAAAATTGCCAAAAGTACCAAAGAAGAGGTTTTAGCATTTGTGCATCAGGAACTGGATTTTGCTATTGCCAATCTACCCGACGCTGCTTACGCCGGACATGCGGTAAAAGGAAGTGCGCAGGCCTTAAAAGCTAAAGTTTATCTCTTTGAACAAAATTGGGCAGAGGCCGCAAAATTAGCCAATGATATCATTACTGGTGGTAAATTTCAATTGTATCAGGGCGGTTACGATAAATTATTCTTCACAGCAACACAACAAAATAATCCGGAGATTATCTTTTCCACAAAATTCTTATCGCCCAATAACCCACAGGATGGCGAGGGGGTACTGGTAGAACTGGGCTGGTACGGCGCTATTGCTCCCTACCAAAATCTGGTTGATGAGTACGAAATGACCAACGGGAAACAAATTGGCGAGGCGGGATCTGGTTATAATGCTGCAGACCCTTACAGCAATAGAGACCCACGACTGAAATTCACGATAAAGGTGCCTACCGAAAAATACATCAATCCGGATGGCTCCGTATTTAATGAATCAGATCCCCTGTTAACTACCTATTCGCAAAAGAAGTACATCGATCTGTCTAAATTACCTTTCGACAGGACTAAAACACCTTTAACAGATCAGAATATTATTCATATGCGCTATGCCGACGTTTTGTTAATGTATGCCGAAGCAAAAAACGAAGTAAGCGGTCCAGATGCCACTATTTATAAAGCCATAAATGATATCAGATTAAGAACCAGTGTAAATATGCCTCCTGTTGATCAGACAGTATACAATACTAAAGATAAATTGAGAGACTTTATACTGCATGAAAGAAGAATTGAACTGGCACTGGAAGGCAATCGCTATTACGACCTGAAAAGAAGGAATTTAATGGCGGTTAAATTGGCTCCGCTAAAAAACCCTGGCGGCGTTCAATTAAAATTTGGAGAAAAAAACAATGTGCTTCCATTTGCTCAGGGAGAATTAGATATCAATAAAAAACTGGTACAAAATACAGGATATTAATAGTATCAGACCTTAACCACATTACCTTAAGTTCAGGTAATGTGGTTGTTTAGGGAATCCTTTTTCAAATCAAAAAGGCTTATATGCATTTGTTAATTAACTATGGGGATTAAAAAGACCTGCAGTTCTGTACCAGCTGTACCAGCTGCATTCGAATATCATTTGCAATTTATGTCCAGGTTTAGTTAAAATAAGCTAATATACTGCCATTTTTAGTGAACAGGAACTCAATTATTACAAGTGCCACCACATAGCTTTGTTGTCTTAATCACCATTTTAGCGGCTTTTGCAATGCCAATAATCTAACCATTATCCATATACGCAAAAGGATAGCACTACAACATGGAAATACAAAAAACAATTATGAAAAAATTTATCCTACCTTTCTTAATATCCATAATTACAATCGAGGTTGCCATCGCCCAATCAGTGCCGGTTAACGAGAAAATCTGGTATACTTCGCCGGCAAATGCAACCGCGAAAGATAATCCGAATGGTTGGATAAGTGATCCTGAATGGCTGAAAGCATTACCCATCGGCAATGGTTTTTTAGGGGCGATGGTATTTGGCGATGTAAACCAGGAACGCATACAGCTCAATGAAAAATCGTTATGGAGCGGCAGTGTAGATGACAACAACAATCCTGATGCAGCTAAATATATTCCGCAAATACGGGGGCTTCTTTTTGCAGGAAAGTATAAAGAAGCTGCTGAGTTAACCAATAAAACCCAGGTTTGTAAAGGCAAAGGAAGCGGGCAGGGAAATGGGGCCAATGTGCCTTTTGGTTGTTATCAAACCCTGGGCGATTTGAGAATAGACTTTGGTAAAACATCGAACTTTAAAAATTATTATCGGGAACTCGATTTGATTACAGGAATTGCCTTAACACGATATGAACAAGATGGCATAAAATTTAAACGGGAGGTTTTTTCAAGTTTTCCCGATCGGGCTTTAGTTATTCGCCTAACTGCAGATAAAGCAAATGCTATTTCATTTTCTATGTCGCTGGATAGGCCCGAAAGATTTAATACTGCAGCCCAGAACAACCGTTTAGTAATGAGCGGAGTTTTAAACAACGGCAAAAACGGCGATGGGATGCGATACCTCACTTATGCAACGCCCCAACTTACAGGGGGGAGCATCAAAGTAAGTGGCAATTCGTTAAAAATCTCCAAAGCAACTTCGGTTACTATTGTATTAACGGCTGCTACCAACTACCGGTTACATTATCCCGACTATCTCAATAGTAATTACGAAAATGAACTGAAAACAATCACACAGAAAGCAATTAGTAAAAATTATGAGGTCTTGCGGCAACGGCATGTAGCCGATTTTTCATCATTTATGAAAAGATCAGGTTTACAACTAAATCATAGCAGCAATAATTTGCCTACTAACGAGCTAATGGCAAAAAATGTAAAAACCCGAAATGAATCGGCGTTGTATAGCCTTTATTATCAATATGGCCGATACTTATTATTATCATCATCACGAAAAGGGAGTTTACCTGCCAATTTACAAGGGATGTGGGCCAATCAGATTCAAACCCCATGGAATGGAGACTATCATACCGACATCAATGTTCAGATGAATTATTGGCCTGCAGAGGTTACCAATCTTTCAGAATGTCATGATCAGTTAACTGATTTGGTCACTTCACTTCAGGAACCCGGTAAACTTACTTCAAAAATACAGTACCAGATGAATGGCTGGGTACTCCATCCCATCACCAATGTTTGGGGCTACACTTCACCGGGCGAGCACCCTAGCTGGGGGATGCATGTTGGCGGTGGCGGTTGGATTTGTCAGCATTTATGGGCACACTATGCGTTTACAAAAGATAAAAACTATTTAGCCAAAGTATTCCCCATCCTTAAAGAGGCCAGTAAATTTTATTTAGACTGGCTGGTAAAAGATCCCAAAACGGGCAAACTGGTCTCTGGCCCATCCCCTTCTCCTGAAAATTCGTTTTTAGCACCAGATGGTTCCAAAGTACAGATTAGTATGGGGCCTACCCACGATCAGGAAGTGATTTTTGAATTGTTTAGCAATACCTTAAATGCAGCAAGCATTTTGGGGGTAAATGATGTAGCATTTATTAAAGAGTTGAACAATGCGAGAGAAAACCTGGCCAGGCCTAAAATTGGTTCGGATGGAAGATTAATGGAATGGGCAGAAGAGTTTAAAGAACTCGAAGTTGAACATCGCCATTTATCTCATTTATATGCATTTTATCCTGGAAATGAAATTACGGTAACTAAAACGCCGGATTTAGCAGAGGCAGTAAAAAAATCATTAATAACGCGTGGTGATGGTGGTGTAGGTTGGACAGTTGCCTGGAAAATTGCGTTATGGGCCAGATTAAATGACGGTGAGAAAGCATTCGACCTGTTAAACAAACAGCTTTTACCAACTTTTGATATGGACACCAAATACAATAATGGAGCTGGTAGCTATTACAATCTTTTTGATGCTTGTCCTCCATTTCAGATAGACGGAAATTTTGGCGTCATAGCAGGTATGGCCGAAATGTTTTTGCAGAGCCATGAAGATTTCATCTCTTTATTGCCTGCTTTACCTCGGGCATGGAAAGATGGCTCTATCAAAGGCCTGGTAGCTCGGGGTGGTTTTGTGATCGACTTGAAATGGAAAAATCATCAACTGGAATCAGCAACTGTTAAGGCAAACAAAGGAGGAAATTGCCGGCTTAAATACCAGGGCAAAACTTTAACTTATAATTTAAAGCCAAACCAGCAAATTACAACCAGTTTTAAATAATGCCAGTAAGCCAATAAATTTTTGTGTGGGTAAACAACTTAGCTAAAACCAATCTTTCTGCTGTACTGTTCTATATAAACACCTCAGCTACAGATCATGGAAAAGCAAAAAGAAAACAACGAAAATCTCGGCGATAAAAATATCAAAAATACGGCCGATAAAAGCAATATGCCCAATCAGCAGGTACCCCGCCATCGCAGCAACGATAAGGAGAAAAAGAATACGGTAGAAACCGAAGCAGGTAACCTGGGCCGCGATTTCGGAATGGGAGATTTTGGTTCGGAAGAAGCCAGAACTGATGCCGAAAAAGGCAATAAAGGTGATGCCGGCAATATGCCTCACACTTCAAAAAAATAAAGCCCGGATAAAATCCGGGCTTTCCTAACAACTAAAAAATAACATCCAAAAAGATGTTTTAACTTACCTTAAAAGCAGCAGCCACATCATCAAGTCCTGTGCTGGTTACTTTAAGATCTTTAATTAATCCTGTTTTTAAGCTATACACCCAGGCATGAACAGCCAATTCCTGACCATTTGCCCATGCACTTTGTACAATAGATGTATTCATCACGTTTGATGCACCCTCAATAGCATTTAACTCTACCAAACGGTCGAAACGTTGGTCTTCATCTTTAATGGTTGACATTTCGCGTTCGTGTGTACGGTAAACATCGCGGATGTTTCTTAACCAGTTATCGATAATACCTACCTGTTTGTTGCCCAGGGCAGCTTTAACGCCACCACAACCATAATGGCCACATACAATTACATGTTTAACCTTCAAAACATTAATCGAATAATCCAGCACCGAAAGTAAATTCATGTCGGTATGCACCACCACATTGGCAATATTGCGGTGTACAAAAACATCGCCCGGTTTGGTGTTGGTAATCTGGTTTGCGGGCACACGGCTATCTGAGCAGCCAATCCACAATACCGGTGGGCTCTGCCCTGCCGAAAGTTTATCGAAAAAGGCAGGATCATTATCGATCATATCTTTAACCCAGTCTCTATTACCCTGTAACAAGCTATCGTATGTTATATCTTGTGTTTCAATTGTTTTAGCGCACATAATTATAATTTATTTATATCTTCTTCTACTTTAATATTTAATTTTGGAACAGCGTAATGCTTCTTTATGTTTTCGAGGGTTACAATAATTCCTTTGGTATAGGCATTATGCTTGTAATTGAATATGGTTTCCAAAACATCCGGATCAATAAAACGGGCATTGGTCCCATCAATAATTACATCTGTTTCTTTCGGAATATTCGTTAAAACTACCTGTATGGCAGCTTTATTTAAAAAAGAAACCTCTTCGGCCAGTTTAATCCTGATATGCTTTTTGTCGCCTTCGTTGGTAACGCGGTAGAAAAACGGATTACGCATATTGGTACGTAATAAATAGAATACCGAGATTAACATACCGATAGCCACCCCTTTAAGTAAATCGGTAAACAGCACGGCTAAAATAGTTACTACAAACGGAACGAACTGATCCCATCCCTTGTGGTACATGTGCTTGAATAAGCTTATTCTGGTTAATTTATAACCGGTCATTAAAAGAATCGCAGCCAAACAAGATAAGGGTATCATGTTAATCAATTGCGGAATAAACAATACCGAAAGCAACAACCATGTTCCATGGAATATCGCCGACATTTTGGTTCTTCCACCCGCATTTACATTGGCCGAACTTCTTACAATTACTGCAGTTAATGGTAAACCGCCCAGCAATCCGCTGGTCATATTTCCCACTCCCTGGGCAACCAATTCGCGATTGGTTGGCGAAACACGTTTAATCGGATCGATCTTATCTACCGCTTCTATACTCAGTAAAGTTTCTAAACTCGCCACTACTGCAATAGTTACAGCCACAATGTAAACTTCCTTATTGGCCAGCGCAGAAAAATCGGGCGTGGTAAATAAACCCAGGAACTCAGAAAAACCGTTTACTACAGGGATTTTTACAATCTGATCCGGTCTTAACTGATAGGCCGTTCCAGAGAAAATAAGGCTTGCAACTACGCCCATAACTACCACGAGTAAAGGCGCAGGGATGATGCTAAGTTTCTTAAACTTTGGCCAAAAGAGCAGAATGGAAATAGATACCACACTAATGACTACCGCGGCCAGACTAAAATGGCTGAGTGCAGCAGTGATAGCCGAAAAAGTATTTTCGTGGTCTTGCTGTAAGAATCCCTCGTCGCCACTAAAGTCAGAATCTACACCTACAGCATGTGGTAATTGTTTAAGGATCAGAATCAAACCGATAGCAGCTAACATCCCTTCAATAACACTCGAAGGGAAATAGTTGCCAATTGTTCCGGCTTTTATTAAACCCAAAATAACCTGTAGTGCCCCGGCAAGGAAAACAGCCAGTAAAAAGGTTGGATAACTGCCCAAAGAGGTTATTGCCCCCAAAACAATTACGGTTAAACCTGCGGCAGGTCCGCTTACGCTTAATTGAGATCCACTAACGGATGCCACCACAATACCGCCGATGATTCCGGTAATTAAACCGGCAAACAAAGGCGCACCTGAAGCAAGCGCAATACCTAAACACAGCGGCAAAGCCACCAAAAAAACTACAATACTCGAGGGTAAATCCTTCTTTAAATTCTTTTTAAGAAAATATTTCTTCACATCCGTACCTGAAAAGGCCGGGTTAAACTTTTGCATAACAATAAAATTATCTGGTAAATTTTAACGAATAAAATCGTGTGGAAAACCAAAATGCCATAACCTGACCACTACCTAAATGCAGCCTGCATCAGATAATGTAAAATGGTTTATCCTGAAAAACTAGATAAAGTTAGGAGGAGGTGTAGGAACAGTAGGGTGATATGGATCTACATACCGCTTAAAATGCTCTATAAAACTGCTCTTCAAAAAGAAATGGCTTGAAGAGAACTCGTAAGCAAAAATAGGATGATTAAGTTCGATAAGTTTGAAATCGGTAAATTTCGCAGTGTCTTTGGCGGAATCCTTTCCGCCCTCATGCTCTAACTCAATTTGCATGATTACTGCGTTCATAATTTCCTTATCAATGCTTGTACAAAATACCGGCGCGCCAGAAATGCCCATCTTCGCCATGAAGATAAACATGAATGAGGCAACGATTAAATATTTGTACTTCCTTAAAAACATCGATTGATTTCTAATCTTATTCTAATGTGACGTTACAAAAATAAACGGATATTTGGTTTTTCAATGCTTTGAGCTGTAAAAAAAATGTAATATACTAAAAATTGACGGCTGTTTTGTCGTAATCTTAAACCTTACAGACTTTAAAAACCTGAAGATTTAATTATTCTTCAGTTCAAAACAACACTGGCATTTCGATAAAATTACAAACTCCTACCCTTGCAATACCGGCGTTAATTTTTAAATTTAAAATCTCATCGTATGGCAATGGATAAAAAAATAGCATTACTTCAGGATAAAATAAAACAGGCAAACCTTGGCGGCGGACAAGCCAGAATAGACAGTCAGCATAAAAAAGGTAAACTTACCGCCCGCGAGCGGATTCACTTTTTATTAGACGAAGGCAGTTTTGAAGAAATTGGTATGCTGGTTACCCACCGAAGTACCGATTTTGGTATGGAGGCCGAAAAATACCTGGGTGACGGTGTGGTTACCGGCTATGGCACTATAAACGGACGCTTAACTTATGTATTCTCTCAGGATTTCACCGTGTTTGGCGGTTCTTTATCTGAAACGCATGCCGAGAAAATCTGCAAGCTGATGGATATGGCCATGAAAAACGGTGCGCCTTTAATCGGCTTAAATGATAGTGGTGGTGCGCGTATCCAGGAAGGTGTGGTTTCTTTAGGTGGTTATGCCGATATTTTTTATAAAAATGTTCAGGCCTCGGGGGTAATTCCTCAACTATCGGCCATTATGGGCCCCTGCGCAGGTGGTGCAGTATATTCGCCTGCCATAACCGATTTTATTTTGATGGTCGAAAATACCTCTTACATGTTTGTTACCGGCCCCAATGTGGTTAAAACCGTAACACATGAAGAAGTAACTTCTGAAGAACTGGGCGGCGCAAGTACGCATGCAACAAAATCAGGCGTTACGCACTTTGCCTGTGCCAACGAAATTGAAGCCATTAACCATGTAAAAAAATTGCTCAGCTATATGCCTCAAAACTGCGAGGAAATAGCCAGTCACATGCCCTATCAACCTGTTGATGAAAGCCGCCCGGAACTCAATAACTTTATGCCGGAGAATGCTTCGCAACCTTATGATATGCGCGAAGTCATTTCAACCGTGGTTGATCCTGATAGTTTTTTAGAAGTACATGCCGCCTATGCCGAAAATATTGTAGTGGGTTTTGCCCGATTGGCTGGTCGCAGTATTGGTATTGTAGCCAATCAACCCGCCTATTTAGCCGGGGTATTGGATAGCAATTCTTCTAATAAAGCTGCCAGATTTGTTCGCTTTTGCGATTGCTTTAACATTCCCTTACTGGTATTTGAAGATGTACCAGGCTTTTTGCCGGGAACCGATCAGGAATGGAATGGCATTATTAACAACGGAGCTAAGTTATTGTACGCCTTTAGCGAAGCAACCGTTCCACGCATTACCGTAATTACCAGAAAAGCTTATGGAGGTGCTTACGACGTGATGAACAGCAAACATATTGGAGCAGACATGAATTATGCATGGCCAAGTGCCGAGATTGCTGTAATGGGTGCAAAAGGTGCTGCAGAAATTATCTTCAAGAGAGAAATCACCGCAGCAGAAAACCCCGAAGAAAAATGGCTGGAGAAAGAAAAACTTTACTCCGATATTTTTGCCAACCCTTACCGTGCGGCCGAGCGTGGCTTTGTTGATGAAGTAATAGAACCTGCCCAAACCCGCATAAAGTTGATAAAAGCTTTTAAAATGTTAGAAAATAAGGTAGTCAATAATCCGAGGAAAAAACACGGAAATATACCTTTGTAAAATAGTCCATAGTCATAAGTCCATCGTCTGATAATACATTCATACAGATCCTTTAGGCTCAAGACACAGGGCTTAAGATTTAAGACTAATGGAGATTAATCAAAAATTATCAAGAACCGATATTATCCTGATGGCCTTTTGTACAGGCCTCATTGTTGCTAACATTTATTATTGCCAGCCTTTGGTGGTATTAATTGCCAAAGATTTTAACCTTAGCGAAACCCTGGCAGGCCGGATTACTTATCTTACCCAAATTGGTTACGCTTTAGGACTTTTTCTACTTGTACCGCTGGGCGATATGTTTGAGCGAAAAAAACAGATCCTCCTCATTACTGGCCTTGCTATTTTTGCCCTGTTACTTGCTGCCGTTTCGCACACTTTCTTTGTGTTGGAAATTGCTTCTGTACTCATCGGCGCCTGCTCTATTGTACCGCAGCTTATTTTACCTTTGGCAGCAAACCTGAGTAGCGACGAAAACCGGGGCGCAAACATTGGCATGATTATGAGCGGTTTGCTGGTGGGCATCCTGGCATCAAGGGCCGTTAGCGGAAGTATTGGCTATTGGTTAGATTGGCGGGCAGTTTACTACATTGCCGCAGCCATTTGTGCTTTGTTAATCATACTTATGGCCAGGCGTTTCCCTCAGAGTTACCCTAACTTTAAAGGTACCTACCGGGAATTAATGCGCTCTATGTTTGGCTACATTAAAAGCCAGCCTGCTTTAAGAGAAACTTCCGCTATTAACTTTTTAGCCTTCGCCATTATCAGCGCCTTTTGGACCACCATGGTATTATTCCTGGCCAATCCACCATTTAATTTTCAAACCTTACAAATTGGCTTGTTCGGTATTGCGGGGGCAGCAGGTGCTTTAGCGGCTCCACTGGTAGGAAAATTAAGTGATGGCGGCAATCCACGTAAAAACCTGATGATTGGCTTTATCCTTCAGCTTGTAAGTATGGCCCTGTTTTATTTCACAGGCAGTCATTTATACTTATTTATCATCGGGATTATATTAATTGATATAGCGCAGCAGGCCATTCACGTAACCAACCAAACCCGCATTTACACCTTAATACCCGAAGCCAGAAACAGGTTGAATACCATATTTATGTCTGTAAGTTTTATAGGTGCCAGTTGTGGTTCGGCCTTAGGTTTATGGCTCTGGGGGCAAGGCGGCTGGGTTTTATTCTGCTACGGCATGACAGGTATTACCATAATCAATATCCTGATTTATAAATTTTATGGGCAAAGAAAGTTTACCAATGGTTCAAATTGAGCAAGTATTCCCATCGCTAACCTGGCGTATCCGTCACGAAGCCATGTATCCTGATCAGCCTTTTGACATTGTTAAACTAAAAGATGACTTTGAGGGTATCCATTTCGGGTTGTATGCCGACCATAAGTTAACTGGTGTGGTTTCGCTGTTTTATGAAGGTGATGTTTATCAGTTCAGAAAATTAGCGGTACTGCCCTCTGCACAAAAACTAGGTTATGGCTCGCAATTGATGACCTATATGATTGATTTTTGTAAAATTCAAAAAGCGACAAAACTATGGTGCAATGCCCGTGTACAGGCTAAGGAATTTTATTTTAAATTTGGCTTCCACGAAACCGATAAAGTCTTTTCAAAAGATGGAAATGATTTTGTGATAATGGAAAAAGAATTCACGTATTAATTGACAAAGACAGCAAAACGCATATCGCCATGCGCTTTGCAGTTTGCTATAAAACAAATATCCTATGGCTAAGAAAAAAGACGACGACAAGAAAAAACATGTAAGTGTAGTCACTAAAAAATCGTTACAGTTTTTAGAAGAATACATCAATAACCCTGCTCCTACCGGTTACGAGTGGGAAGGCCAGAAAATCTGGTTAAATTATTTAAAACCATATATCGATGAGCATTTTATTGATAATTATGGTACTGCAGTAGGCGTAATCAATCCGAAAGCTGCTTACAAAGTGGTAATTGAGGCACATGCCGATGAAATTTCGTGGTATGTAAACTATATTACTGCTGACGGTTTAATTTACGTAATCCGCAACGGTGGCTCAGATCATCAGATTGCGCCATCAAAAAGGGTAAATATCCACACCGAAAAAGGTTTGGTTAAGGCTGTTTTTGGCTGGCCGGCTATTCATACCCGCCATGGCGAAAAAGAACAAGCCCCTGAGCTTAAAAACATTTTCTTAGATTGTGGCTGTACCTCAAAAGAAGAAGTAGAAAAACTGGGCATCCATGTGGGTTGTGTAATTACCTACGAAGACGAATTTATGGTGCTAAATGACCGTTATTATGTTGGTCGTGCGCTTGATAACCGTGTAGGTGGTTTTATGATTGCCGAAGTAGCGCGTTTATTAAAAGAAAACAAGAAAAAACTGCCATTCGGTTTATACATTGTAAACTCGGTACAGGAAGAAATTGGCTTACGCGGGGCAGAAATGATTGCACAACGCATTAAACCCAATGTGGCCATTGTTACCGACGTAACACACGATACTACCACGCCAATGATCAATAAAAATACCCAGGGCGATTTATCCGCAGGAAAAGGACCAGTGGTTTCTTATGCACCGGCAGTACAAACCAACCTGAACAAATTATTGATCAAAACTGCAGAGAAAAACGATATCCCATTTCAGCGCCAGGCTTCATCACGCTCAACCGGAACGGATACCGATGCATTTGCCTACTCGAATGGTGGCGTACCTTCGGCATTAATCTCTTTACCGTTGCGCTACATGCATACAACCGTAGAAATGGTGCACAAGGAAGATGTAGATAATGTGATCAGCTTAATTTACCAAAGTTTATTAAACATAAGCGATGGTCAGGATTTCAGGGAATTTAAATAACAGATTCAAGAAATAAATTTACAAGGAGTTAGGTTTTAAACTTAACTCCTTTTTTTGTGCAGTAAGAAATTGAACTAACTTTTAAGGGCAATTGACTTAAAACTTACAGGATTACACTTTTTTATATTATTGCCCAAATTATCTCTACATTGTTTTAATTATATTTATCAGATAGTTTATTCAATTTTATGAGATTAAACCATAGGACACTGGATCTTTCCCTGATTTGCGACGGGCATTGGGATGTGGTTTTTAATCAGCTTGAACTGGGTTTTTGGGAGCTAAGTTTGCCAACATGTACACTCCGCTCGAGCACATCATTTAAAAAAATTTTTGGCTATCCTGTTGATAGGGTCTTAACTTACGAAACCATATTGGGCTTAATCCTGCCCGAAGACCTGGATCGTGTGCAGGATGATATCGAACTTACCGTATCTAATGAGCAGGGTATTTTTCATTCGATATACAGAATCCGCCGTCCGGATGGAGAAATCAGGTGGCTCAGGGCAGACGCGATCATGTCGCAACCCGACGGCGAATCTTTAAAATTGGTAGGCACTACATTAGATATAACCGATCTGAAGAAATAGTGCTTCTCTTATCAATTATTCTGCTTTTAAGGTGATCCAAACGGGGCCATGATCGCTGGTTTTTTCCCAACCTCTTACCTCCCTGTCAACTCCTGCAGAAATTAAGCGATTGCTGGCCGTTGGACTCAGCAAAAAATGATCGATCCTTAAGCCTGCATTACGGCCATAAGCATTACGGAAATAATCCCAGAAGGTATAAATGGTTTCATCAGGATATAACTTTCTGATCGCATCTGTCCAACCCTGAGCCAATAAATTCTTAAAAGCCTCGCGCGTTTCCGGGCGGAATAAGGCGTCTTCTACCCAGCGTTCAGGCTTATAGGCATCCAGCTCAGTTGGGATCACATTATAATCGCCTGCTAAAATTACAGGTGTACCACTTGCTAAGAGCTTAGCTGCGTGCGCTGCAAAACGCTCAAACCACTGTAATTTATAATCGAACTTGGGTCCTGGTGCAGGGTTGCCATTGGGTAAATAAAGGCAACCGATAAGTACGCCATTTACAGTAGCCTCGATATAGCGACTTTGTAAGTCTTCCGGATCGCCATCTAAACCTCTTCTTGATTCTTTTATTTCTAAATTCCTGGCCAAAATAGCTACACCATTCCAGCTTTTTTGCCCATGCCAGATGGCGTTATAGCCTGCATCTTTAATGGCCTGTTCCGGAAATTTTTCTTCAGGTGCTTTTAATTCCTGCAAACAAACCACATCAGGCTGTGTTTCTTCCAGCCAGCGCAATAAAACAGGCAAACGGCCATTTACGCCGTTTACATTATAAGTAGCTATCTTCATGTTATAAATCTCTGTAATAAAATTTAAAAATAGAACCGGTGTGCTTAATTTGTTTCAAAACCTTAACCTTTTTAAATACTTTTATTTAAAATAATTAAAGGTAATTTAAATTTTAGCGCTTATCTTGCGCGTTAATTCAAATTACACCACTCAATACCTATGCCGAAAGCAGTTTTAAACGTCCCGTCTGCCGAACCCAAGGATATCCGTTGGTTTTATGACAAGTATGCCGCCATGCTGCTTGGTTATATTAATGGCATCGTTCAGGATCACCGAAAATCGGAAGATTACCTGGTTTCCATTCTCACCGCTTTTACAGCAGAATTTGGCACAACCGAAAAAAGCCAGCTGAGTATTTGGCTGGAGCTGCGCCAATATGCACAAAGCAAACTGGCAGTGCTTACCGAAAAACATCATTCCTTAACTCCGGCTCATGTAAACAGCAATGGAAACCTGGATTTGTTAGACGATTTACAAAAACAAATTTTTTGTGCAGTATATTATCACGGAAAATCGATTTCGCAACTGGCTACCGCCTTTAGCAGCGAAGAGGATGAAATCCGCAATCAATTGAAGCGATCAATAGATAAAATGAGGAGGAGCCGTGGAAATTAAAAGGATTATAGAAAGTGGTTTAATGGAAACCTATGTAATGGGTATTGCCACAGAAGAAGAGGTTCAACAAGTTTTATTGCTGAAAAAAGAATATCCTGAGTTTAAGGATGCACTTGAAAACCTGGAAATGGATATGGAAGTTCTGGCACAGGGAATGGCTATTATGCCTCCCCCAGGTACTCTTGAAAAAATTGAAACCGAAATAAACGAAATTCAGCGCCGTAGTCAGGTGGTGCAAAAGATTGTAGTTCCAAACACCGGATCAGAAAATGGCAGGTCCGACAAAGAAGAAAAATACATTGAAGTAGAAGCTGAGTCGAATCAGATGCGTGTAAATAAAGCCTGGAAATGGATTTTTATTGCTGTATTTATTTTAGGAAAGGTATTTTTGGCCGGGGCTATATATTTTTATCTCGAAAACAGACAGGCCCGCGAAGAGGTAAAGGAGTTAAAATTAGAGTTGAAACAAAAAATAAAATAAAAAGGAGGTTTATTTTAACCGAATTTTAAAACCAATACTAAACTGAAATGTTTAGTTGTTTGATTCATTCATGTTTGAGCGCATGTTTGAGTTTAGATATAGGGATAGACTAATTAGTCTGTCCCTTTTTTCTTCACCATGCTTTTTTCGCTCAAATCGCTTTAAGCAACCATATCAGCCTTATAATTTTTGAGCATCTTTTTTAAGAGTCCTCTGGCCACATGTATTTTGGTTTTTACGGTACCCAGAGGTATATCCAGTTCTGCAGCAATTTCATGGTATTTATATCCTTCAAAATACCTGCAAAAACAGAAACGGCAATCTTCGGGCAGGGCATTTAACGATCGCTGAATATCTTCCATCATAAACTTGGCACTTCCAGCGTTAGCTGAGGCACTTGGTGCAAGTTGTACGGATGTTAAATCTTCTTCCTGCTGTATCATTTCATTTTTACGTTTCACCTTATAATAGTGATTAAGAAAAGTATTTTTTAAAATGGTAAAAAGCCAGGCTCTTACATTACTGCCCAGTTCGAACTTCTCCGAAAAGCGAAAAGCTTTCATAAAAGTATCCTGAACTAAATCTGCTGCATCATCTTCGTCACGTGTGTAAGCCAAAGCACGGTCAAAAAGTGGCTGCCTGTATTGGTAAATGTCGCAATTGAAATTTAAGGTTTCCATACTTGTTTTTTGGGATGGTGTAAGTACTGAACAAATACAGCAGCATTGTGTTATTTGTAGAAATACCCGATTTTTTACGGTTTATTTAAAACGGTAAAAAACAGCCCCAAAAATGGCCGGAATTGCTAGGCAACATAGCCGTTTCGCATGGCAAAACGTACCAGTGAAGCCGAGTTTTTGGTGCCGGTTTTACTAATCAGCGCCTCTCTCTGGCTCTCTACAGTGCGCCTGCTCAAGTACAATTTATCAGCAATTTCCTGGTTGGTGAGCCCATCGGCAATGAGCTTTAACACGTTAATTTCGCGTTCAGAAAAGCTGATTCCGTTGCTCATATTTTGAGCCAGCATGTTTAACTGACTGTTAAAACGTTCCAAAATAGAGATGCATAAATCAGAAGAAAGGTAGCGTTTTCCTTTCATTACATGTTGTAAACAAAACAAAAGTTCGTCTTCCTCTATATCTTTGGAGAGGTAAGCAAAAGCCCCTGACATAAAGGCATTTGAAGCATATTTTTCATCATCTAAAATCGACAAAACCACTACTTTTACCGGGTACCCTTTTTCTTTTATGGTACTGGTTAGTGCTATGCCGTCGAGCTTTGGCATTACAATATCTGATAAAATAATATCAGCTTTTATTCCCTTTTCAAGAAGATCCAAAACGGCTGAACCATCTGATACTTCTGCTATAACTTTGATGCCTTCATATTTTTCAATAAGTGCTTTAAGTGAAGCCCGGATAATATTGTGATCATCCGCAAGAATAATGTTAATCATAATTCAAATATAACTTACGGTATTTTAAAATTAAAAACGCCTACTTCGGGAGCTCAATATAGAAGGTGGTTCCGACACCAACTTTACTGGTAAACCAGATTTTTCCCCGATGTAATTCTACGATGGCCTTAATTATGCCCATCCCAAAACCACCCGATTCTTCACCCTTTAAACCCGACCGCAAGGTTTGGGGTAAATGATCAAAAAGTCCTGCCTGAAGTTCTTCCGGAATCCCGATACCATTATCAGTTACACTAATCAGCACTGTATTTTCATAGGCTTCGGCATGTAAACCAATAAAACCATCGTCGGCGGTAAATTTTAATGCATTTGAGATGAGGTTATTGATAACCTGCAGAAATTTCATGGTATCTAAACGCAGGTAAATGGTTTCTGCCGAACTGGTAAACTGTATGTTTTTTGTTCTGCCCAGTTTAGAGCGTTTGTAAAAACGCACTACATCTCTTAGCTCCCAAACCAGATCGGCCCGCTCCTTTCCTATTTCTATTGCCGATGATTTTAAGAACTCGCGGTTAATCATGCTTCGAACCAATAACAGGTTGCGTGCACACATATCTTTAATGAAAGCCAAAGCTTCCATCACTTTCAAATCACCCGTGTGGTTCAGGCTATCTTCTATTGATGAAGCTGCAAGTTTTATCATCCCGAAAGGCTCTTTTAAATCGTGGGCCAAAACTTCGAGGGTAATATTCTTACGGGAGTTGATCTGCTCAATATGAATTTTATTATGCCTCATTATTGTGGTATCTTCTACAATACCTAATAAATATAAGCTTGTGCTATCTGTGAGGGTAAAAACGCTTGTACGCAGGTACTTTTCGTAGTCATTAAACAATAACCTGAATTCGTATTTCTTTTCAGTTTTACTTTCCAGGGTTTCTTCATAACACGATACCACGTGATCGGCATCTTCGGGATGAATATTTTTTAAAAGCAGGGCCGGTTTTTCAAAAATATCGTCAAGGGGTAGCTCCCAAAGTTTAGCAATTGAATCGTTGAGATAAACGAACCGGCTTGTCTTAAGTTCAAAAATAAAATAACCATCGGCAGATAAACTGCCTAGCTGACAAAAGATAGCTGTATCGATTTGAGCCATAGTGTACTAATTGGATGATTACCGGGCGCTGAGGAGACACTTCCTCATGGTATAATTACAAGACAAACACTAAGCTGGCTAAAAAGTTTTTACCCGATCAAAAAGACCGGGTGAGAAAAGATCTGATGTATTTTTGAGATATTAACATTTTCCACAGGATGTGCATAATTATTTCACATTTCAAAACCAACAATTGCTTAAATTGTTATCATAATAACACGACAAAAAAGTCCTGTGAGCGGGAGATCCGCGGAGGGCAGGCACACCATAAGAAGACCAAAAATCTTTCATCAATAGCCATCAAACCGGTGGCTATTTTTTATTGAGGATCGGGCACTATTTTAACATTACTTTTTTACCCGTTTTGGCCGAAATTTTAGCAGCCTCGAGAATTTTGACTACAGCTATGTTATTCTTTAGTGATGACAGATCATTACCCGGATCGATATCACCTTTTAAAACAGCCGACAAGTAGCTTAAATGATTGGCATACGCCGGGGCCAAAGGTTGCGCTTTATATACCTGATAATCGCTTTTACCCTTAATTTTACTCCTTAAATCTTTTTCATTAACCGCCTGAAGGTACCCGGTTGTACCAAACACTTCCATATCTTTAATGCTGAAAGGCCAGTTCCATGAGGCTTCTATAATTCCGGTAGCGGTTGGGTATTCAAGTAAAATGGTGGCATCATCATCAACCTTTGGGTAAACATCGGGTTTAATCTGATGCGTAATGGCTGTAACTGAAATGGGCAATTGTCCATCCATTAACCAGGTCATAAGATTAGCGCCATAGCAACCAAAATCAACCAGTGCACCTGCTCCGTTTTTATCCGGATCGGTTAACCAGCTTAAAAATTCCTTGCTCACCCCTATTTCTTTTGGCCCCTGATGCCCATCGTGCACAATTATTTTACGCAATGGTCCAATACTATTGGCAGTTTTAATATTTTTATAAATTTCCTGATTACTTGGATACCAGGTTGTTTCGTAATTGGTGAGTACATGCACCTTATACTTGCTGGCCAGGGCGGCTATCCGTTCGGCCTGCTTTACCGAAACCGCTAAAGGTTTTTCTACCATTAAGGGTATGCCGAATGGTGCAGCTGCTTCTACAACGGCCAAATGATCGCTTATGGCATTATAAGCCAAAACCACATCCGGTTTTTTACGGCTGAGTAAATCGGTAAGGTTCTGATAAAATATACTATTTGGTATTTTATAACGGGTTTTAAACCGGTTTACCAGTTCGGGATTACTTTCGGCAATGCCAATGATATTCACTTCGGCCTTTTGGTAACTGTTCATGATCAGGTAAACATGATCATGATTAAGCCCTGCAATGGCCACATTTAATTTTTGCTGTGCGTACACAGAAAGAGAAACTGGTAACAGACAAATGGCAAAGCTAAAGGTGCGCAACAGCGACCTGAAAATGCAGTGAGATACCTTAATCATATTTTTCTAAATTGATAACCACCAAATTAGAAATTTATGAAGGGCTTAATACAAACCATTTAAAATATTACAAGTTCGGGATAGGGAGATGGAAAAGAAAAAACTTAAGGGACGATTTAGTTCTTCATTTAATAAAACATTACAACTTAAAGCGTACTGATGATGCTATTGGTACAAAAATGTTTCAGATCTTCTGTTCCTCAACGGAAACTCTTTGCTAACCTGATCATTTTCATGTGCTTCTTCTGTTACTAACAAATCGTTGTACTTTTCTAATAAGTGAATGTACTTATTCATCCAAAAATATACAGAGTTGGAATCTGAACCGATCTGTTTGCCGGTTTCGGCAGTTTGGCCCGTAGGTTCTGAGCTGTACTTGGGAAATGCTTCCGGAAAGGACGAAGAAAGATCCTGACCTAATAATTTGCCTACCTGCCAAATTACTTCGTGTCCAATTCTGTCTTGACCAAACCAATTGTAAATTGTTCTGCGGCTTACATTAAGCTTTCTCGAAAGCTCGCTGATGCCCATGCGATCTCTGCGCACTAAGCGCTCAAGAATTTCTCCTTGTTTTAGTAGTGTTGTTGTCATTGAGATAATTAATTTTTAATTAAAAAATAATTAAATCATATATCGGGGACGATTGACAGGTTAAATTTAAGAATAAGTGTGTAACGTTGTATAAAAAGTGTTGATTTTTTGACATTTGTCAAATTACTTCAGCAAAATTGTGTGAAGTAAGTGTTAACCTTGCCTTATTTATAATCAATATAATGATAAACAATACATTACCTGTAAAATATTAGTACTCATACTCTTTCTTAAGAATGGAAATTAGCTATTAAACCCTTATATTCATCATAAAAAAAGATATGGCACAAAATAAAACCACCGAAAATGAGTTAAGTGTTACTGACTTTATCAATACCGTACCAATTGAAACCAAACGCACAGATTGTTTTGCCTTATCTCACATTATAACCGAAACAACAGGCTTTAAAGCTAAAATGTGGGGCACCGCAATTGTTGGTTTTGGCAGTTATCACTATAAGTATGAAAGTGGCCGCGAAGGTGATGCTCCCCTGGTTGGGTTCTCGCCGCGTAAAGATGCCATTGCACTTTATCTATCAGCACATTTTAAAAACCGCGATGAGCTGCTGGCCAGATTTGGCAAACATAAAACAGCCAAAGCCTGCGTTTATGTAAAAAAAATGAGCGATATCGACATTCCGGTACTCAGGGAAATGATCCTCAATTCTGTAGCACATATCCAAAGCTTGTATCCTTAAGCTTTTCAAAATGCTGGTTAAGGCTGGCCAACCTTCATGGCTTTGTAAAATGATGTAAATAAGAAGTTACGCTATACATCCTTATTTTTTACAATATTTGATTATTCCTTATTTCGAACAAACTAACTGGAAATGATTAAAAAACTACACCTCTATTTATGGATAGCGGGCGCCTGCATTTCACTGCAAGCAGCTGCGCAGGATGCGGTAAGTTACCGAACCCCGCCAAAAGAAATTGCCGATTTATTACTGGCCAAACCTACACCTGGTGTGAGCATAGGCGGCAAAGCCGAATGGATCTTATTCAGCGAACGGAATTCTTATCCATCTGTAGAAGAGCTGGCCATGCCCGAATACCGGATTGCCGGTTTAAGGCTAAACCCGAACAATTATTCGCCCAGCAGGCAAACGTATATTAATAATTTTAGCCTTAAAAACATCAAGTCTAATCAAACCTTTGCAGTTACAGGCTTGCCCACACCTTTGTTTGCAGGCAACGTCAGCTGGAACCCATCTCAAAACAAAATTGCCTTTACGCAGACCACACAAAAGGGAGTTGATCTTTATATAATTGATCTGGCAACCAAAAAAGCAACAAAAACCAACAAGACTTATTTAAACGTAGTTTTAGGTAGCGGTATTACCTGGTTAAACGATAATACCGTAATTTACCGTACCGCAACAAAACCTGCAAACACTGCACCAGCCAAACCACTAATGCCTAAGGGGCCAACCATTCAGCAAAACCTGGGTAAAGCGGCACCTAGTGTTACTTATCAGGATTTGATTAAATCGCCTTTTGATGAGCAACTGTTTGAGTTCTTTGCTACTTCGCAGCTGGTAAAAAATACGGCAGGAGTAGAAACCCCAGTAGGCAAACCTGCTATTTATGGTTCAGTTAGCTTATCGCCAGATAAGAACTACATGCTGATTGAAACCATTCGCAAGCCATTTTCTTATCTGGTTTCGGCATTTGGTTTTCCATCAACTGTTTCCATTACCGATTTAACAGGCAAAACGGTTAAAGTAATTGCCGAACTGCCCTCATCAGAAGGCACGCCATCGGGCTATGATAATGCCCAAAACGTAGCACACGGATTTGACTGGCGCGATGATGAAGCGGCAACACTGGTGTGGTCTAAACCTTTAGACAGTGGTTTAATTAAAAAAGATGTTCCTTATCACGATGCCGTATATGCCCTAAGTGCACCATTTACCGGCACAGAAAAAGAACTGTTTAAAACCAAAACACGTTTCCGCGGCATACAATGGGGCGATGCTAACCTGGCCCTAATTATGGAAGGCCTCCGCAGTAAACAAAGCAGTACTGTAAGTCGTTATAACCCAACAACTGGTGCCGTAGAAGAGTTATACAGCAGAAACCAAACCGATGCCTATGGCAATCCGGGTTCTCCGGTAACGGCTAAAAATAAGTATGGCCGTCAGGTGATTAAAACTGTAGATAACGGCACCAAATTACTGATGAATAACCCGGTTGGCTCTTCAGAAAAAGGAGATTTACCTTTTCTGGCTAAGTTTGACCTCGCTACTAAAAAAAATGAAATTATCTGGCGCAGTGCCGAAGGTACCTTTGAGTATGTGAGCGAAGTAATTGACCCTGATAAACTGGTGTTACTTACCCGTAAAGAAAGTCAGAAGCTGGTTCCGAATTATTTTATCAAAAACCTGATACTCCGGGTTGCCGACAGGCCGATAACGGATTTCAGCAATCCATATCCATCTTTAGCAGGTATTACCAAAGAAAAGATTTCGTACAAGCGTGCCGATGGAGTTGATTTAACGGGCGATTTGTATTTACCAAAAGGATACAACAAAGAAAAAGACGGTCCCTTACCGGCTTTGATCTGGGCTTACCCACGCGAATTTAACTCTGCTGCAGATGCAGCTCAAATACGTGGATCGAAAGATAAGTTTACCACCATTAGCTGGGCTTCGCCTATATTTTGGGTAACCCGTGGTTATGCTGTTTTAGATAATGCCGAAATGCCTATCGTTGCCAAAGACGGTAAAAAACCGAATGATACTTTTGTAGATCAGCTACAGTTAAATGCCGAAGCAGCCATTAATAAACTGGCAGATTTAGGTGTAGGCGACAAAAAACGCATGGCTGTTGGTGGCCACAGTTATGGTGCTTTTATGACCGCTAATTTACTGGCCCATACCAATCTTTTTGCAGCAGGTATTGCACGCAGTGGTGCATACAACCGTACACTCACCCCATTTGGTTTCCAAAACGAAGAACGTACCTACTGGCAGGCACCTCAGCTGTATTACGAAATGAGTCCGTTTAGTTATGCCGATAAAATTAAAACACCTTTGTTATTAATACACGGCGATTCTGACGATAACCCCGGCACCTTCCCGATTAACAGCGAGCGTTTGTTTAACGCCATTAAAGGAGCAGGCGGCACTACCCGTTTTGTATTTTTACCTTACGAAGCACACAGCTATCGTGGCAGAGAAAACCTGTTACACATGTTGTGGGAGCAAGACCAATGGCTGGAAAAATATGTAAAAAACAAAAAATAAATTTCTCTCTACCTTTATCGATTAAAGTGCCTCCATGTGGGGCACTTTTTTTGTTATTTTTTCCCATGGTGTCAGATATTTCTATCTAACATTGATGCATTCCAAAATCCAATATTTCAGCGGCCATCTGTCAGCTGGCAACAGCTGACTGCACATCTATTCCTGCCCGCGCGCGTCACGCTAAGCTCATTGCCCTCTGCACCTTGCACAATGCCATTTCACTTTAAAACCTTACATTTATACTATAACATTGAACATTAGCCCTACTTATTTGTTAAGCCATTATGGACTACATAGACTATTATAAAATTCTCGATTTAAAGAAAGATGCCACAACCGAGGATATTAAAAAAGCATATAGAAAATTAGCCCGGAAACACCATCCCGATCTTAATCCAAACAACGAAGAAGCCAACAAAAAATTTCAGCAGATTAACGAAGCCAATGAGGTGTTAAGCGATCCTGAAAAGCGGAAGAAATACGATAAATATGGCAAAGATTGGCAACATGCCGATCAATTGGATGCCCAGGAACGGCAACAAAGGCAATATCAATCGCAAGGCGGAGGTTACGGAGGCAGTAGCTACAGTGGTGGATTTGACGGAGGAGATTTTTCCGATTTCTTTTCATCTATGTTTGGTGGCGGTGGCCGGAGTAGCAGGAATTCACCTTTTAAAGGGCAGGATTATAATGCCGATTTACAGCTAAACCTACTTGATGCTTATACCACCCATAAGCAAACGCTAACCGTAAATGGCAAACAGGTACGGATTACTATCCCGGCAGGTGTAGAAATCGGGCAAAAAATTAAATTACCCGGCTACGGTGCACCCGGGGTAAACAATGGCCCTCCAGGCGATTTATACATTAAGTTTAGCATAACCGATGATCCTAAATTTAAGCGGAAAGGCAACGACATTTACATACAGGAAGAAATAGATTTATATACGGCCATATTGGGTGGTGAAAAAATTATAGATACCCTAAATGGAAAAGTAAAATTAAAAGTACCGGAAGGTACCCAGCCTGATGCCACCTTACGTTTAAAAGGAAAGGGCTTCCCCGTTTATAAAAAAGAAAACCATTTTGGCGATTTATATATCAAATGGCAGGTTAAATTACCTACGGGGCTAAATCAGGAGCAAAAAGAACTATTCGAAAAACTCTCTAAACTTTAAACATCATGGAAAATAAGCTAATTCCGGTCGAAGAAATTTGCGCTTATCATCATGTAGAGATTAATTTTATCCAGTCTCTCGAAGATTTTGGTTTGATTCATACCACTATAAAAAAGGAAACAACCTTTTTACCTATAGCAGAATTAACAAAACTAGAGCAATACCTCCGCCTGGCCCAGGATTTAGAGATCAATCTCGAAGGCATTTATGCCGTTTCACATCTGCTCAATCAGGTACAAGATATGCAGGATGAAATACAAGCGCTTAAAAACGAAATTAATTATTACAAGCAATTTAACCAACAACATTAATCAACCGTTTGTGCAGAAATTTGCATTAAAAGTGCATACCAAAACACAACCTTTTTAAGATTAGTTTCTTAAATTGGCGGTCTAATTTTATAAAAATGAGCGATTTGTCTTCAAAATTCATCGAAAAAATAAAATCATCCTATGCCCCAACGGGTTCGTACATTTATTTAGGCGCCGGAATTTTAGACGGACAGGTTTACAGTGAAGCCGAGGTTAATTTATCATTAAAAATGATGAACAGGCATGGTTTAATTGCCGGTGCAACGGGTACAGGTAAAACCCGTACACTGCAGTTACTGGCCGAACAGCTGTCTGACGCGGGCGTTCCTGTTTTTATGTTAGATGTAAAAGGCGATTTATCCGGCTTAAACCAACCCGGTACTGTTAACCCCAAAATAGAAGAAAGGGCACAACAGTTAAACAAACCTTTTAGCCCAACCGGCTTCCCGATCGAAATTTATTCGCTTTCGGGCAAAATGGGGGCACAAATGAGAGCTACCGTATTGGAATTCGGACCTACCCTGCTTTCCAAAATTTTAGATTTAAACGACACCCAGGCTGGCGTTATGGCGGTTATCTTCAAATATGCCGATGATAATAAAATGCCAATTATCGATTTAAATGATTTAAAGAAACTCGTATCCTATTTATCAGAAGGTACTGGTGCAGCTGAAATCAAAAGCAGTTATGGCAGCATTTCTACTGCTACATCTGGAACCATTTTAAGAAAAATTGTAGCCATTGAGCAACAAGGATTAGGTGGTATGTTCGGCGAAAAATCTTTTGATATCGAAGATCTTTTCGAACGTGTTGATGGAAAAGGTACCATCAGCTTATTAAATATTGCCGATGTTCAGAACCAACCCGTTTTATACTCAACCTTTTTATTGAGTTTACTGGCCGAGCTTTTTAACACCATGCCCGAAGTTGGCGATCTGGATAAACCTAAACTTATTTTCTTTTTCGACGAAGCCCACCTTTTGTTTAAAAACTCATCAAAAGCTTTCTTAGAGCAGATTGAAACCATTATCAGGTTAATCCGTTCAAAAGGAATAGGAGTTTTCTTCTGTACACAAGCCCCTACCGATGTACCTGAAAGTGTTTTAGGTCAACTGGGTAACCGTGTACAACATGCTTTAAGGGCTTTTACGCCAAACGATGTAGATGCTTTAAAGAAAACCGTAAACACCTACCCTAAATCTGATTTCTACGAAATAGACAAGATTTTAACTTCCTTAGGTACTGGCCAGGCTTTGGTTACCGTACTTAATGAGAAGGGTATTCCGACAGAAGTTTCGGCTACCATGCTTACACCACCAAGGGCAGTAATGGGGCCGCTTACAGCTGCAGATTTTGATCAGGTGGTGCATGCCAGCCCAATGTTTACCAAATATAAAGACCCAATAGATCCGGAAAGTGCCTACGAAATATTAACCAAACGGATTAATGATCAGGCAGCTGCCGAAGAACAGGCGAAACAGGAAGTAGAAGCACAAAAACAAGCCGAAGCAGAAAGTAAGCCTAAACCCGGTGAAAAAAGTCTGGTAGAGCAGGTAATGGGCGCTACCATTACCCGTCAAATCGGCAAAGAAATTGTACGTGGTATATTTGGCATGCTTACCGGTAAAAAAACAAGATCAAAGTCAGGCGGCGGACTCTTTGGGTTCTAAAAAACAAATAATTAACCTTTTAAACATTCAAATTGCTATTTTCGCACCATGAGCTGTGCAGGATTTTAATGCTAATCACCTTTATCCCTAAAATAAATTAACAATAAATAGATGAAACCCACCCTATTAATATTGGCTGCTGGTATGGCAAGCCGCTACGGAAGTATGAAACAGATTGATGGCTTTGGTCCGAACGGCGAAACCATTATTGATTACTCTATTTATGATGCAATTAATGCTGGTTTTGGCAAAATTGTATTCATCATTAAAGAAGAGTTTGTAACGGAGTTTAAAGCTATTTTCGAACCAAAACTTGCCGGAAGAATTGAAACGGATTATGTTTTTCAAAACTTCGATTTAAAACAGTTTGGTATTGAAGAAGAAATTTACAGAGAAAAACCATGGGGTACCGCACACGCCATCCTTTCGGGTAGAAATGTAATTAAAGAACCTTTCTGTGTAATCAATGCTGATGACTTTTATGGTTATGATGCTTTCAAAAAAATGGTTGATTTCTTAACTACCGAAGTTACCGATAGCAACTACTCTATTATCGGTTATCAGGTAGGCAATACACTTTCTGAGTTTGGCGCAGTTTCGCGTGGGGTTTGTAAAGTAGATGCTGCCGGCAATTTAGAAGAAATTGTAGAGCGTACTAAAGTTTACCCTAAAGATGGCAATATCTTTTATGAAGAAGATGGCGAAGAGTTCCCGTTAAGCTTTGATACTCCTGTATCGATGAATTTCTGGGGTTTTACACCAGCTGTTTTCAAAATTACTGAAGATATGTTCAGAGAATTTGCTATGGCTAATAAAGATAAACCTAAAGCAGAGTTCTTTATCCCCTTAATTGGCGAAAACCTGGTAAAAAGAAATATCGCTACCTTTAAAGTTGTACCAACTACCAACAAATGGTTTGGCGTAACCTATAAAGAAGATAAACCTTTTGTTCAGGATTGTATTGACCAATTGGTTAAAGACGGAACATACCCTGAAAAATTATGGGACTAAATTTAGCTGACGAAGTTTTAGAAGCTTACGGATACGCTAAAGAGAATATTACGATTACACAAATAGGTACGGGTTTAATTAACCGTACTTATTTGCTTTCGCCTTTTGCTGAAGAGCATAAATACATCCTTCAGAACATCAATTCTGAGGTTTTTACTTCGCCACAAACCATTGCCAGCAACCTGCGGGCAATAGCAGATTACCTGAGTTTTGCTTACCCCGATTATCTTTTTATTAAGCCTGTTGCTACTACCGAAGGCGAAGAGATGGCTTATATCCAACACGAGTACTGGCGGATGCTTCCTTTTGTACCCAACACCATCTCTTTAGATGTTCTGGCCGACCCAAAACAAGCTTATGAGGCCGCCAAACAGTTTGGCAAACTGAGCAGGTTACTCGATAATTTTGATGCCGGTAGTCTGCAGCCAACTATCCCCGGTTTTCACGATCTGAGCTTGCGCTACGAGCAATTTAATGAGGCACTTAACCAGGCTAATGATGGCCTAAAGCATGAGGCAGCAGCACAAATTGAAAATGCGATAAACCACAGGTACATTTTAGACTACTACATTTCTTATACCCACCGGAAAGATTTCCCAAACAGGGTAATGCACCACGATACCAAAATAAGCAACGTTTTACTTGACAATGAAAGCTATGAGGGTATTTGTGTGATTGACCTGGATACCATTATGCCCGGTAAGTTTATTTCAGATCTGGGCGATATGATGCGTACTTATCTTTGCGCATATTCAGAAAACGAAACCGATTTAACCAAGATTAAAATCCGTTTGCCTTATTTTGAGGCCACGATAAAAGGCTATTTAGCCGAGATGAAAAGTATTTTAACCGAAACAGAAAAAGAGTTAATCCTATTCTCTGGTAAATATATCATTTACATGCAGGCTTTACGCTTTTTAACCGACTTCTTAAACGGCAATAAATACTACCCTACCGATTACCCCACCCAAAACCTCGATCGGGCTAAAAACCAGTTTAAATTGCTTTACGAAATCGCCATAAACGAGAAGGAACTGCAGAATATTATAGAAGATAATTTGGTTTAGATATTATTCGTCACCCTGAATTTATTTCAGGGTCTTAATTGTTGAAAAGATGCTGAAATAAATCCGATAGCTATCGGATCAGCATGACGATAGCAACATATAAACCTCCGCTATTCAAACCATCCCCAAAAGCATTACCCTCTCTTTCCTAAACCCGACAGCAGCGACAGCCCCGATTTTTTTATGAGGGCTATAGCGAATGGCGGGGCTACATTTTCCGAAAAGTACAGAACCGTTCGTTTTCATATTATTTTGAACCTTATAAGACATTTTAAATACTTTTCCAAACCTCGCAGGTTTTTAAAACCTGCGAGGTTTATTGATCTAAAACAAAAAAGCGTTTCTGAAATAATCAGAAACGCTTTTTTATTGTAATTCAATTGAAAACTGTCAATTGAAAACTGATAATTTATTATTTCTTATCGTCTTCTTTCACTTCTTCAAAGTCAACATCAGTAACGTTATCGCCACCCTGAGCTTGTCCGTCAGCTTGTGGTTGTTCACCACCCTGAGGCTGCTCACCAGCTTTGTACATTTCTTCAGATGCTACGTTCCATGCAGCTTGTAATTCAGCCGAAGCTGCATCGATATCTGCAAAGTTACGTGAACCGTGTGCTGCTTTTAATTTCTCTAAACCAGCTTCGATAGGTGCTTTTTTATCAGCAGATAATTTATCACCAAACTCTTTTAACTGTTTCTCAGTCGAGAAAATTAAAGCATCAGCTCCGTTAATTTTATCAGCTTCTTCTTTTTGCTTAGCATCATCTGCAGCATTAGCTTCAGCTTCTTCTTTCATTTTTTTGATCTCAGCATCAGTTAAACCTGAAGAAGCTTCGATACGGATTTTTTGCTCTTTACCAGTAGCTTTATCTTTAGCACTTACGTGTAAAATACCATTAGCATCAATATCGAAAGATACTTCTACCTGAGGCACACCACGAGGTGCTGGTGGAATACCATCTAAAATGAAACGGCCAATTGTACGGTTCTGAGCTGCCATTGGACGCTCACCTTGTAAAATGTGGATTTCTACTGAAGGCTGGTTATCAGCTGCAGTTGAGAAAGTTTCTGATTTTTTAGTTGGGATAGTTGTGTTCGACTCGATTAATTTAGTCATTACACCACCCATAGTTTCGATACCTAATGATAAAGGAGTAACGTCTAATAACAATACATCTTTCACATCGCCGGTTAATACACCACCTTGAATTGCAGCACCAATAGCTACTACCTCATCAGGGTTAACACCTTTGCTTGGCTCTTTACCGAAGAAAGCTTTAACTGCTTCCTGAATTGCAGGAATACGGGTAGAACCACCTACTAAGATAATTTCGTCGATATCGCTTGTGCTTAAACCAGCGTTTTTCAATGCAGATTTACAAGGATCGATAGTACGTTTAATTAAGCTATCAGCCAATTGCTCAAATTTAGCACGTGATAAAGTACGTACTAAGTGCTTAGGGCCACTAGCGTCAGCAGTAATGTATGGTAAGTTAATTTCAGTTGAAGTGGTGCTCGATAACTCGATTTTAGCTTTCTCAGCAGCTTCTTTTAAACGTTGTAACGCCATTGGATCTTTAGAAAGGTCCATGCTGTTTTCTGATTTAAACTCTTCAGTTAACCAGTCGATAATGATGTGGTCAAAGTCATCACCACCTAAGTGTGTATCACCGTCAGTAGATTTTACTTCAAAAACGCCATCACCCAATTCCAATACAGAAACGTCATGTGTACCACCACCGCAGTCAAACACAACAATTTTCATGTCTTTGTGTGCTTTATCTAAACCATAAGCTAAAGCAGCTGCAGTTGGCTCGTTAATGATACGTTTTACAGATAAACCTGCAATTTCGCCAGCTTCTTTTGTAGCCTGACGTTGTGCATCGTTAAAATAAGCAGGTACAGTAATTACCGCTTCAGTAACTTCCTGACCTAAGAAATCCTCAGCAGTTTTTTTCATTTTCTGCAAAATCATTGCAGAAATCTCCTGTGGAGTGTATTTTCTGTCGTCGATTTCAACACGTGGAGTGTTGTTATCGCCTTTTACTACTTTATAAGGTACACGTCCAGCTTCTTTCGCACTTTCGTCGTAGCTGTTACCCATAAAGCGTTTAATCGAATATATCGTTTTGGTTGGGTTGGTTATAGCCTGACGTTTAGCAGGCTCGCCAACTTTACGCTCACCGTTTTCTGCAAAAGCAACAATAGACGGTGTAGTACGTTTACCCTCACTGTTTGCGATAACTACAGGCTCGTTGCCCTCCATTACGCTCACGCAAGAGTTTGTTGTTCCTAAGTCTATTCCAATAATTTTTCCCATTGTATTTTTATTTTCTCTTTTTAAAAGTATTATAATTTCTACTCCTATTAAACAATGCTTGTGCCAATTGGTTTTTGGCAGATAATATGGACAAAAGACTGATAAAATGTAAAAAATAACCAGACTTCATACTGACAGCATGACAGAAAAGACATAAGGAAGACCAAAGCAGAAAGACTAAAGACTAAAGGAGAAAAGGCTAAGGGTAAAAGACTAAAAACAGAAAGACTAAAGTGAGTGACCTGGGCTAATGGGTTTTGAAAATGAAAATTGGAGCCTTGGGGGGAACACAAAACGAAACAAATCAGTTTTTAGGCTGCTTGTTTCGTTTTTTTTTATTTTACCCCTGTTAATCAAACGGTTACTTATTGGTGATCTCTGAAATAGGTTCGCCAACTGTTCCGTTTGGGGTTTGGATGTGTAACAGTGCGGCCAGGGTTGGCGCAATATCTGTCATGTAGTGCATACGGTTTGTAGTGCCCCGCTTAATGCCCCAGCCCATAAACACCAAAGGAATATGCGCATCGTAAGGGTTCCAGGTGCCATGTGAGGTTCCGGTGTTGCCACCGTTAAACCAGTTTGGTTGTAAAACGTAATAAATATCGCCGCTCCGGCGTGCATTATAGCCGTTGGTGATCATTTTTTTCTGGATTTCCTGAAGGGTAGACTGCGATATTTTGGCCATATCAACCGCATTCTGGAAACCATCCAATCTTTTTAAGTATTCAACAGATGCGGCTTTGATGATGTCAAAGCTAATGCTCGCTTTATCGGTTTTGCCGTGATCGAAGATAATCTGATTATTCTGCGATTTTAAAACCACATTGTTAAGCTTAAATTTGTCATTCAGATAAGTATTTAATTTATTCGCAATGTCGCGGTCGTTTACTGTTCCGGCCGGTAACCTGTTCTCCTGCATAAAGCCGGGTACATGCGCTGCACCATGATCGGCCGTTAAAAACACCATGTAATTCGCTTTGCCAACTTTTTCATCAAGGTAATTGAAAAATGCTTCCAGATCTTTATCCAGCCTTAAATAAGTATCTTCTATTTCTATTGAATTTGGTCCATATAAATGACCAACATGATCGGTAGAAGAACAGCTTACCGCTAAGAAATCAGTGATATTATCCTGCCCCAGATGCTCCGAAGCAATAGCCCGTTTGGCCAGATCTAAGGTAAGGGTATTGCCATAAGGTGTACTTCTGATGGCGTCGAAATTTTTATCGATATTTTGAGTCAATTGGTGCGGAAAGGTACTTTGTTTACCTTCATAGGCTTTCTCATCTGCGGTACTGTTTACGTAGGTATTGATGGGGTACAAAGTTTCCCAGTTTTTTGCATAAAACCTGTTGGCGAGTTTCAATTTATTGTAATCGGCTATCCAGGCAGGCACTTCTTTCATGTAATAAGTACTGGTAATCCAGTTTCCGCTACTTGCCTGGTACCAGTAAGCCGCGTTTGCAGCATGACCGGCAGGAAGAATCGATCCCCGGTCTTTTAAAGAAATCCCGATTACTTTAGCCCTGAAATTGGTGGCCAGCCTCAGTTCGTCGGTAATGGTGGTGGTTAACATGTTTCTGGTCGACATGTTTCCTTCTGAAGATGGTGTACTGCCCACGGTTGATACAGTAGAATCTTCTGTACAGTATACATTCTTTTTGGTTTCAGGATCGTACCAGTCGTTACCGATAATACCGTGCACTGCAGGAACCGAACCTGTGTAGATGCAGGTATGACCACAGGCCGTGTAAGTCGGGGTATATGGGATAAATGTATTTTCAACTGAAAAACCATCGTTGATCAATCTTTTAAAACCACCCTGAGTGTAACGGTTATAATAACGGTACAGGTAATCCCAGCGCATTTGATCCACTACCAGGCCAACCACTAATTTAGGGCGGGCCACTTCAGCAGAATATGTGTTGGGCGCATTTTTGGTCTGGGCAAATGCGGATGAAAATATAGAAATGGAAAGAATTAAACAGAAAATTTTCTTCATTGGAATGGACGGTTTAAATAAAGGCATAGCGTTAAGCATCGCTAAAAACATTCGAAAGGTTACTTATTTGGTTAAATAAGGGCCAAAAGTTTTAACTACTTCTAATTTTTCTTTGTTTTCATCTAAAACAAAAATTTGATAGGCATTTCCCTGATTGGTTACCCTTATCACTACATGTCCGTGAAGGCTTTTAAATTTTTTCGTTATCCAGGCGCCAAGGTAAGCCTGGGTTTCTTGCTGCATGTGGGTATTGAAAACAGCAATACTATCATCCCGGGTATTTTTTTCAACAAGCCGAAATGCCAAATCCTGGCCTGGTTGATCTGAGCACCAGCTCTGCTGAACTACAACATCGGGGGATAATGACTTTATAAAAGCATCATTGTTGGCATCTCTGTTGCCATGATGATTAAGCGACATTGCTGTGATTTTACCTACGGCTTTGGCTATCGCTGGCTCAACATTTTTGCGCCCGGGAAATGCTTCACCTTCGTAACCGGTATTATCACCTCCTGTATAAAAACTAAATTTGCCGTACGTAATTTTAATGGCATTGCTTAATGGATTTTCATTAAAATCATTTTTTGGCATAGAAGCATCAGGGAAACACTGAAAAGTTTTTTCGTCTTCTCCACTCCAAACATTATTATTGGATTTGATATTCCTGACAACAAAACCTGGAAATGCTTTGGCATTAAACAATAAACAAATCTGCTTGCTACTTCCGGCCTGTAAAGCTTCATGTGTTAAACCATTTTTTATGCGGTGACCGATAAATTTAAGGTAGTTTGAAAAAGTAGGATTATTGCTGTAATACGTTCTTAAATCTACAGGATAATCAAGCCCCCTGTCTAACAATTTACTGATGGGCAGCTCTTCGTCAACATCGGTTAAACCAGATAGTTGGTAAGCTTTGTTAGTGGCTTCGATGCTATTGCGGTTAATCTGTCCGTAATGATCTTCATGATAATGGGTAATCAAAGCATAATCGATACCGGCTTTCCGGTTCCCGGGCATTACCTGTTTAATGTATGAACTGATCCATTGTCCGGGTCTTTTGCTCCGGCCGGGCAAAATCGGGGTAGACTTTAGCGGAAAGAATTTTGTATCAAATAGGTTTTTATTTAGGTCGCCTGCATCTACAAGCATGGTGGTTCCGTCGGGAAAAACCATAAAGCTGGCATTACCTGCTCCGGTTTCAATAAAATGGATATCCCAAAAGCCTTCTTTCCAGGCAGGTAAGGAGCCCTGTGCATGAGCTTGGTTCTGCAAAAGTGCAGAACCAAGCAGCAATATTAAAAATCGCTTTAACATTAACATTAATTTTGTTTAATGGATGGATCGGTATTGATCTGAGATTGAGGAATCGGCAGTTTAAGATTTTTTTCAGTAATACTGATTGGAATATTCTGCGCAGTAAACCATGCATTCATGGTACTGACAGCATTTCCATTCTTCAGTAAATCAAACCACCTGTCGGCTTCACCTACCAGTTCAAGTCTTCTTTCCTGTTCGATTGCCGCTGAGAGTGCAGCTTTGGTTATTGCAGTTGTATTTAATAAACCTGCGCGGTTGCGCACCATATTTAAAGGATCTGCAACAGCCAAGATATTATCCAGCTTATTCTCTATTTCTGCTTTCATCAACAAAACATCGGCATACCGCAGCACCACAAAATCGCTTCCGCCATCAACTATATTGACAGGCCTTTTCAATTTATTATTAAAAGGTATTCCGTTAGCGGTAATACCAACATAAACTGTTTTCCGTTTATCGCTGCTGCTATACAGATTATACAGTTCTTTAGTAGGGAGGTTATGTCCTTTTGCACCATCTACGGTACCCGACGGACTAAATTGCTGGTACATTACACTCCCTTCCGTATTTCCATTAATACCCGAAGCAAACTGTACAGAAAAAATAATTTCTTTATTATTCTCGTTATTCAGGTCAAATAATGTTTCGATAGGTACTAAGCCGTGTACATTTGATGCAATAACGGCATCTACCTGTTCTTTGGCCAGCCTATAATTGCCCTGGGTAAGGTAAACTTTTCCGAGCAGTGTTTGGGCGGCCGTTTTAATTACCCTACCCGGCTGAGTAGCGGCCACCGGCAAATTGTCGATTGCATCCTTGAGGTCGGTAATAATCTGTTGATACACCTCGTCTACAGGCGTACGTCCTTTTCCAAAGTATTGGTTGGGATTGGTTGTTTCGGCAGTGGCCAAAGGCACATCTCCGTACAAACGTATTAAATTGAAATAAACCAATGCGCGGATAAATTCTACCTCCCCTTTCCGGGCATTTCTGGTTGTTGCGCTTGCATATGGAATGTTATTTATTCTATTGATCACCACATTGGCCCGTTGTATGGTAACATAACTGTCAGACCAGTTTTTTTCTAAAATATCGTTTGTTGAGATGGTTTTGAACTGATCCAGATCCCCAAATATGCCGCTATCATTAGCTGGCACTTCATCAAAACTATTGTCCGAAGGGATTTCGGCCAATGCAGGCAGGTAAAGCCCATAAAGACCGGTAGATTGTAAGCTGGCATAAACTGAGTTTACATACTCTTCTGTTTCCTTTTCGTTGGTTAAAAAATTGTTGATTACTTTTTCTGTGATGGGTTCCTGATCCAATTGTTTTGAACAAGAGCAAATCCCTATTAAACTACAGCATAGCATGATTATCTGTAGCCTTCTTTTATTCTCTAATAGCATGTTCCTATGGTTAAAAAGTAATGTTGCAGCCCAATATATAAGTACGTGCAACAGGATAATTGTTATTGTTTTCGCCGCTTGACAAAATGGATTCTGGAGAACCCTCCGGATTAAAGCCCCTAAAATTATTGAGTGTGATAAGGTTATTCCCACTAATATAAATTTTGGCGCTGGTGATACCTACCTTCTTCAATGCGTTATCAGAAAATGTATAACCTAGCTGTGCGTCTCTCAAGCGTATATAGTCACCATTTTTATAAAAAACATCCGAAGTTCTGGTTGATCTTCTTGCTGGCGAAAAATTGCCATAATTTGCCTCTGCCAGTGTTCCATTGGGGTTATTCACCGGATCGAAGGCATTTTGATAATAATATTTGCTCGGCAGGGTAAAACCCTCTCCGGATTCTTCGCGGGTGGCCAGCTGGAAAGCATAAATGGTACGCCCTGAAATGGCTGCAATAGAGAAACCTAAGTTGAAATTTTTCCAGGTGAAATTATTGGTCAGGCCATACGAAAATTTTGGAAAATAACTGCCCATGGGCTTCCAGTCGCTTTGGTTAATAACGCCATCTCCATTGGTATCTTCTACAATATAATCGCCCAGTAAAGTTCCGGGTAATTTAGGCAGGCTGTTCAGTTCTTGCTGGCTTTTGAAAACGCCGGTTACATGGTATCCATAAATTTCAGCCAAAGGTTCGCCAACTTTGGTAATGATATTTGCAGAACTTCCGGATATAATCTGAACCTGGCCAGGTGCTAACGCCAGTACCTTGTTTTTATTGTAAGAAAGGTTGCCGCTAATATTCCAGTTCACATCGCCCAGTTTAACATTATTGGCGCTAATACTTAATTCGAAACCGTTGTTGCGCATTTTACCGATATTCTGCAGGGAGGTTTTAAAACCACTTTGATACGGGATAGGCACATTGAGCAGTAAATCTTTCGTCTCGGTATTATAATATTCGGCGGTAAGGTTTATTTTCTTAAGTATTTCGAGGTCTAAACCAAGGTTGTAAGAAGTTTTTGTTTCCCATGACAGATCGGGGTTGGCAGTGGTAGATGCAGAAAAACCCGGTGCAAGCGCATTGCCAAAAACATAGTTTGACGATGGTCCGCCAGTAACCAACGACATGGAGCCGTAATTACCGATCTGATTATTACCCGATTTACCCCAGGTAGCCCTTAGCTTACCAAAAGAGATGAAAGCATCTTGTGGGAAAAAGTCTTCTTTGCTAAATATCCATCCCGTAGTGATAGATGGGAAAGTACCCCATTGTTTATTTAAACCAAAGCGCGAAGAACCATCGGTACGGAAAGTAAGGGATGCAATATATTTTTGATCGTACATGTATTGCAGTCGCGCAAAATAGGAAATCTGCGCCCAACGGTACTTTCCTGAAGCCGGATCAAGCGTAAAAGCACTTGCCCCGGTAATATTCTGTAGGTTATCGTCAGCAATGTTGGCACCGTTGATGATGGTAGTTGAACCATTTTCTTTCTGAAAAGTGTAACCCGCAAGCAGATTAAAATCGTGCTTACCCAAAACTTTAGCATAGTTTAAAGTATGCTCTATCAGGTAGTTCAGTGTCGATCCATCGGTTTCTTTTGCGCTAGCCAATTTACCGGCAACAGCTGTACGGTAAGCACCAACATCAGACGGGTTATAATAATTGAAATACCTGCCGGAATAATCACCGCCAAGGGATAATTTATAGGTAAGGTCTTTAAAAATTTTATAACTGATAAAGGTATTACCAAAAATGCGGGTATAGGCCCGGTTATTTTTAACCTTAAGCAGTGTAGCTACAGGGTTTTCGATTAAAGCCCCATCCTCTGCCCTATTCGCAATAATCTGCTCACTAATGGCCAGGCTACCATCATTATTGTAAGGTTTAAAAAAGGGGTACATGGCAGCCGCAGCACCTAGCGGATCGTTAAAATCGCCGGTATTATCAAATACTTTTTGTTCGTTATAAGATGGATTAAGGCTAAACCCAAAATCGAGCTTATCTGAAATTTTTGAATTCACCTTAAAATTACCGCTATAGCGTTTCAATCCATTGTTGATTACCAACCCCTGCTGATCGAGGTAATTTGCCGATGCATAATAGTTGGTTTTGGCATTCCCACCAGAGAAAGAAAGGTTATAACTTTGCATAGGTGCATCTCTAAAAATCTCATCAAGCCAGTTGGTATTTGTTAAACCTGGGGTACCATTTAAATAAGGATCTAAATAGTTCAACCTTAATTCCCTTATCGATGCCCCTTTGGCTAACCTGGTAGCCCGATCATCATTTATACTTCTATTACCTGGATCTTTAGATACATAACCATTATCGCGGGCGCTGGTTAAAAACCTTGCTGTTTCGTATGCATCGGTATATTCTACCTTATCGGCCCTTTGCTGAATTCCGGTGTAAACATCCAATGATATTTTGGTCTGTTCGTTCTTTCCTTTTTTTGTTGTAATCAGGATTACCCCATTAGCGGCCCTCGATCCATAAATTGCTGCCGAGGCAGCATCCTTTAAGATATCCATACTTTCGATATCGTTAGGGTTAATGCTATTGAGCGAGCTTCCTTCGCTTAACGGGAAACCATCTACCACAATTAGCGGATTAGTGCCTGCTGTTAGTGTACCAATTCCCCTGATCACAATTTTAGGGTCAGCACCTGGTTGTGCCGAAATATCGTTAATCACTACACCTGCCGATTTACCAGAAAGCTGCTGGGCAAAATTGCTGCCTGCATAGGTTCCCAACTGTTCGCCTTTTACACTACTCAAAGAGCCCGTAACAAATTTCTTTTGCTGCGTACCATAGCCCACAACTACAACTTCCTTTAAACCAGCGGCATCGGCCACCAGATTAACAACAATACTGCTTTGTCCTTTTAGTGCAAACTCCTGGGGCTGATAACCGATGTACGATATGAGCAAAACGGCATCATCTGCTACTTGTTTCAATACAAAATCGCCATTGGGATCTGATACGGTTCCCTTATCGGTTCCTTTGATTTTTATTGATGCACCAGGGAGCGGTTGTTTCGTTTCATCTAAAACTTTTCCGGTTACATCTATTAATTTCTGCTTTTCGGCACGGGGCGAAGGAAGCTCCTTTGCCTTAATGATTACGGTGCTGTCTACAATTTTATAGGCAAGTGGCTGGTTAAACATGCATTTTTGCAAAGCTTCCTCTACCGGTGCATTTGTAACAGAAAAACTTACCGGCTTAGCATGATCAAGCGTTTTGTTGTTGTACAGCAGGTTATAACCGCTCTGTTTTTTAATTTGGTTAAGCACCAGTTCTATTGGGGCATCCTTAACAGAAATGGTAACCTGTGCTAAACTTGATGCATTTACCTGCATCAGTCCAATGATGAGGAAGAAGCAGACGAACTTCATTATTTTAATTAATTTAATGGGCATGGAGCATGGAAAACTGCCCAAGCTTTTATTGGTAAATTTCATACATTTGGTTTGTTGGATTTGATTTAAATTGACTTAGATTGATCTGGACAAACAGCCGGGGGCGGTCGCAACGCTTCCCGGTTATTTTCTATCCTTTTTAGAAAATATTATGGCATAAGCGTTACCCTCCTCCCTTCAAGCTTAAATTTTATGGTTTCGGTTTGCGCCAGCATTTCGAGTACTTTTGCTGCATTTTCGTATTTTGATATGGTTCCTGTAAATTCCATCCCTTCAAAATCGCCCTGATAGATAATTTCGAGGTCGTACCATCGGGCAATCTGCCGCATTACACTACGGATATCTTCTTTTACAAAAACAAAATTTCCATTTTTCCAGGCCATCGCACTTTGTGCATCTACACTTTTTAGGCCGATCTGATTTAAACCGGGATGCACCGTGCCTTGCTCACCAGGTTTCAGGTAAGCATGGTTTGTTTTATTGCTCAACTCCACAGCACCTTCAATCAAAGTGGTTTTAATTTCGGGTTCATCTGCATAAGCCTTTATGTTAAAATGGGTACCCAGCACTTTAACCAGGGCATCGTTTCCGGAGGTTGAAGTTGAAACGACATTTACCAGAAAAGGCTGTTGTTTGTTCTTTGCCACTTCAAAATAAGCTTCGCCCTTTAAAACAACCGAGCGGTTGTTCTGACCATTAAATGAAACAGGAAAGGTTAGCGATGAGGATGCGTTTAACCAAACGCCTGTTCCATCGGCGAGGATCACATGAAACTGGATTCCATTAGGCGTAATGATAGAACTTAAACGGTTATCCCGATTGCCTGTTGAATCCACGTAACTGATCAGACCTTTTCGTTCCGCTCCCAAAACCATTTCCTGCCCATTGGCAAATTTTAAAACAGCATGATGTTTTACTGCATTAATCTGTGGATTAACACCGTTTTGCTTAGATAAAAACCGGTCAGCTGCATTACTGCTCAAACGGTACTGGTTAAAAATAAGACCCGCTGAAACAACAATCAAAATTGAGGCGGCGGCTAATATCCGCGTATATAACTTTCTGGTATGGGTATTTGTCTGCGTTTTCAAACGCTGTTTAAATTTTTCATATAGTTCTTCCTCAAGTCCGTCTTTAGCTGAAGCGGGAACTGAATCACCATGATCAAAATTCAGCGACTGAAACCATTCTTCCAATTTATCGGATTCTTCCCTGGTTAAGGTTCCCTTTTCGTAACCGTCTATTAAATGCTTGAGTACTGCAGATTCCATGTATTATGCTATAATTTACCCGATCATAATCAGTGTTTTATATTGGCATAACGCATGGGATTTAACTACCCGTTAGTCAATTTGTTTTTTTTATTTAAAAAAGTTGATGACAGCCAGAAATCGGCTTGAAAGAATTTATTTTTTTAACACTAACAGCTGTTTTTCAGATGATGAAATGGATATAATCTTTAAAAGTGTTTTTCAACTGTTTTAGTGCCCTTCTGATGTGCTGTTCTATGGTATTTTCGGAAAGGCCGAGTTTGAGTCCGATTTCTTTGTTTGACAGGTGTTCTTTCCGGCTTAATTCGAAAACAAGCTGGCACTGTGGGGGTAGTTTTTTAATCTCCAGATTAACCCGTTCTTCAAATTCTTTGGCCTCGATCTGTTCAATGGTCGAGTGATCTACATCCGCGCCGGCATGCGTAATGTGCGCAATAAATTTCTGATCAGACGATTCCTTTCTGTAATAACTGAAAATCTTATTCTTAAGACTAACATACAGATAAGCTGGAATAGAAATTTCGGGAGGCAGGGTTGCTTTCTTCTTGTAAAAACTAATGAAGGTATCCTGTACCAGATCCTCTGCCAGTTCCTTATCGGGCAACTTTTTTTTTGCTACAGCGAGCATTGGCACAACATACTTTTTATAAAGTAATCCAAAAGCCTCCTCGTTGCCATCTTTCCACAACAAAAATAACTCAGAATCGCTATTTGAAGAATTTATCACACTATGCCCCAGTTGTTTTGGAGAAATCAAATATGAATTTAAATAATTACATATCCAAATCGTTACAAACTTTAAGCTCAACATTTTGTTCCATCGCAGAAAAAATGCATACAGGTAAAATCCCTGTATGCATTTGGTTAATACGCTGAAGAACCGTTTGGCAGCTACTGTTTCTTTGCAATATTTACCCTGGCATTGATCTCAAAATCGCCGTTGGTATAACCTCCTATTGCAGCAGTAGCCATATTATAATAAGCGGTAAAGTGTAAAAAAGATTTATAGGTTGCCCCGATACCGAAGGTGATATTTTTGGTACTGTGATACATCATTATTGCCGACAATTTATCATTTATAAATGTCGCATTTAAGCCGGCATCCCACAAGCTATCAAATCCCTTTATTCCCCTCACTACACCTTTGGGCACTAATGTTACACTATTCATATCCGATCCCAGCAAAAAACGATAACTCACCGCAGCGTAAAATGTAGGTTTATCTACAAAGTTCAGGTCATCTTTCCTGAAAACAGAACGCAGGTTTGGAATTGCGCCTTCAACAGTTAAGTTCTCTGAGGTATACGAAAGGCCAAAATCGCCATCAAGGTAATATCCCCTTTCGTTAAAACGGGCGATAGCAGGATCGTTAATATCACTGTTGGTGATGCTGTTTAAATCCAGTTTATCCTGACTGGTACCGAAAGAAATACCGAAATTCAGCTTTTGGCTATCGCTGTTTAAAGGTAAGTGATAGGCGAAAGTACCCACTGCTTTGGTACGCTGTATACCTCCCGATTTTTCATTATAGATATTTACGCCCCAGCCGATCTTATCTGCCTGTTTATCTAAGGTGATGCTTTGGGTAACCGGTGCACCTGGAATATTGGACCACTGTTTGCGCAAACTTCCGTTGATGTTAAAACCCTGATCAATACCTGCCATTGATGGATTTGCCAGATAACGGTTCTGGAAGTATTGCGCATTGAGCGGGAGTACCTGGGCCCTGGCCTGGTTGGAGAATAAAATCCCGACCCAAGCTACAAACCCTAAGTATAGTGCCAGCTGATATTTTTTAAACTTGCCCATATAGCCCATTAATTTCTGATGACGTTGATGAAACCTTTAATTGTAGGGCTGCCATCGCCCGGATCAATCACATAGTAGTACGTTCCTTCGCTTAACAGGCTGCCATTTATACTCGCATCCCAATCGTTTGCATAACGTTTTTTACTGTATAAAACCCGGCCCACCTTATCAAATATCTTAATGCTGTTATTTGGGTAGTATTCAATGTTCTTTATAATAAATTTATCATTATTACCATCTCCATTTGGACTGACCAAAGTACTCGCCTCCAGCTGGTGTGTATCCGGATTGTTTGGAACAGACAAACTGTTTTTCATTGATAACGCAGATGTGTTTGAAGATGAAGGAGTAGCAACGTGTGGTACCCATAGCGCACCATCCGCACCACCATAATTCCATTGAACGACGGCTGAGGAGGAGCTTGTAGAGTTATTAACTATTGCATATTTTCCTGAATTTTCGTTAGCTATCCGCCAGTAATCCTGGTTTGGAGCCGCGGCTTGAAAAATAATCCATCTGCCATTGGCGGCTGTTTGATTTGCCTGCCACTGCCATATCACTGCCCCATTATCTAGAGAGCTAAATTCAACCGCCAGAAGTTTATTCGTCATTGAATTGAACAACTGGTATTTGCCGTCGGCCTGCCGGTTTAAATTCCAGAGGTTCCAACCGAAAACCTCAAGTTCAAGAATTTGTACTGCAGCCGCTCCATTAGTTGAATTTCTCGGACTAAGATCAAGAAACATCCCGCTATGCTTATTCGAGAACCCTGCCTGGGTTAGCACCTGTCCATTCACTTTAGGAGTGATGTCAACTTCCTGGAACTGCCAGTCGCCATTTGGCCCATTCTCCCAATATTGAAATACCTGGGCACCGTAAGCTGACGACGCGTTCTGAACAACAATCGGTTTACCTGTAAGTGCATTAGAAATGTGAAAATAACCTGGCGTGGACCTTAATTCAGATATAATCCATTTTTGATAATCATTTTGCTGCTGTTTTTTTTGTCTTAACCCAACCTCGTCAGCTGAAAGGTTAGCCACACTATTATCCAATTGAAGCGATTTACCTGTATAAAAATTCACAATATCGTATCTGCCTTCACCATCTTTAATCAGTTTAAAAAGATGGCCGGCACCGCTAAAAGCTTCAATGTTTTGCTTGGCTGCCGTATTGTTATCATTATTAAAATCACTTAAACTCAGGTATTGTCCACTGTTCCTGTTAACAATTCTATAAACCTTCCCCGGCGCCAGTACTGGTGTGGTATTGCTTTCCTGAAAGGACCAGGCACCATTCATGCCGTCTTCACCGGACCACTGAAAGATAGGGTCGCCACTAGTGGTAGATCCTCCTGTTATTACCATTATTTTGCCACTATTGGCATTTGCGATATAATAACAACGGTTGGAACTATTCGAATAAGAGGGCTCAAATATCCGCCACTTTCCTTGTATGTAATCACCCTGATCCCATTGGGTAATCAAAGCACCGTTATCAAACGAAGCATCGTTTACCTGGAGTTGTTTATCGGTCAGTTTGCTAATCATTTGATACAGCCCCTTATCATCTTTTTTTAGCTTCCATACCTGGGTCGCTCCCGCATAGCCATCGCTGTTCTGATTGATACCTGTACCATTGCTCAAACCATAGCTGGTAAGCGTTGTAGTTAATCCACTTCTTTTGTTTACAATGAAAAAATCCTTATCCTCGCTAAAATCAGGCAGAGATACCTCTTCAAATATCCATTGAGAATTCTCTTCACCACTATCATACTGAATAATGTTTGCCCATTCAGTTGGAAGTGCATCTTTTACTACAGCAAATTTACCACTATATGCATTTTGCAGTCTGAACGATCCGTTTGGCGCATCAATCAAGTGCCACCTTGCATCGGGCGTAGTCGGCGATTCCCTTTCCCATACAGATACACGTATACCATTATCGGTAGAGTATGAGGCGAGCGCTAATAACTTCCCATTAAAAACGTTTTTAATCCTTACATTTCCGGATGACAGGGGGATAACCTGCCACAGACAGCTAGAACCGGCATAACGTTCAGGGCGTTGTACGGCATCATTATCATCAGTCCAATTGAAATCGGTCAGACTCAGGTAAAGGCCACTATTTACGTTTTTAATCCGGTATATTTTACCGGTAACCGGGCGAGGGCTACTGCCTGGAGGCACCAGATCATTATTATGTATTTGTTGCACCTGCGCTTTGCTTACCGTGTCGCTATACATTTTAAAATCATCCATGTAGGCGATAGCACTCCCCCCCTCCATGCTATATGCACCCAGAGTAACGATAAAATTATTGTCGATGCTTTGCGTACCCATATAGGTCATGCCACAAACCATATTGCCATCGGGTTTGTACATATATATTCTGGTAAAGTATTGACTTGCAGTAGTAATAATATGGTACCATCCTCGTTGGTCAAATTGGATAGGTTCGTAATTCCATAAATACCAGTTTGAATAAACACCAGCTGTATTTTTAATATAACGGTCAAGGCCCAATGTAGCCCAATTTTTGGCAATGCCGTTATAGTTTAGCACTCTATTTTGGTCGTGCAGGTTAAATATTTGCTCGTAAATACTACCGGTAGGAAATGGCACAGGACCTGAAGGTATGGAATCTGCTAAATCACAATATACCCATACCGATACCGTGAATTTGGTATTATAAGCATCAGGGTATGAAGTACTCTTACTCAGTTTTATCCCTGTTCCCTGGTTAGTCTGGTTAGATGATTGAAAAAATGTAGCTCCGTTTTGTATACCAAAACGGTCGAAAGCACCCACCAGTGTTCCCGAAACTGTCCCGGTTTGGCCGGTGGTCGCATCATAAGCACTACCATCGTCAAGGTTTAGCTGATGAACAAGTGGGGGTAAAGCTTGTGCATGGCTTTGGCTTGCCACCGAAAGTATCAGAAAGATGAACATCAGCAGCGGGCGCATATAAATAGCCATTTTGTTATATAGTTGTATGGTCCAATTATGAACTATTCTATTTGTATTCATAACAATCATATTTTAAGCGGTTAATTATTTGTATTTCTTTTTCCGTATACTTCGAGGAACTTCTTGAGCACTTCCAGCCGATCTGAAATCACTACATTAGGACTTCCCGTATCCATTAACCATTGCCAGTTACCCCGATTATCAGAGCCATCGAGCTTTAACACACGCCACACCGCCGCTCCCGGCGACCAGTTACCCTCGCAGGTTTCGGGCCATTCGGGAAACTGGATCACCAGTCTGTTTTTGTCCCTCAGATAGGCCAGAATATTGGTATATGATTTCCCATCTATCGTAACCGCACGGGTGAGCATGGCATCGGTTGATTTAAAATAAATCATTTCAAATCCCGGGCAGCCGGCATCGACAAAAAGTTTAATCGTATCCTGAAGACCTGTACTGGCATCATAGCGTTCGCCAAAAATGGTAGGGGTGTACATTTTGAGCAACTGATCGCCTGGCACACTGGGAAAAGCATTCTTTAAGCCCTGAGGCGTGCCAAAGGTTTGATAGGTTGTTTTAAAAGTAACCATTTGGTCCATTCCAAGCTGATGGACAAGGGTATATACCTTATCAAAAAAGCGGTCTGCCTTATCAATACTTACCAGTATACCTTTAGTTTTGCAGAGCTGTAATACCTGTCGTAAGGTTGGAATAGGTGAACTGGTTAGCACACCTTCAGTATTCCTGAGCCGCAGGTTTTTTAAATCATTCCAGCTTTTATAAAAATTCCAGTTAGCATCCCTTACCACGCCTTTGCCATTCGTCAGCCTTTCTAAGGTCCAGTCATGAAAAACGTAGAGTGTATCATCGGTTGTTAGTTTAACATCCACTTCCATCATTTCTACGCCAAAGTCTGCGGCGGCCTGAAACGCTGCCATTGAGCCCTCCGGGTAATCTTTCCAATAACCGCGATGTGCCGATAATAAGGTGTAGTTGGGAAAGGATTTAGGACAATTAAAAAGTTTTAAATTCCGCTGTAAAGGGTCTGTGGGTAATGGCCCTGTACAATCGAATGTTTGCGCGTAGCTTTGCTGCACAAACAAAAATAAAACAAATAATATGATAAAGTAGGCTAATTTAGTCATAAAATTGAATTTAAAGGTTAATATATTAGATTCGATATTGTGCTAAAAAAGGAAAGCAAGCGCATAAGAAATAGCTTAAAAAACTTTAAAAGACAGCTTTTAATGAATTTTACCCTAAACTAAAAATAACCGGACAATGAAAAAATAGATACTAGATAGAAAGGCTATAATAAACGATGAATAGGCATAATTACTAGATGAAACATATAACTAAGAGTATTAAGAAATAAAATAAATAATACATAAAATTATTCAATAATGATACATAATAATTCTAAATAGCTATAAATAGATTATCAATTTAAAGGCTTTTGTTTCAAACGCATAACGTATATGATGCTGTATGATCAAAGTTTTTGTATCTTTATTAAGTTATTATGCTAATCATTTAAACCCGTGTAATTCCCTATTATGCAGATAGCAGCACAAATCATGATCGGGCTTATTGCCCTTATCCACATCTATATCCTTTGGCTCGAAATGTTTGCCTGGACAACCAGAGCGCCCAGGGTTTTTAAAACCATTCCTAAAGATTTATTTGCCCCTACCAAAACACTGGCTGCAAATCAGGGCCTGTACAATGGCTTTTTAGCGGCAGGTTTAATCTGGTCGTTATGCATAAGCGATCACCATTGGCGCCTGTATGTAGCGATATTCTTTTTAACCTGCGTAATTATTGCCGGTATTTATGGTGCAGCTACAGCCAGTAAGAAAATTTTGTATGTGCAATCTATCCCTGCACTCATTGCAATTATTTTATTGCATTTGTAACCCTGTCTTAGCGGCTGGTGTCCGCACCAGCCGAAATAACTGCTCTACCAACCAACATCGTAGTAAATGCCAAAATTATCAGCTCTCCTCCTCTTATTTACCTTGTTTGGTTTTAAAACAACCCACAACAACAGCATCCCTGCCGATAAAATCAATGAGGCCTTAGCTTTTTGTAAGCAAAACAATATGGATACTTCCATCGCCATTATGGTTGATATGAGCATCCATTCTGGCAAAAACAGGCTCTTCGTTTACGATTTTAAACAGAAAGTAATTACTGTAGAAGGCTTATGTGCCCATGGCGTTGGTGGCGGCAGCACGCCTACCAAAGTAATTTTTAGCAATAAAGTGGGGAGTTATTGTACTTCATTGGGAAAATATAAGGTACAGGGCCGTGCTTATAGCAACTGGGGCATTAATGTGCACTACAAAATGTATGGCCTGGAAGAAAGCAACAGCAATGCCTTTAAAAGAATTGTGGTTTTACATTCGTATAGCCCCGTTCCTGATCATGAAATTTATCCTCAAACCCTGTTTGGACAAAGTGCCGGCTGTCCGGTTTTGGCAGATGCTACCATGCGAAAGGTAGACGCGTTGTTAAAAAACCGGAAAAAGCCGGTGTTGCTTTGGATATATGTTTAGATGAACAAAAATTAGCTTAAGCAGTAGGAGGTGCTGAAACAAGTTCAGCATGACGATGAATTTTGTTAAATTACAACTCCAGCAACCTTTCCAGATGGTGGTAATCAATTCCAAAATATGCTTTGCTCGCTTTAATTTTCTCTAAAACTTCCGCTTTACGCTCAGCGCTTAACGCTTTTCCCTTCACCCCTACCACAAGCACATTTTTCGGTGTATGCGCGTCAGAAATAAACTCGAAAACCTTGGTTTTATAACCAAAATATTCTAAAATTAAAGCTCTGATGCCATCCGTAACCATCTCCGCCTGGCGTTCTAAAAAGATGCCGTATTTCGTTAAAAAAGAAACATCGTTTTTCGCTTTGTTTTTCTCCATTTCCCTGCGGATTTGTTTGTGGCAGCAGGGTGCAACCACAATCAGCTCAGCATTGGCTTTAATACCTTTAAAAATAGCGTCATCCGTTGCCGTATCGCAGGCATGTAGCGCAATCAGCAAGTTTACATCGTTTGCCTGATAATCTTCAATAGTTCCTTGTACAAAACGCAGTTGGGCAAAATCAGATTTAGCAGCAACCTGATTGCATAAATCTACCATATCCTGGCGGTATTCTACGCCAATCACTTCCGTTTCCAGATGCAAAACCGAATGCAGGTAATCGTAAAGTGCAAAAGTTAAATAACCTTTGCCAGAGCCCATATCGGCAACCTTTTTAGTGGTGCCTGCAGGTAATTCCTTAATTAAGGCGCTTAAAATCTCGATATAGTGATTAATCTGACGGTATTTATCCTGTGCATTTTTAAATACCTTTCCTTCGGCATCGGTAATTTTCAATTCCGTTAAATAAGGTTTCGAATCTGCTTTAATCAACCTTACCTTTTCCTGATCATGACTGGCCGATGGCACCGCTTTACCCGATGCTTTGCTTTCTCTGAGCACCACTTTCCCATTATTCAGTTCTTCCAGAATCAGATCTTTATCGGTGGTAAATAAGGTTGCTATTTTAAAGCCATTATCCAGGTAAGCGGTAATTAAACTAATGGCTTCATCCAGATTGTAGTTTTTAACCACATCGCGGGTTTTATAACGATAGGTAAAGGCCAGTTTATCTTCGCGTTTAATCACCACCCTACGCATGAGGATTTGCTTTAAGGCTTCTTCTGTTCCTTTATAATTGCCAAGAGAAACCTTTACAAAAGTTCCGGCATCGAAACTTGCTTTTAAAGCGGCAATAAATTGTTCGGTATGGGCAGATACTGGCATTGAATAAATTTAAGCTGCAAAGATAATCAAGTTTACGGGCTAATGTATAGCCTTGAAATAATGTAACAATAGAGCGACTATGCAAGGAATTTATGGAAGATGTGAGCGGGAAAAATTTAAACATTTCTATTAGAGGAACCGCTGAAGCTGCATTAAACAAATGAATGACGTAATACGATTTAGAAACGCATAAAACTTCATTATCTATATTGATTCCAAAGAAGGCGATTGCTTTTATTTAAAAAAATTAAACTTTAGATTAGATGTATTAAACATCTAACCATTTTACATGAGTGACTTTCAGATAAAGAAATCGCCTACCGTTTACGATGCCATTATTGTTGGCTCGGGCGCCGGTGGCGGAATGGCTGCATACGTATTGGCACATGCAGGTCAAAAAGTTTTATTGCTCGAAGCCGGCCAAAACTTCGATCCACGATTAGATTCACACCAGTTAAAATGGCCCTGGGAGTCGCCCCGCAGAGGAGCCGGTACAGTCCGCCCCTTTGGCGATTTCGATGCTTCTTACGGCGGCTGGGAACTGGAAGGCGAACCTTATACCCAGAAAAACAAAAGTGAATTCGAGTGGTTCCGCTCGCGTATGCTGGGTGGCCGTACCAACCACTGGGGAAGGATTTCTTTGCGCATGGGGCCAGACGATTTTAAACCTAAGGATGGCTTAACCGATAGCTGGCCAATTACCTATGCTGATGTGAAGCCTTTTTATGATAAGGTTGATCGCATGATTGGTATTTATGGTACGGTAGAGGGCATAGAAAGCGAACCTGATGGTATCTTTATGAAACCACCGAAGCCGCGTTTAAATGAATTATTCATTAAAAAAGGAGCTGAAAAAGCAGGCGTAAAGGTAATTGCCGGGCGCGGCTCGGTACTTACAGAAGCATTACCGAACAACAATGATCGTGCACCTTGTTTTTACTGCGGTCAGTGCGGCAGAAGCTGTAAAGTTTACGGCGATTTTTCTTCCTCTTCATGTTTGGTAAATCCGGCTATAAAAACAGGTAACCTTACTGTAATTACCGATGCCATGGTACGCGAAGTAATTACCGATAAAGATGGTTCGGCAAAAGGCGTATCTTATGTAAACCGCAAAGATCTGCAGGAATATCAGGTTAATGGCAAGCTGGTTATTTTAGGCGCCAGTGCCTGCGAATCGGCAAGGATCTTATTAAATTCAAAATCAACTTCACACCCCAATGGTTTAGCCAATAGCAGTGGCGTAGTAGGTAAATACCTGCACGACTCTACTGGAGCCAGTGTATCGGGTTTTTTACCGCAATTGATGGACCGGAAACGCTACAACGAAGATGGTCTGGGTAGTGTGCACATTTACTCGCCATGGTGGCTGGATAACAAACGCTTAAACTTCCCGCGTGGTTACCACATCGAATATTGGGGCGGCATGGGTATGCCTGCTTACGGTTTTGGAGGTGGCGTTGCCGAAATGAATGGCATGGTACCTGGCAGAGATGGCAAAATGAAAGAAGCTGGCGGTTACGGAAAATCTTTAAAAGATGATTACCGTCGCTTTTATGGCACTGGTGTAGGTATGGCTGGTCGTGGCACTGCAATAGCCAGAGAAAGCAATTATTGCGAAATCGACCCGAATATGGTAGATAAGTATGGTATCCCTGTTTTAAGATTTAACTATAAATGGGATAAAGATGAAATTCTTCAGGCCAAGCACATGCAGGAAACTTTCTTAAACATTATGAAAGAAATGGGTGCTGTGGTAACTTCAGAAATACAGGGTGCTGATACCAATTATGGTTTATTGAATCCTGGTAAAATTATCCACGAAGTTGGCACTATCCGCATGGGCGATGACCCTAAAAAATCGGCACTGAACAAATACTGCCAGGCACACGATTGTAAAAACCTGTTTGTGGTAGATGCCGGTCCGTTTGTGCAACAAGGCGATAAAAACGCCACATGGACTATCCTGGCACTTTCTATGCGTACTGCCGAATACATTTTAGCTCAAAAGAAAAAACAAAACATTTAAAAGAATTACAACATGAACAGACGTGATTCCATAAAAGCATTGGGTTTAACCGCCATTAGCACTGCAGTGATCCTGGAGGCTTGTAAGCAACCCGAAAATAAAACAGAAGCGGTTGCAACCGAAGAAACAGCAAAAGATGCCGGCAGGGAGCAATGGGAAGTAGACCGTGATAAAAACCTGAAAGCAGAAACATTTTTTACCAAGCACGAGATGGCAACGATTACGGTTTTAGCCGATATCATTATCCCTAAAGATGATGTATCGGGCAGCGCATCGGATGCCAAAGTGCCTGAATTTATCGAATTTATTGTAAAAGATATTCCCGAGCATAAAGTGCCTATGCGTGGCGGCTTAAAATGGCTGGATGTATATTGTTTCAATAAATTCCAGAAACCGTTTATAGAGGCTTCAGCTGAGCAACAGATTTCAATTGTAGACGAAATTGCCTACCCTAAAAAAGCCAAACCGGAAGTAAGGGCAGGCGTAACATTTTTTAACCGCATGAGAGATTTAACTGCATCGGGCTTTTACACCACCGAAATGGGCGTTAAAGATATTGGTTATGTAGGTAACGCACCAAACCAATGGGCTGGTGTGCCTGCCGATGTATTGAAGCAATACGGCATGGAAAATGTGAAAGTATAATTCATCCATTAAAAAAAGCTCAGGGTTTAAACCCTGAGCTTTTTTTTGTTATCGCATCAGTAAGTGTTTCCACGTACCGAAAATTACATGTCCAAATGCATGGTTCGTGCAGACACAAACCATGGCACGTAGTATTACTCCACAATCAGAATCAAACCTTTTCCTTTTTCAACAGGAACCGATTTTCCATCAGCATAATTACCCGCCGTTTGGAACTTATCAATTGCCGGAGCGGTTATTTTAACCTTAGCAGCATCCAGTCCTAATTTTGCCCAATCAATAGTTAAATTAACCTTTGTATCGCCTTCGGCCCAGCTGGCTAAGGCCACCATGGTTTTTCCTTGTTTTTTGTAAACAGTGGCTAAAACTTTTGGATTATCTGTTTTAACCGGGCAGTTTTCGCTCCAGTAACCAAGCATTTCAGAACCTTTGATCCCGAAATTATCCCAGGCTTTCCATAACGGTCGTGGGTCGCTCTTCTCCGACCAGCCTAAACGGCTTGTCATGCCATAAATCATACCACGCCATGGATTTCCATCATCCTGCAACATTTCGCCCATTAAACCAAATGGAATACCACTCACTTCGGTTAAGAAGAAATCGGGGTTGTTTTTTTGATAATCGAAATACTCGCCAAACCATAAACGGTTCAGGTAAGGGAAATGCTCCATGTATAAAATGGCGCTGTTGTTAAAACCATCACTCTTGTTGTACTGGTTGGCTGAGTGCAAATCGATAATACCCGGGTGGTTATTTTGGGTTAATACACGCTTAATCCGCTTCATCGTAACACGATCGAAAGCCACATCATCTAAATAAACACCATCAATACCTACGTTATTTACCAGCCAGTTCATCCCCTCCACATAGTAATTGTGCCAACGGTTCATTCCACTGTTAATTACGGCTGCATCTTTAATTTCGGGTACAAACCAGGCCGCAATGTAATTAGAATCCAAATGCTCCTGCAACCAGCTAAATCCTCCCCCCTTTCCAGGCGAATATACTTCTGTACCCAGGCTTCTTAAAGCAGGTAATTCATAAGCGTGGTTAGAAAGCTCCCGAACGGTATTGTAGATTTTAACTTTCAAACCTTTGCTGTGTGCATCGTCGATATAGCTTTTCATCTTTTTCCATTCGATAAACGGATAGTTGATCCACGGATTAATCGGCGTAGCATGGTGGATATTTACCACACTTGCACCAGCAGTTTTAATGGCATCTAAATCGCCATATTTATGGTAAAAACGGTTATCCCACTGAAAATCGGTATCGAGCAAGTGAAATGGCGTAATCAGCAAATTAAAGTTATAATACAATACATCGCCTTTTTTCATGCTTCGTGCGCCGGTAAAGTTATCGGCCAGCATCGAACTGCCTTTAACATTAATCTGGATTCCTCCTTTATCATCGTTACCCCACGATTTAGGCAGTAATAAAGGCTTCTGAAGGTAAAAATTGGTGTTTAACGGACGAACATAGCGCTCATCTCTTAAGTTGTAGTACAACCCTGCATTTACGTTACCAATCCAAACTGCATCCTGGTTTTTATTGGCTACATCCCACTTCCATTTAACGGTATCTGGTCTTACGCCACCTTTTTCTCCCAATCCCATTAAATATTTGGTTGAACCTTTATCAAACGGGATATGAAAATCAACATTGCTGAAATCTACATCCTTTAAAGCAGTAACCTTAACCACATAATGCACGTAACCATCAAATTCCAGGGCGCCTTCCAAATCCATTTTCAAATTTTCGGAAGTACTGGTAGCTGTCCATTTTACAGTACCTGCCTCTTTGCTGGTAATCTGCAAGTTGGCAGGAACAAATTTCTCTTGTGTTTTTGGGGTGTTAAAAAAGTGAAAGTGAATAGGCTCAGCTAAGATATTGTTAGGTTTATCGGTATAAGCCGTCATTTCGGCATTAAAGAAAGTCTGGATTTGCTTAGGGAAACCATCTGCATTAATCTCAAATTTACGACCTAAAAGCGAAATTACATTTCCAGCAACTGTTAGCGGCGTGTAAGGTGCAACCACTGTATTAGGTTGCGCTAAAGTGGAGTTTAACCAGGTTAAACGAGTTTGTTTATCGGGCGATCCTACACCAGCATCGGCTAAAACCTGGTTACCAACCGTAATTTTAGCGGCAATTACTTTCGATTTACCATTGGCTTTAACTACAAAATTACCAGTATATAGGCCTGGAGCTGTAGTTTTAGGAATATCAATGGTAATCCACATGGGTTGAACCTTACCCGAAGCTACATTCACCACTTCTACCAGCGGTTTATTGTCATAGCTTGTTCCTTTGGTATTTAAACAGTTAATAAATTTCGAAGGGATAACTTTTCCAGTAGCTGTTTTTAAATCGCCAAAGCTTACAGTTAAATTGTTTAAGTCTTTTAAGGCAAATACTCCGAGTTGAAAAGCATAATTTTCCCCTTTGCTTGCTGTACCTGTAAATGTACTGGCAGCTCCTCTCTGGATCCAGCGGTAAGGTAAATCGCTTTGCATTTTGATTGGAAACATCCTGTCCTCAGGAAACACCACAAAAGCATCTGTAGCGTATTTGGCTTTAACCGCGGCTGTTTCTTTCGCTGTAGCAATCACTTCCATTGGATAGAAGCTATTAAATGCATCAACAGACTGGATTTCAACTACCGAAGTATTTACAGCTGTACGTTTAGCCTGGTTTAACCAGTTCTGATCAACCGGCTTTGGTTTTAAATAAACACCTTTAGGGTAATTGCTTCTACCCTCGTTTTTATACGCCAGGTAATAGATATAATATTTTCCGGCACCATTAGGTTCAAAATAAATATCGGCGCTTTCGCGATTTAATTTATCAGCACCAAAAATGGCTACATTTTTACCATTTGCATCCTGGATAATGAGTCCTTTGGCTTCCGGATGCTCATCTCTTCTGCGCCAGTCAATTTTGGCATGTGCAATTTTGCCCGCACCCGAAAATTGTACCACTGCCCTATGGTTACCCAGCGAATCGGCATTCCATGAGTTGTTACCGTTGGTATATTTTAGTGTTTGTGCATGGAGAGTTGACTGCCACAGAAGACAGGAGAATAGAAAAAACCTAAATTTCATGTTTAATTTGTTTGAAGCTAATTTATGCATAGCTGCTCGAAATAAAACCATGTAATGAAAAAATGAGACAAACGTTTGCCTTATTGGTTCATTGCTGGGCTTGTGGTGTCAGTTGTTTCCAACTGACACAGTGTTGTACATTCTTAAATTGCGTTAGTTTCAGCAATAACCTTCAGATGTTAACATCTGACGGCACAGCAATGACGATCAAATGGTTAGAAAAACAAAAAAGTCCTGCTCTTTCGAACAGGACTTTTTTTATTTTAAGGTGAATAAAATTATTCGCCTTTTGGTTCTTCAGTAGCTGGAGCTTCTTCAGCAGGAGCAGCTTCTGGTGCAGCCTCTTCAGCAACTTCAGCTTTCGCTTCAGCAGCTTTCTTAGGAGCAGCAGCAGATTTGCTTCTACCACGACGAGTAGTTTTCTTCTCTTCTTTAGCTTCTACTTCTTTACCGTAAACTTCGTTATAATCTACCAGTTCAATTAAAGCCATCTCAGCGTTATCACCTTGACGATTGTTTAATTTAATGATACGAGTGTAACCACCTGGACGGTTAGCAACTTTCTCAGCCACTTCGCGGAACAAAATAGTGATTACTTCTTTATCCTGTAGGTAAGAGAAAACTGTACGACGTGAGTGAGTGGTGTCATTTTTCGCTTTAGTGATTAATGGCTCAACATAAGTACGTAAAGCTTTAGCTTTAGCTAAAGTTGTAGTAATTCTTTTTGCTTTAATAAGTGAAGTAGCCATGTTAGCTAACATCGCTTTTCTGTGGCTGTCGGTTCTGCCTAAGTGATTAACTTTTTTACCGTGTCTCATTGTTCTTGGATTAAGTGTATACCGTCTCTGTCTCAGAGGGAATTATACACTGTTATAAATTATTTTATTCAACGCTTAGCGCTAAGCGCATGGCGCCATGCTTTTTATTCTTCGTCTAATTTAAATTTAGACAGGTTCATACCAAATGATAAACCTTTTGATTTTACAAGTTCCTGAATCTCTGTTAAAGATTTTTTACCGAAGTTTCTGAATTTTAACATATCAGCAACATCGTAAGAAACTAAATCAGCTAAAGTACGGATATCAGCAGCTTTTAAGCAATTTAATGCTCTAACTGATAAGTCCATATCTACCAATTCAGTTTTAAGGATTTTACGCATGTGTAAAATTTCCTCGTCAACTTCTTTAGTTTCTTCTTTAGCCTGAGATTCTAATACTAAATTCTCATCAGAGAATAGCATAAAGTGTTGGATAAGGATCTTAGCCGCTTCTTTTAATGCTTCTTCAGGATGAATTGAACCGTCAGTAGAGATATCCAATACTAATTTTTCATAATCCGTTTTTTGCTCAACACGAAAGTTTTCGATCGTGTATTTTACATTTTTCATCGGAGTATAAATCGAATCGATCGCAATAACACCTACAACAGCATCAGCAACTTTATTTTCTTCAGCAGGTACATAACCACGTCCTTTATTGATGGTTAATTCCACTTCCAAAGTAACAGATTTATCCATGTTGCAGATTACGTGCTCAGGGTTTAAAACTGTAAAGTTGTTAGAGAATTTAGTGATATCACCAGCTTTGAACTGATCCTGACCATTAACGATGATGAAAACTTTTTCAGAATCACCTGAATCGCCTGTTTTCTTAAAACGAACTTGTTTTAAGTTCAAGATGATATCAGTTAAATCTTCTACAACACCTTTCATGGTAGAAAACTCGTGAGAAACGCCTGAAAAACGAATAGTAGTAATAGCATAACCTTCTAACGAAGAAAGTAAAATTCTTCTTAAGGCATTACCAATTGTTACACCGAAACCGGGCTCTAAAGGACGAAATTCAAATGTGCCATCGAAATCAGTTGATTTCTGCATGATCACTTTGTCAGGTTTCTGAAATGCTAAAATTGCCATTTATAATTTTTTAAATTCGTTATTGAATATATAGTAACAAGAAAAAAGTTAATTACCCTTTTGAGGTAATTAACTAGCTTATTTATTACTTTGAGTACAACTCGATGATTAAGTTTTCCTTGATGTTTTCAGGAATCTCATCACGTTGAGGGTAAGTTAAGAATTTACCGGTTAATTCACCAGCGTTCCACTCTAACCATGCGAACTTGTTAATTGTTCTGCCTGCAACTGAGTTACTAATTGATTCTAATGATTTAGATTTTTCACGAACAGCAACCACATCACCAGCTTTTAACTGATATGAAGGGATATTTACAACTTCACCATTCACGGTTACGTGTTTATGGCTAACTAACTGGCGTGCACCAGAACGGGTTGTTGCAATACCTAAACGGTATACTGTGTTATCTAAACGTGCTTCTAATAACTGAAGTAAGTTATCACCGGTAATACCAGCACGAGAAGATGCTTTTTTAAACAAGTTACTGAACTGCTTTTCTAATACACCATAAGTATATTTTACTTTTTGTTTCTCCATTAACTGGATTGCATACTCAGATTGTTTTCCTCTTCTTTTAGACACACCGTGTTGTCCAGGAGGATAATTTTTTCTGTCTAACACCTTATCAGGACCGAAGATTGGTTCTCTGAATTTACGGGCGATTTTTGATTTTGGGCCTGTATATCTTGCCATTTTTTTTCTGTTTTTAAAGTATCATCCAACCTGTAGCTGGAGATTCTTAGCTTTAAAATTAATTAAACTCTTCTCTTTTTAGGAGGACGACATCCGTTGTGAGGAAGTGGAGTAATATCTTTGATAGATGTTACTTCAAGACCTGCTACCTGTAAAGTTCTGATTGCAGATTCGCGACCTGAACCCGGACCTTTTACAAATACTTCAACTTTACGTAAACCTAAGTCAAACGCAACTTTACCGCAATCTGAAGCTGCTTGACCAGCTGCATAAGGCGTGTTCTTTTTAGAACCTTTAAAGCCCATTTTACCAGCAGAAGACCATGAAATAGTCTGTCCGTTGTTGTTTGTTAAGGTAACGATGATGTTGTTGAAAGTAGCATTGATATGCGCCTGACCAACAGGCTCAATTACAACGATACGTTTTTTTGTTACTTTTTTACTTTTAGCCATTTTCTTGTATTAGATGCTAGATATGAGAATTGAGATATGAGAATTGCTCTACCTCGGTACTTTATATCTAATTATTATCTTTAATCCAGATTGAGTAGAGTTAAAGATATGGTCTCATATCTAAAATCTCATATCTCATATCTATCAATTTCTATTTAGTAGCTTTTTTCTTGTTAGCAACTGTTTTTCTCTTACCCTTACGAGTACGTGAGTTGTTTTTAGTACGCTGACCACGAGAAGGTAAACCTTTTCTGTGACGTAAACCACGGTAACAACCGATATCCATTAAACGTTTGATGTTTAACTGAACCTCTGAGCGTAAAGCACCTTCTACTTTAATCTCATCGTTAATCATAGTACGGATTGCCGATAACTCATCATCAGACCAGTCTTGTACTTTTTTGTTTAAATCGATTCCTGCAGTAGTTAAAATACGTTGTGCAGTTGTTCTACCGATACCATAGATATAGGTTAAACCGATCTCTCCTCTTTTGTTTCTTGGTAAATCAATACCTGAAATCCTTGCCATATTTATTGTTGTTTTGAAGTAATCCCGAACGGCGGGCCACCGTTGTACGGTAAATTACAATATTTTCTAATTACCCTTGACGTTGCTTGTATTTAGGATTTTTCTTGTTGATAACGTAAAGTTTACCTTTACGGCGAATAATCTTGCAATCAGCGCTACGTTTTTTAATTGATGATCTAACTTTCATTTTATTTGTATCTATAAGTGATGCGACCTTTTGTTAAATCATACGGCGACATCTCTAGTTTCACTTTATCACCAGGAAGAATTTTGATGTAGTGCATCCGCATCTTTCCTGAAATGTGCGCAATAATTTCATGTCCATTTTCGAGTTCAACTCTGAACATCGCATTAGACAATGCTTCTCTTATTACTCCGTCTTGTTCAATTGAGGCTTGTTTAGCCATATTTTATTGATTGTTACTTAATTAGCTGCTTCTAAACAGGGTTGCAAAATTAAATAAAAAATTTTAATTATTTATTTTTTTTGTTGTAAAACTTCTTCTATAATAGAAAACGTCGATAAAACATCTGCTTTGCCCTTTTTTATAGCCACTGTGTGTTCAAAATGTGCCGATGGCTTATTGTCTTTACTCGTTACTGTCCATCCGTCTTTATGGAATTTAACACCGGCAACGCCTGCATTAATCATGGGCTCAATTGCAATCACCATTCCTTCTTCAAGTTTTGGTCCTGCCCCACGCTTTCCATAATTGGGAACTTCTGGTTTCTCATGAAGCTTTACACCTACGCCATGTCCAACCAGTTCTCTTACTACACCAAATCCGTTAGTTTCTGCATGTTGCTGAACTGCAAAAGCGATATCACCGATCCGCATGCCAGCTACTGCTTTTTCAATGCCTAACTCCAGGCAACGCTTGGTAACTTCAACCAGTTTTTGTTTTTCAGCATCAACCTCCCCTATAGAGAAAGTATAAGCCGAATCGCCAAAATAATTGTTTTTAATTACGCCGCAGTCAACCGAAATTAAATCTCCTTCCTGTATTACATATTCGCCCGGAAAACCGTGAACAACCTGTTCATTTGGCGAAATACACAATGAGTAAGGGAAACCATTGTAGTTTAAAAATGCAGGAATTGCTCCGTGATCACCAATAAACTCATAAGCTAACTTATCTAACTGAATAGTAGTCATGCCTGCTTTTATCACCTTAGCCACTTCGGCTAAAGTTTTAGAAACAAGCATGGAACTTTCTCTTATTAACTCGATCTCTTCAAGAGACTTGTAATAAATTTTAGACATCCTTTACACTACAACGCAGCGTTGCTACTTGCAGCAGGTACACCTGTTCTGCCAGTAACCCTACCGGTTTTCATTAAACCATCATAATGACGCATCAATAAATAGCTTTCGATTTGTTGTAAGGTATCCAAAACAACACCAACCAAAATCAATAAAGATGTACCACCAAAGAAGTGAGCAAACTCTTGTTTAATACCGAACTTAACCGCAATAGATGGCAAAATAGCAATGATCGCTAAAAATACTGCACCTGGGAAAGTGATTTTAGAAATTACATCATCAATGAAAGTTGATGTTGCTAAACCCGGTTTAATACCTGGGATAAAACCACCGTTTTTCTTCATATCATCGCTCATTTGAGTTGGGTTAACTGTAATGGCAGTATAGAAGAAAGTAAAGGCAATAATTAAAAATGCGAACGTTAAGCTATAAGCCAACGATGTAGTGTTGCTAAACTGAATTAACCAAGAACCTTGTAATGAAGGAACAAATTGCATAATTGCACCTGGAATGAACATTAACGCCTGAGCAAAAATGATTGGCATAACACCGGCAGCATTAACCTTTAACGGAATATACTGACGAACACCACCAAACTGGCGGTTACCCACAATTTTCTTAGCGTATTGTACAGGCACTTTACGTACACCCTGAACAATTAAAATGGTGAACATTACAACTGCAAATAAGGCAACAATTTCTAAAACTAATGCTACCGGACCTCCACCTTCACTTGACGAACCCACACGTGCACTAAACTCCTGAGAAATTGCAACAGGTAAACGGGCAATGATACCAACCATAATGATTAGTGAGGTACCGTTACCAATTCCTTTATCAGTAATTTTTTCACCTAACCACATTACAAATAAGGTACCTGCCGTTAATACAAACGTAGATAACACCAGGAATAAAGTGTTTGGTAATAAAATAGCTTCTGCCGGAACCTGTGTTTTAACATAACCAACAGACTGAACGATTGTGATCGCTACCGTTAGGTAACGGGTAATCTGGTTCATTTTTTTTCTACCACTTTCGCCTTCTTTCTGCATTTTTTGGAAAGAAGGAACAGCAATACCCAATAGTTGCACCACAATTGATGCAGAGATATAAGGCATTACCCCCAACGCCAAAATAGACACACGAGAGAAAGAACCTCCGGCAAACATATCCAGTAAGCCTAAAAGTCCTGATTTTTCGTTATTGCCTAAAGCAGTTGCATCTACACCTGGTAAAACCACGTGAGAAACGAAACGGTATACCAAAAGAATTAAGAGCGTAAACAATATACGCTCTTTTAATTCCTGAATTTTCCAGATATTACTTAAAGTAGTAAATAGCTTCTTCATTTAATAATTACAATTTTACAATAGAACCACCTGCAGCTTCAATAGCTTTTTGTGCGGTTGCAGAAAACGCATGTGCTGTAACTTCTAATTTTGCTTTCACTTCACCACGACCTAAGATTTTAACCAAGTCGTTTTTTGAAGCTAAACCATGCGCCTGGAGAGCGGCGAAATCGATAGTTGTTAAGCTGAATTTTTCAGCTAAGTTTTGTAATACGTCTAAGTTTACACCAACGTATTCAGTACGGTTGATTGGTTTGAAACCAACTTTAGGCACACGACGTTGTAAAGGCATTTGACCACCTTCGAAACCGATTTTGGTTGAGTGACCTGAACGAGAACCCGCACCTTTGTGACCACGAGTTGAAGTACCGCCACGACCTGAACCTGTACCACGACCAATTCTTTTGCTGTTTTTTGTAGAACCTTTTGCAGGTTTTAAATTACTTAAATTCATTTTTTTGAATTTGTGTTGCCCTTCGCTTTCACTAAACAGGTACAACGATTAAACATATATAAAGGTAATACGGATTTTACCCCATATTACCTTTAACTTTTTTTATTAGATTGCTTCGATAGCTACCAGGTGATTCACTTTACGAATCATACCGATAATTTGCGGTGTAGCTTCAACCTCAACACTTTGGTTCAATTTAGATAAACCCAAAGCCTGAACGGTTCTTTTTTGGCGCTCGCTTCTGTCGATAACGCTTTTTACTTGTGTTATTTTGATCTTAGCCATGATATTATCCGTTAAATACTTTGTTTAAATCGATACCACGGGTTTGAGCTACTGTATAAGCGTCGCGCATTTTAGTTAATGCATCAACAGTTGCTTTTACCACGTTGTGTGGGTTAGATGAACCTTTAGATTTTGCCAATACGTTGTGTACACCGGCACTCTCTAATACAGCACGCATCGCACCACCTGCAATTACTCCGGTACCTACTGCAGCTGGTTTGATTAATACAAAACCACCTGAGAATTTACCGATTTGCTCGTGAGGAACAGTACCGTTTAAAATTGGAACTTTTACCAAGTTCTTTTTGGCATCATCCACACCTTTTGCAATAGCTTCAGTTACCTCTTTCGCTTTACCTAAACCGAAACCTACAATACCGTTTTCATCACCTACAACAACAATTGCCGAGAAGCTGAAAGTACGGCCACCTTTGGTTACTTTGGCAACACGTTGTATACTAACCAAACGATCCTTTAATTCGATATCGGTGGTTTTTACTCTTTTTATATTAATAGTTGACATCTTACTTTTTCTTCAGATTAAAATACTAAACCAGCTTCGCGGGCACCCTCTGCCAACGATTTTACACGACCGTGGTATAAATAGCCATTTCTATCGAAAACAACTTGTTTAACACCAGCAGCAATTGCTTTTTCAGCAACTAATTTACCTACTGCAACTGATTGGTCGCTTTTGCTTCCTGTACCTGCAAAATCTTTTGATAATGATGATGCCGAAGCAATTGTTGTACCGGTTACGTCGTTAATTACCTGCGCATAAATCCCTTTATTGCTTCTAAATACAGATAACCTTGGACGCTCTTCCGAACCGGTAAGTCTTTTTCTGATCCCTTTTTTAATACGATCTCTTCTTGATAATTTTTTACCTGCCATGATTACTATTTTTTAGATGCTGATTTACCTGCTTTTCTTCTTAACACTTCACCCACAAACTTGATACCTTTACCTTTGTATGGCTCTGGTGCACGTAACGAACGGATTTTCGCTGCTACCTGACCAATCAATTGTTTGTCGATACTCTCTAAAATGATTTTAGGAGTCTGACCTTTTTCTGATTGCGTAGTTACTTTAATCTCTGCTGGTAACTGGAATACATAGTGGTGAGAATAACCTAAAACCAGGTCTAATGTATTACCCTGGTTTGTAGCACGGTAACCAACACCCACTAATTCTTGAGTTAATGTATAACCTGCTGTAACACCAACAACCATGTTGTTAAGCAAAGAGCGGTATAAACCGTGTAATGCTTTGTGTTTCTTTTGATCTGATGGACGTTGAACTGTTAAAATTCCATCTTCCTGACTTACAGTGATATCTTTATCAACTGCTTGTGATAATTCACCTTTAGGGCCTTTTACAGTTACAACGTTATCGTTAGATACTGTAATGGTTACACCTGCAGGGATTGTAATTGGGGCTTTTCCTATTCTTGACATTGTGTTGTTCTCCTAAATATTAATAAACGTGACACAATACCTCACCACCAATGTTTAATTTGGCTGCTTCTTTATCGGTCATTACACCTTTTGAAGTAGATAAGATTGCGATACCTAAACCGTTTAATACTCTTGGCATATTTTCAACGCCTGCATACTGTCTCAAACCTGGTTTACTTACTCGCACTAATGTACGAATAGCAGGAACTTTAGTAATCGGATTGTATTTCAAAGCAATTTTAATGGTGCCTTGAACTGTAGTATCTTCAAACTTATAGTTCGCGATGTAACCTTTATCAAAAAGTACTTTAGTGATTTCCTTTTTAAGGTTTGATGCAGGAATTTCTACAACTCTGTGGTTGGCCTTAATGGCATTCCTTACTCTTGTTAAATAATCTGCTATTGGATCTGTATTCATTATTTATTGTTTTTGATAGTGGTTTCCTTCTGCTACCCAGCTGTGGGACCTGCTATCGGTTAAAATTCTTTTTCTAGTAATAAGACATAAGTATCAGGTATCAAGAAACCATTCCGTCTTGATACCTGATACTCTGTACCTGATACTTTATATTACCAAGATGCTTTTTTAACACCTGGTATTTTACCGTCTAGTGCCATTTCGCGGAATGTTACCCTTGAAATACCAAAGGTACGCATATATCCACGAGGACGACCAGTTAATTTACAACGGTTGTGTAAACGTACCGGAGATGAGTTCTTTGGTAATTTATCCAAACCCTCGAAATCTCCTGCAGCTTTTAATGCTGCACGTTTTTCAGCGTATCTAGCTACCAATTTTTGGCGCTTAACTTCGCGTGCTTTTACACCTTCTTTTGCCATTATTCTGCTGTTTTTTGATTTTTAAATGGTAATCCGAATTGTTTCAATAACTCAAGTGCTTCAACGTCAGATTTTGCCGAAGTTACGAAAGTTATATCCATCCCTAAAATTTTATTGATTTTATCTATATTAATCTCAGGAAAGATGATTTGTTCAGTAACACCTAAAGTGTAGTTACCTTTACCATCGAAACCTTTATCGTTAATACCTTTGAAATCACGGATACGTGGCAAAGCAACAGAGATCAAACGATCAAGGAACTCGTACATGTTGTTATCACGTAATGTTACGCGTACACCAACCGGCATACCTTTACGTAATTTAAAGTTAGAGATATCCTTTTTTGATTGTGCCGGAACCGCTTGCTGACCAGTAATGGTAGTCAACTCAACGATTGTAGTATCCATAATCTTTTTATCAGTAACAGAAAAACGACCTACACCCTGATTGATACAGATTTTTTCCAATTTAGGAACCTGCATAACAGTTTTGTACTGAAATTTCTCTTTTAATGCATTTACAACTTCTTCTTTGTATTTGCTTTTTAATCTAGGTGTAGCCATTATTTAATCTCCTCCCCTGAAATTTTAGCAACTCTAACGATTTTACCATCAGCGTTTAGTTTACGACCAACGCGGGTAGTTTTACCAGATTTTGGATCAACCAACATCAAGTTAGAAATGTGAAGAGCAGCCTCTTTTTTAATAATACCACCGTTAGGATTTGCAGCATTTGGTTTAGTGTGTTTAGCAACTAAGTTGATGCCTTCTACAATGGCTCTGTTTTTATCTGTTTGTACTGAAAGTACTTTTCCTTGTTGACCTTTTGAATCGCCAGCAATTACTTTAACTAAATCTCCAGTGCGGATTTTAAGTTTTGGTGTATTTACTTTGTTTCCCATTTTATAATACCTCCGGTGCTAATGATACGATTTTCATGAATTGTTTTTCACGTAGTTCTCTCGCAACCGGGCCAAAGATACGTGTACCTCTTGGCTCATCCTGTGCGTTCAATAATACAGCCGCATTATCGTCAAAACGGATATAAGAACCATCTTTACGACGGATTTCTTTTTTAGTTCTTACAACAACTGCTTTAGAAACTGTACCTTTTTTAATGTTACCCGAAGGTAAAGCGCTTTTTACGGTAACAACTATTTTATCACCAATTGAAGCATAACGTTTGCCGGTTCCACCTAACACACGAATTACCAATACTTCTTTCGCGCCGCTGTTATCAGCAACGTTTAATCTCGATTCCTGTTGTACCATCTTATTTAGCCCTCTCTAAAATTTGTACCAATCTCCAGTTCTTGTTTTTACTCAAAGGACGAGTTTCCATAATCAATACGGTATCGCCGATACCGCATTCGTTTTTCTCGTCGTGAGCCATAAATTTGGTAGTTTTCTTTACGAACTTACCATAAATCGGGTGTTTCACTTTACGCTCCACGCTCACCACAACAGATTTATCCATCTTGTTGCTTACCACTAACCCGGTTCTTGTTTTTCTTAATTGTCTTTCCATGTCGACTCTCAAATTATTTGGTTTCAGTAGCTGACTCGCTGTTTTTCACTTTAGTCAACTGAGTGTTTAAACGGGCTATGTCTTTCCTTACTTTTGCAATACGCGAAGGATTTTCGATAGCTGAAATAGTGTGAGCGAACTTCAATTTTGATAAGTTCTCTTTTTCTTCCGCAATCTTAGCTACTAATTCTTCTTTTGAAAGCCCTGTGATTTCTGAATTTTTCATTTTTCTTTTCTTTTACGTTGAGTGTAGCGGTTATAATAAACAAGTATTTACAACATTCACCTCAACACTTTACTATGCTTCTACGTAATCTCTACGTACTACGAATTTGGTTTGGATTGGTAATTTCTGAGCTGCTAAACGTAATGCTTCTTTAGCAACTTCTAAAGGCACACCTTCAGCTTCGAAAATTACACGTCCAGGTCTTACAACTGCTACCCAATACTCAGGAGCACCTTTACCTTTACCCATACGTACCTCAGCAGGTTTTTTAGTTACCGGTTTGTCAGGGAAAATTCTGATCCATACCTGGCCTTCACGTTTCATGAAACGTGTTACCGCAATACGGGCAGCCTCTATCTGGCGACTTGTGATCCAAGTTGCTTCTAAAGATTTGATACCGAAAGATCCGAATGCTAATTCAGCTCCACGAGAAGCTAAACCCTTCATTCTGCCTTTTTGCATCTTCCTGAACTTCGTTCTTTTTGGCTGTAACATTTTATTTTGTTCTAATCGTTAAACGATGTTAATAAATCAATTATTTACGAGGACCTCTGTTAGCGCCTGCGCCACCACCTCTGTTTGCACCACCTTGACCTGGGCGACCGCCTTGGTTTCCACCACGTCTGTCGTTACCGCCACGGTTATCTCTTCCACCACCTCTGTTATCTCTTCCACCGAATGCTGGTTTCTCTGACTGGCCTTTTGGACCGTTGTTTGTCGAACCGATGTTTGGAGACAAATCACGTTTTCCATAAACCTCACCTTTACAGATCCATACTTTAATACCGATTTTACCGTAAGTGGTTAAAGCTTCAGCTAAAGCATAGTCGATATCAGCACGCAAGGTATGTAAAGGCACTCTTCCTTCTTTGTACTGCTCAGTACGTGCCATCTCAGCACCACCTAAACGACCAGAAGTCATGATTTTGATACCTTCAGCACCCATACGCATAGTTGATGCGATAGAAGATTTCATTGCTCTACGGAATGAGATCCTTGCTTCTAATTGTTTTGCAACACCTTCTGCAACTAATTGTGCATCAAGTTCAGGGCGTTTAATCTCAAAGATGTTAATTTGAATTTCCTTTTTAGTTAATTTCTTTAACTCTTCTTTGATTTTATCAACCTCAGCACCTGCTTTACCGATTACGATACCCGGACGAGCTGTGTGGATAGTTACAGTGATACGTTTTAAGGTACGCTCAATAACTACTTTTGCAACACCGCCTTTAGCGATACGGGCAGAAAGGTATTTTCTTATTTTCTCATCTTCAACTAATTTATCGGAGTAGTTGTTGCCACCGAACCAGTTAGAATCCCATCCTTTGATAATTCCTAATCTGGCACCTATTGGATTTGCTTTTTGTCCCATTTCCTAATTAGTTTTGAGTTGTTTCTGTGTTTTTACTATCTACAATCAGCGTAACGTGGTTAGAACGTTTGCGAATTCTATATCCACGGCCTTGAGGAGCTGGACGTAAGCGTTTTAACTGACGGCCACCATCAACCATAATTGTTTTAACAAAAAGTTGACTTTCTTCAGGGCGGGCACCTTCATTTTTAGCTTCCCAGTTTTTGATAGCAGATAATAATAATTTCTCAACTTTTATTGCTGCTTCCTTGTTGGTAAACTTTAAAATGCTTAATGCTTTCTCTACACGTTCACCTCTGATAAGATCTACAACCAAACGCATCTTACGCGGTGAGGTTGGACAATTGTTTAATTTTGCTATTGCTTCCATTGTCTAATTATTTTTTCTTTTCAGCGTGTCCTCTGAATGTTCTGGTTGGAGCAAATTCTCCCAACTTGTGACCAACCATGTTTTCTGTTACGTACACAGGAATAAATTTATTACCATTGTGTACTGCAAATGTATGATTAACGAAATCTGGTGAAATCATTGATCTGCGAGACCAAGTTTTGATTACAGACTTTTTGCCTGAATCATTCATAGAGTTTACTTTTTTCTCTACGTTATGGTCAATATAAGGTCCTTTTTTTATCGAACGAGCCATTATTTCTTCCTTCTCTCTATGATGTAACGATTAGAATATTTTTTAAGTTCTCTGGTTTTGTAGCCTTTAGCTAAAACGCCATTTCTTGAACGTGGGTGACCACCTGATGATCTACCTTCACCACCACCCATTGGGTGATCAACTGGGTTCATCGCTACCGGTCTAGTTCTCGGACGACGGCCCAACCAACGTTTACGACCTGCTTTACCTAATACTTCGTTTGCGTGATCTGAGTTAGATACCGCACCGATTGTAGCTAAACAAGTAACTAAAATTAAACGGGTTTCGCCTGAAGGCATTTTTAAAGTAGCATATTTACCATCGCGGGCAGCTAATTGTGCGTAAGCACCTGCACTACGAGCCAATTGTGCTCCTTTTCCAGGGTGAATCTCCACGTTGTGGATGATAGAACCTAATGGAATGTTTGATAATTTTAAAGTGTTACCTACTTCTGGAGCTGCAGTATCGCCCGATAATAATACCGAACCAACTTGCAATCCTTCAGGAGCAATGATATAACGCTTCTCGCCATCAGCATAGTTTAACAATGCGATGCGGGCAGTACGGTTTGGATCGTATTCTACAGTAGCAACTGTAGCAGGAATATCGAATTTATCGCGTTTGAAGTCGATAATACGATAAGATTTTTTGTGACCACCACCGATATAGCGCATAGTCATCTTACCTGTATTGTTACGTCCACCAGACTTTTTTGATGATACAACCAATGATTTTTCGGGCTTGGTTGCTGTAATCTCCGTAAAGCTAGCACCAACTCTGAAGCGGGTACCTGGAGTAACTGGTTTAAATTTTCTTAAGCCCATAGTTATAATGAATTATTAAATTAAAGAGTTGCGTAATAATCTATTGTTTCGCCGTCTTTTAACGTTACGATTGCTTTTTTGTATTTCGGGCTACGGCCAGATACAAAACCTGCTTTAGTGTAACGAGATTTAGCTTTTCCATCAACAACCATGGTGTTAACTGCAACGATGGTTACACCGTACAATTTCTCAATAGCTGCTTTGATCTGGATTTTGTTAGCCTTGTGGTTAACGCTAAAAGTGAAACGGTTAGATTTCTCAGTTAAAGCTGAAGCTTTTTCGGTTAATATTGGTTTTTTTAAAATTTCCATATTACTTGGCAAATGCCTCCTCCAAAGTTTTAACAGAATCAGCAGTTAACACAAGTACTCCAGCGTTTAATACATCATAAGTATTCAAATCTGAAGCTGCAATTACTTTAGTTTTCTGAACGTTTCTGCTTGATAAATAGATATTATTATTTTGTGCAGGTAAAACCAACAAAGTTTTTTGAGTATCTACTTTTAAAGCAGCCAATAAACTTGTAAAGTTTTTAGTTTTAATGGTATCGAAGCTGAAATCTTCTAAAACTACCACGTTGTTATCTTTTGCTTTATAAGCTAAAGCCGATTTACGTGCTAATGATTTTAATTTCTTGTTCAATTTAAAACTGTAATCACGTGGCTGAGGACCGAAAACACGACCACCACCGTTAAATAACGGAGATTTAATGCTACCAGCACGGGCACCACCTGTACCTTTTTGTTTGTATAGTTTACGGGTCGAACCAGCAATCTCATTACGTTGTTTAGATTTGTGAGTACCTTGACGTTGGTTAGCCAAATACTGTTTAACATCTAAATAAATCGCGTGGTCGTTAGGCTCGATACCAAATACCGATTCAGGAAGTTGCACCTTGGCACCTGTTTCTTTACCTGAAATGTTTAATACTTTAACTTCCATCTGATTATTTGTCTAAGATTACGTAAGAACCTTTAGCTCCTGGAATGGAACCACTAACTACTAATAAGTTTTGCTCAGCGTAAACTTTCAAAACCTGTAAGTTTTGAATTTTCACTCTGTCTCCACCTGTTCTTCCTGCCATGCGCATTCCTTTGAATACACGTGATGGGAATGATGATGCTCCCAATGAACCTGGGGCACGTAAACGGTTATGCTGACCGTGAGTCTGCATACCAACACCGGCAAATCCGTGGCGCTTTACAACACCTTGAAAACCTTTACCTTTTGAGGTACCTACAACATCAACAAAATCGCCTTCTGCAAATGCATCTACAGTTACAACATCACCTAAGTTAAGTGCAGTTGTAAATGAGTTGAATTCTACCAGCTTGCGTTTTGGAGTTGTGTTTGCTTTCGCGAAATGGCCTTTTAACGGTTGAGATGTGTTTTTCTCTTTTTTCTCATCGTATCCTAACTGAACAGCTGAATACCCGTCTTTTTCTTCGGTCTTTACTTGTGTAACTACACAAGGCCCAGCTTCGATTACAGTACAAGGAATGTTTCTTCCTTCTGCATCGAAAATACTGGTCATTCCTACTTTTTTTCCAATAATTCCTGACATTTTATCTTTTCTTTTTAACACCCATCGAAGCAGTAGGGCTTCGTTCAAGGTGGTTGTACATCCCCCGAAAGGGACGGCAAAGATAGACAAGAATTATTAATTTTCAAATAGTTAGCGAAATATTTTTTCAAATAAATTGCTGATATGATGCGATTTAACTTTAAAAGTAGTGTTAATGTGCTAAACCACCATTTAAACTGATGGTTATAATCGCCAAAATGATAAATCCGATCAGCACGTAGAGGTAATCACGCTCAACCAAAAAGCTAAAAATGGCGAACACAATCCGGGCTATTGGCGTGAATATCAGCATCAATATGCCGAACTGTACTACCGCGTCGCCCTGTAAAGTAAGCACACCTTTAAATATGGCTGAGATAGAAGAGAATTTGGCCAGCTCGGGTTTAAAAACTTTATAATCGGTAATAACACCTTTGTTATGGATCAGGAAAATTACCCCACCAACAAGTACAATACCCATCGAAATAATTACGCCTGCACGCAAAAGCGTACCCAGTATCAACTGAATATCTTTATCCTTTATATTTTCTTTATTGGCTAAATTCATTACAATCCGCTTATTCCTTTATAAATCATCTGCAACGCCAGGAACGCAACAACTACAGCAAATACAATTTTAAGCTTATCGGTTTTGGTTTTCAATAAAACTTTCGAGCCCACAGTAGCACCGGTTAAAACCCCAATACAAACCGGCATGGCTATCCCCGGATCTATCTGACCGCGGTGCAGATAAACCACTGCACTCGCTGCTGCCGTAACCCCCATCATAAAATTGCTGGTAGTAGTAGATACTTTAAAAGGAAGGCGCATAATATTATCCATGGCAATTACTTTTAAAGCCCCGCTCCCAATTCCAAGCAAGCCCGATAAGGTTCCGGCAAAAAGCATCATAAAGAAACCACCTGGAATATGTTTTACGGCATAAGGATGATCTTCGCCCCTATCGGGATAAGAGCCGTTGAGTTTAAAAAATCTGGCCCATTTATCGGTATCATCCAAAGTGGTATGGTCTACTTTCTTTTTGAGGGTCATGATGGCCGAAAAAATGAGAATACAACCGAACAGAATGGCAATATAGTTGGCATTTAAATAAACGGCCACAATTGCACCACAAATGGCACCTATTGTAGTGGCAATCTCTAAAAACATGCCGATACGGATATTGGTGATCCCTTCCTTCACATAAGCTGCCGCCGACCCTGATGAGGTAGCAATAACCGAAACAATAGAAGCACCAATGGCATAATGAATATCTACCCCCAGGGCAAGCGTAAGTAAAGGAATAATAATTACTCCCCCGCCCAGCCCTGTTAATGAGCCCAATAAACCGGCTAAAAAAGCTCCAGATAAAACAATAATGGTAAACAGCAATACCGACATGCGGGCAAATATAATGTACTGTTTTTGGGGAAACGAAGGATTAAAGGAATAAAATAAAGTCTATATGGTATATGGAATATGTAAAATGGGGGATGGAAAAAACTTTGTTAATAATTTAAAGGAGATTGACTGGTATGACGTAAACGCACTATTCGGATTTGATTTGAAGTAATTTTATACGAAATTCTGTAATGATATTTTTCAAATGCCCTCCAACTGCCATCATTGTTTATTTTATATTTATCAAGCGCGTACTTTTCAGGGTGTTGGCCAAGTGCAATGGTTAGATCGATAATTTCATCACGAACCATCGCTGCATACTTTAATGAATCTAAAGCAATGTAATCAAAAACTTTTTTTAGTTCCAATTTTGCTTTATGACTCCAAACAACTACCATTTACCGGCTTCGGTTTTCAATTGATCTGCGGAAATAAAATTACCTTTCTCTATTTCGGCATTTCCTTCGTCAAGGTCGGCATTATACTGCTCCAAGGTTTGAGGTTTGTCTATACTATAATTTAAACCCAAGGCATCCAAAACGGCCTTAACAGCCTTTTCAGTCTTTTTATCGTTGATGTTTACAGTTAGAGTTGTCATAATAATAAAGTTAATAAATTAAACACAGAATTGCCTGATGGTTTTAATCATCAAAAGCCGTTTTATTGTCAATTTGTTGTTTAAGCTTTAATTATGCTTCTATCGTTATTTTGTGACAACATTAAGCATCAAATTCTGCATAATAAATAACTCTATTCACGATATCCTTATCGGAATAATATTCATTTGCTTCTTTTAACCCCTCCCAAAAATCCTGAATGATAAACATTTCTAAAAAATAAGTATATCCAGGGCATTTTGAATTCGATATATGACCTACTTTCAGTTCCAATTCTTCTGGCGATAATTTTAAAACTACTGCTTCAGAAGATGATTGAAATTTATTATCAATTTTTTTCGCGAAAACCATATGAATTGACTCATCCACATCAACATATTCATTACAGTTTAAAATAACATCACTTAAATTCATGAACTATTAACAACAGGAAATAACATTTATAATTTTGGATTCACCATCATCCATTTTACATTACTTACCCAACCTTTTAATCATCTCTGCACTCAAATCCCTGCCATCATTCAGCCGGTTGGCGAAAAATGATTTAGCGGCTTCAAAATGTGCTTTATAACCATTAATATCCCCATAACCGATAATCGAGGCCCACTCATGCACCGCCGTATGAAATTCGAGGTCATCCCCACGGATAGATTTATCATACAATGCCGTTTGGATCGACTCTTCGAGCATTTCCTGGTTTTTGAAAAGATACTCGGCAATACCCAACCTTAATTTAAAAGGCGGGGTTTGGCAAATCAGGTTATCATACGGATTTACGCCCATTTTATACCAGGCATACACCATACTCAGTAGACTTAAATGCGAATTGGGTTTCTGTTTATGATCGGCATCCGAAAGACTGAATTCTTTCATGATGTTATCATCAAGCAGCAGCAGCTGGCGGCTTTCGTGAAAAACAAAATCGCGCGCAGCATAAATTTTCTCCCTGAACTCAACTTCATTTTCGCAGATCATGAGTTTATAAAGCTCAGACTCGGCCTGGGCATAATATTTTACCTGCTTTTGCGCATAAGGATTTAAGATGGCCAAACCGGCATAAATGTGCGATTTGTAGCTAAAAATCCGCAAGGTGGTTAAAATTTTTACGTTATCGATCCCTCCAGCATAGGCTGGATTATCCCAGGGAAAAAAACCAGCGTTCTTCCATGCTGAGCCCATGCTTTCGAAACCCATGTGCGTAACAGCTTGCGTATCGGCCACAATGCGGTCATGCTCACGGTAATCGTCCATCTCGATGATGTTCGATTTTAAAGATTGATAAACTTCCAATGCCCGGGCATAAACTTCGTCTGTAGCGCGGTGGCGCACCACTACCAGGGTTTGCCCCTCCGGACTAAAAGCCGGGCCATGCAAAGAATGGCATGTTACAATCTGGGTATCATGCGGAAGGTGTTTTTCAAAAGCTGCAATTTCGGGATGCTTAACCGATGTTTGGCCCGAAACAATTGCACCGTACTTGGTAGAGCGTGCAAAAGTAGCCACTACTTCATCAATTTTTTCGGCTTCAACGCAGTAAATTATAAAATCAGATTTGCGCGCGACCTCATGGCCATCAATTAAAACTTCAATTCCTTTAGGTTCAAGCTCATTTTTTAAATCCGAAAAACGCAAGGGCATATCGGCCCCACATACTTTATAACCAGCGTTTACAAACGATACAGCGTACAATTTGCCCATATCGCCTAAACCAATAATTCCTATTTGCATGAAACAAATGTAACCTATCGCAAATAATTTTATAATAAAACTTCGATAAAATTGTTATTTAACATGTTAAACACAAACATTTTTGTCTTTCATCCCTAAACTTCACATAAAATTATTACCCGGAAAATGGATAAAAATGTAGTTTTACACCATAACACCTATATTTAAACTATGCAAAAAATTAAACACACCCTACTGTTTTTAGGCGCCATGCTATTTCTAAATGCGGCATTTGCGCAAACTTTACCAGACACGACTAAGAATACCGACCCGTCCTTAAATGGCCAGTATCAGTTCATGTTAAAGAAATCTAAAAGCTTTAACGGCGCAAGGCTGATTAACCCCAACCGGTTATCATCTTTATGGAAAAGTGTTAACGATACGCTGAGAAAGGAGCGCAAGCAATTGCAGGAGGCCAGGCAGGAAATTAAAGCACAGGCCGGCAATATTTCGAGTTTAAAAGGCGAAGTAAGCGGAAAAGAAAGCTCGCTGGCTAATGCTACCGCTTCGGTTAATGAAATTAAGTTTTTAGGAATTTCTTTTGATAAGGGCACTTACAATACCATTGTTTGGACCATTATTATTGTGCTGGGCCTTGGTTTGGCATTTGTTATTTTCCAGTCGGGCAAATTAAGGCACGAAGCCAAATACCGTACAGAACTTTACCAGGAAGTGGCCGATGAATTTCAGGCGCATAAGGTAAAAGCCAAAGATAAAGAAATGAAGCTGGCCCGCGAGCTGCAGGATGAGCGCAATAAATGGGACGAAGGCCGCGGCCGATAGGCAAGCCAAAGGATTGAATTTTGAATGATTGATTATTCAGTCACTCAAAATTCAATCATTCAAAACATAGATCTCTCCATTTGCTACGCTCAGTCGAGATGACGATCTTTCTATTAAAAACTGTCACTTTCATTTGAAAAGCAGTGCTTGTGCTAATCAGTTGTACCAGCCCCGCCATTCGCTATTTCCGATGAAGGATCGGAACCGCTACTGTCTGGTTTATTTTACTCCAGGTAGTGCCTTGTAGGCTGCTAAACCCCATCACAAACCTAACGAACGATAGCTAATTCTTCAAGCTATACTTTAACCCTACCTCAAACTCTCCATTACTGTAATTCTGCATTTTTGAGGTATTGGTGGTGTATTGGAACAAAATCGAAAATTGATTCTTATAGTTGGCACCAAAACCTCCGGTAAAACTGTTGGTACTGTGGTATATGCCATTAAGCATTAATTTCTGATCTAAAAACTGAAGATTTACGCCTGCATCAAAAATACCATCGTAGTTCTGTACCCCGCGGTAAACCAGTTTGGGCTCAATGCTATTAATCAACTTATCGGTAGTAAATTTATAACCTGCAGCCAGGAAATAGATAGAGCGATCTACCACATTTCTGATCTGATCTCTTTTAAAAAACCTTTTCAGATTAGGCAAAGCACCCTGAATAGTGAGCTTATCATTACGGTATGCTACACCAAAATCGCCATCCAAATACAATCTGCGGTCGTTAAAACTATTCAGTACATCATCATCCAGGTCGCCTTTTACTTTGCCAAAATCTACCCACTCATTCATAATACCTGCCGAGAGACCGAAATCGATAAATTCGGTGCCCCCATTTAAAGGTAAATGGTAAGCATAGGTTACCGTTGCCCTTGTACGGTTAATAGCGCCTGCACCTTCGTTATAAAAAAGTATGCCCAGACCTACCTTATCATTTTGCAGACCATAATCGCCAGTTAAATATTGAATCCTGGGTCCGCCCTCTACTCCAGTCCACTGGGTCTTTAATGCTGCGTTAAGGTTCAACCCCTTTTCTATGCCTGCCATAGCCGGATTGGCTAAAAACTGGTTCTGATAATAAATACTGCCCATCGGGTTAAGCTGGGCTAATGCCGGTATTCCTAATAAAACCAACAGCCCTGTTATTATGCTTTTCCTGCTGCTCATGCCGTTACTTTTTATATAAAATAGAAATAAACCCTTTAACTGTACCTTCGCCACCTAAATCGAGGATGTAATAGTAGGTATCTTCGGCAAGCGCCGATCCGTTCACATAACCATCCCAGTTGTTTTTGTAGTTTACGGCAGAGTAAAGCATCCGCCCTCCCCTGTCAAAAATGGTAAGCTTGTGGTTTGGATATTTATCAAGGCCTTTAATAACAAAAAAATCGTTTTTGCCATCGCCGTTTGGCGTAAGAATGTTATTTACAATGCTTACTTCTGCCTGTGTATCGATAATTAAAAAGGGCTGCAAAAATCCTTGTGTTAAGCTGGTATTGCTCGCCTGAAAAGTTTGCACCAGGGTCATTTCGCCAATACTGAAGTCGTAGAGCTGGTTATTGATTTTACCTGAGCCACTGGCGGAATTAAGTACGTAAGGCAAACTCTGCGCCTTAACCTGAGCCCCAAAACAGAGCAATAGCAAAAAAACAAACAGGGAATATATCCTTTTCATCGTGCTTAATTTAAAGAGATCCACGATGAGCCATCGCTTTGGATGGTTAATGTTTTGTTACCGGTAATCGTAGTAAGCGTGGTATCATCATTCATCGTAATGGCATTGTTTAAAGTAACATTGCCCGTTGATAATGCTTTTACAATCACATAAATCCTGCCTTTGCAGGTAACCGGTCCGGGTAGATTTAAAGTAACGGCCAAACCTGTATTTTTTAGTCTAACAGTATAATGACTGGCATCTAGTGTTAAAGTTCCACCGGTGGTATAAGTTAAGATACTTGCCGAAACTGAACCATTTACATTGAGCGTGCTTGCATTTGCCGGCGCATAAGTAGTTGATGTAGCTGCATTACTGCCGTTAAGCGTTAAAGTACCGCCATCGGTAGTCATACTGCCTGCAATTAGCGGATAGGTGGTATTGGTATTGGCAACAACTAAAGTATTGTTCACACCGGTACTTGTACTGCCTGCATTGCTGCCAATAAAAATATTGCCAGAACCATTGTTTTTTGATCCGGCTGCATAGCCTAAAGCAGTATTGTTATCGCCGTTACTGGCTTCTAATGTTAAACTTCCTATTGCCGTATTGTTTATACCCGTTCCATTCGCCATTAAAGTATGGGTACCAAATGCACTGTTATTAGAACCTACCGTACTAACACTTAAAGCCTGCGAACCAAAGCCACTGTTGTTAATACCACTGAAACTCCTTTGCAGTACCATGTGACCAAAAGCACTGTTTTCGTAGCCTGATATGTTTACCGAAAGTGCTTCTTTACCAAATGCACTGTTGTAAAAACCCGAAACATTGCTGGCAATGGTTTTATAACCGTAAGAAACATTGGTTTCGCCCGAATTACCTAAACGACCAGATTTTTGCCCGTTTACTAAAAAATTGATGGCGACATCATCAGTATTGCCTAAAAAATTATTGGTTTGATCGACATTACCCGTATTTCCTTTTAATGCCCAGGCGTTGGCATTAGCAAATAAGGTGCGACTAATAAGCTCGGGTTTACCGGTAATGGTATTGGTAATATATACTTTATTGGCATCGGCTACACCCGCTGTAGTTAATTTTGCCAATGTTACCGAGGCATCAGCAAGTTTAGGCGTGGTTACCGCACCATCTGCCAGTTGCAGGGTATTTACAGCGGCATCGTCGATATTGATATTTTTAACTTCTTTATTCCCGATTTTGATTGAGGTAACTGCCCCATCGGCTAGTTTTGGCGTAGTAACCGAAGCATCTGCCAGTTGCAGGGTATTTACAGCGGCATCATCGATATTGATATTTTTAACTTCTTTATTCCCGATTTTGATTGAGGTAACGGCTGCATCGGCCAGTTTTGGCGTGGTAACCGAGCCGTCTGTCAGTTGTAAGGTATTTACAGCGGCATCGGCAATATTTACATTTTTAACTTCTTTATTCCCGATTTTGATTGAGGTAACGGCTGCATCAGCCAACTTAGGGGTAGTAATGGCTCCATCGGTTATTTTTACTGTGGTAACAGCCGCATCTGCAAGTTTAACAGTTGTTACGGCACCGGTATTGATATCAATAACCACATCTTTGAGCAGCGCAGTGGCACCATTGGCACTTATGGCTAAATCGGTAGAAGTTAAACCTTTTGCTCCTGCCAGTTGGGCAACATCTAAGGTAACTGGTTTCCAAACGGCGCCATCGAACAATAACACCTGATTGTTAACCGGTGTGCTGGCACTTAAGGTTTTTCCCTGGATGTTGGCAAGGGTTGGATTTGGATAATTACCGGTTAAATCGCCACCTGCAACTCCGGTTGATGGTCCAACTGGCCCGGTGGCACCTGTATCACCTTTATCGCCCTTATCTCCTTTTACACCTTGTGGACCCTGAACTCCGGCAGGGCCTGTAGCTCCTGTATCTCCTTTTACACCGGCTGGTCCTTGAGCACCAACCGCGCCCGTTAAACCAATAGGCCCCTGGGCGCCTGTTGCTCCGGCAACACCTGCAGGTCCTTGCGGTCCGGCAACGCCAGCTACACCTTGTGCACCAGCAGGGCCTATAGCTCCTGTATCGCCTTTTGGTCCGACCGGGCCATTAGTTGCATATAGCGCGTAAGGAACGCTCAATAGCTGCGCAGTTCCGGCCAAACTGAAATTGGTTCCATTATCGGGATCGATTTCGACTTTAACAAATTTTAATCCACTGGCCCAGGTTACGCCAGCAATAGTTCCACTCACCGAAGTTGCACCACTTGAGCCTATAGCGATTGCATAAAGGCCATAGGCATTGGTTACTACATTTCTGACCTCGCTATACTGAGCTGTTCCGGTTGAAGATCCATCCAGAATACTGATACGCAAAGAAATGTTCTTGTTGACCATTGGTGTGCCGTTGGCATTCCTGGCTGCTCCCTGATAGTTAAATTGTTGTGGTGCCTGTGCCTTAACAGTCAATGCCAGGGCAAAGCTCAGCAGTGTGATGAGTAGAAATTTTTTCATGAACCGGGACGAGATCTAAGTTGACAGGCCTAAAAAATTATGGCCTTACGTTCAAATCTACAAATTAGTATATCCGGCGGGGGCTACTTTACACAAAAGACGATCTGCAAATACAAGACAACTCGTAAAATACTGACAATCAACAAAATAAACAATATCTTATTTTGTAATTTTACACCAACACCCTATTTTCGCAATATTTATAGCCATAAAACAGAAGAAAAAATGCCCCTAATACAGGTTCAGGCTAAAATTATATATCCCTGAAATTACTGGTGATTAAGTTTCTGACGGAAAAGATATGCCTTTAATATTGCGGTACAAATCGACCGCGTACAAATCGGTCATGCCCGAAACGAAATCGAGCACACTTTGAATAATCGAATAAATATCAGTTAAATCGGTATGATATTGTTTAGGAATAAGCTTAACCAGTTTACGATAGTAATGTGTATTATTATGAATAAGCGCGGGCACAAACTCTTCTAACAAACCAGCCATAATTTTATAACCAGCTACTTCTTTTTGTATTACTGATGAGAAATTATAAATGCGCTCTATCGAAACCTGCTCAATCGCTTTCCAGGCCGATAAATAAGGTTCAGGAATCATATCAGTTAAACTCTGATTCAATTCACCTTTCAACAACCTTTCCTGCTCCTTAAAAAAGATACCGGCACATAAATTGGTCAATGTATTGATTGCTTTTGCCCTTAGCAAACCAATTTTGGCATCATCATCTTCATAATCATTTTTCAGGCGATCTTCGATCGTTGTTGAGTTTGAAAAAGGCAATAGATAATTTTTCACTTCCTCATACGAAAGGATTTTTAAGCGGTGTGCATCTTCCAGGTCGATAATGCTGTAACAAATATCATCGGCTGCTTCAACCAGGTAAACCAATGGGTGGCGTTTGTAGATAAGGTACTCATTATCTTCCTGTGCCAGCTGAAGTTCTGCAGCAATCTTTTTAAAACTCTCTTCTTCTGACTGAAAGAAACCATATTTTTTACGGTGCAACAAACCTTTTTGCTTACCGGCAATAGAGGCACAAGGATATTTGGCTATAGAGGCCAAAGTAGAATAGGTAAGCGCATAAGCATCATTCCCTTTTCCTTTAAGCGGGTGGGTAAGAATGCGGATGGCGTTGGCATTACCTTCAAAATTAATCAAATCGTGCCATTGCGCCTCGCTCATTTCATTCTGGTAAACCTTACCATCGCCATCGGTAAAATAGCGCGAAATTGCGGCTTCGCCAGAATGGCCAAATGCCGGGTTGCCCAAATCGTGAGCTAAAGCTGCCGCGGCCACAATATTGCCTACCTCATTAATTAACGGAACTTCTTTAATCAGGCTGGGATTATGCTCTTCAACGCTGTTGAGGAAAATATTGGCCATAGAGCGGGCCACACTGGCTACTTCTAAACTATGGGTTAAACGGTTGTGTACAAAAACACTTCCGGGCAATGGAAAAACCTGGGTTTTATTCTGCAATCTTCTAAAAGGCGATGAAAAAATCAGGCGGTCGTAGTCGCGCTGAAAATCTGAACGTGCCCGATCGGTGCTTGCACCATACTGTTCCTGTCCAAACCTTTTATTCGAAAGTAAATATTTCCACTCCATTGCTCAGTTTAATTTTGGGCGAAGTTAAGGATTAGCAGGATTTAATAAAACCCGACCAGAAAACTTTCTAAGCAGGTTTCCATTGTTGCCGGATCTTTTATTGCTCCTCGTAGTGATAAGTCAATCCGCCATCCACAAAATAAGTAGAACCCGTAACATATTTCGCATCATCAGAAGCCAGAAAAGCCACAATAGCTGCTACATCTTCGGGCGTACCCAGTTTTTTCATCGGAATATTCTCCAGTAACTTCCCTAATTTTTCCTCATCATTAAGCAACGATTTATTAATTGGTGTAGCAATGGCACCTGGCGCTACATTGTTTACCCTGATGTTGAAGGGAGCCAGCTCTGTAGCCAAATTACGGGTTAGCATTTTCAATGCCCCTTTACTGGCGCAATAAGCTGCAAAATGCGGAAAAACAATTTCCTCATGTACTGAGCTCATATTTACAACAACACCAGCTACCTTGCTGTCAATACAATGTTTAACAAAAGCCTGGGTACCAAAAAATACGCCTTTCAAATTGGTATCCATCACGAGATCGAAATCAGCTTCAGTAACCTCCCAAAAGTTGTGGTTCTTTTCAACCCCGGCATTGTTTACCAAAATATCGAGCCTGCCATAGGTTTGAATCGCCTGCGTAATCAGATGGTTTACACCTTTTACCTGACTAATATCTGCTTCTACAAAGACTGCCCGCCTGCCCATTTGCTCAATAGCAGCAATCAGCTTTTCGCCACGTTCATCCAGTTTTCTTCCGTTTAAAATAATATCGGCGCCCTCGCTTGCCAAACGCAAGGCGCATGCAGCGCCAATTCCCTGACTGCTACCGGTAACCAGTGCTATTTTGTCTTTAAATCTTTCCATTGTTTATCATTAACTGATTATAAAAGGGCTACTAAGGCTGTCCAACCGGTTTGGTGACTGGCTCCCAATCCTTTTCCATTATCGCCATTAAAATATTCATAAAACAAAATATAATCGCTAAAGTGTTCATCGTGATTAAACTTTGCACACGCACCAAAAACAGGTCTTTCTCCCTTTTCGTTTTTTAAAAAGATACTTTTTAATCTTTTTCCGAGCATATCAGCTATTTCAGCAAGCGAAAAATAGCTATTGGAGCCAGTTGGATATTCTACCCTAAAATCGTCGGTATAGTATTCATGAAAATGTTTCAGCGCATCAATCAGTAAATAATTAATGGGAAACCAAATGGGGCCCCGCCAATTGCTGTTGCCCCCAAACATTCCGGTATCGCTTTCGACCGGAATATATTTAACGGAATAATCACTACCGTTTAACCAATAACTATAAGGCTCAGCTTCATATTTCTTCGAAATAGAACGCACCCCAAAATCAGATAGAAACTCACTTGTATCAAGCATGCGCCGCAATAACATTTTCATGCGGTGGCCACGCAACAAGGAGAACAGATGTTTATCGTTACCACTTTTATCAGCCCAATGGCTTACCAGCTGAACCAAATCCGGCCGTTGCAGCATAAACGACTCTAGCCTGTTTTTAAGTTTGGGTAAATCTTTCCAATCCTGATCGCTAAAAACGATTACGGCGAACATTGGGATCAAGCCTACCAATGTCCTGATTCGCAACCTATCCCAACCTCCATCAGGCTTTCTTAATAAATCATAGTAAAAACCATCTTGCTCATCCCACAAACCAATATGATATTCGCCCATATTATCGATAGAGCCTGCAATAAACAGGAAGTGCTCGGAAAATTTAATGGCCATATCTTCGTAAACGGGATTATGCAGCGCCAGTTCGATACTTATCTGCAACATATTTAAAGCATACATGGCCATCCAGCTGGTACCATCGGCCTGCTCTAAAAAACCACCTCCGGGTACCGGCTCGCTCCGGTTAAATACGCCTATGTTATCCAACCCCAGAAAGCCACCTTCGAAAATATTATTGCCCTCGCTATCCTTTTGGTTTACCCACCAGGTAAAATTAAGCAGCAGCTTCTGGAAAACTTCTTCAAGAAATTTCAGATCACCAACGCCTTTGTTCTTTTTATCGGTAAGGTAAACCTTATAGGTGGCCATGGCATGTACCGGCGGATTAGTATCCGTAAAATCCCATTCGTAAGCTGGCAACTGCCCGTTGGGGTGGATGTAGTTATTGTTTACCAGTAACCGGAGTTGCTGTTTGGCAAAATCGGGATCGATAGGCGCCAGTGCAATACAATGAAAGGCGAGATCCCAGGCGGCAAACCAGGGATATTCCCATTTATCGGGCATGAGGATAATATCGGCTGCCATAAAATGACTCCAGTGAAAGTTGCGTCCGCAAGCTCGTTGTGCTGATGGCTTGGGTAAACCGACATCCCCCTTTAGCCAAACATTTACATCGTAGTTGTAATATTGCTTATTCCAAAGCAGACCCGCCCAGGCCTGGCGTTGCAACAGCTGCTCCTCAACGCTACTCTTGTCTTTATACTTACCTGCATAAAACTCATCTGCTTCGTTTTTCCGCGATTCAAAAATCCGTTCAAAATCTTCAAAAGGTTTTTCAATTGGCTTATCAGACAGCCTTAACTTAAAAGTAAGAATTTGCTTAGCAGGTACTTTCTCATGATAGTGCACTGCCACCTTAGTTCCACTTTTAGCGGGATTTACTTTATCTTTTTCTCCGTTAACAATGTAATTATGGATGCCATCTTTTACATAGGGTGAAGCATTGGCTGACTGATACAGGAGTTCATTATTGGTTTCGTTATTGGTGAATAAAAAATCAGGAGCGCCATCAACATAAGCATACATTTTTCCTTCCTTTTCGGAATGAAAAAGCAGTTGATTTTCGCCAAGATAATTGATAGTGGGTTTAACTTCACTTCCTTCCCAACTCCAATTGTTACGGTACCAGCATTGGGGTAACAGGTGAATTTCGGCATCTTCGTTACCGCGATTAATAACCGTATATTGAATTAAAATATCTTCTTCTTCATTTTTAGCGTAACTGATCAATATATCGAAGTATTTGTCCTGATCAAAAATGCCGGTATCCATCAATTCAAATTCTGCTTCGTTCCGGCTGCGTTTGGCATTTTCTTCCACAAGCCGGGCATAGGGAAAGGGTGATTGCGGATATTTATACAACATTTGCATATAGCTATGCGTTGGTGTATTATCCAGATAGTAATAAACTTCTTTTACATCTTCACCATGGTTGCCTTCGCCATTATTGAGCCCAAAAAGCCGCTCTTTTAAAATGGCATCTTTACCGTTCCAAAGGGCCAGCCCTAAACATAACAGTTGCTGATCATCGCTTATGGCAGCAAGCCCCTCTTCGCCCCATCTAAAAGCCTTACTCCGGGCCGTATCGTGTGTGGTATATGCCCAGGCATCACCATTATTGCTGTAATCTTCGCGTATGGTTCCCCATTGCCTTTCTGATACATATGAACCCCATTTAAGCCACTTTGCACCTTGCTGGTATTGTGTGTCGATTCTTTTTTGTTCGGCATTTGCCATAGCGATGTTTTAATTAGGTAAACAATTTACAGGAGTTAAATATCAAATATTTAGCGCATTTAAATATTAAATTTATGTCAGCAAAACACCAACAAAAATCAAACCTTTTACCTGATGAAGGGTTTTATATACACATATTTAATGTTAAGATTATGAAAACCAGCATCTATAATAAAGCAGAGCACCTGGAAGGTTATATTGGCAAGGAAGGTAATAGTGAAGAGAAATCGGAGGTACAGAAAGCTTACGAGGCCGGAAACGAGGGCAATGAGGTAACCAGCTTTGGCAGAGACACTATTGCCAAATACAACGCCGAAACCATGCACCTGGATAAAACAACACCTCGTGATGGTTTGGATAACACCGGCACGCAAGGTGCTGATTCTTTAAGCGACGATGCCTACAATAGTGCCGACAAGCACCCTACCCTAAAAAGTGCCGAAAGCCATACGGGCAGTTCGTCTGATGATTTTAAAACAAAAACGGGCATTAATGAAGCCGATGAGGATCATGCGCTCGACACGGGAATATAAAACATAAAGCCATGGGATTATTAAAATATGCCATTTTAGGCGCGGCAGCAATTTACGGGTTTAAATATGCTACCAGAAAAAGAAGTTCAGACGGCAAATCGATGGTAGATGATTTTAAGGTGAAAGCCACTCAATATCTCGACGATGTCAATGATTTTGGAGAAAGAATAAGACATGATTACAGACAAACCAGTGATCTATACTGACAAAATTTGAAATTTTAAAGACACAAAAAATTGATATAAATCAAGATATTTATCTGATAGTACTTGTAAATTCATCAGCTGTTTGTGAAATTTGCAAGGCTATAGGATTCGCGACTAAGATTAACTAAACGATCATTAACAACTAAAATTTAAGGGCATTTGCTACTTGATTAACGCATTCAGTTGTGGAATTCTACTTAATTTCCATCTACCGGAAAAGCATTAAAGATTTAAAAGGGATTATTCTTTATGGATATTCCCTTTTTAATTTAAGGCCACTTAATATTGCATCAATATCTGTTAATAAGGTCTTCATTATTTTACGCCTTTGCTCTGATTGCTTCTGCTACTGTTATCCACATCATCTTTATCAGAACCGTTGTTTACTCTATGCTGAGGTGGATTTTCCATCCTGCTTTTTTCGAGCTCAGAAAAATCACCACCTTTTTGATTAGCCACTTCACCATGCGATGGCTGTTTTTTATTTACCTCTTTATCCGGATTGGCAAAATCCTGCCCAATTACTGATGGTTCGTTCTCTGTTTTTACTTGCTTTTTCATATCAGTAGAACCAATGAAATATCGCTTTTGTTCTAAAAATACGGGCATAAAAAAAGTCCTGGCTTACACCAGGACTTTTCGTTTCTTTTAAAATCAATTAAACTTTAATTTCAACTTCAACACCGCTAGGTAATTCAAGTTTCATTAAAGCATCAACTGTTTTAGAGTTAGAGCTATAAATATCCAATAGACGTTTGTAAGCGCATAATTGGAATTGCTCTCTAGCTTTTTTGTTTACGTGTGGAGAACGCAATACAGTAAAGATTTTTTTCTCTGTAGGAAGTGGAATCGGACCACTTACAACTGCACCCGTAGGCTTAACAGTTTTTACGATTTTCTCAGCAGATTTATCTACTAAGTTGTAATCGTAAGATTTTAATTTAATTCTGATTCTTTGGCTCATCTTGTTTTTAATTATGGTTTCCTGTTAGAGCTATTAACAACAGAAACCGGATTTATCTTTTGTAGATTCAAGTATTTCAGTATCAAGTATCAAGATAATGATCCGTCTTGATACTTGATACTTTAATCTAGATACTAGAAATTAGTCTTCAGATTTGATTCTTCCTTTAGATTTAGCAACAACTTCGTCCTGAACGTTTTTAGGCGCTGGCTCGTAGTGGTCAAATTCCATTGTAGAAGTTGCACGACCTGAAGTGATGGTACGTAACTGAGTTACATAACCGAACATTTCTGAAAGTGGTACCAATGCTTTGATTACCTGTGCACCGTTACGGGTATCCATACCTTGTAACTGGCCACGACGACGGTTCATATCACCGATTACATCACCCATGTTTTCTTCAGGGGTTAAGATCTCGATTTTCATGATTGGTTCCATCAATGAAGGTCTACATTTAGGTAAAGCCTCACGGTATGCCATACGGGCAGCAAGCTCGAATGATAAAGCATCTGAATCGACTGCGTGGAATGAACCATCAATCAAACGTACTTTCATATCAGGAAGCGGATAACCAGCCAATACACCATTTGCCATTGCAGAAGCAAAACCTTTCTCAACTGAAGGGATAAATTCACGAGGAATAGCACCACCAACAATTTCGTTTACGAATTGCAAACCACCTTTTTCAAAGTCAGCATCAATTGGAGAGATAACCACTTTAATATCGGCAAATTTACCACGACCACCTGATTGTTTTTTGTAAACTTCGCGGTGTTCTGCAGTACCGAAGATTGCCTCTTTGTATGCTACTTGTGGCGCACCCTGGTTAACCTCTACTTTAAACTCACGTTTTAAACGGTCAATTAAGATATCTAAGTGAAGCTCACCCATACCAGAAATTACAGTCTGACCAGTTTCCTGATCTGTTTGTACTCTGAATGTAGGATCTTCTTCAGCTAATTTAGATAAGCCCATACCTAATTTATCAACGTCAGCCTGAGTTTTAGGCTCAATAGCTAAACCGATAACCGGATCAGGGAATACCATCGACTCAAGAACGATTGGGTGTTTCTCATCACAAAGGGTATCACCAGTTTTGATATCTTTAAATCCAACTACAGCAGCAATATCACCAGCAGCCACATTAGGCACAGGGTTTTGCTTGTTTGCGTGCATTTGGAAGATACGTGAAATACGCTCTTTACTTTCTGAACGAGTATTGTAAATGTAAGAACCAGCTTCTAAGTTACCCGAGTAAACACGGATAAAGCATAAACGGCCTACAAATGGGTCAGTTGCAATTTTAAATGCTAAAGCTGCAAATGGCTCATCAATACTTGGTTTCAATAAAACTTCTTCGTTAGTATCAGGGTTAGTACCTACAACACCCTCTGAATCTAGAGGTGAAGGCAATAACTCCATTACGTAATCCAACATGGTTTGAACACCTTTGTTTTTGAAAGATGAACCACAAACCATAGGAACGATTTTAGCATCTAAAACAGCTGCACGTAAAGCGTCTAAAACTTCACGCTCAGTGATGGTTTCAGGAGCATCGAAGAATTTCTCCATTAGAGACTCATCATAATCAGCAACTGATTCTAATAATTTCTCTCTCCACTCAGCAACCTCATCTAACATATCCTCAGGAATTGGCACTTCAGTAAAGGTCATACCTTTATCGTGCTCGTTCCAAACGATACCACGGTTGTTGATCAAATCAACCACACCTTTAAACTGATCTTCAGCACCGATAGGTAATTGCAATGGAACTGCATTACTACCTAACATATCTTTAACCTGCTTAACAACTTTTAAGAAGTCAGCACCAGAACGGTCCATTTTGTTAACGAAACCGATACGGGCAACATTATAGTTGTTAGCTAAACGCCAGTTAGTTTCTGATTGAGGCTCAACACCATCAACAGCAGAAAACAAGAACACTAAACCATCTAATACACGTAACGAGCGGTTTACCTCTACGGTAAAATCCACGTGTCCCGGTGTATCGATAATGTTCATGTGATAGTTCTGGTTTCTGTATTTCCAGTTAACTGTAGTTGCAGCAGAAGTAATGGTAATACCACGCTCTTGCTCTTGTGCCATCCAGTCCATTGTTGCAGCACCTTCGTGCACTTCACCAATTTTATGACTTACACCAGCATAATAAAGGATACGCTCAGTTGTGGTAGTTTTACCAGCATCAATGTGAGCCGCGATTCCAATATTTCTTGTAAATTTTAAATCTCTTGCCATGTTATGTTTTTGATTTATCTGATTTTAAATGATTGCACCGATTATGTAGAAACAAATCGGTGCAAATTATCTAATCAGTATAATCTTCTAATTAAATCTGTGTAATCTTACTAGTCTGTTAATCCTAAATTAGAATCTGAAGTGAGAGAACGCTTTGTTAGCCTCAGCCATTTTGTGCGTATCTTCTTTCTTCTTAACAGCAGCACCTTCACCTTTAGCAGCAGCTACGATTTCACCAGCTAATTTCTCTTTCATGGTTTTTTCACCACGACGACGAGCGTATAAAATTAACCATTTCATACCTAAAGCTGTTTTACGCTCTGGTCTAACCTCAGTTGGAACCTGGAAGTTAGCACCACCAACACGACGAGATTTAACCTCTACAGCTGGCATAATGTTAGTTAATGCACGTTTGAATACCTCTAAACCGTTTTCACCTGCTTTTTTCTCAGCAATTTCAACAGCATCGTAAAAGATTGAGTAAGCGATAGATTTTTTTCCATCGTACATCATGTTGTTTACAAAACGAGTTACCTGAACATCATTGAATTTTGGATCAGGAAGAATAATTCTCTTTTTTGGTTTTGACTTTCTCATTTCTTATTTCCTCCCGATTATTTCTTTTTACCTTTTGTTGGCGCCGCAGCTACTTGTCCTGGTTTAGGACGTTTAGTACCATATTTAGAACGACGTTGGTTACGACCAGCTACACCTGATGTATCTAATGCACCACGGATGATGTGGTAACGTACACCTGGTAAATCTTTAACACGACCACCACGGATCAATACGATTGAGTGCTCCTGTAAGTTGTGACCTTCTCCAGGGATGTAAGCATTCACCTCTTTACCGTTCGTTAAACGAACACGGGCTACTTTACGCATTGCTGAGTTTGGTTTTTTAGGGGTAGTGGTGTACACACGTGTACATACACCTCTTCGCTGTGGACAGCTGTCCAACGCTGGAGACTTACTCTTGAACTCCAGTGCTACTCTACCTTTTCTAACTAATTGTTGAATGGTTGGCATTGTGCTTTTTTATGTTTTTTTATTAAAAAATTTACCGCTCCCCCGGCTTCTTTACAGATAGCCCATAAAACGGACTGCAAAAGTAGAACAATTCTTTTTAAAAATCAAGGGGTTAGCGTAAAAAGTTTGGAGGCCAGAGTTTTTAGTTTGGAGTTGAGGATTAAGAAGTTGCGGGCCGGTTCGCGGTTTTAAGTTTTCAATTATCAGTTTTCCCGATTAATTCACATCAGACAATCGTCATGGCGTGCAGAGATGAACGTTTTTTTACTTTGTAAAAGATATATGCAGTTTCTTTATAAACACATTGCTAAAATGTAAATTCGAAAAAACGATTAACATGAATAATTACGCTCGTATACCATTAATTATCCTTTTATTTTTTAGCACTCATGCATTTTCAAATAAAATCGATTCGCTTAAAACCGACCAGGATGTTGAACGATTTCTTAAGCAAATAAATAAAGACTTTGCCAAAGACACTAATTTCAGCATACAAACAACAGAACAGCTTGCCAAAAACCTGGATTGTGAAGGGATTTTCCAAAAATGGAGGATGAAAAACTGGGAAAAAGTTGATATAACCAATGATGGCCTTACAGATTTAGTATTTATTGGCTCTTGGAGTGGTTATTTTTCAGCTGCAGTAGTAGATAATGGCAGTAACAATTTTAAGTTTTACAGTTTTTCTAAAAATACTTTCGAAAATTGTGAATTTGTAAAACCGATACGAATTGCTTCAAGAAATCACCTTAAAATATTTCGTAAAACGAATGAACCGGATAAAGCAAATAACCAACCATTCCAATATAAAAGCTTATTGGTTTTTGATACGTTGACTTTTAAGTTTAATGATTTTATTGAATTTAACGCACATGAAGCTAAAAAAGATGAAATCGAAGCGATTGAAATTAACACCAGTTATTGCTTTGGAACATGCCCGTCTTTTAATTTAAAGCTTGTTAAAAGCGGAATGGCTTATTATGAGGGCATTGGCTACACCAAACAAACGGGCAAATCAACAAAAAAATTATCTCCCGATACTTTTAATGAGCTAGCCGCCTTAGCCAATTATATCAATATTAAAAGTTTAAAAAATGACTACGCAGTAAACTGGACCGACGATCAGACAGCTACATTAAAAATTACCTTTAAAGACAAATCAACAAAAGTCATTAAGGATTATGGTATGCAGGGAACTTTCGGCTTAAGCGCCATCTACTCCAAAATGATGACACTTGGTACTAACTGGCCAACATTACTCAATTACAATCCTTAAAACCATCTTTCAACACCCTTAACCTGGCTACCGCAGCCTCGAGTTCTTTAGGTGCTTTACCATACTCGTAGGTAATTTTATATTGTTTACCATCGGCATTAATCGCAATCCACTCGGCACCACCATCTGCACAATCTGGGCAGCCAATGGTTTCGGGCAGGGCAGCAATTTTTTCCATGTTCAGCTCGTTTTTTATGGCGTTCACATCTGCTTCAGAAATGGTTTTGCTACAGGTTTTGGTATCGGAAGCCTGGCCGTTTTTTGACTTGGAAAAGGTAAGTTTCAAATCGCTGATGAGCAGATTATTGGAACAATAACCCACACACATCCCAAATGAGGTACCGTAGCTGATGCTGTTCAGGTTATTGATGCGGTCTTTTTTACATCCTGAAAAGGATAAAATGGTACTGAAAGTGATTAAAAGTAAAGTTCTTTTCATAGGCTTAAATCAATTGGTTATTTATTTTGTTATTGGTATCAGGGTTTTAAAACGGGGCTTAGCTGTTCCGAATTTACAAAAATTGCCCTGTAAGCAGGAACTGATGCTTCTAAAGTCCATAATAATACACCTTTTCTATTGGTTAATACCATTATGTGCCTTTTTGAACTGCAGCAGAGTATATTTTCAGGGGTAATCATATAAGCGCTCCCCATCCGGTCGTTATAAATCTGAGGGGGTAATTTAATGTGCATATCCAATGCTGCGCTTTTGGCCGGCTGGTTTAATTTAAAGGTATACACACCCGATTGGTGTTTATCTATCCCATTATCAAAAAACATTAAATTGCCTTCGGCATTAATGTGTACGGCATGTGCCTGAGAAAAACTGGCTTCGGCAGGCAGGGTTATATCCCCTCCTTTGCCAAACTTCCAGATTACCTTACCCGTTTTCGAATCGATTTTCCAGATCTGCCCATTGTTATAGAAAGAAATGATATAATTGCCATCCGTATCGTAATTTAAGCTGTTGGCATGCATCCAGTCTTTTTTGGTTTTGAGCAACGCTTTATCAGCAAATGGATCAAGGGCATCAAATACGCTCCATTTCCAGATTTGTTTTCCTTTTTGATCCATCACCATAATACCATCACCGTTTATGGTATCTTGTTTAGTTCCACCAATGTGGCTTAAATCGGTTATCTTCTGATCGACAAAAAGTGTTACGAGCTCACCTTTGGTATTTTTCAAAATTTCGTGGTGTATGGTTTGTTTAAAATCGCCTTGTCCTTTTTTCAGATGCAAAAGCGTATCACCATTGAGGTTAATTTCCAAAATCTGGCTGCCATAACTTGTGGGCTCGTCATTACTTCCCAGAATAGAGAGCAGGGTTTTATCTTTGGTAAAGTTGATTACCTTAAAACCCATGTTATCGATCATGTGATACCACCTTAATCTACCTTTATAATCGACCAGATAGGCCATCCCCGGCGAATACCTTTTATTGATGAGGATTAATCCATTTTTAAATTCCTTTGGAATCAACTTATCATCGGCACTTTTGGCTTTAAACTGGTCTTTTAACCACTCCGGTAGTTCGCGCGATTCGAATGTATAGGTTTTACTAGCTGTTTCGGTGCCTTTATCTACAGTAATTACCTGATAGGCATAACTGGTTTTGGGCAAAATATTGCACAATACCAACGTGTGTTTACTTTTCCCTTTCGACAGGGTTGTAACGAGTTTGGCAGAATCGGCAATTTTGTTGGGCCAGTATTTGATATAAACATCAGCATCCGAACCGGTATTTACATCAATCTGGATTTTCAATTCATTGTTGTTGTGGAGGCCAACTTTAATTTCTTTAATACTGGCTTTTTCCGAGCATCCTGAAAGGGCCAGCACCAATAAAAAAACCGCCGATTTTAAAATATACTTCATAAACTTCTGATCATTAAAGATATGTGGGATGTTGCTTATAAACAAAAAAGAATACATAGTAAAAACTATATATTCCTTTTTGTAATCATAAAAATATGAAATTATTGTCTGCCAGAGTTATTTAAATTCGGGTTAATATTTACCTGGTTTAAAGGGTACGGGAAATACTGATCGCGCGGCATAACTACCGTTGGGGTTTGGTTAATGCGTTTTAAATACCCGTTTACAATACTTTCGTATTTACCAAAGCGCATTAAATCTGCTCTTCTTTTACCTTCATAAAATAATTCCCAGCCACGTTCCTGCAAAAGCGCATCTTTTAAGGTGGTTTGGTTATAATTGGCTGCAACCAATAATTTAGCATGCGATCTGCCTTTTACCTGGTTAATCAGATCAATACACTCTGCCGTTGGGCCACTTAATTCGTTAATGGCTTCTGCCCGGCTTAACAATACATCGGCATAACGCAAAATGTTAACACTATGACCATCATAATAGGTATTGGCACCATTCGGATCTGCATATTTAGCAGTAGCTACATCCTGCATGTAAAATACACCAGCAGGTGGTGTAGCGCCAAGCGTTGGTGCTTGTTTGTACAACAATTTATCAACCCCTGTATATTCAGCAAAAAAGAGTTTTTTTCTGTCATCTGCGGCATCGAAACTGTTATAAAAATCCCAGGTTACTGCATAATATTGCCATCTGTCGGTTAAAACCGGGTGATTTGATGGGCCAAAATGGTTCAATAGTTCAGTTCCGTTTACATTGGCATCGCTTAATACTGAGAAAATATTTTCAGCACACCATTTGTTACTTTCGGCAAAAAGACCTGCATAGCTGGGATAAAGTGAATAAATGTTTAAATCCATCACCTGCTTGGTAACATCTACCACTTTTTGCCATTGATGCTGGCGCAAATATAATTTAGCTAATAAAGTAAGGGCTGCACCTTTTGTAGCTCTTCCGGCATCATTAGTTGAATATATTGGGTTGTTTGCATAACTAGCGGGTAAGGTATTGGCTGCTGCCTGCAAGTCGTTAATCAAAAACGCTTCTATTTGATCAAGTGGTGTTAGCGTTGCATTTTTGGTATAATCAGGATTTACTAAATCTTTTTCTGTAGCCAGAATTACAGGCCCCCAGGCATCTGTTAAATCCATGTAGGCAACTGCCCTTAAAAATTTAATTTCTGCCAGGAACTGATCTTTTTCTGCCTGCGAAAGGCTGGTCATGGGGCTGATATTGAAAATTGCATTATTTGCATTCGAAATCAGCTTGTAAATTTGTCTCCAATCTTCAGCAATTAAACCATTTGCCGAGTTCCATTGAACATTAGATAGTTGGCCAGGATCGCCGCCATAACTACAGTGCCCTACATCGGTAGTTAAATCTGTTAATGCAAAGTGCCTAACTGTCCAGTAATCAAAATTGTCGCCAACTGAAGGGCCTTTTAAGCGGGCATAAACTGCATTTACTGCAGCAATGGCATCCGATTTTGTTTTAAAGGCATTGGTACTGGTTAAACTGCTATATACTACAGGATCCAGATCCTTTTTACAAGAATACTGCAAAAGTACAATTGCAGCTATGGCCATAATAATCTTATATCTTTTCATCTCTTTATCTTTATTATTCCTAATGGATAGAAATTATTAATTGATGGTTAATTTTACACCTGCCGAAAATGTTCTGAAAGCCGGGAATGCGTTAAAATCTATCCCGCCGCCAAAGTTGCTACCTGAGTGCGAGTTTACTTCCGGATCGGTTCCGGTATAATTGGTAATGGTAAATAAATTCTGTCCTTCGGCATATACCCGCAAGCCTTTTATCACCTTAATGCGATCGAATATTTTAGCCGGTAAGCTATAACCAAGAGAAACAGATTTTAACCTTACATACGATGCATTTTCAACGAAACGTGAGTTAACGTAACTACCATAGGTACTTAAAAAGTATCCTTCACGTGGAATATCTGTATTTTCGTTAACGCCAGCCACAAACCTGTTCAAAGCATCGGCACCAGTGGTCGATTCCAATACCAATCTGTTCATGTTATATAAAGAATAGCCAAAAGCACCCTGGAAGAAAATATTCAGATCGAAACCTTTATAATGGAAATCGTTACCTAAACCCATACTGTAACGGGGGCTCGAATTACCTAAAAAGGTCATATCATCTGGTGTAATTTTTCCATCGCCATTGGTATCCTGGTATTTCGGATCGCCTGGCTTGGAATTTGGTTGTGGCGCATAAGTTTCTCCGGTTTTAATTACGCCTGTGTACACATATCCAAAAAGTTCGCCAAGTTCTCTGCCTGGCATTACTCTCGAAAATTCACGTCCGGATACGGTACCACTCGGATTTGCCGTATTTACGGAGATCTGATTGATTGGGCCTAACGATAATACTTTTTGTCTGTTTAGTGAAATATTGAAGTTAGAATTCCAGGTAAAGTTATCAGTTCGGATATTTACGGTATTGATCAACAATTCAACTCCCCTATTCTGGATCGAACCTGCGTTTACTAATTGAGAACTAAATCCCCAGTATTGTTCGATTGGAATATTGATTAATAAATCGGATGTCTTTTTTGCATACAAATCGATAGTGGCATTTAAACGTCCGTCAAAGAAACCCATATCCAAACCAATGTTAAATTGTTTGGTACTTTCCCATTTTAGATTTGGGTTTGCTAAGGTTTTAGGCTCTGTTCCAATTTGTAATGGATCGCCAGGGTTAAGTACGGTACTGTAATTGGTAAAAGTAGGTAAATACAAATAGTTCGTAATCCTGTCATTACCGGTAACACCATAACTGGCGCGCAATTTTAAGTTAGAAAAAGTGTTTAAGTTCTTGATAAATTCCTCGTCGGTAAATTTATAGGCAATGGCTCCTGATGGGAAAATACCATAACTGTTATTAGGTCCGAATTTCGATGAACCATCTCTTCTTAAGGTAAACGATGCCAGTAATTTTTCTTTATAACCGTAGTTTAACCTAGCATACATTGAGTTAAAGGTAGATTGCTCTTTAAAGCTATTGTAGCCATTACCCAAATTGGTTATGGTAACGTTAGTTCCGTTTGGTGTTGAACCCGCGCCAAGATTGTAGAATAAAAATTCGTCGGTTGGAAAACCTTTACTACCGGCAGCAATAAATTCGTTCACATCTTTTTGGTTCGAAACCCCTGCTAAGGCAGTAAAATCATGACTACCGAAATTAAATTTATAGGTTAAATAATTCTCTACCAGCCATCTAAATGTGGTTGAAGCTTTTTGAGCAGCAATTCCATTATTTACTGCACCAGCAGTTAATGTTCTTGGAATATACTGTCCTTCGTTAAGGTTGGTATACTCTGCACCTGCCCCTAAGTGATAGGTTAGTCCTTTAATAATCTGGTAATCCAAAGAAACATTGGCATTAGCCAGCTTATTGGTACTGGTATTGGTTGGCTCCAGCAAACTTGCCAGTGCATTATTTTTACCCTGATAACGGAAATAGCTTCCATCAGCATTATATACCGGGATATTAGGCAATGCGGTTAATAAACCAAACAATGGTGCGGTAATATCGGCAGAATAAGATTGCTGTAATACTTTAGCAGTAGAACCGTAAAAGTTTGCTCCTAATTTTAATCTTTCATTCAGGTTTTTCTCGGCACCTATTCTGGCAGTATATTTCTCCAATCCGGTTCCTTTTAAAACCCCTTTTTGGTTAAGGTAGTTACCCGATACATATAATTTTGAATTCTGATCGCCGCTGCTAATGCTTAAACTTCTGTTGTGTACCGAAGCGTTTTGCGTAGCTTCATCCATCCAGTTGGTATTTGCAATATTGAAAGATGGTGGGAATAATACTGGTTTTCCATCTTCAAGCGCTGTAGCATTCTGAATGGCAGTATACTGCTGGCCATTTAATAAAGCGGGTTTATAAGTTAAAAACTGGTTACCATTAGATAAATCCAAATCGATAGCTACCCTGCCGGCTTTCCCCTTTTTAGTGGTAATTAAAACAACACCATTTCCGCCCCTGGCACCATAAATAGCTGCAGACGAAGCGTCCTTTAAAATCTGGATATCCTCAATGTCATTCGGGTTAATGGTACTTCCGTTATCAGAGATAAAACCATCTACTACATACAACGGACTGTTGGTGGTATTGATAGAGTTACCTCCCCTTACGGTAATTTGCATGCCTGCGCCCGGTGCAAAACTGGTTTGCTGTACCTGCACCCCCGCTGCCTTACCCTGAATGGCCTGCCCGATATTGGATGTAGTACCACCTAAGTTCAGATTGTCGCTCTTAATAGAACTGATAGAGCCGGTTAAATCTGTTTTACGCTGGGTACCGTAACCTACAACCACAACTTCGTTTAGTTTATTTAAGTCTTCTTCGAGGTTTACATTCACCACGTTAGAAGCACCAACGGTAACCTTTTGTGTTTTATACCCTACTAAGGTGAAATTTAAAACACGTAACTTTCCTTTTAAGGTTAAGGTAAACTTACCGTTCGCATCAACCGAGGTGCCATTCTTCACATCGGTTTCGGTTACCGAGGCTCCGACCGCCGGCAAACCTTTTTCGTCTTTTACCGTACCCGTTACTACAGTTTGGGCACTAACAGCCACGGGAATGAGCAGAAACAAACAACAATAAATATTTTTTAAGAGTGCGTTAAAAAGATTGCGTCTTCTTATAGGAATCCTCTCCCTATAATGAGCTGTGGTTCTGTAAATTTTAGTCATGATGATTCGTTTGATAGTTGATAGCAGACAAAAAGCAACGACTCTTGCTTCTTGCTTATATAATATTAGTCATTAAACAATTCACTTGTACAGCAAAACACTGCGCAATCGATTGACTAATCGGCCTAAATACCGGAAACGATCAAAAATGAATGAAGAAATGGAGATATTTTAAGCGGCTGCCAGCAAATGGCAAAATCTTAGGTACTAGATTTAAGCTGATGACTAATTGCACTAAACAGTCTGTTTGTGCTTTGGGTAGCGTTTTCAGTATTGGTTTTGATAACCAGATTGGCATGGGTTGAAGGCTCGAATTTTGCACTTACTCCCGTAAAATTGGTTATTAAATTTTGATTGGCATCCCTGTATAAACCTTTAACATCCCTTTCCTGGCAGATATTCAGCGGACAGTCAATAAAAACCTCAAAATAGCGGTCGCCAATGATTTCTGCAGCTAAGGTTCTTTGAGTCTGTAACGGGGTAATAAAAGAGCAAATGGTAATGATATTATTGTTTAACATCAGTTTGGCTATTTCTGCAGCCCTCCTGATATTTTCTGTACGATCTTGCTCACTAAAGCTCAAATCTTTATTGATACCTTCTCTCAAGGCATCTCCATCAAGCGCAACTGAAAAAAAGCCTTCTGCTTTTAATTGCTCACTCAACAGGTTAGAAATGGTTGTTTTGCCAGAACCAGAAAGGCCGAATAACCAAATCACCAGGCCGTTTTGGTCTGAAACGGGAAATAAATGATTAACTGTTGTTTGTTGTGGCATGAAATAGAGATGTTAGCTTTTAAAATTAATCAACTTTACATAAAAAGCCTTCATTTAACAGCGATTCTTTATTGTACAACATGGGCTTTCCAGATAAGGCAGTAATGCTGCAGCCACTGAACAAAATAATGGCATGGCCTGCAGCTGTATCCCACTCCATTGTAGGGCCCGTTCTTAAATAAATCTGCGCTTTGCCTTCAGCCAGAAGGCAAAATTTTAACGAACTACCTACAGCAATAGCATTTGTAACCGGGTACTGACTCAATATTTCCTTTTCCTTACCATCGGCATGCGACCGGCTAACTGCGGCGGTCCACGAAGCAGTATTTACAGCCTTAATTTGTTGTGGTGCTTCTCCTCGCAATTGTTTCCAGCTACCGATGGTTTCGCTACCGTAATATAATTTTCCTTGTACAGGCACGTAAATCACCCCCAAAACAGGTGTTTGTGCTCTAATAAGTGCAATATTCACCGTAAACTCGCCATTCTTTTTAATAAACTCCTTTGTTCCATCAAGCGGATCAACACACCAGAAATACCCGTAATCTTTCCGGTCCTTATAGGCTATACTTTTTCCTTCTTCGGATATAATTGGAATTGACGGATACAATTTTTTCAGCCCTGCACAAATGATATCGTTTGCCATTTTATCGGCAATGGTTAAAGGCGATGCATCACTTTTGGTTTCTACTTCAAAACCTTCTTCGCGATTATACACCGTTAATATTGCCTCACCTGCCGCCACGGCAATATCTAAAATGGCCTGGAGATGGATATTTTCAATAAAATTATTTTGCATGAACTGCTGTTTTCGGGTTTTTGATTCGTTTTAGTATTTCCAGCTGTGGGTTGCGTTTATCCAGATCCGATTGGCGGGCATTTTCCATAAACTGCTGTTTCATTTGGGCATTTTCGCTATTGAAAAGCGAAATATCTGCTTCAGGAATATACTGCCCCTCAACAGAAGGATTTACCAAAGTATAGCCAAGTGCTGTTAAAGTTTGCTGGTTGATTAGCTCAAATATATTGATTTCTTCGGCACTAAGTTCTTTTAAAAACTTGCGGGTATTGTCTTTAATGATGGGTTTAGCTAAATTCTCCCACATTTCGCCTGCATTGGCTGTAGCCAGCGATTCTTTTGAACGATGAAAATCGAGCATACGCTCAAAATACTCAATCTCGAGAAAATTGCATAACTTTTTGATCACCTCTTCAGGGTTGGCAATCAGTTCTTCGTAATTTAAAGCAAAAAAACGTTCGGGCTCAATTTGTTTTGACAGCTCAATACAAGCTGTTTGGTCTTTAAACCATTGTTGAGCCAAATGATAAATGTGCTTTTCGCCAACGATGGCTTTTTTAAAAGATAAAGCTACATCGCGCCCATCACGATATAAATAGATGTATTTAAGTCTGGGCGAATACTTTTCCAGCTCGCTGGCATAGTGTACGTTAGCCATACTTTTACAACACCAATATTTCGCTTTCTTTGTACGGGCTACAGATTCGTACACCAGACGGTTAATTTCAAATAAACTCTGCTCTTTCGAGTTTTCGTAAATCCAGACTTTATCCAGTTCAACCCCATCCCAGGGTACGGGATTGGCATTTACATAGTCTACCACATCACTAACCAGCTCCAGGTACCTTTCAGCTGTTAAGGGGGCATATAAATTTAACAAGGGAACAAAAGTAACCAAAATGTGAGGCGGATGTGGCGAAGCAATTTCTTCAGATTGATCTAAAATCACCCTCAACAGATTAGAGCCTGAGCGTTGCGTACCAATTATCTGGATGCCATGTGGACTGGAAATATTGTTCATGAAATAAAAGTGTTTAAAATGCCGAAAAGGATTGCACCCAGTATTAAATATACCGGACTCAATTTATATTTAAAACTTAGCACAAATGCAATTAGTGCTGTAGCACCAACTAAAATGGTGCGGGGTTGCATTAACAATATCTTAAAAGCAGAAGAAATAATGAGGCCAATTACGACTACTTTAATCCCCCCAACCATGCTTTTAATTAAGGGATGGTCTTTTGTACGGTTAAAGATTTTAGCGACCATAATCATCAATGCTGCTGCTGGCAGAAACATACAACAGGTTGCCAGCAAGGCACCCGAAAAGCCAGCCAGTTTATAACCGATAAAAGTAGAGCTTACTAAAATAGGCCCGGGTGTAACCTGACTAAAAGCAATGGCATCTATAAACTGTTTGGTATTTAACCAGTTTAAATCTTTAACAAATAGAGATTGCATAATTGGCACAATAACGTACCCTCCCCCAAATAAAGAGATACTGATCCCTGAAAAAACTGTTCCGATTTTTAAAAAAATATTAGGAAAACTTTTGAAAAAACCGCTTACAAATAAAACCTGATTGACAAATAAAACAACAAGTACCGATAACGAAACCGGGCTTAAACGCAGTTTGTATTTCACTTTAGGGCCGCCTAAAATCTCCCGGTAGTTATTCTTTTCTCTATCTATTAACAAACCGCCCATGGCCCCGGCCAGCATTAAAACGATGGTTAAAATATAACTTCCGGCAAGTAAATCGAGTACAATGGCTAACAAGAAAAGCGCTATTTTACTATAATTGAATGCTATTTCTTTTCGAAACAACTGTAAGCCAGTAGAAAAAATAATGATGCCAATGGTTGCCCCAACATACTGCATTATCGAAGTCCATTCGATTTTAAAACCATTTGAAAAGTAAACATAAGCCAGGCACAGGATAAGCAGGCAGGCAGGTAACAGCACCGCAAACATGCTCGTTATGGCACCCCATTTACCTTTAAGTGTATAACCAATGTTGGCCACAACATTTACTGCCATTGGCCCTGGCATAAAAGAAGCTACGGTTACGCTATCCAAAACAAGTTCGTTATCGATACTTTTATCCTGATCTACCATAATGGTCTGGATTAAAGATACCAGCGCCATGTGCCCACCAAAGCTTACACAACCAATTTTAAAAAAGGTAAAAAAGAGGTACCTCAGCGTTATTGCTTCCTTAGTTAAACCTCCCTGCACCGATAGCTCCATATTTTGATTTATTTAAGGTTTAACCTGATATTCTTTTTCTATAGGATGATAAATAACAGTAGTTAGTTTGGGATAGCCTGTATTTTTTGATCAGGTTTTCTAATAACCTAATTTATAGATTTTGGAGGAGATAAAAGCTTTAAAACTTTACGCAAACGTTTGATTAAAAATCTATTTTTGATAAAATTATCAATCCTGCTTAAATAGCTGAATAAGGCATAGTAAACCAATAAATTGACGAATTTTCCGTGTATTTTTATCTTTCGTTTTTAGAACTGATTTATGATACAAAATGGCAAAATTGGTTAAGTTGAAATGCTAAACAAACGTTTGCGTTAAATCCTTTTCATTTGTATCATAAAATAGCTTAAGGTCAACAACTTATATTTAACATAAATCCGGCCTGTAACAAAAAAGTCTTTCAGGTAACCTGAAAGACTTTCTATTTTAAGCTTTTGCTGCTGCTTTTTTGTGTTTTTTGTGATGATGATGTTTATGGCCTTTTTTGGTCTGTGTTTTTTCAGTTCCTGTTTTGGCTGGTGTGGTGGTTTGTGCGCTTACGGTATTAATGGTAAAAGCGGCTACTAATGCGATTACTAAAACTTTAATTGCTTTCATGTCTATTTAATTTAAAGATGAATAAACCTTGTTATTTTGTTTACTAAATCTCTAAAATCAATATGAAGATTTGATGAACTAAGGCAAATCGAAAGCAAGCATATAACTTAACCTTTTTCCGGTTTGTATGTATTCGGCAACTACTTTTCCATCAACCAGGATTTTGTATGTTGCCCGCGATTTTGTTTTCGCTTTAGCCAGTGTTTTAAGTTCTACATGGGTGCCTGTCTTTAGCGTTACCTGCTTTTCCCATTCACCGCTAATATTTTCTAATTTACTTTGCTTACCACTTTCATCGGTATAGGCAACATCGGCTTTTAAGTTTTCCTCAAAACCGACCTGATACGTTACGGTATAATTTTCTTTAAGGGGTACATCTATCTTTCCTTTCGATTTGGAATAAACAGTTGTCATAGTCGAAAAGGCGCAGCTACTTAAAGCAAGTATCAGCAAAAAACAATAGGCAATATTTTTCATAGGATAAGGTTTAGAAAAAGATGACGGGCATTTTAGCGAAAAGGTTGCAAGGTGACCGCAATTATTTAATGATATTAAAATCATTCAAAATGCAATCACTAATGAAAAGTATCCAGATACAAATCTTCTACCTTTTTACGTGCCCAGGGCATTCTTCTTAAAAATTTTAAGCTCGATTTGATGCTTTGGTTGTTATTAAAACAATCAATTCTGATTAGTGTTCCCAGTTTTTCCCATCCGTAATGCGTTTGAAGATCTGTTACAATTTTCTCTAAGGTAATACCATGCAGGGGATTGTTTTTTTGCTGTTCGGCCATGGTGCAAAGTTAAAGCAAAATTATTGAGGTTTATACTTTGCCATCCAAACATTTGCGCCACCACAATCGGGGTCATTTACCTGGTGTTTTAACACCACAAAATGATTGCTTTCGAGCAGTAAACGATATTCTTCAGTAGCTAATGAAGCATGAAACAGGTTCTCGCCACCGTTCATACCCCAGGCTTCTCCCCTTTCGGTACCAGAAGTAAACAATAAAAAACCATCAGGCTTCAGGTGATCCCTGAAAACTTCGAACATGGCAGGTTGATCTTCCGCAGGCAAATGAAAGAAACTATGCCAGGCAATAATCACATCAAATTTTTCGCCGAGTTGCATTTGGCGCATATCTAAAAGCATTAACCGGGTATCTGGAAAATTATTCCGGGCAAGTTCGATCATCTTTTCGCTCCCATCGATACCCACAGCACGAATATTGTGGGTAATGAAATATTCCAATATCGGTTTTCCATTACCGCAGCCTACATCCAGCATGCTGGCAATTGGCGGGAGCTGTTCAATAATCGCGTCTAGATAAGCACGTTCTACCGAATCGGCATAGCGGTTTTCGGCAAACCAATCGCCTATTTTATTGTAAACCTGATAAACGTTTTTGCGTTCTCCTTTTTCCATCCTTTAGCCTATTGCGGTTGCATCAATTTCAATCAACATGCCGGGTAAAGCCAAACGTTGCACCGGAATAAGCGTATTTACCGGAAACTTTAAGTCGGGCCAGATTTTAGTCGATTCTTCGATCAGTATCTGGTGTTTCTCTTCGTCGTAATCGACCACCAGCGTAGTTAGCTTGGCAATATTTTCCATTTTTAAACCTTTGCTGGCCAAAGCAATGGCAATATTTTCGAACACAATGGCCACCTGTGTGCTAAAATCGGCGCTTAAAATACCATCGGTTCTGCTCCCTCCCTGACCGGCAACAAATACCAGCTGGCTCCAGGCAGGAACTGCGGCAACATGCGAATAACCATGTGGACGTGGATCATAAATCCCTTCGGGATTGCTTATTTCTAATAGTGGATTACTCATGACATCTAATTTATTGCTAAACTAAGTGATATGGAAGATTAAACCGTCGGTACTTTGCAATAAAAAAAGCCTCCGGATCCGGGAGATCGGGAGGCTTTCAATGGATAGTAATGTTTTAATTACCTGTGGCTGTCCAGGTATTGTTATCAGGGTTCGAATCTGGTAATACTTTATTAGGATCTAAAGTCACCGATTCTATTTCTTCGGTTGTTGGGTAACGTACCAACCAGCTGGTATTTTTCATCCAAACATCAACAGGTACTTTTACGATATCAGTTTTACCGCTTTTGGTTTTAATCTGCAGAATAATCGGCATTGGCATTTTCTCCAGGTTTACTACTTTAATGTTATAGCCAGCTAGTTTATCGTCTTTTTTAACGGCTTCAACAGTTGCAATTCCCTGATCCATTTTCCAGCTGTTTAACCACCAGCTTCTCCAGAACCACGCCAAATCTTCGCCTGCCCCGTTTTCCATCGAGCGAAAGAAATCGAAAGGTGTTGGGTGTTTAAATGCCCAGTTTTTAATGTACTGGCGGAAAGCATAATCGAAACGGTCTTCGCCTAAAATCTGGTTTCTTAAAATATCTAATCCCCAGCCTGGTTTGCTATACAAGTTAACACCAATATTACGTTCGGCCATTCCATCAGGCATTTGCATAATGTTTTCGAAAGCCGGATTGCCGATCACAGCTTTACCAATCCTGTTCATATCAGTTGGTGCACTGGCGTACTCCCCATGGTTAAAGTTGCTTTTTGAGATACCATTGATGAACGTATTGAAACCTTCATCCATCCAGCCATATTTACGTTCGTTCGAACCTACAATCATCGGGAACCAGGTATGGCCAAATTCATGATCGATTACGCCCCAGGCACTTCCTTTTTTGGCCGTCCAGCCACAAAATACAATACCCGGATATTCCATACCACCAATATTGGTTGCTACGTTAACCGCCATTGGATATGGATATTCGAACCATTTTGATGAATAGTGCTCGATTGTAGATTTTACATATTCTACACCACGGCCATAGCTATCAACACCATTACTTTCTACCGGCTGCGCCGAAACGGCCAAACCTGTTTTACCACTTGGCAGTTTATACCTTGCCGCATCTAAAACAAAAGCTTTTGATGAAGCCCAGGCCGCATCGCGGGCATTTAAAATTTTAAACTTCCAGGTTAATTTATCTTTCGCCGGACGGGATGCCGGATCGGTAACCTCGGCTTCTGTGCGGATATGTACCGTAGCATCGCTTGTTTTAGCAGCATTCCATCTTTGCAATTGCGTTGGGGTAAAAACTTCAGCAGGGTTTAACAACTCACCCGAACCCATAACAATGTGGCTTGCCGGGGCAGTAATTGCGAAATTGATATCACCGTACTCGCAGTAAAACTCACCTCCGCCCCAGTAAGGCAAAGTATTCCAGCCAATTACATCGTCGTATACCGACATGCGTGGAAACCATTGCGCAATGGCAAAAATCTCCCCGTTTTTAGTAGTTAAATGCCCGGTTCTATCCGATCCTTCTTTGGGTACGATATACGAATAATCCATTTTAATGGTAATGATATCGCCATTTGGAGCCATTGGCTGATCTAAACGGATTTGCATACGGGTATCTTCTACCAGTGAAGTAAATTTTACCGCAGCAGCTTTTTGCGATACACTGATGTTCTGGATTTTATATCCACCATCAAACTTTTCGCCTTGCGCACCATAACGGCTGCGCGAAGGGGTAATGGCATAACCACGCGAGGTTTCTTTAAAAGTATTCTGATCTAACTGCAACCATAAGTAAGGCAATTTATCAGGACTGTTATTTTTATAGGTGATAGTTACGGTTCCGCTAACCATATTCTTGGTATCGTCAAGGTTAGCTGTAATGTTATAATCTACACGGTTTTGCCAGTACTTAGCGCCCGGAGTGCCGTTAGCCGAACGGAATTCATTTCCATTTTGGGTATAAAATAGTGGCCCAAATGCCTCAGCCGGATTATAATTGCTGGTTGGTGCAGGTGTAGTAGCCTGTTGGGCAGATGCTGAAAACGCAAAAGCACAACAAACCATACAAAAAGTAAATAGTTTAGTCATATTCATGATATAATAAGGTTGTATTGTGGAGGTAAATATAAAAAATAACCACATATAGATTTATATGTGGTTATAATGTTACCAATCAGCTAGTAATTGGTTATTGATCTGCCTTTAATTTTGGCAAATCCTGCAATTTTCTTTCCTGTGGGGTTAATTTTTTCCAGGCAACAAAAGCCCGCGAAATATAAAAGCTATAGCGGAATGGTCTTTCGCCTTTTACAGCCTCAACCGAAGGGCGGTAAATAATCATGAAGTTTTTAAGTTCTTCGCCTTCCAGCTTGGTTAGATCAGTAATGGCCTTTGCAGTAAAGTTCTCGTCAATTTCCTCCATGTACATCTCTTTCTCCTCTAAATCGGCTTCTTTACGCTGTTGCCTTTTGTACTTGCCGTAGCCCAGGTTCAGGTTTAAACCACCAACTTTATCTGTCATTCGTTTACGGTTCAGGTTTCCTCCGGTACTAAGCAAGGTATATTTTTCGGCCAGGGGGTCTTTCGCATCAGTAATCTGGCTGTTCATTCTTACCGCACTGATATTTACATCTTTCAAATTATTGGTTTTAACCGGCAGGTAAATGGTCCGGTTTAACAGATTGGTTAAATATAAGGTATCGGTATGGTAACCCACGGCAGAAAATTCGATCAGATCGCCAACGTTGGCCCCAATGGTATACCTTCCCTCTTTATTGGTAGTAGTTGTTTTTTTACTGTTCAGATTTCTAATGGTTACACCAGGTAATGAAAGTGTTTTCTTCGAAAAATCGAAAACTGTACCTGTAGTAACCGTTTGTGCAAAAGCACCAAAAGGCAGAGCCAGCAATAGAAAAATGATTAGTTTGCGCATATTCAAAAGTAATTTAGTTATTCGTTTAAAATCTGCTTTTAACAAACTTTAACATTATAACAAACGGAATTAGATTAGTGTTTTTAAATAATTATCCTCATCAAAACCGATTAATACAGCCTTGTTGTTTTGCTCAATAACCGGACGCTTAATGGCACTGGTATTTTCTTTTAAATAGGCAATAGCTAAGTCCTGATTATTGATTGCTGCCTGCTCTTCTTTAGTCAGCTTTTTCCAGGTTAAGCCTTTGCGGTTAAGCACGGTTTCCCAGCCAAAAATATTGCACCACTCGTTTAACTTTTCGGTAGTAATGCCCTTTTTCTTAAAATCGTGAAATTCGAAATCAATTTGGTTTGCCTTTAACCAATCGAGCGATTTTTTAACTGTATTGCAATTTGGAATTCCGTAAACGGTCATAATAAATTAAATGAGTGAATTATTGAATGATTAAATGAAAACACTTAATCTTAAAAATTTAGTCAAAGATAATAAATAACCTGATAGCGGTTGATTACGATCGACTTAATTCAAATAGCCGATTGACTAAAATAACCATCAGATGGAAACATCTGACGGCGCAGTAATGCATTCATGTAAGATGTATGGTGGAAAGTGGGAATATTCGGTCAAAGTTTCATCCTATCTGATCTTAAAATCTTTCAATCCTAAAAATCCTGTCCAACACATGGACCGTAGTCGTTCGTCACATTTTTAGCCCTGTCTGTCACATTTTAAATATTGGTATTATTGCGCTTTGTAAAATTGTGGCATAAACAAATCAACACAATGGAAATTATTTCTGGCAATCCTGCTTCCGAAAAAGCAAAAAACATTAACCAACTAGAGTTCTGGATCTCAACCACACTCTATATCCTGGCATTGATCAGCATTTGTACACAAACCACCTATAATTCGGGATATTCCTATCATTTTAGCGCAAGCAGTATCGAATACAGCGTAATGAAGAACTTTTTCCTGCCCGAAATGTTCAAAATCAGTGTGGTGTATATCAGTTTTCTGTTGTTCAACTTCTGTTTTATGCCACAGCTATCAAGGAAGAATAATATTGCACTAAACATTATACTTTCAATTTTGGTGACCGGCTTTTCTATTGTAGGCTGGATGGTGGCCAATACTTACGCACAGGCTTATCGCTTAGTCGACTTCGACAACATGAGCAATGCTTACGATATGCTTTTTGGTGAGGCCTTTACCTACGTATTTTTCCTGTACCTTTTATTTAATGCATACGCCTTTTTTAACGAAAGGGGCCTTGAACTATTAAATAAAATCCAGTTTTTAAGGGATTACAATCACAATATTGTTCAGGAGATTTTTACTACTACCCGGATCTGGCTGATTTCGCTTTTGGTGTTTGCAGCTGTGCTTTCATTTAAGCTGGATTATGATTTACTGGTTATCTGGCTAATTGCGCCTCCGGTAAATATTTTTCTTGCCTTCTGTTCTATTTATTACATTATTCCAAACCTGCGTAAAAACCAGAAAGGTTTTGGCCGTTACTTTTGGGGTAATGTGGCTGTTAGTTCACTCATCACGCTCCTGTTGTTAATTATGCTGGTTCCGTTTATGCGCAATGGCGAGACTGTGCCGGTTACATTAATATTAGCCGCCATAGCGATGGTTTGTATTACCACCCCATTGGCCTGGTACATTTATAAAAACAAATTCGAGAAGCAAACGGAAATCCAGATGCTGAAAACCGAACTGGGCAAATCAGATGCAAGTTTAAATTTCTTAAAATCTCAAATCAATCCTCACTTTTTATTTAATGCTTTAAATACACTGTTTGGTACGGCTTTGCAGGAAAATGCCGAGAGAACAGGCGAAGGTATCCAGAAACTCGGCGATATGATGCGTTTTATGTTGCACGAAAACACGCAGGATAAGATTTCTCTTACGCGCGAAGTAGAATACCTGAACAATTATATCGACCTGCAAAAATTACGCACTTCACGGTCAGCAGATATTCGCATTGAAGCCCAGATTGAAGAGCAGATCAACAACCTGCAGATTACCCCTATGTTGCTGATCCCCTTTATCGAAAATGCTTTTAAACATGGCATCAGCCTGCAACAACCTTCCTACATCAAAATGACTTTACAGACTAAAGAAAGTACCTTATACTTTGATGTAAGCAACAGCATTTACATTAAGGCTGATAATGACCCCGAAAAATTAAAAAGTGGTATCGGGCTCGAAAATGTAAAACAACGTCTTTCGTTGCTTTATCCAGGCAAGCACGAATTAATTATCCGCGAAAGTGCCAATGAGTTTTTTGTACATTTAACGTTGGAGTTGGTTTAGTTCTTCGAATTGACTCAGGATGGCAATTCGATGTCTTCTTAAAGCTTGTCACGCTGAGGTGTAATTTATTGTATAAAATCAATATAACTGACAGCCTCTTCCGGGGTCGTCATTTCGAGCGGCCCCGATAGCTATCGGGGGCAACGTAGTCGAGAAACCTGTCTAAATAGATTTCTCCATTCCGCCACCGGTGAAGAACCGGCCGGCTCCAGTCGAAATGACGATTTTTCTACGCAGTCTGTCAATGGTAGCGGAGTCAAAGCGTCTTTAAAGCATAAAACATAAAAACGCTGTAAACCCAACTTGTTATACTGCTGGGAGAAGACCATTAGTTTTAGTATTTTGCGAACACTTTGAAGATGTAAATGAAGCCATAGAATTTGAAAAACAAGTTAAAGGCTGGTCAAGGAAAAAGAAAGAGGCGATTATAAATGACAATTGGGATAAGCTTAGGCCACTTTCAGTTTGCAACAATATAACCAGCCATAAAAATTACAAAAAACAGTAGGCTTCGACTCCGCTCAGCCTGACACCGACGAGAAAAAATGATTGCCATTGCTATAGATGATGAACCCATTGCATTAGATATTATAAAATCGCATTCCTCAAAAGTTCCGTTTATCACTTTGCAGGAGACTTTTACCGATGCTTTTGCGGCCATCACTTACCTTCAGCAACACAAAATTGACCTGATTTTTCTCGACATTAAAATGCCGGATATTAGTGGGATTGATTTTTTAAAAAGCCTGAGCAAGCCACCTATGGTTGTTTTTACCACCGCCTATACCGAACATGCCGTACAAAGTTTCGAACTTGATGCGGTTGATTACCTGCTCAAGCCCTTTTCCCTTTCGCGCTTTTTAAAAGCCTGCAATAAGGCACATGAGCTGTTTAACCTGCGGAGCGAAAAACAGGAGACCAAAGCCAGCCACATTTTTATTAAAGATGGCTACGAACAGGTAAAAGTAGAACTGGATGAAATTTTATACATCGAAGCATCGGGCAATTATACCCAAATTCAGCTTAAAAACAAACTGCTAAGCTCGCGCATCACCATTAACGATCTGGCCGATCTACTACCCAAAACAGATTTTATCCGTTGTCACCGGGCGTTTATTGTAGCTAAAAATAAAATATCCAGATTTGACCGCAGCCAAATCTGGATAGAAGAAAAAGTTATTCCAATTGGAGCCACCTACAGCGGCATCCAACTTACCTAGCTTACTTTACATTCACACGTATTCCTGCCGAATGGGTCGTAAACTCAGGTGCATACATGCTTTGCAAAGTGGTAATACCGTTCGAAAAATTGCCGGAGTGTGTAACCCTTAACGGATATTCGAACACATAAGTACCTTTAGGCATGTAACTGATAAAGAAATTGGTCGAAGCATCTTTGGCACTTTCGTAATAGCCCAAACCATCCTGGTACTTATACCTCGAAATTACATTAACCGGTTCAAAGCCAGATGAGCGCATATCTTTTAAGTGGATGTACTCCATATCGCGATCGCAAACTATTTCTACCCTTACTTTTACCAAATCGCCGGGCGCTAAAACATTAGTAGCGGTTAAAGGAGTTAAAATATTACCCGTATTGCCGGCCTTTTGTAAAAACAGCTGTTTTTTAATTTTAACACCTGTACTGGCCGGTGTAATTTTATCCAGTTGTTCAAAATATTGCCAGTACAAGGCACCCCAGGCAACGGTTTGGTTGTTATTTTTAACTTGCACCCTGCCCATTTCTGGTTTTACGTTTACACCTGCGATCGTTACTTTCTGATATCCTGTGCCCGCTTCTTTTACAGCCTCCGGACCTTGCAAATCGTTTAGTTTCTGATTACCGATAGTGATTTCCGGTTCATTGCTTTCACTTAGCAAATCAGTGCCTTTCATCAATAAAGCATAACAGGCCGCAACTGTAGCCTTTGTAGTTTTCCAATCGTTGGTTTGTTTATTTTTCAGCAACCAGATTTTCATTTCCTCAACAGCTTTCGCATCACCGGCTACTTCATCAAAAGCTTCGATCAGCAAAGCTTGTGTTTCAACCGGACTTTGGTACCACCACCAGCCCGCTTTATTTTTAACCCAGTACATACCCAGCTCCTCACTTTGTTGTGCGGTCTGTTTAAGTAAGGTGATGATCTTTTGAGCTTCTGACCCACTGCCATTTCTGCTTAAAACCAAAGCGGTTTGCGCCAACTGATAGGTATCGAAAGTTTTCCAGTTTGCGGTTAATCTTTTCAGGTAAAAATCTCTCGCTTTTACAAAGTCTGCATTCGTATTTTTCGGATTGCTGTAACTTCTGGCAAATAAATAATGTAGTGGCAGATAGCCGAAGTGATTTCCTTTCAGTTCCTGTTTATAATCCTGAACCAATTGCGCATCTAAATAAGCAATGGCTTTATTGAGTATGGTATTAAAACCCGGATAAGCTTTTTCATCGACCATTTTCAGTTTTTTTAGCTGCCCCATACCTAAAACAATGTGCTGGGTAATGTAGCGATCTTCTCTCATGCCGGTAAACCACGGAAATGCACCATTGTTGTACTGCATTTTGACCAGCTTATCGTAATTGTTCTTCAATTCATAGGTCATCCGGTTTAAATCGAAAAGTACAGCCAGGCGTTTTTTACGTTCGCTTTCGTTATCGGCATTGCGTACCCATGGTGTTTCTTCGAGTAAAACGGCTTTTAGTTCCTGATTTTTCTCCAGATTGGATAAAAGCGCTTCACCGTTGTTGGTGTTTTGCCACTGCGCAAAAACTGTTTTAATTTTTGGCGATGAATTGATGATTCCCGTAGCAAAGCTATTGGCATAAAAGCGGCTGAAAGTTTGTTCGGCACACTCGTAAGGGTACTCCATCAGATAAGGTAAGGCCTGTACGGCATACCAAACCGGGTTGGAGGTAAACTCGAAGGTTAAACTTTGGTTGCGTAAAGTTTTCGATGCACCTGATTTTTCGAGTTTTTCCATATTAAATGTTCTAGTGCTGTTACCGCGCACGTTTACCGGCATACTTTCGGTTACCAGCATGGCATTCGGTAACACCGGAATGGTATTTTCTTCGCCATCGCTAAACTTGCCACTTTCAGCCAAAACCTTGTAGGTAATGGCACTGATACCCGATGGGATAATCAATGTCCATTTTAAAACCGAACTACCTTCATTGTCCACTTCAAAAGCTTTTTCAGGTTTATCTGCCAGACCAAAAATCTGAATTGGTTTGCCTGTTAATGCATCGGTTAAGGCTAAACTGGCCTTACCATCCAGTTTTTTACCAGCTAAATTGTTCAGCTTAGCACTTAACAAAATGGTATCGCCTTCGCGGAAAAACCGTGGTGTATTAATCGCAATGGCGAGTTGTTTCTGAGTAACAAGCTCTTTGGTAACCGATGCCGTTTTTAAATCTTTGGTGTGGGCAAAACCCATCATTTTATAACGTGTTAACGATTGTGGAATGGTAAATTCGATCTTGATTTCGCCATTGGCATCGATTAACAATTGCGGATAGAAAAATGCCAGTTCGTTGAAATTGGTACGGGCAACCACCTCTGTTTTTTTATTTGACCGGCCTTCAACTTCCTGACGTAATGTAGGCTCCCCAACAGCAAATTCAAGTTTATCTCTGGAACCTTCACCTACTGGAGAGACAATAAGCCCAGCCACCTTGCCCTCCAATGGTGCACTCGACACCTGGGTAACAGAACCAGTCATACTTGCCTTTCGTTGTGTTCCATATCCTACTACCATTACCTCATTTAAGGCTTGTCCATCAGCCTTCAGGGTTATGTCCATTCTCTTTTTATTCCCCACAACCACGGTTTGGTTCTTAAAACCGATGTAAGCAAAACTAATCTTATCGCCGGCTTTGACATCGATGGTGTATATACCGAATACATTGGTGGTGGTTACCGATTTACCTGACCTGATCTGCACACCGGGTAATGTTTCTCCCTGATCATCGAACACCACACCATAGGTCAACTTGCCCTTTTCAAGCTCAGCCAGTTTTTGAATAGCTTCTGGCAATAACCCTTTCTTTTTGCCCCGCTTTAGGTTACTAATGTAGTTGCGGTAAGCGTAATTGTAACCGCCATAATAACTGTAACCAAAGAGATTAAGGTTTTCGTACTTACGGGTAATGGTAGCGTAATCGATGCCTGACCTTAAAAACCATAAATAGCCTGGATTAGCCTTATTGTTGGTATTAAATGTCCAATTGTAGAAGTAGTAGTTAAAACTGGTTTGTAAAGAAGGGTTCCAATCCATTTTCTTAAAGTCGTCCAGACTGGCATCGTAAAGGGTGGCAATCATTTCGGCCATTTGCTTTTCGCCATTGCTATTGCTGATTTGCAATTTCCAGTTTTCCTTTTCTCCGGGTTGCAATTTATCCCTGAAGGTTAAAAATTTTATATCGAGCGCTTTTTTAGGATCCAGCATCCTAACCTGTTGCATTGAATTGTAAACCATGCCCTCATGCACCATAATAAACTGCACTGCAAAGCCATCTTCATAATTGGCATCGGGTTTAATGGTCACGATGCTTTGTTTAGTTGAGAGGTTAAGCCAAACTTTACGGGTAACACTATCGCGGTAATACACTTCATAATAGCCCTTACTGTTATCAGATAAACCCGCCAAACGAAAAACAGCACTTTCACCAGGTTTAATTACACTTGCCACTGTACTTACCCACTCTGCATTGGATTGGATTTGGGCTGGCTGCTCATGGTAAACCACCAGATATTTATCTACTTTAATGGTATCATTTTGCCCGTTAATGGCTGTTAAATTAATTTTGTAGTAGCCTGGTTTTAAATCGCGCTGGCTAAATTCCAAATTGCCCCTGCCACTTTTAACAGTAAGATTTTGTTTCAGTTCTACTGATTTTACCGGCCATTTGGCCACTTCCAGTTCATTGTTATAATCTTCATCAGGGAAAATTTTGATAAACTCCTCTTTGGTCATGGTATACTTTTCGGCATAAAACGGACTTTTATTCATCAACCTTGACGGAGCCTGCAACAAACTCCATTCGGCTTTAACACTGGCCTTAATGGGTTCGTTATTTAAGTTGCTCACCCAAAAATCAAGGCTATCCCGCTTACTATCCACATAAATAACCTGTTCGCCACTCACGCTCAGATTAATATCTTTTCGCCCTGCATTAACTGAAGTGGTTTTGCTCCGGGTTTCGCCATTTAAATCGATTACTTCTACTTCAATATCATAACTGTAATTCAGTTTCGTATCAATAGCTTTTGCAAAAAATGTAATATCAAATTTGCCTCCTGCCCTGGTTGTTGTTTTACCAATAGCCACTTGTTTTCTTTCAAAGGCACGTGAACCATAAATAGCCGATTGCTCCACATTATTTAACCGATAATCGTAAAGCGCCCTGCGAAAAACCTTATAATTCACACTGGCGTTACTTACCGAATATCCCGAAAAAGCGTTGGCCTTGCCCATAACCTTAATGCTGTCGTTTAGTTTATATCGCTGGTTGGGTTTATCAAAAACGACTTCGAAAGTTGGCCTCTTATACTCTTCTACCTGCACGGCAATTTGACCATCATAAGTGCCGATGGTCATCTGCCCATTTAATTTGCCCATTGGAATGCTGAACGATCCCTGAAAGGTACCGTAATCATTACTCGTTACACTGGTTGTGGCAATTTTCTTTCCATTGGCATCCATAAAATAAACTTCGAGTGTTTTATTTACCTCAATTTTGTTTTTGCCATCGTTTGATAACAAGCATAAACCTTTGTAGTAAACAGTTTGCCCCGGCCGGTAAATGGGCCTATCGGTAAAAAAGATCACACGGTTTTCGTCTTCCTTATCCCGATAGTAATTGTAATTGTTGATGTTGAATTTCAGTTCATCTTTACCCAGCGTAACCAGTGCCCAGGATATGTTATTATTGATTTCACTGGTGCTGGCATACCCCTGATCGTTAGTGGTGAGCAAAGCACCGTTAACATATTTACGGGTATTGTAATCGTATCGCTGTTGCTGAATTTTAACGTTTTTTAAAGGAGCACCATTGTTAAGCTGACTCACAAAATATTCGTGTTTATCGATATTAATCCTGTTGATTACTGCCATACCGGTGACCTGAAAATTGATTATACTGTAAACGGTATCCTGCTGTGCGCGGTTAATGGTCTGGGCAATTAAGGTGTAATCGTTAAAAGGCAAACCCTCCATTTTATCAATTAAAGTATGTGTCTGGTAATCGCTGGTTTTGGGTACTACTACCATCCACTCTTTTAAAGTCTTTTTATTTTTCAGGAAATCGAAAAAATCCTTTTTGCTATCAAACTGCTGATACTCATTTTTATCTTCAGGTTTTTTAAAAAGCTTGAAATATACCGTATCAACATTTTTATATGACAAATGCAGTTGGGCAGCTTTTTCGGGCTGTAAATAGCCTTTGGTTTGGATGGTAAGCTGGCTGCTTTTAATCTGGCTAATTAAATTTTCAGCATTTTTTGCGCCGATACTTTTAGGATAACTTTTGATAGCCTTTTCAGCCAGGGCAACTGCCGTGATCAGATTTTGTTTGTTGGTATCAATCTGCAGCACTGCATTTTTATGAATCAAAGCTTGCTCATACAAAACATCGGCATAAACTTCGCTCCCCATACTTTGTTCGGCCAAACGGCTTAAAGCTGATGCAAAAGCTTCGGGATTATCGCTCATAAAATACTGCCGAACAAATTTGAGCCTGCTCAGGTCAACATCGGTGAGGGCAGGTAAATTATTATTGCTTTGATGAAAACTGATTAGGTTTTTGAATAACTGCAGCGCCTGTATCTTAAATGAAATACTATCAACAGATAATTTAACGGCTAAAAAATCAGCGCGGCTACCCAATAATGCCGGATTGTTTTTATCCAGCAACTCATCATCGTAACTGGTCAGGTTGATTTGTGTATTGCTAAAAACATCAATAGCACGGTGTGCCAGTAAATCGTAAAGTGTTGGCCTGAAATTCCTGCTGCTTTTATCTCCTGCTAAAACTGCATCTAAAACATCAACTTTAGTTTGTTGTAAAAGCGAAACTTCATTTAATGATAAGAGGTAATATTTTACAGTTTCTTTATTCAGTTTTTTGATGTCCCAGGTTTTAATATCATCGCCAATTTCGCCCTGTACTTCGGTTCGTTGCATAATCTGCCAGTTATTATCTCTCAGGTAATTCCAGTAGGTTTCGGCCAGCAGCGATTGCAGGATACTTTTTTCGGGTTGTTTGGCGATGTTGATATCCTGACGTAAATCGATCAGGATTTGGTTAAAGGCATCTTCTTCCAGATAGCTTTGAAACAACATGCGATAAATTACCGATTTGATAATTAAAGGCGTGTTATGTGTTTCGCGTGCCTGTTTGTTAATTTTTCCAATCAATGCCAGGGCATCTTTAGGCTGGGCGCGGTTGGCAATCGAATCTACCCGGTAAAAATCATCTAAAGTATATTGCTGCGCCGATACATTTAGCGAAAATAAAAAGGTGCAACAAATGGAAGCGAAAAAGCGTAAAAATTGGTTCATAAATAACTGAGGTTTTAATATAGATGGGCAGGACGTAAAAATTCCATAAAGATTTAGCGTTTTATCCGATTTGGATACTAATCTAAGTATTAACCGATTAAATGTTACAAGTTACAAACATTAAGTTTTTTTACATTCAATGCATAAGCTTATCTTTGCACGCATGTCAACACAACTAAAAAATCTATCCGATTTCTCTCATACTACGGTTCCTAGCGGAGCAGACTATAAATTCGGTATTATCGTAGCCGAGTGGAATGCCGAAATTACCGGCGCTTTGTACAATGGTGCATTAAAAACTTTACTGGCCAACGGCGTTAAAGCAGAAAACATTGTTTCGTTACCTGTACCCGGCAGTTTCGAATTAACCGGTGGTGCCGAAATTTTGTTAAGCAAAAGAAAAGATATTGATGCTGTAATTTGCCTGGGCTGTGTAATACAGGGCGACACCAAACATTTCGATTTTATTTGCGATGCAGTAGCACAAGGAGTAACCAATGTTGGCATTAAGTATAGTAAACCCGTAATTTTTGGAGTTTTAACAACCAATAACCTCGAGCAGGCGCAAGACCGTGCAGGTGGTAAACATGGCAATAAAGGCGATGAAGCCGCAATTACGGCAATTAAAATGGCCGATTTTTCTGCTAACATTTAACATTGCGTTTTAATAATTATTTGTAACTTAGAGATTCAATATTAATCCGATCTGATGAAACCATCATGCTTTTCATGAAAGCTTCATCAATTTGAAACAAACTTATACAGATGAAAAAAGTAGCCATTTTATTATTGGCGGTGTTTTGCACCATTACCATTTTAGAATCTTGTTCTTCTAAACTTTGTCCTGCATACGGATCTTATCCTGAAGGAAAGCGCAGAAGAAATTAATCTTTTATCTCTTAATTCTCATATTCAGGTCATTTGCAGAACTTTATTCCATTGCCAATGTTATTCTGAAAACAATAAATATATTCATGAATTGGGTTAATTTAACTTCAGTAGAACAACTTGAAGAAATCAAAAATGCAAGTGGCTACAGCCTTATTTTTAAGCACAGCACACGTTGCTCAATCAGCCTGATGGCTAAAAAGAACTTTGAGTTTGATTGGGATGTGATTCCATCGGATACTAAACTTTTCTTTTTAGACCTGATTAGCTATCGCGATATTTCGAACCAGATTGCCGAAATATTTCAGGTGGCACACCAATCGCCGCAGATTTTATTAATTAAACACGGTGAATGCGTATTAGAAGCTTCGCACAGCGATATTTCTGCTGAAGAAGTTGCAGAAGTGATTGCAGCTTAAGCAATAAAAAAATAATTTGATAAACAGAGGGTATTCAAGCAATTGGATACCCTTTTTATTTAAGGCCGCTACCTATTACCTAATGGTTGGTGGCCAACCAACCAGCTTTATTGATCTCGGTTTCGGTCGGTGGGCCACCGACCAATGGGGTTGCGAATAGAACTTTTACCTACTGGTTGGTGACCCACCAACCAGCATTACCGATCCGGGCTTTATTGATCCCGGTTTCGATCGGTGAGCCACCGCCGATAAGTCCAACAAAAAAGGCCTGTGTAAAACACAGACCTTTGATATAATTTATAGTGGCAATATATTAAGCAACCACCGTATTTTCTATTTTCAACACCTTAGATGTTCTCGTTCTGGTTTCTTTGCAAAGTACCGGATCCTGAGCCAAAGCTTTACCATAAGTCGGGATCATCTCTCTGATTTTAGCCTGCCACTCGTCGGTAGCTAAATCTTCTGCAAAGCAACGGTTCAATAAATCGAGCATAATAGAAACGGCGGTTGATGCACCCGGAGAAGCGCCCAATAAAGCTGCAATAGAACCATCGGCAGCGTTTACTACTTCAGTGCCAAATTCTAAAATACCGCCTTTTTTCTCATCCTTTTTAATCACCTGTACCCTTTGACCAGCGTATTCCAGTTCCCAATCTTTTAATTCGGCAGTTGGTAAATATTCTTTTAACGCTTCTAACCTGTCTTCAGGCGATTGTCTAACCTGCTCAATTAAATATTTCGTTAAATCCAAATTGTGCAGCCCGGCCGAAATCATCGGGCGGATATTGTTAAATTTTATCGATTTTGGTAAATCTAAAAACGAACCGTTTTTAAGGAATTTAGTCGAGAAACCAGCGTAAGGGCCAAACAACAGCGCTTGCTTGCCATTAATCATACGGGTATCCAGGTGTGGAACCGACATCGGCGGAGCACCAACTGCAGCTTTACCGTAAACCTTTGCGTGGTGTTTTTTAATAATTTCTTCGTTGGTACATTTTAACCATTGCCCGCTCACCGGGAAACCGCCAAAACCTTTTCCTTCTGGAATATCAGATTTTTCTAACAATGGCAAAGAACCACCGCCAGCACCGATAAACACAAATTTAGCTACACGCTTACGTTTATCGCCACTATCCAGGTCTTTTACCTTTACAATCCAGTTACCATCCTTATTTTTTTTCAAATCGCGGATTTCGTGGTTGAAGAACAAATTAACGTTAGGCTGTTGTTTAAGGTTATTAAACATATCGCGGGTAAGCGTACCAAAGTTAACATCGGTACCTAAATCCATTTTAGTTGCAGCAACCTTCTCGTTTTTTTTGCGGCCTTCCATAATCAATGGTGCCCAGGTTTTTACGAGTTCGGTATCTTCGGTATACTGCATATCGCTAAACAAATCGCATTGGGTTAATGCATCGTAGCGTTTTTTCAGGTAATCGACATTCTTTTTACCCCAAACAAAACTCATGTGCGGAATGTTGCGGATAAAATTACAAGGATCTGAAACCAATCCCTTTGTTACTAAGTATGACCAAAACTGTTTAGAAACTTCGAAATGCTCGGCAATCTGAACCGCCTTTTTTGTTTCAACTGTACCGTCCTTCTTCTCGGGCGTGTAGTTTAATTCGCAAAAAGCAGAATGTCCCGTTCCGGCGTTATTCCAGGCATCAGAACTTTCTGCTGCCGCAATATCTAAACGTTCGTAAATTTCAATGCTTAAATTGGGTTCTAATTGTTTTAATAAAACACCCAGGGTTGCACTCATGATGCCCGCCCCTATTAAAATTACATCAGCGTCAGTTTTACCAACTGTCTTTTTCTTTTTTGTCATCTTATTCTAAAGGAGTTACAAATTTAACACGATTTTAAACATCCTACGAATTTTAGCGTATTAAATCTGAAAAAAATTGCGTAAAAACGAGAAATACTGCTCTCTTTTTAATTGATTCTAATCAAATTTTAATCCAAATTTTCGCCCGAATCAGAGATATATCAAAAAAGACATTCAATAAACAAAAGGCTCTAATGTTAATTTCCTAAATACAACCAATATTTCACAAATAAATTTATCATTTTACCTTAAAATCTGCTGATTTTTTAAAAGTTCGTTAATGAAGAACCCCATCAAAAAGTAAAACAGGTTTAATTCTAATTGTTTACCAAAAAGCCGCTCATATTTATTCGTTATGGCTCAAAATATTAACCAGTTTACCGAAGGGATCGCGCGTATAGAACCGTCTTACACCCCAAACTTCGTTAACAGGGCCGTACTCAACCGGAAATCCGGCTGCCTTTACTTTTTCCAATACCTGATCTACATCTTCTACCTCAATAGACAGATCGGGCGTTGCTGTGCCCGACCCACCTTCAGCAGCAAAACTAATTTGCACGTCCATTTTTTGCCCTGCTGCACCATAAGTTGTTATCCAACCGTGATCCATCATCACTTCCAACCCTAAAATATCCTGATAAAAACGGGCTGCAGCCGCAATCTCGGGAGTATTGATATTAACTACTATTCTTTTTACCACAGCAGAGTGATTAGGTTAATTCTTAAGTTTTGCTTTAAATATTTTTTCCAGTTTTTCTATTTTGGGCTGGATAACCAACCTGCAATAAGGCTCACTTCCGTTTTTATTAAAATAATTCTGGTGGTAGTTTTCGGCAACATAGAAAGGTTTGGCAGCCTCAATGGCCGTAACTACTTTTTTGCCATAAGCATTGGTTTTATTCAATTCGGCCTTGTACTTCTCGGCTGCGGCTTTCTGCTCCGCATTGTGGTAAAAAATAACCGAACGGTATTGCGTTCCGCTGTCGGCACCCTGGCGGTTAAGTGTCGTAGGATCGTGGCTTTTCCAGAATACTTCCAGCAACTCATCATAAGAGATTACCAACGGGTTGTAGGTAATCTCGAGTACTTCTGCATGTCCGGTTGCGCCTGTACATACCTCCTCGTAGGTTGGATTGCTCAAAGTACCGCCTTCATAACCTGATTTAACCGAAATCACCCCCTTAAGGCGCTGAAAAATGGCTTCGGTACACCAGAAACAGCCCATACCAAAGGTTGCCTTTTCTGTTTTTTTACCTTGCGCCTGTACCTGATTGATGGCCAAAACAGCCAATAGTATTAAAATTATCTTTTTCATGTGTGTTTATTTTTGCATTAAAAATAATCCTTAAATGCTTAGTACATCTTTGGATGATTTCTTCTTAATGATACGAAATAAAACGACTGACAGTTTGTGAATAAATTATAATGGATTTAGTGTGACAATAGAACATTTTACAGCCTTTACTGTTTTTGTTAATAACTTAAAAAACTGTATATTAATCCATTAATAGCATTTCATCAACACCAAAACCAGTTATTAACAATTCTTTCTAAATTCGTACAACATTAAATTTAAAATTATGTCAACACCTTATATCCCTTGTTTAGATTTAGGCTCGTACATTAACGGCACCGAAGCAGAACGCAAAAAGTTTTCTGATGAACTGGGCAGAGCATTTAACGATTCGGGCTTTGTAACCATTACCAACCACGGCTTGAGCCAGGAGCTGATTGATAAGCTTTACGAAAACATTAAAGCTGCTTTTGCTTTACCGGTAGAAACAAAAAGGAAATATGAAAAACCTGAACTGGCTGGCCAACGTGGTTATACCAGTGCCGGAAAAGAAACAGCCAAAGGCGCCAAAACACCCGATTTGAAAGAATTCTGGCAAATTGGTCAGGAGGTTACCGATGGCGATCCGGTTAAAAACGAATATCCGGACAACGAGGTTTTAACAGAATTACCTGAATTTAATCCGGTTACCAGCGAAATTTATAAGAAACTGGAAGAAAACGGAACGCACTTATTGCGTGCTATTGCTACTTATCTGGAATTGCCAATTAACTATTTCGACAAGCATGTGCACAATGGAAATTCGATTTTAAGAGGTATCCATTACTTCCCGATCGAAAACCCCGAATTGATTCCGGATGATGCAGTACGTGCAGGTGCCCATGAAGACATTAACCTAATTACCTTATTAATTGGTGCAAGCGCTGATGGTTTAGAAGTTTTAACCCGCAGCAACGAGTGGTTACCTATTAAAGCACACCATACCGATATTGTGGTAAACGTGGGCGATATGTTACAGCGTTTAACCAACAACAAATTAAAATCGACTACGCACAGGGTGGTAAATCCGCCACGCGAGCTGATGAAAACCTCGCGTTTCTCAGTTCCTTTCTTCCTGCACCCACGCAGTGATATGGATTTAACCAGCTTACCATCAACTATCGATGCTGAGCATCCTAAAGCCTACAGCGATATGACTGCCGGTGAGTATCTGGATGAACGTCTGAGAGAAATTGGATTGAAAAAATAAAAAAGAATCGTCATTGCGAGTCTCGATCCTTCATCGAGACGTGGCAATCTATTCGAAAAATCAAAAAGCACCAGTTAAAAACCGGTGCTTTTGTTTTTTAAAGCATACCTACCATTAAACCAACAATTGTTTATAAATTTTAAACAAAAATCGATAACCCCGACAATATTAACATAACAAATACTACATTTGAGTAATCCCGAATTAATGATAGCGTCCCGTTAAAAAAGAATTATGCTACAAGAGGATTATTTAGAAAATTATCAAAGTTTATTTACTGTTTTTAGCAATATTCATCCGCTCAGCGATGAACTAAAATCTGCTATTGTTAAAAACAGCAATGTTATTCAGGTAAAAAGAAAAACCACATTATTAAGTGCCGGCGAGAGCAGCAATACCATTTACTTTATTGTAAACGGTGCTGCAAGGGTATATTATCTGGATAAGGATGGAAAGCAAACCAATACCTGGTTTTTGTTCGAAAATGAATTACTGATTTCTGTTTACAGTTTCTTTACCGGACAACCGAGTTTCGAGTACATAGAAACTTTGGAAGATGCGACTTTAATTGCAGTAAAAAGAGAGAAATTAGATGAACTGTATCTCAAATACATGGATTTTAATTTCATTGGTCGCAAGCTAACCGAATATTATTACATCCGCAACGAGATGCAGGCAAATGACCTCAGAATACTAAGCGCCAAAGAACGCTATGAACAGTTACTTAAGCGGAATCCTCAGCTTTTCCAAAGGGTTTCGTTAGGTCACATTGCTTCTTATCTGGGTATTTCTCAGGAAACTTTAAGCAGGATTAGAAAATAGATTTGTTTTTTGACTTTTATCAAAAAATATACGAATACAGTCACTTAGTTTTGACACAAATGAAAAACAAATTTTATGGAAAAACGCTTGAATATAATAAGGCCACTGGTACTATTTACAATGACTATCTTACTTATTTGTTCCTGTAAAAAAGAAGAACAGATATCATCAAACATAAAGAGCAACGAAGTATTAAAAAAAGAATGGCTTACGGTATCAGATCCACGCTGGGTAATATTTATGCTTGATAAAGCAAGGAAAGATAATCCAAATTCATCATTGAAAGACCTGATAACACCTTTTTTAAATAATACCATAATATTAGGTAAAGCACAAAACACCATTAAAAAACAATGGCTTCAACTGGGGGGAACTGTAGCTGAGCTTGATAGTATAAGTAGCAGACACTTGCAGTCGGTTTATAATATGTCCAAAAAAGATGCTAACTATAAACTACCAACACTAGATACCGGAAAATGGAAAAATTATTTAGCTGAGGCCAGACCTAACGTAAAAAAGGAAAAATTAATGACTGTAGGCGGGAGTTTCGAGGACGTTAATTTTACTGCATGTGAAATACCCGATGATTTGCAAGCATTCGCAGATTCACCAGAAGCAGCAAGATATATCTTGATTATGTATACTGGCTCGACAGAAGCTTCAGATATTTGCAAATACAGAGTTTTAAAAGAATTAATTAGACTTTATGATGAGTTTTATACTAGTGGTACTCCCGAATCTTGTGCAATGCTTCGGATGCACATATTAAGTGTATTATCTGAATATTATGCATGTGACAAACCTGGAGGAAATGACGCTGGTGGTGGGGGCCCTGGGGGAGGTGGTGTTGGAAGTGGAGAAAGTGCGTCAGTTAACATGAAAGATGGGGATAAATTTGTCAATAATGATAATATTGATAAAGAAAAAGCAAAAAAGATTTCTTCCATAGAGGAATTAAATGTTTACTTAGAACAAATTCGAAATGAAATCTCAAAGAATGCAATCATTGAAAAAACTGGAAGAATCAGATATAATGTAGACGGCATTTCTGGAATTGACGTTAGTATTAAGTTAAATAATGCCGAAAGTTCACAATATAAAGTTGAAAATGTCACTTCTGATATTTGGGGATTTGCTCCATTCATGGATTGGAAGCAGAGTGATTTTAGTCAAAATGCTAATGGAGATATAACTAGAGTAGAAGTATTAGGATACTTAAGTTTGAATCTAATTTTAAAAGATATAGGTCGACTTTATAGCATGAGAATAACATTTATTATTGACATTAACCATCGATCAGGGGAATTTGTAGCTACTAAAGTAAAATCATTTAATTAAACATTATGAAAGACATGGAAGTTACTCATTTTATATGGGAAATATTAGCTCTTAAAATACTAATTGCAATCATTCTTGCCTTAATAATATACTTTCTTATAAAGGCTTTTAAAAGATATACTAGAAATTAATTTCTAGTATCAATTACTAAACGGGTAGATACCCCTCAAAAATAAACTTAAAAAAACTGGAATATGAGCTCACTATTATTGAGCTCATTTCTTTTAAGTCATCTAAAGCTCTGATAGTATTGATGCCAATGATAAATCAAGGTGGTTATTGATAATTCTTAACTTTCAACTTGTTTTGATATGAAAATTAGCCCACTCAAATTCTGCATACTATTCCTTTTTTTACTTTCAGCCTGCCATCCAAACAAGCCCAATACTCCTCTTAATGTTGTTAACGATGTTACCCAGCTCAACCCTATAAAAGTTTCTAAAATTATTACGCCAACCAGCAATACCGAAATTGCATTGGCTATTAAAACACATCAGGGGCCTATTTCGATCGGCGGAGGCAGATTTAGTCAGGGTGGACAAACGGCTACGGAAAATGCATTGCAGATTGATATGCGGAAGTTTAACCGTGTCATCAGCTTTTCGAAAGCCGACAAAGAAATTACCGTGCAGCCCGGAATCAGATGGCGCGAGCTCATTCAATACATTGATAAATACAATCTATCGGTCAGGGTTATGCAAACCTACGCCAACTTTACTGTGGGCGGTTCGTTAAGTGTAAATGTACATGGCCGCTATGTAGGCCAGGGACCTATTATTTCATCAGTAAAAAGCTTTAAAATTATTTTAGCCGATGGCGCACTAATAAACGCCAGTCGCAACGAAAACATGGACATCTTTTATGCTACGATTGGGGGTTATGGAGGTGTGGGTGTTATAACCGAAGTTACCCTCCTGTTAACAGATAACGAAAAGGTAGAAAGAAAAGACAGCGTGATGAAACTTTCTGGCTACAGCAAATTTTTTGTTTCAAAAATACGGAACCAATCTCATGTTGTTTTTCACAACGCAGATATTTACCCCAATGATTTTAGCGAAGTGAGGGCGGTATCGTACGTTAAAACAAATAAAGCTTTAACCATTACCGAACGGATTAAACCCAATACAGGAAATTATGCTGTAAATAGATTTGCCGTAAAAGTTGCTTCGGGATCAGATTTTGGGAAGTGGATCAGAAAAAAAATATTCGACCCCATACATTACCATACAGAGATTGTGGAATGGCGCAACTACGAAGCTACTTACGATGTTGCCGAACTGGAACCAAAATCAAGGAAAAATTCAACCTATGTATTGCAAGAGTATTTTATTCCAGTCGAACATTTCGATGCTTTTACACCTAAAATGATTAAGATCTTAAAAAACAATAAAGTTAATGTACTCAACATTTCAATCAGACATGCCAATAAAGATGAGGGCAGTTACCTGGCTTGGGCCAAGACAGAGGTGTTTGCTTTTGTGATTTATTACAAACAAGATGTTTCTACAGCAGCGAAAGCAGCGGTAAAAAAATGGACACGCGATTTGATTAACGCTGCGCTAGCTGAACAAGGTTCGTACTATCTGCCTTATCAAATTAATGCCACTACAGAACAGTTCAACAAGGTATATCCAAACGCAAGCCAGTTTTTTAAAATAAAACAAAAGTACGATCCGGAATATAAGTTCAGGAATAAGCTTTTCGATGCTTATTACCATCAGGATAAACAAAAATAAACAGCTGGCTTTACTGATCCAACACCAGTAAAGCCAGACCGTACTCTTTTTAATTCTTCAACAAACTTCTTACTGCAACCTGTGGGGTTTCGCCAGCTGGCACAATAAAAATAGCATCATTTTCTATTACCTGGCCCTGATCGAAATAATACCCGGCGGTAACCGGCATCACCGCACTGATTGATTTTCCATCTTTATCTTTAGTGTAATAGGTTACATTAATTAAATGCGTTTTCATGCCAACCTGTAGCTTTTTTGAGGTTAACCTCGCGCCCGTAGCATTGGTACAATCTAACTCCACTATTTTTGAATTGGATATGCCAGATAAATCAAGCGAACTAGCCAGACGAATATTAAACGATTTGCCACTATTGTTTTTTACTGAAGCCAGTACTTTATAACGATCAAAGTCCTGGTCTTTGATATTTATCTTTTCTTTGTTCACGATGGTATAGGTTACGGCAATACCATTTACGTTTACGGTTTCTCCATCTTTAATCTGCTGTGCTTTAACGATAGCTGTCGTTCCACAAAAAAGCAGCAGAAGGGCCAGTGTTTTAGTCCATTTCATATTAATTTGTTTTTTTAGGTTTATGCGCTGAATTTACAAATAATAATCAGACTTACATCCTGCTATTTCCTCGAATCATCAATTGCTTTATTCACCACATCTTCTATACGGCCCCTGATTTTTAAATTCGACAGCTTATCCGTAACGGTTGGATTTACGCGGTTAGATAAAAACACATAAACCAAACCGCGCGAAGGATCTACCCAAACGCAGGTACCGGTGTAACCGGTATGGCCATAAGTTTGCGGCGAAGCCAGATCAGAAGGATAATGTTTGGTGGTATCAGGATCCCAGCGATCGAAACCCAGGCCCCTGCGGCTCACATTCGATTGTTTCGAGGTAAACATATCAACCGTTGCATTTTTGAAATAGGTTTCGCCGCCATAAGTTCCGCGATTTAACAGCATCTGGTAAATAATGGCCAGATCGTTTGCACTGGCAAATAATCCCGCATGACCAGAAATCCCCCCAGCCAAAGCCGCCCCCTGATCGTGAACATAACCTACCAGTAAAGTTTTTCTGAAGTATTTATCATCTTCAGTCGGGATAATCTGCTCGGGTTTAAACCGGTTGCGTGGCAGAAAACCAGCTGTTTGCATACCCAGTGGTTTATAAAAATTTTCGTAGGTATACTGGTTTAAAGGTTCTTCGCTGATGTGCTCTACAATATCTTTCATTACATACATGCTGATATCGCTGTACACATATTTACCACGGGTTTTAATAGGCGAATTGAGCATTTTTGGCCACATAAAATCCTTAAAGAAACCTTTTTTAATGTAGTAGTTATCGGCTACTTTAGTGGGGTAAGCTGCCGATGAATCCCTGCTGTAATCGCCGGTTTTCACATAATCGTGAAAGGGAATATAAGGGATGAAACCGGCCTGGTGCAACATCACCTCGCGTACCTGAATATTGTTCATTGGCGTGGTACGTGCCCGGGGAATATAGGCCCCGATATTGGTATCGAGTTTCAGTTTGCCTTCCTCAAATAAACGCATTACGGCAGGCGTTGTAGCCGTAACTTTGGTTACCGAAGCCAGATCGAAAATATCGGTTACTTTATCGGGCAGCTGGGTATCGTAAGTATGTGTACCGTATGCTTTATTAAAAATTACCTTCCCGTCTTTAGCTACCAGAACCACCAGCCCCGGTGTTGCCCGCTGTGAAATGGCTTCTGCAGCAATGGCATCAATTTCCTTTAAATTATTAGAGTTTAAACCGGCATCTTCGGGCACGGTATATTTTAAACGGGTAACGGCGGTGGTAAAACCCGACCCCATGGTATAACGTGCAGAATAGGCTGTGGTTAATTTATTGGTAGCGGCAATTCCTCCAAAAATATACTGTGGTAGAAGGTTGGCTGCATCGGCATTGTTTTGTGCCGTCCAGATTAGCGGCGATTGCAATAAATCGAAAGATTTTAAGCCCGGTCCGTTGCCGAAAAAGGAAATGACAACCTGTTTGCTTTTACTGATGCTGTTAATAAAATTAATGTATTTGGCCTGGTTTACATGCTGATCGTCAATGGTAATTAAAATGGTATTGAAGTATTTCAGGTCATCCTCCAGGTTATTAAGATTTAAGCTGTCTTTATACTCATCGGCCGAAAATGAAGTAACCTTGGTGTACTTATTGGCCAAACTATCAAAAGCGGTACTGTAAGCAAAGCCCAGGCTTACCGATGCAATATTCTTTTTATCGAGCGATTTTAACGGCACAACCGCATCCTGATTGTTTAATAATACAGTTGTACTGGTTATACTGTTGGCAATGGCGAGTTTTTTCTCGTTTACGGCATGCTCTTGTGCACAGGCCGCTAAACATAAAACATTAAAGAAACTTGCCGCAGCCAGGATATACAATTTACTTCGCTTCATATACTTTCTCTCCGTTCAGGTAGGTTTTTAAAACTTTGGTTTTTAATATGTTTTGTGGTGTTGTTTTTAAAATATCGTGATCGAGGATGACAAAATCGGCCAATTTGCCCTTTTCCAGACTTCCTTTTTCCTGTTCTTCAAAATTGGCTTTAGCGGCCCAAATGGTCATTCCGCGTAAAGCTTCTTCTGGTGTTAAGGCATTTTCTTTCTGAAAACCACCTTTCGGAAAACCTTTTGTATCTGCTCTCACTGTTGCAGCATAAAACGTTAATAATGGATTAATGTTTTCGACAGGGAAATCTGTTCCCAAAGGAATCCAGCCATTCTGTTTCAACAATTGTTTGTAGGCATAGGCACCTTTTAACCTTTCGGCACCTAAGCGTTGTCCGGCCCAATACATATCTGATGTAGCATGTGTAGGCTGTACAGATGGTACAATACTGGCTTTACCAAAGAGATTAAAATCGCTGGCGTTTACCACCTGTGCATGTTCAATGCGCCAGCGCTTATCATTTTTGCCTTTTAAAATTTTATTATAAATATTCAGCATTACGCGGTTGGCCGAATCGCCGATAGCGTGGGTACACATCTGAAAGTTATTGGCGGCTATTTTGGCAGCAACCTCTTCAAAATGTTTCTGATTGCTTAACAGGAAGCCTGTTTTATTGGGCATATCGCTGTAAGGATGTAATAAACAAGCTCCTCTCGAGCCTAAAGCTCCATCAGCATAAACTTTAAATGCGCGCACATTCAATCTGTCGGTTTTAATGGGGCCGCGGGCAAAAAGGTATTTATAATTTTCGGGTGCATCAGAAAGCATTACATATAACCTCATTTTGAGCTTCTGCTCCTTTTGCAGTTTTTCTATAAATTCAACAGCCAGGTAACTCAGTCCGCAATCATCAATTGTGGTTAAACCTGCTGCAAAACAATTCCGCTGGGCATCTGTAAAAATTTTCTCGGCCTGTTTGGCATCTGGCGAAGGGATTTTACTTTCAACAAGGGCTACGGCATTATCGATTAAAACACCGGTTAGCTTGTCGTTTTCAGTCAGCATATCGCCACCGGTTAGTTTCTGAGCAGTTTTGATCCCCGCATCATCAAACGCTTTCTGGTTGGCAATAGCGGCATGACCATCAATGCGGTTTAAAAACACTGGCCGATCCGGGAACAGTTCGGTTAGTTTTTGATTGGTTGGGAAAGCTTTGTTCTCCCAATCGTTCTGATCCCAGCCATTACCGATTAACCAGCCATCGGGATGGGTTTTGGCAAAAGTCACTAAACGGTTTAATACATCATCCCACGATTTGGTTTCGCGTAAATCGGCCGTCTGCAGACTTTGCCCGTAACCAAAAAAATGGGCATGTGCATCAATAAAGCCCGGGTAAACAACCTTGCCTTCGGCATTAATTTCTGTTTTGGCCTGGTACTTATCGCGGATTTCGCTGGTTTTGCCCAGGTTTAAAATTTTACCATCTTTCACCGCAAAAGCTTCAACCGTATCAAAACCGGCGTTAACAGTATACACTTTTGCATTGTACACCATTACATCTACTGCTTCTTTTTTGGTGCAGGAGGCAAACAACAAAGCCAGAAAAAGGCCGCATAGCATAGATTTCATGCTGATAAAGATAGTGTTTTAGTTGGAAGTATTCAGCCGGAAGTGAGGCGTCATTGATCAAAATCCGGGGTAATTAAAGGTTTAGAAAATGGCTGGGTCCAGAACCCCGGCGACACCCAAGCTTTTCGCTTTAGTCTTTAAGCTTTTTCACCACCTCAGACACCTAAGAACACCTGAGTAGCGGGCGATAGATTGGGCATCGAGACTTCGGACTCCTGACTCCCGACCTCCGACTTTTTTAACCACAAAGCACACAGAGGAAAACACGCAGAGGACACAGAGTTGGGCGTTTCATTCCATCGTCCATTTTACATCTTCCATCCTCTATACTACCAGACCTCCAACTCCAAACTTCCAACTCCAAACTCGCTCAACCACCTCAGACATCTAAGAACACGTGAGTACCAAGCGACATCCCCCTCAGACTCCAAACTCCCAACTCTAAACTCTAAACACCAAACTTTCCCAACCCCGGCGACTCTGTTCGGAGGTAACTTTGTGTACCACTCCTTAACTTTATTATTTCAATTATCATCCCCCTGCCCCCTTCAAAGGGGGAAAGATCTACTTTAATGCAGATGCTAATCGAAATCAAAGCGGCATTTACCCGTTGGAAATCACGTTCCCCTTTGAAGGGGGTTGGGGGATGAATTTTAATGGCGGCAACCTCGTTCCGAACTCCAACGGCAATGTTCCCAACACCAACGACCTCGTTCCGAACCCCGATGACCTCGTTCCGAACCCCGGCGACCTTTTTGCAACTCCCGACCTCCGACTTTTTTAACCACAAAGCACGCAAAGGGAAAAGACGCAGAGGACGCAGAGTTGGGCGTTTCATTCCATCCTCCATTTTACATTTTCCATCTTTTCCCCTCCCAAACTCCAAATTCTCAACTCCAAACTCGCTCGACCACCTCAGACACCCAAGCTTTTCGCTTTAGTCTTTAAGCTTTAAGCTTTTTCACCACCTCAGACACCTAAGCACACCTAAGTAGCGGGCGATAGATTGGGCATCGAGACTTCGGACTCCTGACTCCCGACCTCCGACTTTTTTAACCACAAAGCACGCAAAGGGAAAAGACGCAGAGGACGCAGAGCGGGGTGCTTCATTCCATTGTCCATTTTACACTTCCATCCTCTATACTACCAAACCTCCGACTCCAAACTCCAAGCTCCAAACTCCAAACTCGCTCAACCACCTCAGACACCTAAGCACACCTAAGCAGCGAACGATGATTAGACACCCAGACTTCGGACTCCCGACCTCTGACCTCCGACTTTTCCAACCCCGGCGATTTCGTTCCGAATACCAAAAAGTAGAAAGGATAGCCCACTTTCCTAAAACCATCCCACTTTATAACAGATTTCGACATATTTACAGATGACGATGCCCGGTTAACCGATTCAAACAGTTAACCGATTAAACAAATGAACTAATGACCAGTGAACCAATTAATCCCATTTACCTACAGTCATTTACATGTTGAGTTTTAAACAATTCCGGTTCTTTAAGCTTATTTTGCATAATTTAGCGAATTCACTTTGCCCTTATACATGACTGATATTATTCACTTATTGCCTGATGCTGTTGCCAATCAGATTGCTGCCGGAGAAGTTGTTCAACGACCTGCCTCTGCAGTAAAAGAATTGCTCGAAAATTCGATAGATGCCGGTGCAGATAAAATTCAACTGGTGGTAAAAGATGCAGGTAAAGCCCTGATTCAGATTATCGATAATGGCTGTGGAATGAGCGTTACCGATGCGCGCATGTGTTTCGAGCGTCATGCCACCTCAAAGGTAAAAAAGGCCGAAGATTTATTTGCCATCCGCACCATGGGTTTCCGTGGCGAGGCCATGGCCTCTATCGCTGCCATTGCACAGGTAGAAATGAAAACCCGCAGGCACGAAGATGAAATTGGTACCTGTATTTCGATTGAAGGTGCACAGGTAATTGCACAAGAGCCAGTTGCTACTTCGCCGGGCACACAGATTGCGATTAAAAACCTGTTTTTTAACACGCCGGCGCGAAGAAATTTCTTAAAGAGTAATCCGGTAGAAATGCGCCACATCCTCGATGAGTTTCAACGTGTGGCCCTGGCACATCCTGAGGTATTTTTTAGCCTGCACCATGATGGCGTAGAAATTTTTAACCTGCCTAAGGGTAATTTAAAACAACGCATAATCCATCTTTTCGGCAACAATTATAACGAACGCCTGGTACCTGTAGAAGAAGAAACCAGCATCATTAACCTGAAAGGATATATTGGGAAGCCTGCCTTTGCCAAGAAAACCCGGGGCGAGCAGTTCTTCTTTGTAAACAACCGTTTTATTAAAGATCCGTATTTAAACCATGCGGTAAGCACGGCTTTCGAAGATCTTTTACCGGAAGACAGTTACCCCCTATACGTACTGTTTATCGAAATTGATCCGGCAAAAATAGATGTGAACGTTCACCCGACTAAAACCGAAATTAAATACCTCGACGAGAAATCGATCTATGCCATTCTAAAATCGGCGGTTAAACGTTCCATTGGCCGGTATAACATTGCCCCTACCCTTGATTTTGATCAGGAAACAGGTTTTAGCAATATGATTACGCATAAAGCGGTTGAAGACATTGTGCCACCGAGCATTAATTTTAATCCCGATTTTAACCCTTTTGCCAGCGACAAAAGTTCTACTTCGGGTTATGCTTCTTCGCCAAGAAATTACGATGCCAAGCCCAGTGCTAAAAACTGGGGTACACTTTACGATATTACCGAACAACCTGTAGTAGAACAAACCAGCTTTTACGAGGCTGACGATGCCGTTTTAGAGACCAAGCAAAAGCAATATATGCAGTTGCACAACCGTTATATTGTTTCGCAGATTAAATCGGGTTTAATGGTTATCGATCAACAAATGGCACATGAGCGAATCCTTTACGAGCGTTTCCTCGTACATCTCGACGATCGCAAAGGTGCTTCACAGCAAAGTTTGTTTCCACAAACCATTACGCTGAATGCACAGGATTTTGAACTGGCCAAAAGCTTGTTAGATGATATTAAGAGCTTAGGTTTCGATGTACGCGAATTTGGTAAAAATACCCTGGTGGTAGAAGGTGTTCCGGTTGATTTAGGTAGCAGTAACATTAACGAAACCCAATTATTTGAACAACTGATTGAGGGCTTTAAAAACTCGCAACAGGAATTAAAATTAAATAAGCGCGACAGTTTAGCCAGAAGTTTAGCAAAAAACAGCGCCATTAAAGCGGGCACAAGTTTGGCTCAGGAAGAAATGAATACGCTTATTGATGAACTTTTTGCCTGCAAAACCCCTAACTTTAGTGTGAGTGGCAAACCAATTATCCAAACCATTACTTTAGCGGAATTGGATAAGAAGTTTGAGAAGTAAGTCCGGGGTCCGAAAGTCGGAAGACCGAAGATTTGGAGCAGAAGACCAAAGCCGAAAGACCAAAGCGCAAAGCTTAGGTGCCCTTAGGTGTCTGAGGTGGTAAAAAAATCAGAGACTAAAGCTTTGATGTTAAATACGATAAAATAGCAGTTAACCGATTTAAACAATTAACCAGTTAAACCGTTAATAACCGATTAAACAACTTTAAAAATTAAATGAACAACATATATATTCCACCAGTAGTTAAAAACCTGCTGATTATTAATGTTTTATTTTTCATAGGCACTTTATTGTACAAATCAAACGGCGGATATCCTTTTGTAGAATGGTTTGCAGTTTATTATTTTGATTCTCCAAATTTTAGAATCTGGCAGCCTATCACTTATATGTTTATGCATAGTCCTGTTGACTACCTACATATCATATTCAATATGTTTGCGCTTTATAGTTTTGGTAGCATCTTAGAGCAACGCTGGGGAGCAAAAAAATTCCTGATATTTTATTTCGTAACCGGACTTGGTGCTTTAGCATTGCAATGGGCCGTTCAATCTTTTGAAATTTACAATCAAATAGGGCACTTTATCCCTAATATTAACGAATATAACCCAGCCAGTCAAAAAGAATTTGATTTGTTACGTGATATTTATTTCGGGCCTATGTTAGGGGCATCTGGTGCGATTTTCGGATTACTAGTTGGTTTTGGAATGCTTTACCCCAATGCGGAGCTATTAATTATGTTTATTCCTGTTCCTGTAAAAGCTAAATATATTATTCCAATTTATATTATAATTGAATTAGTTTTAGGGGTTGGGAAGTTTCAGGGCGATTCTGTAGCCCATTATGCGCATTTGGGTGGTGCTTTAATCGGCTTTATACTGGTTAAAATATGGAAAGACAAGAACGATACATTTTATACGCTCTATGAATAATACGGTTAAAGATTTAAAGTACAAGATTTTTCAATCCGGCGATCCGCTGTTCTTTTACATCGGCATTAACGTAATCATTTTTCTGATTACAGCTATTATTGGTGTATTTGCATTTTTTAGCAAATCGGCCCTGGATATGGGCGAACTGGTTAGAGAATATGTGGGTTTACCTTCCAGCTTAGCTAAACTGCCCGAGCGTTTTTATACCCCCTTCACCTACATGTTTTTTCATGATGGGATTCTTCACATCCTGTTTAACATGCTGGGCTTATTTTGGTTCGGCAGTATATTCATGAATTTCCTGAAAAGCAGGCAGTTTCATTTTGTTTACCTGGCGGGCGGTTTGGCCGGAGCTTTAATTTATGTAATTTGTTTAAATACCATTCCGGTATTTGCCAATACTTTATTGGGGCAAACCGTTATTGGTTCGTCGGCAGCGGTAATGGCCATTATGGTAGCGGCAGCAACCCTTGTACCCAACTACACCATCATGTTGCTGCTTTTTGGCGAAGTGAAGATTAAATGGATAGCTATTGTTTACTTCCTGATTTCATTCATCGGCTTATCATCAGCAAATGCGGGCGGAAATTTCGCGCATATTGGTGGGGCCCTGCTGGGTTTCTTTTACATTAAAAGCCTGCAAAATGGAAACGACTGGAGCAAGTTATTTGAGCGCAAACCAAAATTGAAGGTAGTAAGAAACGACAAGCCCCTGAAAAAGACTGACGCTAAAGGTGGGGTTTCGCAACAGGAAATTGATGCCATTTTAGATAAAATATCGACTTCGGGATACGATAAACTATCAGCAGCAGAAAAAGAAAAACTATTTAAGGCAAGTAAAGATTAATGGCAAAAAAGAAAAAGTATAGTTTCTTTGATAAACTTCTTCTGCCCATTGCTGTAGCACTGGCTATAGCTTTGCTCGTGGGTTTACTTGCCGGCAACATGGATCCGCGCAAGCATGCCATTATTGCGTTTTTCGGCTTGGCCTACCCCTATGTACTTTTTTGCAATATTATTTTTCTCATTTGGTGGTTACTGAGCAAGAAATGGCTTTTTGCTGTAGCAACCATCCTTGTTATTGCTGTTGGTGCCAAAACCCTAAAAGCAACTTTTGCCATCGGTGGCGACGAAGGCCCTGTTGAAAGGGCTGATAATACCATCCGCATGATGACCTACAATGTGCATAGCTTTAAGCTTTACGGCAAAGACAATACCGAATCGGTTAAAGAAAAAATGCTGCAGGTGGTTAAAGATCAAAACCCCGATATCATTTGTTTTCAGGAGTTTTTTACCCGGTATAAAGGTGCTTTCGACACTGTAGACAGTTTAAAATTGTTGCTAAACACCAAGTACTATTACTTTGTGCCCACCAACAAAAATGATTACGAAGCAACGGGTTTAGCCATATTCTCCAAATTCCCGATTAAAGATTCGGGTAAAATCCCCTTTGTTGAAGGCTATGCGGGCAACATGAGTATTTATACCGATTTAAACATAAAAGGTAAAACCTTAAGGGTGTACAATGTGCACTTTCAGTCTATTTCTTTCGAAAAACAAGATTACGACTATCTGGATAAGGTAAAAGAAATGAACACCGAATTGCAGCCTTCCAAACGCATCTTAAGAATGCTGAAAAGTGCTTTTTATAAGCGGAGCGGTCAGGTAGATATTATGAAAAAGGAAATGGGCAGCTGTAAAACCCCCTATTTAATTGCCGGCGATTTTAACGATACCCCTGCCTCATACGTAGTTACCCAAATTACTGCCGGGCTCAACAACAGTTTCATTAAAAAAGGCAGTGGTTTTGGCAAAACCTATAATGGTAAGTTCCCGAATTTTCAGATCGATTACATTGCCACTTCTAAAGAACTTGAAGTGCTCAATTATAAAATTACACAGGCTAAACTGTCAGATCATTTCCCCGTACGCAGCGATTTGAGGTTTTTGGATTAACATACAAAAATCATAGTTCAATAGTGACCCGATTTTTTATTGGAGCGCAATGCCTGTAAAAAGCAATAAGTTTCTTCCCGTTTTTCGCTTTTACGCTTCGCTTCCTCGTACCTCGTTGCTGCAGGGTAACGCTTCAACCGCGGCTAAAAAGCTAAAGCAGTGTTCCATTTTTGAGGTTGCCAGCGCACAATCCCGGAGACTGATCTGATGCCCCATATTGCTGCAGACTGAAGTCAGCAGCTTATACAATTTGCTCAAAATTATTTTTTCTTACCATACATCAACAGTCGGCAAAAAGCTTATGCTCATATTTGCTTCGTAAAATTTAAAAAAATAATCAAAAGATATGAGTTTAATAGATGCCCTAAACTGGCGTTATGCCGTTAAAAAAATGAATGGCCAGCCCGTTGAACAAGAAAAAGTTGATAAAATTGTTGCTGCTGCACATTTGGCTCCAACATCATCAGGCTTACAGCCATTTAAAGTGATTGTAGTAACCAATCAGGAGTTAAAAGAGAAAATTGCTCCGATTGCGTATAACCAATCGCAGATTATTGATTCATCGCACCTGCTAATCTTCGCAGCAAACGAAAATTATACAGAAGAAGGTATTGATGCGGTATTTACCAGAATGAATGCTGAGCGTGGTTTACCACAAGAAGGTACCGATGCTTACAAAGCACAACTTAAGGGCATGATTTTATCGAGAAGTGCCGAAGAAAACTTCAACCATGCTGCACGTCAGGCTTATATTGGTTTTGGCGTTGCCATTGCAGAAGCAGCTTTATTAAAAGTAGATGCTACCCCAATGGAAGGCTTTAACGGACCAGCCTTAGATGAACTTTTAGGTTTAGATAAAAAAGGTTTAAAAAGTGTTACCCTATTGCCTTTAGGTCACAGAGACGAAGCAGGCGATTGGTTGGTAAACCTTAAAAAAGTACGTTCTCCCAAAGAAGAATTCGTAATCGAATTAAATTAAAAGGCAAACACCCATTATATTTCAAACGCAGGCCGCTATTTAGTGGCCTGTGTTGTTTGTGGCTTGAGCGTGTTTCTAACGCGTGCTGTAATAACCATGCGATTCTATCGCATCGCCGGGTTAAAAACGCTAAACTAAACCACACTCGTTAAGGAAACGAGCGTGAGCGCATAAAAACTAAGCTTGCGCGTTTCTAACGCGTGCTGTAATAGCCCTACGATTCTATCGCATCACCGCATTAAAAAACGCTAAGCTAAACCACACTCGTTATGCAAACGAGCTTGAACGCATAAAAACTAAGCTTGCGCGCGTTTCTAACGCGTGCTGTAATAGCCCTGCGATTCTATCGCAAAAGCCTGCGTTAAAAACGCTAAGCTAAACCACACTTGTTATGCAAACATGCATGAGCTCCAGTGACGACTTTGGTACATAATCATAAACTTTTGTAAAAAAGTGTTAAACCTCCGTACAATTTAGGAGCTCTATTGATAATTGGATATATTTACAGGATTAGCATTTAACATCCAATTCATGAAGATTTATAGATTATCGTTTATTATACTTTCATTCCTGTTAGCACTAAATTTTTCCTCGTCGGCCCAAACCGATACAGTGAGTATAAATACCATTATCACCAAAACCAATAAGGTTTTGACCGATTATCCTAACGAGAAAATTTATCTTCATTTCGATAAACCTTACTATGCCGTGGCCGATACCGTTTGGTTTAAAGCCTATGTTACCGAAAATCAGAATTTTTTATCGGGTATCAGTAAAATCATTTATGTGGATGTAATTAACCAGAAAGATTCACTGATTCAAACCCTAAAACTTCCCATTACCGGAGGATTTGCCTATGGCAGTTTTCCTTTAGATCAGGTGAATTACAAGCAAGGCAATTACCACATCAGGGCCTATACTTTATGGATGCTTAACAACCCAGACCCGGCCTATTTTAACAAAACATTTTACGTTGGCGAAGCCATTGATAAGGAACTAAAGACGCACATCACCTACAAAAATACCTCGACCGACAAGCAGGAGAAAATTGATGCCCGCATACAGTTTAAAGATGCAAACAATAAACCTTACGCCAATAAAAATGTAAGCTGGCAAGTGGTAACCAGTTATACGGTAATTGCCAGAGGTCGCGGAACCACTGATGCTAATGGCTACCTGACCATTGCCATGACCAATGCGCAAAAAGCCGAATATCAGTTGCAAAAAGGAGAGCTGGTAACCGCCATTAATACCACCGATAAAGACGTAGCGAGCAGTTCATTCTCCCTTAAAAACGCCATTGTAAGTAAAGATATTCAGTTTTTCCCGGAAGGCGGAAATTTAGTGGCCGGCTTAACCAACAAAGTAGCCTTTAAAGCCATTAAGAGCGATGGTTTAGGTATTGGCGCCAAAGGTACCGTTACCGATAGTGAGGGCAAAACTGTAGCTACTTTTAGCGATCAGCATTTGGGTATGGGCAGTTTTAATCTACTTGCCGAAGCCGGTAAAACTTATAAAGCTGCCGTCACTTATGCCGATGGCACCACGCAAAGCTATAACTTACCCGCTGTAACTGCGAATGGCGTAGTGCTAAATGTGGATAACAGCAATGCCGATAATGTGGTTATTAAAATTGCGGCTAACGACGCTTTTTTTGCGGAGAACCAGGGCAAAAAACTTTACCTCATTGCACAAAGCAAAGGCGTAATTTGCTATGGTGCACAAACAGCTTTATCAAATAAAGAGTACAATACAACTATTCTTAAATCGAAATTCCCGACCGGAATTGCGCAGTTAACGCTGTTTAACGAATATGGCAAGCCGCTAAGCGAAAGACTTGTTTTTGTACAGCATAAAAACAACATGGCAGTGGCTTTAACCAGTGCAGCAACTACTTATGGTGTTAAGAAAAAGGTTAAAATTAATGTGGCAGCCAAAAAAGACGGTGCCCCTGTTGAGGGTAGCTTCTCAGTAGCGGTTGTAGATGAAACCAAAGTACCATCAAGCGAAGATGCAACCAGTACCATCTTAACCGGGCTTTTATTAAGCAGCGATGTTAAAGGTTATATTGAAAAAGCCAATTACTATTTCAATGCACCCGATGCCAAGAAAAATGCAGATTTAGATGTGCTTTTACTTACCCAGGGCTACCGCAGCTTTAAATACACCGACATTATTGCCAACAAACTGCCTAAAATTGATTTCCTACCTGAACAAGGGATAGAAATTTCGGGGGTTTTAAGACAAAATAACGGCATTCCGGTTAGGAAAGGAGCTTTATTGTTAAGTATCCCCGATAAACGTTTCAACCAGGAAGGCACAACCGATCCGGTAGGAAACTTTAAATTCTCGAACCTGGTATTTAACGATTCATCAAAAGTTACGGTTACCGCTAAGTATAACGTAAACTATAAAAACATGACCTTAAGCTTAAACGGTGCGCCGGTACCTACGCTTACCCGCAATTTCAGTGCGGCCGAAGAGGTTTTAAATATCGATAGTGCCTTAACTTCTTATCTGGATAACAGTAAGCGACAATATGCTTATTTACACACTTTGAAAGATATAAACATTAAGGCTGCAGTAATACCGAAAGTAAGTCACAAGGATTATCCCTCACTATCTGGACTTAGCCAGATGGCCGATCATGAAATTTCTGGCGACCGTTTAAAAGGTTGTGGTTTACTGATTAACTGCTTACAGGGAATGCTGGCAGGTGTTACTTTCGCCGACAATAACTTTTACGTAACACGCGATTATAATCAGGGCAAAAGAATACCAATGGGTATTTTTATTAACGGAATGAATGTGGATGTAAACCAGATCAATACTTTAGATGCCAATCAACTTGAATCAGTTGAGGTATTTTTAAGAGACGATTTAGGCCTGGTTAACCGTGCCAACAATGTAAATGGGGTAATTGTATTTAACCAGAAAAAAGCGCCTAAAGGAACTAAAATTACGAAAGCACAGCTAATGGATATGCTGCCTAAATACTATGAGCTTACTTTCTCGCCACAGGGCTATAACAAAGAAAAGCAGTTCTATTCGCCACGCTACGATGTACCTGCCAACATGAACCGTAACGATTTAAGAACGACCATTTACTGGAACCCTAAAGTAGTTACTGATGCAACCGGCAACGCTTCTTTCGAATATTATAACGCTGATGGCAGAGGACAGTACAAAGTAATTATTGAAGGGATAGATGCCAACGGAAACCTCGGCAGATCGGTGTTTAAGTACACCGTTAAATAGAAAGAGTCTTTAGTTAATGGTTGATAGTTAATAGCCTTGAAGAATAGGCACCATGTCTATCAGCCATTAACTATCAACCAACAGTCTTTCAGCTTACTTCACTTCAAAAGAGTTAATGGTCGATAGTTAATAGCCTTGAAGAATAAGCACCATGTCTATCAGCCATTAACTATTGACTATCAACCAATAACCTTTCCGCTTACTTCACTTCAAAAGGCAACGGCTCCCCTTTCAATCCGGCAACAATATTCTGTACAATAATTTTGGCCATGGCGGCTCTGGTTTCTTCGGTGGCTGAGCCAATGTGTGGTAAAACCGCAACATTCTCCATGTACAGTAAAGGATTGGTTTTCTCCATAGGTTCGGGATTGGTAACATCGAGCCCTGCACCCCATATCACTTTTTCCTGCAATGCACGAATCAAATCGGTTTCGTTGTGAATGCCTCCCCTGGCTGTATTGATGAAAATAGCATTGGATTTCATCTGGCTAAATACTTCGAAGGTAAATTTGTTTTTAGTTTCGGGAGTTAAGGCGGTATGCACCGAAAGTACATCGCTTTGGGCTAACAGCTCTTCGAAAGAAACATATCTGGCGCCGATTTCCTGTTCAGCTGTTGTATTTTGTGAGCGGTTGTAGTAGATAACGTTCATTTGATAGGCTGCTGCACATTTTTTAGCCATTTCCAGACCTATTTTACCCAGACCGAAAATACCCAGGGTTTTACCATTTAATTCGATCCCCAGCTCCGGAGATGGCTCATATTTTTTCCATTCACCCCTGATAATTTTCTGGTAAGCAAAGAAAGCTTTTCGCGATACGGCCAGCATCAGCAAAAAAGCGGTATCGGCAGTTGCTTCACTCAAAACACCCGGTGTATTACCAATTGGGATATTTAATTTTTTAGCCGCTGCCACATCAACCTGATCAAAACCTACGGAGTGTAATGCAATAACTTTTAAATGGCTGCAGGCGTTTAAAAAAGCTGCATTAAGTTTATTGGGGCCAACGCTAATCAAAGCATTCTGGTCCTGACAGGCTTCAATCAGCTCTTCGGCAGTAATCTGCCGGTTTTCTTTCCATTGGGTAATGGTAATATTATTTTCTTCCAGTTGCTTTAAACCAACCGGAGCAATGTTACCGCTTATAAATACTTTCATCTTAATTTAACAGTATATCCGATCGGGAGTTTTAACCAATGTTTACTTTACAGTTGTAGTAAGTACCTGATACGTGTTTGCGCTGAAATAACCCAATGCATTATTCGATAGGTTTGATGTGGGATTGGCCGGCGTAGTACCCTGGTTAGGCCCGCGATCTGATTGCTGGCTCAGGGCGTACCAGTAATCAAATATATTACTGTCTACACATTCCATCTCAATCTTAACCTTATCATTTGTATTCAGTTCGTCGCTGTCGTGGTCGTTATTGGGCTTAAAAAATAGCTGAATCCGCAAATCATTACCGTTGGTTAACCTGTCGTTACTGGCATAAAAACGGCGCGATAAAACATCATTTACATACAGGTTAAAATGGTAGAAATTAACTTCGTTAACCGGGTCTGTTAAAAAAGCAGCAGCTGTTTTACGCTCCCTGCCAAAAAAGATGTTTTTAATGATCCCAATCGAATCCATTTTAACCACATTAGGCATTTTCGAGCTGGCCGTATAATTTTGCCCCTCAACCGTTGCATTTAAATTGTAAGTAACACCAGGTTCGCCCTTCATCCGGTTAATATAAGATCCCGGCTTAGTACCTTGTTTAAATATAAATATATTACCCTTGCTATCGGTTACCGTAACAGTTGCACCCGAAATCTTTGGAAAAATATTTTCCTCGGTGTAACCAATCGTTTTGCTGATTTTTATTTCCTGATCCATCAGCTGGTTATTGATAATACCTTCAATTACCAGTTGCGGGTCGGCATTTTCAGTTTTAATTGAGATGATTTTCTTGCAGGAGGCGAGGCACAAAGTAAAAAGGGCAAAATATATCGTCAGTTTTTTCATGGCATTAAAATTTAAAGTTCCAGGTAATGGAAGGAATGAGCCCAAAAAGCGAGGTTTGCTGCGCGGCAGTTTTATTCGGATTTTCCGGATCGGTAATAAACTCTATGGAGTAAGGGTTTTTGCGCCCCAGTAGATTGTAAATACCAAAATTCCAGCTCGACTGGTATTTACCCCTTTTCTTTCCTTCTAATGTTGCACTTACATCTAAACGCATATTATAAGGCATTCGGCCTGCATTACGCTGGGTATAATAATAAGCCGGCTGTCCACCAATGGTATATTTCCCTGCCGGATAGGTAACGGCATTACCCGTACTGTAAATAAAGCTCGATGAGAATGTCCACCTGGCAGTCATGTTGTAAATACCAACCAGCGAAATATCATGCGTACGGTCTTGCCTTGCCGGAAAATATTTGCCGTTATTTAACTCGGTAAATTTACGCTCGGTGCGCGACAGGGTATAACCCACCCAACCATTCAGCTTGCCAAATTTCTTTTTGAAAAACAGCTCCATGCCATAAGCCCTACCAATGCCATAAATCAGTTCTGATTCTACATTTGAATTGGCGAGCAACTGGGCTGCATTTTTATAATCGATTTGGTTTTGCAACCATTTGTAATAAATTTCTGCAGAAAGCTCGTAGGTATTTTCTTTAATATTTTTAAAAAAGCCTAAAGCCACCTGATCGGCAATTTCGGGTTTAATGTTGTTGCTGCTCAACACATACTGATCAGTAGGCGAACTGGAAGTGGCATTGGTTAAAATATGGACATTCTGCGTATTGCGGTTGTACGATGCTTTAATTGAATTTTCTTCATTAAACAAGTAACTTACCGAAAAACGGGGTTCCAGATTGAAATAGTTTCTGTAGAACTTACCATTAGCCACATTTTCGGTTGAAGTGATTTCGCCTGCTGCATTGTAGTTATTAAAATTACCTGGGCCCGTTAAAGAGAAAGCAGCCAACCTTACTCCATATAAAAAGTTGAGGTGTTCATTTACGTTCCACTCATCAGAAATATAAGCAGCAGATTCGATTCCATAGCGGCGCTCCTGCGTAAGCGAATTTACCTGCGAGGCCACATCACTATCAATATCAATCGGCGAAATGCGGTGTTGGGTGGCGTTGAGTCCGAAGCGGAGGATATGCTTGTTGCTGAAATACTGAAAATCTTCTTTAAAATTAAAATCGCGCACCAGTGAAGTGGCCTTAAAATTAGTCGCATCGTTGAGCAAGCGAACGGTATAATTGTAATTGTTATAAATTAACGAGGTATTAGAAAACAAACGATCGTTAAAAATGTGATTTAACCTGATAGTGGTAGTTACATTACCCCAGTTGTTCTCAAATAAATCTTTTACCCCGATATTATCTTTCCCAAAATAACCCGAAATGTAAATGGTGTTTTTATCGTTGATTTTATAATTGGCCTTGGCATTGATATCGTAAAAATTCAAGGTGCTTCCATTTACGGATGAGTCTGGCGATGCCCTTAAAAACAGATCGATATAGGTACGGCGAAAGCTTACCATAAACGAGCCGCGGTCTTTAACAATGGGGCCTTCTGCTTTAATCCGCGAAGCAATTAAACCTATACCGCCCTGAAACTTAAATTCTTTGTTGTTACCATCATCCATTTTCACATCCAAAACAGACGATAAACGGCCACCATATTGTGCTGGCATGCCTCCTTTGTACAAGCTTACATCTTTAATGGCATCGGCATTAAAAGTAGAAAAGAAGCCCAGCAGGTGCGACGAGTTGTACACCACCGCTTCATCGAGTATAATCAGGTTCTGATCAGCAGCTCCCCCACGCACATAAAAACCGGTATTGCCTTCGCCTCCCGATTTTACACCGGGCAGCAGCTGTATGGTTTTTAAAATATCTTTTTCGCCCAGCAATACCGGTATAGAATTGAGCGCCTTCATATCAACCCGTTCGAGGCCCATTTGCGCGCTTTTAACGTTTTCATTTTTGCGGTTAGTGGCGCTCACGGTAACATCGGCCAGATCGTTTGCACTTTTTAGCTCTTCGTTTAACTTGGTATCTTTTGTTAAATTGATTTTTTTAACAATGGGTGCATAACCGGTATAGCTAACCGATACAGTATACTCCCCTTCTACCTGCGTTAAGGCAAAATAGCCATAAGCATTGGTTAAAGTTGCACCTGTTGCCGGACCAATTACTTTTATGGTTGCGCCGATTAAAGTTTCGCCGGTGCCGGCATCGCGGATAGTACCACTAAGGGTAAATTTACTTTGGGCAAAAACAACTGTATTTAAAAGAAGAAGGGTAATTAAAGCAAAGTAATTTTTTATGAGCATATCGGCAACTATCTAAGATGAAGGAAACCAAATGTACGAAATCAAAGTTCTTTATCAGCACATTGTGCATTTCTGCAGCCCTAAATTTGGTTTACTTACTATTAACGGGATAAATGCCGATATGGTGTGAACGTAATAAATAAGCACTTAAATCAGCCTTACCAGCCTGCTGAAAAGTGATGAGTTTGGAAGCTATTTTGGGCATGTGGCAATCAATGCAATTGGTGCTGAGTGCCCCTTTTGCAAGCGTAGCTTCGCTGTGTTGGCTATGCTGATGGCAACTGATACAACGTTGCGAGTAGATTTTTAAATTGCCTTTAATATTTTCGTGCGTATTGTGGCACGATTGGCAGGTCATAGTTTCACTTTTGCGGTAGCAATTGCTGCCCTTCAGCATCTCGGTCTGGTTGCCGTGTACATCTGGATCGGCACCACCAAAGCCCGCAAAGTCTTGTGCGTAATAATCGTCTAAATTATCGCCGGGTTGAAAACCGAAAACCGATTTTTGAGCAACCAATGCATTACCCGAGTGGCAAACCCCGCAGGCATCCATTTTTTGCTTTCTGCTAAGCGTTTTATAAATGGTTATAAACTTTGCCGTTTTCTCTCCGGGGTTTTCGAGGTGAAAAACTGCATGTTGCCGGCCTGGTCCATGGCAACGCTCACAGTCTATACCGTAAAGCAAAGCACCACGTTCCAGCTCCTCATCTGTAGAAACACCCGAAGTTTGGGTTACTTTTTTCTCTACATAGCTAGCATGGCACTCTAAACAACGGCTGCCAATTGGCCGGTCGTAATAAAAGGCTTGTTTAGGGAAACCCGGACTAATGGCCCAGTTCCTGATGGCCGAGAAATAAGAAAGTGGCAATTCATATAATTTTTTGCCTTTCCAATAAGCGTATGTATAAGCTTTCTCTCCTGAACCAAATACCATATCGAATTTTTGGGCCCGTACTGCTTTTCCATCTACATAAGCTACCTGAAAAATACCCTCAGCTCGTTTTTCGATCGCTACCTTTTGGTGCGCATCGTAGCTAAAAACATTCGAATCGGATTTAAAAACCTGCAATTGCTGATTGGCTATTGGTTTAGAAGTTAACCCATGCGCATTGTGCGTAAAAGATTGCCCAATCTCCTTATGGCATTTGATACAGGTGGCCGCACCGGTATAGGCTTCGCCCCTGATGTCTTTTGGCAAATCATTGCCCGCATTCATGCATCTTGAAAGGATAATGATGACTGCCGCCATCGCCCCTAAAATAACCAGGATTCGTTTTATACCTTTCAAGATGATGCTTGCTTTTTATTTTACAAACTGAATATAGCTAAAATTATAACCACCGCTGTCAGCCAGCACCCTGATTTTTTGCTTTCCGGCGTTTAAGGATACATTTTTAATTTCGAAAGTGGCAAACTTTTTTGCATCGCCGGTATTTGGAACGCTTACTTCTTTGGCTACAGTTTTTCCATCAATTAAAATCGTGATCTGTCCGGTAGCATTTTCAGCTGCTGCATTTATTTTTAAGGTGTAAGTGCCTTTCTGCGCAACATTAACCGTGTATTGCAGCCACTCACCCTTTTCGATGTGGTTTACATAATATTTTTCGTACTGGAGCGAATCTTTGGCAATATCTACGCCATCATTGCGATAAATCCTGCCGCGGTTTCCGGCCGATCTTTTATTGGTTGAAGTATGGTAATCGGCGGTATCGGTATCAAAATAGGCATAGCCATTTTTTCCCAAATCGTAATCAACTGCATATACAATGCTTTTGTTTTTAATCAGATTGGCTTTAAAAGCTTTGGTTTCGTTAGTAAAAGGCTGACGAATCATGGCATCGATTACATCGCGGTGAATAATGGTATTTTCTAACCTCGAATAAATAGCCAGTTCCATCAATCCGCTATACACGTTGCTATCTTTAGGTTTATTGCCCCCATTGTTCAGGTATTTAACCAGTGCATCGTAATTGGGGTTCGATTTAATTTCCATTGGGTTATTGGCACCAATTTTTTTCAAAGGCCACCACGACCAGCCGATATTGTTTTTTTCTAAAAGATGTATGGCATCGGTAAACCAAACATTCGAGTTCTCACCTGTTTCGCCCAGCCAAACGGGTACGTTCTGCTCATCGCGGGCTTTGATAATGTGCGCAATTGAAGCCTGATCGTTATAATTCCAGTATTTATGAAAACTTAAGGCCATGTTTTTATCCCACAGCGGAAAAATACCATTGTAGTTATTGCCCCAGCCATTACCTTCAATAATAATGAGGTGTTGCTGATCTACCTCACGAATGGCTTTGGTAATCTCTACCATCAGTTTTCTTAAAGGCGCATTTACTTTTTCTTTGGTACCATTTTTATCTTCCTGCGGATTGCTGAAACCGTAGTTTGGCTCGTTTATAATATCGTAGGCGCCAATGTAAGGTTCATTTTTATAACGTTCGGCCAGTTTGCGCCAAAGGGCAATGGTTTTTTCCTGGTTGGCCTCACTATCCCAAAGGTAAGGTTTCGATGGGTCGCGATCGGCAATGTTTAAATCGTTCCCCTGACCGCCCGGTGCGGCATGCAAGTCTAAAATGAGGTACATTTTATTGGCTTTACACCAGTTGAGCAAGCTATCGGTTAAGGCAAAACCTTTTTCGAGCCAGGTATTTTTTCCGGCAACAGGTTCCTGATCAGCCGGCAGGGTATAAAGGTTATAATGCATCGGCAGGCGGATGGAATTAAATCCCCAGCGTTTCATCGAGTCGACATCAATTTTACGCATGTGGTTAGCCAGCCATGCATCATAAAATTCCTGCGTTTGCTTCGGTCCCATCAGGTCGGCAATTCTTTCGCGGATGCGGTACTGTTGGGCCTCGTTATTAATCTTTAGCATATAGCCTTCCTGCAACATCCAGCCGCCAAGGCCAACGCCACGCAACAATACATTCTGGCCCCGGCCATCAACAATTTTTGTGCCCGATGCTTTTAAAAAGCCCTGACTAAAACCGGTAAACGAAACACCGCCAAGCAGTAAAATATATAAAAGTGATTTTTTAAAGAACATAGTTGAGACGATTGATAATTACCAGATATAAGTGGCTACTGCACCCTTATCGAGCGCCGCAGCGTAAGTTTTACCATTTTGACTGATATTAAAGGATACAGCTTCTTTGCCGGTATTGGCTACAATAAGCACATGTTTACCCTCGGGTGTTTTAAAGGCAACGTTGGCCAAACCATTTAGTTCATTAGAAGCAATCCGTACGGAACCCGGCCTTACAAACTTCGAAGCATGGGCGATGGAGAAATAAGCAAGGTTGCGGCTATATTGCTCGCCATTAATGGTAACTGCCCCCTGGCACATGGAGCAACCTCCCCTATCGGTATAAGGCTTATTCTCCGGATCGGCTGCGAGATTCCATTCCAAAACGTTTTTGCTCCAGTTACGTGTAGCGCCAATAATTAAGCGCTTTACCGGATTTACGATATTGATGGTTGCGGCATCGGGTTGCTCTACCACCATTTGTTCAGAGAAATAGATATTCTTATCGGGATGGGCATTATGCACATCGGTTAAAGCCTCTATTTTACCACCATAAAGGTGAAAGGCCGAGCCTGCAATGTATTTCTTCGCTTCGGGGTCATCTAAAATGCTGATCGGATAATCGGGACGGTCGGCATTGTGATCGTAAATAACAATTTTTGTTTTAATGTTGGCTTCGGCAAAAGCGGGGCCCAGAAACTTTTTTACAAAAAGTGCCTGATCGGGTGCTGCCATGAATAAACTGGGATTATTGCCCGGATGTAAAGGCTCGTTTTGCACGGTAATAGCATCGATAGCAATACCTACCTTTTGCATTTCCTGGACGTAACGTACGAAATATTTAGCATAAGCACCGTAATATTCGGGTTTCAGCATGCCACCCCGGGCATCGTATGTTGTTTTCATCCATAAGGGAGGAGACCATGGAGAACCCATAATTTTAATTTTAGGGTTAATGGCCAGGATCTCCTTCATTACCGGAATAACATCGGCTTTATCGGCACCTAAATCAAATTTAGCCTGTTCCAAATCGGTTTGACCTTCGGGAAGATCGTTGTAGGAAAATACTTTTTCGTTTAAATCGGATGCCCCAATACTTAACCTGATGTAGCTTACCCCAATATTATCGCCATTGGTTGCAAAAAGTTCTTTAAGCAGTGCTGCCCTTGCCGGTGCCGACATTTTAACAATATGCTGGGCACTACCGCCGGTTAAAGCATAGCCAAAACCATCAATACTTTGATAAGTTTCTCTATCGTTTACAACAATGGTGGGTTGCTTGTTTTTGGCTGTAGCCAGGCTTAAGCCTGTAGCCTGACGGGTAAATAGCGCTGTGCGATCGGCTTTGGTTAACCATACTTGTGGCTGGCCCTGTGCCATAACAGCAACCGAAAAAGTAAAGGCACAACCCATTAAGAGCCCAAAGGACTTGGTGAATAGCATATAAGAAAGATGAGCTGATAAAAAACAGGAAGAAAGACTAAGCCTTCTCCCTGTAACAATTAAACATTAAGGATATATAGACGGGAATTTATTTTGTGCCACCCCATTCTTTACTTTGTAAAATTTTAGAGTTGGCCAGTTCTCTTTCCGGAATCGGGAAGATTTCGTTTCTGCCTGCTTTAAAACCTTTACCGGCTAATACGGTTGGTGCTAAACCCCAACGTACCAGATCAAACCAGCGGTGTCCTTCTGCAGCAAGCTCTACACGGCGCTCGCGCATAATGTTATCCATGGTTACCGGTAGCGGATTTAAGCCTACCCTTGCCCTTACTGCATTAAACATAACATAAGCTTTTGTTCCAGCACCAACACCTGCTCCACTTTTTAACAATGCCTCTGCTTCTAACAAATAAGTATCGGCTAAACGGATTTCGTACATATCCTGACCGAAATTAAGCTCCAACTGGCCACTGGCAGCTTTGGTAGAAGTACGGCCCGCGTATTTTTCTATAAAATATCCGGTATTGGCATTTGCATGTTTATAGGTAACAATATTGGCCTTTTCCAAACTATCCAGATTGGCAACAGTTGCTTTATTTCTCGGATCGAAATGAATTTGATCAAAGAAGTCTTTAGTGAAAGGCAGGAAACTCCAGCCCGAAATATAGTCGGGAGCTAAAGCTGAATTTACAGGCACATAGTTACGTGGGCCAACCAAAATACTCATTACGTTACCTTCGCGGCTACCTACTGTTCCCCAGCCCATATCAGAAGTGGTGTTGTACACAATTTCCAGAATCGACTCTGAATTGAATTTATTTTTAACGTTCCATAAATCGGCAAAGTTTGGTAATAATTTATAACCATAAGTGCTGGCTCCTGGTGTAGGCCCGTTAACCAAAGCAAATTCTGCTGCAGCTTCAGTCCATTTTTGCTGCCACATATACACTTTACCCAAAACTGCATGTACAGCACCCTGGGTAAGCCTGCCGCCTTGCGAAGCAGCCGGCACCGTAGTAGGTAAATTAGGAATAGCATCTGATAAATCTTTAACAATCAAAGCATAAACCTGATCTGCAGGCACCTGCAATACATCAAACATGGCATTAGGCTCAACCACATCCGTTAATAAAGGGATATTCTTAAATAACCTAACCAGATCGAAGTAGTAAATTGCCCTTAAAGCTTTTACTTCGGCAATGTACCGCGTTTTAGTGGCATCGTCTAAACCTGCACCATTTACCTTTTGCAAAAATACATTTGCCCGGTAAACACCTGTAAAGCCCTTACCCCATAAGTGGCTGGCTGCCCCCGAGGTAGAAGTTAAGGTGTAGTTATTGATGGTTTGTAAATCGCCGATATCAGATGGTGAATCGCCTCCGGCAAAATGGTCATCAGAACCTGCCGATAAAATATTCACTTTGGTCAGGTATCCTGATGATTGATTTCCCAAAACATCATACACCGAAATGAGTGAAGTTAATGCTTCTGCAGGAGTTTTATAATAACCGGTCTCCAGAATGCGCTCCCTTGGGTTTACATCCAACTGTTTTTTGCAAGAGACAAACAATTGCGATGAAGCGACAATAGCCGCGATATAAAAAATACTCTTTTTCATTGTTCAACTATTAAAATCCAACATTTAAACCAATCATAAATGAACGCGCCTGCGGATAAACACCACGGTCTACACCCAATACTGTTCCGCCGATTTCAGGATCATATCCTGTGTATTTAGTAATGGTCCATAAGTTTTCGCTCATTAAATAAGCCCTGACTTTTTGTGCACCAATTTTTTTCGATACATTTTGAGGAAGCGTATAACCTACCTGTAAGGTTTTTAACCTGAAATAATCGCCTTTTTCCAGGTATAGTTTCGAGAACTTGATGTAGTTTCCGTTTGGATCAGATTCTACAATACGCGGCATGGTAGTAGATGGATTTGTAGGGGTCCAGCGGTCTAATATTTTGGTTTGCCAGTTTGCATAGGTAACATCTAAACGACGTAAGCCCTGGAAGATCTGGTTTCCGCCAACACCATTACCGAAAGCTACCAAATCCCAGTTTTTATAAGCCAGGTTAATGGTAATACCATAAGTATATTTCGGGATTGGACTACCTAAAAAGGTTTTATCTGATGAGTTAATTTCATTATCGCCATTTAAGTTCGCGAACTTAATATCGCCTGGTTTAGCGTTAGGCTGTAATTTAGTGCCTGCCGGACCAACATAACTATCAATTTCGGCCTGTGTTTGGAAAATACCAAGCATATCATAGCCATAGTATTCGTTAAACGATCTGCCTAAACCGGTTCTGGTAAAGTTACCCATGGTTTGGAAGCTTTGTGCATTATCTTCGATAAAGGTTTTACCCGGTAACAACTTGGTAACTTTATTTTTAAGGAAAGATATATTTCCGTTTACACCCAGGTTAAAATCTCCGATTTTTTTACGGTAGCCCAGTTCGAACTCAAAACCGGTATTTTGCATGTCGCCCACGTTTTGTGTCGGGCCTCCTGCTGCACCAACGTACAACGGAATATCTGGTGTTTGCAATACCCCAACTGTTTTCTTTTTGAAATACTCTGCCGATAAGGTAAAATTGGTAAATAAGGTTACATCAAAACCAATATTGGTTTGGCGCGTTTCTTCCCATTTCAAATCAGGGTTAGATAAAGCAGCCGGGCTCCAGCCTATTACACTTTGATCGGTTGTACCGAAAGTATAGTTACGGCCACTGCTTACCAAAGAAACATATCTGAAATCTCCTAAAGCATCGTTACCGGTAACCCCATAACCTCCGCGGATTTTCAAGAAATTTACAACTTCATTTTCTTTCCAGAAAGCCTCTTTTGATGGCACCCAACCCAATGAGAACGATGGAAAATAACCGAAACGGTTGTTGGTACCAAAGCGCGATGAACCATCACGTCTCATAATACCGGTAAACAGGTATTTCTCATCATAATCGTAAGTAACACGGGTAAATAATGAGTTTACAACGTGTAATGTTCCATCACCACCACCAACAAGTTTGTTAGCAGTTCCCGGATCATAATTTAAATTCGCTTCGTAAAAGCTATTGGCAATGATGTTCTGGTAAGTAGTATTTAAACTTCTGGTATTGTTATCCATGTAATAACCCTGCCCCAGAATAATGAAAGCATGGTGCTTACCAAAGTTGCGCGAGTAACTTAAAGTATTTTCCCAGTTATAGTTTAATACGGTATTAATTTCGCGGTAAAATGATTTTTTATCGTTTTTAGAAGAAGAGTTTAAGTAAAACAGCGGGGTGTACGAATCGCCGCCGTAGAAGGCCACTTTAGTACCTAAGCTCGATCTGAATTTCAAATTGGCGATGGGTTCGATCTCTGCAAAAGCATTACCTACAATGTTGTGATCCCAGCTGTAGTTACCCAGGCGGGTTTGCATGTAAGCTACCGGGTTAGTCATTTCCTGACCAACAATCGGCGAAATACCATAAGGAAATCCATCAGGGTTTCTAAGTGTATTGGCAATGGTGTAAGGCGATTTGGCAATTAAAGCCGGGTCGGTTTCTACTACCGGTGTAATCGGATCGAGGTTAATGGCCGAGCTCAATGGTCCGCCAAACTCACTGTTGGTATTACCCAAACTGCTGTTTACAGAGTGGCTGTAACCTAAATTTTCGCCAAAAGTGATCCATTTTGCAGGTTTATAGGTCGAATTGATCCTTACGTTTGCCCTGTTCCATTTAGAAATCGGGCTGGCCACAATACCATCCTGTTTAATGTAACCCATAGAACTGTAGATGGTAAATTTATCATTACCCCCGCTCACGCTGAACTCGTGCGTCTGGCGGCGTGCATCGTCGTTAAACACCTGATCCTGCCAGTTGGTACCTACGCCCAAAGCAGCCGGATTTGCATAAGGTTGTGGTAAATTAGAATTAGCTGCCGATTCGTTTCTGATGGTAGCATACTGGGTAGCATTTAATAAATCGAGTCTTTTAGCTGGTGCAGAAGTACCATAGAAACCGTTATAGTTTACGCTGATTAAACCTGCTTTACCTTTTTTGGTTGTGATGATAATTACCCCATTAGCAGCCCGGGCACCGTAAATAGCCTGCGAAGCAGCATCTTTTAAAACTTCGATAGATTCGATATCGGCCTGGTTAAGATAACCTATACCGCCATTATCTACAATTACCCCGTCTACAACCCAAAGCGGATCGTTGTTACCACCCGAAGCAAAAGAAGTATATCCCCTTACCCTAACAGTAGAAGAGGTACCTGGCTGGCCGTTACCACTGGCAATGGTTAAACCAGATGTTCTACCCTGCAAAGCCTGTTCAACCCGGTTAATGGGCATGCTTTCTAAATCTTTGGCCTTAACGCTGGAGATAGATCCGGTAACTACACTTTTCTTTTGTGTACCGTAACCTACTACTACTACTTCGGTAAGGTCTTTTGAATCGGCAACGAGCGTTACATTAATACGGCCCCCTGCTGGAACAGTTACCGTTTGTGCCGCCATACCAATTAAATTGATGCTGAGCTTTCCCCCTACCGGAGCCTGAATGGTAAATACACCATTGACATCAGTCGATGCCGCTTTGGTAGTTCCCTCTAACTTAACAGTTACGCCAGGTAGTGGCGCACCACTTTGCTCTGTTACCTTTCCTGTAACCGGAATGTCTTGCGCCATTAAGGCAAACGGAAAAGCCAGGAGACAGTAAATGAAGAATACGAATGTAAATCTTCCTCTCATAGAAATTAGTTTTTAGTTAATGATATTTGGTTAGTTCATGATACAGACTTATTGGCTGCTGTTTCATAAATCAAATCTATAGAGGTGATGCGCAATAGCACAATTTACCACTACTACACCAACCATACATCAACCCTCAAAAAGGTTAAAAAACAGAAAAAATGGGCCTACATAAGCCCTACAAGAGAAGTATAAAAAACTGTTTTACAGCGATTTAATTTTTTTAACAGAAAATAACAGCTATTGTAACAAAAACATGCTTTTAAGACGTTTTTGATCGCGCTATTTCGATCAGAAACTCGTATAGATTGGTTTCTGGCTTTAGCTGAAGTTTCTTTCTAAGGCGGTAACGGCCCACTTCTATAGCCTTAATCGTCACATTCATCAGCTGAGCCATTTCTTTTGAAGAAAGATTCATAGACAGGTAAGCACAGAATTTGAGATCGTTCTGGCTAAGGTCGGGGTAAAGATCTTTTAGCCGGGTAAAAAACTCAGTGTTGACATGGTTAAAATGCACACTCATGTGATCCAGTTCCTGGTCTTTCTTCTCTACATCTTTAATCAGCCTGATCAGGTGCCTGAAACTTGGCGAGCTTTCGTTAAGGTCGTGGTTTTTAATTACGGCTGATATCACTTCCTTTATTTTAGCCAGCACCTTACCCCGCTGTACCAGGTGCATGGTCATGGTAGAAAGTTCTTTGTTTTTATAATTCACATCAGCTTCAAGCTTTTCGTTCTGGAGCCTAACAATTTCTTTTTCATTCCTATCCAGCTCCAGCTGATGCAGGTAACTCATCCGCTCCTGCTCTTTAGTGTGTTTCTTTTTTTGCCACCTGATAATTAACCGCAGCGCCATCACAACTAAAATCAGGTAAACTATGCGCATCCAGATGGTATTGTACCAGGCAGGCAGCACTACAAAAGTATAGCTCACCACTTCCGATTCGTTATTTACCCCTGTACTGGCCTTAACATTAAAGGTATATTTTCCGGCAGGCAAATTGGTATAGTCTTTTTCGCTTTTGGTACCCCATGCCGACCATTCGCTGTCAAAGCCCATAAGCTGGTAGCTGAATTTGATGTTTTTATCGTGCTCAAAAAGTGTAGAAGCATATTCGAAATGGATCGAATTTAGGCTGTACACATATTCGGGTATTTCGTGCAAATCCTGCCGGGCCACAATGCCCCCTTTATTTACAAAATAGCCACCAAAAACCACACTATCTTTATTACCCATTAATTTAACCGTGCCTAACACTACATTTGGCCGGGTTATATTCTGAATGTATTTCTGGTAATTGATGTGATAAGCCCCTTTATTGGCCCCTATAAATATATTCCTGCTATCAGGCGTGTATATCGATTCGAAACCACCAACCACTTTGCCATTTAGCTCGGGCAGGTATAAAACACTGAAAGCATTTTTGCCCTGTGGTCTGTGGAAATCGATTACCCCTACCTTTTTATTGGTTACAAACCAGATATTGCCATCATTATCCTCTTTAAGATACTGAATGGGCACACCATTGAGTGCCGACCCGAGCAGTTTAAAACGGGTAAACTTTTTACTGGCCGCATTGTATTCAAAAATGCCGCTTGTAGTGGCAATTACAACCCGGTTCTTCAGGTGGAACACATAATTGTAAAGCTTGGTGGGCAAGCCATCACGGTCAGAGAATAAGGTAGTATGCAATATACTTTTATGATCGGGATTGAGTTCTATTTTATATACGCCATGGTAAGGATGCGAAGCCCAGATCTGATCAGTGTTATTGTTATCGGCAACGATAAAGCGCAACGTTTCGTTAATTCCGGCAATTCTGCCGCCGTTAATAAAGCGGTTTCCATCGTAAGTTATCTCCTGCAATCCGGCGTAGGTACCCGCAATTACCTCTTTGCTCGGGTAAACATTATCCATACTTTGGTACATCCAGGTACCAATGAGGCTATACAGCGGCGTGGCCGTATTATCTTTTACCAGCAGGGTGCCATCCTCGTGTGCCATAAGCAACTGGTTGTTAATTTCATCGAGGCCCCATACCTGTCCTTTTGAATTCTTTACCTCTTCAAAATTGACAGGCGAATAGCTTAAATCGGGCATAGCTGTATTTATTTTAGCCCGGTACAAGCCATTAGAGGTACCGATGTAGATCGATTCGCCATATTTACGAAAAGCGTAACTGGTAATCTGCTTATTGCGATCGGGGAAGATATTTTTAACGGCACTGTTTATGGCCACATAGGCAATGCCATCATCGAGGGCCAGCCACATGTTCTTATCCTTATCCAGCAATATGCCCCTCACATTGTTGTTCTGTAAACCTTCTTTATAATTGTATTTCTGCACCAGGTTGCCCTGTTTGTTCATAATATACACGCCACCTGAAGTGGTAGCTACCCCGTATAACCCCGGACCAATCTGACTGGTAGAATAAATCCGCTCGTTTAAAAAAACCTGATCCAAACTTGTTTTTAAAGGTTTTAGCTGATGATTAACCACCAGAAAGAAACCTTTTTTTAGCATCGAAACCAATAAAGTATCGCCACCATAAGGCAGCACCGCCGTAATGCCCGAACGGTTTAGCACACTATCCACACAGAATGGCTTCCACATTTCCTGGTCGTAAATCATCAGGCCTGAATCAGCAGACTGCGAAAAAACCTTTCCTTTTGCAGTGCCCATATACATCCAGGTGGTGTTGGTTTTATAACTTTTAACTACACCATCTTTATAATGCAGAATAGCATGTATCGATCTAAAAAACACTTCATCGCGCACAATCGAAACGCCCCAGATATCGGCCAGCTTCCGCATGTTTTCGGGCAGCAGGTTTAGCAGCGAAGTATATTTTAAAACACCTTGTGCATTGGGGTAGAAATAACCAAATTCATCTTGTCCGCCAACATAAATGCGGTTTTTAGAATCGATGCCAACCGAACGTACCGATGTAAAATTAGGCAGCCGGTAGAGGTTCCAGTAGCGGCCGTTAAAAGTAAGCAGGCCCTCATTGTTACCAAAGTAGAGGATCCCGTTTTTATCCTGCTCTACATCCCAGTTCTGAATACCGCCATTATACTGTTCGTTATTGTAATTTACTACTTGCGGAATTCCCAGTAACACCTGGGCCTGGGCACAATAAGCAATCGGGAAGAATAATATGGCTAGTAGAAGTTTCTTCATATAAGATCAGGGAACGGTTAAAACGCAATCATAAATATATAATTTTAATTCCGGTTAGCCGCGCTTACCATTCGGTTTTAAACTTTTCACCACCTAAGACACTTAAGCGCATCCAGGCTTTTTGCTTTGGTCTTTAAGCTTTCTCACCACCTAAGACACCTAAGGGCATCTAAGCTTCTGCTTTGGTCTTAAGCTTTTGGCTCCGGACCTCCGACTTTCGGACATTAGACTCTTTTTACCACCTAAGACACCTTAGAACACCTAAGCTTCAGGCTTGCGCGCGTTTCTAACGCGTGCAGAAATAGCTTAACGATTGTATCGTCTAATGCGTACCAATATTTTTTCACCACCTTAGACACCTAAGGGCATCTAAGCTTTCCGCTTTGGTCTTTAAGCTTTCAGTTTTCCTCAAGCTTTAGTCTTTGGTCTTTAAGCTTTGAGCTTTCTTCAACAAATGCGGCTCAACAGCTTTTCTCCAGATGGCATAACCTGCAGCATTCATGTGCAGCATATCGCCAACAAAAAGCTCGGGGCGCAGCTGACCTTTTTTGGTAAGCATTAAAGGGTAAATGTTAACAAATTTGGTATTGGCTTCGCCTGCAAAGAACTTTTGTATTAAGGCGTTAGAGGCTACAGCCTTTTCTTTAAACTTATCGCGACTTGGGCTCGGCTTAATCGAAATGTACACAATAGGTACCGTTGGCAGTTTCGCCCTGATGGCTTTGTACAGGTTAATGGTACGGTTCAGCACGGTATCGGGAGTTACGGCATCGTTAGGCAGGTCGTTTTCGCCTACATACAGTACAATTTGTTTAGGTTGATACGGAAAAACAACATCATTTAAATAATAGGTAATATCGTTAATCACGGCACCACCAATCCCCCGGTTCAGGGCATTGTATTTGGCAAAGATCTGTGTGCAATCATCCCATTTGCGGATAGAGGAACTGCCTACAAATAACACCGGGTTTACAGGTGGTTTATACATTTGATCGTACTTTTTAATGACTTGTACATCATCCCAGAAATTGGGTTTATTTTGAGCAGTGGCTGTTAGGGTTAAAAAAGAGAGGCAAAGCAGAACGAAGGATAGTCTTTTCATATTATTTTGTATTAAACGGGCACAATATAGCATTATACCGCTGGCTGTGGTTAAATTAAACAAATTTATTACCGCTGGTTTAGGTTGAGTTGCCACGGATGCAGGGATTAAACATGGAGAGGATGGTTTTATGTTCTAGCTGAGAAAATCATCATTTCGAGAAGGCTTTTCGGGGAAGCCTAACATATAGACACATCTTTTTTTGTAAATAGTTTTTGGCATCCTGCTTAACTTGCTTTGAAAAACCACTGTTCTGAGCGAAGAACGCCGTCAATCCCAAGGGCTGTGGAAATCAAAAAACAGTTGCAGAATAGTACAAATGGCACCCCCAAACCTAAAACGCAGTGGTTTTGTGTTAATGTTTGCACAAATTTTCAACTAAGTACTAACAAACAAAACGAAGTGCCGCTGTTTTTTGATGTGTACGGGGTTGTGTAAAAAGCCCATTGCTGGATTGACAGAGCGCTTTGGGTACTTTGGCGCTCCAAAGTACCATGCCCCCGCGGCATAGAGCGGAAAAAATCTTCCATTTGTATATATAAGATAACGGAAAACAGGGATCAAGATTGCTCGCCAGAGTTAATAGAACCTTAAACATGGCTCTCTAACCTTTCTACTGCATTAAGATTGCCAGTCAAGCTGGCAATGACGATTAGTGCAAGGAGATTAAAATCCCCTACCAAAACTCCGCTCCACAGCCCCATTAAAACCTGCCGATAAAGCCGCAATATGCGCCAGTTTTTGCGGGGTAGAATGTTCGTTGTACAGTTCGGTTTCGGCCATGGGTAAAACTTTAATGGTCTCTGCTTTGCTGCTGTTTGCATCCTTTGTTAAATCGGCCACAATCTGGCCTACTAAAAGTGAATTAGCTTGCTCAGCCCTATGGTTAAGCGAAAGGTATATGGAGGTAATGATCGCATTAATCTGGTAAATAATGGCCTGTACATCGTAAAGCCCTTTAAAATCGATCTGTTTCTGCATGGGCTCCTGACTGGCCGATTCAATGGCTTCGCTCAGGGCCGATAAACTTAAATTGGCGTTTTTACGGGCCATGCGCGATTGATTCTCATCACGCTCTGCCCGGTTTTGAATGGCCACTTCCAGGTAATTCAGACTGGCTTTTGCTGCGTTGGCAATTTTTGCTTTCAGCTGCCGGCTATCCCATACCGGGAACAGGTAAGTGGCAAAAATGGCAATTACACAGCCCAGCAGGGTAAACATAATCCGATCGTGCACAATGTGATCGAAATGCCCCTGGTAACTGCCCAGTGTTAAAATTACCGCCGGGGTAATAAACAGCACACTAATGGTATAATTTAAGCGGTTAAAAGCATAAAAGCCCAGTAAGAAAACAACTGAAAAAGACAGCAACACGGCAGGGCTTTTAATGAGGTAAACCAGTACCAAACCAATAACCACACCACCCATGCTCCCTTTCAAGCGTTGCAAATTACGTTTCCAGGTGATTGAAAATTTAGGCCGCGCTACAATTACGAGGGTTAAAAAAAGCCAGTAGCTGTATTTGCTCGGCTCGAGTTGCCAGATGAGTAAAAAACCAAAAAGAAAACAAATGGCCAGCCGCAGCGAAAACCTGAAAATAGGCGATTTTAAGGTAAGGTGTTCTTTAACCGAAAAGCGGTCGCCGGTAATAAAAAGTGGGTAAGCGATGCTGCCGCTTAACTCTTGCTGCTCTTTTTCGGGCACCCGTTCATTGCCGCGGATCATTTCGATAATGCGCACAATATCGTTCATATTGGCCATTACTTTAAGCACAATTAGCCGCTGGGTTTCGTTTAAGCACTCCAGCTCTTGTTGTAACAGTATGCGGTTTTGGTGGTAGGCCATATTGGTAGCTACCTCGCCTTTATACGCTTTGGCCGAGCGTACGTGACGCCCCAATTGCTCCAGCTCCCTGGCTAAAATCTCAATCAATGTTGCAATCAGTTGCAGGCTGGCTCCTCCATCAAGGGTTTTGCGCACCAGGCCATAATCGTAATGTACTGCATTTAGCTGCTCATATAAATCAATCAGCAAGCGGGCGCGCTCTAACAGCAATTGTCCCTTAACATTATCGGGGTTCATGGCGTACTTATCGGTAAGCAGCAAATTGCGGATGAGCTCGTGTTTCTGGTTTACCTTGATGTGCAGCTTAATGGCAGCTTTCTGCTGCAAATCGAGCGGTACCGTTACATCGTAATTTTTGGCTTTAATGTGCAGAAACTCGGCACTGCTCATTAAACATTCAAAAATGGCATGGTGTAGCGAGCGGTACGGCCTGATGAGGATTTGAATTAAGCTGATAATATAATACCATACCCCTCCTATTAAGATGCAGGTACTGAAATACAGCGGCCTGGCCGGGTGCAAGCCCATTACAAAGGTACACACAATTAAGGCCATGGTACCAATTAAAGCCAGCTTTTGCCCATAAACGGCAAACATCGAAAAGCTAAAGGCAGCCAGCACCACCACCACAGCACTGAGGTAAACCTGATCTAATACCGACGATACCACCAGCGTGGTTAAAAAGAATACTGAAATACTCCATACCGCAGTTTTGAGTTTATTTAAGCGGTTATCGGGTAAATCGGTGAGGCTAATGAGTAAAGCACCTACCCCTATCCCTTTTGCGGCATCGGGATTGCCCAGGTAAAAGAACAAAATAATAGGCAACACCACGGTAATGGTGGTGCGCAATGCATCAGAAAAATATTCGCCCAAAAAGAAATAGGTAATGGTAGAGCCGATGCTGTTTTTGCCCATGTATTAATAATGCTGAGAATTGATAAACGCTGCAAAGGTACAGATTTATAATGCATGCATATTAAATTGCGGTATAAAACCAGATACTGATTTGTTCTTTGGACTTTGAGAAACAATGCACAGAAGTTAATATAACTAAAAATGAGTATTTACGGATTACCGTATTGAATTATAATATATGGTTGTTATATTGTAAGAAAATTAATTAAACCGTATAAAAATATCTATGACAAATATCTATCAACACTCTCTTTCTAAAGCTTCCAATATTATTTTAAAATCGACTGATAGAGATCTTTCTTCAGAAGAATACAATGAAACGGTCTTTCAAAATTCAAAGATTATCGTTCCTAAACTTCAACTTGATCAAACCAGAGTTAGCATTGAGGAAGAACAAATTTCCTTTAGGAATGCACCAGCAGGTATAAGTTTTTCAATTAGTGGCTCTAATTTGGTAGAATATGTGCTTTATGAAATTCCAATCTATGGCGACATCGAATTGTTTGGCTCTTTATCTGCAAGACATATAGATAGAACACGTACCTATATCGAATACAATAAATTTTGTTATAAAGAGTATTCAAACCATAAAATATCAGGTAATAACGAACTAATAGAGGAAATTAAAAATAGGGTTCTTAGAATAACAACCGATATAAATGATTTACTTAAATCATTCGAAGAAGAGGTTAATGGATTCTATGCGTCTCATCTTATGCCTTCTATCCAAAGTGCTATAGATTCAGAGATTAAAAGGCGTAATTTGAAATCTGATTCTGAGTCTAAATTAAATCCTTTTGCATAGAATTTAAATGTTAGTTAGAGAGGTTAAAATATTATCCGAAGGATTATGGGAAAGCATAAAAACTGACTTAACGTTCTTTTCCCCGGTTCAATTGTTTGTAAAAAAATTATCGGAATTGCCATTTCAAAATCAGGAAGACATAGATGAGGCTTTAATCTATTTAGACAAGATTGAAAATTTCTTTGACAAATATAAAGCTAACCCAAGAGTTGATTCATTCTACATAACCCCTGCATTAATTAGTTTAAATAATGATTCCGTACAACGACTACGATTGTTATTAGAAAAGCTTATAGCATTAGATAAAGATAAGTTAGGGGCAGAATTGGGCAAGAAAAAGGCTAAACCTCTTAACCAATCAAAAGTTCGAGGTAAGATATTTATTGGGCATGGAAGAAGTAAGCTTTGGGCAAGATTAAAGTTATTCCTACAGCACGATCACAATTTAACCACTCTTATATTTGAAGATGAATCTAGAACAGGTGAGACAATAGTGGATGTTTTAACCCAATTCCTAGAACATTCATCCTTTGCAATCCTTATAATGACAGCTGAAGATGAAACTGCAGGTGGTACAATTAGAGCTAGGCAAAATGTTATCCATGAAGCTGGTTTATTTCAAGGGAGATTAGGGTTCGAAAATGTTATTATATTAAAGCAAAATCAGGTTGAAGAGTTTTCTAACATTGCAGGCTTACAATATATACCATTTGATGGCGATAATATCGAACAAACATTTTATGAACTACAAAGAACTTTAAAGAAAGTTGGACTCATCAATTAATTTAAGCCCAATAATCCCAATCTAGCGCAAGTCTTGGCGCCCCCAGCCATAGCAATGGCCAGACTTGTGCTTTCATTAAAACCCATACTCAAAAACTAACCCAATAGACTGTATCATCGATATAGAATTGTCATCCTGAGCCTGTCGAAGGACCTGCTTGACGATATATGAGGTGTTTCGACAAGCTCAACATGACAAACTTCCAGAGAAACTAACTTAAAAGATTGCTTCAC
>NZ_JSYN01000011.1 GCF_000812965.1 Pedobacter kyungheensis
AAAATTGTAACTGTGATTTAGCCAATCCATACATATTGGAAAGTTCATGTACAGAGTGTTCTTCTTTGATTACCTTGTTGACTAAATCAAGTTTAAACTGATAGTCATATTTTTGTTTTCTACTCATAAAAAATGCCCCAAAAAGTGTCTAACTTTTTGGGGCATGTCCATTTTCGATGAGAAAATTGCCTTTTTGTTTTGGTGTATTTGTTGTAATTAACTCCAAACTCCGAGCTCCAAACTAATTTATAGTTTCCAGTCTGGCCTTTCAAAATGGCAGGTATAGCCGTAAGGGTTTTTCTGCAAATAGTTCTGATGTTCTTCCTCCGCATTCCAGAAAGCCGTTTCGGGTACAACCTCTGTCACAATTTTTCCCGGCCATATACCCGAGGCATCCATTTCGGCAATTAGTTCCTTCGCAGTAGCTTCCTGTGTTGGGTTAGCGAAAAATATAGCCGAACGGTAAGAAGTACCAACATCGTTTCCTTGTCTGTTACGTGTTGTAGGATCGTGGATCTGGAAAAAATATTCTAATAATTTACGGTATGATAAAATGGTAGGGTCAAAAGTAATTTCGATGCCTTCAGCATGCGTTCCATGGTTCCGGTAAGTAGCATTGGGCACATCACCACCGGTATATCCAACTACAGTCGAAATTACACCCGGATAATGGCGAATCAATTCTTCTACTCCCCAAAAACAACCGCCAGCTAGAATGGCTTTTTCAGTATTCATATGTATCTCCTTTTTCTATTGAATAAAGATACGGTGAAGATGTGTAAAAGGAAAGTAAAGAAGAAGCCGTGCGATGTCAACAATCTTGGGTGTTCGGTGAGGACACCAACCACTAGTGTAAAGGTGAGTAAGGTGGTCGGTGCGCCACCAGACAGACTCTATCGGTTGGTGGCGCACCAACCGAATAGCGCGTTTTTATATTGTATTGGTTGAAAGTTTGGATCAATCATATTCTCCAGTCCGTAGAGACGTTCCACTTAACTCTACGGACAGAATTCCCAACTCCAAACGCACCACTCCAAACTATATCACTTCCCGCCAAACGCAAAATCCATAAAACTTACATTGTTCTTGCGCGAAGAACTTACCGCAATGCCTTTATCGGCCTGGTTGGTAAAAGTAAAACCTTCCAGTTCATCAGGCTTATCGGTATCCACTACGCTCAAAACTGATTCATGCCCGGTGGAGATCGATTTTTCCAGATCGAGGAATGTTAACCGCCATTTGCGTCCTTCAATCTGGTTTTGAATTAATACCAGGATGCCCTTACTGGCAATGAAGTGGAGATTTTGCACCCAGGGTGAGCAGGTAAATTTTTGAACCACTACACCTTTTTCGCTGGTTTTAGTCGCTTTTGCCAAAGCTTGCGGATCAAGTAAGCGAACCTCATTGGCCTTGTTGCCATAATCGGCAGTAGCCACATACCATTTTCCTTTGTATTTTACATATTCTGGCCTTGCACCCTGTATGCAGGCATCGTCATCAATGGTTTGCAGCAAATTGCCATCTAATGTTCCGGTTTTTAAAAATCCATCCCAGTTAATGCAGTTAATTACCGCTTTCCACAACGTTCCTGATTCGTTTTGCCTTACCGAATTACCTACAAAAGTAGGCAAACCTTTATGATAGGCTATTCCGGTAGGATGCTTAATGGTGTTTTCGCCTTTTATGGTAAAACGGTATTCTTTATGCTGATAGCTTAACGAATCTTTTTCCAGTTTATATTCGCGCATTACACCAACTTCGCGATCGCCGTAGAGGAAATACCGGCCGTTTTGGTAGCTGATGCCCTGGCAGGCCCCCAGTGAATCGACGGTAATGTTTTTAGTGATTTTTCCGTCCATTTTACTGCTTTTGGCTACAAAGAACATGACCAACAGTACCAATATAGGATTTAAAATTTTCATGGCTAAGGGTCTAAAGGTTCGTCGAAATCAATTTGTAAGGAGGTTGTGTTTGGATAGAATTCTGATTCGGTATCACTCAATCGTTTCCCGTTCTGGTAAGGATAATAACCAAGCTCTTTTTTACAACGTTCTAACAGCACTGTGGTAATATAATAGCTTTGCGATTTAACGGTACTCACCATGGCGGGTTTATCAACAGGTATGCCGTAGCGGAACATCAGCCTTACGCAGTTACGCATGTTGGTAGTAGTATGGCGGGCATGCGGTTCCATAATGATAGCGCTTTCTGGTATTTGTAAGGTTTCTATCAGAAATTTTTTCATTTCGAACGCCTCGCTAAATTTGGTTTTATAGGGGTGTACGCGTCCGCCAGATACGACGATAAAAGGCGCCTGTCCTTTCAGGTACTGAATGGCCGCTAACCTGCAACGGATCATCCCTCCGGCACTTAAGGCAGTTTCTTTATCTTCAGGACCAGCCCCAGGAACCAGAATTACGCTATAGGGATATTTTTTCCAATCGGTTTTTTTAATCTGGCTAATGGCTGGCTGGTTAACCCCGCTAACCATGGGCTCATAATCGGCGGCATCATTTCTTTCATTCAGTTCTAAAGCCACCAGCGCAAAATTTAAGGCTGGTTCAAAAAACAATTCGTTTTGGCCTTGCAAAGCTAATGAGGCGTTTGCGGCAGTAAGCTCGGCATATTCTTTATCTTTTAAACTGAAACTAATCGAATCTATTTTGGGATAGTTGGGTTTATTGCCTGCTACATATACGCCAATGGTGTAATTTAAGGCATTGGCATCTTGTTCCCAGGCTTTTATAAGCAGGTTTTTAGGATTTTCATTAGTATATAAAGTATAACAGCCCGAAGCAATCAGGTGATTGCTTACCAGTTTTCCAAGTTCATTATTTTCTTTGTAACTGTTGCTTAACTCCTGGCTAATTGCTGTAATTTCTTCGGTACTAAACTTTAAAGCATTGGCATAGCAGCTAATATCGGCTTTGCAGGTCTTTAATGCCTCATTTACCTGTGCGCTTTTGGTATCGGCAATTTTTTTCAGCACGCTGTTTTCTTTCAGCATTTTATTCAGCTCTGGAAGCTGCTGGAAAAGGGTAAGCAGATAGTAGTTTTTATACTGTACCGCATTATTGCTTTTTATTAACTGATAAGCTTGTTCGGGTTTATGCTGCGCCTGTAAACCTTGCCACAACAGGCAAAGCATAAAAAAGGGATAGAAGACTTTCATTAAAATTTTTTGGGAGCGAAGTAACGCATCAGCTATTAAATCAGTATTAAGCAGATGTTATTCTTAAGCATAATTAAATCGATTTAGTAATGCTTGATGCAGAATTAATGTAAACTTAAAATAGCTCCCATGATCTTTGCATAGAGTTAACACAACGGATACATAGTGTTAAAAATACACCTCTACTTTTGTCGCCGTAGAACGCTCAGGAAACAAGTTGTTAACCTTTAAGGATAAGCCTATGTAAATGCATGATCTACATATCTGCCAAACAAAAACACAAACCCCAATACTATTTAAAAATTTATTACTAAGCACAAAAAGATGACATCATTTTTTTTCACCGCAAGCATGAAAAGTGCCTGCAGGAAATTGCTTTTGCCTGTTGGTTTGCTCGCTGCATGCAGTCCAGCCGCCATGGCCTCAGGCAATAGCAAATTAGTTCCGGCTACCGAGCTTAACAACCGTTTTGCTACCATTAACGGAACTGTAACCGACGAGAAGGGACAACCACTTCCAGGCGTTAGCGTTTACGACAAGCAAACCAAAAAAACAACTTCTACCGATGGTAACGGGAAATTCTCAATAGAGGCGAATAACGGCGCTACTCTGGTTTTTTCTTTTGTTGGTTTCGATACGCAGGAAGTTATCGTATCGGGCAACAAAACCATTAATATTAAACTTAAAGAAAGCAGTAACACCTTAAACGAGGTGGTAGCAATTGGTTACCAAAAGATCAGAAAATCGGATGTTACCGGAGCCATTAGCAGCGTTAAAGCCAGCGAACTAAACTTAACCTCACCAACAGTAGGGCAGGCATTAGTGGGTAAGGTTGCCGGTGTGCAGGTATCGCAAACCAGCGGTGCACCTTACTCAGGTACCAAAATCAGGGTAAGGGGTATTGGTTCTATCAATGCCAGTTCCGATCCTTTATATGTTATTGATGGTTATCCGGCAGGTAATAACGTAGCCATTAATCCTGAGGATATCGAAACTATCGACATTTTAAAGGATGCGGCTTCTGCTGCCATTTACGGTTCACGGGCATCTGGTGGGGTAGTGTTAATTACCACGAAAAGAGGTAAAGACGGTAAAGGCCATTTTGAATATGATGTGCAGGGTGGTATTTCTCAGCTGGCCAAAAAGGTAAAGCTGCTTGACGCCAATCAGTTTATACAATTATTGATAGACGGACGTAATAATGCCTACAAAGATTTATGGGTAAATGCCGGTAAAACCTGGAACGATGCTATGTATAGCGATAATAATGCTACACGGATTGCAAACGTAGGTAATGGAAGCAGTGTAAGTATCCCTGCTGATTTGTATAATTTTAGCACACAACAGGCTATTCCTGCGGCTTACAATACCGATTGGCAGGATGAACTGTACCGCAATGCAGCCTTTCAACGCCACAACCTTTCATTTAGCGGAGGTAATAAAGACGTAAAATACTTTTTAAGTGGCGGTTACCAGGATAACGATGGTATTGTAACCAACACCAACCAAAAGGTAATCAATTTCAGGGGCAATATAGATGGAAATGTGAGTGAGCGTTTACACGTAGGGGCCAACATTTCTTATACCCAAAATAATAACCGCGAGGTGAGGGAAGGTCGTTATGATTTGAGTCCGATGATGTCGGCGCTAATTTATTTGCCTTACCTGCCTGCAAGAGATGCAAACGGTAATCCGATTCAGTTTGGAATGGGGGCTTTGGCTTCGCAATACGGAATCCAAAATCCCGAAAATCCTCTGGCTACAGTAGAGCAGTTAAAAATTACAAGAAAAGGTGATAGAAGTACTTACAATGCCAATGCTACTTATAAGATTATTGATGGCCTTGATTTTAAAGCAAACTTAGGTACCCAAACTTATAGCGAAAAGTATGATTTCTATTTGCCAACCAGTTTAAGTAACGGTAATAACAGGCCATATTCTAACGAATCGATTGCTGCGGCTACTGCTGTTGCACAAAATTTAAAACAGATCGATCAGCTGGCTGAGTTTACCCTAAACTACAATAAAACCTTTGGTAAACATAAGCTGGATGTATTGGCCGGATATTCTGCACAGAAAACAACCAGCGATTTGATTAAAGTATCGGCAAAGGGTTTCCAGAACGATAATATTGGCGAGATCACCGATAAAGGTGCCGACCCAAGTTTCTTTGCTTTAGATGCAGCTTCTAAAACTGCCAATACGCTACTATCTTATTTTGGTCGTTTCAGTTATAACTATGCCGGTAAATATTTCTTAACTGGTTCATTCCGTCGCGATGGTTCTTCGCGTTTTGGTCCGCTAAACAAATATGGTAATTTCCCTTCTGTTGCTGCAGGCTGGAACCTTTCTGATGAAGATTTTTACAAAGATTTCTTAGGCGAGCGCTCTACCGTAAAATTAAGGGCAAGCTGGGGCTTAAGTGGTAACAACAACATTCCTAACTACAGAACAGCACAAGAAATGAGTGCACCGGGTGGTGTGGTGTTCGGTAATGCTATTTCTACAGCTATCTGGCCAAATGCCATCCAGGATCCTAAATTGGGTTGGGAGTCTACTTCCCAGTATAACTTTGGTACCGATATCGGTTTGTTCAATAACCGTTTAAATATTATTGCCAATTATTACTTAAGTTATTCGTACAATTTGTTGTTTAACCAGCCTATTTCGGCTGTTTCGGGTACTTCTTCTATCTTAACCAACCTGGCCGATAGTAAAATCAGAAACAAAGGTTTCGATGTACAAATTGATGGCCGCATTATTCAAAACCAGGATTTTACCTTAGGTTTAAGCGGAAACATTGCTGTTAACCGCAACAAAGTATTAAATATGGGTGGAGCCAGTACCATTTTAACCAATGGCGCCGAGCGTTCGTATTTAACACACATTACACAAGAGGGGCAGCCTGTAGGTATGTTTTATGGCTTTAAAGTATTGGGTCGCATTACAGCCGATAATTTAGGTAAAGTTGCACCTTCATCAGCTTCAACCAATCCTGCAAAAATTGGCGATTTGTATTTCCAGGATACCGATGGCAACGGAGTTGTAAACGATGCAGATAAAACGGTTATTGGTACACCATATCCTAAATTTACCTATGGTTTTGCTTTGAATACCTCTTATAAAACATTCGATTTAAGGGCATCATTTAATGGTTCGTATGGTAACCAGGTGTTAGATGGACAGGATTATTACCTGTATAATTTTGAAGGTTCGGGTAACCAGTATGTAGATGTAGCAGATCGTTACCGCAACGAAGCCAATCCGGGCAGCGGCTTAAACTACCGTCCTTCGCGTGCAGGTACGCAAAGTAACTCTACCCGTTTATCGTCATTTTACATTCAGGATGGCTCTTATTTCAGATGTACCAACATTACACTGGGCTATTCTTTCCCGAAATCGCTTGCTAATGCCATTAAATTAACTAACATCCGCATTTATGCAAGTGTTGATAATGCCTTTACCATAACCGATTATAAAGGTTATAACCCGGAGGTAGATTACAGTGGTGGTTCTAACTTAACACCTGGGGTTGATTATGGTAACTATCCATTGGCCAGGGCTTATAATCTGGGTGTTAAACTTACTTTTTAGAATTTAAGAAAATGAAAAAATATATTTTAGTTTCGGCTTTAAGCGTTGCAGTATGTTTAAGCAGCTGCAAAAAAGACTTTTTAGCGCAAACCAATCCAAATGCAGTTACGGTTGAAAATTATTTTAAAACCGAAAACGATGTATTGCTCGCTGTTAACGGTGCCTACCAATCGTTAAGGAGCAGTAACACCATGGGCGAGAACAGTGGTTTATTTACCGACGAACGATCAGACGATACCGGAAGAAATGATAACCAGAGTAATGCCGGCGAACCGTTCCAGTTTAACGATTTCTCTCTTTTACCCAGTAATTCGTACCTGAAATCGCATTGGCTGGCGCTTTACCAATCTATTACCCGGGCCAATGTAATCCTTTCTAATATAGATAAGGTTACTTTTACCAATGAGGCAAACAAGCAGAACTACAGTGCCGAGGCTAAATTTATCCGTGCAATTATGTATTTCGAGCTGGTAAGAAAGTGGGGAGCTGTTCCTCTGGTAACCAAACAATTAAATACCATTGATGAGGTAAAAGCCAGTACTTTCCGCGTGCCTGAGGCTGATGTATACAACCAGATTGTAGCCGATTTAAAAGATGGTTTAAACAGTAGCCTGCCAAACTTTCAACCCGAATCGGGTATTGGGCGTGTTTCTAAAGCAGCGCTTAATGCTTACCTGGGTAAAGTGTATTTAACTATGGCAGCTACCTTGCCCAATAACAAGGCCGAAAATTTAACCAATGCAAACACCTACCTGTTGGCCGCTTACAACATGCGTACTTTTGGTAACCTGAGCGAAATTCCATATAGCCAGGTTTTCGATGTAGCCAAAAAAACAACCTGTAAGGAATTGCTTTTTCAAATCGTATACAAGCAGGGCGATATTAACTACAGCTCGAGCATTGCAGCCAACAACCAGGCAAAAGGCGAAACCATCAATTCGCAAAAAGCATCAACTGGTATAGGAGGCAACCTTAAGCTTGATTTGGTTAATGAATATGAAACTGCCGATTTGAGAAAAGATTTTTCAATCAAGTATGCCAACGATGCCACGGTTAAAGATTGGTTTATTACCAAATTTCGCGATGCGAGCGATGCAGCTACTAAAAACGGCTACGGCGGTAACGATTGTATTTTAATGCGTTATGCCGATGTAATTTTAATGCTTGCCGAAGTAAATATGTTGCAGGGTAACGATGCAGTTGCCATTCAGTATCTGGATATGGTAAGGGCGAGGGCTGCAATGCCACTTTATGCTGTGGCTAAAACCGATGCTACTTATGCCGCAAAATTCCCGACGCTAAAATTGGCTATTTTGCATGAGCGCAGGGTAGAACTGGCTTTTGAGCACCAAAGATGGTTCGATCTGATCAGATGCTTTACTGCCACCGAATTGGTTACTTATTTAAAAGCCAAGCCACAAGCCTCGTACGGCATAGCCAAGCTGGCCAATGTAACCACAAAAGACCGTTATTATCCGATTCCTTTTGATGAGGTAAAACTTGATCCGGTTAAAATGTATCAAAACCCGGGTTACTAGACTTGCTATATAAAAAGAAAGCGGGCTGATTGAATTGATCAGCCCGCTTTTTCTTTTAATGTTGTTTAAATCGCATTCCGCGTAATTTTACCTTTAATAATATACAAGGTTTGAATGTTCTTTTTGTTAATAATGGTATCGCCTTTAAAATTAGGGTTTGATGAGCGCAGAATTATTTTAGCCGAATCGGGGTGTTCGAAAACCATTTTAATGGTGCGCAGGCTATTGCTCTCCTCATCGGTCATTACCATATAAGCTTCGCCCCATTGTAAAACATCATAATTGGTAATTTCTTTTACGGCTATAATTTCGCCCGAAGCATATTTTGGGTACATGCTATCACCATATACCGGTAAATAGGCTGTACAATCGTTAAAAGGTCGGTAATTTACCAGGTACTCTGCCTGTTCTTCTTCTACAATAAATTTATCGGTATCTTCTAAACTGAGGTTAAAATAAGGCACACCTTCTTTGCTAGGGGCTACAATGGGCGGTTTTTTTAAAACAGGTTCGCCAATGCCATCTTCCAGCCAGGCTAAGTTTACGTTGAATTTTAAGTTTAACCTATCTTTAACAGCATTGGATACATTTATCCTTTCCCTTAAAATATCTGATAAAGAACCTGGCTGGATATTCAGGGCCAACGCAAAATCTTTTTGGTTCTTAAATCCCAATAAATCAATTAAAGTTTTTAAGCGCTGGTTTTCATTCATAGGATAAAATGTTGATAAGTTTTATGTATTTATAGTAGTTTTACTTATTTCTATTTACTAAATTTGTTAGTAAAGCTAATATATAAATTAAAAAGAACAATTATGGAAAGCTCAGCAAATTTTGTAAACGAGAGCCGGTCTTTTTTAGCGGCCATAGCAGATTTTTTTCGCGATTACACTATTGCAGACCGGATCGATTTTTTAGATAACTGGGTAAACCCCATTTCAGTTGATGAAGCCTTGATTCAAAAAAACGAGCCTGCAGCACTTTTCAATTTTTATGAGCAATTGCTTAAGCTTTTAAATGGCGCTGAAACTGTTTTTAAAGGTAGTAAGCAAGATCTTGTTTTCTTCGAAGCCATACAAATGGACGTTACAGAATTAAAAAAGGAAATGGTTTTGATTCAATATCAAGCCAAACACCTGCTTAAAAACGAAATGACAAAACCAAGGCAGGCTTTTGTGGCTATATTTTTCTTTTATGATGCTGCGCATTATCAGTTAAATTATAAAGACTGGCTGCAGGCAGCACTGGCAGGCAATACGGATGAAGATTGGAACGAGTACACTTATCCGGTTTACCAAAACACAAAAAAAATGCTCGAGGCCTGCTGGTTAATCCACGAAAGGGTAATTAGTAAAAACAGCAACCGGAGTATTGATTATCATTATGATTTAGCTGTATTTGAAAATACTTCGCCTTTATGTTTAACTGAAATGCTCGAGGCCAATCCCTTTGGAGTAGTAGAGTCTTTTTTTAATCTCGATGATTTGGCAGGCCATAAAACTTACCTTAAAAACTGGTACAAGGCTGCACTGGGTAAAGAGGATAGCGTGCGTAACGCTGCAGATTATTTTTTTGTGTATAACCAGTTTACCCAATTGCTTTATGCCGGCTACCTGATTGCTACCCGTAAACTTTTTTACGATATAAATGGCAATACATTAACCACACTGCTGAGCTCCAATAAAGCAAACCGCATTACAGATGGCCATTACCATGCCGGCCAATATGAAATAAATACACTGCCTGTGCGCTATGTAAATAATCCGTACCGTTTTATTGAGCTCTTTTTTGTACCCGAAAAAATTAAACGACTGCGTTTAGGATTATTAGAATGGCTGTATGCTGCTTTCAGTACCCAAAACAGCATTAAACTGATGGATAAGGAATTTCTTTTTGAACAATACGAAACCTTACTGATGCTTACCGAAGCATTTTTCCTGATAATTACCCAGCCATTTTCGCCTGCATTGCTTACCATACCCGGCGAATAAATAACCATGAGCCGTAAAAATATACATTTAGCAATAGCAAATGATGCAGATTTAGCTGCGCTGATAAAAGGTATATGTGCTGTGGTACAGGCAGCGTATATTTTTTGCTATACCGAAATTTTTGCCGAAAAGGTACTTAATGAATTGCTTATTGTGGTACCCAATAAGCAGGTGCGTATTTTAAACGAACTGGTCCCGGTACTTAATATTGTGTTTAGTAACCAGCAGAAATTTAGCTACAGGCTTTTTCATGAGCACGAGGTTAAACAGGCTTTGCAAAACGGCAGTTTGTTTTTCAATCAGCTGTGTAAACCTCAAAACTGCCTGTTTAACCGTTCTACTGATCTTTTTAACCAGGGGAATATGGATGGTAACTTACTTGCCCAACAGGTTAAAAGTACTTACACTACAGAATTAAATAAAGCCAATGATTTTTTAGCAGGGGCAAAATTCTATTTAAAAAGGCAAAACCTGCCGCACTGTGCCTTTATGTTGCACCAGTTTTTTGATTTGAGCTACCGAGCCATTGAGCTTTTGGTTATGGGTGCCGAAAAAAAGACGCACCGCGTACAAGTGCACCAAAATTACATTAAGCCTTATGTACAAGGCCTGTCCACACTCTTTAAACCGGGCAACGAAGCCGATATTTATCTGTTGTACTTACTCGATGAAGCCTATCTGGCAGTACGCTATGAAAACAATTACCAGATCACAGAAACCGAAATAAAGGCCTTGTTTGAAAAAGGCAGGCTACTTGCTCACCTTGCAAACCGGGTTTACCAGCGGGTTTTGAATAATTATTTTGATCGGGAGATAAACAATTTACGTTAAATACAATGATGTTGATCATTGTATTGCCTTATTTTAATCTTCGTTTATAAACTCACTCGGCGTTTTGCCAAAATGCTTTTTAAACTCCGAACTAAAGTATTTACGATCGTTAAAACCTACCGAATAAGCAATTTCCGAAATATTACCTGCGCCTTGTTTCAATAACTGTGCGGCGCGTTTAATGCGTATCGATTTAATAAAGTCGTTAACCGAAAGATCGGTAAGTGCCCTTATTTTTTTGTACAGTACCGGTTGGCTCATGCCAATTTGCGATGATAGGGTAGGCACATCAAATTCAGGATCAGCAATCCGATCTTCAATAACTGTGATAATTTTGTTCAGGAAATTTTGCTCGGTGGTATTAATCACCAGGTTTTTAGGTTCGAGCCTTACCACCTGCGCAAATTTCTGCCTGATGGTTTCGCGTGCGCTAAGCAGATTTTGTACATTCAGTTCGAGAATTTTGAGGTTGAAGGGCTTCATGATGTAAGCATCGGCACCCTGCTCAAAACCATTAATCTGGTGTACATAAGCCGAACGGGCTGTGAGCAATACCACGGGGATATGACTGGTTCTTTCGTCGGTTTTAAGCTTGCGGCACAATTCCAGACCATCCATAACAGGCATCATTACATCGCTGATAATTAAATCGGGAATCACTTCCTGCGCCAGTGCCAGGCCTGTAGCTCCGTTTTCGCTTTCGTAAATGGTGTAAGTATTGCCCAGCGCATTTTTAATAAATGCCCTTACGTCTTCGTTATCCTCTACCAGTAAAATACTGTATTTTTTGGTGCCGGCAGATACTACAGTTTCTGCTTCCTGAATCTGAGCTTCGGCAGTAACCGGGAGTTCGTAGTTGGTAGCATCATCATAATACACATAATCTTTTACAAAATCGGCTGGTTTAAAATGTGCTTTGCCGGTTTTTAAATTTACGGTGAAACAGGTAGCACCATGTCGATTTTCGCTCTGAGCCATACTTTCGAAAGTAATTTCGCCATGATGTAGCTCTACAATGCTTTTAGATAAGGATAAACCTAAACCCGTACCAATGCTGGTTGTGGGGTTTGCCTGGTAAAAATTGGTAAATAAACCGGCCTGATCGGCAAGCGCAATCCCTTTGCCATTATCGCTCACCATAATTTGTACCCGGTTATTTTCCTGACTGATTTTTAAACTGATTTTACCTTTATCTGGCGTAAATTTAAAAGCATTGGAAAGCAGGTTAAATAACACTTTCTCCAGTTGAACTTTATCAAAATAAAGTTTAATATCGGGCTGCACAGTTTCAAAACGGTAATCGATGCTTTTGGCAATGGCAATATTCTGGAAAGCCAGGAATATCTCCCGGCAGAATTTTACAATATCTCCGGGGCTAATGTGCAGGGTCATTTTTCCGCTTTCTGCTTTTCTGAAATCGAGGAGCTCGGTTACCAGGTTCATTAAGCGGTAAGCATTGTTTTTAATGGGCTGCAGCTCGCGGTTTAACGATGGATCGTCTTTGGCATTTTCGATCAGTTTATCCAATGGGCCTACAATCAGCGTTAAAGGCGTGCGTATTTCGTGCGAGATATTGGTGAAAAACTCGAGCTTATGCTCGTTAATTTCCTTTTCTTTTTTCAGTACGGCCTTAATCAGCAAATAACGGATAAATACAAACGATATGGCAATAAAGGCTGCCAAATAAAACAAATAAGCCCACCAGGTACGGTAAAATGGTGGTAATACGGTAATATCGAGCGTACTTATGGTGTTGGTCCAAACGCCATCGTTGTTGGTGCCTTTAACCATCAGGGTATATTGACCCGGCGAAAGGTTGGTGTAGGTAGCCGAAGGTACATCTACATAGTTCCAGTTTTTTTCGAAACCATTGAGTTTATATGCATAATGGCTTTTATTCGATTTAATGAAATTAAGGACAGTAAAATCAACTGAAAAAACGTTCTGATCGGATTCAAAAGTAATGGCCTGTAAGGTGCTGATATTCTGTTTCAGCAGGCCATCTCCGCTGTTTAAAGCAACAGGTTTGTTAAAGAGTTTTAAGCCTGTAAAAATTACAGGTGGAGTAGTTTTGTTTTCTCTGATCTGGTTGGGGTAGAAACTGATCATGCCACTCAGGCTACCAAAGAAAAACTGACCTTTACTGTCTTTTAAAAACGATTTGTAATTAAATTCATTACCAGGTAAGCCGTCTTTAATGTTATAAACCTTAAAGGTATGTAATGCCGGGTTATACTTACACAGGCCTTTATCGGTAGTAATCCACAGGTTTTGAAAATCATCTTCCAGAATTCCCATTATGGTATTACTTGGCAGGCCATCCAGTAAGCTTAGCCGCCTATACTGGTGCTTTTCGGGGTTTAGTTGAAATAATCCATTTCTGGTGGTACCAATGAGCAGAGAACCGGCTTTATTTTCGGTGATACAGCTGATTTCGTTATACCTTAAAATTTCGGGATTGCCAGCTACGCGGATTACAAATTTAGTTGCACCGCTTTTTAACTGATAAAGCCCCGAGTTGGTAGCTACCCACAGTGTTCGCTTGCTGTCTTCGAAAATGTAAAGTACAGCATCGGCACGGCCATTTACCCGGTTGCGGATAAATTTACCCGTTTGTGTATTAAAACTGTTTAAACCGCCGTTGGTTCCTACCCAGAACCTTCCGAAACTATCTTCAAAAACAACCGTAATTTCATCGTTGCTTAATGAAGAAGTGTCGTTTTTATGCTTGGTATAGCGTACAAAACTTTTGGTTTCGGGGTTAAAAAGGTTTAGCCCGCCATAATGTGTGCCAATCCAGACTTTATTGTTTTTATCGCGGATAACCGATTTTACCAGATTGGCGCTTAGGCTTGCCGGATTATTGGGGTTGTTTTTGTAGCGGGTAAAAGTATTGCTTTTCCTATCGTAGTAATTAATGCCTTCACCTTCAGTAGCAATCCACAGGTTCTGGTGCTGATCTTCCATGATTGAGCTCACTACATTGCTGCTGAGGCCATTTGATGTGGCAGTACTGCGATAAACCTTAAAAGGCGTATAATTAGGATAAACCATATTGATAGCGCCATAATAAGTTCCAACCCAGATAATACCCTGACGATCCTGAAAAATATCGTAAACCGAATTCTGACTTAAACTGGATGGATTTTCGGGCTCATTTTGTAAAGTGCTGAAACTTTGGTTTGCCGGATTATAGATATTGATGCCGTGTAAGGTACCAATCCACAGTTTGCCTTCCTGATCGAGCATAATTTTACGCACGTTATTGCTGCTGATACCCTGGGGGTTAAGGCTCGAATATTTATAATTGGTAATATTTTCGGTGCTTAGGTTGAGCTTACTTATACCACTTTGTTTAGTGCCAATCCAAAGGTTGTTTTCGCGATCTTCAACTATGGTGGTAATGTGGTTATCGATGGCTTTAGCGAGTTCGTCGCTATAGGCCTTAAAATGTTTGTAAATAACCCGGTTTCCGCTAAAGCGCATATTCATTAAGCCATTGTCTGTACTTAACCACAGGGTACCATTGTGATCTTCGGTAATGGTATAAATTTGTAAACGTTGTTTGTTTTGGTATAAAAATCGCTTAAAGCGATATCGGGTAGTGTCGGTTAGTAAATTTAGCCCGTTTGCCGTACCTACCCAAACCCTGTTTTTTTTGTCCTGATAAATGCAGAATATGACATTGTTGCTTAAACTGCCTGCATCTTTATCATCGTGTTGATAACGGTCAAAATTATCGTCCTTTTCATTGTATTTATTCAGCCCATTTTGGGTTCCAATCAGTAGCGATCCGTTTTTAAGCGATACTATTGAAGAAAGATAGGAAGAAGTACTCAGGCTTTTTTTATTGCCTTTTTCGCTGTTGTAGATTTTAAACGTTTGCGAATCGTATTTGTTGAGTCCAAAACGTGTACCGAACCAGAGAAAGCCCCGGGCATCCTGGGCAATTGAGAGTACCGAGCTTTGCGAAAGTCCGCTCTCTACATTCAGGTGTTTAAAAGCGTATTGGTCTTGTGCTTTTCCTGCTATAGCGGAGAGTGCAAATATAAAGAAGAGCAGGGCTTTCATGTTCACAAATACAGGGATGGTTAGCTTAATGTTATTAAATGTACAACTCTATTTTTATTATTAAAATCAAATTGGCTTAGCACCGGCAATTTTAACACTTTATCTGCTCACAGCATTGCGTTAGCTACCCTTTTAGCCATATTTTTAGAATTTTACCCCCATTTGTTTAGGATTTTACCCCTTTGGTTTTGGGGCTTCTGGATAGATTTGACCCTATGCATTTACCCCCGGTAAAGGGCATGATAATAACCAAATAGACGATAACCAAAAGCGTGCACCCCGAAGGGCAAAAACACATTACTCCGGACACGCACCAGTAACTAAACCAAAACAAAATATGAGGAAAACTTACTTAAAGCAATTAATGCTTTTTTCGTTAACCGTATATGCGGCATGTCCGGCTTTGGCCTATGCCAATACCATACGAGTCGAAAGGCATGTAGCAGGCAAAAACAAGGGCCACCGGCTGGAGGTTACCGGAACAGTTTCTGATAACTTTGGCAACCCGCTTTTTGGCGTTAGCGTTACCATTAAAGAAACCGGTAACAGTGTTACAACAGATAAAGATGGTAAGTATAAAATAAGTGCTGTTGAAGGCGATATTTTAACATTTACACTCAACGGTTATCTGGTAAAAGAGGTTGAAGTAAAAGAGGCCTTGTTAAATGTATCGCTTGGCGAGAGCCAGAAACGACAGGCTGCTACACCGGTATTGTATGGTGAGCAAAGTACGGTAACTAACCTGCAATCTACTTCTACAGTATACAATACCGATCTGATTAAAGTTCCGGTAGCGGGAATTAACAATGCTTTATCAGGAAGGTTAGCCGGATTATACACTTTACAAAGTAATGGCAGGCCAGGAGCCGACGGAACCAGTATTACCGTAAGGGGTAATGCACCATTGGTTTTGGTAAACGGTATTCCGAGAGATTATCCTTCAATCGATCCGGAGGAAATAGAATCGGTTACCATTTTAAAAGATGGTTTATCTACAGTAATGCTTGGGCAACAGGCTTCGAACGGTGTAATTATGATTACTACCCGTAAAGGAGAGGCGGGCAAGCAACGCATTTCGCTTACCGCACAGGCAGGTCTGCAATCGGCCATTAAATTGCCTAAACCACTGGGCGCTTTTGATTATGCAACGCTTTACAATGAAGCATTGGCCAACGATGGTAAAGCACCACGCTATACTGCTGCTGATTTAAATGCCTGGGCAACAGGTTCTGATCCTATATTTCACCCGGATGTGGATTGGTACAGCACCATCTTAAAACCCAATACAACTTTTAGCCGTTATAACCTGAATACCTACGGTGGAGGTAATTCTACCCGTTATTTCCTTGATGTTGATTATTTAAACCAAAGTGGTATTTTAAGGCAGGACGACGAAAGAAACACCTACAGTACCAATACCGATTACAAACGCTATCTGGTACGTACCAATATTGACATCGATATTACGCCGACAACTTTATTAAACTTAAACCTGTTTGGCCGTATCCAGAATGGTAACCAACCAGGTGGAGTTAGTGCAAGTACTGCAATTTTTACTACGGGTACCACTTTATCCAATTTTGGTAGTAATAACGTTTTTTCACAACTGGCCTCGATCCCAAATAATGCTTATCCTGTTTTTAACCCTAACGGTTCGCTGGCGGGTACTTCCGATTACCAGACCAACTTGTGGGGAGCAACTACACGCTCGGGTTATTTTTACAACAGTAGCCGCGATGTTTCTGCCGATATATCACTTAAGAAAACTTTGGATAATGTAACCAAAGGTTTGTGGATAAAAGGCCTGGCAAGTTTTAATACCAGTGTATCCGAAAATATTATCCGTACCAAACAATATGCGGTTTATAAATTGGCCAGTACTAACCCTGATGTATATCAGAAATTTGGGGTCGATGGGCAACAGGTTAATTTATCTACCAACACCGGGCAGAGCCGTAACCTGTTTGTCGATTTTTCTGCCGGACTTGATAAAACTTTTGGTAGCCACAGCCTGAATACTTTGCTGAAATTCAACTCGCAAAGTGCGCAAACCTCCAACCAGATTCCGATGATTTTTAATAATTTATCGGCCAGGGTAGATTACAATTATAAAGAAAAATACCTTGCAGAAGTGGCCCTGAGCTATAGCGGATTAAACCGCTATGAAAAAGGTAACCGTTATGGCTTGTTTTATGGTTTTGGTTTAGGCTGGAATGTTGCCAAAGAAGACTTTTTAAAAGATACGAAATGGCTTAATGCTTTAAAAATCAGGGCTAACTATGCCTATACTGGTAATGCCAATGCAGGTTATTTTGCTTACAACCAATATTATGTAACAGGAGCTAGTTATAACTATGGCACTACTCCAACTTCGATGGGCGGAATTGCCGAAGGTACATTGGCCAATCCGCATATTACCTGGGAAAAAGCCAATCAGTATAACATAGGTATTGATGCCAGTTTATTCAATAACAAATTATCGGTAGCTGCCGATTACTTTAACAACGAAAACTTTGATCTGGTACAAACCAGGGGAAGGAACTCGGCCTTACTCGGAACAGCTTACCCATTAGAGAACATCGGAATCAGCAGGTATTCGGGGGTAGAATTCGACCTGAAATACAGCAACCATGTGGGCAATTTTAACTATTACGTAGCCCCTAATGTTTTCTCGCTGCAAAAAATTATCAAGTATCAGGATGAGATCGGCAGACCATACCCATGGATGGAGCGTACCGGGCAAAGAGAAGACCAGACTTTTGGCTATGTGGCCGATGGACTGTTTCAAAGCCAGGCTGAGATCAACTCGAGCGCCAAAATACAAGGCTATAATCCTGTTCCGGGAGACATTAAGTACAAGGACTTAAACAACGATGGCATAATTAACGAACTGGATACAAGGGCACTTAAAAACAACAACCCAATCTGGTTCTATGGCCTTAACCTGGGCTTTAGCTACAAAGGATTTGATTTTTCTGCTCTCTTGCAAGGCGTTCAAAACCGCTACGTGTACGTTTCGGGCAGTACTGAATGGGCTTTCCAAAACAATGGCTTGGGACAGGCCTTTGAGCAGAATCTTGGCCGTTGGACACCAGCTACTGCTGCTACAGCCACTCAGCCACGTTTAACCATAGGTGCTAATCCAAATAATGAGGCTACCTCATCGTACTGGTTGCACGACGGCAGTTATGTAAGATTAAAAAATGTGGAACTGGGTTATACTTTACCGAAAGGAATAACCGGAAAGTTAAAATTAGCTTCTGTACGCTTTTTTGTAAATGCAGTAAATGCTTTCACCCTTTCTGCTTACGATCGGGTAGATCCTGAAGTATATGGAAGCGGTTACCCTTTGCAAAAAGTGGTTAACGCTGGTTTGAATGTTAAATTTTAATGCTGGTTGATATGAACATTAAGATAAAAGAAATAGTTGGCGCATTAGCCATCCTGATTGTTGGTTTTTCAGCCTGTAAAAAACCTTTATACGAAACAGAGCCCATTACACAGGATATCAGTTACATCTTTGATAAAACCGATTCATTGGGCGTACAGGCAAAAGCCTTTCTGGCCGATATTTATTCGTACCTGCCAAATGGTTATAACCGTATTGGTAACGATGTTTTAGATGCTGCATCTGATGATGCGATCAGTTCATCACCATCGAGTACAATTGAATATTTCGTAAACGGCCGGATTTCGGCAGTTACTCCTGTCGATAACTCCTGGGATAACAATTACAGGACCATTCGCAAAGCCAATATATTTTTAGCCAATATTGATGTAGTTCCGTTAAACCAGAAAGGTTTAAAAGTGTATCTGAAAGCAGAAGCCAGGATCCTGCGCGCCATTGCTTATTTTGAGTTAATTAAACGCTTTGGCGGGGTGCCACTTATTGGTGATAAGGTATTGGGTATTGATGATGACATTCAGCTATCCAGAAATACCTATGCCGAATGCCTTAAATATGTGGTAGATGAGTGCGATGCGTTAAAAACCATTGCACGACCAGATAATACACTGGCATCAGACGAAGACTTTGGCCGGGTTACGCAAGGTGTAGCATTGGCATTAAAAGCCAGAATATTGTTGTATGATGCTAGTCCATTAAATAATCCGAACAACGATCTTGCCAAATGGGCTGCTGCAGCACAGGCGGCTAAAGATGTAATGAACCTGAATGTATTTTCATTAGCATCGGCTTATACTACCGTGTTTAACACCCGTAAAAACAGCGAAATTATTCTGGCTTACCAGAGAGCGGTAAATTTTGATGTCGAAACCAGAAATGCCCCAATAGGTTATACTGCTACCAATGCATCAGGATCGGGCTATACCAGCCCTACGCAAGAGCTTGTTGATGCTTTCGATATGAGCAATGGCCGTGCCATTACCGATCCGGCATCGGGTTATAATCCGGCAGATCCTTACACTGGCCGCGATCCGCGTTTTGCCCTTACCATTCTGCATAACAATGCCAAATGGTTAAACCGGGCGGTACAAACTTACGATGGTGGTTTGGATAAACCCGGCAGTACCGTAAACGTGCAAACGCGTACGGGTTACTATATGCGCAAATTTATGAACGAAAGTTTCGTAACGGCAACCGTGTACAGCAACCAAACGCACAACTTCCCCATTTTCAGGTATGCCGAAATTCTGCTCAACTATGCCGAAGCCATAAACGAGTCGGCAGATAATGCCGTAAACCGTACAGAAGCTTTTAACCAGTTAAAAGCATTACGCTTAAGAGCTGGTATTCCGGTGGGTACAACAGCAGGTTACCAGCATGGTTTAAAAACCACCATGACGCAGGCAGAGATGCGTGAGGCCATCAGGCACGAACGCAGGGTTGAAATGGCTTTTGAAGAACAGCGTTTCTGGGATATCCGTCGCTGGAAAATTGCCCAAACCGTATTGAATGGCACCTTACATGGTATGCAGATTATTAAAAATGCTAACGGCACTTTTTCTTATACGCCGTACAATGCACTTAACGTAACCTTCGATGCAGCTAAAATGTACCTCTATCCAATTGCTGCAAGTGAGGTAAATAAAAACAGGAATTTAAAACAGAACCCAGGCTGGTAATTGGAGATTGCTAAAAATTGTTAAATCGTAACCAGACATGTTATGCAAAAAATATTATATAAATTATTAATCCTTTTCACCCTCATACCCGCGATTTCGCTCGCGCAAACGGTTATTAAGGGTACTGTAGCAGACGATGCAGGTATTATTCCCGGAGCTACAGTTGTTGAAAAAGGACTAACCAATAACGGTACCGTTACCGATGCCGAAGGTAAATTTCAACTTTCGCTAAAGGGAAGCAGTAAAACTTTGATTGTTAAATCTATTGGCTATTTAACGCAGGAAGTTAATGTAAATGGAAAAACAGTTGTAACCATTAAATTAAAAAACGATACCAAAGGACTGGATGAAGTTTTGGTAGTTGGTTTTGGTAAACAGAAAAAGATTACCAATACCGGTGCTATCAGCTCTATTTCGGCTACAGAAATTAAACAGAATCCTAGTGCAAGTATCCAGAATACACTTGCAGGCAGGCTGCCAGGTTTTACTTCACAGCAAAGAAGCGGTCAGCCGGGGGCTGATGGTGCTGCTTTCTTTATTCGTGGGGTAAGTACCTATGCAGGTAGTGCTTCGCCATTAATTATTGTGGATGATGTAGAGTACGATTATAACCAGGTTTCAGATATCGATCCTAACGAGGTAGAAACGGTAACCATTTTAAAAGATGCTTCTACCACAGCGGTTTACGGTATTAAAGGTGCTAACGGGGTATTGGTAATTACCACCAAAAGAGGGGTTGCCGGGAAACCACGTATCAATTTAAAATCAGAAGCAGGTTACCAGATGGATGTAAATACACCTGAGTTCTTAAATTCGTATGAAGCAAAATTACTGAACAATGAGGCACTTAGAAACTCGGGCGATACCAACAACAAATTGTATGCGAGCGATGCCGATCTGGCTGCTTACCGTGATCATACCGATCCTTATGGCCATCCGGATATCGACTGGTGGAAAACCATTTTTAAACCAGGTGCTTTAATTACCCGTCAAAACCTCGATTTTCAGGGCGGTACAGAAAGTGTGAAATACTTCGTTTCTGCAGGTTACTTGTGGCAAAATGGTAATGTGCGCGATTTTAGCTCAGATAACGGTGTTAACAGTAATTTTTATTACAAACGTTACAATTTCAGGTCCAATCTCGATATTCAGGCGACCAAAACACTAAGCATCCGTTTAGATTTAACTGGTCGCTTTGGTGAAACCAACCAGCCTTACAACTCACAACAGGGCAATGCTTATTATGCCAACGGAAACGGTATTGTAGGTGAGATTTACAGCGGAGGTTATTTACCACCATGGGCTTTCCCGGTTACCAATCCAAATGGTTCATATCCATATAATCCTTTACTTACCAACGCCAACACCAGTATTATTGGGCGTTTGGCAGAATCGGGTTACTCTCGAACCTTCGATAACGATTTAAACATTGTTTCAAGCGCCAGTCAGAAACTCGATTTCATTACGCAGGGTTTAACCGCCAAGGTATTGTTATCTTATGCCAGTGCACAAAGTTACAGTGTAAGTGCCAGCAGAACCGCATTGCCGTATTATTTGTATAACTCGGCTACCGGCCTTTATCTGCCATTAAATGCTAACCAGTACCGCACACCACCATTTGCTGCAGGCTATAGCAATACCAGCATTTTCAGAACCATAAGTACGCAATCGTCATTAAACTACGATCGTAATTTTGGTAACCACCATGTTTACGGGTTGGCTTTGTATAACGATAACCGGGTAATTAACGCTACTACAACGGGCGATACCAATCAGGGGCCAGGTGTACCTACAGTTGTTACCGGAACAACTTTAAGAGGTGGTTACGATTATAAGAATAAATATCTGGTTGAGTTTAACGCGGCCTATAATGGTACCGACCGTTTTACTGGTAAGAAAACCAGAGGTTGGTTCCCGGCGGCATCATTGGGATGGAATATTTCCGAAGAAAAATTCTTTTCAGACAACATTAAATTTGTAGACCTGTTTAAAATCAGGGCTTCTTACGGTCTGGTAGGATCAGACGATATTGGTGGCGCCAAAAAATACCTGCAGCTGTATACTTCTGCAACCGGTTCGTATAATTTTGGTACAACCAGTACTTCGTATAATGGAATTACCGAAGGAAGTTTGGGTAACCTGGATGTAACCTGGGAAAAAGAAAAGAAACTGGATGTAGGTTTCGATTTGACCATGTTTAAAGGTAAACTTAAGCTTACTGCCGATTATTTTAACAACGACAGATACGATATTTTAACTACCAGACAGAGTGTGCCATTTACTATTGGCGTAGGTTTACCTCCTGTAAACCTGGGTAAAGTAAACAACAGAGGCTTTGATGGCGAATTGAGCTATAACGAGAAAATAAATGATTTCACAGCTGGTGTACGCCTTACTTTCTCTTATGCCAAAAATAAAATCCTTTATCAGGATGAGGCACAACCTGCTTACCCATGGCTTGCCGCAACTGGTAACCCTATCGGACAGTATTTTGGCTGGCACTTTTTAGGTTTCTATACTGCTGCCGAAATTGCCGATCCGAAAGTGGCAAAACCAACTACTGCAGTAGGGCCCGGAGATATGAAATATCAGGATTTAAATGGCGATGGTATTATCGATGATAGCGATAAAGGTGTAATTGGCAAGCCAAACCTGCCTAATACTACTTATGGCGCCAACTTTAATTTTGGTTATAAAAACTTTTACCTGAACGTATTCTTTCAGGGATCGTATGGTTACAGTACCCGTTTCCACTCAGAAACCATTACACCGGGCAATTCGAATTACCAGCCGATACACTTAAACCGCTGGACACCGGAAACTGCAGCTACAGCAACCTTCCCACGCCTGGGAGGTAATGCAGTAACCAATTTCCCGAATGCTACCAACAACTTTTCAGATTTCTGGACCCGGGATAATTATTACCTGCGTCTGAAAACTGCCGAGATCAGCTACGTATTCCCGAATGCACTTGCTAAAAAGCTGCGCGTGTCGGGTATCAGGGTGTATGCCAATGGTAATAACCTGCTTACCTGGACCAACGTAACCGACCTTTATCAGGTTGACCCTGAAAACGGAAACAGTACTACCACGGTAATTAGTGTTTACCCTACGCAGCGTATCTATAACCTGGGTTTAAATGTTACATTTTAATTAAAAATGATCATGAAAAAGAAAATTTCAATCATAGCCTTATTTGCAGTCTTGCTGGTAACCTATTCTTGTAAAAAAGGTGGTTTACTTGACGAAAGCACCCTTACTACACTGAATGAAGAAACCACTTTTGCCGATAGTATCAATACGCAGGCTTTTTTAACCCGTATTTATCAGCAGGTAGGCTTTCAGTATGATATTCAGTATCTCGATGCCGGCGGCCATGCTGGTGCTGCCGATGAAGCCGTTACCGGCCGTTACAACGGTACCCAAAATTCGGGTGTAGTTATTGCTTTTGGCTTAATCTCAAAAAGCTCAACCAATACCGATTTTACAGGTATGTGGTCGGTACCTTATCAAAACATAAGAAGGGTAAATGTACTCTTAAAAAATATTGGTAACGCACCACTTACCGCAGCAACTAAAAAAGGGATGATTGCCGAAGCCCGTTTTCTACGTGCCTGGTATTACTTCTTGTTAATCAGGGCATTTGGTGGCGTACCATTACTGGGCGATAAAGTGTATGATATTACTGAAGATTTTACGCTCAAAAGATCAACCTATCAGGAATGTGTAAACTACATTGTTGCCGAGTGCGATGCAGCCAAGGCCGATTTGCCAACCAGTTTAACTATTCTGCCGCAAAATTATGGTCGGATTACGCAGGGTGCCTGCATGGGCTTAAAATCACGCGTGCTATTGTATGCAGCCAGCCCGCTATTTAATGGTGGGCAATATGCTACATCAGGCGAGGTACACGATTTAACCGGCTATGCGAGTTACGACAAAGAGCGCTGGAAAAAGGCCGCTGATGCTGCATTGGATATTATGAATACCGGAAACTACTCGCTTTATGTAGATAATGGCCCAACCAACAGACCTGGTTATGGCTTTTATAAGGTTTTTCAGATGCGCGTAAACAGCGAGTATCTGTTTGCAGCCATGCGTGGTGCGCAACGCGAGTTCGAAAGCTTTTTACTGCCACAAAGCAGATCAGGAGGTTATGCCTTCACGGTAAGCCAGCAAATGGTTGATCGGTTCCCGATGGCCAACGGAAAAGCCATAACCGAGGCTGGTTCGGGCTATGATCCGGCTAATCCTTATGTTAACCGCGATCCGCGTTTCGCCAATTCGGTAATTTATAATGGTGCTCCATGGATATTAAGCGGAAACAACAATGCGCCTGTATATACTTATGTAGGATCGGGTACTACCGATGCAGTTAGCGGGCCACTGGCTTTTAATGCCGGATATTTCCCCCGTAAATATTTGTTGGAAAACTCTACCGGAAATGGTGAAAGATGCTGGGGGCTGATCAGGTATGCCGAAATTTTATTGAATTATGCCGAAGCATTAAACGAATACAGCGGTCCAACAGCCGAGGTTTATGATGCATTGAGAAAAATCAGAGAACGTGCTGGTATTGCAGCTGGTGCCGATGGGAATTATGGTATTAAAGCCAATGCAACGCAAGATGAAATGCGTTTGCTGATTCAGACCGAACGCGGTGTAGAGCTGTTTATGGAGGAACACCGCATGTGGGATGCCAGAAGGTGGAAAACCGCTGCGGTTGATTTTGAGAAACCAATCAGAGGCGTTAAAATTACCAAAACCGGAAATGTTTACAATTATGAATATGTAGATGTGCGCGAGCATCACTTCCCTGCACATTATGGTTTATTCCCGATTTTGGCTTCTGAAATAGCTAAAAATACTGCTCTGATACAGAATGCAGGCTGGTAAAAAATAAAAAGCGTATGGGGTTTTATCCCCAACAAATTTGGTTAGTTTGTGTTAGTTGGGCCACCTTGCCTTTGCTTGGTGGCTTTTTTACCTATCTGGCCAAACATCATAACATTTAACCTGAAATGCAGCAAAACTCATCATTAAAATATAACCGTTTAATTCATTGCAGCTTTTTCCTTTGGCTGTTTTTTTGCGTTCCATTATGGTGTGCAGCGCAGGTACCTGCCGGCGAAGTAAACTGGCCGGTATTTATGGCGCAGCAAAATTTAAAGTGGGATCAGCTCGGTAAAGATTACTATAGTGGGATTATTCTCGGAAACGGTTTGCTCGGAACCAACATCTATCAGGAAAACGACAGTTTAATCCGCTTTGATATCGGACGCACTGATGTGGTAGATCACCGCGAAAAACTTTTACCCAATGTAGGTAAATTGTATACCCAGGGGCGCCTGCCAATAGGTTGTTTTACCCTTAAAACCGCAGGAAAAATAACAGGTGCTAAAATAGAACTTGATATTTACAATGCAACGGCCAGTGGAACAGTTTTTACCACGCAGGGCACACTAAGCTTTACCGCCCTTGTTGCCGCAACCCAGAATGTAATTAGTATTACGGCTAAAGGTACTGCGCAAGAGCAGGCAAGGGGTTGGAAATGGCACGCCGGAAAAAGTATAAGCCCACGGTATTTTCAGAGCTACCCAACCGATAAGCCGGTAAATTATCCCGAAAATCCTCCTGTAAAAATGAGTACAGCAAATGGTTACACGCTTTGTAACCAGCCTTTACTCAATAACGGCGGTTACACTACGGCATATAAAATATTAAACAATAGTTATACACAACAGTTATTGGTAAGTGTAGGCTATGATGGCGAAGGCACTGCCGATGAAAATAAAGAAGCTACGGCTTACCTGCAAAAATTTGAGCAGGATAAACAAAGTACCGTCGCTCACCGCAACTGGTGGCACCAGTATTACCAGAAAAGTTTTATTGCTTTGCCCGATAAGCGGATGGAAAACTTTTATTGGATACAGCTCTACAAACTGGCTTCGGTAACCCGTGCCGATAAACCTGTTGCCGATTTAATGGGCCCCTGGACTACTGCCACACCATGGCCAGCTATTTGGTGGAACTTGAATGCACAGCTCACTTATTCGCCGATTTTTACTGCCAATCACCTCGAGCTGGGCGAATCGCTCTTTAAATCATTAAACCGTAACCGGCAAAACCTGATTAACAATGTGCCCGAAAAATGGCGTAATGATGCCGCAGCCATTGGTAGGAGCTCGGCCTTTGGCTTGGTAAGCCCCATCAGTGAGGCCGAAATAAACAAAGGTACTTTTGAACCAGCCAATCTTACCTGGTTGCTTTATTATTATTACCAATATTATGCTTACAGCGGCGACGAGCAAACGCTTAAGACCAAAATATTTCCTTTGTTAAAGCGATCAGCGAATTTTTTAATTCACCAGCTTAAGCCAGACGATCAGGGGATTTATCATTTCCCCATGTCGCATTCGCCTGAATATAAAAATGCCGAAGATGCCAATTATACTTTGGCCAGTTTAAGCTGGGCACTGCAAACACTGATTAAGGTAAACGATGAGCAAAAATTAAATGATGCGGATGCCGGCAAATGGAAAACGATTTTAAAAAATCTTACGCCTTTCCCAGTTGGTGAAAGTGGTTTTTTAATTGGTAAAGATGTGCCCCTAAACAGTTCGCACCGGCATTATTCGCACTTGCTGATGATTTATCCTTATAATCTCATTAACTGGGATCAGCCCGAAAACAGGGCGCTGATTAGCCAGTCGTTAAAAAACTGGCTTTCCTATAAAAGTGCATTGGCTGGTTTTTCGTTTACTGGAGCAGCCTCTATTTATGCCGGTACAGGCAATGGCGATATGGCCTACCAGTGGTTAAACGAATTGCTGGATCGTTTTGTGCAGGTAAACACGCTTTACCGCGAATCTGGCCCGGTTATCGAAACACCTTTAGCCGCTGCCACTTCCATACAGGAAATGCTTTTGCAAAGTTGGGGTAAGAAAATCAGGGTTTTTCCGGCAATCCCAACAAACTGGCAAAATGTATCGTTTAAACAATTGCTTGCAGAGGGCGCATTTTTGGTTAGTGCCGATATGCAGGGCGGTGCTACACAAAATATAAAAATAACCAGCCTAAAGGGCAGTCAGCTTACTTTGGTAACCGATATGGATAAATTTACCATCCGTTCCAATAAACGCGCAAAAGTTGATTATCAGCTTCAAAAAACAGCTGAAAAAACCATAATCGAAATAAAAAAAACGATAAGTGGAGAAATGATACAGCTGGTTTCTGCTAGTTTTGAAGAAAAACAGCAGCCCGCTTTTTCTTACACAAAATATGAAAACTGGTTTTGGGGCTTCAATAAAAAATAACAAATGTTTGCAGGAAAGAAAATCGTAAATTATAAAATACCGGCTTTTAGAAGGTTTAGTGCCGGCGCTTTAAGTGTAGTGTTGCTTTTTGTTTTGATGAATCAGGCAAAAGCACAGCAAGAACCCTATGATACTATTTTGCAACGCATTAATACCGATCTGCAAACCTTTGTTAATGATAAAAATCTGGCAGCAGAAGTTAGTGTTAACCTGAAAAACCTGAATACAGATGGTAGCTGGTCCGATATTAACTATGCGGATGCGCAATATGCTCCACTGAAAAGAATTAAGGATATGGCCACGGCTTATATCCGGCCTGCTAACAAATGGTATAACCATGCTGAGCTGCATGCATCAATTGTTAAAGCGTTGCAGAACTGGTTCGATAAAAATCCAAAGAATAAAAACTGGTGGTATAATGATATTTTCTATCCACAGGCTATTGGGCAAACGCTCATTTTAATGCGTAATGCAAAAGTGCAGCTGCCTGCAGATCTCGAAAAGACGTTGATTCAGCGCATGGTGATTCGTCGTTTTAGAGCCGGCGATGGCGCCAATACTTCTGATGAAGCTTTGCACTATCTTTACCGGGCTTGTTTAACCCGCAATAAAGCTACTTTAGATTCGGCCGGGAAGTATTTGTTCGAACCCATTGCCATTGCCGATGGAAAAGAAGGGGTACAGGTTGATGGCAGTTATTACCAGCATGGCAGACAACAGGCCATTGCCAGTTATGGTCGCGTTTTTGCCGGCAACTCGGTAAATGCTGCATTTTATTTAAGGGGAACAAATTATGCCTTACCTAAAGATCAAATGGCCATCCTGGTAAACTACCTTAAAAATACTTTTCTGCAAACCATCCGTGGTTCGTTTTACGATTTTAACGTGCGTGGCCGCGGCATTAGCCGTAAAGATTCGTTAAACAGCGGTATGGGAGGTATGATTGAGAAAATTAAGCTGTTTGATCCAGAAAATGCCAGTTACTGGGAGGCTTCGGTGCTGCGAACAGCCAATAAAAAACCTGCGGGATACGGTATTGTGGCTAATCATACCCATTTCTGGAAAAGCAATTACACCCTGCATGTACGGCCGGCCTATACCTTTAGCGTGCAAAGCTCATCCGACCGGACTTTACGTACCGAACGTGGAAATAACGAAAACATTTTAGGGAAATTTTTGCCCGATGGTGCAACCAATATTCAGCGCAGCGGGTCGGAATATGCCAATTTAATGCCGGTGTGGGAGTGGGATAAGATCCCCGGAACCACCAGCAGGGATTATCCGGATGATAGTGGTGCAACCATCCATAAAGACTGGGGAATACCCGGAACAACGAAGTTTTCTGGTGGGGTAAGCGATGGCGTTTATGGTGTATCGTGCTACGATTTAAATTACGATAGTGTTCAGGCCAAAAAAGCCTGGTTCTTTTTCGATAAGGAAGTGGTTTGCCTGGGTGCTGGTATTACTAGTGAAGCCAAAGAAAGCGTGACTACTACGATTAACCAGGCCTGGTTGAGAGGCGTTATTAGCCGATCATCAACTGCAAAAGGCGAAAAAGGATTTTGGGCATTGCACGATAGTATTGCTTATATCTTTCCGGAGCGTAGCAATGTCGAAATCAGCAATGCCGTGCAAAGTGGTAGCTGGTACCGCATTAATCAGGGGCAGAGCAAAACCGAATTAACCGATAAGGTCTTTAAAATCTGGGTTAACCATGGCACAGCGCCTCAAAATGCCAGTTACCAATATATTGTTATTCCGGGCATTACTGTTGAGGGCATAAAAAAATACAATCGTTCTGTGATACAAATTTTAAAAAATACCGCTGAACTACAGGCCGTAAAACATACCGTTTTGAACATGTTGCAAGCTGTGTTTTACAAGGCTGGAACACTGGTTTATGACGGTGGCTCCCTTACGGTAGACCAGCCTTGTACCGTGTATATCAAAAATTTAAACACCAAAAATCCGCTGCTTTATATAGCCGACCCTGCACAGGAAAAGGCATCCATTCAGGTACAGTTTAAACCTGCCGGCTCTGCGGTACCTAAAAATATAACCTGTAAGCTGCCTGAGGGAGCCTTTGCCGGTGCCACAGCAAGTTTTAAAATAGAGTAACACACATAAATTTATGAAACCATCAGGATTTGCCTTGTAAAAACCGGCTTAACCTGATATTGAAAAACAAAACAGATCAAATGAAAAAAATTAACCTAGCCGCTACACTGCTCCTTTTTGTGGGGAGTGTTTCGTATGCCCAGAGCCCCAAAAAACCGATGGCTCAATTAATTAACGATGAATTTAAATTTGCCGCCAGCCAGTATCAGGTATTGGCCAAAAATATCCCTGCAGGTAAAACGCCCCAGAGTTTCGATAAAGGCAAATCTATTAATTACGATATTAAATGGTGGTGTAGTGGTTTTTACTCGGGTAGTTTATGGTACATTTACGAGCAAACTAAAAATGAGCAGGTAAAAAATGAGGCCGAGGCGGCACTGAAAGTATTGGAACCAAACCAAACTTTTACGGGTAACCACGATCTTGGTTTTATGATGTATTGCAGTTTTGGTAACGGGTACCGCATCACTAAAAATCCGGCCTATAAAGAAATTATCCAGCGTTCTGCACAATCGCTTTCTACGCGTTTCAGGCCAAAAATTCAGGTTATCCAATCGTGGGATAAGAACAAGTATTGGGAATGCCCGGTAATTATAGATAATATGATGAACCTGGAAATGTTAAACTGGGCCAGCGATAACGGAGGAAATCCAAAATATAAAGAAATTGCCATTACACACGCCAATACAACCATCAAAAATCATTTCCGCCCCGATTTTAGTTCTTACCATGTGGTTGATTATAATCCGCAAACTGGTGATGTACTTAAGAAAGCAACCTGGCAGGGTGCTGCAAACTGTTCGGCATGGTCGCGCGGGCAAGGCTGGGCTTTATATGGTTATACCATGATGTATCGTTTTACAAAAGATCAGAACTATTTAAAACAGGCTAAAGGAATTGCCAACTATATTTTAAACCATCCGAACCTGCCTGCAGATAAGATTCCGTACTGGGATTTTGATGCTCCTTTAATCCCATATGCCAAACGCGATGCTTCTGCAGGTGCAATTATTGCTTCGGCACTGCTCGAATTGGGGCAATACACCGATGGAAAGGAAAAAGCTGATTTTAAATCGGCCGCAGAGACCATGATTTATTCATTAGCCAGTGATACTTACCGTGCCAAGGCCGGCGAAAATGGCGGCTTTTTACTGATGCACAGCACCGGGGCTTTCCCGTTAAACAGTGAGATTGATGTGCCCCTTGTTTACGCCGATTATTACTATTTAGAGGCGCTTGCCCGATATAAAAAATGGTATTTATAGCAAATTGTTAAACAAGAGGTTTGCGTATTATTTTATTCAGGATGTAGATTAGACTTGATTTTGCTTTAAATTAATGTTTATGGGTTAAGGCACCTAACCGTTAATACTGATGCAGACCGTGCCACTTAGACCCGATTGTAGTGAACACGGAGCCCGATGAAGCATCGGGCGAAGTAAAACGAAAAGCGGGATGAAACCTAAATAGTAGCTTGTAACTTGCTCTCCGAATACTAATAAACTTTTAATACCACTCAAATTATTATTAAATAAACTATAATGAAATATAAACTGATTTTTGCTTCGCTCCTGATTTTTACACAGCTGGCAAATGCGCAAAATAAAAAAACAACTACAGGCGCAGAAGACCGTGCCATTTGGGTAAAACATTTGTACCGTATAGCCTATCCGGTAATTCATAACCTGGCTAATGAAACTTTGAAAAAGAATATGCCTGTAGAAAAAGCGCCTGGTTACGGCTTAAATGCTGCCAAGGTTACCTATCTCGAGGCATTGGGCCGCACTGTGGCCGGTGTGGCACCATGGCTGGCTTTACCTGACGATGAAACTGCCGAAGGTAAATTGCGTAAAAACATGCGCACCGAACTTTTAAAAGCATTAACCAATTCGGTAAATCCCCAGAGTCCGGATTATATCAGTTACCGCTCCGAAAGTCAGCCAATTGTTGATGCGGCCTATGTAGCCCATGCTTTTTTACGTGCGCCAAAAGCCTTGTGGGAGCCACTTGATGAAACTACCAAAAAGAGATTTATCGAAGAGTTTAAATCGCTGCGCACCCGTACCGGTGCCTACAACAACTGGTTATTGTTTGCTGGCTTAACCGAAGGCTTTTTATTGAGTATTGGCGAGCAATACGATCCGGCACGGGTGCAGTTTGCCATCAATAAAATGAAGGAGTGGTATGTGGGCGACAGCTGGTACAGCGATGGCGAGAAATTCAGTATGGATTATTACAATTCTTATGTAATACACCCTATGCTGGTTGATCTTTTAAAAGTGCTGGTAGAAAAGAAAAGAGCCCAGCAGGTCGATTACGATCTGGCATTAAAACGAATGGTACGTTACTCAGAATACCTGGAGCGGATCATTTCTCCGGAAGGAACTTATCCGGCATACGGCCGTTCCATTACCTATCGTACTGCCGCTTTTCAGGCATTGGCACAGGTGGCATTAATGGAAAAACTGCCTGAGTACGTTAAACCTGCACAAGTACGCGGTGCTTTAACCAAAGTAATTTACAACCTCTATAATGGCAATCAGAATTTTGACGATAAAGGCTGGCTGGTACTGGGTTTTAACGGGCATCAGCCAGAAATTGCAGATATTTATACTTCTACCGGAAGTTTATACATGGCAACCTTAGGCTTTTTAACCCTGGGCTTACCAGCCGATAATAAATTCTGGACCGATGCACCTGCCCCCTGGACCAGTTTAAAAGCCTGGAGCGGAGAGACGATAAAAAAGGATTATAAAGTTGAGTATTAATACCAATAATCAATATCGTATAAATATATTTGCGGGTAAGATTTGATAACACTTCAAATCTTACCTCACAACTCAATTTTTAACCAATGAACAAATTCGAAAGCCGTTACGCTCAAAGCCCTAAAGAAGTTAAACAAATGGATACCGCAGCCCTGCGGGATAATTTCTTAATTGAAAACGTGTTTGAAGCCAACCAGGTAAACCTAACTTTATCTCATTTTGACAGATATATTGTTGGTGGAGCCATGCCAATTGACCAGAAAATAGCATTACCCAATCCTGATGATTTAAAAGCAAATTATTTTTTAGAACGCAGAGAACTGGGCATTATTAACGTAGGTGGAAAAGCAATTGTTACAGCTGATGGAGAAACTTACGAATTGGATTACAAAGAAGCTTTATATATTGGTAGAGGCACTAAAGAAGTGTTTTTCGAATCGGCTGATAAAGGTACAGCTACAAAGTTATATATCAACTCGGCGCCTGCACACCATACTTATCCAACTAAAAAGGTAAGCAAAGCCGAGGCCGAAATTGTTGAACTGGGAACACCGGAAACAGCAAATCACCGAATCATTAATAAATTGTTGGTAAACAGTGTTTTGCCAACCTGCCAGTTGCAGATGGGAATGACCGAATTAAAATCGGGCAGCGTTTGGAATACCATGCCTGCACATACACATGACAGAAGGATGGAGGCATATTTTTATTTTGAAGTTCCACAGGGGCAAAGTGTTTGCCATTTTATGGGCCAACCACAAGAAACACGCCACATCTGGATGCAGGGCGATCAGGCGGTAATTTCGCCAAACTGGTCAATCCACTCAGGTGCAGGTACCAGCAACTATACTTTTATCTGGGGTATGGCTGGTGAAAACCTGGATTATGGCGACATGGATCACTGCGCCATTACAGAACTAAAATAAACCGTCATCTCGACCGAAGCGGAGAGATCTTAAAAAAGTATCAATAGAAAACACATGTCAAACGTATTTAATTTAGCAGGTAAAACTGCTTTAGTTACCGGTTGCAAGAGAGGAATTGGAAAAGCCATGGCTTTAGCACTTGCAGAAGCCGGTGCCGATGTTATTGGTGTATCGGCCAGTCTGGAGTTACAGGGTAGCGACATAGAAAAAGAAGTTTTAGCCCTTGGCCGTAAATTTTATGCTTACCAGTGCGATTTTGGTAAACGCGAAAACACACTGGCATTTGCTACACAGGTAAAAGCCGATCATCCGGTAATTGATATCCTGGTAAACAATGCCGGAACCATTTTGCGTAAACCCATTGCCGAACATCCTGATGAATATTGGGATGAGGTGATTGCGGTAAACCAAACTGCTCCGTTTATCTTAACCCGCGAAGTGGGGCGTGATATGGTAGCCAGAGGTAGCGGAAAAGTAATTTTTACTGCATCGCTGTTGTCGTTTCAGGGAGGTATTACTGTACCAGGTTATGCGGCAAGTAAAGGGGCAATTGCCTCTTTAACCAAAGCATTTGCTAACGAGTGGGCAGCTAAAGGTGTAAATGTAAATGCCATTGCACCAGGTTATATTGCAACTGATAATACCACAGCTTTACGCGAAGATCAGGATCGCAGCACCTCAATTTTATCACGTATTCCGGCAGGAAGATGGGGTACGCCAGAAGATTTTAAAGGACCAACTTTATTTCTGGCTTCAGCCGCAAGTGACTATGTTCACGGAACGATATTAACTGTTGATGGCGGTTGGATGGGACGGTAGGTTAGACCTAAGTCATAAGTCTTAAGCCCTAAGTCTGAGTATTTATTTAAACCTCGCAGGTTTTTAAAACCTGCGAGGTTTTTTAATGTTTCTGACTAGTAAAGTTTATAAATCTCTGTAATATCTTTCAAGATTTTTTCAAAATCGATCTTCAGATCAATTAAACGGCCTGTTCTGATGTCAAAAACCCAGCCTTGAACCGTTAAATCACGGTGTACAATAGCTTCCTGAACTGCCGCTGTTTTAAGCAGGTTAACACATTGTTCCTGTACATTTAGCTCAACCAGGCGGTTGTAACGTGCATCCTCATCGGCAATTGCATTCAACTCATCTTTATGTAAACGGTAAACATCGCGGATGTTTCTTAACCAGGGGTTTAAAATGCCTAAATCTGCAGGTTGCATGGCTGCTTTAACGCCTCCGCAATTATAGTGACCACAAACCACAATATGGTTTACCTTTAAATGCCTTACTGCGTAATTTAAAACGGTCATTACGCTTAAATCTACGTTGTTTACCAGGTTGGCAATATTGCGGTGTACAAAGGCCTGTCCGGGTTGTATTCCCATTAAATCTTCTGCCGTAACACGGCTGTCAGAACATCCAATGTATAAAAATTCAGGGCTTTGTCCTTTAGCCAGATCGCTAAAATAGTCCGGATTGATGGAAAGTTTTTCGGCAATCCATTTTTCGTTATTCTTAAAAACTTCTGCTACATTCATAATTTATTTGGATAAGTTTATGTTATTCAATGGAAAAATTATAGTATTTATACGGGCATAAAACTATAAAAGATTCCCAGATTTTGATAACAAATTAAGCCGCTAAATGTTTAGTGCTTTATATGAAATTATGGCAGGCAATGGCGCAAAGGGGAGGAGTTTCTGTAATAACACAGAAAATCATTTTTGAATACTTCCTAAGCTTAGTGTTTGACTAAACTTAGGAAGTAGCCATTTTCTTAGCTGGCAACCGCTACCACATTCTTATTAATGTGGTTAGGAAGCTCCTCGAGGGTGTATAAGTTAACCAACGATTCTCTTAAAACATTTTTGGAATCGTACCATACATTATCCTGAGTGAAGTGACAAACACCTTTGGTAAGTTCGGTAATAATGGCGCCGATTAAGGTGCCAAAGTGATTTTCAAAAACATCGCCGGCATGGTATTTAATCGAAAATACCTTATTGTAATTTTGCAGTTGTGCTTCTATTTCGGCACTTAACTTAATGGTTTTAACTGCTTTCTTTTTCTTCTTCTTTTTAAAAAGCGTAGTTAACTTCTGGATAAAACTTTGTTTAATGATTTTATCTTTAAAAAGCTTTTTCTTGTATTCTTTTAGATCGAAAGGTTTAATTGACGTACTAAAATTCAGCTTTAAATTATTTTCATTAAATATTTCTAAACTTGGTTTTTCCCATTTAAATACAATGGGTAAATTCCCGTTCGAATTTCTGAATGAAAATGATGAATTAATGTCTAAAACACTTTCGTGTTCGTTTAGACGTTTTAAAATTGTTGGAATTAAATCGTCTGTTAAGGCGTTGGTGTAGATGTGTATATAAGCACTCATTTTGTTAATAAGATTACTGAAATCAATAAAATAGCAATTGCGGTGAACCGTTTTTTGCATTAATTCTATGATAATTAAGGATATCGACGAATAGGTGGCTATTGTATAAATGGCCAGATACCGTTAACTCGGAAATCTTAAAAAGATTGGAAGGTAAGTTTTTTTCATATTTAGGTTTTTTTGTGTGTAATTTTTTATTTTGTTTTTTGTCTGGTAAACGTATGCCGCAATGAAAACGTTACAGCTGTAAAAACAAAATGTTTATAGCAATAATTATACCATAAAGTTGTAAGGATTATTTTAGCCGGTCTACCAGCTTTTTTATGTTTGCAGTTTGCAGCATGTTTTTAAACTCAGGCCTATCCTGATTGCCTTTCTCTATGAGTTGCTTTAAGCTTCTGTTAAAGCTTCTTACTGAAATGCCGAGGTATGCCGCCATATCGTCTTTTGAGAGTGAAATGCTTTCATTTGCCTGTAACTGCAGCAGTTTCAATAACGCATATTCAACAGTATATAATTGCTGAAAAGAGGCTCTTGTGCTGGTTTGGATTATCCGGGTTGATAGCTCCTGGAGTAAGATGGTAGTAAATTCGCTACTTTTTTGTATCAGTGAGAGGAAAACATGATCGGGGATGACATAGGCCGTTACTTCACTTATGGCAGCTACGTTGCATAAACAGTCAATTTTTTTCAATGCCTCCAGTTCGCCAACAACTTCGCCCTTGCCTAAAAACTCGATAATGAAATCTTTGCCGTTTTCTTCGGAGATAAAACACTTGCTTATTCCTTCTTTAATGATATAAATATTGCTGATTTTATCGCCCTGCTCTATTAAACGATAACCAGGCTTAAAGCTTTTAAGGCTAATGTTTTCGCTTTCAATTTCTCTGCAAAAACGCTCAATAAAGGATAAAAAATCGAGATTTGTTCGTAACATATTTTTTCTCGCCGAGACAAATGTCCTTTTTTATGGGAGCTGCCGGCTTTACTTTTGTGGCACTAAAGTAAGCATAACCATGAACAATCAGATTACCGTAATTGCTTTTGATGCTGATGACACCCTTTGGGTAAACGAACCTTATTTCCGCGAAACTGAAGATAAATTTGCGGCCCTGTTGGAAGACTTCATGCCACGCCACAGTTTAATTGTAGAACTTTACAAAACAGAAATTGCCAATTTGCCACTCTATGGCTTTGGTATTAAGGGGTTTATGCTCAGTATGATCGAAACGGCATTGAGGGTCACAATGGGGAAAAATGACCCCAAAGTTGTGGAAATGATAATCGAACTGGGGCAGGAAATGTTAAACAAACCCATTGAGCTGCTGGATGGGGTAGAGGAAGTACTAAAAGCGCTGCACGGAAAATACAAACTGGTGGTGGCTACCAAAGGAGATTTGCTCGATCAGCAAAGGAAATTGACCAAATCGGGTTTAGACCATTATTTCCATCACATCGAAATTATGAGCGATAAACAGGAAAAGGATTATCAAAAACTATTGAAACACCTGGATTGTAATCCCGAATCATTTTTAATGCTGGGCAACTCCTTAAAATCTGATGTATTACCGGTACTTAACATTGGTGGTCATGCCGTTCATATCCCGTACCACACCACCTGGGTGCACGAAAGTATCGACCATACCATCGAGCATCCCAATTTTTACGAGATGGAAAGCTTGTCAGAAGTTTTAGTCAAATTAATTGAATGAAAGAGAAAATAGATATAGACACCTGGATCAGAAAAGATCACTTTAATTTTTTTAGCACCTTTGGGGAACCATTTTTTGGTGTTACCGTAGATTTAGATAGCACGGCTACCTATAAGGAAGCCAAAGAGAAAGCCGTTTCGTTTTTCCTGCTTTATTTACACAAATCGCTGGCCGCCGCTAATGCCATCGAGCCTTTTAGCTACCGCATTATTGATGGCGAGGTTTGGAAATACGACTGCGTAAATGCTGCGGCCACCATTAACCGCCCAAATGGTACTTTTGGTTTCGGTTACCTCGATTTTTATGCAGACTTTAACGAGTTTAAGCTATCAGCCAATCAGGAAATTGAAAAAGTACAGGCTACAACCGGCTTAATTCCATCTGCTTCAGGCGAAAATGTAATCCATTATTCGGCACTGCCCTGGTTAAACTTTACTTCATTATCTCATGCCCGCAATTTTGCTTTTCAGGATAGCTGCCCAAAAATATCTTTTGGCAAGGTGAGGGATGAAAACGGGAAGAAAATAATGCCGGTTTCGATTCATGTTAACCATGCTTTAATGGATGGCTACCATGTGGCTCAATTTGTAGATGCCTACCAGGAGCTGTTAAATCAAAAATAGCCTGGAAGGTTAGCTAAAATAACAGCCGCCCATAATAGCCAATTATGGCTTTTAGGAGTATTTGCGGCCGTTTTTGTGCTATGTTTATCGCGCCGCAATAAAAAAATCAATTATCATTTGCTTTCGATAAAGTATTTGCTATTTTTGCAGCACAAGCAGCGAACGCTTGTTTCAATGATCCTATTGGTTATTCAGATTTGGTTATTGAACATTAAAATTGGGGGATTAGCTCATTTGGCTAGAGCGCTTGCCTGGCAGGCAAGAGGTGACCGGTTCGAATCCGGTATTCTCCACTATAAAAGCCGATTTATTAACTTAAATCGGCTTTTTTGTTTTTGAGGTGATTATTCATTTTTCATCATCAATCAGTATCCCGCAAAAAAGGCCGGTCAGCATTACTTTCCATAAATACTTTCCGGTACTCGCGCGGAGATATACCCTGATGCAGCTTAAACTGCCTGTTAAAATAAGAAACATTATCAAAACCGCAGGCATAACAAATGGCAGTGATGTTGTTCTCTTTGCCAATCAGTAATTTTGTGGCATGGCTTACCCTGATCTCATTTACAAACTGTGAGAATGTTTTGTGGGTGCTTCTTTTAAAATAACGACAAAATGCGGCTTTGCTCATACAGGCAATAGAAGCAGCAGATTCAATAGCAATCTCCTGGTGATAATTTTCGAATACATAATTGAATATCGAAGCCAGTTTTTTAGCGTCGCTTTCTTTATAACGTATTTTTTTGATATCGTCGGTAATGAGTAATGCGCCTTTTTTGCTGCCCTGAGAAAGTTCTTCCAATATCTGCAGCAAAAGGATCAGGTTTTTCAATTGTTGGTTGGGTTGGAACTGAAAGAAGCGGCTACTGATGGAAGACTCAGTAGTGCCGAACTTTATACCATATACCGACTCTTGCAACAGCTCTTTCACCGCCCTCAGCTCCAGGGTTTCAAAAAAATCCTTTCCCATAAAATCTGCCGAGAATTGCACTACAATGGCATGTGCTACTTCTTCCTCCATCGCAGTCAAAACATCACTCGAAAAACAGTGTACCAGTCCTGGGCCAAACATAAAAATCTCGCCCTCGTGATAACGAATAACCTTATTGCCCACATAAACCTGACCTGAGCTTTTAACAATCAGGATTAATTCGTAGCCATGGTGAAAATGAAAGGTATTGGTAAACTGTGGCTGACAGTATTCTTTGATGGCGAAACTGGCATCTTCAGGAGTGGAAATCGGTCGGTAAGAAACTTTCATAATTACTGCTTTTTGGTACAATACTTATTTTTGAACGCTAAATTTGGCTATTAATGTAAATATAGTATCAAAAATGAGCAAATGCAGTATTTTTATTTCCATTGAAATCTGAATAAGTTTGTTTTACAAGGATGCTGTTATGCGGCATCTATCTGATACTAACCAAAAATATTTTATCCGTTATGGAACTTGCGATACACAATTGGATGCGTGCCGAAACCATTGAAACAACGATACGAAGAGTTGCTGCAATTGGCTATACCAGGCTCGAAATTGCCGGAAACCCCGATCAGTACAATACGAAGGACGTAAGAAAGCTAATGAAGGAACACGGCCTGAGTTGCTGGGGTTCTGTAACACTAATGCTTGGTGAGCGTAACCTGCTGGCCGCGAACGAGCAGCAGCGTGCGGCTTCCATCCAATACGTAAAAGATGTAGTGAAAATGGTGAAAGAGCTGGATGGCCACATGGTTTCTGTTGTGCCTGCTACCGTTGGTAAGTTAGTACCCGATGGCCGGCCCGAAGAGGAATGGGGCTGGGCTGTTAACGCGATGAAAGAAATATACGAATACAGTGAAGCCGCGGGTGTATTGCTGGGTATTGAGCCCATCAACAGGTTCGAAACCTACTTTATTAACCGTGCCGAGCAGGCCCTCGCGCTGGCTGCAGCAGTAGGACCAAACTGTGGTGTATGTCTCGACACTTTTCACATGAATATCGAAGAAACGGATCTGTTCGAATCGATTAGAAAAGCCAAAGGGAAATTGGTAGGTTTTCATGTGGCCGATAATAACCGGATGGCACCTGGAATGGGCAATCTGAACTGGCAAAAGATCATAGATACTCTTCATGAAATAAATTATAATGAGGTACTTTCTGTTGAGTTCTGCGCACCCTTAGATCGTACCCCGGCTAATCCTTATCCCGGTGCTGTAGATGAAAAGCCTGAAAACCTTACTCCTGAGCAGGAGAAATTCCTGATCGATCATGGCAGCTCATCTGTTACCGATGCATTTTATACCATGCTAACCCAACAATCATTTAATACCTTATCAAAACTTATTTAAATTGAAAATCACAAACGTAGAAGCATTTTGGTTACGTTGCCCCATACCCGAAGCCAAACAACATATATCAGATTACGGGCTCCTCACCAATTTTGATATGACCCTTGTGGTCATAACAACGGATACAGGCTTGCAGGGCTTTGGAGAAGCCAAGGCTGCGGTCGGCTCTTCTGGTGTATGTGCTTCCATTGTAAATTGTATCGAAAATGAACTGAAGCCTGTATTGCTGGGCAAGTCGGTAAAAGACATTACCCGGCTGTGGGAAGAAATGTATAACGGAACAAGGGATCACTATGCCTTGTCGAGGGGGCGAAAATTTCCCATCCTAGGGCGGCGGGGGCTTACCATATCGGCCATGAGTGGGATTGATACCGCACTGTGGGATTTGAAAGGGAAAATGCTGAATGTTCCGGTATTGGATTTACTTGGCGGTGCCTGCAGAGAGAAAATGCCTGCTTACGCCAGCGGAGGTTGGGCAGACGTAAACCATATAGGCGAACAGTTAAACGGATATGTGAGTAAAGGTTTTCGGGGAGTGAAAATGCGTGTAGGTGTAATGGACGATACCGTGCAGAAAAGTATTGATAGGGTAAAAGCAGCCAGAGCGGCGCTGGGCCCCGATATTAAGTTAATGGTTGATGCGCACGGCACGTTCAGCGTACCCGAGGCTAAACAATTTTGCAAAGGGGTAGAAGATTGTAACATTTATTGGTTTGAAGAGCCTGTAAGCCCCGATAATAAGAAAGGAACAGCAGAAGTAAGGGCTGCTACGCATATCCCCATTGCAGCAGGCGAAAGTGAGTATACCAGTTTTGATATTCACGATCTTTTGCAAATCAGGGCTATAGATGTTGTTCAGCCCGATGCGGCCATTATCGGTGGTATTTCAGAAGCCATGCGCGCCGGGCATCTGGCCAGTGTACACCAGGTAGAGCTGGCACCGCATTGCTGGGGCTCTGCGTTTTCTTTCATGGCAGGGCTAACCGTAGCCTTTGCCTCGCCCGCGGCAACAATTATTGAGTTCTCTCTGGGCGGAAACCCCATGATGTACGATTTGGTAAAAGAACAAATTAATGTAATTAACGGCGAAATCGCGGCACCTGCAGCGCCAGGATTGGGGTTAACGCCTGACTGGGATTTTGTAAAACAGTTTAAACAGCCGGTATAAAATAATTAATTATGGCAAAGGCACTTAAAATTAATCACGTAACGCTCATCGTAGATAATCTGGAAAAAGCGGGTGCGTTCTACAGTCAGGAACTGGGCCTTGAGCCGCTTCCTGCTTTTCAGTTCGATTACCCTGTAATGTTTTTCAGGTTTAATGATGAGCAGCAATTGCATATTTCTGAATGGGAAGACCAAACCTCTTTTCGCGGGCATATTTGTGTGCAGGTAGACGATTTCAGCAGTGTTTTTTTTCGTATGAAAGCATTGAATGCCATTGATATTAATCCATGGGGAAAAGTGAGGAAATTGCCTGACGGAGCCATGCAGATGTTTGTGCGCGATCCCGCCGGTAACCTGGTCGAAATTTCTTCTATCCCCGGATCGGAAGTGGATGAGCAGATCTTTAAAGATGAACTGTATGAAGAAGGCTTATACGTTTCGAACAGGAACGATTACAGAGGCTTAAAATCTGATAACGCTACTTTATACCATAAAAAGTAATGAAGAAAAACGTATTGTTGCTCGAAACCATTGCGGATGAGGCACTTGCTCTACTGGAGGAAAATGCGAATGTATTCGAAGGATATACCGAAGGCGGGCTAAATGAGGTTTTGGGCAGGATAGAAGTACATGCGGTTATTACCAGGGGCAAGGGACAGATTGATAAGCGCCTGATGGATTGCTGCCCGGATTTGGAGGTGGTGGCCCGGTGCGGCGTTGGACTTGATAATGTGGATGTGGCTGAGGCGACGGCAAGAAAAATCAGGGTAGTTAATGCGCCGGGCAGTAATGCGGCCACCATTGCCGAACATACGCTTGCCTTAATGCTGATGTTAATGCGTAATTTATATCAGTCGGTAGAACGTGTTAAACAGCATGACTGGAACTGGCGTAATCAATATGCCGGCGATGAGCTGAATGGCAAAACACTGGGTATACTGGGGATGGGAAATATAGGCAAACGTGTGGCGAAACTGGGTGAGGCCTTTGGTATGAAGGTGCTGTATTGGAGCAGAACAACACAGAACCTTCCAATGGAAGAGCTTTTAAAACAATCTGATGTTATTAGTTTACATCTTCCTTTAACTCAGGAAACCAATGAGATCATTGGTGCAGCGCAACTGGCTTTAATGAAACCTACAGCATTCCTGATCAATACTGCAAGGGGGGCGCTAATCAATCATGCAGCACTTCTCGATGCCTTGAATGCCAATACCATTGCCGGCTTTGCCGCAGATGTGCTGCCGGATGAACCACCGGTGGAGAACCTTTCGGTAGTACAGCATCCGCATGCACTTATTACACCGCATACAGCCAGTCTTACAGCTGCTACCTACCAACGCATGTGCCTGCTTACGGTGAAAAATGTGCTCGCTATACTTGGTGGCGGAGCGGCTGAATTAAATAGTGTATATAATCGTGATTCCTTTATTTGATAATCACTAATTCCTAATAAAATGAATAATTTTTGTGTTGGTTTTTTATTAACCCTGAGTACCATTTTTTGCTGTTCGGCATCTGCGCAAAAAGCTAAAAAGCCGCTGGTTGTTTTTGTTTGTGGCGATCATGAATATAGCGGAGAAGAAACGCTACCCATTGTTGCTGCAGAACTGGAAAAGAACTATGGCATGAGAACAGTTGTACTTAAAGCATCGCCCGACCACAATAGCGAAGAAAATATTCCCGGACTGGAAATATTAAAAGATGCAGATTTAGTTGTTTTTTATTTGCGCTGGAGAAGACTTCCTGCCGAACAACTTGCGCATATTGATGCCTACCTGAAATCAGGAAAACCGGTAATGGGCTTTCGTACCACTACACATGCCTTTAATTTCCCCAAAGGGCATCCCAGTGAAAAATGGAATGCCTTCGGCGAATTTGCCTTAAATGCGCCTCCGGGCTGGGGAGGGAAGGCTAAACACACGCACTATGGGCACACCAGCAGCACCGATGTTAGTGTTGTTCCTGCGCAAGCCAATAACCCTATCCTTACGGGTGTGGCAAAAGATTTTCATGTTCGCTCGTGGTTGTACCATGTGGTGCCTGATTATCCTTCAAACGGATCAATTCCATTGCTTACCGGCACAGCGGTGAAACCCGAAAGGCCTGCAGTACAAAATCCTGTCGCCTGGACCGGCACCAATGCTTTTGGTGGGAAGGTTTTTATGACCACTATGGGGCATCCTGAAGATTTCAGGGTTGAAGCTTTCCAACGGCTTGTAATTAACGCCATTCATGACGAATTAGGTTTGAAGGTACCAAAGAAATGGAAAGGTAAAATGGATATCCAGGTACCCTATCGTGTTGCTAAGTAAACCTGTGTAAAGATGACGAGAATAATCAAAATCAGCCTGTTGTGCCTCATCGCCTTAGTACCTGCGATGATATTGATAAACGCCTTTAAATATAAATCTTCGCCGCTTGCTGTTGCTAAAGGTACACGCATTGCCCTCATCGGCAATAACCTGGGCTCGAGGATGATCAATTACGATAATTTTGAAACAGAATTGCAGCTCCGTTTCCCCACGCAACAATTGTTCATTCGTAATATGTGCAACCCGGCAGAAACGCCTGGTTTCAGACCTCATGCGGCCAGGAATTCTCCATGGGCGTTTCCCGGTGCCGAAAAGTTTCAGGTTGAGCGCGCCAACCTGGTTAAAAGAAAAGATGCGGGTGGCACATTAGAAATGGAAGATCCCGGTCAAGGCTTTTTTGAAACGCCCGATCAATGGCTTACCAGGTTAAAAACAGATGTGATCATTTCCTTTTTTGGATTTAATGAATCTTTTGAAGGACCAGCGGGACTTGATAATTACAAAGCCGAACTGGATGCGTTTATCAAATGGACACTGAAACAAAAATATAATGGCACTTCAACGCCGGAGCTTGTCATCGTATCGCCTATTGCATTTGAAAACCTAAATGGTAAAACCCAGTATGATTTGCCAGACGGTAAAAAGGAAAATGAAAACCTGCTGCTGTACACGAACGCGATGAGAGAAATTGCCGCCGCAAACCGGGTTCGCTTTGTTGATGTATTTAACCCAACATTGGCGTGGTATAAAAATGCCCCAAGCCCGTTAACCGTTGATGGTTCTCAAATGAACGAAGAAGGATATAAAAAACTGGGGGTTTTGCTTGCTGATCAGATTTTTGGAGAAAAGGCATCAGAAGCAGAAAATAACCGGAAGCTGGTGCATGATGCTGTAATGGAAAAAAACTGGATGTGGCTGAATGATTTTAAGATCCCTAACGGGGTGCATGTGTATGGTCGCCGGTACGAACCTTACGGACCTGATAATTTTCCTGCAGAGATCAAAAAGATTCGTGAAATGACCGTTATCAGGGATACAGCCATTTGGCTGGCGGCAGCGAAAGGACAAAAAATGGATGTTGCAGCTGCCGATAAACACACCACAGTTCTGCCAGAGGTTAAAACAAATTATACCCCAAGCAAAAAAAATGGCAATCTTAAATACCTGGTCGGGCAGGAAGCCGTAAACAGTTTAACTGTGCCGCCGGGCTTCAAGGTAGAGCTATTTGCTTCTGAAACAGAATTCAGCTTCCTGGCCAAACCTGTGCAATTGTCGTTCGATAATAAAGGGCGCTTGTGGGTGGCCGTGATGCCTACTTACCCACAATACAAAGTTGGCGATGCAAAACCCAACGATAAAATCATTATACTGGAAGATACCAATAACGACGGAAAAGCCGATAAACAAACCGTATTTGCCGATGGACTTCATTTACCGCTCGGTTTTGAGATTGCCGCAGAAGGGGTATATGTTGCCCAGGGAAATAACTTTATTCTCCTTACAGATACTGACGGGGATGATAAAGCGGATAAAAAAGAGATTTTGTTAAGCGGTTTTGACGATCATGATTCTCACCACAGTAGTCATGCCTATACTACAGATCCATCCGGAGCCATTTTTTCAGGTGAGGGGGTATTTCTCCGCACCAATATCGAAACTTCTTACGGACCTATTTATGCCACCAATGGCGGTTTTTACAGATACGACCCACGGCGTAGAAAATTAGAGCGCACTGCACAAATGGCTATTCCTAACCCATGGGGTATTGCATTTGATGATTGGGGGCAGCCTTTCTATGCCGAAACTTCCAGTCCTGATTTTCGCTGGATGCTTCCGGGCACAATTTTACCCAGATACGGACAAGCTAACCCTAAATCAAAACAACTGATAGAAGAAAAACACCTGGTAAGGCCTACATCGGGTATTGAATTTGTATCCAGCCGCCATTTTCCCGACGAATATCAGGGAGACTTCCTGATCAACAATACTATTGGTTTTTTGGGAACAAAAGAGCATACCCTGGAGGATGATGGTACAGGTTATAAAAGCCGTTTTCGTATGGATTTGCTGGTGAGTAACGATCCTAATTTCCGCCCGGTGGATCTGGAATTTGCTCCTGATGGTTCTTTATATGTTATAGATTGGCACAATGTCCTCATCGGACACATGCAACACAATGCCCGCGATCCCCTTCGTGATCATTCGCATGGCAGGATTTACCGCATTACTTATCCATCCAGGCCCCTGGTAAAACCTGCTAAAATTGCCGGAGCAAGCATTGAAGAACTGTTTGATCACCTGAAACTACCCGAGTACCGTACCCGATACCGCACCCGCCGTGAGCTGAGAGGGCGTGACGTTAATGAGGTGTTGGCTAAACTGACAAGCTGGGTTGCAAAGCTGGATACCAATGATACCAGGTACGAACATCATTTACTCGAAGCGCTTTGGGTAAGCTGGGGAATGAACAAAGTAAATCAACCATTATTAAGAAAGTTGTTAAAAGCCAATGACTATAGGGTAAGAGCCGCTGCAGTAGAAGTGGTACGTTATACTGGTCATCAGCTTCCTGACCAGGCAAATTTGCTAATGGAAGCCGCAAGGGATAAAAATAGCAGGGTAAGGCTAATGGCTATTGCTGCTGCATCGTGGATAGGCAAAGACAAAGGACTTCCCGTTTTAGCCGAAGCGAATAAATTGCCAATGGATAGCTGGATGTTACCGGCTTACCAAACTGCTGTAGCACATTTAAATGGCAGAAATGTAGCTGAAGGAAAAGAAAAGGCTGAAAAAACAGCACTCACTGGCCCTGCACTTGCCTTATTTAAAGAAGGAAAAATTATTTATAACAAAGAAGGCTATTGTAAAACCTGCCATCAGGCAGATGGTAAAGGGCTTGCAGCTGCTGGCTTTCCACCGCTAACCCCTAATAACTGGGTAAACGGAAGCGATGAACGACTGATCAAACTCGTTTTGAAAGGAGTAATGGGGCCAATTGAAGTGAATGGCAAAAAATACCCCGGCCAGGTTCCGATGACACCTTTTGGCGGATTGCTGAAAGATCAGGAAGTAGCGGCAGTGCTCACCTATGTTCGTAATTCATTTGGCAATAAGGGAACTGCAATTTCGCCCGAGAAAGTAAAAGCAATCAGAAAAGCTATTCAAAATAAAAAAGATTTTTACTCACCAGATCAATTACTGAAAGAGCATCCCATGGAAAGTGCTAAAAAATAAAATTTGTATCATCATGTTTGGGGTTATTTTTATTAACCCCAAACTTTTTGATTGAATCTTTATAAGGAGCAGAGAATAGCTGCTGACGCGAGCGTAATTTTTTACTTCAGGTTATATAGTTTTGTTCTTTTCTGCTCATTTCTGTGTCTAGAACCTTTATATTCTCATAGACAGCGCCAAAAAAGGGATAACAATTTACTGTTATCCCTTTTCGCTGCCTTCTTTATTTCAATTTATTTTTTAAGCTTGCACCGCTTTGTGTTGGTGCCTGTTGAGGCATTAGAATTACCTTAAAGGTTTGAAACCTTTTTTTAGGTAGTACTTCCGTAATATAGAGATCAAACTCATCACTAAAATATAGTGGACTTTCTTTTACCTTGTTCAATAGTTCAGTTAATTTGACGAACGGATATTTAGGCTTACTCAATTCTACTGGAGGTTTTGGCTTCTTTTTATCTATCCAGGTAGAGAATTCTACGTAATTATAATAGGGCGCTTTGTAGGGTACATTGAATATGAACGCATAGTGAAAAGGGGAAGTCCATTTTATTTCTATTTGTTTATTAATTTTTGGTTGATTTAAAGTATCAACCAATAAATAAATTTTCTTTTTGCCTTCTTGTGAAAATGTATTTTGAGAAAGAAACAAAATCACGAATAATCCTAGTATTTTTTTCATAGTGATATTTAATTACAGTTTGTAGGTAATTTTTTATTCGAAGGTACATTCTTTAAATTTGCTAAATTTTCCTTACATCTTTCTTGGATAAATTTAATAATGGGCAGTACATTCTGCACATAATATAGTAAAGACAATCGCCTAAACCTGAAATTGTAAAGCGCTTTATGGGGCTGTTCAGTATCTTCGGCGCATTCATCCTCCCTTTTCTTGCGTCCATGTACTTTATCTTTTATATTGCTGTTAGTTTGCATTGCTTTGTTGCAAAGAAAAATAATGGAACGAAATCAAATTTCATTGTATTGGAAATGCCAGCTCATCGGGTGGACAGCTGCTTCGCTCTATTGGGCATTTGTAGCCATTACCAGTGGCGAGTTTCTCTGGGGCCTGGGTTTTGCACAACTGATAACCGATGTGATACTTTACGTAGGTATTACCCATCTTTATAAACTATTCGCCGAAAGCAATAAATGGCAGCTCCTGCCTTTAAATAGTTTGATGGTTAGGATGTTTATTGCAGTTCCGGTAATGGGCATTATTTATACCTGCTGTACAATCCCAAAAGTATATTTTTTGCGAACTATGTTCGTGAATAGCGGAGGGCTGGATTTCGATCAGTTTGCACTTACTAATATTTCGGGCATATTTATGGCCGGTATCCGGTTAATGGCCATTTGGTTGCTGGCTTATCATCTTTACCATTATGCACGGAGAGAAGTAGCACTGGCCAGTGAAAATGCGGTGCTTCAGCTGAGTTTCAAACAGGCGCAGCTCGATAATCTTTCCAGCCAGCTTAATCCACATTTTCTTTTCAACGCACTCAATACCGTTAAATCGCTTATTTATACCCGACCTGATGGTGCCGCGAGGGGAATAGATTTGTTAAGTGAAATTTTGCGCAATAGCTTATATCGCGGAAACGCAATGATGGTACGCCTGGATGAAGAAATAGCACTGGTAAAAGATTATCTCGAGCTCGAAAGTATGCGGATGGAAGAAAGGCTCAGTTTTGAGTTTCAGATCAATGTTCCAGATTTATCGGTAAGTATTCCGCGGCTGAGTTTGCAATTGCTGGTCGAAAATGCGGTAAAACATGGAATAGCCAAAAGGCGAGCTGGTGGTAAGGTAACTATTGCCATATATCAGCAGAAAGGTTTTTTATGCATGGAGGTAGCTAATCCTGGTAAGCTCGAACTGGATAACGAAAATGCAGGTATTGGTCTGGAAAATTTAAAGAACAGGCTTGATATAGGATACAAAGGAGCGGCTAAATTTGATATCAGTCAGCAGGAAGAAAATGTTTTGGCAACCTTAATTATTCCAATGGCATGAAAACAATAAGAACATTGGTGATTGATGATGAACGCCAGGCCCGGGCCGAAATGATCAGGATGTTAAAGGCCTATCCGCAGATTGTGGTATTGGGCGAAGCAGCAGATGCTGAGCAAGGACAAAAAATGATTGAACTTTTACAGCCTGATTTAATTTTTTTAGATATCCAGATGCCTGGTAAAACCGGTTTCGAAATGCTCGAATCGTTGAGCCACATTCCCCAGGTAGTTTTTGTAACCGCTTACGATACCTATGCGCTTCAGGCCTTTGAGGTGAGTGCGCTCGATTACCTGATGAAACCCGTACGTAGCGAACGTTTGGATAAAGCTATAAATATCGTAACCGAACGTTGCCATGGGCAATTGGAGCCTACATTTTTTATTAAAGACAGAAATAAACTTCATCTCCTGAAATGGGGTGCGGTTGAGTTGATTACTTCTGAAGAAAATTACGTGAGACTCTACTATGGAAAAGAACAGGTGTTGATGAAAAACTCGCTAAACAATTTAGAGAAAAATCCTGATTGTGCGATGTTTTTCAGGGCCTCGAGAGAGCGGATGTTCAATATCAATTACATAGCATCAGTAGAAAACACCGGAAGCAAAATTTCGGTAACACTTCATTCAGGAACTATAGTACAATTATCAGAGCGACAATCTGTGAGGTTCAGGAGCCTTCAAAAAAGATAAATTAAAATTTAAAAAGCATAAAAATGAACAGAAAATTTTTCGGTATGGCTTTGCTATGCCTTTTAATGGCCCAATTTGGTGTCGCCCAACAGAAACTAAGTTTGCCCGATACCACTAATTACATTATTCAAGATAGTGTTTTAATTAAAACCAGTTATGGCATCACGCTTTCGGCTGTGGTGGTGCAAAAGAAAGGAGTTAGCGCAAAGCTACCCTGTGCATTAATGTACCTGATTTATTCTGACCTGAACAGAAGTTTGGCAGAAGCTAAATTTGCCGCAGATCAGGGTTATGTTGGCATCGTGGCCGATGCCCGGGGTAAGCGGTTGAGTCCTGATCAGCCAGAACCTTACGAGCATGAAGCGCGTGATGTGAATGCGGTAATCGACTGGATTGTGCGCCAACCCTGGAGCGATGGCCGTGTAGGCATGTACGGCGGAAGTTTTTCGGGCTTTGCACAGTGGGCGGCAACCAAGTATTTGCATCCGGCCTTAAAAACCATTGTACCTTACGTAGCAGCTATTCCGGGATTGGGTTTGCCCATGGAGAACAATGTTTTTTTAAATGCCAATTACCAGTGGGCATTTCACGTTACCAACAATAAATACACCGATGATGTGGTGAATAAAGATAATGCGAGATGGCAACGCATGCGGAATCTTTGGTGGGAAAGCGGAGCGGCCTATAACCGTATCGATAGCGTAGATGGAACGCCGAATCCCTGGTTGCAAAAGTGGATCTCGCACCCTGCTTACGATGCTTACTGGCAAGCCATGGTACCATACCGCAACGATTTTGCAAAAATCAATATTCCGGTGCTTAGTATTACCGGTTATTACGACGACGGGCAGGTGTCAGCACTCGAATATTTAAGAGAACACTACAAGTACAGGCCTGCTGCCGAACATTACCTCATTATTGGTCCTTACGATCATTTTGGCGCGCAATTGGGAGGTAAACCTTTGCTAAAAGGGTATGAGGTTGATTCAGCTGCATTGATAAATACACGGCAAATTACTTTTGAGTGGCTGGATTATGTACTAAAAGGAAAAGCAAAACCAGCCTTAATAAAGGATAAAATTAATTTCGAAGTAATGGGTGCAAATGTATGGAAGCATGTGCCCTCGATGGATCTGGTAGAAGAAAATACAGTAAGGTTTTACCTCAGCGGAACCGAAAAGAACAGTCTTTTATCGAACACTAAACCACAGCAGGAAACCTTTATCAGGCAAGAGGTTGATTTGGCAGACAGGCGTACTTTTAATAACGATTACTATCCCAGTCAGATTATCAAGCAGGAAATTGATCAAACAAATGGCCTTTTCTTTGTAACCAAACCATTCAGCCACGCGGTATCGGTAAGTGGTTATTTGAAAGGTGAGCTAAAGGCCATCATCAATAAAAAAGATATGGATGTTGGTTTGGTGCTTTATGAAATTACGCCTGAGGGCAAATATTTTCAGCTCTCGTATTTTTTAGGTCGCGCAAGTTATGCCAAAGATATGGCTCAGCGTAAGCTTCTGGTTCCGGGTAAAGCCGAAACCATACCTTTTTACCGGTCGAGGTTTTTTAGCCGCCAGTTAAGTAAAGGAAGCAGGCTATTGCTGGTGCTCAATATCGATAAAAATCCTTTTGCACAAATTAACTATGGCAGCGGAAAAGATGTAAGCAAAGAGACTATACGAGATGCCGGAAAACCATTGCAAATCCAATGGTCGAATGAGAGTTTCGTCGATCTGCAAATATCTGATACCAATTTTTAACTAAACAGAAAACCCCGTTCAATATAAACGGGGCTTCTTCTTGTTTGGTTTGTTGGTTTATTTTGCTAATTGCACCAGCGCCTGATCAGTTTGCTTTCCTTTCCAGGCATCGATATTGGGCTGGGTCATTTTGCTGATATTTGTGGCTACTGATAAAGAGGGATTTTCGTTTTTGGTAAACGAAGCAATATCATTTACAGTAGTATTTAATATTTTAAGGGTAGTAAAAAACCACCTGTCCATGTTTCTGATATTTTGAAAATTGGTGTTAGCGTTTAAATATTCTTTATTTGCTTTTTCGCTGTAATCGAACTGAACTTTATCCAGCAACAATAACTTATCGGTTATTTGTGCCAAAACTTCATCCGATAGTTCCAATCCTTTAATGCCAATAACATGGTTGTTTAATATGTAATAGTCTAATCCTTCAAATGTAATGGTGGTTAGGCTGCTTCTGTCGAAAATATGCTCAGGGCTTGGCAGATTGGCCAACTGAGGTGTTGCGTTTCGGTTGTTATTGAAAGCGCGTCTTTGTGCAGCTAAACGGTCAATCAGCGCATCGCCATTTAATTTATCCGAAACCTCAAACATGTTCGCACCTGTTTTTGCCATTTGATTTATTTGGGCCAGGCTTTTATGTTGTGCATGGGTTAACAGCGCAATAAAACAAAGTACTAGCGTAAAAGAGGCGGCAATTTTCATGTTCGGTTTGTTTGTACAAAAATATATCTTTTTTGCTTAAACCGAAATTTCTGTATGTCTAGTATTACAATTTTAAAGCTATTTTGTTATTTAGGTATTGATATTTGTCAATGTATTCATTTAGTATACGCTTGATTTTGAATGCGATGTTATTTGCCTGTATGCAAATGGTGGTATTGTTAATGTTGAGTTAATATGGTATGGTTGATATTTCAGTTTACAAAAACATAGCTTAAGGTGTACAGGGCATAGGTAGTTAATTTTACCAGCCCAGGGTGCGCTAACAATTTCGTGCACAATCTGCCGTTTTACTTTTTTTACGATCCGTTTTTAAGTAAATTTCATTGATCAATCCATTCAAATAATGATAAATGCTGATGTTGCCAACCTGTATTGTGTTTACAATACCATCAACCTGATTGAGCAGCAGTACGATCAGCCCATTTCGATCAAAGCAATTGAAGCGGTTTCCAATTATTCTTACCGCAACATCCAGCGGATTTTTAAATACAGTTGCGGCGAAACCATAGGTGCTTACCAGCAAAGGCTGCGGGTAGAAAATGCTTATAAATTAATTCTATATACCAAAGAAAGTTTAACCACTATTGCTTTAAAGGTTGGCTTTGCCAATTTAGCTTCCTTTTCAAAAGCTTTTAAACAACATTTCGGCATTTCGCCCAAACTGGCCAAATCGGGCAAGGCACAATTGTTTAGCACCACAAATATTATCCCTGTGAAAGCCGAAGGCACACTTAAACCCGAAATTGTGTACCTGCCTCCGGTAAAGGTTTATTACAAAAGTACCTTTATCCAATATACCAATCACGAAATAGAGCTCTTGTGGAGCAATTTTGTGAAGCACAGCTTTCCGCTGCGCGAAACGGAATATTTTGGTATTATTGCCGACGAGCCTTTGATTAGAGATGAGCTGGCCTGTAAGTACGATGCCTGTGCTTCGCAACCTGCGGCCGATCAGAAACTGCCCTCCAAAATCATCATGGGAGGCCGCTATGCACAATTTCTTCACAAAGGAAAATATGACACCCTCGATGGTACCTACCAGAAAATTTATGCGGGCTGGATTTTAGATTGCGGACTCGAATTTTCGCAGAACCCCATTATCGAACGTTACATTAAACATGTGGATAATACCGAACGGGAAGAAGAGCAGCTAACAGCCATACTGTTGCCATTAAAATAAACTTGTCAATTTGAGACAAGTTTGCAGTTTTTTATACGGCTAGTTTTGCCCTATAAAAAAAGAATATTAATCATGAAAAAAATGGGAATTATACTGATGTTATTACCAGCAGTTTTATTATCGTGCACCGAAGGTGAAGTAGAAACCGTTACAAAACTAGCAGATAGCACGATTACTTATACCATGCCGGATGAATCGGCTCCACACGAAGGCACCTGGCTAATGGCCGCACCAGTACCAATATGGGGCGACTTACCGCAACAGGCTCGATGCCACCTGGGTTGCAATGGCAAAAGAACTGGCTTTAAGTGAAAAGGTGCATGTTATTGCGTATGATGAAACCGAGAAAAGCCGGATTATGGGCCTGCTTAAAATAGCTGATGTTCAATTGAATAACATCGATTTTAAAGTTTATCCGACAGACGATGTATGGGTGAGAGATAACGGCCCTATTTATGTAAAAGATAAAAATGGTCAGCTTTTTATTCAGGATTGGGGCTTTAACGGTTGGGGCGAAAAAGCCGCATACAGTAAGTGCAATGCTATACCATCAAAATTAGCAGCTGATCAGCAGATTAAACGAATAGATCTGAATTCGGTGATGATTAACGAGGGCGGAAGTGTTGAAGTAGATGGACAGGGTGTACTTATGGCTTGTAAAAGTTCTATTCTCAATAAAAACCGAAACAGGGGAATGACCCTGCAGGAAGCTGAAGCCATTTTTACCAAATATTTAGGCATCAGCAAATTTATCTGGCTCGAGGGCAAAGCAGGGCTCGATATTACCGATATGCATATAGACGGATTTGCAAGATTTGCCAACCCTTCTACCATTATTACCATGAATGCCGTTGATTTGGATTACTGGCAGGTACCTGCAGCTGATGTTGATAAATTATATGCTGCAACCGATAAAAAAGGAACTAATTATAACTTTGTAAAAGTTCCGCTGACTAAAAATGACGTGGTGACTACGTACGGTGAAAATTTAGGTAAGGCATCCTATATCAATTATTACATTGCCAACAATCGCGTTTTGGTGCCTAACTATAACGACCCGAACGATGCGGTAGCAAACGAAATCATTCAAAAACTATATCCGGGTAAAAAAGTGGTAGGGATAGATTGCCGTAACCTTTTTGCCAATGGCGGTATGGTGCATTGTGTTACGCAGCAGCAGCCAAGGTAAAATTCAGTTGTATCGGCATTGCGAGGAGGAACGACAGCCAGCCCCGCTTTCTCAGGGAAGCAATCTTACAAGTATGGGTTATAGCAACCGCATTAAGATTGCCTGCCTGCTGCAGGCAGGCTTCGTCGGCTGAAAAAGCCTCCTCGCAATGACGATCTTTAATAATTCTTTAACACTATCTTCATTTTCTTTTCCTGCTGATCTCTCATAATTACTACACTGGCATGCCCTTTCCATGGCAAAAAACAAATGCAAATAATGCCAGAAAGCATGTGGTGAGTCTTTTCGCCAAATTGTAGCTTTACCATAAGTTGGCAACTCCTGCTTCCATTATAAGCTCATGCCACCATCCATTACAATTTCGGCTCCGGTTATAAAGCTTGCTGCCTCGCCACAAAAATAAGCCACCATTTTAGCTACATCTTCAGCCTTACCGATTTGTTTTAGTGGTACCCGCTCTAATATCCACGCGTTAACCTGGCTCAGTTGCTCAGGTGTATAGCCTGCTTTATTCATAATTTCGGTTGCGGTTGGCCCCGGACTTACGCTGTTTACCCTGATTTTACGGGGTGCCAGTTCTGTAGCAGCAATGCGCATAACCGCATTTAAAGCCGATTTACCTGAAGAATAAATAGAGCTATTTGCAGCATTCATACTAGCGGTGTTCGATGATAGGAAAACAACAGAAGCGCCATCGTTTAGCAGGGGAATAAACCTGCTCAGGGTAAAATAGGCTCCTTTAAAATTTACGCCGATTACGTTATCGAATGCTGCCTCGGTTGCATTTTCTATCGTAGTATTTTCGAGCACACCCGCATTGATAAACAGGATATCAATTTTGTCAAATTGCTGCCCTACTGCAAAAGCCAATTGTTCTATATCATTTACACTACCCTGGTCTGCAATCATACCGGTAACACCAAGTGCAGCGGCAGCTTCCTCTACCGCAGTTTTTCTTCGGCCTGTAATAATTACTTCCGCACCCTGTGCTTTTAATTCTTTTGCGGTGGCATAACCGATGCCGCTATTGCCGCCTGTTACCAGTGCTATTTTTCCTTTTAAATGTTCCATAGAATTATTTTTTTGTTTGAACAAAATTAAAGCTATATTGGTATACTTTTGTAAGTAGTATAACGAAGTATACCAGTATGAACGACAAAGAACTACTCGAGAAATCGAACGAAATTTTATCCAATCCACGCAACCAGGACGAAGAAATACAGGCTTTGCAGGATACGCTGTACGTTTTAAGTGGTAAATGGAAAATCCCGATTATCAATTCCATTTGCAATGGAAATCGACGTTTTCGTGACATTGAACGGAGCATTCCGGGTATTACCACCCGTATGCTTTCTAAAGAGTTAAAGGAAATGAGCGCCAATCAACTCATCAAACGCACAGTGGTTGATGATACGCCCGTGATTATAGAATACTCACCAACGGATTACTGCCATTCTTTTGGTAGCATTATTCTCGAAATGATAAAATGGGGCAAAGCACACCGGCAACGCTTAAGAGAAAAGCCATAAATACAGGTTTTTGATCGTCTGTAAACACGAGAAAACCTGCACCGGTTAAAATCCAATGCAGGTTAAATAAATTTTGGGTGTAGTTAGTTTGCTTATTCTGCAACAGCTGGCGAATAAGTTGCTGCATAAATTTTGCGGAACATGATATAGGTTACCGATACCATAACAAAGGCTACAATGGCATCAACTGTTGCTGCGGCACCAATAACACTGAGTTTAGAAGAAAAAGCGAATATGATATCGAAAAATATCCCGGCAAATACCCATTCTTTCAAACGCAGTAAACGGTTTGGTGTTAAAAGAACCGCAATACCCAATAATTTGGCTACGCCAAGCACGTAAATAAAGTAGGCCGGGTAGCCCAGTTGTAGCGTGATATCCCACACAATAGGGTTTTTGGTGAGTTCAAAAATGCCACTTGCGCCAAACCATAAAGCTGTTAATGCAGCACCAATCCAGTAAATTCTTTTTGCAATTTTAAGTTTCATAATATTTCTTTTTTTAAGTTTCTGAAACAAAATTGCTTCAAAACAGCTCCCTAAACCAGCTATTCATACCCGAAATGGGCAATATTGAACCTGAGATGGACTGTTGGAAAGGTGAAGAAAAGAAAATGGATACAGACTAATAATTTTTTCTACCTTTGCAGTATTCCTAAAGGAGCAAACTTTTAATATCCAGGAATCATGACAGCGTATTTTTACATATCACCCCTTTCGCGCATTGCCTAACAGGCAGCAATTACTGTAGTTTTTGATTTTTGCGTATAACCCATTGGGTTACGTCTTTTTATGCTACTCATTGCATTTTGCTTTAGGCTTGAAAATGAAAGGTATATCCTTATCTAGGACGAACTGAGATCAAACACAAATCTTAAGAATTATTAAATGGAAGTCCGATGGACATACATGAATTGCCGTGCAGGCTTAGATCTGCACGGGCAAAAAAACGTCTCGTAAAAACAGATCGGGATAAACAATTAATTGGTTTGAGCAAAAGACGCAGCATACTCGGGCACAGCAAAGAGCATTGCCTTTGGTGGAACTTGAAAAACCATATCAAAAAGGCTGGAAGCGATATTTTGTATTGCGGGAAGATGTTAGAGCCAGCACACTTGCAGAATTTTACAACAATTTGCTGGCTAAAATAAATACTGTTGAATATCATTACGATAAAACTTTTAAAAAGAAAAAGAGGAGGAAAGGACGGTACGGCTACGAAATAAGAAAGCAAAACCTGCGTGAGCTATCCCCTTATTCATGGAACTGCAGCAGGCTTAATTTATCTGAGCAGGAAAAAGCCTGTTTTACACAAGTTGAAACTTTTGATATTAAAACACGACGGCAGGAAATTAAATATGTAATTACAGAGCCCTGGCGATATGTGCTAAAAATTGCACCGCACATGATCACCCATAAAAAGATGATAGACAGTGATATTGAACGCGAGCTGGATGACATTGCCCGTTATATTCGAAATTATGATTTGGCTCCGCGTATCGACCGTTTAATCAGGGGGAGAGGGTATAGCTATGCATGGCATACGAGTTTGATTAAATATGGGGCACGTACAAAAAGAATCCCACAATTTCAAATAGCAGACGACTATATAGATTTATACTAAGCCATCTTTGAATAATTTTCAGAAAATAATTATCATTTATTTTCTGAAAATTTCCTCCTTACGTTTAAAGCTAGCTTGGTTTAGTACCAACTATGATTTTGAACCAGATGTGCTTTTTGTCTTCAATCAAAATAAACTGACATTGTAAACCTAATCAGTCTGTATTTTATGGTTTACTTTTAGGTAACATTTATGTTGCATAAAGTAATTTTTGAATTTGTATCATAATGGTTAATATTGAGTTGATAAATCGTTTTATCAAAATAACCAGATATGATATGAGCCGGGTAAACTGCCTTTGTTTTGCAGTATAAACTGGTGTGAACAGATTTAATAGTTGTCTATAAATTTACATGACTGTATGTCTGCAACGCACAGGTTAACTGTTAGCCCATACCTTTTATTAGCTTGATTATAACCTTGATCAGATCATCTTTGGATAATAGCTAAAACGTTTTTTCAAACATCATTTACTAAACTAAAACCTAATGAAAATCAATCTACTAAAGATTACAGGGCTTTCTGTGCTTTTTTTGCTCAATGGCCCTGCCTTCTCCAGGCATCGGGATGCCGAGAAACCCATCAAACTTTCCATCAGTAAAATGCCTTCTGCTGAGGTACAAAACCGGAAGGTAATTACCGGTACTGTACTGGACGAAAAGAACCTGCCCATACCCGGCGTGGGGATTAAAAACCTTACCTCGGGCAAAGCAACTGTTACCAACGAAACGGGTAAGTTCAGCATCGAAGCAAACCCAGGCGAAGTACTGCGTTTCTCTTACGTGGGCTACGAAAACAAAGATGTAACAGTAGGTGCGGATAACAACCTTACCGTTAAACTGGGCGCAGCTGCTGATAACAAACTTGATGAGGTAGTGGTAATTGGATACGGTACCGTTAAAAAAACAGATTTAACAGGGTCTGTAGGCGTGGTAAAAGCCACCGAATTGCAGGAGCGTCCGGCTTCATCTTTAAACCAGGCCCTGGCAGGCAGGATTTCGGGGGTGCAGGTAAACACCAACTCGGGTCGTCCGGGTGGACAAACCAGCATTAAAATCAGGGGATTTAGCTCCATCAATACCAGTAATAACCCCTTGTATGTGGTTGATGGGGTAGCACTTCCGGTAGGTTCGCAAACGCAAAACAGTAATGCCATCGATTACATCAACCCTAGCGATATTGCATCGGTAGAGGTATTGAAAGATGCTTCGTCGACGGCCATATATGGTGCGCGTGGTGCCAATGGGGTAATTTTAATTACAACTAAAAAAGGTACGGCCAATGCGCAACGCGTTACTTACGATGCAGAATTTGGTATCAATACACTTGCTGCCCACCATGTAGAAATGCTCGATGCCTTTGAATATGTTAAAGTGCAGGATCTGGCCTACGAAAATATTAAAGTGTACGATCCGGTGGGTTGGGCAGCAGGAAACTATGCCTCTACACCTGTGCCAAAAGCTGCAAGGATTGCCTTGCCACAGTTTTTCGATAGCAACGGAAATCCACTGTACAATACCGACTGGTTAAAAGAATCAACTCAAAATAAACTGTCGCAAAACCACCAGCTGGGTTTTACAGGTGGCAACGAAAACAATACCTATGGTGTTTTTGCAGGCTATCGCGATGATCAGGGACTTTTACTAAACTCTTATTTAAAACGCTATTCGGGCAGGTTTAATTTCGATAGCAAAATAAAGCCCTGGTTAAAAGTAGGTGGTAACTTAAGCTACAACAACCAGGACGAAAATATTATAGACCAGGGAACCGGTGGCTTAAACTCGGTGCGTATGATTACCGAAGCCTTTCCTTTTTTGCCGGTTAAACTGCCTGATGGAAAATGGGGAGATAATAAACTGATCCCCTGGGCTGAAGGTGGTTCTAATCCCGTACATATCCTAACCGATAGAAAATTTGGTTTAATTACCCAAACTGCCCTCGGAAGTATTTATTCTTCCATCAGTTTTAGCAAAGACCTGGAGTTTCGTACCCAGTTGGGCGCCAATATTGTTACCAGAAATACCAACGAGTACAATGCCAAGCAACTGTATGGTATCTCCGACGGACAAAACGGAACCGCCAACATTACCGATGACCGCGAAACTTTCTGGTCGCTGGAGAATTATTTAACCTATAACAAACGTTTTGCCGAATCGCATGCCATTAATGCTTTATTGGGTATTTCGTGGCAGGCAACAAGTTTTTTCAGTAACACCAGTCATGCCGAAAATTTTGTAACCGACTTTTACGGCGATAATAACCTGGGCTCAGGCAGTAAATCTATTTCTGTGGGTTCGAGCAGAAACCGTTCGGCTTTTAACTCTTATTTCGGAAGGATTAATTATGCCTTTAAAGATAAATACCTGTTAACCGTTACCGGTAGGGTAGATGGTTCATCTAAATTTGGCGAGAACCACAAATTTGCCTTTTTCCCTTCGGCAGCGCTGGCCTGGAAAATTTCGGATGAAGAATTTTTAAAAGGCAATAAAACCATTTCCAATTTAAAATTCAGAACCAGTTATGGTTTAAGTGGTAACTCTGAGCTTCCTGCCTACCAGTCGTTAGCTACATTAGTGAATAACTTTGGTATTATTAACGATACCCGCGTAACTGGTATTGGTATCGGCCGCCTGGCAAACCCTGATTTAGTTTGGGAAAAAACCGCACAATATGATGCAGGTTTAGAGTTAGGCTTGTTTAACAACCGCATTAATTTAGAAGCCGATATATACTATCGTAAAACAACCGATATGTTGTTAGATGCCCCGGTTCCACGCACTACCGGTTATGCCGTAATCAGAAAAAATGTGGGTTCGATGCAGAACAAAGGTTTAGATCTGGGCATTAATACAGTAAATATCCAAACCGATAACTTTACCTGGAAAACAAGTTTCAACATTTCTTTAAACCGGAATAAAGTACTTGCTCTGGCTACACCAGATGATATTTTTGGTGTGGGTAACCCTAACTTTACCAATCAAACGGGTATTATCAGGGTTGGCGAGCCGGTTGGCTCATTCTGGGGGTTGGTACGTTTAGGTACCTGGAGCGAAGCCGAAAGGGCCGAAGCTGCTAAATATGTAAGTTACCGCGGTGGTAAAACTTTGCTTCCGGGTGATATTAAATACCTCGATGTAAACGGCGACCATGCCATTACCGATGCCGACCGTCAGATTATCGGAAACGGAGCACCTAAAGGCTGGGGCTCATTTTCGAACTCATTCCGCTATAAAAACTTAGATCTGATTGTCGAGCTGCAATACTCGTACGGTAACGATGTGCTGAATATGACCCACCACTCGGGAGAAGACAGACAGGTACAAGCCAACAGTTTTGCCAGTGTACTAAACGCCTGGACACCTCAAAACCAGGATACGCCTATTGCGGCAATCAGAGATCAGGCTGCGGGTTATGTAACCAACGTAGATACCCACTGGGTAGAAGATGGATCATTTATCCGGGGCAAAAACCTGTTGCTGGGCTATACTTTTAATAAATCGTTGGTAGAAAAATTGCGTTTAAGCAAACTGCGCGTATACACTTCAGTGCAGAATTTCTTCCTGGCTACCAAATATACCGGTAACGACCCTGAGGTAACCACTTATGGCAATGCCTTTGCACAAGGGCAAACATTTTTCGATTATCCAAAGCCAACCACTTTTACCGTGGGCTTAAACATTGGATTATAAACATTAATTAAAGAAAGGATATCAAAATGAAATTAAATATAAAAAACATTGCCGCCCTTTTGTTACTGGGTGGAGTGTTGGCAGGTACTGTGGGCTGTAAGAAATTTTTGGATGAGACCGACCCCACCAATCTTTCGCCAAGTAGTTTTTATACGCTGCCCGAGCATGCCGAAGCTGGTATAGCAGCTGTTTACTCAGAGCTTAGGTTTATTGGTAATGGTGCAGGTATTTTCTCTAACAACTGGCAGATGCTGGATGCGCCGACTGGAATACAATCTACCGAAACGGCACAAAATTCGGATTTAAATAACCTTTACTCGTTAATTTACGATGGTACCAACCTGCATGTTAACCAGAACTGGAATGGCTTTTATAAAGTAATTGCACAAGCCAACCTGGTGTTAGATAAAGTGCCGGGCATTAACCCGATGGATAATGCGCAGAAAAAACGGATTTTAGGCGAAGCAGCTTTTGTTAGGGCCTGGGCTTATTTTTACCTGGTACGTTTGTGGGGCGATGTACCTTTGATCGTAAAACCGATAAACAGTCCTAACGACCCTAATTTTGCTCCTTCCAGAACACCGCAGGAGCAGGTTTACAAACAAATTGTTGATGATTTGATTTTAGCCGAGGCCGCAGGATTGCCATACATGGATGCTACGGGTCGTGTATCAACCGCTGCTATTAAAACCGAACTCGCCAAAGTATACCTTACCATGGCCGGGCAACCACTTAACAAGGGAACAGCTTATTATAAACTCGCAGCCGATAAAGCCAAAGAAGTAATCGATTATTCAACTGCGAACCCAACTGCGCTGGGCTTGTTTCCAACTTATGCTGCCCTACACGATGCCAAAAACGACAATAAACTGGAGCATTTGTTCGGTGTTCAGTATAACGATGCGGCTGGCGCAGGTAATCCCCTGCAATCATCTTATTTGCCACTACACCAGCCATTGGTTTCTAAAATTGATGGAATTGGTACTGCTATTCCTACCGGCGATTTTTACACTTCGTATGAGGCAGGCGATTTGCGCGCAAAAAACAGGGAAGGTTATTTCTTTACCGATTACTATACCGATGGATTTAAAATGCCGTTGATTAACCGTGGCAAACCTTATATTTTTAAACACTTCGATATTGTTGCAAATGGAACATTGGGTACAGAAGGTACTAGCCGCAGCGACCTTAACATTCCGCAAATTCGTTATGCCGAAACGCTGCTAATTTATGCAGAAGCACAAAACAGGGCCGATGGTGCGCCTAATACGGCAGCTTATACCGCATTAAATGCCATCAGAAAAAGAGCACAACTTGGCGACCTTGCTGGTTTAACCCAGACTACTTTTGAAGAAGCCGTTTGGAGAGAACGCTGGCACGAACTGTGTTATGAAGGCATTCTTTGGTTTGATATGCTTCGTCTGCGCAAAGTTTACAACGAAAGCACCAATGGCTTTGATAATTTTGTTGGGCATGTGAATAAGAGCGTGAACCAGCCTTTGCAGACTAAAAACCTGCTTTTTCCAATACCTACTTCCGAAATCAGAAATAACCCGAACCTTACTCAAAATACGGGTTATTAACAAAATACTTTGGTTTGTTAGATGAGGGTGTCCCAAATTTTTTGGGCGCCCTTTTTTTGCTTACTAATGAGTAAAGTAATTTTAATGTTTGCCACGGAAACACTGCATTCACGGAATTTAAAAATATTACTGCTTCATCGCGAACGCGGTTTTATAAGGAAAGGAACCAATGCGGCATTCAGCATATGGAATAATGGACTGGGTTTAAAAGTCAAATACTTCCGTGTTTTATGCGTTTCTGTGGCTTATTGCTTTTTTACAATGATTTGTCGCTGCGCATGGTGGGAAGGTTTCATTGCCACAAGGATTTGTCGCCGCGTATGGTGGGAAGGTTTCATTGTAATTTACCGGATTTAGCTTTTTAACCAGGTGAATTTAAAATCATTTAGAAGCCCTTTCATAGCTTCAGCATTTAACCCTAAAATCATCCTTGACACAAAAAAACTGAAATTTATTACATCGTTGGAAATGGATGCAAAGGCCAGTTTCGGGCCTATTTCGGTACTGAACTTTTATCGCAGGCCGTGCGACTTTTATCTTAGCTGAAATCGCAGCGTGAGCTATGGAAAATAAACCGGTTACACTAAAACTGATCGCCAAAGAATTAAAATTGTCTATATCAACCGTTTCAAAATCTTTAAAAGATTACCCTCGTATTAAAGAGAGTACCAGGCAAAGGGTAAAAGAACTGGCTGCCAGGCTAAATTTTACACCCGATGTTTCGGCTTTAAGATTAAGAGACCGCAAATCGCGGATTATCGGGATTATTTTGCCCAACCTTTCCGATCATTTTTTTACACGGAGCATTTACGGTATGGAGCAGTTGGCTACCACGCATGGCTACAACATTATCATCAGCCAATCACACGATAATTACGAGATGGAGGTAATGGCTGCTGCGGCACTGTTGGGCTCGCGGGTTGATGGTTTAATTATAGCCATTTCCAAACAGACTTCCGATTTTACGCATCTGGATCAGTTCGAGAAAATTGGTGTTCCGGTGGTGTATTATACCCGTAACCCTAGTTTTAACCTCAATTGCCATAAAGTACTAAGCAATACCCATCAGGGCTGCTACATGGCTACCGAGTACCTCATTAACCGAGGGCATCAGAAAGTAGCTTATCTGGGCGGTCCAAAAATGGTTAATTTTAGTCACGATCGTTTTTCCGGATATATCAACGCCCTTAAAGACAATCACATTGCTTTTAATGCGGCGCATGTAGCCTATACCGATTTTGATGAGGAAAACAATTTACTGGCCATTAAAAACCTGTTTAACGATTATGAAAACAGTCCTACAGCTCTTGTTGCTTTTAAAGAGAAACTGCTTTTCGATACGCTCAGGTTTCTAAAATCTGTTGATCATCCGGCTTATCAATCTTTAGAGTGTATTGGTTTTGGCAACGATCCGATTATTGCCTACCTCAGCTCATCGCCAATTGCCTCTATCGAAGAAAATCCCGAATTGCTGGGCGAGCAGGCCGTAAGCCTGATCGTTAAACTCATTAATGGCGAAGTTGGAGTAAATGCCTACAAAAAGGTAATTGTAAACTGTAATCTCAAAGTGCATGAGGCAAGTTAAAGTGTTGTAATTTAGTTAGTTTTAAACAGGTTGAATGTGATAATTTCAATCGTTGTAACTGTAAATCAATTGCATTTTTATGTTTTTGGTTCGGGCGTCGTCTGTCTGGGTTTACTTTTATGGTTAAGTTAGTATAACAGATAATTACTAACCGAAAAACAGAAAGTATTTCTTACCCAAGCCATAACAAACTATCCAGGATAGGAGGTTATGATCCAAAAAACTAACCAAATTTAAATCTTAACTAAAAAAACATGAGTCAAAAAATGATTTTAAAACATTTTATTGCTTGTCTGTTGCTTGTACTTTCGGCAACATTAGGATGTAAAAAAAATGCAGCCACATCAACAGCAGAAAATAAGGAACCTGTAGCTTCAGCTCCAAAATCCGGAGCGGTAACCGAAGCTTACCCCAGTAATATCAATACCAGCTTTAACCATGCAGATGGATCCTATGCTTACAGCGAGGCAAGTGCCGATTTTGGTGGTGCCACCTTAACCGGCTGGAACGAAGACAGGGCCTATATTTCGGGTAACTGGGCCCGTGCTACCCTGGCACCAAATTCTGTTTCTAACGGATTAATAGCCGGCGCCGATATTTCTGATGGTTCGGCCTACGAAGCTACTTTTAAGGTACGTTTTCATAGCCAGTTCGATTGGAGCAGGGGTGGTAAAGTAGGTTTTGGCTTTCTCATTGGTGAAGGAAATACGGGTTGCGATATTGCTACCGATGGTAATGGCGGTAGTTTGCGCCTGATGTGGTACAATACAGGCAGCCGCGTGTTCTTTCAGCCTTATGTCTATCACCGCGATATGGCCGGTCCTTGCGGCGATACTTTTGGCAAATCTTACCCGGCTACCGGCAGCCTGGTTAAAGGCGAAACCTATACCGTTCATTTGTATGCCAAAAGCAATACCGGATCGACCAAAAACGGCTGGGTACAGGTAATCATTAACGATACCACGGTATTGGATCAAGCCATCCGCTGGACCACCAACGATGCTCAACGCTTAATTAACAGGCTATCTTTCCACAATTTCAGGGGTGGAAAAGATGTGGCCGTATGGGGCTCGAGCCAAACCAGTTATATCTATTTTGATGACCTTGTGGTGAATAAAATTCAGTAATACAGTCTAATCATCAATATTCAGCGCCTCATGGAATTTAATTTATTCCCTGAGGCTTTTTCTTTATTAGGAGGCTATCAACCAGATTTTGATCGCAGTAGAAATGTATGATTTTTGTTGTATCTAAAAAATAAAAAGCACGATAGGCCTTTTTTAATTTATTAGGCTTATTTTTGCGCCAATTATAAAAACGCATTGGCTGGTTGTTAATGCAGGTAAACCTCGACAATCATTAGAAAACAAATATTTTACCGATGACAAACGATAAAAAAGAAATATTCGAAAGTGTAGCACAACGTTTAAAAATTGAAGGTTTTAACGTAGTAAACCGCGATGAAACCCGTCCTTGGGGTGGTTTCTTTGTAATTGACGAAGCGCAGGCACAACAATTTGCCGATACCTATTTTGACGGATTGAACGTAGAAGACCTTAAAATTGGTGGTAAATTAAGCCCGAAAATTTTAATTGTTGCCCCAAACACACGTCTGTCGTGGCAATATCACCACCGCCGTGCCGAAATCTGGCAAGTGGTAACCGGTACAGTTGGTATCAAAACCAGCCAAACTGATGAAGAAGGCGAAGTAAAACAATACGGACCAAAAGATCAGATTAAATTACAACAAGGCGAACGCCACCGTTTAATTGGTTTGGAAGATTGGGGTGTAGTGGCTGAAATCTGGCAACATACCGATGCTGCAAACCCATCAGATGAAAGTGACATCGTTCGCGTTCAGGACGATTTCGGAAGATAAATTTTTTTAAGCCGTATCCATCTGCTAGTGATTGGTACGGCTTACTTATTCGCACATTACCAGTTGTCTATCTTTCCGCCCGAAAACTAAACGCCCTCAAACTTCGTTTATAAAGTATACACACCTTACATGACCATCCTTATATTCTTTCTTTGCCACTGGTTTTTATCATTATTTAGCCAAACCTTTTTCCTGCACCGCTACTCATCGCACAAGATGTTTAAAATGGAGCGTTTCTGGGAACGTTTTTTCTATCTGGTGTTATTAATCTCGCAAGGTTCATCATTTTTAAATCCAAGGGCTTATGCCATTCTTCACCGGATGCATCATGCCTATAGCGATACCGAGAAAGATCCACATTCACCACATTTTTTTAAGGATGTTTTCGGGATGATGATTGCCACAAAGAACATGTATATGAATTACCTGCATTTTAAAATACAACCAGAACCTGCATTTCAGGGGAATTACCCCGAATGGCCGCTGGTTGACCGCATTGGCGATTCATGGTTCTGGAGAATAGGTTGTGGATTATTTTATATCTGGTTTTATGTTGCTTTTGCCAACCACTGGTGGATGTTCCTCTTATTGCCAATCCATTTTTTAATGGGGCCATTGCACGGGGCAATTGTAAACTGGTGTGGCCACAAATACGGTTATTCAAACCACGATAACGAAGATCACAGTAAAAACTCTTTGCCATGGGATTTTCTCTTAATGGGCGAACTTTTCCAAAACAACCATCATAAAAAACCCAATAGTCCGAACTTTGCAACCAAATGGTGGGAATTCGATCCAACTTATCCGGTTATGAAAGTATTGCACTGGATGCGGATTATTAAGATCAGGAAGGTTTAATTGGAGCAGAAAGACTAAAGCTGAAAGACCAAAGCGGGAAAGACCGATGTCCGAAAGTCGGAGGTAGGAAGATTGAACGTTAAAGGATGGAAGATCAAATACCTGTCTTTTCAATATCTCCTTAAATGCCCTTAGTTGTCTTAGGTGGTAAATAAAAGATATCGCGGTAAGTCAGAGACCCTGAAATAAATCCGATAGCCATCGGATCAGGGTGACGGATTGAGCCTAAAACTTAAATGCCCTTAAATGTCTTAGGTGGTGGGTAAAAGTCGGAAGATTGAACGTTAAAAGGATGGAAGGTGGGAGATCAAATGCATGTCTTTTCAATATACCCTTATATGTGCTAAGGTGTCTTAGGTGGTAAATGAAAAGTGTGGGGGCCTAAACTTAAACATCCAAATCTTTATTGCAGGTTTAAACGTATATTAATCCAACAAGTTTTAAATTCATCCTGCATTCATGATTAATTTTCTCAAAATCGTTTTCTCTATCCTGCTGGTCTTCATGTGCTATAAAGTGATCAGTACTTCGCTCGAAAGTAACTTATTTGAGCAGTGGGATTTCCTGGGCAGCATTCCCTGGATGCGTGCCACCCTCTGGGATTTTTATGCCAATATCTTTATCATCACCCTGTGGATGTTCTACAAAGAAAAAAGCATTATTCTTAAAATCTCTATAACCATTTTGTTCGTATGTTTAGGTAGTATAGCAACCCTGGCTTATGTTTTAGTACATTTATTTAAACTAAAACCCGGCGAAGGTGTTAAAGAACTACTGGCAAAAAGGTAGAAGGCAAAAGGTATAAGACAAAAAGGCTGTACCTGGCTAAATACGCCCTACACCTTAAGCCTTAAACCCTAAACCTTGTATGGATTACAAACATCTACTCTTAATCGCCCTCTGCTCACTTATCGCCTGTTGTGGTATCATGGCCCTGGTTTGGCTTTGGGCAAAAAAAATCAAAAATGCAGGCGTGGTAGATGTGTTCTGGGCACTCAACTTTCCCGTAATCACACTCATCACTTTTTTCCTGTCGGAAGGCTTTGAACCGCGCAAAATTTTAAGCTGTGGCATGTTTTTACTTGCAGAGCTCCGTTTGGGCGTTCACTTGTGGCAGCGTGTTATTGGTCATTTAAGTGAAGAGGAGGGAAGGTACCAGCAACTCCGTAAAGAATGGGGCGATCAGGCCGAGCGCAATTTCTTGGTGTTTTTTCAGTTTCAGGCCATATCCAATGTCATTTTGGCCATTCCCTTTTTCATCATCACAGCCAATACCTCGCAATCCATGTCCTGGTTAGAATATATTGGCGCAGGTATTTGGGTAATCGCATTTTTTGGCGAAATGATTGCCGACAGGCAACTGGCCGAATTTAAAAAAGACCCGGGCAATAAAGGTAAAGTATGCGATACCGGATTATGGTATTACAGCCGCCATCCCAACTATTTTTTCGAATGGTTAACCTGGATAGCTTATTTCGTTTTTGCATTGGCATCGCCATGGGGCATAGTGGCGATCATCAGTCCCGCCATTATTTTATACCTCTTAACCCGGGTTACCGGTGTACCCAATAACGAAGAACAAAACCTGCGCAGCAAGCCGGTAGCTTATAAAAAATATCAGGATACAACCAGTGCTTTTTTCCCGTGGAGCAAAAAGGATAGTAGCGGTGCAAAGTAAAACGGATGATTGATAAATCCGTTCTCAGGTTTCCTACGTACATCAACCATTTTCCATCTTTAATTCCATTTTACACCTCAACATATGTGGTACGATAAACTTTTAGAAAATAATAAACTTCCGGATGCGGCATTGAGGATCGGGATCAGAAAGTTATGCAAGCAACGTTTAGACGACGAAACGCTAAACAATGAAGAATTGCAGCAGGAAAAATTTATGGATTTGATTGCCGAATTAAAGCAGTCGCCCATTGCTGTAAATACCGCCGATGCCAATGAGCAGCATTACGAACTACCTACCGCTTTTTTTCAATATTGCTTGGGTAAAAACCTCAAATACAGCAGTGGCTATTGGAAAGCTGGGGTAAAAGATATTGATACATCAGAAGATGATATGCTGGCCTTAACCTGTAAAAGAGCTGATTTGCAAAATGGGCAAAATGTGCTCGAACTGGGTTGCGGCTGGGGATCGCTTTCGCTTTACATGGCCGCAAAATTTCCTCAGAGTACCTTTACCGTGGTTTCGAATTCGGCTACACAGAAGATTTTTATTGATGAAACAGCTAAACAGCGGGGCATTGATAACCTTACCGTGTTAACCGCCGATATGAATACTTTTAACATTGCCGATACCTTTGATCGCATAGTTTCGGTTGAAATGTTCGAGCACATGCGCAACTATAAACTCCTGCTCAATAAAGTGGCTTCTTTTCTCAAACCCGAAGGGAAACTGTTTGTGCACATATTTACACACAAAACACTCGCCTATAAGTTTGAGGTAGTTGATGAAACCGATTGGATGAGCAAATACTTTTTTACCGGTGGCATTATGCCCTCCAATCACCTGTTTTTTTACTTCAACGACGATTTAAAAATTGATAAACATTGGGTAGTAAACGGTACCAATTATGCTAAAACATCAGAAGCCTGGCTAAGCAATATGGATAAGCACAAAAAAGAGATTATGCCCATCTTCGAAGAAACTTATGGGAAAGACCAGGCGGTAAAATGGTGGGTGTACTGGCGTTTATTTTACCTGGCCTGCGCCGAGCTTTTTAATTACAACAAAGGAAACGAATGGATGGTGTGCCATTATTTGTTCGAGAAGGTGTAAGGTATAGGGGTTGAGGTGTAAGGTTGAATAGGTAATACATAAATGATTTCTGTCTCATATCTAGCATCTCAAATCTCATATCTAATATCTCCTGTCTCATCTAATATCTCAAATCTCTTAAAATGCAAAAACTCGCCATCATTGGTTCCGGAATAGCAGGTATGGGTTGTGCCCACAAACTGCAACATAAATACGACATTACCCTTTTTGAGGAGTTGGATTATATTGGTGGCCATACCAATACCATTACGCTCGAGGAAGACGGACAACCGATTTACCTCGATAGCGGCTTCATGGTTTTCAATTATCAAACCTATCCCAACCTGACCGAAATGTTCGCCGAAATTGATGCGCCGGTAATGAAAACAGATATGTCTTTCAGCGTACAATTTCTGCCTAAAAAGCTCGAGTACAGCGGATCGAGTTTAAACCATTTGTTTGCCCAGCGCAAAAACCTGTTCAATATTGCTTACCTGAAAATGTTGATGCAAATTAACCGGTTCAATAAGCAAAGCGTAGAAATTTTAGATCAACCCCAATATCAGGATTATTCAATCGGAAGGTTTTTTAAAGAATTTGGCTATAGCGACGATATGTTGTGGCAATATCTCATACCCATGAGTGCGGCCGTTTGGAGTGCACCCATGGAGCAGATTTTAGATTTCCCGGCGGTTACTTTAATCCGCTTTTTTAAAAATCACGGTTTTTTAGGGCTCAATACCCAGCATCAATGGTATACCTTACAAAAGGGAAGTCAGGCTTACCGCGAAAAACTAATTGCTCCCTTTCGCGATCGGATTAAGACCAACACTAAAATTGTGGCTGTAAAAAGGTTGGAAAATGGAAAGGTTGAAGTAGAAACGGCCAAAGGTGAAAAATTCGAATTTGACAAAGTGATTATGGCCAGCCATGCCGATCAGACATTCGAAATAGTTAAAGATAAAACAGCTTTGGAAACTGAATTACTTTCCAAATTTAAATATCAGCTCAATAAAGCCGTTGTACATACCGACGAAGCACAAATGCCAAAAGCAAAACTGGCCTGGAGCAGCTGGAATTACCGGGTAGAGCAACAGGGCGATAAATTATTGCCCAGCACCATTTACTGGATGAATAATTTACAGGGCGTATCTAAAAAACAAAACTATTTTGTTTCGATTAATCCCACAGGTACTTTAAATGCCAAAAAAATCATTAAAGAAATAGATTACCACCATCCTTTATTCGATGTACCTGCCATGCAGGCGCAGGCGCAATTACATCAGCTAAATGAAACCGGACCTATATATTATTGTGGCAGTTATTTTAAATATGGTTTTCATGAAGATGCATATAAGAGTGCGGTGGATTTGTGCCGCAATCTTCTTTAAAGTGATCAATTCGTCATTGCGAGAAGGCTTTTTCAGCCGACGAAGCCTGCCTGCAGCAGGCAGGCAATCTTTAAAGTGAGAATTACCAGCATGAAAGATTGCTTCCCCGAGAAGTCGGGGCCGGCTGTCGTTCCTTCTCGCAATGACGCGTTTTTGTTATGATCTGTCATCCTGAATGTAATGAAAGATCTATTAGAAAAGATTCTTCGCTGCGCTCAGAATGACAACAAGTTAAAAATTTCGTAAATTGATTAATAATGGAGTTCAAATCTAGTATATACACGGCAAAGGTCATGCATCACCGCCTGGCACCCAAAAAACATTCCTTTTGGTACAACGTGTATATGTTTTATATTGATCTGGATGAGTTGGATCTGCTGGCGCAAAAACTACGTTGGTTTAGTCGCAACAGGTTTAATCTTTTTTCATTCCGGGATGCCGAACACCTGCAGTTGCCTCAAGCAAACCCCGATAAAACCAAGAATACACGTCAACACTTAGAAGATTATTTGAAAGAGAATGGTGTAGATGGCAGCAGGCTCAAGATAAAACTGCTTACCAACCTCAATGTGCTGGGCTATAATTTTAACCCGGTTTCTTTTTATTATTGCTTCGATCAGGATGGGAATCCGGTATGTTGTGTGGCCGAAATCAGTAATACCTATCGCGAAATGAAACTTTTTTTCTTTGGAAAAGAAGAATTGGATGGCGATACCTTTAAAAAAATAACCACAAAATATTTTTATGTATCACCTTTTATTGATCTGGATGATGCTTTCGATTTCAGGTTAAAGGTGCCTGCCGCTAAGCTCGATATTGAAATTGATGACCTTGATAAAAATGGTAAACGTTTTTTTATCAGCACCTTAAAAGGGGAGCAGAAGCCATTAAATAATAACAGCTTATTAAAGTGTTTCTTTGCTATCCCATTAATTCCGTTGCAGGTAATGGGCATGATTCACTGGCAGGCGCTGAAACTTTGGTTAAAAAAAATACCATTTCATGCTAAGGCCAAAAACCCTCAGCTGCAACGTAACGTATATAAGCCATATAAACCTTAATTAATAGAAAAAATAACCGTATGAACACGCTTGTCGCTACCAGAACATCAACAGGGTTTTTCGAAAGAATAGTGCTTAATGCACTGGCTAAAATGACTTTAGGAAAGTTAGAACTTTCATTGCCAAATGGCGAAACTTTGGTTTTCGGCAACGGAGAACATGCTATAACAGCCAATATACAGGTTAACCATGCTGATTTTTTTAAATCGATTGCCCTTTATGGCGATATCGGTTTTGGCGAAGCATATACCGAAGGCCTTTGGGATACCACCAACATTACCAATGTGATTAAATGGGTAATCCTGAATATCGAAAATGCACCCTCGGTTACGGGCAGTAAAGTTAAATCTTTCGCACTGGGCCTGCTAAAATGGGTAAATAAAATATACCATGTAAGAAGGGCCAATACGCTGGCCGGTTCGCAGAAGAATATCTCCGAACATTACGACTTAAACAACGATTTTTTTGCTACTTTTTTAGATAAAACCATGACTTACTCAAGCGGCTATTTTGCCAACGAACATACGAGTCTGGAAGAGTCGCAATATGCCAAATACGATCGGCTGGCACAACAATTAAAAATTAAAGCTACCGATCATGTTTTGGAAATTGGCAGTGGCTGGGGTGGTAATGCTATTTTTCTGGCCAAAAAATATGGTTGCAAAGTTACATCGGTAACCATTTCTAAAGAACAGCAAAAGTTAGCCATGGAGCGTGTGCATGCCGAAAAACTCGAAGATAAGGTTTCAGTTATTATTCAGGATTACCGCAAGATTACCGGAACTTTTGATAAAATTGTATCGATCGAGATGCTTGAAGCTGTTGGGCACCAATACCTGGAAACTTACTTTGAAAAATGCCAGGAGCTTTTAAAACCAGATGGCATTTTTGCTTTTCAGGTAATTACCTCGCCTGATAGCCGTTACGATAAATTGCGTAATGGGGTAGACTGGATCCAGAAACATATCTTTCCGGGCTCATTGTTACCATCGGTTGCAGCCATAAATAAGGCCATTAACGAGACAGGTGATTTAACACTTGTCGACTTAAAAGATATGGGATTAGATTATGCCCGTACCCTTCATTTATGGTTTATAGCATTCAATAAAAATATCGATAAAGTAAAAGCCCTTGGTTTCAGCGAAACCTTTATCCGCAAGTGGAACTATTATTTAAATTATTGTGAAGCTGCTTTCGCCATGCGCAATATCAATGTAATGCAAATGGTTTATTCGAGGCCAAATAATACTGGCAGGTAAGCAGGTTAGGGAGGGCTAAATGCTCCATAAAATATTAAAAGGATGATAAGAAGATGATTTTTATCATCCTTTTTTGCGTTATATGCGGTCTTTTTGCTTTTCTGGTACCTATATTCATCAGGAGTTTTATTTTCACCGGTAAAAGAACGATCTTTGCCGACCAAATTAAACTACTCACGTAAAAAGTGTGGCGCAGCATTGTAACAAAATGCAATTTGCGCAGACTAATTACAAAAGACTAACTCCTAACATGAAAAAACTGCTACTATTAACCCTCACCATTGCCCTGTTTTTTAAAGCGCATGCCCAATTTCCAGGTGGCTTTGGTGGAGGAGCAAAAAAAACAACCGTTACCGGTCGGATTACCGCTGTTATACTCGACTCATTAACTAAAAAACCTATTGATTACGCAACTGTATCGTTAATTAACGTAAAAGATAATAAATCGGTTAACGGTGGTGTTACCGACGAAAAAGGTAAACTAAGCCTTCAAAATGTATCGCCCGATGCTTACAAGCTGATGATTGGCTTTATGGGCTATAAAACCAAAACAGTATTGGTTACCACTACTCCTGCCAAGCCCGATAACAACATGGGTACCATTTATATTTCTTCAACAGAAAATGTTTTGGCCGATGTGCAGGTACAGGGCACCAAAGCCGTTATCGAAAATAAAATCGACCGGATGGTGTACAATGCAGAAGCCGATGGTACCAATGCCGGTGGCGATGCAACCGATGTAATGCGTAAAGTACCCATGCTATCTGTTGATGTGGATGGAAATGTTCAGTTGCGTGGAGGTGCGGTGCGCGTACTAATTAATGGTAAACCATCTGGTACCATGGCCAGCAGCGTTGCTGATGCCTTAAAAATGATTCCTGCTGAGCAGATTAAAAGTGTGGAAGTAATTACCAGTCCATCGGCTAAATACGATGCAGAAGGATCTGGTGGTATCATCAATATCATTACTAAAAAATCAAATGCACAAGGTGTAAGCGGAACAGTTAATGCCTCGGCAGGTACCCGCCAAAATAATGGTGCGTTTAACTTAACTGCTAAAACCGGCCGATTGAGCGTTAATACCAGCTTAGGTACTAACCTGGCATACGCACAAAAATCAAGGGTACAGTTCGAAAACAATACGCGTATCGATAGTTTAACCAAAACTACATTTAACAACATCTCTCAGGACGGATACTCAAAATGGAGCCGTAATGGTTATAACGGAAGTGTTGGTGTAGATTATGATTTTAATGCTTATAACAACCTGAGCTCTAACTTAAAATACAATAATTTTTCTAACGGTGGTCCTGGTGAAGCCGATTATACGATTAATGGTGTTAAATTGGTAAATAAAAGCGATATGGATATGGGTTTCAGTAATTTTGACTGGAACGTAGATTACAAACACACCACCAAGAAAGAAGGCGAAGAATTTACCATTTCAGGCCAGTTATCAACCGGAAGAAATACTACTGAATTTCAGAACGAAATAGTGGGTTCTAACTTCAAGCCGATTAACAACAGCAATACCGGTAAAAACAAAGAGTATACCGCGCAAACCGACTACACCTATCCGTTTAGCAAATCGACTATTTTAGAAGTGGGTGCTAAAGGTATTTTCAGAAATATCAGCAGTGAGTTTAGCAACGAAAGCGAGGGCGATTTCGACTATAACCAGGATGTTGCATCTGCTTATGGTGTAATCAGTTTTAAATTAAGCAAAAAATTAAATTTTAAAGGTGGTTTGAGGTCAGAGTATACCAGTATCAGTTTTAATACCGAAAAAGCCGGTATACAGAAAAACGATTACTTCAACTTGTTCCCGAGTGCGATCATTTCACAAACGCTTAAAGGAAATGCAACTTTGAAATTAAGCTATAACCGCAGGGTACAAAGACCAAGTTTATCTTACTTAAATCCTTTCCGTAACGAGAGCGATCAGTTTAACGTTAGAGAAGGAAGACCTGATTTGGCACCTGAATTAAGTGATAATCTGGAGCTTGGCTATTCAACCTTTATTAAAGGTTCGGTAATTAATGCATCTGTGTTTTATCGTCGTACCGGAGGGGTTATCGAAAGTTCTATAACTTCTTTTAAAGAAAACGGAGTAGATAAAACTTTAACAAGCTTTATTAACGTTGGTGTAGCCCAAACTTATGGTGCCAATGTTTTTGCATCTTACAATCCTAAACCAAAATGGACTTTGATGACCAATCTTGGTGTGAATACTTACGAAGTAAGCAATAGTTTAACTGGGGTAAGTACAGGCACCTTTTTAAACTATAATATATTTGGACGCTCTGCATACGGATTTGGTAAAGGTTACAATTTCGAATTGTTTGGTGTGGTAAATTCGCCAAGAAGAACCTATCAGGGTAAAACAGATGCTATGGTATTTTATGGCGCATCGTTTAAAAAAGATATCCTGAACAAAAAGGGATCAATAGGTATAAACACTTTAAATCCATTTACCAGAGATTTACACATTAAAACAGTTAATAATTCGGTAACAAGTGATGGCAATAGAATTAGTACTCTATACCAAAGTACCAATATCTATTATCCGCTAAGATCGTTTGGTGTTAATTTCAGTTACTCTTTTGGTAAACTTAAATTTACTGAAAAGAAAAAAATTAAAAACGACGATACCAAGCAAGACCAGCAACAAGGCGGTGGAATGGGCGGTGGCGTTCAGCAATAAAATACCCAATCTACATATATTCAAATCCTTTCCGAATCATTTCGGAAAGGATTTTTTGTTTCGATTGGATGTTTTTTGTGCGTAAATAAATAAAAATGAATGGTGCATTCCGCACTTTTTAAGGTGAATAGTCTTTTAAGCTTGTTTTTGCGGCTTTACTATCAATTTTTTGCATGCTTTTGCAGGGATGCGCCGCTACTGTGTAAAAATTTGCTTGAAATGCAGGCCATTCCACCACGTTTTATGCGTGTTCTTTTAGGCTAAAACCTTATATTGCATATGCTAACATTATTAACCTAAATTACAGCGATATGAGAAAAACCTTTACCTCAATTTTTTTTCTTTGTATTTTACTGCTGGGGCTATCCTCAATGGCTCAGGTAAAAACAATTACGGGAAAAATAACCTCGTCTGATGATGGCGGACCATTGCCGGGGGCAAGCATTAAAATAAAAGGAACAAGTACCGGAACGTCGAGTAATAGCGACGGTAGTTTTACCATTAAAGCGCCAGCTTCCAGTTCGATATTGGTGATCAGCTTAATCGGTTATAAAACCCAGGAAATTACAGTTGGCAATAAAACCACCATTAATGCTACATTGGTGCCCGATGCGCAGGAACTGCAGGAGGTAACCATTTCTACCGCTTTGGGTATTACCCGGCAAGCCAAATCTTTAGGTTATGCAGCGCAATCAGTTGGTGGGAGCGATTTAAACTATAACCATCAGCCTAACCTGTTAAATGCCTTGCAAGGCAAAATTGCAGGGGCAACCATCTCCAGTACCGGAGGAGGGCCTGGCCAGGGGGCAAATATCAGAATCAGGGGCGTAAACTCCATCGATCCTAATATTTCGGGTGATCCTTTGTATGTGATTGATGGCGTACAGATTGATAACTCAACCTCAACCGTTGGTGCAAACCCCGATGGTACTGCCTTTGGGGCAAGGGGAGTAACCAACAGGGCTTCTGATATTAATCCGGAAGATATTGAAACCATCAATATTTTAAAGGGTGGTGCAGCCACGGCACTTTATGGTTTAAGAGGTGCCAATGGGGTAGTCGTAATTACAACCAAAAGAGGTAAACAAAACGGTGTTACGGTTAACCTGAACAGCAGTTACGGGTTTGATGAGGTGTTAAAAAGCCCTGATGTGCAAACCGAATATACACAGGGTGTTTTAGGTGTTTATACTAACCCTCCGGGCGGCATTGGCCCGGCATGGGGTCCAACCATAGCAGAGGCAAAACTAATCGATCCAACACATCCCGATCAGCTGTTTAACAACTACGATCAGGCTTTTGGTACTGGTCAGCAAATAAAAAATTCGGTTTCCGTTGCAGGCGGTGGCGATGTAGTTAAGTTTTTCTCGTCGGTTTCGCAATTGTACCAGAAAGGGATGATGCCCAATACCGATAACAAAAACTTTTCAGGCAGGTTAAATACTGATTTTACCATTAGCCCGAAATTTAAAGCCTCGGTAAACATGAATTTTACCAATTCGGGTGGCTATACTTACAGCGCCGATCGTTTTGGCGAAAGTTTGGCCTACTGGTCGCCACGTTACGATGTTTCCGACTATCAGAATGCAGATGGTTCGCAAAAATATATTGGTACCAACAATCCTATATGGGGCACGGCCAATAACAGGTTTAAAGGCGATGTTAACCGCTTTATTGGTGGATTGAGCCTGGCCTACGATCCCGCGAAATGGCTTAACTTTTCTTACCGTTTGGGTTTTGATACTTATAACGATAACCGGGTGCGTACCGCGCGTGGCCCGATGTATGCAACTGAGGCCATGTACGATAACGCACAGGGCTATTATGGAGAGTACAATACCAAGTTCAGGACCATTAACAGCACCTTTGTGGCCACCTTAACCACTAAATTAACCGACGACCTTACCGGAACCTTAAGGCTCGGACAAGAGCTTTACGACCGCAAGATAAAAGAAGTGGGTACACTTGGTAGCATTCTGGGTGTTTACGATTTCTTTAATCTCGCTAATGCGGGTGTGCTAACACCAAGCCAGAGTTCAAGGCAAAAAAGGCTGGTTGGTTATTTTGGTGAGGCTACTTTTGATTATAAAAATTACCTTTTCTTAACCATCACCGGAAGAAATGATATTACCTCTACCTTGCCTAAAGCAAGCAGATCGTTCTTTTATCCCTCTGCAAGTTTAAGTTATGTGTTCTCTGATCAGTTTAAGCTGCCAGAGGTAATCAGTCAGGCTAAGTTACGCCTGTCTTACGCCCGCATAGGTAAAGATGCTTCCGAATATTCGACTTTTACCGGATATACACCCTATACCCCTTTACCAACAGGTACCGGAGGTTTGACCATTGCACCAAACCTGGGTAACCCCGATCTTCGCCCCGAGTTTACCAATACCTACGAAGCTGGTTTGGAAATGTCGTTCTTTAAAAATCGTTTAGGATTCGATTTTACCTATTATTACTCGTTGAGCCAGGATCAGATTATCCAGACACAGATTTCATCTGCAGTAGGTTATGTAACCAAATCTATTAATGCCGGCGATATCAGGAACCGGGGGGTAGAATTGGTAATCAATGGTAAACCCATTGTATCAAAAGATTTCAGGTGGGATGTAAACCTGAACCTATCGGCCAACAGAAATAAAGTGCTGACTATGCCTAACGGAATAACCGAGATTGTTTATGGTGCGGCAAGAGGTTATGGAAATGCCGGCGTAACCATGAAACTCATCGAGGGCCAGCCTTATGGTAATATTTATGGCAGTTATTTTAACCGTTATTACGGCAGCCAGACTGAAGATCCGATTGTACTCGATAAAAATCTGCCTTTACTAATCGGTGCCAATGGTTTTCCGAGTATTTCGGGCGGTAAGCAGAAGCTTTTGGGTAATTCGCAGCCAAATTATATTGTAGGTTTAGGCAACACCTTCAGGTATAAAGATTTTAGTTTAAATATCTTGTTCGATGCCCGTTTAGGTTTTGAAAAATACAACTGGCTCGAAGATTTCTATTCGGCTTTCGGTTTACCTGATTATACTGCCGATAGAAGAACAACGAAAGTGTTTGATGGTGTACTGGCCAATGGCCAGCCCAATACCAAACCGGTTTACATGGGGCAGCGTTTTGGGCCGGATGGTGTAGATTATGGCGAGGGTTACTACCGTATTTATTACCGTAACGTTTCAGAGCCTTTTGTTAGCGATGCATCCTGGGTGCGTTTACGTTCGGCAAGTTTAACCTACAATGTACCACAAAACTGGTTGCCGGCAAAAGCCATTAAAAATGCTTCACTTTCGGTTACCGGAAATAACTTATGGTTGTGGACCAAATATTATGGTGTAGATCCTGAGTCGAGTTCTTTCGATGCAGGTAGCAACAACGATGGGTCGGCAGGTTTTACCTACCCCTCTGCCCGTACCATAATGTTTACCCTTAATGTTGGTTTTTAAATAGTATTACGATGCAAAAGATTATAAAATATACCTTATGCTCAGCTTTAATTGCAACTTTAGGATTGCAAAGCTGTAAAGACAGCTATTTCGATGCCCTGTCTGATAATCCGAACCAGGTTCCTGTAGCTACACTCAGTACTTTGCTGGCGACCTCAACCTATAAAATTGGAAACAACAATTATTTCATCGGAAGTATTACTGCGCCCTATGTGCAATATACGGCTAATCCAACAGCCAATGGTGCAGGCGATACTTATCAGGCCATCGATTTTAGCGCTACCTGGGATGCCCTTTATTTTGCCATGGCCGATGCCAATGAAATGAAGAAACTGGCCATTGCCCAGGGATCGAGCGAATATAAAGGCGTGGCCGATGTAATTATTGCCTATAACCTTACCTTAGTGAACGACCTTTGGGGCGATGCACCGTTTTCTGAAGCTTTTGACATCAATAACCTAAGGCCGAAGTACGATAAACAGCAGGATGTGTATAACCAGGCCATGGCGCTTTTAGATGAAGCCATTGTAGAACTGGCTAAAACCAACTCGACTGTTAAACTGGCGCCCACCAGCGATTTAATTTATGGAAAAACTACTGCCGAAAGGGCAAACTGGCTAAAAATGGCCTATGCGTTGAAAGCAAGATTGTTGAATAAGGTGAGTAAAACCAGCTCGTACAACCCTACGGCAATACTGGCTGCACTGAGCAATTCTTTTACTGCCAATGCTGATGATGCAGGTATGGCAACTTTTAAAGAACGTAATCCATGGGCTAATGTGGCATTATCTAACGCGCAGCAATCGTTAGGTGGTTGGCTGTCTGAGCAACTTATTGATGCGATGAATGGCACCACTTTTACTGTTTTTGATCCCCGTATTGAAAAGATTACCGATAAAACCATCAATAATGTATATATCGGAACGGTAAATGGTGCCGGTAACCGCTTGCCTGGTGCCAACACCACTAAAGATGAATGTTACATTTCCAGAAATTCGCCCTGGACCAGCGATACTTCTCCTTTGTTGATTGTTACCTATGCCGAGCTAAAATTTATTGAGGCAGAGGCTTATTTTAGTACCGATAAGGTAAAATCTTATGCCGCGTATCTGGCTGGTATAAGTGCCAATATGGATAAACTTACCGTTACAGCAGCTAACCGGGATGCTTACCTGGCCAATCCTTTAGTAGCGGTTGGTGCTGCGGCCTTAACCAAAGACCTTATTTTTAAAGAAAAGTACATTGTTACCTACTTAAATCCTGAAGCCTGGAACGATGCCCGCCGTTTCGATTACAAGTATAAAGATTTTGGAATGCCAGCCAATGCAGCGCTTCCTTCCTTTATCCGCCGTTTGGATTATACCCAGGGCGAAAGAAGTAAAAACGGAGGAAATGTACCTGTTGATGTACCACGTACAACCAAATTGTGGTGGGATCAGTAAAGCGTTAAGCGTGTGGCGGAAAGCATTTGATATGCTTTTCGCCAGATGTTATCCGCCAAACGCCATGCATTAACTGCTTTATCCCAAAATCAGAAGGAATGAAAAAATCGCTGTTTATTCTGTTTGTGCTCCTTTTTACCTCAAAAATATTTGCACAGTCGTTTAGCCTAAAGTCTGTTTTATCTTATCCTTTTCCAAGCCAGTTGGTAGCTGCGCCTACCGGCTCAAAAATAGCATGGACCGCAAACGAACAGGGTAGGAGAAATATTTATACAGCAACGGCGCCCGATTATAAAGCCATTAAAATTACCAGCTACAATGAAGATGATGGTCAGGAGTTAACCAGTTTATCTGTTTCGCCTGATGGGAACTGGATTGTTTTTGTGCGCGGTGGAGATCATGGTGGCAGAGATGGCGGCCCGGTTAATGCAAATTCATCTCCAATTGCACCTAAAGTACAGGTGTTAGCGGTTCCTTATGGCGGTGGAAAGGTAATTGTGCTTGGTGAGGGTGATAACCCGGCAATTTCTCCCAACAGTAAACAGGTACTTTTTAGCAAAGCAGGCCAGATTTTAATTTCCGCAATTGATGGCTCTTTACCTTCCAGAAATCTGTTTTACGCAAAAGGTATAAACGGAAGTTATAAATGGTCGCCAGATGGGCAAAAAGTGGCTTTCGTTTCCAACCGAAGCGATCACGCTTTTATAGGGGTGTACACCAACGATGAAACCCCGGTACAATGGTTATCACCATCTTTTTCCAGGGATAATATGCCGGTTTGGTCGCCAGATGGAAGTGAAATTGCTTTTATCCGTACACCCGGTACAGGTACCGAAACGGATTCTGTTTTAACCCGCAAACACCAGCCCTGGGCCATTCGCAAAGTTAATATTTCAACTGGTCAGGGCATGCAGATTTGGAAAGCGCCTGAAACGATCAGAGGCTCCTATCCGACTATTGATGGAGGTGCCAATTTACACTGGGCGCAGGGTAAAATTGTATTTACTTCTTACGAAGATGGCTGGCCGCACTTGTACGCCATCAATCCCGATGGTACGGGCAGGTTGTTACTTACTCCGGGCAATTATGGTGTCGAAAATATTAAACTGAGCAACGATAAAAAGACCCTGGTTTTTGCAGCCAACACAGGCAAAAATCAGGATGATTTGGATAGGAGGCACATCTACAAGGTTTCGGTAAATGAAGCCAATATGCAGCCCTTAAGCAGTGGCGAAGGGATAGAGGCTTACCCGGTAATTACGGGTGATAACCAAACCTTTTTCTGCCTGAGCGCTACCGCGCAAAGACCGCTTTTACCGGCTATACTTAACGCAGGGAAAAAAGTGACGCTGATTGGTGATTCGCTGATTCCAGCTGATTTTCCAGTTAAAGAAATGGTGGTGCCCAAACATGTGCAGTTTAAAGCGGCCGATGGTAATACGGTTTACGGGCAGCTCTTCTCGCCCAGGAAAGCGATCAAAAACCAGCCTGCAATTGTATATGTGCATGGCGGCCCGCAAAGGCAAATGTTGCTGGGCTGGAACCCCATGGATTACTATTCAATTGATTACGCACTGAATCAATACCTTGTTAATTTGGGCTTTACGGTACTAGCTGTTAATTACCGTTTAGGTATTGGTTATGGATTCGATTTTCATAAACCAATGGGGGCAGGGGCGCAGGGGGCATCAGAATATCAGGACATTAAAGCCGCCGGAGAGTGGCTGGCTACCCAGCCTAACATCGATAAAACTAAAGTAGGTATTTACGGAGGCTCTTATGGCGGTTATTTAACTGCGTTGGCACTCGGAAAAGATTCTAAACTGTTTGCTGCTGGTGTAGATATTCATGGGGTAAACAACCGTTTCAGCAATCAGGCTGCCGAAGGTAAAGAACCTGCACCCGATGCTGCATTGGCAGCTAAAATTGCTTTGTCATCTTCGCCGGTCAGCTACATTAACACCTGGACTTCGCCAACGCTAATTATTCATGCCGATGATGACCGCAATGTGGCCTTTAACCAGAGTGTTGATTTGGCCAAACGTTTCGAAGACAAGAAGTTTGATTTTGAATATTTAGTCATTCCAGATGATACGCACCATTGGATGAAATTTTCAAACGGCTTAAAGGTAAGCGAGGCTACCGCCGATTTTCTGAAGCGTAAATTAATGGATAAAAAGTAGCACGTTTTACTTTTTTTGAACCCGTTTTAAAATCATCAGGCTCTGTGGATTAAAAGAATAACCCGAGATATTGTTTTGTAACATCACCACAGATTGGTCGTAAAAAAGCGGAACCACTGGGGCATAATCCATCACAATTTGGTCCATTTTACGGTACAGTGCAAAACGCTTTTCGTTATCAGGTTCATAATAGCTCTGCTCAAATAACGCATCGAAGGCCTTATTGTAAAAGGCTGTATAGTTAGGGCCGTAGGGTACCTTATTTTTGGAGTAGAACATCGAAAGGAAATTTTCGCCATCACCATAATCGGCCAGCCAGGAGCCACGGAAAAAATTAACATGGTTTTTAGACATTAAATCCCTTAAGCTTGCACTTGGGCTTACATCAATTTTGGTTTTAATTCCAACGGCTGTTAATTCGCCTTGTATAAACTCAATCAGATCTTTATAAGTTGTAGTGGTATTCAGGGTAACTTCTGCTAAACCTTTACCCTCCGGAAAACCTGCTTCTGCTAAAAGTTTGGCGGCCAGTTTAGGGTTATAGGCATATCCCTTTACTGCAACGCTGTCAAATCCAGGCATGCCCTTAGGAACAAAACCGGAGGTAGCCGCTACACCAATGCCATTGCGAAGATATTTAATGAGTTTATCTTTATCGATAGCGTAATTAATGGCCTGCCTGATTTTTTTTAATCGCAAAGGCGATTTTTTAACAATAGCCAGATTGGTGTCGACCAATATGCCTACATATTCGGTACACAAGTAAGGGCTTTTGGTCAAACTGAATTTTCCCTTGTATTTAGTGGTCATTTTTCCGCCTTTGGTCAAAATATCATCGCGATAACTACCATCAACATTGTAATAGAAATCGAGGTCTTTTTTCAAGAAACTCATAAATCCACTCTGTTTATCGGTAATAAAGGTAGCTTTTACAGCATCGAGGTAAGGCAGTTGTTTACCGTTGGCGTCTTTTTCGAAATAGTGATCGTTTTTTAAAAGCACCAGAATTTCACCTTCTTTCCAGTATTTAAATTTAAATGGCCCGGTGCCAATAGGGTGGCTCCTGAAGTCTTTACCATAACGGGTAACAATTTCTTTAGGTACTACTGAGCAATACTGCGTGGTAAGCAAACTCATAAACGGAGGGAAGGGGCGCACGAGTTTAATCTGAAAAGTAGAATCGTTTAAGGCCATAAAATTATGCTCGTCCTTAACTTTATCGCTAAAAATCCATCCGCCAGATGAAGCGACCTTCGGATCAATTAACCGGTAAAAGCTATAGGCAAAATCGCTGGCTATAACTTTTCGTCCTTTGCCGTTTTTAAATATAGGATCGTCGTGAAAGTATACATCATTACGCAGGTGGAAAGTGTAAGTCAAAGCATCTGTAGAAATTTGCCAGCTTTTGGCAATGCAGGGAATGGTTTGCAACACGGAATCGACCTGCACAAGGCCATTAAAAATTTGGTTGGTCATCCAAATCGCATTCTGGTTGCGGGCAAAGGCTGGATCTATGGAGGTCAGGCCCTGATCGAGGTTAATATTGAAGACTTTTTTGTCTGGGTGACTGGTGTTTTCTTTACAGCTAAAAATCAGGGTAGCACAAAAAATCCAAAATATATAATTAAATGAGCCTCGCATCGGGTAGGAATGTTATTTTTGCACAAATTAATAAATTTAATGCAGATGTCTTTTTTAAACGATTTATTTATTGGCCTCGATGCTACTAAACAGGAAGAATTACAGGAACGTTTAGATTTAGTAGAACATAAGATTAAATTTATGGATAAAATGCCGGTAGCCTGTCTGGATACCAGCAATAATCCAAATTATCTGTTAACCGAAGAGATCGCGCTGGCTGGTGGAATGGTAGAAGCCGATGTTTTAAATGCGGTATTTATTATTTATTATCAACCAGGCAAAACACTTACCGATTTAATGCGTGAGGTACCGGCTGCTTTGAACACCGACTGGCAAGCTGTGCAAAATAACCGCATTATCCTACTCAATGACGACGTAAACCGTGAAAGAACTGCCGAAAATGCCGTCTCTTTAATCGAAAATATTGCCGAAATGCTTCACCCCGGCTCTTTTATATTTGGGCATGAAGGGGATAAGTGGATTCGCTTTGGGGCTTAGTCTGGCTGTTTCACCATATAAGGCGCCGATCCCACACTTTTTATTTACCACCTAAGACACCTAAGGGCATTTAAGGGGGGGGTGAAACGATATTTATTTGACTTTAGATTTTACCTTCCAGCCTTCCACCTTCCATCCTTTTAACGTCCGGTCTTCCGACTTCGGACCTCCGACTCCTGACTTTCATTTACCACCTAAGATACCTATGGGCATTTGAGTTTTAGGCTCAAGATAGATTTCTCGGCTGCGCTCGAAATGACGATGTGCCTATAGGAGACCTGCTTTCAGCTTTGGTCTTTTAGCTTTAGTCTTTATGCTTTCCACTAGATCTCTTTAATTTGATATTCTTCTATTTTACGGTAGAGGGTAGTTAAGCCAATGCCCAGTAATCTCGAAGTTTCTGTTTTGTTGCCCTTGGTATGCAGGAGTACTTTCTGGATGTGTTGTTTTTCGATCTGTTGTAAATTATACTCATTTTCGGCAGGCATAAATTCGAAAAATTCAGGGGGCAGGGCAGTGGCACTTAAAGTATCGCCATCTGAAAGGATTACCAGGCGTTCAATTACATTTTTGAGTTCACGGATATTGCCTTTCCAACTGTGGTCGGCGAGGATGGAAAGGATTTTATCATCAATTTTAGGCACTGAACGATTTACTTTATCTGCAAAAGCCTTTAAGTAGTGTTTGGCCAAAGCAGGGATATCTGTTTTACGTTCACGTAGCGGCGGAAGTGTGAGTGTGAAAACTGAAAGACGGTAATAAAGGTCTGAACGGAATTTACCGGAAGCGGCGTCGCCTTTCAAATCTTTATTGGTGGCTGCTAAAACCCTTACGTTTACCTGTTGGGTATGCGTATCGCCCACTTTAATAAAGGTCTGGCTCTCGAGTACGCGCAATAGTTTGGCTTGCAGATCGAGATTCATTTCGCCAATTTCGTCCAGCAACAAGGTGCCACCGTTGGCTTCTTCCAACAAGCCTTTTTTATCTTTATTGGCTCCGGTAAAGGCACCTGCTTTGTAGCCAAAAAGCTCACTTTCCAGCAAATCCGGACTAAAGCCACTGCAGTTCAATGCTACAAAAGGCTTGTCGGCCCGGAGGCTTGCATAGTGGATAGATTGTGCAAAAACCTCTTTGCCAGTGCCCGTCTCTCCTAAAAGCAGAACAGTCGTATCAGTTACACTTACTTTGCGGGCCAGATCAATTGCCTCTTTTAAAGCTTTTGATTGGCCGATAATGGTTTCGAAACTGTGTTTTTGAGCAATTTTGTTTTCCAGGTCCGCAACACGTCGTTGCAGATTGGATTTATCCATGGCGCGGTATAAAAGGGGAATAATTTTATCATTGTCGTCTCCTTTTACAAGGTAATCGAAGGCTCCGTTTTTAATGGCAAGCACGCCATCAGCAATGGTGCCATAAGCGGTAAGATTAATGATTTCGACGAAAGGTTTAATGGCTTTAAGCTCCTTTACCAATGCAACGCCATTCACATCAGGCAGCTTAACATCACTGATCACGATACTTACATCGTTGTTTTTTAAAAGTTTTAACCCTTCTTTCCCAGTGTTAGCCTGTAAGGTTTTAAAGCCCTCCAGTTCTATAATTCTGGAAAGTAAACTGCAGATTTTCTTTTCGTCATCGATGATGAGCACCATCCCATTCATAGGTTCAATTTATGCTGCAATATTAACAATAAATATACCGAATAATTAACGATTGTTAGAAATCAGCCTCAGGGCTTAATTGTCAAAGGGCTGAATTAATTCCAGTTGGTTTGAAAACTTTTCAATATGGTAAAAAGCTTTTCAAAATGGCAGGGTTTTGTTTGTTGCTGCTGCGATAGCTTTAAACTTGATTTAAATTTTTGTATTGATAATCAATGTTTTAATTGTTTTGTTGTGCTGTGGGTATTGCATTTGATGTCTGGCAAGTATGAAATTTTATTAAAATGAACAATTCAATAATTTTTGTCAGGGTTGCTACCAGCGCAGACGCAAAATATGCAGAAGAAATTGTAGCTGAAACACAAAGCTCAGCATTGTTAAGGGGTTCTGGTATTTCGAAAAGAACTCCGGCCTCCATTGTCGAAAAAATGAATGCAGGGAAAGCCGTGATTGCGGTAACTGCTGCTGGCGAATGGGTGGGCTTTTCCTATTTCGAGAGCTGGGAAAAAGATACCTTCATCTCCAATTCGGGATTAATTGTGGCGCCCAAATTTAGAAATTCGGGGGTTGCCAAAAGTATTAAAAACAGAATTTTCAGTCTCTCACGCCGCATATATCCTGATGCGAAAATATTCAGCATTACCTCGGGTGCAGCCATCATGAAAATGAACAATCAGCTGGGATTCGAACCGGTAACCTTTGCACAAATTACCCGGGATCCCGCGTTTTGGGAAGGCTGCAAAAGTTGCATCAACTATCCAATCCTCGAAAGTAAAAACAGAAGCAACTGCTTATGCACCGCCATGTTGTTCAGCCCAGAACATATCGATCAAATTATTGCCAGTGCAGAAAATACGCTTCAACTGAAACAAAACCTCAACCTTAAAAGCATTTAATTATGAACATCGCAGAAAAACAACAGACCGCTCATCCCGATTTAAACCAATTGTACACAGAGGCACTCGAGCTTTTATCCACTTTAATTTCCATACCCTCTTTTAGCGGTTCAGAGCAGGGTACCGCCAGCGAAATAGCATCCCATCTGGCCAAGCACGGCGTTAACACCATCTGCAAAAACAATAATGTATGGTGCTACAATAAATATTTCGACAATGCCAAACCAACTATTTTGCTCAACTCACACCACGATACGGTAAAACCCAATGAGCAGTACACCTTAGATCCGTTTCGTGCGCTGATTTACGATGAAAAAATACATGGTTTAGGCAGTAATGATGCAGGGGCTTCATTGGTATCGCTCATTTCGGCCTTTATTTATTTTTATGAATCGACTGATCTTCCGTTTAATTTATGTTTAGCAGCCACAGGCGAAGAAGAAACCTCGGGGATAAACGGTATCAGAAGTATTTTGGACGATCTTAAACCCATTTCTTTTGCCATAGTTGGAGAGCCAACAGGTATGCACATGGCTATTGCCGAGAAGGGCTCGATGGTGATTGATTGTGTGGCGAAGGGTCGTTCAGGGCACGCTGCACGTGAAGAAGGTGATAATGCCATTTACAAAGCCATAAAAGATATCGAATGGTTTTCGCACTTTCAGTTTCCCATAGAAGACCATTTGCCTGGCCCGGTAAAAATGACTGCTACGCAAATCAATGCAGGATTACAACACAACATTGTACCTGGCGAATGCCATTTTACAGTCGATATCCGTTTCGATCACAACTATACGCCACGCGAGATTCTGAATGTTATTATCAATCACACCCTATGCAGTTTCAATGTTCGGCCCAATGTGCTCAATCCATCCAATATTGATGTACTACACCCATTGGTAGTGGCCGGACTGGCGTTGGGTAGAAAAACCTATGTTTCGCCTACCAGTTCCGATCAGGGCTGGCTTACTATGCCTTCGGTTAAGATGGGGCCGGGCGAATCGGCCAGATCGCATACGGCCGATGAGTTTATCAGGATAGAAGAAATAGAGGAGGGGATAAGTCTTTACATCCATTTGCTCGAAACGCTTTTTAAAACGCAATAAATCTGCAAAGCGCCATTTTTTGTACCTTTTTCGTTTCCAAAGCGCTAAAGTAAAAGCTTTTTGAGCATATTTGAGTTTTGCAAAACAAATAGTATGTTCAAAAGATTAACTGCCATATTCACCCTATGCTTACCGGTAATGTTCTGTGCTGCCCAACAAGTGCGCCCGGCAAAATCGGCCGAGATTTACAGAGAACTGAAAACCCTGAAGCACTTGCCCAAGGTTTTATATTTAGCTGCACACCCCGATGATGAAAATACAGGTTTACTTTCCTGGTTAATTAACGATCAAAATGTAGAAACTGCCTATTTATCGCTTACGCGGGGCGATGGCGGCCAAAACCTTCTGGGTACTGAACAAGGCGCTGCTTTGGGGTTGATTAGAACGCACGAGCTTTTAGAAGCCCGGAAACTGGATGGTGCACAGCAGTTTTTTACCCGTGCTATTGATTTTGGTTTCTCTAAAAATACCAACGATACTTTTAAACAATGGGATGCCGATAGTATTACCGCGGATGTAGTTTGGGTAATCCGCAAGTTCAGGCCCGATGTAATTATCTGCCGCTTTCCGCCTACTGCTGCGGCAGGTCACGGCCAACATGCCGCTTCAGCTGTGGTAGCCGAAAAAGCTTTTAAGGCCGCGGCAGATAAAAACATGTTTCCCAATCAGCTGAAATACGTTTCGGTTTGGCAGCCTAAAAGGTTGTTGTGGAATACCTTCAGGTTTGGTTCTGTTAATACCACTGCCGAAAATCAGTTAAAGCTTACCGTAGGTCAGTACGACGCGCAATTGGGTATGGGCTATGGCGAACTGGCCGGATTGAGCAGAAGTTTGCATAAAAGCCAGGGCGCGGGTACGCAGTCGGTAGCTGGTGTGCGCACCGAGTATTTTACCCACGTAGCTGGCGAACCTGCTAAAAGGGGGCTTTTTGATGGCTTAAACATGAACTGGTCTGACAAAGGTGTAGGCGACATTGATGAACTGATCGATATTATTTTATTATCGTTCAATTACAACCAGCCCGATAAAAGTTTACATGGCCTGCTCATGCTTCGTAAAAAGATAGCCGCATTGCCTGATGCAGATTTACGCAAAGATAAACTTGCTACTATAGATCATATTATTTTAAGCTGCGTAGGTTTTATGGGCGAGGTAGTAACTAATCAACCAGAAGCCATTGCCGGTAACAGTTATAACTTCCGTTTAAACCTCATTTCGCGGTCGGCAAGCCCGGTAATTTTAGAAAGCGTAAACTGGTTAAATCAAACCGATAATCTCAACAGGAAACTATCAGGCGATTCGTTAATTACCATCGAACGTAAAATCCAGATTCCAACCGATGCTGCTCCAACAGAGCCTTACTGGTTGGCTAAACCGGCAAAAAACGCGGCAACTTTTAGCGTGCCTAACGATACATTGATTGGCTTACCAGAAGTGCAATCGCCTGTTAACGTACTACTTTCTTTAAAAATTGAAACCGAAAAATTTGATGTACAATTGCCTTTGTCGTTCAAGAAGCTCGATCCCGTTAAAGGCGATGTGGTTGAAGGCCTGCGCATTATTCCGGCGCTTGATTTGAGCTTTACCGAACCGGTTTACTTTGCCAAAGAGAAAGAAGGTTTGAATATTACACTGCGTTTAAGGGCCAATAAGAATCTCAATTATGGTAAAATCAGCTTCAAAATCGGCAATCAGGTGATCAAAACCTTTCAAGGTATTAACCTGGCTGAGAATACCATCAATACCCGCAATTTCTTAATTCCTGCTGAAGACCTGGCGGCAATTAAAACCAGCCAGAATAAACTTGAAGCGGTGTTTTCATCAGAAAGTGCCGAATACACCCGCGGGCAGGTATTGATTCAGTACCCACATTTGCCAACCTTACAGTATTTTGTGCCTGCCACAACCTGGTTAATAAAAGGTGATGTAAAGGTATTGGCTAAAAAAATAGGTTATATTGAAGGTGCAGGGGATTTAATTCCGGAGTTTTTAAGACAGGCGGGTTTGCAGGTTGATGTGTTAACCGAAGCAGATATCCTGAATGCTGCAAAATTGGCTACTTACGATGCAGTGGTAACCGGTGTGCGTGTGATTAATACCGAGAAAAGAATTAAAAACTGGCAAGCTGCGCTACGTAGTTATGTAGAAAATGGAGGTACTATTGTAATGCAATATAACACCACTCAGGATATGGCGCTGCAGGATTTCGGCATTTACCCGTTGAGTATTAGCGGCAAAAGGGTAACCGAAGAAAATGCTGAGGTAAAAATCTTAAAACCAGATCACAAGCTGTTGAACTATCCAAACAAAATAACTGCCGAAGATTTTAAAGGCTGGGTGCAGGAACGTGGCGCTTATTTTCCTGATAAATGGGACGATAAATACGAAACGCTTTTTGAAATGCACGATACCGATGAGGAACCTTTGCAGGGATCGACCTTATACGCCAAATATGGTAAAGGTAATTTTATTTATAGTCCGCTTGCTTTCTTCAGACAGTTACCTGCTGGAAATGTTGGCGCTGCCAGGCTATTCTTTAATTTTTTATCAGCAGGGAAGTAAATGAAAAACCAACTTAAAAACTGGAATACCTGGTACATTCTGCTGGCGCTTGCACTGGTGTTTCAGATTGTATTTTATTACCTCTTTACTAAATTCTGGGCATGAGTAATATCGATTGGGCAGTATTGATATTTACCCTTTTTGCTGTAGTGGCATACGGTGTGTTTATTGGTCGCGGGCAAAAAAACAATGCCTCGTACCTGAAGGCCGATAACAAAATGCCCTGGTACATTGTGCTGTTGGGCATTATGGCTACACAGGCCAGCGCCATTACCTTTTTATCGGCACCGGGCCAGGCCTATACCGATGGAATGCGCTTTGTACAGTATTATTTTGGTCTGCCGCTGGCCATGATTGTAATCTGTATTACTTTCATTCCCATTTTTCAAAAACTGAATGTTTACACGGCATACGAGTATCTGGAAAACCGTTTCGATAAAAAAACGCGGGTACTTACTTCATTGCTGTTCCTGTTCTCCAGGGGATTATCAACCGGGATTAGTATATATGCGCCAAGCATTATTTTATCGAGTGTTTTAAACTGGAATATTTATTTAACCAATATTCTTACGGGAGGTATTTTGCTGATTTATACCTATGTGGGTGGAGCCAAAGCCATCGCGCATACCCAGAAACTGCAATTCTTAATTATTTTGGGTACTATGGCATTTGCTGGCTACTTATTGATTCAGCACATGCCCGATGGAATTGGATTTAAGGATGCGCTTTATCTGGCCGGCAAATCGGGTAAATTGAATGTAATCACCACTGAGTTCGATTGGAAAGATAAATACAATATCTGGAGCGGACTCATCGGGGGCTTTTTCCTGGCGCTCTCTTATTTCGGTACCGACCAAAGTCAGGTAGGGCGGTATATCACTGCAAAAGATAATACCAATGCCAAGATGGGATTGCTGCTAAATGGTCTGGTTAAAATCCCCATGCAGTTTGCCATTCTTTTAATCGGTGCCTTACTTTTTGCTTTTTTCTCTTTAAAACCGGCTCCCATTTATTTTAACGAACGTTCCTATAAATTTTTAAAGGAAAAATCGCCTCAGCAGGCAGCTGACTTCGAGAAAGAACACAACGTACTCGAACAGCAGTTTACCCGGCAATCGCGTACTATTCTGGCCGAAAAGGATAAGCAATCACCTTTGTTAGGTGTCGCAATAGCTGACTTTAAAGCTACCCAAAGCAAGGTGAAGGATTTGCATACACGGGTAGAAGAGGCCATTAACCAATCGAACTATAACGCAGAGAAAACAGATACCAATTATATCTTTTTATATTTTGTCAAAAATACACTGCCGGTAGGGATGGTGGGATTGCTTTTTGCGGTGATATTTCTGGCCAGCTGGGGATCTATCTCTGCCGCGCTTAATTCGCTTGCGGCATGCTCTTTAAAAGATGTACATCTCATTTTCGGTACCAAAGCTGTAGATGATGAAACCGAGCTGAAATACAGCAGGCTGCACACGCTGGGCTGGGGCATTTTTTCAATTGCTGTGGCCATGTTTGCTACACAGATGGGGTCGCTTATCGAAGCAGTAAATGTATTGGGATCTCTCTTTTACGGACCAATACTGGGAATCTTCCTGGTGGCCTTTTATTTCAAAAAAATTGATGGACCACTGGTTTTTATTGCTGCAATTTTGGCCGAGATTGTGGTAGTTGCGGTATACGAATTTGATATTGTTTCCTTTTTGTGGCTTAACGTAATTGGTGCAGCTGCAGTAATTGGGTTTTCACTGCTGGGCTTATTGTTTCATAAACCTAAGGCGGTTGTAAGTCAATAAATTTTATTTCCCCATGGTTCGTGTCCACACGAACCATTTTTTTACTGGTTGGTGTCACCACCAACCAGCTGAGTTTTTCTTTTACCTTCCCATGGTTCGTGTCCACACGAACCATCATTTATATTTAACCACAAAGGCACAAGGAGCACAAATATTTTAAAGCTTATTCTCAGTATTGTGGTCGGTATTTTTTGCCACGGAAGCACTGAACGCACGGAGTAATTCATTCATCCTACTGGTTGGTGTCATTACGCTTAACTCTACGGACAGGATCTGGATAGGTGGCCCTAATCGTCATTCCGGTATCAATTTATTCAGGATTATTGTTTTATCGTGTTAAAGCCATAAATTCGTAAAATCAAAAACAACAAAAACAGATAAATACAATACTATGAAAACGATGATCAAATCAATCGCTATGTTATTTGCAGCAATTACGGTTTCTGTAAGTGCAATGGCACAAGATGCGCAGCCTAAACCAAGTCCTGCGGCAACTGCAACAGGTAAAATTAAAAATGCAACCATTACCATCAACTACAGCAGCCCTGCGGTAAAAGGTCGTAAAATTTGGGGTGGTTTAGAAGCATGGGATAAAGTTTGGCGTGCAGGTGCAAACGAAGCCACAACTTTCGAAACCGACAAAGACATTATGGTAGAAGGTAAAGCGTTGCCAGCTGGTAAATATAGCTTCTTCTTAATCCCTAAAGAAAGCGGAACCTGGACAGCTATTTTTAACAAAGAGCCTAAACAATGGGGGGCTTATAAATACGAAGAAGCTAAAGATGCTTTGCGCGTTGATGTAAAAACAAAAGCTTTGAAAGCTACTCAGGAGCGTTTGGTTTATAAAATTGGCAAAAGCGGTTTCTCTTTAGATTGGGATAAGATTTCTGTTCCGGTTGCGGTAAAATAAGCTTAAGGCAAATACGATATTAAAAGCCATTCCGAATTTTCGGAATGGCTTTTTTGTTTTGTAAAGAAGCTAAAACATAACCTTCACTTCATCTTAAAATGTTATTTTGGCGCAATTTTAAAACCAAACAGCAATGAAGTTTTCAATCCCAATAATAGCAGTGCTATTACTCTTCTCGTTAAACGTTTTACCTCAGCAGAAAACAAGCTTATTTTCCGTTAGTACAGCTAAACCTGTCGATCAGGTGAATGTTTTTTTAGGTTCTTCTGCAGATCACGGACAGATGTCGCCGGCAGCATCTTACCCTTTCAGTATGCTAAGTATCGGCCCGCAGACTTACCCTAAAACCCATACGGGTTACGAGTATCTGGCTAAGAAATTTGAAGGTTTTACGCATAACCGTTTTGAAGGAGTAGGCTGTCAGGGTTCTGGGGGAAATATCTTCATCAAACCCTTCTTAGGTACTGATCCGGCACAGTCGGAGCTAATTAAAGCAACGGAGAAGGCAGGTCCTGGTTATTATGAAGTGGGTTTCGAAAATAAAATTAAAGCCAGTTTTACTGTGCTTGGAAAGGCCGGTAAGCATGCTTATCAATTCCCGGTAGGTGCAAAAGGTTTTTACCTCGATTTAGGTTATGCTTTTAATGGTGCATTTGTAGCCGAAGAACATGAAGTAAACGGCAATACCGTTAGCGGTTGGATTACTTCCCGTACCACCTGTGGCGTGGGTAAATATAAACTGTTTTACTACCTGGAAATGGGCGAAAATGTTTCCTGGAAAGTACTTGGTGAGCATAAGTTAATTGCTACACTTCAATCAGGTATCACTTCTGCTGGTATCAATATTGCGCTTTCTTCGGTTAGTGTAGCCGCTGCAAAAGCGTCGATCAATAAAAATCCATTTGCTGCGGTAAAGGCGCAAAGCCGAGAAGACTGGAATGCCAATTTGTCGAAAATTGCAGTAAATGGCGATTTGGAAAGTGCGAAGCTATTTTATTCACTGCTGTATCGTACTATGCAGTCGCCTTATGTTATTTCAGAAACCGATGGTACCTACCGGAACACTAAGGGAGAAGAACAGAAAGACAAAGAAATCCGTTACAACGGATGGGCCATTTGGGATAATTACCGCACACAGTTGCCTCTACTTTCGTTAATTGCGCAAGACCGTTATGCGGGTATGGTTAGCTCCATTGCCGATCTCTATCAATCGGGTAAAAAAGATTATGCAGGTCAAAATGAGCCTTCCAACACGGTACGTTCAGAACATGCCATTGTAGTATTGCTGGATGCCTACCGAAAAGGATATCCAGTGGATTTTAATAAAATAGCCGATTCTTTGGTGAAAGAAGTAAATGGCCTGGATTATAAATCGCCCGATAAAGCTTTGGAATCGAGTTACGATAACTGGGCACTGGCCGAAATATTTAAGATCTTAAAGAACAAGGAAAAAGCTGATTACTACCTCGCTAAAGCCTTGGAGTACAAAAAATACTGGAACAAAGATTTTAAAGACATGAGTAAGAATGATGTGGACCGCATGCAGGCAAGAGGTTTATATCAGGGAACCATCTGGCAGTACAGGTGGTTTGTGCCTTACGATTTTAAAGGACTTATCGAGCTTGATGGGGGAGAAGAATCGTACCTGGCCAAACTGGATGAATTTTTTGACCGCGATTTGTATAACCATGCCAACGAACCTGATTTACAGGTGCCGCTAATGTACAATGTAACCAAATTGGGATATAAATCTCAGTACTGGATGCATCAACTGGCTGCCGATACAGTGATCCAGAATTACTTTAACGACAACAGCCGCGGCATCGGTAGTTATATCGGTAAAATTTACCGCAACCAGCCGCATGCTTATTTGCGTACGATGGATGATGATGCTGGCGCAATGAGTGCCTGGTATATATTTGCTGCCAGTGGTTTTTCTCCGGCTTGTGTAGGCTGGCCGGTTTATTATTTAAATGTGCCCTTATTCCCCACAGTTACTTACAAGCTGCCGCAGGGAAAAACCTTTAAAATTGAAACCGTTAATTTTAGCTTAAAAAACAAATACATTAAAGAAGTTTTTCTGAACGGAAAGCCTTTTAAGAAAAATTATATTACCCAGGAAGATATCAATGGCGGAGGTGTTTTAAAGATTGTGGCAAGTGCAACACCTGTTAAAATTTCTGATACTGAAAACTGGATTTCCACTATCGGAAATTAATTTGAAAAATTAAGCTAAACCGGAAAACATATTTAAATCTGCCCTGTTATTGTAGTATAAATTCGAGATCATGGCACCTTTAAAATTAAGCGAAGAACAACATGCTACATTAAGCAACAAAAACACGACAGCAGAAACCGATGAGCAACCTTTAGCCCTTCATCCAGAGGCTTATAAAGTTAAAGGACCATCGCCCGATAAAATGAAAACAGTATCGGCTTCCTTACGGAATTATGCACACGGTTTGTATGGGTTGCTGTAAAACACCATTTAAAAAAAACTCTACATAAAGAAAAAGCAACCAGGTTTTAAAATCTGGTTGCTTTTTTTTAATTCAGTTCAGATGATAATCACGTATCTGCGTTAATCTTCTTAAATCGGCGGGAAATAATTCACATATTGCCCAATTTCTCCCACAGATCAAACAGATTTTGCTGATTTGGAATGACTACAATTTACTTTAAGCCTCCAGTTCAAAACATACCAGATCTTTTTCTGCTCCATTGATAATCATCGAAACCTGATGATCGCCTAAATGGAATTTCCGGGTGGTAATTAATACAAATTTTTGCTTGCGGATGATGCTGATTTCGGCACCTGAAGGATAAATCCTTTCCGAAATTTTATAAACTTTTTTGGTGTTCTGCCCGTTTTGCTTTTTGTAGTACACTGCATATTCAAGCCTTACCTTTTGTTCTGTGGGATTTTCGTTTCTAATCGTAAATGAAAAAGTCAGGCTTTCGCCAATTTTTACTCTCGGGGTTAAAAGCTTAAAATCTTTCAGTACAATGCCGGTATCATCCAAACCATAATGTTTCAAAATTTCGGCATGGCCTTGTTTTAAAAGGGTGCGGCTACCATGTTTAATCAGGGCATCGGTTTCAGTACTTAAGCCCGACCAGCTTTTGGCTACCTGCAAAACGATATGTGGATGGTCTTTCGCAATATCGTTTAAGCTGTTGGCTACACTTCTCCTTACATATTCGGAAGAATCGTTTTTAAGGTTTTCTAAAATCGGTAAAATAGAAGTCGGGTCTTTTTTTAGGAAGGGAATACCCATGGCCCATGGCAGGCGCGGTCTGCTGCCCTCGCTAGCCAGCCGGCGCACTTTATGGTTCTCGTGTAACGACCATTGCTGCATCTGCAAAATCATTTCGTTACCATATTTCAAGATAAAAGGGCGCACGGCAAACTCGCAGCTTACAAACTGGGTAACAAACTCCAACGCTTCTACCGAGTTTTTAAAATCATCAATGCCATAAGTTTCAATATAATCGGGTAAAAACATATAAGCTAATCCATCCTCACCAATACCCTGAATTCTTAGCTGTTCTATTGTTTTTTTGAGGATTGTAATGGTTTGCGAATAGTTCTTAGGTAAAAAATGATACAATACCTGCGAAGTGTGCTTCATTCTTTCTTTCAGCTCCATGGAATCGAACTGCGCTACAAAAATGTTTTGAGTAAACTTTTGCGTATCAAAACCTGGAATAGTAGTGGTTAATGCACTGCTTAACCTGTTGTAAAACGCTGGTGAATATAAATCTTTAAGGGGGCTGGCCATAGTGGTAGAATAGAGATCAAAGTTAACGCAATAAAATTTTATTTTGTTTGGCCAACATCATTTTTACTATTGTGGTAAATGATTTCAGCTTTTTGTTTGGCACATTTGTTTATCAACAAAAAGACAGAATGAACACAACAAAAATAGGCTGGATCGGATTGGGTAACATGGGGATCCCGATGACCACACAATTGATTGAAGCAGGCTACGAAGTTAAAGTATATAACCGGAGCAAAGCAAAAGAAGGAGCCCTGACAGAAGCAGGGGCTTTACTGGCCGAAACACCAAAAGAGCTCACATTACAAACAGATGTAGTATTTGTAATGGTGAGTGACGATGCCGCAATAGAAGCTGTTTTTAAGGGATCAGATGGTATTTTGAGTGCAGAAACAACTGGGAAAACCATTGTTAACATGAGTACGGTTTCACCTGCTATCTCGAAGCAAATGGCTACCGATTGCGGGGCTAAAGGACATATTTATTTAGATGCCCCCGTTTCTGGTAGTGTAAAACAAGCTGAAACGGGCCAGCTGGTTATTATGGTTGGAGGCGATGAAAGTGCTTTTAATGCTGTAAAACCCATTTTAGAGCGCCTTGGAAAACTAGCCATGCACGTAGGCGAAACAGGAGCAGGGAATAGTGCAAAACTGGCCATTAATTCACTTTTGGCTTTGTATGCTCAGGGGCTGGCCGAAACCGTATTGTTTGCCAATACACAGGGAATCAAAACAGAAGATCTGCTCAATCTGATCAACAATGCCGCCATTGGAAATATCTTTACCAAAATTAAGGGTGATGCGATCATTGCTGATCAATATCAGGCTGCTTTCGCACTGAAACACATTGTGAAAGATTTAAATCTGGCCAAAGAAGAGGGGATTTCGTCGCCACTAGCTAAAACGGCATTGCAAACTTTCGAAGCTGCAGCCGTTAAATATGGCGAAGAAGATATTATTGCCGTGATAAAAGAGATTAAGGCTGATTAAGATGGACTATCCGGTGGTGTCTGCACCAACCGAAATAAAATCCTGTCTGTCCGTAGAGTTCCGGAGGACTCTACGGATTATGAATAGAAAAGAGTCTTTGACTCGTTTTTATGGATTGAGTTAGGAAACTCAATTTCATTTACCAATCCGTAGAGACGCTGCGCTTAACTCTACAGACAGTAATGGAAATAAAAAATTAAACCTTCAATCCGCCAAAAGTACTCGCCAGAATAATCCCCAAAACAATCAGCGTAATAATTACATATAGTTTATCTTTTTCCAGCATAAATGCAAATAGCGAAAATACAATCCGCATGATAGGGGTGATGATTAGCAGTAATACCCCAAACTGGATAATGGCCATAGGTTTAAAGGTAAAAAGCCCCATAAATATCCCTTCAAAAGTGATGTAGCTGTCTTGCTCTCCTTTAAAAATATGATAATCGGGCCGTGTGCCAGCGCCGTTTTGGATTAAAAAAAGAATTCCGCCCAATAGTACAACCAAGCTCGCGGTAATTACCCCGAAGCGCAATAGCTGCCCCACAATTTTTTCTACATCGCGGTCGCCGATCAGTTGTTTTGAAATCGAATTTTTCATATTGGTAGTGTTTAAAATTGATGGTGATAGCCGTTATAAATCATCTCTAAGGCCACAAAGGTGATGGCAATGCAAAAGATAATGCGGAGTGTTGAAGGGTTGATGTGTGTTAAGAGTTTCGCACCTGTAAATGCACCACCCAGTACGCCAAGTACTACCGGAAAAGCAATACCTGGGTCCATGTAGCCCCGTTGCAGGTAAACCACTGCACTGGCTGCTGCTGTAACTCCAATCATAAAATTACTTGTGGTTGTACTCACTTTAAAAGGAATTTTCATGGCCGTATCCATTGCCAATACCTTTAAAGCTCCCGAGCCAATGCCCAGTAAACCCGACATTACGCCCGCCACTGTCATAATGGAAAAACCCGCACCCACATTTCTAAGCTTATAATTTACCGGGCCTGCTGCTGTAGGGTAGCTGCTGTTCAGTTTTAAAACAGCCGATAGCTGGCTGCCTTCCGTTAAAGCTTCCTGGTTCTTTTTCCTCAGTGTCATAGCTGCAGAAAAAAGCAATACACAGCCAAAAAGAATTGCAATGGTATTGGTTGGTGTATAAATAGCAATTAAAGCACCCAGTACTGCGCCAAGCGTTGTGGCAATTTCGAGGAACATGCCCAGTCGGATATTGGTAATGCCTTCTTTGATATAAGCGCTTGCAGCACCCGATGAATTGGCAATAGAAGCCAGCAGGGCGGCACCGATGGCGTAACGGATATCGACATGAAACACCAGGGTAAGCAGTGGAATTACGACTACGCCACCGCCCAAACCGGTTAACGAACCTACCAGACCGGCCAGATAAGCCCCCAGGATTAATATAAGGGTAAAAGTTAAAATTGACACGATATTAATGATTATTATTCAATATGGTACTGGTAATTTCTCGGGCTGCAGCTGCATTTCGGTTTTGTATGGCTTCAAACAGCGACTGATGCAAGTGGTGGCTCATGGCAAAATGGGCAATACCTGATGGTGCTCTTTTGGCAAAGAAATCACGGATGATTACCGTAAAGCTTTCGTAAAGATCGGCTAAAACATGATTGCCCGATGCCCGTGCAATAGCCAGGTGAAATTCGATGTCGGCATTGGAACAATCTGACCGCGAGTCTTTTTCAATCGCTTGTTTTCTGCTTTGCAGTGCGATGGCTATGGTTTCCAGATCACGCTCTGTACGGTTTTGTGCAGCCAGGAGTACAATCTCCAGTTCCAGTATCGATCTTACCTGATTAATTTCGGCAAAATCCGACCGGCGCAGGCGCTGTTCAATCGGTTCAGCAGGTACTGCATTGACCAAAGTACCAAAACCTTGTTTAACTGTAAGTATCCCCGAGAGGGTGAGCGATTTGATTGCTTCCCTGATGGTAGAGCGGCCTACACCATAAATTTCCATTAAAGCCGGCTCTGCCGGTATTTTTTCGCCGGTTTTAAATTTGCCTGCTTTAATATCGTTGCGGATTTTAACCGAAACCTGTTCGAAAAGTTTACCTTCCTGTTCCATAGCTTTGAAATGACTTTGCAAACATACGATGTTTAATTTAAACATCAGATGTTTAGTGTCTTTTTAATCTCATTTCTATATTTTACATATAAACTCTCATATGGTGGTGGTTAATTTTTAAAATATTTTTAATTGATTATGAGGTTGTTAGGTGTTTTTCGGAATTGTTTATGAAAAAATAATCAACCTAATACTTGCGTCGTACGAAAACTATCGTACCTTTAGAATATGAAAATGAATGAGACTGAAAATAATTTACCCGAACCTACCAAAGCAGAACTGGAAATATTACAGGTTTTGTGGGAATTTGGTCCATCTACGGTTCGGTTTGTGAACGATCAGTTGAATATGCAGCGCGAAGTGAACTACACTTCAACCCTCAAACAAATGCAAATCCTGACCGAGAAAGGAATTTTAAAACGTGATGAAAGCCAAATGAAGCACATTTACATTCCGGTTGAGGCAGAAGAGAAAACCAAAGTACAATTATTAGATCGTTTTGTGAATACCCTGTACAAAGGATCGGCATCGCAACTAATGATGCAGCTTCTGGGGAATGAAAAGACATCTAAAAAAGAGATCGAAGAGATTAAGCGGCTATTGGATAGCATGGAATAATTGATTAATGCTAAAAACCACAATCATGGAATTTAAACTGGTTAACCTTTTACCCGAAAATTGGCTGCATGCCTTAGGCGCAACGCTTTTTCATTCGCTTTGGCTTGGTGTAATACTGGCCCTGCTGGCAGGTTTGGTTATGTTTACCACCCGCAAGGCAAGTGCTACTTTGCGTTATAACCTGTTAACCATTTGTTTAAGCCTGTTTGTAATAGCCATCGCTTTTACCTTTTATAAAGAATTGCAAAAGCCGGTAATAGCCGCACAATTGTTTAGCGATAACCACAATAAGATCGTTAACCTTTCTCCTGCGGATGGGCAAGCGGTAACCAGTGTTCAGGATAAAATGAGTGCCGGTATGAACCGGGCACTTTCATTGTGGAATGCCTACGATATACAAATTGTATTGATCTGGTTTTTGATCATTTGTGGTAAAAGCATTCAGCTGATTGTGGGCTTAAATAATGTTTACCATTTGCGTAACCATGCCATTTACGCTGCTGGTAAAAAATGGGATGCAAAACTAACTGAACTTGGCGAAAAACTGGGGATCAGCCAGCAAATCAGACTGATGCAATCGGGTATTGCCCAAATGCCTATGGTGGTAGGTCACTTTAAACCTTTGGTGTTAGTTCCGCTGGGTTTACTTAACGGATTATCAACTATCGAGGTAGAAGCCATTCTTGCCCACGAGCTGGCGCACATTAAACGCAAAGATTATCTGGTAAACCTGTTACAGAGCTTTATCGAAATCGTTTTCTTCTTCAACCCGGCGGTACTTTGGGTATCGCAATTAATAAAAACAGAACGTGAACACTGCTGCGATGATTTGGCCATTGCCTGTGTTAACGATCGTAAAAACTACGTTCAGGCCCTGGTTGTCTGTCAGGAGTTTAAGCAGCGTGCACCTGCTTATGCAATGGCGGTTACGGGCAGGAAAGGTAGCCTGCTGCATAGGGCAAGCAGGATGTTATTCAATACCAATTCAACTTTAAACAAAATGGAAAAGACAATATTAACCATCGCACTGGTTTCGTTAGTGATTTGCACTGCTGCGTTTAAAAGTGTGGGCAATGCAAAAACTGTTGCCGGAAATAACATATCAAGTGCTATTCAGGTACTGCAGGATTCGACCAAAAAGCAGGCTGCTGCAAATCGCAAAACCGACGAAACCAAACAAGGTAAATCTGCTGAGCAAATGGAACGCGAAATAGCGGCCAAAATGGATCGTAGCGAAAAATTGTTGCAGGAAAAAAACGGTCCTAAGCAAGCAATTGAACAGGATATTAAAGCCCGGAAGGAAGATCAACAGCGCGCAAGAGAAGACAGGAAAATGGCCGCTGAAGATATTAAACGGGCAGCAGCAGACAAAGAGCTGGCTAAGCATGATGCTGAATGGGCTAAACAAGATGCCGAATGGGCAAAACAAGATGCAAAATGGGCTAAGGAAGATGCAAAATGGGCAAAAGAGCATGCTGATGGAAAAGGTTATGATGTGCCTCGCCCGCCACGCCCTCCGAGACCAGCACGTCCGGCAAGAGCACCGCGCGCACCGAGAGCGCCAAGACCTATAAATTCTTATGTTGTGCCACCTACACCTCCTACACCTCCAACTCCGGCTACACCTGGTACACCAGCAACGCCGCCAACCCCGCCTACACCACCAGCTTATGGTACCACAACAACCAGAACCGGTGTTGAACGTACGGTTACTTCTAAAACAGTAACCAATGGCGACGGCCACGATTATACCAGTGAAATTAATCAGGAAATGATGAAAGACGGGATTATCAGCAGTACCAACAAACTCTCGTACAAGCTTAACAAAGATGAACTGATTGTGAATGGTGTGAAGCAAAGTGCCGATGTGCAGAAAAAATACAAACAAAAGTTTCTGAAAAACGAGGGACATTCACTGATGTATAATTATGTGATTGAGAACCACAAAACCAATTTCTAAAAAAGCGCTAATCCAAACCCCTCATGAAAACAATTGTAGTGGCTTTTATGGCCATCTGGATGAATATTGCCCTTACTTTCGCTCAAGCTCAAACACCATCATCTAAAATTTATGGACGGGTATTGGATGCCGAAGGCAAAAACATAGAATTTGCCACGGTAGCATTGCTTAAAGATACTATTCTGTTAAAAACCACTTTTACCGAAGCCGACGGACGGTTTAGTTTCGATCAGTTGGGTTACGGTAAATACCAGATTAAAATATCAGTTGTGGGGGCGCCCATTTACCAGTCAGATTTACTCATGGTGGATGCGGTGCAACCCAATATCGCGCTGGCGGATATTAAAATGGCTACCGGAGGTAATAACCTGAAAGAGGTAACGGTTGCCGGGCAAAGGGCCTTTGTTGAACGTAAGATAGATCGTACTGTGGTTAATGTTGATGCATTAATTTCCAATGCAGGTACCACAGCGCTCGATGTGTTGAGCAAATCGCCGGGGGTAAGTGTCGATCAGAATGGGGCAATTTCGCTTAAAGGAAAAAATGGAGTGGCTATTTTTATCGATGATAAGCCGACTTATCTTTCTGGTGCAGATCTTGAAAATTACCTGCGCTCGTTGCCCTCTTCATCACTCGATCAGATTGAATTGATGACTAACCCACCGGCCAAATATGATGCGGCTGGAAATGGTGGAGTGATTAACATTAAAACGAAGAAAACCAAAACGGCAGGATTTAATGGAGGGATTAACCTGAGTCTGAACCAGGGACAGATGAGCCGCTCGAACGACAGTTTTAATTTTAATTACCGCAAAGATAAGCTCAATGTTTTTGGAACGCTCAGCTATAACCTCAATAATAGTTTTACCGATCTGGATTTGAACAGGAAATATAAAAATGACGATGGTAGTGCCAAATCCTATTTTAATCAGAATTCTTATTTCCGCAGGCATGGCAACACTTTTAACCTGAAAACAGGACTGGATTTTTATGCAACTGAAAAAACAACCTGGGGTGTAGTTTTTACCGGGATGAACCGGATTTCGAAACAGGTAAATAACAATACCAGCAACCTGTCTAATGCCAGCATGCAACTCGATTCGGTAATCCATGCCGAAAATATTGATCAGATTAAATACCAGAACGCAGGGGTTAACTTAAATTACAGGCATAAATTTAATCAAGCGGGTAGGGAGTTAACTTTTGATGCGGATTATCTGCTTTATCACAACCAAACTGATCAAACTTATTACAATTTCAGTTATCTACCCAACATGGCTTTGAAATATCAGGATATTTTAACGGGCGATTTACCTTCCAATATCGATATTTATACGGCTAAGATAGATTACAGTCATCCATTGGCCAATAAATGGAAACTGGATGCAGGTGCCAAGTCAGCTTATACCAAAACCAATAACACGGCAGGTTATTTCAATACCGTTAACGCAAAAACCAGCCCTGATTACGAAAAGAGCAATCACTTTTTGTACCGCGAAAATATTAATGCGGCTTATTTGAACATGAGTAGGGAAGGGAAAAGGTTTTCGTTGCAAGTGGGTTTACGATACGAAAATACGGTTTCCAACGGGCATCAGCTGGGTAACCTGATCAAACCTGATTCGAGTTTTAAACGTACCTACAACAGCTTGTTTCCTACAGTTTACTTTTCTTACAAACTCGATACTGCCGGTAATAACCAGCTCGGGTTAAACTATGGTCGCCGCATTGACAGGCCTTATTACCAGGACCTGAACCCTTTCTTTTCGCCGCTGGATAAGTTTACGTATTATGTGGGTAACCCTTTCTTAAAGCCCTCGTTTACGCAGAGTTTAGAGTTATCGCATACCTTTAAAAACAAAATAACAACTACCTTTAGCTACAGCTGGGTGCGCGATGAGGTAAATGAAACCATCGAAATTTTAAACGGTACCTATTACAGCCGGCCGGCTAATGTCGGTAAAACCCGGGTGGCCAATCTTTCGGTAAATGCAGAAATCGATTTAACCAAATGGCTGAAACTGAATGCTTACACAGAGGTAGGCAGGATGGTTTCGAAGACCGATTTTTATACCGGGTTTTTGGTAACCAATGGTACTTTTTTCAGGGCTTACCCAAATCTGCAGTTTAAAATCAGCCCGAGCTGGAGCGCCGAATTGAACGGACAATACCAGAGCAAGTTTTCGAATGTGCAGTTTTTATTGGGATCGGTGCATGAGTTTGGCGCCGCAGTACAGAAAAAGCTTAGCCCAAAAAGCACACTGAAATTAAGTGCTGGCGATATTTTCAGAAACCGGATCTTTAATGGTGTAATTAATAACCTGGCCGCTACAGAAGCCAATTGGGTTAACCGGCAGGATTCGAGAAGAATAGTTATGAGTTACAGCTACCGGTTTGGTAAAGCATTTAACACACCTTCCAGCCATGAATCATCGGGTGCCGATGCAGAAAAGAACAGGGTGAAGAACTAATGGGTTAATCGTCTTTTAAGCGATCTGGTTCAATAGCAACACACCTGCCAAACCTAAAATCGAGACTAAACTTTCCATCACTGTCCAGGTGCTGAAGGTCTCCTTTAGCGTGAGGTTGAAATATTCTTTAAACATCCAGAAACCGGTATCGTTAACGTGCGAAAACATCAGGCTGCCCGCACCAACTGATAATACCATCAGTTCGGGTGGGGTACCTGGTCCGATTAATGGCAAAACCATGCCCGAGGCGGTTAACGCTGCAACGGTTGCCGAGCCCAAAGTTACCCTGAGTGATGCAGTAATAAGCCAGGCTAGCAATAATGGCGATAAGTTTAAGCCTCCTGTAAGCGCTTTTACTGTTTCGCCCATACCGCTATCAATTAATATTTGTTTAAAGGCACCGCCTGCAGCGATAATTAAAACAATCATTGCAATGCTTTTTACTCCTTCGGTGCACGATTCCATAGCTTTGGCTATGGCAACTTTTTGCAGCAATAGGGTAAGTATTACCGAAAGCAAAAGTGCTGCGGTTGGATCAGCCAGAAAAACAAAGATGGCTTTGCCTGGATATTCCATTTTAAAACTACTGCCCAGTGTTCCGGCAATAATTAAAAATACCGGAAGTAAAGCAGTGATAAAACTTCTCGTTGCCGATGGAAGATGCTCATCTTCATTCCATACAAAGAACTGCGGTGTATCGGCTGGATTTCGTTTAATGATGAGCCTGGGTAGATATACCCCTGCAATAACTGCAATGGGTAAACTGAGTGCCAATCCGTAAATCAGGGTTTTGCCAATATCGGCATGAAATATACCCGCAAGCGCTACCGGACCGGGGTGCGGAGGCAAGAAACCATGTGTTACCGAAAGTGCAGTAGCCATGGGCAATCCGATATATAATTTAGATAAACCCGTAGCTGCCGAAATAGCGAAAACCAGTGGAATTAACACCACAAAACCAGCATTATAGAAAAGCGGAATGCCAACCAATAATCCGGTTAGCAAGACTGCCCACTGGATATTTTGCTGACCAAAGGCGCGGATCAGGATAAAGACAATCTTTTTTGCTGCGCCACTATCCTCAATCATTTTGCCCATCATGGCACCAAGAGCTAAAACCATTACCATGCCACCCAGCGTACTGCCAATGCCGTTGCTTATGGCGCCCATTACCTTGCTGATAGGCATGCCCAAGAGCAAACCTGTTATCATGGCAACAGCCAGCAAGGCAATCATCGGGTTGATTTTTTTCAAAATCAATACAAATAGCAGCAGGATTCCGAAGAGTAAAATGAATAATGACATTTGGTTAGGGTTGAGGATAGATGTTTTATTTTTTACTACGGATAAAAACTGTATCTGTGTTTATCCTTTTTATCTGTGGTTAAATCACCATAGTTAAAAGCTATTTTTTAACTGTAATGGTTCGGCCGGTAACCAGCGTAAATTCATAAATCCGGTACAAGCCATCATCTTTTACTTCAATGCTTTCTACCAGGCCGGTTTTGCTGAAAGTATCGGTAACCATGCTGCCAACTTTTACATCCTGAAGCACATCAATTGGGGTATCACTGTTTAATCTGATCATAAAGGTAAAAGTATCAAAAATCCGGGTTATTATACGCGCTGTTTTTAGCCACGGACGCACAGAAAGCATGCAATCTTTTGTGCCCTTTGCAGTTTAGCCACGGATTCAAGGAAAACACAGAAAAATATGATGCAACTGGCTTTGTATCCTTGGTGTTTTTCTCTATGCACGCTGTGGTTAAATCTAACTGAACTTTAGCCACGGATGCACAGAAAACACAGAAAAGTATTATGCAATTAGCTTTGTGCCCTTGGTGTTTTTCTCTATGCACTCTGTGGTTAAACATACCTGCTTTTTGCCACGGATGCACGGAAAGCACAGAAAAATATGATGCAATTAGCTTTGCTTCCTTAGCGCCTGCCTTTGCGTGCTTTGCGGTTAAACCAGCACTACGCTTACCCACCCGTTCGTAAAATCTTTAAAGGTGGCTGTTTCAGGATGCTTCTTGTGCTTAAAACCCCTGTAATTACTACTAATAACACAATCGAACCAAATAATAACAGCGTTGGCCAGAATGGCGGTATAAATGCTGCATCGAAACTAAATTTAGCCAGTGTCCAGCTTCCAACCAGTGACAGGATTAATCCGGCACCCGCTGCAAAGGCTCCTAAAAAGAAATATTCAATCGCATTAATCCGGATGATCTGCTTACTGCTGGCACCCATAGTGCGCAGTAAAATACTTTCTTTTATCCGCTGGTTTTTACTGGTTAAAACCGAAGAAATCAGCACAATCCAACCGGTTACCATACTAAATCCTGCCATAAACTGGATAACGAAACCGATCTTGCCCAAAAGTTCGTCGAGCAGTTTTAGAACCAGGTCTAAATCAATAACCGAAACATTGGGGAATTGCTGTACTACTTCGCCCTGAAAACGTGCAGAAACTTCGCTTGATGGTACCCTGGTCATCAGCACATGAAATTGTGGCGCCTCTTCTAAAACACCTGCCGGAAAAACAACCCTGAAATTGGTTTGCATCCTGCTCCAGTTTACTTCTCTTAAGCTCCCCACTACAGTCGGGATCATCATACCCTGCACATTGAAAAGAATTTTGTCATTTAAACCTACCTTAATTTGTTGAGCATACCGCTGATCGAGCGAAATGTAGACTGTTTTACCAGCTTTTACACTTCCAGTCCATTTGCCCGCAGTAATTTTTTCAGCTACAGTTAGGGTATCCTGATAGGTAGCCCTGATTTCGTTGCGGTAGGCCCTGCGGTTATTGGTATCAGCAGTCGATTTTTTGCCATTAATTTCTTCAATACGCATGGTGATTACCGGTACCTGGTTCATTAAGGGTAATTTAAAGGCCTTTGTTAAGCTATCTAAACCTTCTTTTTGTGTATTCTGGATATCGAACATTACCATGTTGGGTTGATTACTGCCTGACGACAGGCTAACGCGATTCATTAAAATACCTTGTACAAAAAATAAAGTGCAGATAAAAGTTGTAGAAAGGCCAATGGAAACCGTCAACATCAAAGTTTGGTTGTTGGGGCGGTATAGGTTTGCAAAGCCCTGGCGCCACAAATAACTAGCTGTTCCCGGTAGTAACTTCCTAACCATAAACATCAGCAGTTTAGATAAGATCAGGAGTAAAATAAAGGCAATGGCGATACTGATGGTAAAAAACAGGGTTTGTATCCAGGTTTTCATCTGTAAATGTGTAAAACCTGCAATAAAGGCTGCCATGAGCAGATATATCAACCACAACAGGGGATCGCGGCGACCCCTGCTTTTTTCGAAGGAAACCCGGATGGCATTAAGGGGCGAAATTTTCCTTACCGCTAAAAGTGAGGGTAGGGCAAACAGGACAGATATGATCAGCCCGAGCAAAATGCCCTGACCAACAGCTGACCAGGAAACCTGCATGGTAATTTCGATGGGTAGAAAATCTTTCAGCACCCAGGGAAGCAAAAATTGAATAGCCGTACCCAGCACGGCCCCGATAACTGCTGCAATTAAACCAATAAAAAAGACCTGGATCAGGTAAATGAAAAAGGCATGACGCGCTTTTAAACCCAGGCAACGTAAGGTAGCAATGGCTGCCAGTTTTTCTTGAATATATACTTGTATGGCACTACCAACACCTATGCAGCCCAATAATAAGGCAATAAAACCCGATAAAGCCAAAAAGCGGTTTACATCTTTGAATGATCTGCCGGTTTGTTCTTTTTTTGATTCGACAGTTTCGGCATCATAGCCTTCTTTTTCGAGTTTGCTATCGTGTTTTTTTACCCATTCATCAACTTTTGATGGATCGTTAAACTTAAAGTAAAACTTATGGTTAATCCGGCTTCCGGTTTTAATCAGATTGGTTTTTTCGAGGTATTGTAGCGGAATGTAAACAGTGGGGGCAATGCTGGCCGAAATACCCGTTTGGCCGGGCGCCTTGTTTAGTGTACCCAGGATTTTAAAATTAAGGTCGCCTACCTTTACCGAGTCGCCCACCTTTGCGTTGAATTGAAGCATCAATGTTTTATCGACCAAAGCATTTCTGTCTGATTGGAAGTTTGTAGCTGCTGCTATGGGAGTAGTTTCGATGCTGCCATAGTAAGGATATTTTCCTTGCAGGGCTTTCATTTGTACCAAACGGCTACCGCCACCTTTCAGGAAATAAATCATGGAGGCAAACGTTTTCTCCTGCGAACGCTCATCGCCCAGGGTATCGAGCATATTGTTCATCACATTACTTACCCCTTTTCGGCTATCCAATACCAAATCGGCACCGGTTAGTTCTTTCGCCTGCGCATCGATATCTTTTTGCAGGTTATCCTTAAAGGAATAAACGGCTACTAATGCAGCAATGCCCAAAACAATGGCAGAAATAAAAAGCAACAAACGCGAACGGTTTTTGCGGCTATCCCGCCAGGCCATTTTAAGGAGCCATGAAAGTTTAATGCGCTGTTTGGGGATGGTGTTAAGCATAAGTCGGGTTTTCGTCTGAGAGGATTACGCCACCTTTAATTTTGATGGTTCTTGCCGTCCGTGCTGCCAGTTCAAGATCGTGGGTTACGATGATTAAGGTTGTACCAGCATCTTTATTTAAATCGAAAAGCAGTTTAATTACTTTTTCGCTCGTTTCGGCATCCAGGTTTCCGGTAGGCTCGTCGGCAAAAAGAATGGCCGGTTGATTTGAAAAAGCCCTGGCCAGCGAAACCCTTTGCTGTTCTCCACCCGATAATTGTACGGGATAGTGATGTGCACGATCAGCCAATCCAACTTTATCCAGTAGCTCTAAAGCATGTGCCTTTATGTTTTTTGCGCCCCTTAATTCCATAGGAACCATTACATTTTCTAATGCTGTGAGTGTAGGCAGTAACTGGAAATTCTGGAAAATGAAGCCAACATATTGGTTCCTTACGGCTGCGCGTTCATCTTCGTCTAATTTTTCGAGGGCAACGCCATTAAGTTCTACCGTGCCGGTGCTGGCCCGATCAAGCCCTGCACATAAACCGAGTAAGGTTGTTTTTCCACTTCCCGATGGACCGGTAATGGCAACGGTTGAGCCTGGTGTGATTGAAAAATTAATTTGATCGAGAACTGTTAATTCGCGTCCGGCACTTTGGTAAATTTTGCTTACATTTCGGATGTTCAATATGCTTTCCAATAGCTGATTTTTTTAGGGTTTGCGTATAGATTGTTGCCAAACATAATAGGCTCTTGCCTGTTAAGATAATGTTTTATAATTAGATATACACCGGTTAAATATGTTACGAAAACGCATAATAGGCTTATTTGTTTTGGGAATTGTCCTACTGGGCTGCGGTAACGGACAAAGCAAAAGCGATAAGGATAAAACTTTAGATTCAACTGACCAAAAAGCTGTTGTGGTAAATCAGCAGGAAAAGAATATTCTCTTTTTTGGGACCAGCTTAACAGCCGGTATGGGGCTCGATCCATCGGAAGCTTTTCCTGCTTTGATTCAGAATAGAATAGATTCTTTAAAATTACCCTACAAAGTAATTAATGGTGGCTTGAGCGGTGAAACTTCTGCAGGCGGTAAGGGAAGGATTGATTGGTTATTGAAACAGCCGGTATCAATCTTTGTACTCGAACTCGGCGCTAACGATGGTTTAAGGGGATTGCCAGTTGCGCAAACCACTAAAAATCTGCAGGATATTGTAGACCGGGTAAAAGCAAAATATCCTGATGCCAAGCTGGTATTGGCCGGTATGCAGGTGCCACCAAATATGGGTGCTAAATATGCAGCCGATTTTAAAAATATATTTCCAGAGCTGGCTAAGAAAAATAATATGGCGCTGATTCCGTTTTTGCTCGATAAGGTAGGCGGCATACCTAAATTAAACCAGGCCGATGGTATTCATCCAACAGCAGAAGGAGATAAGATTTTGGCCGAAAATGTTTGGGTGGTGCTGAAAGATTTACTGTAATTTTTTAACCGCCAGTTTTTTACCGCAAAGGGCACCAAGAGGAGGCGCAAAGCACGCTAAGTTATAAAATAATACTCCGTGGGTTCTGTGTTTCCGTGGCAAGAGCACATTGCTTGTTTAACCACAGAGCAAACAGAGAAAAGCACAGAGGCCATTGAGACCTGTAGTATTTGTGTTAAAGATTTTGTGCCTTGGTGTCTTTGTGGTAATAAAATACTCCATGTGTTTTGTGCCCCCGTGGCAAAAATAACCCACAGCCTTTTTTAACCACAGAGTGCATGCTGAAATAAAGATTGTAAATTCAACATCAGGAGTCATAAATATAATTAGCAGAGCTATACACCCAGCTTTGCGTTTCTCTGCGAAACCTTCGCGTCCTTTGCGGTTAAAGTAAAAATGCTCTGTCTACTCTGTGAAAACTCCGTTTCTCTGTGGTAAAAAAAACAATCAGACTAAGGCAAATCCTCAAGCGCACCTAAAAAGGCAATAATCTGTTTAATCTCCGTTTTGCTTAAATTCAGTTTATCGGCAGATAAAGTTTGGTTATCTACTTTTATCCCCATTCCTGCCCCTCCGCCGCGATTATAAAAATCCATAACCTCTTCCAGCGTTTTGTAAACGCCATTGTGCATGTAAGGTGCTGTTTTGGTAATGTTTCTTAAAGTCGAAGTTTTAAAGGCATGTTTGTATTGCGGGTAATTGTAAAGTGCATAACGACCCAGGTCGCTGTCTAATTGCGGCTTAATGGTATCAGGAGTTGCAGGTACACCCAAAACTTCTGCTTCGCTTTTATTGAAAAGGGGAGCCGGAGTACCGTTAAAAAGCGGTGCAAAATGACAACTGCCGCATTTAGCCTTACCCATAAATAAGTTGAAACCTTGTTTTTCGTCAGTACTCAGTTGTTTCTGGTCTCCTTGCATATAGCGGTCAAATCTGGAGCTAAAAGGGGATAACGACCGGATATAAGAGGCTAATGCATGTTGAATCTTCCAGGGGTCGGCTTTGCCAGTTTTATCCTGATAGGCTTTTTGAAATAAGGTTTGATAACTTTTGGAAGCGTTGATGCGCTCTGCTGCTTGCGTAAGCGACCCGTTCATTTCCTGTTTGTGGTGTACCACATCCAGGGCCTGATCTTCTAAGGTGCCGGCTTTTAAATCGTAAAAGAAACCACGTTGTAAACCCGCATAGCTTAGTGTCGGGGTGTTCCTCAACAAAGTTTCCCCTGTTTTAATTCCGGTTGGTTTTACTAAACCATCGGTAAAGGCCTTTGCCTGGTGATGACAACTGGTACAGCTGCGGTTACCGCCGTTAGAAAGTACAGGGTCGTTAAATAAGGTTTTGCCCAAAGCAATTTTAGCATCGCTGATAAACAAAGTGCTGTTACCCACGAATTTATTTACATTAAAAGCATTTGGCTCAAACATGTTTACAGCTTCATCGCGCAATGCAGAGCCACTTGCAGCAGTTGTTATATTTTTTTTCAACCGGACTGCGTTGATTTTTTTACTGATTGGATCGAGGTATTGCGTAATAAAAGTTAGCCGGTTAAAAGTGTTAAAATCGGAGTTTTTATCCAGATAGGTAATAGCGGAAGAAATTGTTTGATCTGTTACTTTTCCCTCATATTTCTCCAGTACACCCTCAATTCCATTTAAAGCAGCAGCGGTTTCAGGAATTGACTGTAAAGCATTTGGTGTGTCGAAGCCGGTAATGCCCAGGCTGGTAATCCTGAAAATTTCTAAACGGATCGCGTCAAAGAGCTGGGCGTCGGTAAGCTGGTATTGCGCATTAAAGCGACTAACTCTTTGCAGGTTGAGCTGCATTTTCTTTACCTCATTTAATAATTCAAGCCGGTTTTCTTTTGTTGGACTCTCGTAAATAATTTCTTCCATTACCTGAAACCCTGTTGGGTTCTCGATCAGGTTTTCGCCCAGTTCAATTTCGTCAATGGGCGCCCCGTTAAGCATTACTGCAGTAGATGGAAAAAAATATTCGATATAATATTCCAGTTCCTTGTACTTAGCCCTTGCCAGTAAAAAAGATTGTTTAATAGCTTTTTCATTTTGGTTTTGAGCAGCCTTAAATAATTTTTGATCAATAATGCTTTGAAATTCAGTTAGCTGCCTATCGAAATCTGCTTTAACCTGTTCTGCACTCGTTTTAGTTTCTGTTTTACAGAAAATAGACAACAGTGTAGTCAGGGTGATTAATGAGGCAAAAAAGGCAATTTTGTTAAGCGCAGGCATGTTTGGGTAGAGTTGAAATAAAATAGAAAAATCCCTTCCAGCTGTTGCTGAAAGGGATAGGAAAGCATTTTGGATTATTTAGAAACGCCGCGAACAATTACTACTTGTCCACCTTCGTTGTTGTTAACCAATCTGGTTGTACCACCATCGGCATTTTTGTACTTATCATTTGTCCAGGTGTGCGGGTGTAAATTCACCACAAAAGTATCCGGAATACCGGTTAAAGCAGAGATATCGTACATGGCACCATATTCCCAGCTGCTTAATTGCGTATTGTTTGATGGGTTGTATTTTGCATTAAACGTAGCGTCCGTTCTGCGGTGGTTCATCTGCAGCATCGGCTTTAACGATTTCGAAGCCATTGCAAACTGCCAGATCGTTCCATCGTGATCATTGTTTTTGTAAAATGAATCGCCATCTTCCTGAATGTATACGTAGTTTTCGGTAACGCAAAGGTTATCAGGGTTTACAATGCTTTTTCCAGGGTTGTCGTTTCCATCAACCGCAACTTCCAGTTTACCTTTTAAAGGGTTGCTTGCATCCAATACCAGCTTGTATACACGGCCCCACATGGTTTTACCACTTACAGGTGTAATTTTATCGCCCTGGCTCACGCCGGTAGCAGTAAAGTATATTTCGCGTCCGTTTGCAGCGCTGCCTTTCCTGTAGTCGATATCTTCTACGCGCGCCAACATTAAGGCTTTTTTATCAATAGTTTGCTGTTGTAACTGGGCACCGGTACTGCTTTTTACATTATCAAGCTCTACAAATTCTACGTCGTAGCTTTGTCCTTTATCCATATTGGTTTCAATCGGATCGTTATTGCTGCGTTTCATCACATATAACTTGCCGTTTTCCAAATCGCCTTGTGTATTAGATACATACATAGCCAATTGTCCGTCACTTTCGTCTTCGCCGATCATGATTACCGTTTTACCTGCAAACGCTCCTTTAGGAAGTGGCACTGCATTTTCTGCACTCCATCTGCCCAAAGCACTAACGGTTCTTTGTTTGTTTTTTTTATCGGCTGCTGCAAGCGGATCGATGGCGTGAATCATCGATTCTGCACCGCTTTCGCCGGCAGTTAAGAAAACTGGTTTAGGAAAACCGTGTTCTTCGGGGGTAGCAAGCGTTGCAGAGCAAAGACGGGTCATACCGCCATCCGAATCAACAATGTATTCGCCCTTTACCGGTTTAAAGTTTTTATCCAGGTATACACGCGATACCGACTGAAGAATTTCATGGTTGTTGATCATGATGAAACCTTCGCCAGAAGGGTTTTTAATGATTCCGGCACCATCAGGTTGCGCACCAAAAATGAAGTTTGGTGATTCGGGTAATACATCATCCGAACTGATTAAGGTGGTAATGTTCAGGTTCTCGAAACCGGGCATTGCTTTTACCAGCGAAGGGTTTACCGAGTAATCTTTTAATGTAACCGGGGTAGTGGTTTCAGGTGTTTCCGGCTCATTGTTCTTTTTACAGGCACTGATTACAACTGCCGAGGTAACGAATGCGGCCACAGCAAGGGCCAAAGCCTTTTGCTTTAAGAGTGTTTTGTTCATAAGTTTTGTTTTCCGTTTGCGCAAAATTACATGGGCTATGTTGCGAAAAATTAAAGCTTATGTTAAGCTAAACTGCATTTCGTTATTTAGAATGGTTCTGTTATAATGGTCAAATACATTGCTTTTTGTCTGTGAAATATAAAGTGTTAAATATGTAACCATATTCAAGCGAAATTTTGGTTAAGCTCTAACTTACAGTATATTGTATGCCTGTAATCCCCTGCCATGAAAGCACCTTTATCAAAATTATTGATTCCATTATTGATCGCTATTGCCTCTGGTTGTGGCGGTAATGCATCCCATCAGGAAAGTCATTCAATGTTTGCTGATACATTAGCCAAAAATATGCTTACAGTAAATAGCATGCAAAAGGATTTGACTGTGTTGTGGGCTGCCATTAAGGAATTGCACCCAGGTTACGGTTTTTATACACCAACAGCTCAATTACAGCAAGCTTATCGAAATGTTTACGATGGCTTGAAAACACCGCTTTCAGAAAGTCAGTTTATGGATGCCGTTTATCCCTTTTTATGCCAGTTAAGGTGTGGGCATACCCAGTTAAAACATTCGGCAAATTACAAACCGACGGCAAACGAAAAGCTACCGCATTTGCCTTTTTATGTACTGATACAGCAGCACAAGGTGTGGATTACTACCCATCAGGCACCTGAGCTCCATACCGGAGATGAGCTTATGGAGATGAACGGTATTCCTGTTTCCCAAATGGTTGATCATGGGTATAACCTATATTGTGGCGATGGCTATAACGAAACCTTTAAAGAGTTGTTTTTAAGCGAATACGATGGCTTTGAAGATGTTTGCAATAAATACTATCACTGGCAACCACCGTATCAACTTAAGCTTCGTACCAGTAAAGGTGAGTTGAAAGTAATAAAAGTTGATGCAGCTGAAAATGGAAAGGAATTACAAGCCGAACCACAGCAAACCGTTGATAATTTTGTTGGTTGGACTGTGGCTGCAGAAATTGAAAATTCACGCTTACGCTTTCAAAAAAAATCATCAACGGCCTGGTTTCAGGTAACTCCATTTGCCTATACTGATAGTACTCTATATCAAAAAGCTTTTGCGTTGATTAAACAAGAAGAGATTAGAAACCTGGTGCTGGATGTACGGCACAATACCGGTGGCGATATCAGGGTGGCAACCCGCTTGCTTGCTTACCTGGCTGACGGTGATTTCAATATTGTTGCTGAAGTAAAGTCGAGATTTACCGACCCTGCAGCCAGCCCCTTTGCCCAATACTTTGATGCTGAAATAACCAAAGGTTTTAAGGATGGATTTAAAGTAGAAGGTAAGTCAGGCGAGTGGCATCATGTAACCGTTACGCCTGAGTTTGGGCAACTCTACGGGCCATTTAACCCTGTTAAAAAGAATCACTTTGATGGCAAACTGATTGTGCTGATTGATGGCGCTACTTTTTCATCGGGTGCACTTTTTACAGCAGCATTGAAGGCACAAAATAAAAATGTTAAGTTTATTGGAAGAGAAACAGCAGGTTCAGAGGAGGGGTGCAATGGTATGACCGTGCAGCGCTTAACGTTGCCAAATAGTAAAATTATAGTCGATTTTCCGTGGATGCGTGTTGTTTCGGTAGCTAAACAAGCAAGTCGTGGGCGAGGCATAATACCTGATTACATCATTAATTACACTCCGCAGGATGTGGTGAGTAATAATGATCTGGATTTGAAAAAGGCCATGAGTTTGGTAAGATAACCTGGGGTAGAAGAAAAAAATGGAATTGTGAATTACAACTCCTGCCTAAAACTTTTAAGCGATCCATCGTTGTTAAACTGTATATCATAACGCACCCGGTTACCGGTTATGGTACCAGGAAACCAACGCATACCACCATCCCAAATGGAAATATAGACGGTAGCCGTGGGCGCTGCACCTTCAACCTGAGCTGCTTTCTCATTGTAGGTGCTAACTACTTTAAGCGCATCGGCAAAATTGATTTTACTTAAAGGAAAGATCCTCCGCGGTATATTTCTGGCTAATACAGCTTTAGGTGCCGACCACTTTCCATGCTGATACCGGTATGCATCTACATATGCTGGGTTGGCAGGCTGCTGAAGTGCAAGGTTAACAGATCCATCCTGGTAAAAGTGTACAGACTCATATAAAAATATCTCTTTACCTTGGTATTGCGGAAGCTGTTTCAATTTTTCTTGTGCCGCGGCTAGTTCGCTTGCAGTTAGTATCCCTTTTCTGCCTTTTTTTGAAGTTTTTTCTTCGGGCTGATTTTTTAGTCCGATGTGCGGCAGATTCATTTCTTTTAAAAAGTCATTTACCCGGTTTTGCATGGCCTTTGCAGCCTTAGGCGATTGTTTTTGTTTGAGTTTCTCAATATCCTCGAAAAGTAATTTTGCTTTACTTTCCATGTTAGTTGTAGTAATTGTATCACCATTTATAATTACAATTTTCTCCTGATGACGTAGCGTATCGGTAGTAATGTTTGTTTTAATTGTGCTGGTATACGCTCCATTGCTTGCAAAGTTGTGTTTCTGGTAGTAGGCCTTCACCAGCGAATCGTTGGGATGAAAAGTTTCATCAATGCTTTTACTGATATGTTGACAGCCCAGGCACAGTAAAGCTAACAGTATAATCAGAGAAATATGTTTTAAGTTTTTCATCAGAATTCTCCGTTAATTTCATTTAAATCCTGTGCAAATGCCACACGCTGCGGATTATCTTTCAGGTAAAAAATTGAAATATATTCCTGCTTCGTAATATCGAGTGCTAACAAGTCGATTACCTTTTTTATACTCACCTGGTGTTTCTGGTAGTGGTTATCGCGAAATTCCAGTTCAAATTCAATCATCGGCTGCTCGTTAATGTAGGTTCCGGTTTGTCTTGCAGCAAGGAGTTTCGCCTCGGTAGCTATGCCTTTAAATTTAATCAGAAATTTCTCGCTGGGTTTGCCTGATAATTTTCCTGCAATAAACGCCAGTAAAAACCGGTAAAACAAAAGTACTGCAGGGCAGATGAGTAAAGGATGGCCAATACTCATAAAACGCCAGCCCATACCTTCGCTTTCGGTCTGATAAGCGTAAATATAATAAGCCGCAACCGCACTTAAGAGCACGAGCCAGCCAAGAGAGGCGAGTAGGATAGTCATTTTACGGATACTGACTTCGGTAGACGCAAAAATGAAATAAGGAATCCGTTTAACTTCCGGATCAATCAGGATGCTGACGCGTTTACCCGCCTCATAGCGACGTTCGTAAGGTTTGGCATCGTTTACAGCTGTTTGATGGGTAATTTCACTATCGACCAGATTTTTAAATTGAATTTTGAGGTTGTAAGTATCGCAGCCAGGATAGGTATCTGGTATTTTTGTAGCTGCCAAAATTTTAGCTTCACGCGGTATACCTGTAGTGTTGAGGCGCTCAATATTGCGTTTTATTGCAAAGTTTACCAGCACCCATTTGTAGTAATAGCCAATTAACAGCGTTACCCAAAGTAAAATAGATAAAGTTACCAGGGCCAGCGAAATCAATGGATCATTTTCGATCGGATTGGGCATGCTTTCGCTCCTGATGTTGTAATACAGCAACATCGGAAAAGGGATGGCGAAAAATAACATAAACACCATCCAGAATATCGAAAATATGCGGCCCGTCATAGTGTTGGCTTTTAAAATTCTATTTCAGTATTTCCTTCATCATCCTCTTCCAGATAAAGCTTCCAATTCAGTGCCCGTGCTATTTGCATTAAGGGGCTGAGGTAAATCCCCTGATCAATTTCCTGACCTTTTGCACAAACAATAGCAATTAAGTTAATAGTGAGGAAATCTGTTTCCTTATCATTAAAATTTCCGTTTTTGCTATTTACCAGCGCGACATTTATCCAGGGAAAATGACTTGCATTTTTCAATTCATTATTTTTTGTCTTAACAAAGTATCCGGTTTGTAAAAACAAATTTATTGCAGCAACGGGATGTATGTTTTTGCTATAAGCGATATCGCTTTTTATCTGATAGTAATTATATCTGTCGCTCCACATATTTATGTTTCTTCTGCTAAAATGCCTGCTTCAACCTCGCTAATGACCATAGCTGCTGCCCTTAGTTCTTAAAATATTGTTGGAACCACCTGTCGAAATTTTCTTTATACTTTTCCTGTGCATTTTTAATGAGTTCATTGGGTACTTCAATTTTATTGAGCTTGTAATCTGCTTTTATCCATTCTAAATACCGATCCAGATCTTCACTTTGATAGTCGTCTTCTTCATCTTTATAGCAATAGGCTTCATCAAAATCCACCATGATTTCGGTATCGTAGGTAAGCAGATGCAGCAATTGTAAGATGTTTTCTGCCACTACATGTACGCCGCCTTCATCTCCAAAAACCACAACGGGCATCTGGTTTAAAGGTTTATCGCTCCCGTCGTTCCAGATAGTATAAAAAGAACCTGTACCGTTTGCCTGGGCAAAGGGAAATAACCGGGTTAAAAAATCTTCATCTTCGCTCCAGCTTTTCAATCCCCATTTGTTATCGATCAAAACACCAAAACCCTGCGCATAATTTTCGAAGGAAGAGATGTTATTTTGGAAATAAATTAGTTTTTCGAGTTCAACAGGGATTTCCTTCAGCCCCAGGTTTTCTTTAAAATTTGTTATGTTTATCATGATTGTTCAGTTAATGATCAAATCTTACATGGTTGAAATAACAATGGTTAAAAAGGCATCTCTTCTACTTCAATTTTATTGTCTTTAGCATATTTGGAGGCAAGTTTCCAAAGCTTGTTGTATTTGTCAATAAAAGCATTGTAGGGCTTATTGTCCAGACTTGTAAGCGCCTGGTTAATTTGTGCTTCAGGCTCATGCATATCAATCATTTTCGCTATTTCAAGATGTTCTGATTTATAACTTGTTAAAACATAGGAGTATAACGTAATTGAGGCCTCCAGCATTTGCCTTGTTTCGGTAGTTTGCTTAAGCTGTTTTACTTTTTCTAAATTAGTTTCAGCCCTTGAAATAGAATTTTTCAAATATTCTTCGCAGCTGGTCACTTTGCCGGAGCCACTGGTACTTTTAAGATATTTCTGGTAGCCTTCAAAGTAGTACGTACCAAAGCGCGATATGTCATTGGTATTTAATGCTGCCTGGTCGAAATATTCTTCAGGGCTGTTTTGCTGAAATTTACATGCGGTGGCAGTTAGTACCGCCACCATAAGCACATAAATTCTGATAGATTGGAGAGTCATACTTCTTTTATTAGCCTACAAAAGCAAATTTATTTTCAAAAGCCTTACCAATAAGGGGTAAAGGTTTTTCAACGCTGTTGGCTGCATTAATAATACCGATAATCCACAGGACGATAAATATATAACCCACTAAACCCAAAAAGGATAATGCAGGTACTGCCATGGCTACAGCAGTAAACACAATATTAAAAATGATACTCACTATACCCAGCCCCAGCGCTTGTCTTAAATGGTATTTGAGTAAACTGTCGGCTTTATCTTTCCCAATAAAATAAGCGACTAACCATCCGATGATGGTAATGTAAGAAATGATGGATAAGGTCTTGTTGTCCATGGTCTGATGTTTTTAAGTTTAAAAATGTTTAAGGCAAAGCTGGGGTAAATGGCCTTTTTTTGCAAAGTTTAACTGGCTACAGAGCATCTACAACTTAAAAAAGCGCGTCTACAATATATCTACAGTTTTGTTTAACGTATTGATTATTAGTTGTTTTTGATGGTGTTTTGTTTTTGCTTTTCGGCCAGATGTTTGCTTAAGCTATCATCTATATGGTTATTTTTACGATATGAAACCTACCGTTTTTAAAAACATACCCTTTTATGTAGGCAGCTTTATGTGCTGTTTAAGTCTGGCGAGGGCACAAACACCGGCCGATAGCAGCACTTTGTTTCGGCTTAGCGAGAAAGACCGCCCTGCATTACTTACCAAACTGGCCGAAAAGGACCGTACAGGAGGCAATTACGCAGCAGCTTTAGTTAAGGCCCAACAAAGTGCTGGCCTTGCTTTGAAACACAAGAATTATCTGGAAGCCACAAAGGCTTATTTAATGTTGGCAAATGTTTATGCCAATACCAAACAACTGGCTTTGGCTAAAAAAATGACCGATACCACATTGGTTATGGGGCAACTTGCACACCAGCCACTTGCTATGGCTTATGCCTGTTATGCGCAAGCCTTATTGTACAATGCGATTGATAATACCGAACTGGTAACCAAATATTGCCAGCAGGGACTTAAAGCTTTGGAGAAAACAGCCGATCCGTATCTTTCGGCTAAAATTTATTATCAGTTATATGCTTTAAATACACGTTGGGACAATGTGGCTAATGTAAACCGTTATGCCAAAGCAGCCACTGCAAATGCACTTCAGGCAAGTGATTATAATTTGTTAAGCAACTGTTATGTTGCGCTCTCGGTTGCAGCTGATTATAATTATACTGCTACCAAAAATGAGGTAATGCGTGATAGTATCATTTATTATTTAAACCGGGCTGAGCAACTTTATCAGCAACATGGGCAAGATGTGGCCCATAAAACCTATGCTATTGTGTGTATTAACAGTGCCGACTATTACGTAAGGTTTTTCCCTGAAACTGATAAGCAAGCGAAAAACCATGCTATCCGCTATGCTGGTATGGCCGAAGAAGTAATGCGCAATGCTGTTAACGGCGAAGAAATAAGGGCCAATAGTTTAGGTATTTTAAGCGAGTTTGCCAAAAGGGACAAGAATATGCCTATGGTGGAAGCTTATTTACAACAAGCTTATAGTATCATGAAAAGCCAGGAAACGCCATATTATCCTACACTGATTACCGTTGCAACAGGTCTGGCCGGCTTGTACGAACAACAGGGAGATTTTCAGAAAGCTTTGGTATTTCAGCAAAAAATAACCGAATACAATAAGAAGCTGTTTGATCAGAAACAGGTATTAAATGCACAGAAACTGGAAATACAATACGAGTCTGAAAAAAAAAACAATGAGGTTAAATTATTAAAGCAAAGCGAAAAATACGCCCGTCAGCAACAATATCTGTACATTGGCATTGCCATCGCTTCCTTGCTGGGCCTGGTATTTATGTTTCGATCCTATCATTTCAGGTTACGGTATTCCATTCAGCGCGAGCGTGAACTGGATTTAGAAAAACAAGAAGCAGAACTACAGGCCAGACTGGAGAAAGAAGAACAATCGCGGTTAAAAGCCGAGCAGCAGTTGTTGGAAAGCCAGCAACAGCAATTGCAGAAAGAAATGATGGCCAGTAAACTGCAGCTGGCGCATAAAAAAGAAATGCTTTTTCAGATCAAAGAGCGGCTGGGCACAAACAGTACACTTAACATTAATAAAATCTGGAACGAGGAACTGTTGCTTGATCATGATTTTGAGCAGGCTAAATTTCAAATACAGGAAGTTCATCCCGATTTCTTTACATTGCTTATTCAGCAGGCACAACAAAAACTCACTACGCTCGATTTAAAGCTTTGTGCCTACCTGCACCTGAATATGGATACCAAAAAAATAGCACAGATTCTGCACATCGAAGCCAAAAGTGTGCGCATGAGCCGGTACCGCATAAAACAAAAACTGGGCTTAAGTAAGGAAGACGATCTTAATATATTCTTGCAGCACATTGGTACCAAACAGGTTTAAACAAATCTTCTTTTAAATCGATGTTATTTAAGCTTACGATAACTTAGCAGCGCAAATAAAAAAGGATGCAGTTGATGAGAAACTGCATCCGTAGCTATAAGCTATTCAGGGCAACGCTGTACCCTGATCGTTTACCCATCCCGAGGTAAACTATCTCCAGAGCGAAGAATCTTAGATATTTTTTGTTGGCATTGCTGCTAAATCTTCCCTTTGTTTTTTAATTGGTAATAACCTAATAGCGCTCCTGCTATAACCAATATCCAGGTGCTGTCTATTTTAAATTGCATTGGGCTTGTTATTTTTCTGAATTCGGCTCAATGCCAGAATCATTGTTCCAAAACTATTGTAAAATCAAGATGCAGTCTATTTTTTTCTTGCCCATTGTTCATCCAAAATCATGGACGTATTTTTTTCACTGCTTATAGCCGGGTTTGTAGTGTGGAATTAAATATTTTAGAATTGTGGAAAAGCGTGGAATTATTTCCACACTTTTTTAATTCCTGATTTTAGACAAATAACGGAGCCTGAAAAAAATAAAGGCCCGAAACAGCTGTTATTTGCATTATTCAGTTAATAAATGAGATAATTACTGCGTAAAACTGTGCGTGTGTGGCTATTGGTGTAATTGTTGTCTTTGTCACCATATCTGCCCTTCATTAATAAATAGCGGTTTCATGCCGGAACCCGGGGCATTAAAACAAAGGAAAATAATTTACAACTGCACTGAAAATGCACAGAAAACTGGTTAATCTAAATTCATATCTGACGGTTTGTGGCAATTTAATTGCTCAAAAATTAAATATGCCCATAATAAACAAGTGGTCAGACGCTAATTATATCGTATTATCGGAAGCGGTAATGCAGGAAACGAAAATATACATTAGTAAAAATACACTTAAAAGGGTTTTCGGAAAGCTGAAAACCAAAGAGTCCTATCACCCCCAAATTACAACATTAAATGCATTGGCCATATTTGTGGGTTATCTCAATTGGAACGAATTTAAATCAAGTGAGGTTGCCTCGCTACATGGGGCCCGGAAAACGTTAACTTCCTGGTTTACAAATCCGGAAGGAATATTCGGTAACCAGGTTACAAAACCATTTATTTTTATCTTATTGCTGGTTATGCTTCTGGTAATGGTTATTGTTTTACTATGGCATTGAAAAATATCCCAACGCTTTTAAGCCTTTGGGATATTTAAATATCTCCATGTTTTACCGGATAGTCACTTCATCAGGGAAAGGAACTGGCTTTGACGTACTACTTGCTACCGGCATTTGTGCACCACGTTCTTTTAAGGTTTTACCTAAAATGCCAGCCAGTTTTTTAGTCTCGGCAGGATTTGCTGCTGCCAGGTTATTTTTTTCCGAAATATCCTTACTTAAATCGTACAGCTCCAATTCCTGGCTCCGCATGCGGTAAATCAGTTTCCATTGACCGTATCTGAGCGCACTATAGTAATTAATACCCAGAAGCCGCTCGTCTTTTTCTTTTTCATTGGTCCATTTCTTTGGATAATGAAAAACGAGGGGGCGTTCGGTAAGTTTCACAGCAGGATTTTTTAAAGTGGGTATCAGGCTTAAACCATCCAGCTTTTGAATCGTTTTTTTATTGCTTATGCCTGCCCAATCGAGTATAGTTGGGAAAAAATCGTCGATAATTACCGGGTTGGTATTTATACTTTGCGGCTTGGTTACCCCCGGCCATTTTACCAGCATCGGCTCGCGGATACCGCCTTCATATACCGATCCTTTTCCCGAACGGAAGGGGTAATTGTGGGTATTAACAGGTCCACCACGGCCATGTGCATCTAAACCACCATTATCGCTCATAAAAATTATAATGGTATTTTCTGCTACGCCCTTTGTGGTCAGGAAATTCATAATATCGCCCAAACTTTTGTCCATGCCTTCGATCATACTGGCATACTTTGCTTCAGCACTATCTAAACCAGCATCATAATATCGTTGTACAAAACGTTTATCGGCCATTAGGGGTACATGTACAGCATAATGTGCCAGATTGAGATAAAAAGGTTCTTTTCTGGCAATGGGTGTTTCCATCGCTTTTTTAGCTTCTAAAGTCAGTGCTTCAGTTAAAAAAGTACCGGTGTTATAGTATTCCTGTAAATCGGGCACTGCCTGCGCCTGTGCTTTGCCGGGTAAATTTCCATAGCGTTGTTCGGAAAGATAACTTTGTGGATGCCCTGCCGAGTGACCGGCAATATTAACCATAAAGCCCAGGTTGTAAGGGTTTGATCCTGGTGTACCCATCGAGCCCCAGTGTGCTTTGCCAACATGTATGGTATAGTAGCCTGCATTTTTTAACAATTGCGGAAAAGTTGTAGCATAAACTGTGTTTTCTGTTTGCGGAGTGTTGCTTAATCCGTTAATATTCCAGTTTAAAGGACCAAACTGCTCGTCTTTCGCATCAGTAGGTTCGTTTTTATTGGGCGATGTCCAGTTGGTGATGTGGGTACGTGCTGTGTTCATTCCTGTAAGCAGGCTCGTTCGTGTGGGCGTACAAACCGGTTGTGCATAAGCATTGGTAAATTTCATCCCTTGTTTGGCCAATCGCTCCATGTTGGGGGTATGATATCGCTTGTTTAAAGGCATTACCTCGCCGCAAAAAGGAACAGAAGTATCCATGATACCCATATCATCTACTAAAAATAAAATGATATTCGGCCTGCTTTTTTTTTGTTGCGCAAAGGTGTTTAAACCAGTTAAAAGCAAGAGTATAAAGGCCAATCGCTGCATCGAAAGCACGCTTATTTTAAGGGTTCGTTTCAATTTGGTTAGTCAGTTAACGTATTAATTAATAGCTGTTTTGTTCTAAGATAAGCTAAATGTTTAACGTAAAACAACGCAAACGTTTGATCAATTTATTAAATAACTAATGTTGCTTTCATTATCGAAATTTCCGTCGGTTTTCCGGCAGCTGAGCCCGTGGATTAAAAATGGATTTCGTTGGTAATTAGTGATTTATCTCGCCGGTTTTAAGTGCGGTTCTGCAGAAGTAGATGTAAGGGTCGTGATAGTAGATGTGTAGTTAAAAATAGGGTGATTATACGGTGTAAAAATACATCAAAATATGGTTACTTAGTAGATCGCCAAATCTTAAGTAAAAGAGCAGGCTAAATTAACCATCTATAAACATAAACACCTCTTAAAATGAAGTCCCTAAAACTCGAAGAAAGGCTCGACGAAGTGTGGAAACACTGTCAGCGTGGATTAGTGTACCCATCACCATTTGCCATTTTTACTACCTTCTGGACTAATGCACCGATAAGCCGGCCGCAATTAACCGAACTGATGGCTGCGGTACGGAAAGAAATTAATACGAACGAAGTATTGGCCAACCGAAATACTTCGGTAGTACTGGGTATTTCTTTTAAAAACTGGGCCAACATCTGTAAAAAGGAAGGCCTAACCTTACCGCTGGGCATGCGCCTTAATTTCCCAACCAAACATGATCCTTTTACCTCTGATGTTTTCGATGCCTCGAAAGGGGTTTTCGATGATACTGAAGGCGATCTTTGGTTCCACATTAAAAGCGATAGCAAGCAGGCCTGCGAGGTAGTACTCGATTTTCTAACTAACGGACTTAAAGGCGTTACCAAACATTATTTCGCACAAGATGCAGCTTCTAAATCCAACCAAAAGGATGGCAATAAAGGTAAGGTGCTGGGCTGTCGTTTTTCTGAAAACCTCAACAATCCGTCTGATCCGATTACCATCGCCAAACATACTTTAATTGGTGGCGAAGACATTAGTCACCTGGGCGGATCGTTTGTGCTGGCACAGCGGTTTATTATTAACTGGAACCAGATCAACATGATGACGGAAGACCAGATTGAAGACCTGATTGGCCGAAAAACAGACGATACCATTATTCCCGACCGCGATTCGCGCAGCCACATTAAATCGGCTCGCATACAGGATGAACATGGCAATACCACGCCAATCCTACGTTTAGGCTTACCTTTTGGCAGGGCCAAACAATCATCAGTTGGTTTTAGGGCGCCTAAATCGGTTACCGTTTCTGATGAAGAAGGCATTTACTTTGCCGGTTTTGCTAAAGAAGCAGGTATTCTCGAAAACATCATGAGCAACCAGGTTGGTGGCGATAAAGGTTTTATGAACGACCGTTTGTTCAACCACCTGAAATCTGATCTGGGTGGTATTTTTTACATTCCAAGTGTAGATGATCTGGGGCTTGATGAACATCCCGATTACAGCAACAATTTCTCGTTTATGGAAAAAGGCGACTGGTCTAAATTTCCGGGGGTGGATTGGACACGTTTAGACCGCCACTACCAGGATGCCTCTAAAAACGGGTTGATGTATTACAACCATCAGAATTACCTGTTCGCTATGTCGACTGGTATTAACCGCCATAACCACTATTTTAAAACACCTAGCAACCGTATACTGAGCCTGCTCGAAAATATTTTTTCTTTATGGCAGGATAACTGGTATTTTAACCGCAAGCAGGAAGAAATTAAAGAAGACCTGGCACATTATATCAAAGCTTACGAAGGCAGCGATAAACCGGCCGACATCATGAAAGAATCGATCATGATCAGGAAAGGCTGGGCAGTGCGCATGAGCCTACAGCTATTCAGCTCGGCCGATTACGGTTTCAGGGGCCGTAAAATCAGGTTCCCTGATGGTTCGCTACATCCTTATTCCGCTTTTATCGAAGCTAAAGGAGAGTGTGTGTACGGATCTGATACCTACCGCATTTCGCCCGAAGAGATTATTGTAGGCGCTATGCCAAACCTATCGTTGGGCGAGGGGCGCTATGTAATGAAATACCTTTCAGAAACCGAACGCATGGATGGCTTTTTAAGCAACCTGAGTGAAGCATCGGGGGTAGGGCACGTAATTCCACATTACGAAAAAGCCTTACAAAAAGGCTTACAGCAAATGAAGACTGAGGTATTGGCTTACGAACATAAGGCCACAACTGCTGAATTGAAAGACTTTTACCGCTCTTCTTATTTATCGCTGCAAGGCATTACCGAATACATTCAGAACTACGAAAAGCTGGCACGCGAAACTGCTGCAAAAATGGCCGAAGGGCAGGCCTGGGAAAAAGCCAACCTGCTGGCTATTGCCGCAAGGATGAAAAAACTGGCTAACGATAAGCCCGATACTTTTGTAGAAGCGGTACAGTTTATTTTTACCCTGCACACCTGTTTACACTTAAATGGCGAGCCCACTGCAATTGGCCGTATGGATCAGTTGTTGCAGCCTTTTTATGAAAAAGATGGCATTTCAGAAGATGAAGCACAGGAAATTATCGATGCTTTTTACATTAAACTGGATGAGAAAGTACAGCAGAACCGTATTTTTATGGAAGATCATCAGCCTTTTGGCAACCTGGCCATGGGTGGTGCCTCTGGACCGTACCCGCAGGGCGCTTCTTTAGGCCAATGGATTCAGCAAATTACCGTAGGCGGAACCATTGCCGATGGCACTACAGATTTTGCTGCCAGCAAACCCGCTTATAACGATATAACCAAACTGTTTATTCGCGCCTCGGGTAGGTTGCCTTTAAATGCACCTTGTCTGTCTTTGCGCACCCGTAAAGATATTCCCAAAGAAATACTTGAAGAAGCCGCTCATGCTGTCCTCTCGGGCGGTGCACATCCGATTTTGCTTAATGACGAGAAAATTATTGAAGGGCTTTACCGCAGTGGCGATCATGTAGGTGGTGAATTAGGACATAACAACAAAAACTGGAATTCGGCAGTTTCCATGCAATCGGCACAGAATTATGCCTGCGATGGTTGCTACGAACCACAGTTTCCGGGCGAGAACTGGTTTTCGCTGGGTGGTTTTTCTACCTTACAGCCATTGGAGTGTGCTTTAAACCAGGGGCGTACCTATTCATCAGCCGGGCAAGCTTACCTGTTCGGGCAAAATGTATCGCTTAATTCCAAACCAGCCGATCAGATTAAGAGTTTTGATGAGCTGGTAAGAATTTATTTTCAGCATTTTGAGCTGTTAAACCGTAAAGCCTTTAACGGGCAGCTTATGGGCTTTGGTGCCAACACCAAATTCTGCCCTTCGCCAATATTAAACGTATTGATGGACGACTGTCTGGCCCGTGGACTTGATTTTTATAGCGGGGGTACCAAATACAATATTTACGGACCTTGTTACATTTCGCTAAGTTCGGCCATTAACTCGTTGTACGCCATTAAAGTAATGGTATTTGATGATAAAAATGCGGTAACCACGCTGCCCGAACTGTTGGAATGCTTGTGCTGCGACTGGGGATATAAAATGACGGAGCCTTTTATCAGTACACTGGCGGGCGAATCGCGCATTACCAGCCGTTCCGATCGTTTTAAACGCCTGCGCGAAATTGCTTTAAGCCTGCCGCGCTATGGCCGCGGGCACCACGAAATTGATGCCTTTGGCGATACCATTGTGGGTGGAATTGCTAAAATCTCAGTAGAGACTTTTACTAAACCACTGCCACAAATGTACAGTGCTTTGCAAAACCTCGCTGCACGTTACGGTACAGAAGAACATCCATTTGGTATTCAGATCCAACCAGGCGTAGGTACATTCGAAAACCATGTGGAAATGGGCGCCTGGAATGGTGCCAGTGCCGATGGTCGTAGATTGGGTACTGCTGTAGCTTCCGATTTGAGCGCGGCACCAAGTCCGATGGATTTACCGGTAGAGCACCAATATGCAGGTTTCGAAGCTTCGTTAGCGGGTTTTGAAGGAGAAGGCACTGATCTGATGACCGATGGTGCCCCAACCGATTATAATGTGAATGAAGATTTTCCGGCAGAAAGAATCGTACGGGTTATGCAGCAGTTTGCGCAAGGTCATTCATCCAACATTTTAACGATTACAGTGGCCAGCCCTGATACCTATAGCCAGGCTGTAGGTTCACCAGAACAGTTTAACCTGCTTAGGGTAAGGACAGGTGGCTGGTCTAACTTCTTTACTTCGGTGTTCCCGCTTACACAGGATCAGCACCGCAGAAGACCGGTTTCTACACCAGAAGTGATGGAAAAGAAAGAAGGAGACATCAGTAAGTGTCCGTTTCACCATAAAATGGCAGAAGGATAAATTTGAATAAGAGGTAGGTGGGAGCTGAAGTGACCACCTGCCTTTATTTTTGTTCTTAACATCTAAGCTTTCCGCTTTGGCCTTTCCGCTTTAGCTTTTTTCACCATTTAATACATTTAGTGGCATTTCGACGTCACCCTGAACGTGTTTCAGGGTCTCTTATTTACCGCCATGCTTTCATTGTATACGGCATTTAAGTACATCCAAGCTTTCAGCTTTGGTCTTTCCGCTTTAGTCTTTTCACCACCTAAGACATTTAAGTACATCCAAGCTTTCAGCTTTGGTCTTTCCGCTTTAGTCTTTTCACCACCTAAGACATTTAAGGGCATCTAAGCTTTCCGCTTTAGGCTTTTTCACCATATAAGACATTTAGTGGCATTCAGACGTCACCCTGAACATGTTTCAGGGTCTCTTAATTACCGCCATGTTTTCATTTGTATAAAGCATTTAAGTACATCTAAGCTTTCAGCTTTGGTCTTTCCGCTTTAGTCTTTTTCACCACCTAAGACATTTAAGTACATCTAAGCTTTCAGCTTTGGTCTTTCCGCTTTAGGCTTTTTCACCATATAAGACATTTAGTGGCATTCAGACGTCACCCTGAACATGTTTCAGGTTCTCTTATTTACCGTCATGCTTTCATTGTATACGGCATTTAGGGGCATCTAAGCTTTCAGCTTTGGTCTTTAACTTCCCAATCCCCGGACCTCCGACTTTCCGACTTCGGTCTTTTCACCACCTAAGACATTTAAGGGCATCTAAGCTTTCAGCTTTTAGCTTTAGTCTTTCAGCTTTGAGCTTTAGTCTTTCAGCTTTGAGCTTTAGTCTTTAATTGTCCCGTTAATTGCAAAATCGAAAATATCGAAATTACGGGGATCGCCTTGTACTTTCATTTTATAAGCCGCATTGAGTGGATGTGAAATAAGCATCGGTACCATTTCTTCGTAGCGGCCGCCGTGCGAGCGCAGGGTTCCATCGAGTGCACTTAAATCGTGATCTGCAGCTGTTTTACCTAAAACTACATCACGTGCCGACAGGATGAAAAGATCTCCTGAACGGTCGGTGGGTTGTTCGAGCAGGCGGCAGCCTGTTGCTTTGTCGTAAACTTCAGTTATCCCATCTTGAAGTGAGAGCCAGTTTTTAACTTCGTTAATTTGAGTGCCATCGTTTACATAAACAACCGCATAAGAACCTAAGGCACCATGGTGTTTCACATAAGGATCGGTAATGGGGCATATTACCCTGAAACCGGCACCAAACCTTTCGTTTAGCAGCGTTTCAATAAACAATATATTCGGAGATCCGTCAGCCTTAACTTTTGCATTCATTCCATGATCGGCAGTTGCTGCCACTATTGCACCTAAATCGAGCATTTTACCCAATTCTATATCCTGAGCCTCGTAAAAGGCAAGCGATTCTTCGGTATCAGGGGCATAAGTATGCTGCATATAATCGGTTAAGGAGAGGTATAAAAAATCGGCCATACCGCGCGCTAGCAGGGCAACCCCGGCACGCAATACAAATAAACTGGCTTTTGCACTGTAAATGGGTGGGCTTGGCTCACCAACAAGCTGTTCTACCTGTTCAATGCCGTGAGTTTTAAGCCTGGCCTCTGCAGCTTTTTCAGCGGAAAAAGCAATCCCTTTTAGCTGGTGCGAAAGTATATCCCTTAGTTTTTCCTTGGCGGTAACTACAGCCACTTTGCGTCCGGCAACAGCTGCTGCTGCCAATATGGTTTCGGCTTTCAGGTAGCTTGCTGCATTCATCATCACTTCCTGCTGCAGGGCAGCATCAAAAAAATAGTTGCCGCATATGCCATGCCCTGCCGGACTAAGCCCCGTAACAATAGATGCATTATTCACATTGGTAAACGAAGGTAAAGCCCCCCTAACCATTCCTTTATAACCTTGCACAATCATTTTTTTCAGGTTGGGCATGCGGTTGCGGGCCATCGCTGCATCAAGGTATTCATCAGCAGAGCCATCCATGCAAATTACCACAATTGGTTTTGCTTCAGGTATATAGGTTTTGCTATTGGCGGTAAAGGGAAGGGTAGAGATGTTGTTCATCTGGATTGGATTTAATTGTTTTTTGTTTATTAAGGCTTTGTATAAAGGTCGAAACCTGTGAATCAATTTTAATAACTAAAAATTAACATGAAGTTATTTGCTTATTAATAAACAAAGTTTAATTTTACTAAACAAATATATGCTTTACCCTTTAATTTGGATAACCCGGTAAGAAATAGTAGTAATAATTAATGGAACAGCTTAATAAACTTATGGATGCAGATTTACTTGCCCTGTTAAAACACGGTAATGAAGAAGCATTTGTTGCAATTTACCACCGGTATTGGGAATGTTTATTAAATGCTGCTTACCAGCGTTTACGCTCGCGGGAAGATGCAGAAGAAGTAGTGCAGGAAGTATTTGTAAACCTGTACCTTCGGCGCAACGAAATTGAACCTAAATCTTCTTTAGCAGCCTATCTTAAAACCGCACTAAAATATAAAGTGATTGATATGTACCGCTTGCAGCAATTGCATTATAAACATATCGATAATCTTATTGCCGAAACGCAGGTTGATCCACAAGCTGTTGATGAGGAACTGGCCATTAAGGAATTTAAACTGAGCGTGCTCTCAGCCTGCCAGAAATTACCGCAAAAATGCCGCGAAGTATTTATCATGTTCCGCTTCGAAGAACTCTCACACAAGGAAATTGCCCACCGTAGCGCGATTTCAGTTAGTACAGTAAAAAAACACCTGCACAAGGCCATGTTTTTCCTGCGCGAAGAACTTAAGGGCAGCAAAACCTTTTTAATACTGATCTTTCTCTTCTTTTGTGTGAAGCTGATGGGCTTGTAACCCCTTATTTAAAATTTTTTTTAAAAAAATAACACGCACAGTAGAACCTTTTTGCTTTTGCTTCGAATACATTTATATGAGCAACAATCAAAAAGCGTTCGACAAGCACCTGCTTGATCTTCTGACTAAGTTCAAAAACGGAGAGGCCACTGCTGCCGAAATCCGGGAAATTGACCAGTGGTACGAAAGTCAGTCGGCCAATAGCGGATATACAGATCAGCTGTCGGCCGATGAACAGCGCGAAACCATGCAAAAAATGTTGCGGAATGTGAAGGCAGGTATCCGGCAGGAAGCAGTGCCTGTGGTAAAACTCAGGGCTTATCAAAAAGTAAAGATACTAGGCATTGCAGCAACTTTGCTTTTAGTGGTCGCAACCGGCCTCTATTTTGGTTTAGGCCGACAGAGAACAGTTCAAAAACAACTGGCGGTAGCAAACGATATAGCACCGGGCAGCAATACAGCAACGTTAACATTGGCCAATGGCAAAAAAATAAACCTGGCGGCTTTAAACAACGGCCAGGTGGCCAGTCAGTCTGGCATCAGGATTTCTAAAACAGCCGATGGACAATTGGTGTATGAAAGCATTGCAAGTGAAACGGTTTCGGGTAGCCAGCCCGAATTTAACACCATAGAAGTGCCGGCTGGCGGGCAATGGCAGGTTATTTTACCCGATCGGTCTAAAGTTTGGCTTAACGCATTATCCAGTATCACCTATCCTTTACACTTTACCGGTAAAGAAAGAAATGTAAAAATCTCAGGTGAAGCCTATTTTGAGGTTGCACATAATCCAAAAATGCCCTTTAAGGTGCATAGTCTTAATCAAACCGTAGAAGTACTCGGCACACATTTCAATATTACGGCCTATCCCGACGAAAAACTGATGAAAACCACCTTACTGGAAGGAGCAGTAAAAGTTTCTGCAGGTAAGCAAACCAATATGCTTGTGCCGGGCGAGCAGGCACAGGTTAGCGGTGGCAACATGGCGGTAACCAAAGCCATCGATGTGGAAGAGGTCGTAGCCTGGAAAAACGGGTATTTTAAGTTTGATGAAAACCTGGAGGCCATTATGACCAAAGTAGCCAAATGGTACAATGTAGAAGTGGTTTACCAGTTTGAACCCGATCCGGCTGTTGTTTACGCGGGTAAAGTTTCGCGGGCTAAAAATATATCTTCCTTATTGAAAATTATAGAATTTGATGGCGATGTGCATTTTAAGATTGAAGGAAGGAGGGTAATTGTAATGAAATAACAAATGCAGGTCTGTAAACCAAAAGGATGGTCAAAGGTGCGCTAACACCTTCGACCGGACGTTGAGTTTACCCATTCCGGTATGCCGGAATAAAATTTAAATCTCGTATTAAATCAAAACCCAACATTCAAATTTATGAATTTAAACTTACATAAGAAGTATGGAGGTAACCGCCATGCATTTTATAAAATTCTGCTGGTGATGAAGATAACCACATTTTTATTGATAATAACCATCATGCAGGTAAGTGCGGCTACTTTCGCACAAAAAATTACCCTGCGTAAGGTTAATGCTCCGTTAACGTCCATTATCGATGAAATCCGAAACCAAAGTAACTACGATTTTTTTTATAACAAGAAGGTATTAAAGGCAGCCAAATCAGTAACCATCAATGTTAAAGATGCTTCGTTGCAGGAAGTGCTCGAAATCTGTTTTAAAGACCAGCCGATTGATTATCAGGTTAGCGATAAAACGGTATTGCTTAAAGAAAAAGCAGTTAAGCCTGATTTGCCCGTTTCCTTTAACCGGCCGGTCGAAAAAATTACCGGTAAAGTGGTTGATGAAAAAGGACAGCCCATACCGGGGGCAAGTATTACCGAAAAGGGCACTAAAAATGTAACACAAACCAATGGTAATGGCAGTTTTAGCATCGATGTTGCCAATAAAGAAGCCATTTTGGTTATTTCCTTTATTGGATACCAGAGTAAAGAAGTTTTGGCCGGGAGCATAAATGGACCCATTTTGCTCAGCCCAAGCCAGGAAACGCTTAATGATGTAGTAATAACAGCTTACGGTAAAGTAAAAAGAAACAGCCTTACCGATGCCATTTCTACTATCGATGCCAAAAAAATAGAAAACAGGCCTTTAAGGACCCTTGCCGATGGTTTGGTTGGATTAGCACCCGGCTTAAATATTAAAATGCCCAGTGGCGCGCCGGAAAGTGTTCCCAGCATCAATATCAGGGGCTTTACAGGCTTCGGCACATCGGGTGGGCCATTGGTATTGATTGATGGGGTTGAAAGACCGATGCAGGATGTTAACCCCAATGATGTAGAATCGGTTTCGCTCCTGAAAGATGGTGCATCCTCGGCAATTTACGGTTCAAGGGCACCTTATGGTGTATTGCTAATTACCACCAAAAGCGGTAAATCAGGAAAGGCTACCGTAAGTTATTCCAATAATATCCGGATTGGAAAAATAGCCTTGTTTCCCACCCAACCCGAATCGCCCGAATGGGCCCGCTACATTAACATGGCGCAAAAAAACGGTCAGCCTGCCGGAACTGGTACAGAGGGGGTAGATGCCATAACGATTGCAAGAATGGAGGCCTGGCTGCAGAAGGACTGGAACAACCCTGCTTTTGACGAATTGCGCACCCGGTTTGGAGATAAGGCTCAGTCGTATATTGAAAATGGCCAGTTTCCAACTGCCGATGCCAGCTTTAAGTACTGGACGAGGGAACAATCTTTTGCTACTACCAAATTATACGATGCTTATTTAAACAAATCAGACATTAGCCAGCAACATAACTTAAGTTTAAGCGGGGGAACAGACCGGTTACAATATTTTACCAGTGTTGGATACAATGGTGGGAAAGGTTTGTTTAAGGGCGATTTTAACTACAATAGCCGCCAGAATTTCCAAACCAAGTTAAATTATAAAGCGGCTGAATGGCTGGATCTAAGAACAGATGTAAGTTTGGTGCGGCAGGAAAACCAAGGCGCAAATTACCGCAATGGAGCCGCAACAGATGGGCCAAGCGGAAATTTAATTGCCAACTATGGTGACATATTTGGCAGCATGACCCAGTATTTTGCTACACCTTTAAGGGTGCCCTCAGGCAATGCCTATTCCTGGATTTTAGGTGCATCGGGCATACTGGGCGAAGGTGGTTTAATTAAAAACAGAAGAAACGATGTGGTACTTACCGGGGGGGCTACCGTACGTCCGTTTAAGTATTTCGAGCTGAACGGCGATTATAGCCTGCGTTTAAGTAATTCTTTTTATTCAAAAGTGGATAAGATTGCCTATACCGAATTGCCGGATGGAACGATGGTTCAAAATAACCGTTCGGCCAATTCGAGTGCCATTACTAAATCGAGCAGCATGCTTAATTACCAGTTTGCCAAGTTTAGCGGCCAGTATAAAAGAAGTTTCGAAGGTGGTCATAATCTTTTGGCACAGGTTGGTATGCAAATTGAAAAAAATGCGTTCGAATCGCTTACAGGTAGCAAAACAGATTTATATGCGCCAAACGAGGTTGAAGCGCTCAGGTTTGCAGCCAATAACCCACTGGCCGATGATAATTTGTATGAATGGGCAACCTTAGGCTACTATGGCGTATTTACCTACGATTTTAAAGAGAAATACCTGGTTAAATTTGCAGGCAGGAGAGATGCCAGTTCGCGCTTTGCCGCCGATGCCCGCTGGGGATTTTTTCCTTCGGTTTCCGGAGCCTGGAATGCAGCCAAAGAAAACTTTTGGCCCCTGAAAAACTGGGTTAGCGAATTTAAACCAAGGGTATCATGGTCTAGCTCAGGCGATCTTACTTCAGTAGGTGCAAGCAATTACTACCCTGTAGCTGTACTTGGTGCATCAGTAAGCAAAACCACACTTTTGGGCGGAAATTATTCAAACGTATTTACCCCACCCGGCTTAATAAGTGCTACACAAACCTGGGCTAAGCCAACCGTGCTCGATTTTGGTATCGATATTACGGCGTTAAAACAAAGACTTAACATCAGCTACGATTGGTATCAGCGCAGGGTGAAAGATCAGATTGGCCCGCCAGATCCGGTATCAGCCGTATTGGGAACCGGAGCTCCGGCGCAAAACAATTCTGTTTCAGAAACCCGTGGCTGGGAGTTGAGTATTGGCTGGAACGATAAATTTACCCTGGCATCGAAACCATTTACCTACGATATCAGACTGAATATGAGCGATTATATTGGCTATGTTACCCAGTATAGCAGTAACGCTTCGGGTTTAAGAAGCGGCGCATGGACACCGGGAGAGCTTTTTGGGCAGAACTTTGTATATAAATCAGCAGGTATTGCACAAAATATCAACGATTTAAACGGTCGAACGCTTACCGGAACGTACAATTATCCGGGTTACCTGCAGTATCAGGACCTTAACGGCGATGGGTATATCAATGCCGGTAACGGAAATTTTTGGTACAGCATGGGCGATGTGGTGAGAGATGGCTTTAACTATCCACGCAAAAGCTATTCTATTGTACCATCTTTTACCTGGAACAATTTTAGTGTGTCGGCCGTGTTTGAAGGGGTAATGCAATGGAAAATATACACCAGCTCGTTATACGTATGGGGTACAAACGCAGGTAGCAGTATTGCCTATTTCGGAACACCGGTATTTAAAGAAAGCAGTCAGCTGGGCTACTGGAATACAAATAATCGCGATGCTTTTTTCCCTGCACTAAATACAGGTAGTGGTTTGGCTACAGACAGGTACTCACTTGATCTTTCGCACCTGCGCATCAGGAATATCACCATTGGTTATGACCTGCCTCAGAAATGGGTAGCCAAAGCCCGTTTAAAGAATGTAAATATTTATGCCAGTGGTGAGAACCTCGGATTCATTTATTCGAAATCCTTTATCAAATACGACCCCGAATTTTTGAGTAACCTCTCTGGTCTGTTTAGTAACAGCACAAGTGGCTATCCGCCTTTGCGCTATTATTCATTTGGTATTAAGGTAGGGCTGTAACCCGCTAATAAAGCTCATAAAATGTATTTAAAAATTAAACACATGAAACTGTTCATCAATAAAATAAAATGCTTTGCGTACACAGGCATGATACTGCTTTTGGCACTCAGTTCCTGTAAAAAGGATTTTTTAAATAAAGAACCTTTAATTTCTACCGGGCCCGATAATCTTTTTCGTACGGCTGCCGACCTACAAACCTATGCAAATGGTTTTTACCCCAAACTGGCTCCCCAGTATACGGCATTGGGCAATATTGCCAATACCAGTTTAGATGCCAATTCTGATGTTATGATTAATCAGACAACCGTAACCGCAGGTTTAAACATGTTAACCTCAAACTCAGTTGCGCCCGAAACCAGTACCACCTGGAATAATGGTTATACGGCAATTAGGAGCGATAATTATTTCCTGCATTATGCCTTGTTAAATGCACAGAAAAATGCTTCAACCAGACATTACATTGGTGAAGGCTATTTTTTCAGGGCCTGGGATTATTTTGCCCTGTTAAGAAATTTTGGAGGAGTACCTATTGTTACCGATATTTTAAAGGAAACCGATGCGGCAGAACTTTATAAACCGCGGGCTTCGCGTTATGAAGTGGCCAGTCAGATTATTAAAGATCTCGATTCCGCCATTGCCAAACTCAACTGGAAAGGCGAAGCTGAGGGCGGCATAGCCGGAAGGGTTACCAAAGATGCTGCATTGGTGTTAAAAACCAGGGTAGCCCTTTACGAAGGTACCTGGGAACGCTATCATGGCAGAAAAAACTCACCCTTTGCCGTGCAGGGTAAAAACGGGGCCGAATTTCTGGCCATGGTTGAGCCGGCGGCAAATATGTTAATCAGCCGCTATGGCAATAAGATATTTACCAATCAGGGCGATAAATCTTTGGCTTATAATCAGCTGTTTGCCCAAAAGGATGCAGCTGCTACTGATGGCGTAATCCTTTATAAAGTATATGATGCTTCCAAACTTACAGAAAGTCATAACTTTTTCTGGAAGATCATCGATCTTGGCCCTTCCATTACCGACCACCTGGTAGATATGTACCTGAAAACCGATGGTAGCCAGCAGGGTGCAACCGGTACACTCAGTACCTTAAGCAACACCCTCGACCCCCGCTTTAAACAAACAGTATGGACTTCAGACCGGGGGCCGTTTAACAAGCTGCCTGGACGTGGCGGCGATGGTACACCTTTCAGGTACCCCATTATTGCGCCTGCAGGTTCCTATACCGAGGGCTTTACCTCAACCGGTTACCGGAATTTTAAAGGTGCTGTTCTTGCCCAGGAATACAGAAAAGGGGAAACCGATGATGTATTAATGCGTTATGAAGAACCTTTATTGGCACTGGCTGAGGCAAAAGCCATTTTAGGTACGCTTAATCAGGCTGATCTGGATAAAACTGTGAACGTAATCAGGAGCAGGGTAGGGATGATTCCGATGACCATTAATGCAGGCTCGGGATTTGTATATCGTGAGGACCTGGGATTTGATCTGAGCGAAACGCCACTGGTTAATGAAATCAGGAGGGAGCGCAGTGTAGAGTTCGCTCTGGAGGGCTTCCGTTTGGACGACCTGAAGAGATGGGCCGTATTTGAGAAGGTGATTAACGGGTATCAGCCCAAAGGTGCTTTATTACAAGAGTTTTTAGATTATTATAACCGCACACCAGCCCAGGTAGCCTTGGATATGGGGAGCGACGCCAGTAAATATAGCCAGATCCGCGCTGACGGGTATACGTTAAGCGAAACGGTGCTGAATTTAACCCCGGGCAGTAACGTAGATCGTTTCCCTGATGGCCGGATTAATCCTCTATTCAAAATAGCCGATTTCAGACCGGGTGGCCGAGGGTTCTTTATCGAACCAACGAGAGATTACCTGGCCGGGGTTCCGCTGCAGGAGATCAGGTTATACCAGACCAAAGGGGCAAAACTCGATCAAAACCCTGGCTGGAGATAAAAACATTTAATGATTACGAAAAAATTCAAAATTATGAAAGCTAATAAATGGATAATCATATTGCTGTTTATCTTTTCGATAAGCACAACAGCCTGTTTAAAACCAAGAGTAGGACTTGATGATACGGTTTGGGGCGATCAGGCCTATATTACCGGTGTGGTACTTTTTAAATATACCGTAGTAACCAATCAGCTCGGCTATGCCGATCCGGTATCGGGTTATCAGAATACCGGAATTACCACCCCCACCAATGTGGTAGATAAAAACAATGCAATGGTTACCATCGTGGCAGCCAAAGGAACTGATCTAACCAAAATGGGTATCAGGTTTACCCATTTTGCCCAGAAAATAGAACCGGTAGATGGTGCACCGGCTGCTGGCGTAATTGCCGATTTTTCGAAAGGGAAATTTATATACCGCGTAACATCAGCCAACGGAGTTGTGCGCGACTGGACAATTATATTATCAGTAGCACCTTAATTAACAGTAAAAGGTCAGAACCCATACCGGATTTGGCCTTTTGCTAAATTTCAGCTTTATCAATTATGAAGAAGATCAACAGAAGAAGCTTTATTAACGGCATTGTGGCCACAGGCATTGTTTTGCAGATTCCCGATACCGTTTTGGGGATGTTCCCCGCTAAAGCGAAAACGGTTAAGGCAGGCCTGATTACCGATTTGCACCACGATATCATGCACGATGGTGCAGAGCGTCTCGAAGCCTTTTTAGCAGATGTCAGGAAAAGTAATCCCGATTTTATTATGCAAATGGGTGATTTTGCCTACCCCAACGATAAAAATAAGCCGCTGATAGATCGTTTTAACAATGCTCACCCAACAGCTTTACACGTTATTGGCAATCACGATACCGATAACGGTCATACCAAAGCCCAATGTCTCGAATATTATAAAATGCCGGCCAGATATTACACCAAAGAGGTTAATGGTGTGCGTTTTATTGTTTTAGATGGTAACGATAAAGGATCGCCTACACGTAAAAGCGGCTACCCATCGTACATTAATGATGAGCAGAAACTCTGGTTGCAGCAGCAATTAAAAGAAATCAATAAACCCATCGTTGTGGTGAGTCACCAGCCATTGGCCGGCGAACTGGCAGTAGATAATGCTGCGGAGATACAGGAAATATTAAGTGCTGCTGCCGATAAGATTTTAGTGGCTATAAACGGGCATACGCACATAGATAGCCACGTTTTGATTAAAAACATCAACTATGTGCACATTAACTCAGCCTCGTATTTCTGGGTTGGTGGAAAATATAAGCACAATAGCTATCCGGAAGAAATTCACAAAAAACACGAATGGATAGCCTACACCTGCCCTTACCAGGATGCCTTATTTACCATGTTAACCATTAACCCTGCATCAGGCACCATACACATTGAAGGCCGAAAAAGCAATTGGGTAGGGGCTTCGCCTGCACAGTTAAATTATGTTGAACAAAGTGCTATTGCTCCGGGTAAAGAAATAGTACCTTTTATTAGTAAAAGAAACATTAAAGTTACCCGCAATAGTAAATAATATTTTTAGCCACAGGTTTACAGATTAATTGAAGGCAATTAAGCAAAATCTGTTTATCTGTGGCTTTAACACCGATCGTCACCCTGAACTCGTTTCAGGGTCTCTTATTTACCGTAGTCTTTTTCACCACCACAGACATTTAAGGGCATCTAAGCTTTCAGCTTTGGTCTTTCAGCTTTAGTCTTTGGATCTCCGACTTTCCGACTTCGGTCTTTTTCACCACCTCAGACATTTAAGGGCATCTAAGCTTTGGTCTTTCCACTTTAGTCTTTTTACCACCTAAGACATTTAAGAGCATCTCAGCTTTTCGCTTTAGTCTTTCCGCTTAATCTTCGGATCTCCGACTTTCCGACTTCGGTCTTTTTAACCACCTCAGACATTTAAGAACATTCAAGCTTTCAGCTTTGGTCTTTGCGCTTAATCTTCGGACCTCCGACTTTCCGACTTCGGTCTTTTTACCACCTCAGACATTTAAGGGCATCCAAGCTTTGGTCTTTCAGCTTTCTGCTTTAGTCTTTCCGCTTAACCTCCCGCCCCCGGTCTTTAACTTAAATCCTTCCGTTCATTTTGATCTTACCGTAATTCTTATAAATTTGCTGTGACCAAATGCATTAACTAAATACCATACCGGCGGAAATCCCTTATTTATATCCCATTCCATTTTTTGTATCAACCAATTTAACTATCCCATAATAGATAAGCATGTTCAGTAAAAACGGCGAAGATGTTGTTGATGTTTTGCAACCAGAGCAGCTTTTTAAAAAGCTTTACCGGCGTTTATACGATTTTGCGTATTACCTCTTAAAGGATAAAGAACTGGCTGAAGATGTGGCACAGGATGCTTTCGTGGTTTATTTAGAGCAGCAGGAAAGTATCGCCGCTAATTTCAACGCGATAAAATCATTTTTATACACCACCGTAAAAAATGCCTGTTTAAATAAAATCAGGCACAATAATGTGGTTGATGTTTATCATAAAAACAATCCGCTGGATATTTATTCCGATCCCCAGATTCTGGAGGGCATTATCCATACCGAGATTATTGCTGAGATTTATGACCAGATCAATGCCCTCCCGCCCGGATGTGCCATGGTAATCAGGTATGGTTATTTAGAAGGATTGAGCAACAGCGAAATTGCCAAACTGATGAATATTAGCATCAACACGGTTAAAAGCCAGAAAAAACGTGCCTTATCTTTAATGAAAATACACCTTGGCAAGGCTGCAATGGCCCTTTTTGTGGCCATGTATCTCCATCATTAATTTTTTTAAAATATTTTCCATCCTTTTTTACGCTTCAGGTTTCTTAGTTCTATAGCCAATATAAACGATGAAAGAAGAAGACTTTGAATTAGCCGAATTAATTTCAGGATACCTGCGCTGTACCTTAACCCCGGAAGAGGAGGAGCGGTTAAAGTCGCTTTTGGCAGCAGATGAAAAAAGGTATAAATTATTGGAAGCTTACCGTGCTGCCGGCCCCACGGCAGCGCGTCTGGCCAATATGGATAGTGTGGATGTAGATCAGGCCTGGCGCAAGGTTAATAGCCGTTTTCAGGCAACCCAGGTTGTTCAGCGTAAAAACCGGTATGCATGGCTCAAATATGCGGCTATTTTAATTGCAGTTATTGGCGTTTCTATTTTCTATTTCAATTTAAATAAGCCTGACCCTGGGATTATTCCTGATATCACCAAAACCTATAAAAATGACGTTTTACCGGGTACGCAAACTGCTAAGCTGATTCTTTCGGATGGTACTCAAATAGCATTGGATAAAGAAAAGCAGGTAATTGGCGACGAAAAAGGAACCACCATTGTGAGTAATCAGGGTGAAATCAGTTACGGACAGTCGGCCACCAATGCACTTGCAGCTGCAAAATACAATACACTTATTGTACCTAAAGCCGGAACATACAAAGTAACCTTACCTGACGGTTCAAAAGTAATGTTGAACGCCATGTCTGAACTGGAATTCCCGGTTAGTTTTACCAGCAATGAACGAATAGTGAGTTTAAAGGGCGAAGCCTATTTCGAAGTGGCCAAAGATGCTGCCCGTCCGTTCAAAGTTAAACTTAACGAATCGGAAGTTGAGGTTTTAGGTACCCATTTTAACATCTCGGCCTATAACCAAACCGCAAAAACCACACTCTTAGAAGGATCGGTTAGGGTGAGTAATGCTAAAAGCAGCAACATGCTTATTCCCGGTAAACAGGCGTTATCCGATCAGCAAAATATTGCAGTTACAAAAGGCGATGTAGACAAAGCCGTGGCCTGGTGTAAAGGCGATTTCTATTTCAGTAATGATGCAATAGAGCCCGTTTTGACTGAAATAAGCAGGTGGTACGATTTAAAACTCGTTTACAAAAGGAAAATACCCGAAATCCATATTACAGGACATGTAAGCAGAAAGGCTAAGTTAAGCGAAGTGCTCGATATGCTTAAAGACGTAAGTAACCTTTCTTTCGGTATAGAAGGCCGCAACCTGATTATCAATCAACCAAATATAAACCAAACCGAAAAAATATGATGTAAAAACAGACCGAACCACACATGTCTGGAAAAAATGAATACCGGAAGTGTACCACCACCTCCGGTAAGTAATTCAGACACGAAAAAACAGTATAAACCGAACTTATTTCTCTAACCTAAATCAAACGAAAGTATGAATTTCTTTTGTCACAGACAAAATATTGCCCATCGGGAAGCAATTTCCGGTATACCCATAGTGATCAGAATTATGAAACTTGTTACCCTTTTAATCTTTGTGCTTCAGATTGGTGTATTCGCCAACGGAAGGGCTCAGCAGGTTAATATTTCGGTAAAAAATGCGGAACTAAAAACCGTTTTTACCGAGTTGAATAAACAAACCAGCTACCGGTTTCTTTATAACGAAGAAACCATCCGAAAGGCTTTGCCGGTTACCTTTAAAGTAAGCAATGCGGATATCAATACTGCCTTAAGTAAAGCCCTGCAAGGCTCGGGTTTAGGGTTCAGGATTCATGGCGAAACCATCACCATTTTAGAAACGGCTAAAATAAATCCTGTTGCCCTAAAGGTCTTAACCATTACCGGAACAGTAAAAGATACCTCGGGGCTTGCATTACCGGGTGTTACCGTACAGGTTAAAAACAAGCCCACTATCGGTACTGCTACTGATGGAAATGGCGCCTTTGTGTTAAAAGGAGTGCCGGAGGGAGCGGTACTTGTTTTTAGTTTGTTAAGCTACAAAAGTCAGGAACAACCGCTAAATGGCCGTACAGTGATCAATGTGGTGCTTAAAAACGATGAAGCCAACCTGAGTGATGTAGTGGTAGTTGGCTTTGGTAAGCAAAAAAAGAGTAGCCTGGTCAGTTCAGTAGCTTCGGTAAAGGGCGATGCGTTGCGCATACCCACGCGTAGTTTAACCAATGCCATTGCAGGCCAGGTGCCTGGTATTATTGCCATTCAACGATCTGGAGAACCGGGTTATGATAATGCCGAGTTCTGGATCAGGGGGGTAAGCTCTTTTGCCGGCGGAACCAATCCGCTCGTATTGGTTGACGGGATACCCCGCGCCATGACTGATATTGAGCCAGATGAAATTGAAACCTTTAACGTATTGAAAGATGCCGCTGCTACTGCGGTATATGGGGCTGAGGGCGCTAATGGTGTAATTTTAATTACTTCTAAACGTGGTATAGTGCAAAAAACAAAAATTACCTACCGCGGCGAGTATACACAGAATAAACCCACCAGGCTTCCCGAATTTATGGACTCGTACGATTACCCTTTTGCCTACAATGAGGCTTTGAGGAATGAAGATAGTCCGGTGTTTAAAACAGATGAACAGCTGGCTTTGTATAAAAACGGAACAGATCCTGATTTATATCCGAATACCAAATTTCTGGATGTTATGCTTAGGGATAATACCTTTAATACCCGCCATACTTTAAATTTCAGGGGGGGAGGCGATATCGCTAAGTTTTTTGTTTCCGGGGCCTATTATCAGGAAAACGGAATTTTTAAATCCAATCCCAACAATATTTACGATAATAATTTGGGTCTTAAGCGTTATAACCTGCGCAGCAATATCGATTTAAATGTGACCAAAACAACCATTTTGGGGGTAGATTTGAGCGGACAGTATCTTTTAACCAATTACCCCGGTACCGGAACTGCAGCCATATTTTCGCGGATGATGGGCGTGCCCGGTTATCTCTTTCCGGCCGTTTATTCTGATGGCACCATAGCCGGTCACCCTGGTATTCCAAGTAGTAACAGGGTAAACCCATATAATTTATTAATGGAGTCTGGTTATGCCAAAGAGTGGAGAACAAGTTTGCAATCCAAATTATCATTAGATCAGAAATTAGATTTTATAACCAAAGGATTGAGCTTTAAAGGGATTGTTAGTTTCGATGCTACCATGAACTATTACATGAACAGGCTAAAATCGCCTAAACAATTCAACGCAACCTCGCGCGATGCCAATGGTAAACTAATCTATGTTCAGGTTGGAAATCCTGAAACCACTTTGGGCGAGCCTGTAGAAACAAGTAATGGCCAGAAAAATATCTATCTAGAAAGTTCATTAAATTATAACCGGGTTTTCGCAAACGACCACACCGTTGGCGCCATGTTGTTAACCTATCAAAAAGAGGCGCAGCAACAAGGCGAAGCCCTGGCCTTTAAAAAGCAAGCCTATGTAGGCCGGGTAACTTACAACTATGCCAACCGATATTCAATAGAAGGGAATTTTGGTATTACCGGTAGTGAAGCCTTTTCACCCGAAAACCGGTTTGGGTTTTTCCCTGCAGTAGGTGGTGCCTGGTTTGCCAGCAATGAACCTTTTTATCCTGAAGCACTACGCAAAGTAGTATCATCGTTAAAATTCAGGGCATCTGTGGGTAAAACGGGTAACGATAATACAGGTGGGGCAAGGTTCCTTTACCGCGGTACCTACACCACTGGCACAACCGGGTATCCGATCGGAATTGGTGGCACCGGCTCACTGAATGGTCTAAATGGTATTGTAGAAGGACGTTTTGAAGCACCCGATTTAACCTGGGAGATTGAAAACAAACGGAACTACGGAATAGATATCGAATTTTTTAAAGGCGCTGTCGATTTTTCTGTCGATTATTTCGATAACCTGCGCTCCAGTATTTTATTGCAACGCCGCACCGTTTCGGGCGTTACCGGATTCAGGCAGTCGCCATGGCAAAATTTTGGTTCCGTAGCTAACAAAGGGATGGATGGATCAGTTAACATTAAACAAAATATTGGCGAGTTGAAATTAACGGCCCGGGGTAACTTAACTATTGCCAAAAATAAAATACTTGAGATTGATGAGCTGCCACAGCCTTACCCCTGGATGAACCAAACCGGTACCAGCATAGGGGAGTGGAACCTCTATACCGCTGATGGTTTATATACCGATAACGATTTTACCCTGACTACCGATGCTGCCGGAAAACGCACCTATACTTTAAAACCAGGATTGCCGGTAAGCACCCTGGGGGGAGTAGTCAGGCCCGGTGATATTAAATACAAGGATTTAAACGGAGATGGGAAGATCGATAATTTCGACCGCAGTTACTATACAGGCAGCAATCCTGCAAACCCGGGTATTGTGTATGGCTTCGGCCTCAATGCCGAGTATAAAGGCTTTTATGGAAGTATCTTTTTTCAGGGCGTAGCCAAAACCTCAACTGTATTTGGCCAAAACGCTGCAGGTAACTTTTTCCCATTTGCTTTTGGTGTAGAAGAATCAAATTTAAGGGCTGAAGCGGCAGACAGGTGGACAGAAGCTAATCCCAGCCAAAATGTAATGTTCCCAAGGTTACATTCTATCAGTTTTGCAAACAATCAGGTAGCAAGTACCTGGTGGCTGCGTGATGCCAGTTTTATACGTTTAAAAAATATTGAACTGGGGTACCGTTTCCCTAAAAAAATGCTGCGGAAAATTGGTTTCGAAACCGGCAGGATATACTTAATGGGTAACAATATCGCCGTTTGGGATAGCATTAAAATGTGGGATCCTGAGATCGGCAATGCCAATGAAGGGCTAAATTATCCTATTCCACGTTCGTACACCATTGGCATTGAGTTTAATTTATAATATCCAAAGAAGAAATGATGAAATCAAAAATATATAAAGCCCTGTTGCTATGCTGCATAATCATCAGTATGGGTTCTTGCAGTAAAAACTATTTAAATGTATCTGATGAATTAGCCGGTCAGCTTACACTCGACCAGATTTTTTCTACCCCGGCTAATGCACGTGCCTTTCACCGCAATATTTTTGCAGGTATTGGTACTTCATCGGCAATGGTTTTTCAGTTATCTACTACAGCCGTTAGGGGAGTAGACAATCCCTGGCCAGCTTTTACCGATGAAAACAGAAACCAGCAAGGCGCTTTCAGGGTAGAACCACCTGCTGGTTTTAATGCCTCAAGTGCGCCCTTTAGCCGTTGGGATTTATACCTGTATATCCGCCAGGCCAATGTTTTTATGGCTAACGCTAAAATTATACCTCGTGTTGGTGGCACTTCATCAGGTGGTACAGTTGCCGATGCCATTGAAGAGCCTGAATACAAAAAGCTCATGGCACAGGCCAGGTTTTTAAGGGCCTATTATCACTATTTGTTGTTCGAGCTGTACGGGCCGGTTCCGATTATGGATAAGACCGTTAACCCGAACGATGCCGATCTGGATTTTGAACGCAACAGTGTAGACGAAGTAGTTAATTTTGTGACTAAAGAGATGGATGCGGTAGCACCTGATCTGGATGAGTATATTCCCTTAACCGATATCAATAACCTCGCATTGCCAACCAAGGGTGTTGCGCTGGCGGTAAAGGCCAAAATACTGGTTCTGGCCGCAAGCCCATTGTACAACGGAGGTTTTGCTGAAGCCATGGCCTTAACCAATAAGAGTGGTAAAAAGCTGTTCCCGGCAAAAGATGATAATAAATGGCAAAAGGCAGTTAGTGCGCTTCAGGATTTTATTAATTTCTCGGTGGGTAAATATGATTTGTACCGCGAATTTACGGCTGGCGTTTTAGATCCCGATAAATCGATTTATCAGTTGTTTCAGGCCATGAACAGTGAAGTAATCTGGGCAAGTGGCAACGAAGCTTACGGGAGTATTTCTTCCGGAGATGGTATGGTGCGCCGGGCAACCCCACGCAGTCAGGGTGGCTACGGAAATGTTGGCCCTACCCAGGAATTGGTAGATGCTTTTTTTATGAAAAACGGTAAATCCATTAACGATCCCGGATCGGGCTACAGCGAGGTAGGTTTTTCTACTGTAACCGAGGTGCCTGCAGGAAGATCGGAAGCCGGAACTTTTAACATGTATGTAAACCGCGAACCCCGTTTTTATGCTTCGATTGTTTATCATGGAAAAAGATGGCCGGTAACCAATGCGCTCATTAAGTTCACCAAGGGAAATGGTAATGACATTGCTTCTAACTATTCGATCACCGGCTACAACATGTACAAACGTTTAAACAGAACAGTAAGCCAGTCGGTAACCACGGCACCGAAAACTTTTTACCGCCCTTCTTTTATCTTTCGCTTAGCAGAGTTTTACCTTTTATATGCCGAGGCATTAAACGAAGTTAATCCGGCCGACCCTAAAATTGCACAGTATGTAGATCTGGTACGCGAACGTGCAGGTATTCCAAAATGGAGTGTAAGTAACCCGGCTATAATAGGCAACCAGACTTTGCAACGCGAGGCGATCAGAAAAGAAAGCCGCGTAGAGCTTTGTTTTGAAGGACAGCGGTATTTTGATGTGCGCAGGTGGATGATTGCCGAAAATGCTTCCGGGCAGGGCGCACAGGGAGGCCCTTTCTATGGTATGAACGTAGGGGCCGAAACCGATGCCGATTTTCTTAAACGCACACAGTACGAAACCAGGGTGTTTACCCGTGCCTACTATTTATGGCCTATTCCACTGGCAGAAATTCAGAAAAGCACCAAACTGATTCAGAACCCCGGATGGTAAACCAGGGCAGGCTTTAAAGCCTGCTATAACAATCTTTAAAATATGCGCTCTTTAAAGGCAGCAGCATAATTGCTGTTGCTTTTATACCTAAATTTATCACCTCAAATTGAGTTTATCCAATACAACCAACAACACAAATGAAAAAGATTATTTTTTTAATTTCCCTGCTCTGCACACAGGCCTACGCTCAGAAAAGCATCGTTAGCCTTTCGCCTGGCGATAGTGAAAGTACCATCATTGCCAAGGCTGCCAATATAACCCCCTCGCCACGGCAGTTGCGCTGGCAAATGCTCGAATTAACGGCATTTTTTCACTTTGGCATTAATACTTTTACCGATAGGGAATGGGGCGATGGTAAGGAAGATATCAGCGCTTTTAATCCCGCGCAATTAGACGCCGAACAATGGGTTAAGGCCATAAAGGAAGCTGGTTTTAAACAGGCTATTATTACCGCCAAACACCATGATGGTTTTTGTTTATGGCCAAGTAAATTTACCGAACACAGCATCAAAAATACCCCATACAAACAAGGTAAAGGCGATATTGTAAAAGAAGTAGCCGATGCCTGCAGAAAATATAATATTGGTTTTGGTGTTTATTTATCGCCCTGGGACCGCAATAACGCTTCGTACGGAACCGATGCATACAATACTTATTTTGTAAACCAGTTAACCGAATTGTTAACTCAATATGGTAAGGTAGATGAGGTTTGGTTTGACGGCGCAAATGGCGAAGGCCCTAACGGCAAGAAGCAGGTATATGATTTTAACAGCTGGTATACCTTAATCAGAAAGCTACAACCCCAGGCGGTTATTGCTGTGCAGGGTCCGGATGTACGCTGGGTTGGTACCGAAACTGGTGTTGGGCGCGAAACCGAATGGAGTGTTTTGCCTATGGGCGAGCAGAGCCAGGAAAAAATAGCGGCTTTATCTCAAAAAGATGTTAACGTGATCCCAACCTTAACGGGTTCTTACAAAGACCAGGACCGTGGCAGCCGCAGTAAACTGGCCAATGCAACAGGTTTGGTGTGGTATCCGGCCGAAACCGATGTGAGTATTCGTCCGGGATGGTTTTACCACAGCAATGAAGATGCAAAAGTAAAAACGCCCGCTAAACTAATGGATATCTATTTTACCTCGGTAGGCAGAAACGGTGTTTTACTTTTAAATATTCCGCCAGATAAAAAAGGGCTTATTGCCGAAAGTGATGTTAAAAACCTGGCTGCTTTTGGACGCAAAATGAAAAGTACGTTTAGCCACAATATTGCTCAGACGGCAACCGCTACATCAACAACTGGCAAAGGTTTAAAAGCCATGTTTGATGGTAAATTAAATACCTATTTTACTACTACAGGTAAAGATACTACTGCTACTATCGAGTTAAACTGGACCAATAATGCAACTTTTAATGTACTTGCTTTACAAGAAAACATAGCCGTGGGGCAACGTATTGAAAAGTTTGAAGCTGAGTATTTTGATGGTAAGCAGTGGAAGAATTTTGCAATGGGCACTACAGTAGGCTACAAACGTTTGCTGAAGTTTAATACCGTTACCACTAAGCAGGTGAGGTTTAAAATATTGGCTTCGCGGTTAAACCCTACATTAGCCGAGTTTGGTTTGTATCTTTTGGATGAGAAAGGGTAACTGATAGGATGCATATCAAAAAGAGGACAGTTGTATTTGCGGCTGTCCTCTTTTTTTATACTTAATTATTTAAAGAGCAATGCGCTAATGGCCGCTATATTGTTGCTTAATTTGTCCTGTTCTTCGTCAGTAAGTTTGCCAATCATTTCTTTTACCTGTTGATTAGAGGCCGCATCGAGGCTGTTAAAAACAGTATGGCCAGCAGCTGTGAGCGTTAACAAACTCATTCTTGCATCAACAGGCGAAGGCTCTTTGGCAATCAGGCCGTTTACTTCAAAACGTTTTAAAACTTTACTCAGATAGCCTTTGTCGATATCAATCTGCAAGATAATGTCAGAAGCACTTACGGGCATATTTGCATGTATTTCGTAAAGGATTCTGGCTTCGGCTAAAGAGTAACCGCTGGCCAGCAAATGACTATCAAGCAGACCAATTAGTTTGGTGTAATTGCGGTTAAATGATCTGATAGCCTGAATAAGCGGGGTTTCGTTTTTCATCCCTTATGTTGTTGATTGTTCAGGTATTTTTAAGTCAAAACGCCTTTCCAGTATTGCTTTACCAAAATGATCGGATGGGTTTTCTGCTGTCAGTTTGAATCCAAACCTTTCATAAAGTGCTGTTGCGGTATCCTGATCGGCGGTTGTCCAGAGGTAAGCATGTTTAACATTTCTGGAATGCATAAAATCGATAAATTCCTGCATCAGCAATTTGCCTAAGCCAATACCGCGGTACTCAGGTTGCAATATAAAATACCTGAACTGCAGTTGTTCTTTACGGTGCTGGGCTACTAAACAGCCAATCATTTTTTCCTGATGTTCACAAATCCATATTTTATCTTTTTCTGGATCGTATGCCAGGGCAAACTCCTTTAAGCCTTCCAGTACATAGGCCTCAAATTTCAGTCCGTAGTTACATTCTTTTGCGTATAAATCGCCATGGATATAGGCCAGGTAGCCCAGGTCGCCTGGTGCAAGATGATTTCTGATCTGTATATCCGATAATTTAATTTGTTCCATATCACGATATAGTTGACTTGTTCAACTATATGCAAAGTAAATTAATTTTGTTGAATTTGTCAACTAATTAATTAAAGTATATTCGCTGTGTCCTGAAAATTGGATATTTGTTGAATGGCCTGTCTACAAAAAAAGTGTTGGGTTACACAACTACATGAGGCAATTGTTATTCAAGGCTTTTGTAATGAGGTAATGACGAAAATGTTCTTGCCTTTTTATGTACGGTAGGCGCAAGCTGGTAGAACAGTACCCAATAGGTAATCACCATAATCAATAAACCTAAGAGCGCACTGATTATATCTTTCGTTTTCATACCGCCTGTAGTAACAATAATAATGCCGCGTAACCGAAATGCGCATGGAAAATGTAATTTTAGGCTAAAACCCGCATCTTTGCAAAAGATGCAAATTCAATACTACGATATACTGCCCGTACTGAAACCTTATATTCGTTCCATTTGTACAATGGATTGCGGGGGCGATGCTGATACCAGCCACATCCGCGTTTTGCCCGATACCTGCGCAGAAATTTTTATCAATTATACACCTGCTCCGGTTGCCATAATCGGTAACGAATTGTATAAAGGCAGCATTGTTAGTTTTAGAACAAATAAGCCTGTTGATGTGCAGATGAGGAAGGGAGCTGGTTGTATCGCCATTTGTTTCCATCCGGGTATGGCTTATCGTTTTTTTAAAATTCCATTTCATTTATTATCCAATACTACCACATCGCTGACCGATCTCTGGAGTACAAGCGCTGCAGCTTTGGAAGATCTTGTGGTACATGCAGGTAATAATAAGAGCCGTGTGGCTTTATTGCAGCAGTATTTGTTGCAGCAGCTGGGTAAAGTTGATGATAATCCGCAGATCAAATATTGTCTTCAACAGGTTCAGTTATCAAAAGGATTAATTTCTTTAATCACACTCACCAAAAATATCGGTATCAGTCAGCGGCACCTTGCGAGACAGTTTCAGCAATTTGTGGGTTTATCGCCACGAGAATACCTGCGGGTTTCCAGATTTATTTATTCGCTTGAGCATCTGAGCAATCATGCTGCGGATTCCCTTACTCAAGTAGCTTACCGCAGTGGTTATTACGATCAGGCCCATTTTATCCGTGATTATAAGCAATACACTGGTTTTACACCAGGCGAAGTGTTGCGTAACAATAATATTCAATACTAAACGCTTTCTTAATTTTTGTCCGTTCTGTACAATTGAGCGGGCGTAGCTTTGCTCATATTTGTATCCTAAATATAAAAAACATGAGAAAGTTAATACTGGGCCTGGCCATTAGCCTGGATGGTTACATTGAAGGAGCAAAAGGTGAATACGATTGGTGCTTTACCGATCAGGATTATGGTCTTAAAGCTTTTTTCGATCGCATTGATGCCATGTTTATTGGCAGAAAGAGTTACGAAATGATGCAGCAGCACGAGAACAGCAGCGATGCTGCGATACCAGGCATGCCGGTACTGACTGAATATGTATTTTCTGAAACATTAAAATCGGTAAAAGCAGGCGCCATACTCATTGCTGAAGATGCGATAACCGAAGCGAGAAGAATAAAAGCTGAACCTGGTAAAGATATCTGGTTATTTGGCGGCGCATCGCTCAGCGAAAGCATGATGCAGGCCGGCCTGGTTGATGAGTTGTGGTTGTCGGTTCATCCGGTTTTATTGGGAAGTGGTAAACCGCTTTTTCATCAGCACAGCAACCGGGTAAGCCTACAACTGCTCGAAAGCAAAACTTACGAAACGGGCTTGGTATCTTTGCGGTATAAGGTGATTAACGGTTAACGTTTACATTTTTACCATATAAGACAATTAAGAATTTGAGCTGCAGGTTTATGTAATCTCATATCTATTAGGTATTTAAGCAGGTATGAGATTGCTTATTCCATCTCCCACATACTCTTCCAACTTCGGACCTCAGACCCCGGACTTTTTTTCACCACCTCAGACATTTAAGCAAACATAAGATTGCTTATTTCCATCTTCTATTTTCCAGCTTACCGTTACTGCAACGTTCAGATTTTAAAAGAATTGTGTTGTAGTATTAATTATATGTGGTTGAAAATCAGAATATTGTTTTTCTTATTGACATTTGTAACATTGTTTTTAGAATTAAATATGGATTTTTTCTGCAAAAGCTCATTATATTCGTGGCCACAACGCTTATTGGCTGCTGGCAGCGAATAAGTTAAGTGTTAGCCGTCTAAAATATTAATATGAGCTCCCGAACAATTGAGTACAGCAATTGGTGCATGTCCTATGCGCTATCCATCCAAACACAACACCCAATTATTCCCGCAACTTTAAAGTTTTGTATTAGAAATTAGCATCATGGCTAACAGGAAGCGCTAAGCTTAATTTTAAAAAATCATCCCAACTCTCGTCGTTAAATCCATCTATCCCTCTTGTATGAATATACTTTTACTAAACCGTTTTATGCGACCTTTATCCAGGGTTGCTGCTTACTATTTCTTAAGTCATACTTTGTTGATTTGATTGATTGATAATCAAATCAAGCTGTAAGTTAAAAAAATACGATTCAGTGCGTATGGCTGAGCTAATCAGTCAAATCCCTGTTTAAAATCTATCCCCATCCCTATTATCATGAAAAGACTACGATTCCGGAGCCTTTATGCGCAAGCTGCATCCGGTACCTGCTATGCCAAGCCCTGTGGGGCAGGTATAAGCCATTGGCCTGCTGCTTCAATCGGCTTGCCGGCTAAGCTGAGCAGTATAAACTGCCCTTTCGAAATAAGTTCTCACCTGATTATAGCACCCCTTTTTTAAATTCTATCCCTAAATAACATGAAAAAACTACTACTACTCAGTTTTTTAATGCTGATCATGTCAAGTGTTTTCGCGGCCGACTACTATTGGGTAGGTGGCGCGGGTAACTGGACAGATCTAAGCCATTGGGCATCCACTTCTGGTGGCGTGGCCAACAGATCTATTATCCCTGGAACAGGTGATGATGTTTATTTCGACGCCAATAGCGGCCTGGCCAATAATACTTTGGTTACGCTACCTACCACCGGGCATGCTTACTGTCGTAACATGTCGTGGAATGGTGTAACCACCAATGCCATTTTCAGAAACACAGGCAGTTTTCAGCTGCAGATCAATGGTAATCTGGAACTTGCAGCCACTGTACGCTACGCCATTATGACCATCAATTTTACAGGCAGCAGCAATGCTACTTTCCGGACAAATGGAGCGGTGAGGGTAAATACTGCAGGGCTTTATAATTCCTTTATTGTAAACAAACCAAGTGGGTCGCTTACCTTATTGGATGGGATTCCAAATGATTTGGCTGTTCAAAATCTGACGCTTACTGCCGGAACTTTGAATTTATCAGGGCAAACCCATGGGTTTGTTAACCTTGTTGCAGGAGGTAGCACAGTTAGAAGTATGAATATTACTAATGCTTCGCTTACACTGGGCTCAACCTGGGATACCCGCGGATCGAATATGACGCTTACCGCAACTGGGTCGACCGTTACTGCCGATATGTTTCATTCTGCAGGCCTTACCTTTGATAAAGTATTTGCCATGCGGGATAATCCGGACATGGATATCAATAACAATACTTTCTCAGAGCTGACACTTGCAAGTACAGTTTCACAAATAGGAACGCAACGAATTGGCTCCAACAATACGATAGGCAAGCTTGAATTTAAAAGCGGCGGACGTATAGCAGGTGGAGGCAACATAATCGGGCAACTAATTCTGGCACCTGGAAAAGGCTATATTTTTCATGGTACCAATACAATAAATACATTGATGCAGTTGAACACCGAAGACTGTGATGCTTTGGGTGAGTTGAGAGGGATAGATGCGAATGCGAAATTGAGTTTTGGTGCAGGAGCTACTGCAAATATTAAAAATGTTTTCATTACCAGTCTTACTGCCTTAGGCAATATTGCTCCAATACCTGTTGTGGGTGTTGATGGCGGTAGTAATCTCGGATTTAATATCACCCCCCGTACTTCGGGTAATGCCACTTTATACTGGGTGGGTGGCGCAGGCGATTGGAACGATAAAAGCCATTGGAGTGCAACGAGTGGCGGCTCGGGTGGAGCCTGCGTACCTTTTACATCAGACAATGTAATATTTGATGCCAATAGTGGTTTTACCAGTGGCAATAATACGATTTCAGTGACCAGTACAGTTCGGTGCCATAACATGACCTGGACAAACGTAACAGGCTCGCCTGTTTTTGATATTGGTGGGTATACGATGGAAATCTGGGGTTCGGTTGAATTGGATCCTACCTTAACACTAGCTGCCGCCAACACGCAATATGTTAGGGGTAATATACAGTTAAAAGGTACAGAAGCCTCTACTTTTTTAACCAAAGGAGCAAGTTTAGGAAATCCTTTATTCAATATAGATAAAACAAGTGGCGGTGGAATTACCTTGATGGACGACATTAACTTTCCAAACCTTAGCCTCACACACGCAAGGGGAGGTTTGTCAATGGCAGGTAAAACCGTCAACATATTGTTATTCAACAGTACTACAGGAGTAGGTCGTACAATTGATATTAGCAATGCAACCATTACCGTAAATAATTGGAACCTGGGCTTAACCAATGTAACCTGGGTTAACAATGCTGCGGGATCTTTTATTACCGCCAACAGAGCTTTTACTGCAAATGGTTTAGCCTATCCAAAAGTATACTGTAATACGGTATTGGATGAGGTTAATATTCAAAATACAACTATTGGCGAATTGACGTTCACCAATACTGCTCCTGCAAATGGTTTAAGAGGGCTGTTAGGTGGAAACACCGTTGGCACCCTGGAGTTTAAATCAGGCGGTTTGTTACGGGGTAACAACACCATCAATAATTTATTGTTGGCACCATCTAAACCATACGCCATTTGGAATACCCAAACAGTTACTGGCCTGTTTCGCTTTAACAGTCCGGATTGTAATGGTTTGGGGGAGTTAAGAGGGGCGGAAGGAACTTCGGCAACGATTAATTTCGGACCAGCAGCTACGCGCGATCTTAACAATATATATTTACAGAACATGACTGCTACAGGTAGTGGGGTGCCGGTAACGGTAACAGGTGCAGATGCAGGTGGCAACAGTGGCTTTACGATTACCACATCTGGTGCGGGTGCAAGGTACTGGGTAGGCGGTTCTGGCGATTGGAGCGATTCGGCGCATTGGAGCAATACCAGTGGAGGTGCCGGAGGTGCCTGTGTACCAACCGCAGCTAACGATGTGTTTTTTAATGCCAGCAGTTTTACCAGTGGTAGCAGTGCTGTAACCATTAACAGTACGCAAGCCTATTGCCGTAACATGAACTGGACAGGTGCAAACTTTAGTCCGACTTTCACAAAGCCCGCCACATTGGATTTAGAAATCTGGGGTGATTTGGTAATGAACAATAACGTGAGAATGGATGCAGCCCTTACTTTTACAGGTTCTTCTAGTACCAATATTACTTCTAATGGTGGTGGTACGGGTGCAACACAGTTCATTTTCTTAAAGCCAGTAGGTTATACCGTTACTTTACTCGATAATTTCAGTAATCCGGTTGCCTACTTTTTCCCACGCAGTGGAGGAGTTGATTTGACTAACCGCACAGTTGTTTTAAACGGTTTTGATAATTCAGGATCAACAGTAGCTACAAATATTAATATTACGGGTGCAAACATTACCGGTGCCTGGCGTTACCAGGGTGGTATTAAAACCTTAACGGCTACGAATTCGGTAATCAAAGCACGCCGCTTTTTAGTAGACGGTGGTACTTACAATATTGTAGATGCCACTGGTGGAACGGCGAGCGATTCTTACGTGAATAACACTACAGTAAACGACTTACTTTTCAGTAACCCTTCAGCAACATCAGCAGTGTTTATCAATGGAGGTAACACGATTGGACGTTTAGAGTTTAAAGGAAAAGGAAATATTGCAGGTACAGGCAACACCATCGAAACCTTGATCTTCTCGCCTGGGAAAGTATATACTTTCTTAAGCGGTTCTACCAATACCATTACCAAAGATTGGTTTGGAAGTGGTACTCCTTGTAACCTCACCGAAATCAACAGTTCGGCTGCGGGTGCCTTTACGATTAATAAAACCGCTGGTGCTGTAGAGTTTGATTATGTGCGTTTACGCAACATTACCGCAACAGGTATTACGCCATTTAAAGCTTTAGAGCACTCAGAAGATCTGGGTGGCAATACCAACTGGAGCATTTCTCCATATAACAACAGTACACCAATACTTGGCCTTGGTCCGGATAAAACACTTTGTGCCGGCGATTTCCCATATACCATTAAAACCGATGGTTTCTTTGCGTCGCCAATGGCTACTTATACCTGGGGCGATGGTAGCACGAATTCGAGTTTAGCTGTTGCAGGCCCGGGTACTTACACGGTAACGGTGAGCTATCCTGACGGTTGTTCGCGTACCGATAATATCGTAATTACCAGAAGCGATGTAGTAATTAACCCGATAACCGGAACACCTAATGTATGTGTTGGAGCAGCAACTAACCTGACTACTACAACTACAGGAGGTGTTTGGAGCAGCAGCAACACGGCTGTAGCTACCGTGAGCGCTACAGGCGTGGTAACCGGTGTTACTGCAGGTACTGCCGATATCATTTACACGGTAACCAACAGCAACGGCTGTGTAGGTGCTTTAACACAAACGGTTACGGTAAATGCTATGCCAACGGTTAATGCCACAACCGGTCCGAACACTTTATTTGCAGGTGATAACATTACTTTAAGCAACACTACCCCTTCGGGCGTTTGGAGCAGCAGCAACACAGCTGTAGCTACCGTAAGCGCTGCGGGTGTGGTAACCGGTGTTGCAGCAGGAACGGCCAATATTTTATATACCGTTACCGGCACAGGCGGTTGCTCGGTAAGCAGTACAACAGCCATAACGGTTGATGCATTCGACCCGGCTAAACGCGTACTGAGCATTACCAAAACAACCGATGCAGCCGAACCGGCAACTAACGGTGCTTTTGCCATTAGTTTACCAACAGGCATTAACGCCATAGAACCGGTTACAGTAAATTATACGGTTAGCGGTACCGCTACTTCGGGCAGCGATTATACCGCATTAACAGGCACTGCAACCATTGCTACCGGTCAGAACAGCGTTTCAGTTCCGGTTGATGTAACAGATGATAGTATTATCGAAGGTGCTGAAAGCGTTATTGTTACTTTAACTTCAGGTACCTCTGCTAAATACACTTATACCGTTAATGGTGCTGCGGGCAATGCTACCGTAACCATTGCAGATGATGACGATACCCCGGCGAACCATTTATTGGGCGTTACGGCTCAGCTCAATGCCAACGAACCAACCAATACCGGTACGTTTACCATTGCATTACCTGCCGGCATTTCTGCTGCAGAAAATATCACGGTGGCCTACACCATGAGCGGAACATCAACCAATGGTGTTGATTATGAAACGCTTTCGGGAACGGCAATCTTATTGGCTGGTCAGAATAGTGTGGTCATTAATGTGAAAGCACTGGATGATCAGATTATTGAACCAACGGAAACCATTATATTAAACTTAACAGGAGGTACATCAGTTTCGGCTGTTACCTATCCTGCCGATGCAGCTAAAAATACGGCCACTTTATTACAGGCCGACAATGATAATACTGCAGCCATTAAACAGCTCGCAGTAACCAGCAATGGCAATGCAGCAGAACCTGCTACCAACAGCAGCTTTACCATTAGCCTGCCAACAGGTTATGTAAGTGCTTTGCCAATTACCATTACCTATGCCTTTACAGGTGCAGCCACTTACGGTGCTGATTATAGCAGCACTTCGGCTACTACGGTTACCCTGCCTGCAGGACAAAACAGTGTACAGGTTCCGGTTAATGTTATCAACGATAATTTGATCGAAACCACTGAACCGGTTATTTTAACGATTACCAATGGGGTGGCCAAACAAGGCGCCACTACGGTATTTACTTTAACGCCTGACCCTGCAGCGACCAGCGCAAGCCTGAGCATTGCCGACGACGACAATACCACAGCAAACAAAACACTAACAGTAACTGCCCAGAACGGGGCAGAGCCTTCAACCAATGGTGCATTTACCATTAGTTTACCTGCAGGTGTACTGGCTTCTGAAAATGTAACGGTAAATTATACTATATCGGGAACTGCAACCCCAGGAACAGATTATGCTGCTTTACCGGGTACTACAGTAATTCCAGCAGGAGCCAACAGCGTAACCGTTCCATTAATTGTGATCGACAATAAAGTAATTGAAAATACCGAAACAGTTATTTTAACCCTTACCGGTGGAACTTCTGCCAATTTCGACTATACCCCCGGAACGACCAACAGCGCTACTGCTGATATTGCGGATGACGATGCGGCGAGCAATACTACTGTAGTACTGTTAACCAAAGTATCAGATGCGGTAGAAGGCGGAACAAAAGGCCAATACCGCGTTTCATTGCCTCCGGGTATTACCAGTGCAGAAGACATTACCATTACTCTATCTACAGGAGGAACGGCAACGCGCCCTGCAGATTATTCACTTACCGGACTTACAGGCGCTAACCTGGTTATCCCGGCAGGTACCAACGAAGTATTTGTTGGCGTTGATGCTATTGACGATAGTCAGGTAGAAGGCCCTGAAACGGTAACCTTAACCCTTAACAGTGCCACATCGGCCTCAACAACCTATAGCATCGATCCGACTGGAAACGGTGCAGCAGTTACCATTATCGATGTAAATGCAGCAAGCACTACTGCTTTAGAAGTGATAGCAGGTACCAACGCAGCAGAGCCGGCAACTAACGGTGCTTTCAGCATTAAGCTGGCTGGTGCAGCTACTTCGGCATGGCCGGTTACTGTTGGTTATACCGTATCGGGTACCGCTGTTTCCGGTTTAGATTACCAGAGCTTTGGCACCATCACCATTCCGGCCGGACAAAACAGTGTTGCGGTTGATGTGAATGTGTTAGACGATCAGATTTTTGAACCAACTGAAACCATTAATTTCAAAGTACTTTCGGGTAGTGCCAAGGATGGATCGGGTAATGCCTATATCTTCCCGGCCGATCCGGCCAAAGAAACCATTACCGTAAATATTGCGGATAATGATGTAATCCCAGCTAATCAGGTATTGCAGGTGGTTAAAACTACCGACGCAGCAGAACCGAATGTACCGGGCAGCTTTACAGTAAGTTTACCTGCCGGTTATTCATCGAGCGCGAACTTAACGCTTAATTATACCATGAGCGGTAGCGCTACACGCAATACAGATTATACCGTTTCTACGGTTACGCTTCCGGCTTATGCCAATAGCGTGTCTATTCCGGTTTTGGTAATCGACGATAAGATTGTAGAAGCTACAGAAACCGCCACACTTACACTAAACAGCGGAGTTGATGGAAACGGTTTTAACTATACCGTTGGCGCAGCAGCTGCAGCCACAGTTAATATCGCAGACGATGACAATACTGCTGCCAACAGGATGTTGAGTGCGGTAACCACTACCCATACTGCTGAAGGCAGTACAGCAGGTACTTTTACCCTTAAATTACCAAACAACATTACGGCAGCCAGCAACATTACGGTAAACTATACCGTAGGTGGTACGGCAACCAGCGTACTTGATTACGCCGCATTGTCAGGAACGGCCACCATTTTAGCAGGTCAAAACAGTGTAGCAGTAACCGTTACACCAGTAAATGACAACATCATTGAGCCTACCGAAACCGTGACCCTTACCATTACTGATGGTACAGGCGGCGGCAATACCTATGCAGCTTTAACAGGTAGCGAAACTGCTTCAATGGATATTGTGGATAATGACGATACTGCTGCGAAAAGAACACTAAGGATTACAAGAACGACACATGGAGCAGAGCCAACCACCAATGGTGCGTTCAGTATCCAATTACAGGATGGCAGTCTTCCGGTATCTTCAGAAGATATCACCGTAAACTATACCGTAACAGGTACGGCCGCTGCAGGAGTAGACTATAAAACATTAAGTGGTTCTATTGTGCTACCAGCTGGACAAAATGCGGTAGCGTTACCAGTGGAAGTGATTGATGATAAGGCAATGGAATCAACGGAAACGGTAATTGTAAAAATTACCGGAGGTACTTCTGCCAGCTTTACTTTCCCGGCAACAGCGAGCCCAACCTTTAGTACGGCAACCGTAAATATTACCGATGATGATAATATCCCAGCCAATAGGGTATTGACCCTTACCAAAATTGGCGATGCCTCTGAATCAGGGGATATCGGTTATTTCCGTGTAAGCTTGCCTCCAGGAATCACCCTTCAAGGAACGCTTAACACAAACTATAACTTTACAGCTAGCACCGCTAATTTGCCAAATGCAACCAATCCAGACTTTTTTAATCCTGGAGTAATCAGTATTCCATCTGGACAAAACTATATAGACCTGCCAATTAAAGCAGTAGATGACAATTTCATTGAAAATACTGAAACGGTAGTGATGACGCCTGTAACCAGTTATAGTTATACCGGTTTGCCTGTGGGCTCTAATTTCGTATGGGGCAGTACAGCGCCTGTTTCCATGAATATTCTCGATAATGACAATACCCCGGCGAACCGTGTGGTGGGTGTGGAGATTGTACATAATGGAAATGAGGCGATTGCTGGTGAACCAGGTGGCGTAAGAGCACGTTTCAAATTAATGGGAACTGCTACCAGTTCGGAAGAGATCACTATTAACTATACTATTAGTGGTAAAGCCATATTGGGTACCGATTATAACCCTCTTTTCCCAACACCGACACATTTTAGTGGTGTATTTAAACTCTTGCCAGGCAATCAAGCTTTTGAAATGGCAAGTACTGTGGTAGATGATGACATTATAGAAGGTTTAGAAGACGTAGTATTAACTATCGACAATGCCTCTTCAACCAGTTTCACCTTTACCCCTGATGCCGTAATGGGTAAGGCTACAGGCCATATTGCAGATAATGATAATTTACCAGCCAATTTAGTACTGGCTGTAACTAAAACAGCCGATGCGACAGAAGGCGGAGCAAACGGCGAATTTACCATTAGTCTGCCGGGTACAACTGCGACGGCTACAGAAGCCATCACAGTAAACTATACGCTTTCCGGAACGGCAACCAATGGTACCGATTATACGGCTTTAGGCGGTTCGGTAGTGATCCCAGCGGGTGATCACGAAGTGAAAATCCCAGTGAATGCCCTAAGCGATCAGATCATTGAAGGATTGGAAACGGTGATTTTAACCATCACAGGAGGTAACTCAACCAGCTTTGCCTTTACGCCAAGTACTGCTAACGCCAGTGCTACGGTAAACATCACCGATGCTACCAATACGCCAGCAAACACTACGTTGAGCATCACTAAATTAAATGATGCTGCCGAGCCAGGCACTTCAGGTCGTGTAAACATGGCCTTGCCTGCAGGTATCAGCAGCAAGGAAAATATCACCGTGAATTACACGATTTCGGGTACAGCAACGCCAGGTACAGATTACGCCACGCTTTCAGGTACGGCAACTATCCTGGCTGGCCAAAACAGTGTGACCGTTCCAATTTCGGTAATTGACGATCAGTTGATTGAACAAACCGAAACGGTTGTGCTTACACTTGCGGGCGCCAGCAGTACCAACTTCACTTACACTGCTACCGGTAATGTAACGGTTAACCTTGCCGATGATGACAACATCCCTGCTAATCTGGTACTTAATGTTACCAAAACCCAGGATGCGGCAGAACCTGCAACCAATGGTAATTTCAATATTGCATTGCCAGCAGGCTTAACTGTACCAACCGATATTACGGTAAATTATACCGTAACAGGTACCGCAACTGCGGGATTGGATTATGCTTCACTTTCTGGTGTACTGACCATCCCGGCAGGAACCAACAGTGTAGATTTACCATTAACCGTAACCGACGATCAGCAGGTTGAAGGTACCGAAAACGTAACCTTAACGGTAACTTCGGGTACAGCAACCGGTTTAGCCTTTACTGGTGGAACCGCGGCTACGATAGACCTTGCCGACGACGATAATATTCCGGAAAATCTCGCTATCAGCATTCAGAAAACAAATGATGCAGCAGAACCGGGAACAAACGGAAGCTTTAACATCAGCTTACCAGCAGGCGTTACTTTAACGGAAGATATTACGGTAACTTATACCGTAGCCGGAACAGCAACCGCAGGTACAGATTACACTACCTTAACAGGATCAGCGGTAATTCTGGCTGGTCAAAACAGTGTATCGGTTCCGGTATTGGTGATTAACGATAACATCATCGAGCGAACCGAAACCGTAACAGCTACTTTAACCGGAGCTACTGCTACCAGTTTCACCCTTACTGCTGCCGGAAACGCAACAGTGAATATTGCCGATGATGATAACACGGCAGCTAACCGCGAAATACAACTTTCGGTGAACAGAAATGGGGCTGAAGGTGTAGCGGGTGCCACAGGTGGGGTAAGATTTGATTTCAAACTGCCTGCAGGTATAACTGCTGCAGAGGACATCACTGTAAATTATACCATTGGTGGTACAGCCACACTGGGTACGGATTTTATGCCATTAAATGGAACGCACTTCACCGGAACCATTAAGATTCCTGCTGGTCAGAACCTTGTAGCGACTGCAAGTACTACAGTTGATGATCAGATTATAGAAGGTACAGAAAACGTAGTAGTTACCATAACAAGTGCAACTTCAACCAATTTTACGTATGCGTTTAGTGGCCCGGCTACTGCTACTATTGCCGATAATGACAATACCCCGGCTAATCTGGCTGTAAGCATCAGCAAAACAGCCGATGCAGCAGAACCAGCAAGCAACGGTGCATTCAGCATTAGCTTACCTACAGGCGTAACGGCGACAGAAGATATCACCGTAGCTTATACTATGAGCGGAACGGCAACCGCAGGCACAGACTATACCGCCCTGAGTGGATCGGCTGTGATCCTGGCAGGTCAGACCAGTGTGAACGTTCCGGTATTGGTTAAAAACGATAACATCATCGAAGGTACTGAAACCGTAGTGGCTACTTTAAGCGGCGCTACTTCGGCTAACTTCAGCTTTACCGCAACAGGTAATGCGAGCCTAAACATTGCCGATGATGATAACACGGCTACTAATCTGGCTGTAAGCATCAGCAAAACAACCGATGCTGCAGAACCAGCGACTAATGGCGCATTCAGTATCAGTTTACCAACTGGTGTAACGGCGAACGAGGATATCACGGTAGCTTATACCGTGAGCGGAACTGCAACAGCAGGAACAGATTATACCGCCTTAAGCGGATCGGCTGTGATCTTAGCAGGTCAGACCAGCGTGAACGTTCCTGTACTGGTTAAAAACGATAACATCATCGAAGGTACAGAAACCGTAGTGGCTACTTTAAGCGGCGCTACTTCGGCTAACTTCAGCTTTACCGCAACAGGTAATGCGAGCTTAAACATTGCAGATGACGATAACACCCCAGCTAACCTGGCTGTAAGCATCAGCAAAACTGCAGATGCAGCAGAACCAGCAAGCAACGGTGCTTTCAGCATTAGCTTACCAACAGGTGTAACCGCTACGGAAGATATCACGGTAGCTTACAACGTAAGCGGAACAGCAACTCCTGGTACAGACTATACCGCATTGAGCGGATCGGCTGTGATCTTAGCAGGTCAGACCAGTGTGTCGGTTCCGGTGTTGGTTAAAAACGATAACATCATCGAAGGTACTGAAACCGTAGTGGCTACCTTAACCGGTGCTACTTCGGCTAACTTCAGCTTTACTGCAACGGGTAATGCAAGCTTAAATATTGCCGATGATGACAATATTCCAGCTAACCTGGCTGTAAGCATCAGCAAAACAACCGATGCTGCAGAGCCAGTAAGCAACGGTGCATTCAGTATGAGTTTACCAACAGGTGTAACTGCTACAGAAGATATCACAGTAGCTTATACTGTGAGTGGAACGGCAACTGCTGGTACAGACTATACCGCATTAAGCGGATCGGCTGTGATCCTGGCAGGTCAAAACAATGTGAACGTTCCGGTACTGGTTAAAAACGATAACATCATCGAAGGCACAGAAACCGTAATTGCTACCTTAACCGGCGCTACTTCGGCTAACTTCAGCTTTACCGCAAGTGGTAATGCGAGCGTAAACATTGCCGATGATGATAACACGGCTGCTAACCTGGCGATCAGCATCAGCAAAACAGCAGATGCAGCAGAACCAGCAAGCAACGGTGCATTCAGCATCAGTTTACCAACCGGTGTAACGGCTACAGAAGATATCACGGTAGCTTATACTGTGAGCGGAACGGCAACTGCAGGAACAGACTATACCGCATTGAGCGGATCAGCTGTAATCTTAGCAGGTCAAAACAATGTGAACGTTCCGGTACTAGTTAAAAATGATAACATCATCGAAGGCAC
>NZ_JSYN01000012.1 GCF_000812965.1 Pedobacter kyungheensis
CCGCCAACTAGCTAATGACACGCATGCCCATCTTTATCCTATAAATATTTGATCATTGGATAATGCTATCCTGTGATTTTATGCGGTGTTAATCCGGATTTCTCCGGGCTATCCCCCTGATAAAGGTAGGTTGCATACGCGTTACGCACCCGTGCGCCACTTTCATAAGGTGCAAGCACCTTAATCGCGTTCGACTTGCATGTATTAGGCCTGCCGCTAGCGTTCATCCTGAGCCAGGATCAAACTCTCCATTGTAAAATGTTATTTGATGCTGACCAGTTTTAACTATTGTTAAAAATAGTCTTCTTTTGTTTTGTCTGTTAGACATCACCTTTAAAATAAAGCTCCTTAATCATGTACTTCGATCAGTACTTCATTAAACCCGCTTTCGCTACATTGACATCTCTTTTAAGAACTTATTCGGCTTTAACCTCACGGTTGCCTTTTATATATCTTCGGGTTTTGGTTTCAGCCGGTCTTTATCATCCAGCCTTCATGTTTCGTCCGTTTCAATCTTTTTTGTTTGCCTTCTGCGACATCCGCCGCTTCAGCTTTTTTTGCCCTTCCTTTCGGTTGGGAGTGCAAAGGTAGGAATCTTTTTTTAACTTCCAAATAAAATAATTTTTATTTTTTCGTCCTTCTTTTTTCCTTCTTCGCTATTTCAATACACTGCTTTTAATCAGCTTCCCGTTCCTTCCGAAGCGGGCTGCAAAGGTAGCAATCTTTTCTCATCTCGCAAGGATTATTTTAAAATAAATCCTGCTCCTCTTTCTCTATTGCCAGCTTTTCAGTTTATTGCCCTCTCCTTCCGAGCGGGTTGCAAAGGTAGAAAAAATTAATACCCACGCAAAGGCTTTTGGCTGTTTTATCGGCAGGTTTATGCTAAATAATTGGTTTACAGCTGAAAATAATATTCATCGGGATAAAACAATTGGGGGATTGGGGTGTTATGTGGGGATTTTTAAGCGCCGGCCGGCCGTTTTTTCACCATTAAGGGGTAAAGGAAATTAAGGGTTGGGAGGTTTTTTGTTTTTAGACGCCTTGACGGGGTGCTTTGTACCGGCTGTGCCACCTAAACCCCTGCCTGCAGCAGGAAGGTGATAGAAGGTAAAGCCCGGAGCGAGGTACGAGTGAGGACTTGAAGGAATAGCGGGACGACCACATGCTACAATTCACAGGAACCTGCTTTGCTAAAAAATAGACCTTACTTATATTTATTTATTATTGATGAAAAATCGATAAATTAGGAATATGGGAACAATAAAACGCCTGACATCGGATTTAATTTCATTGCTGTTCCCTGAACTCTGCAATGCCTGTGGCACAACTTTATTTCATAATGAGAAGCTTATCTGCATCAAGTGCCTGTATGATCTTCCTTTTACAGATTACCATCAGTATGCAGAAAACCGTGTTGCCAAACAATTGTGGGGTCGCGTGCCACTGAATGCCGCCATGGCCATGCTTTATTTTAGAAAAGGTGCAAAAGTTCAAAACCTGATTCATAGCCTAAAATACAATGGGAAAACTGATGTTGGGCTATTACTAGGGAAAATGATGGGCGAAAGGTTAAGAAACAGCGTGCTTTACCAAGATGTTAACGTGATTATCCCGGTTCCATTACATCCGAAAAAACATAAACAAAGAGGATATAATCAAAGTAGCTTTATTGCAAAAGGGCTTGCTGAAAGCATGGGAACTTGTTTTAATGAGCGCAACCTGATTAGAAGTGCTTTTACCGAGAGCCAAACCAAAAAGAGCAGGTACAACCGCTACGAAAATATGCAGGATGTATTTAAAGTAATATCGCCTGTGGAGATTTTAAATAAGCATATTCTGCTGATTGATGATGTAATTACTACCGGCGCAACACTCGAAGCCTGTGCCAACGAACTACTGAATGCCGGAGCTGCAAAAGTAAGTGTTGCAGCTGTGGCTTTTGCAGAATAAAGCCCATCATCTTGATCCTTGTTGTTGCAACTACTGGAACATTTTTATAAGTTTGATTTATGCGTTTCAATATTGGCCTGCTATTATTGTTTATTTTCATGGTATCGGCCTGCCGGAAAGGAGAACGCATAACCACTGATCCAAATGCCAAACTCAGTATTTCGAATCCGGAAATTTTATTCGATACCATCTTCACTTCAGTAGGCTCCGTAACTAAAAGGATAAAAATTGCCAATAAACATAACGACGCTCTTAAAATTTCTGAAATTAAATTGGCTGGCGGCAATACTTCCCCCTTTAGTATTAACATTAACGGAGAAAACCTCCTGAACAAAAACGACCTGATTATCAATGGTCAGGATTCAATTAACCTGTTTGTGAAGGTTACGATTAACCCTAACGCGCAGAACCTGGCTTTTCTGGTTCAGGATTCTATTATTTTAAACACCAATGGCAACAGGCAGGTGGTGCAACTTCTGGCTTACGGCCAAAATGCCATATTTGTTAATAATGCAGTTATTAATAGCAATGCTGTTTGGGTAAAAGCTTTACCGTATATTATTAATGGTACACTAACGGTAAAAAGTGCTTCTACTCTTACTATGCAGCCAGGCACCAAAATTTATTTCCATAAAGATGCCAACCTAAACATAGAAGGGAGCCTTAATGTTAATGGCACAGTTAGCGAGCCGGTTATGTTCTGCAGCGACAGGCTGGAAAAAATATATCAAGACGAACCCGGACAATGGAAGGGAATTTTTATTAAACGAAACGGCAATGGACTCATCAAACATGCCATCATCAAAAACGCATCGGTTGGCATCACCTCCGATTCCTTATCGCTAAATGCAAATCCTAAATTGATTTTAAGCAGTAGTATTATTAAAAACATGCAGGTTGCAGCCTATATAGGTTATCATTCTGAACTTTTAGCTTTTAATAACCTGATGTACAATTGCGGCAATTACCTGATTTATGCCGTAGGAGGAGGAAACTATAACCTGAAGCAAAACACTTTTGCCGGTTACAACCTAAATTTTCCAAGAAAAACCGCAGCTTTAAGCTTTTCCGATTACTTATCTGCAAATGCTTACAATAAACTTCAGTTAGATTTAACCAATAATATTATCTGGGGAAGTTTAACCAATGAGCTCGATATTCAAAGAAAAACATCGGCAGTAGTGCAACTTGGCCTGTGGAATAACATTATCAGAACCACCAGCAACAGCTACAACAATAATGGCAACATTTTAAACACAAATCCACTATTTGTTGACAAGACCATGGAGAATTTTGAAGTGCAAACCAATAGTCAGGCAGTAAAAAAGGGAAAAGATTTAAGCACTGACCTGTATTTCAGTAATTATTTGAATAAGGACATGAAAGAAAATTCAAGATTTTATCCCTCAACCTTAGGCTGTTACGAAAAATAATCACTTTTTTTCACTTCCTTGAAAACAATTTGGCATAAACTCTCGTTTATATATTCGAGAGCGTTAATTTAGATGGTAAGGGTCGATATTTCTTCAAAGAATATCGGCCCTTTACTTTTTAGCAAATCAAAGCGTAAAAAGAGATGAAGCGCTGTTGAAAGTTAATGGCATATAGTTGATAGACGCCTAAGCCAAAAACTCAGTAAACATCAAACTTTTTCTTAATGTACCTATAAACAAAAAGAGCCCTGCATATTGCAAGGCTCTTTCTATAAAAACGCTTAATGCGATATTATTTATACAATGGGAATGCACTAACCAGGTTAATAACCTCGGCTTTTACCGCATTGATGTTGGCTTCATCTTCAGGATTTGTTAACACCTGATCGATTAAATCAACAATTTTTTCCATTTCTGCTTCTTTTAACCCCCTTGTGGTAACTGCTGCAGTTCCTACACGGATACCTGAAGTTACAAATGGCGATTTATCATCAAATGGCACCATGTTTTTGTTTACCGTAATTTCAGCTCTTTCTAAAGCATTTTCGGCAACTTTACCGGTAATGTTTTTATTGCGAAGATCGATTAACATTAAGTGATTATCGGTACCACCAGAAATAATGCCGTATCCTTTAGCAACAAATGCTTTGGCCATAGCCTGTGCATTGGCCGCAACCTGTTTGATATAAGTTCCGTATTCCTCGCTTAAAGCCTCGCCAAAAGCAATTGCTTTAGCCGCAATAATGTGCTCTAAGGGGCCACCTTGCGTACCAGGGAAAACAGCCATATCCAATAAGTTGCTCACCATACGGATTTCGCCCTTAGGTGTTTTTAATCCCCATGGATTTTCGAAATCCTGTCCCATCATAATCATACCACCACGCGGACCGCGTAAAGTTTTGTGGGTTGTAGTAGTTACAATATGGCAATGCGGAAGTGGGTTAGCCAACAAACCTTTTGCAATTAAACCAGCCGGGTGAGAAATATCAGCTAAAACCAAAGCTCCGATTTTATCAGCTACCGAACGGATAAAAGCATAATCCCACTCGCGCGAGTAAGCAGATGCACCGCAGATAATTAATTTTGGTTTTTCTGCTAAAGCAACTTCTTCTAATTTTTTATAATCGATCAATCCGGTTTCTTTCTCTACACCATAAAACAATGGTTGATATAATTTACCAGAAAAATTTACCGGCGAACCGTGAGTTAAGTGACCACCGTGAGAAAGATCAAAACCTAATATTTTATCGCCTGGCTGAAGAATAGCAAGCATAACAGCCGCATTAGCCTGTGCTCCAGAGTGTGGTTGTACGTTAACCCATGCTGCACCAAATAATTGTTTTGCCCTATCGATAGCAATTTGCTCTACTACATCCACTACCTGGCAACCGCCATAGTAACGCTTACCTGGTAAACCTTCAGCATATTTATTAGTTAATACTGAACCAGCAGCTTCCATTACCTGCTTGCTTACAAAGTTTTCTGATGCAATAAGCTCTAAACCATGCTCCTGGCGGTTTAACTCCTTATCAATAAGTTCAAAAATTTGGTTGTCGCGTGTCATCGTTATATTAGGTTTGTATTTTTTTTGCAAAAGTAAGCAATTCAAACTTAATATAAGCGCAATTACGATAATGCTTTCACATTAAAGTTGTTAAAGCCACTTCCGATGGTTATCTCTACAATTTGTTGCTGCAACATTTCTAAAATGGCAAGGAAATTATATACGAAATGTACTTTATTTTCTGAGTTTTTAAGCACCAGGGCAAAATCGATCTGCTTATTGATATCTAAAAGATTGGCAATAAAGTGTTTTTGCTGCTCGATAGTATAAGGATATTGAACTACGGTATGTTTTACTTCTTCGCTCCGCAATTCATACTTTTGCATGGTACGGTGATAAACTGTTAAAAGTTTATACAGATCGAGTGATAAGAGTTCATCCTGATGGGTTGAAGATGCTGCTGCCAAGCCTAAGTCGAAAGCAATGTTACCCCGCTGGTCCTGTTTCATCCGGCCATCCTCTAAAACCTTCATTTCTTCGGCAGCCGATTTAAACTGCTTATAGGCAATCAGGCGGGCAATCAGGTCTTGTTCGGCATTAATTTCGTTTCCTGCTTCATCAATCTCAATCCTTGGCAGAAGCATTTTCGATTTAATGCGCATCAGCGTAGCTGCCACCAGAATAAATTCGCTGGCCACTTCTACATTCAGCGCCAATAATTGATGAATATAGGCAAGGAAATCGTTAGTAATTTTCGCGATCTCCACGTCCTGAATATTCAGTTCATCGCGTTCAATAAAGAACAACAACAAATCGAAGGGACCTTCAAAAACCGGAAGTTTTATTTCAAAATTCTCTGCCTGCATGCGTAGCGGCAAACATAGTAAAAAATTTCAGGTCCTGATAACCTAATCCAAAGTGCTAAATACCCATCATCGCGGCACCTCATGGAGCACCAAACGCCACACGCTTGTCTCCCGACGCTAAACCGTTAAACACTAACCGCTTAACCATCAATAATAAACCACTAATTTTTCTCTTCTATATTAAAACAAATTTACCTTACTTTGTATCTTGTTTTTTACCACAAATTTCGAATGCAAGTAAAAGCTGGCCCCCTGCTTTCAAAAATCAACTATCCCGCTGATTTGAAGCAATATAACGAGTCTGACTTAGAACAAATAAGTCAGGAATTACGACAATACATTATTGATGTAGTGAGTGTGAATGGTGGCCATTTTGGTGCCAGTTTAGGTGTTGTTGAACTCACGGTAGCACTCCATTATGCATTAAATACACCCTACGATAAGCTGGTTTGGGATGTAGGCCACCAGGCTTACGGACATAAAATTCTTACCGGCCGAAGAGACTTATTCCACACCAACCGCGTGTATGGTGGTATTAGTGGCTTTCCAAAAATTTCAGAAAGTGAGTACGATACCTTTGGGGTGGGCCACTCTTCTACATCCATATCTGCAGCTTTGGGTATGGCGGTAGCTTCACAATTAAAAGGCGAAACCAACAGGCAGCACGTTGCCGTAATTGGCGATGGTGCCATGACAGCAGGTTTGGCTTTTGAAGGATTAAACCATGCTGGGATTGAAAACAGCAATGTACTCGTTATCTTAAACGATAATTGCATGTCTATCGACCCTAATGTTGGTGCGCTGAAAGAATATTTAACCAGCATTACCATTTCCAAATCTTATAACAGGTTCCGCGATGATATTTCACATGTGCTTACCGGCCTTTCTAAACTTGGCCCTAATGCGCATAAGTACGTGAAGAAAATTGAAAAAAGCATTAAAGGCACACTGCTTAAACAAAGTAATTTATTCGAAGCGCTAAATTTCAGATATTTTGGCCCAGTAGATGGTCATGATGTGAAACGTTTGGCACAGGTGATCAAAGATCTCTCGGCGATTCCTGGTCCTAAATTATTGCACTGCGTTACCGTAAAAGGTAAAGGCTTTGCATTGGCTGAGAAAGATCAGACCAAGTGGCATGCTCCGGGCCTTTTCGATAAAATTACCGGCGAAATTAAAAAGAGTACCCCTGATAAACCTCAGCCGCCAAAATACCAGGATGTTTTCGGGCATACTATGGTCGAACTTGCGGAGGCAAATGATAAAATTGTAGGCATTACTCCGGCAATGCCTTCCGGCTCATCATTAAACATCATGATGAAAGCTATGCCTAAACGCGCCTTTGATGTCGGTATAGCCGAACAGCATGCGGTAACATTTTCTGCAGGTTTAGCTGCGCAGGGTTTGGTTCCATTCTGTAATATCTACTCCAGCTTTATGCAAAGGGCTTATGACCAGGTGATTCATGATGTAGCCATCCAAAAACTCAATGTTGTTTTTTGTCTGGATAGGGCAGGCCTTGCAGGTGCCGATGGGGCAACGCACCATGGAGCTTATGATATTGCCTATATGCGCTGCATCCCTAATCTGGTGGTTTCTTCACCTATGAATGAAGAAGAGCTTCGCAACCTGATGTTTACCGCGCAACAAGATAATATTGGTCCATTTGTAATCCGATATCCACGCGGTAATGGGGTAATGCCCGATTGGAAAAGACCATTTAAAGCTTTAGAGATTGGAAAAGGCCGTAAAATATGTGATGGCGAAGATGTAGCGTTGTTAACTATTGGTCATGTGGGTAATTTTGCAGTAGAAGCACGTGCCGAACTCAATACAGAGGGATTCTATCCGGCACATTACGATTTACGTTTTGTTAAGCCTTTGGATGAGCAAATGCTGCACGAGGTATTTGCCAAATATAAACATGTAATTACAGTAGAAGATGGTTCATTACAAGGTGGTGTAGGGTCTGCGGTACTAGAATTTATGGCCGACCATGGCTACCAGGCCAACGTAATCCGCTTGGGTATTCCAGATCAGTTTATCGAACATGGAGAGCAACCGGAACTTTGGGCAGAATGTGGTTACGATAAAAATGCCATTATAGAAACAGTAAGAAAAGTTGCTGTAAAAAGAACAACTGATAGTATGGCTGGCTAAAAGCAAAATACATCAAAACATAGGAAATCCCGTTGTAAAAAAAATTACAACGGGATTTTTTATGCGTATAATTTTATCACTAAAAAATAACCTTTTATAGCTAATTAGACATATCAGTAGTGCTTATTCAATATAGCATCATTGTAAACCAATGTAAACACCGTAACAATTACGCTACCATAATTAGCAAAAAAACACTAAACAAACGTTTGATTTACTATATTAGCAGCCTAATTAAATCTAAATTTATTATGTGTGGAATAGTAGGCTACATCGGCTTTAGAGAAGCCTGGCCAATTGTATTAAAAGGGCTTAAAAGATTAGAGTACCGTGGTTATGATAGTGCAGGTATTGCTTTAATGAATAACACCGGGCAGCACATTTACAAAAAAGCTGGTAAAGTTGCCGTTTTAGAAGAATTTGCGGCAGCACAGGATAAGTCTGGCACTATTGGAATAGGCCATACCCGTTGGGCAACCCATGGCGCACCTTCTGATCGGAATTCGCATCCCCATACCTCAAATAATAATAAACTTTCTATCATACATAACGGTATTATCGAAAACTACGCCACCCTAAAAGAAGAATTACTGGAGCGTGGTCATGAATTCAAAAGCGATACCGATACGGAGGTCTTGATTCATCTGATTGAGGAAATCCAGAAGATTGAGCAAATTGATTTGATGGAAGCCGTGCGTTTGGCCCTGCAGGAAGTAAGCGGTGCTTATGCCATTGTAATTATGGACCAGGATAATCCTGATCGTTTAATTGCGGCCCGCAAAGGAAGTCCGATGGTAATTGGGGTTGGAGCAGGCGAATATTTTATTGCCTCAGATGCCACTCCGATTATCGAATACACCAAAAACGTAATCTACCTAAAAGATGGAGAGATTGCATTGATTACCAAAAACGACCTTTTAATTAAACAGCTGGATAATGTGGTACAAACACCATTAATCCAGGAACTCGAATTGAAGCTTGAAATGCTTGAGAAAGGTGGCTTCGATCACTTCATGTTAAAAGAAATATACGAACAGCCCCGGTCAATAAAAGATTGTATGCGCGGGCGTATTTATCCACAAGAAGGTAAAGTTCAGTTGGGTGGCATAAAAGAATTTGCAGATAAATTAAAAAACATCGACAGGATTATTATTGTCGCCTGCGGAACATCGTGGCACGCAGGTTTGGTAGGAGAGTACCTGATTGAAGAATATGCACGTATCCCGGTTGAGGTGGAGTATGCATCAGAGTTTAGATACCGTAACCCAATCATTACCGAAAAGGATGTAGTAATTGCCATTTCGCAATCAGGCGAAACTGCCGATACCATGGCAGCAATCGAAATGGCTAAAGAACGTGGTGCAACCATCTTTGGTATCTGTAACGTTGCTGGTGCTTCTATCCCACGATTAACGGATGCCGGTGTCTATACACACGCAGGGCCTGAGATTGGTGTAGCCTCAACCAAGGCCTTTACTGCTCAGGTTACCGTACTTACGCTTATGGCTTTTTATATGGCGCAGCAAAAAGGCACCATTACCACTTCCAAATTAATTGAGTTATTAACTGAACTAGACCATATCCCTGAAAAAATTGAGCTTGCGCTCGAATCTAATGACTTGATCAAAGAAGTTTCCGAAAAAATTAAGGATTCTACAAACTGCTTGTTTTTAGGTCGCGGTACGGGCTTTCCCGTTGCTTTAGAGGGCGCTTTAAAACTTAAAGAAATTTCATATATCCATGCGGAGGGCTATCCTGCAGCCGAAATGAAACATGGCCCTATTGCACTGATTACCGAAGAAATGCCTGTTGTATTTATCGCAACGCAAAATTCATCATACGAAAAAGTGATTAGTAATATCCAGGAAGTAAAAGCCCGAAAAGGAAAAGTAATTGCCATTGTAACAGCAGGGGATACAGAGGTAAAGAAAATGGCTGATTATTGTATCGAGATACCTGATGCAAATGAAGCTTTCTTACCGCTACTAGCAACTATTCCACTTCAGTTACTTTCTTATCATATTGCCGTGATGAGAGGATGTAATGTAGATCAACCTCGCAATTTAGCAAAATCGGTAACGGTAGAATAAGTATCCATAAACATATAAAATAAGAAAGCCTGATCGGTTGCGATCAGGCTTTCTTATTTTAGGCTATAATATTTATTAGCGGAATTCCTATGTTAAAAATCTGAATATAGATTTCTGAATGAACTTCTTAAACCAAAAGTAATTAAACCGGTATTGTTTTTACCTAAGCTGTTACTTTCACGCCTGATGATACCGCCCAATTCCAAACGCAGGTTGTATTTAGGGTTAATCACATAAGCAACCCGGCCCTCGGCATAAAAAAGATCAGTTCGAATTCCCTGAGTAGTATAATTTCCATTAGCTTTTACCGCATCGGTGTAGGGCTCAAAAATGTTTTTGCCGTAATTCTGGCCAGCCTCATCTAATCCGTACTTAGCATACATCAATTCTCCGCTAAAATCAAAACGCTTATAAGAATAATTTAATAAACTAACCAGTTCTCTAAAGTTAGCGCCCATCGGGTGTGCTAAAGGTTCATTATAATTAGCGTAATTGCCTATGCGCGTTCTCGAAGAAAAGGTATAAGGCTTCGCAGTATTATATTCCAGTAAATAATTTAAACCCTCAACTTTAAAAATATCTGCTCCCCTTATACCCAACTGCCAGCCATATTTATTCCTCGAACTACCAGAACTCGAAAAGAAATTCTTGGCTTCAAATTCATCTAACGAAAACTGCCCATAAGCAACCAGTTCTTTCATAAACTTATACTTAGCAGTAAAACCTAATAAGGCGTTATCAGGCGAACCGCTCGAGGCTTCAACTGGCCTCAAAAAAATAATAGGGTTAGCATAGCCCCAGTCAAATCCTCTTCTATTTCCTGCTTCATCGGTTTGTGCCCACACAATAGAATCAAAGAAACCGATAGATAGGCGGTTATTCACATTCCAGTCTAAATAATGGAAAACGCCTCCCTTTTTACGGTTGCCAGCATCATAAGATAATTTAGTCGCACCAGGGTCTTGCATCGAAGTCCACATGGCCATATATTGCACATTTCCCAAATTCCCAGTAAGCTTTAAAAAAGGAGCCGGAGAAGAAAAATCAGATAACAACAAAGAACGATAACCATCACCTATAAATGTTTTATCGTAACCAGCTGTAATATTCAAATATTTTATAGGGGTATAAGATATTGTTGCGGTTACATACGACCAATCTAATGAAGTCTTTCCACCATTAAAGCCATAAGCACGGTTGTAAGATTGTCCAGGCACTACGCCAGTAGTGTTCACATAATCGTTATAATATTTAGAAAATTGCCCTTGATTTTCAAAACCACTCGTATAAAAAGAGAACTTTTTACCGACTGTACCACCCACTTGATACCCCCTTGTATTTAACCACACGTTTTGTTTACCTGAGAAATCTTTACCAATTTGAAAATCAGGCAAAAAATCAGCGTAAACAGTAAAGTCTTCTTTTTGGATATCCAGTAAATGTTCCTGAAATAGCTTCCTTGATACCCAGCTATGCCGGCTAGAATCTACTCCTACACTCAGCAGAAGGTTACTTTTATCTCGCAATAAGCTATCATCAATAAAGAAAGGTTTTAACGCACTATGGATACGGATATTAGGATTATATACTTCACCGCTTAACTTCTGATAAAACTGATAAGAATAGGGCTGATACACGGCTTGAGCTTTTAGCTCACGGATAGAAATAACTAAAAATAGGAGCAACAAGATTTTCTTCATCGGATAAAATTTAATTCAAAGGGCAAAGAACGTAATTAATTATGAAATTAACCGGGTTACACAGATATTGGCAAAAGAAAAAGCCCTTTCGGGCTTCTTATGAATTTTGTCAGAATGCATTCTCTTCTCCTTTGGCCATGTTAATAACGGTCATAAAAATAATCTTCACATCCAACATGGCACTCCAGTTCTCCAGATACCAGATATCGTGTTCAACACGTTTTACCATTTTATAATCTTCTTTTGTTTCACCACGGTAACCATTTACTTGAGCCCATCCGGTAATACCCGGTTTTAAAAAATGGCGCACCATAAATTGATCTACAATACCTTTATATTGTTCTGTATGGCTTAACATATGTGGCCTTGGGCCCACAACACTCATGTGCCCCATAAATACATTAAAAAATTGTGGCAATTCATCCAGGCTCGATCTTCTCAGGAATTTTCCAATTGGGGTAATCCGGTCATCATTTTTGCTCGCCTGCCGCTTATCACTATCGGCATTCATCCGCATACTCCTGAATTTAAAACACCAGAAAGGCTCGTCATCACGCCCACTCCTTAATTGTTTAAACAATACTGGCCCTTTACTCTGTAATTTAATCAGAATGGCGATAATCGGATATAGCCAGCTTAATACAAAAAGAATAACCAAACCACTAAAAACCACATCAATTACCCGTTTTTTAAACCGGTTATGGATTTTCTCCAAAGGTTCCGATCGTAAAGAGATCACCGGAAACTCATTACCTAAATAACTTACGGTGTAAGGCGATAATAAGGCCCCACTAATATCAGGTATAAATTTTAAACGCACACATTGCCTTTCTGCTTCTTCCGTTAATAAAGTCATATCGCTCATTCGATCAGGTGCAATCGTTACATATATATCTTTAATCCCTTTATCTACAGCCATCTTAAACTGCCGTCCTACCATATCAGATATCTGGCCATTTCGATCCAGATAATCTTCTGGTACATCATTAATAAAGCCATGAAATTCAATATAGTGCTGTTTTTCAAAATAACTGGCCAATTGCATACCGGTAGCATTATTACCCATAATTGCTACCGATTTAACCCCACGTAAATGGTTAAATAGCAAAAATTGAAAAGAAGTACCAATAAAACGGTTAATCAAAAATAAGATGGCCAGCATGCCATAGAAAACTACCAGGAAAGATCTTGAGAAATCATTTTGTCTGGAAAAGAAAAGGTAAATAGAAAACAATACAGCATGTAAAACCACACTTTTCCAGGTGCCCCTGTAAATCCGCTCTATCCTACGCGAGCCATATTCGCTATACAAACCAAAACTTGTGGTGCTTACAATCCAGATCAAATTACACACCACCACATAGTGCCATTGCAGTTCCGAACTGACTGCTTTGCCCATATACGCCGTAAATTGGTAGGCAAAAAAGTACACGATATTAACCATAATCAGGTCAGTTACCGGTAAAATATATTTAAGTATAAATAAGTAACGTGTTTGCATAGGCTTAAAGTGAGAACTTAAACATTTAGTTTGTATTTTTGTTTTAACTGAATTACAATGAACAAAATTGATGCCCAAAAATTCACTTCAAAGTTAAAAAATCATTACCAATATAAAAACGGGTAATAATTATGCAATATATAATTAAAATAAGTGACTGATAAATCGAGTATCGTTATCTGGATAAATAGTAGATTAACAAATCAATTCAGTAGAAACAAAAAAGTTTACAAAGTGCATTTTTTTTATTTAATGCTGGCTTAAGCATATTTAATTCCATGGTCAGCAACCATGTCTTTAGCTACGTGTTTAATTTCTGTTCCTCCGGTTTTGGATAGATCAAAAGGATTCAATTATCAGCAACTACATTGTTGTTCAGTCATCTGATTTACCACTCTTTATCCACAATTCGATATCTCATTTAGTAATTATAGTGAACCAGTAAAGATTTTTGGTCATAAGTTTTGCAGATAATCATCTTTACTTTGCATAGAGGTTCGATTACAATTTACATCAGTATTAAGTACAATGGTAATTTTTAATTAAATGTTACGCTATAGCAATCCTTTTTCATTAATTATACAGGCATCAAAAAGCAGAATCTATCCATGCTCGTTTTTAATTCATTACGTTTATGGTGTTACATTATTGAAAATTAAATATATTTGCGACCAAACGTTCGAATTCTTTGAATTGAATCCTGCAGATCATTGTTTTATTAATAAAAAATCTCATGCTTTTTAATAGCGCCATTTTTATATTATTACTAGTATTAACCTTTATTGTCTATTATATTCCTTTCTTAAAAAAGCTGCAGGTACAAATATTAATTCTATCAAGTTTAATTTTTTATGCCTACAGCCAACCTAGTTTATTACTTTTGTTAATTGTTTCAGCATTAATAAACATCGCTGTAAGCTATCTTATTGTTAATGGCAACCCCAAAATGCGCAGATTTTATGCAACAACAGGGGTTATTATCAACCTAGCAGTCTTGGTCTTTTTTAAATATAGCCCTTTATTTGCTAAAACGTTTCTAAATACCGACGCAGGTTTCGGCCAATTCTTATTAATGCTTCCTTTACCTATTGGTATATCATTTTATACTTTTGAAGGGTTAAGTTTACTGATAGATGTATATTCAAACAAACATAAAGATATATTAACTATCGAGAAATCACTTTCCAAGCATTTTTATAAAACCTTGTTTTTCATTTCATTTTTCCCACACTTAATAGCGGGTCCTATCTTAAAAGCATATGAATTTTACCCACAAATTGGCGAGAAAAAATTTAAGAATATCAATTGGAGTTATGTGTTTGAAAAATTGGTACAGGGATATTTTCTAAAAATGGTTATCGCCGATAATTTGACCAATTTCACATTTTGGATGGAGTATCCTTATTTTAAAACGATTGCTTCTTTTGATCTTATTCTTATTGTTTTTGGGTATTCTATTCAAATTTTCTCAGATTTTGCCGGTTATTCTTTGATCGCTCTCGGGATTGCAAAATTATTTGGTTATGATTTGATAGACAATTTCAATTTCCCATACATATCTTCGTCTTTTTCTGAATTTTGGAGAAGATGGCATATATCTTTATCAACTTTTTTGAAGGAGTATTTGTATATTCCGTTGGGGGGGAATCGAAGAGGACGCGTACGTACATACACAAACTTAATTATTACTATGGGGCTAGGTGGCTTATGGCACGGCGCGGCTTGGAGTTATGCCATATGGGGGCTATACCATGGTTTGGCTTTAGCCATTGAAAGATTTTTTTTAAATAACTTTAAATTACCCCAAAAAAATACTTTCACAAAGATTCTGATGGGAATTGTAGTTTTTTTAGTGGTTACCATTTCCTGGGTATTTTTTAAACTGCCTGTTGAAAATGTGATAGAATATTTTAAATCCATTTATGCCAACCAGCATCTTGCACACAATGGTACACTTATCGTTTTTATATTACTTTATTCAACGCCAGTTGTTATCTATCATTTTTTATACTTAGCTAATCAGAATCCAATGATAGCGAACATCACCCAAAAGTATAAATTCATTGCTTACGGCTGCATGTTATTTATGATAGCGGTCAATTCAGGGCCGTCTGGATCATTCATTTATTTTCAATTTTAATATAAAAAATGATAAAAAAAGGTTTATTCGTTTTTGCTTTATTGTTTGCAGCCTACAGCATTTTTTTAGTTTTAAATAAACAACAATGGAGATCTGTACAGTACCAATATCAGGGGAATATCATCAAATCTGACAGATATATTTACGCTGATGTGACACCCAAGGCTGCAATGATCGGGACATCATTATCTGGATTGATAGAAAATGATAGCATTCCAGGTGTCTACAATTTAGCAATGCCCGGCATGTCGATGTTTGATGGTTTTAATATCATTAGCAAACGGAAAGAAGCACCTTCAAAAATTTTTATTGAAATCAACTATTTTTTCAAGGGTCAAAACAATGATTTCGCTCATGCTTATGATTCTCCAATTAGCATTTTTTTAAATAATAATTTCCGTGCCATGCGCCCCGAAAATCAACCAATGGGAATTTTAAGACATATTATTACTTCAAAACCTGATGGTAAAAAAAATGCTGCGGCAATAGAAGAAAAAGAATTACCGGCAACTGTATTTAATGAATTGTTGCAAAATGAAAAGAAAAAGTATAATCATCCAGATACGAACGTGATAAAAAATGCAATAATAAATTTGAGAGCAGCGATAAAAACAATACAAGAAACTAATCGCAATACTAAGTTCTACTTTTTTGAAATGCCTGTTAATTCATCTCTTGAAAATTTGCCCTTGGCTATTTTTACACGTGAATCCATCAAAAAAAACTTCCCTAGCATTCCCTTAATGCACCTACCTCCAACATCTTTCAAGTCAAGAGACGGGATTCACCTTGAAAAAAAGGAAGTTTCGATTTACCTAAAATACTTTAGGGAATTTCTGGAAACAGGAAAATAATAGAACATTTACTTTGTCAAAATGCTATTAATAGTCTACCGGTTTGCATGGTCAAAGATATTTCATGTGGAGTAAGTATTGAACTCAATTTGCTGAAGAAGGCGGGTAAAACTAATTTAAAATCAACTACAACTATACTAGTTAAGGAGAGCTAAAATCCATTCTTTTAGTACCCTATTTGCAGAAATGATTTTCCATTGCATGTTATTTTTGAGGACGATGCGCACCTCTGTATTAACCTAGTTATACCACATTTCATTTTCAGTCTGTTCGCTTGAGTACAGATTGCTACACATCATTGTTTTTTTAGATCAAAAAGTGCTTTCGTAACATACTATTAATTAACTAAAACACATGAGCCAAAAAAAGCTACAGCCACCTTAAAGAACTTAGAATTTGAGTAACACATACTATTTAGCCGATTAAAATGAATAAATTAATTACCCTCATTAAGATATGCAATAATACAAACTAAATAAAGAAGTTGTGCAACAGCTTCAAAAGAAACGAGCGATTAGGCAGGACAGAGTTTGTCACTTTTGAAAGATTAGAGCTTAAGCTAAAAGCTAGATTAACGAATGATTTATTACCGACCAACTTACTAACTCACTTAAGCATATCGCGTGCCATGATTGTTAATCATTTGCTCGGCTACTTTTTTAATTTCCTGTTCTTCCGATTTTGGATAGATCAAAAGGACTTCACCATCATCAACCACAATATAATTATCTAAACCTCTAATCACCGCAGCTTTATCTTTAGATAAATGAATAACGCAATTGGTCGTCTCTTGCAAGTACACTTTATCTAAATTAACCATATTACTATTCTCATCTTTTTCACCCACCACGTGTAGTGAAGCCCATGTACCCAAGTCAGACCAACCAATATCAGCCGGAATGGTATATACATTACCTGCTTTTTCCAATATGGCATAATCAATAGAAATATTGGGGCTTAATGGATATTTTTCCGTGATGAATTTAGTTTCTGCATCTGTGTTGTAAAATACCGAACCGCTTTCAAATAGAAAAGCAATTTCAGGAGCATACTTTTTAAATGCTCTCTTTAATGAATTAACTGACCAGATAAAAATGCCTGCATTCCACGCATAATCTCCACTAGCCAAATATTCCTTTGCTTTAGCTAAAGCAGGTTTTTCCATGAAAGCATCGACCTTTTTGATATCTTGATGCCCGCTACCTGCTACTTGATACTTGATGTATCCATAGCCCGTATCTGGCCTCGTTGGGCTGATACCCAAAGTCAATAAGGCATCGTTTTTTTCACTAAAGCTTAAAGCTTGTTGAATTTTATCTAAAAAGACATCTTCCTTTAAAATCAAATGATCGGATGGCGTCACAACAATATTGGCATCAGGATTTTTTTCCCCAATCTTATATGCCGCATAAGCAATACAAGGAGCAGTGTTGTTACGACTTGGTTCCAACAAGATATTCTCCGCTAAAACATTTGGCAATTGACAGGCAACCAAACTGGCATAGCTCGTATTGGTTAATATATAAATTTGCTCGTTTGGACAAATCTTTAAAAACCTCTCATAAGTTAATTGCAATAAAGATTTCCCCATACCCAAAATATCAATAAATTGCTTAGGAAAATGGTTTCTACTTTTTGGCCAGAAGCGGGAGCCTACTCCTCCAGCCATGATTAATATATATTTATTTTCTACATTCATAAATTATCGAATTAAAATGTTGTTCATATAGGTCAACGATGTGTTCCCAAGAGAATGTCTGGACAATCTTCTTATTATTTGATTCAATGGCTGATTGATAATCCCCCTTATTTGTGTTATTTAATAACTCAGCAACATCCTTCGCATTTTCAAAATAAAAAGCATCATCTTCTAGAATCGATTCATTAAAGATATTTTTATTTGCGGCTATTAATGCCTGGGAGGCCATAGCTTCTAATAAGGATGGATTGGTACCCCCAACCGTATGACCATGAAAATAAAGCCTGGAGAAATGGCGTAAATTATTCAATACATTAATATCGTACACGCCGCCAACAAAAATGATATTATCGTATCCTTTGAACTTATCTTTTAAATATGTTCCAAATTTGGTCTCATGCTTACCAATGACTAAAAATTTCTCATATTGTTCTGCCTGGACAACACCATCCAAAATCATCTCGATACTATTTTCGGGTTCTAACCGTGCTATAAGCATACTGTACTGCTGCATTTCAACTCCATATTTCTTCAAACAAGATTTATCAGGATGGGTAAACAAATCTGCTCCATAGGGAATATAAAGTGACTCTTTTTGATAAGTAGCTTTTAAATAATCCTGGATACCAATGGAATCTGAAATTAAATAATCGCTGTACTTGATTCCTAACTTTTCCGCGTACTTTAAAAACCGCTTTACCTTTGGTGAAAACTTCGTGCGTTTCCACTCCAAACCATCAACATTGGTGGTAATTACAGTTTTTTTTCGAGGGAACAACCAACCCCAAATCGAACTGCTCGTATAACCTAATTGCAGAATAATGTCGAAGCCTCTTTTTCTACTATCCAAAATACAATTAAAATCATATATAAATTGACCAGCAGGACCCATTTTATTTTCAGGGTCGTAACAATGAATAATCTTTACCTCATTCCATATAGATTCCTGATAGGGATGATCATTTGAATTATAAACGGTAACCTCGTGCCCACGCTCAACCAAGCCCAAAGATAAATATTCAGCAAATTGTTCGAACCCGCCGTAATGGTTAGGGATACCCCGTGTGCCTAAAATGGCTATTTTCATAAATTATTTTAACATTCTCTTAAAAGTAAAAAAAACCTTATACATTATAAATTCAATAGAGCTTATTTTAAAACTTAATTGTGAAAGTAAATCAGAATAAATCCTCATCTGTTTCAAAGGGCTTTTTAATTTATTGTAAAAGTATTGAAATGCAATTTTATTTGACCCTACAACATTATTTGAATGTTGCCTATAAAGTATAGTTGGCTGAGAAACATATGATATTTTTCCATATTTTGAAATATTAACAGCCATCCACTGATCATGAATTATATTTTTTGACGTAAGAGGTAATACACATTTTACTGCTGCCCGATTAATCATAATTGTACATCCAGCTACAACATTTAAGGCTGCAAGTTTTACAGGTTTGTTAATTACAGAAACATCCAACTTTTGGCTTTTAATCATCGAATCGGATAAAATAGCTAAGTTTTGATCGACAACCTTCAAATCTGTAAATACCATTAATGGTATTTTGCCAAAGTTCATCTCCAAATTAGACATTTCATTCAACGTTATTTCAATTTTATTATCCAACCATACATCATCTTGATCACAAAGCATTATATAGTCACCGTTGCAATTTTCAATCAGTTGCGAAAACGAAAGTGTTGAACCTAAATTACCTCCAAGGTCTTTAAGCAAAAAGAACTTATCTGGATAATTTCTTACATAACAATCAATAATACTAAGTGTATTATCAGACGAACCGTCGTCTCTTATGATAATTTTCCACTGACTATTAGTTTGACTTAAGATAGAATTTAACTGCTCGTCTAAATATTTTCCACCATTATAGGTTGATAGAAGAATATCAATTTCGATATTTCTATCCATAAATAATTTTCTTTATATAAATAATAGTATGATAATAAGAATTAAAAAAGAGATATTCTAGTTTGTGTTTGAATTTTTTCCCAAAATGATTCTCTTTTATTATCAGAGCTTCCTTCATCGATTTTGTAATTAGTTGATTACTCACACCTCCATATCGCATATTAACTATGTTTTCATCTATAAATTTGAAATTTATTTTTGCAAGATAACATCGGATAACAAAATCATAATCCATAAGAATTTTTATATCAATATTGTAAAGCCCTATTTCGTCGTAAATCTCTTTAGGACAAAACATTCCGGGATGCCAAACATTCATCACAGATTCGATGCTATCAATCGAACTCTTCTTAATTTTAAAATTATTTAGATTATTATAAAGTTTTACGTTACCACAAAGAACAGTATATTTATTTGTATAATTTTCAACAACTTTTTTTACAGCATCTTTTTCATACCAGTCATCTGCATTTAATAACGCAATAAGATTTCCAGATGAGAACTTAATTCCTTTATTAAAGGCATCAGAAATTCCATTATCGGGTTCGCTAATCCATTTTGTAATTTTATCTTTATATTTATCTATTATTTTTAATGATCCATCTGTAGAGCCGCCATCAATAATAATATATTCAATATTTGGATAGGTTTGTGCTAAAACACTTAAAATTGTCTGTTCAATTGTTGATTCCGCATTATATACAATCGTAATTACTGAAACTAAAGGTATATTCTGTTTATTGATATGCGCTGTGAGCATCATAATTTATGTCTAATTAATTTGCCCTACAGGCTGTAAATATTTAGTTTTTTTAGACCCATTGATTATAATGGAAGCTAAAATAAAAAAGAAAAAGAAACCTGTTCTTGAGATTGGCTCTGAAAAAAGTGCTATTATTATGACGCAAATAAATACATTTCTTATTTTTTTATTTTCGAACAAATTAAAGCAGAATGCCTTATACAATAAATAGCCACCAGCAATCAAACCAAAATCCAATAAAAATATCATAAAACCATTAACCATCTCGGCATCCAAATAACCACTTTTATCACCTTCAACCGCATCATTCCATATACGCTCACGTGTATTTAAAATAAGTAGATCCGATGAATTAAATGTTGTTTTGGGGTCTTCTCCGATAATAGGACTTCTCTTTAACATTTCAAGACCAACATAAAAGTCTCCAAATCTTACAGATGAAGATGTTGCGCCGCTACCGGATAGTTTTTCATTGATATTAGAAGAAATTAAAGAAAATAAAAAGAAAAATAAAATTGCGGGGATAATTAATGTTTTTGCTCTTTTAATAGGGCTCAAATAAAGAACGTTTGCAGCTAATATAAATACCATAATAAACAAACCAGTAGTGGAAAAAGTAAACACAATGGATATTATTGAGAGAATAACTTCTTTAGTTGGCCGCTTACTGGAAAGGATAAGGATAAGATTGAGATTTAGAAATAATTGCCAAACCCCAGGCTCCCATGCCAAACCACATAATCGATAGTGGTTGAGAAATGAAGGCCCACCTGAGTCTATATACCAAAAAATATAACCTATTTGTCGTAAAAATGGCCATAGATAAGCAGGGCTAAACAATGATTGGCCAAAAATTAGAAAAAATATACTTATTAAGGTAAAATGCATATAGAATTTAAATAAATTCGAAATATCTACCAAAAATATTTGTTTATAATTATTTGTCCTATAATTCAATAATACTATATATGCCGATGCTATAGCAACGAAAACAAAATATGGAATTTCGTTACTTTTTATCAAATAGAATACAGTTAAAATCAAGATTAGAGAACTTAACACAAGTAAATCCTTTAATTTAATTCTTAAGAAATTATTTTTATTTAGAATTATTAGAATAAAAAACCAAAATATGATTCCACCATCAAAAAAGTGCAAACTGGTTCCAGAAAAGAACAGAATCCCTAAAGAGAGGCTCCTTTTAAACTGATTCCTTTTAATTTTGAACATCTTTATTATTTAGTAAAAAGAATATTTTATTTTTAACCAACTGCATTACTGATTTTAAATACCCAACAAAACTGTATTTATTAATTATGACGATATAATCTCGAGGTAGTAAATCTTTTGTACTGAAATTAGCTTTATAACCAAACCACAAGGAAGGTACAATAACTTTTTTATTAATATGCTTATTTAAATATGCACCCCACCAACTAAATGAGCTATTGCTGAGTATATTATTTTCACAGTAAGATTGTATATATAGATCGATAATTGGAGAGGTGTTTTCAGCAAATATTACATTTTTCAATTTTATATTATTTTTACACCATGTAATATCATCACTGACGATAATAAAATTTTCATTTTTACCAATTAGATCAATAGCCTTTTTATAATATTTTAATCCACAAAAAGGATGCTTGTACAACATTTTAAGATAATCTCCTCTTCGAATATGAATACTGGTATATCCGCCTTTTAAGATTTCTGGATATTTTTTTTCAATAAAGAAAATAGTATTATCATCGATAGAGTATTGTTTTAAAACCAGAGACCTATCAAAATATCTGTGCGACTGGAAGTACCCCTTTATAATCAAATCAGTACCTTCAGTATATGGAACGGAATTATAGTGGTAAAATGGTTCTTCATAAACCGGTATTCCATCTGGAATATAATTTAAGATATCAAAACCTTTAAAAAAAGTATCCTTATACTTTAATGTAGCAGAATACTCTTCTTGTAGTGGTACGCATATTGTTATTTTTTCACTTAGAGACAGAGCTGCAGCCATCTGAAAAAGATTATTTCCTAGTCTATCACTAAAGACAACATAAATCATATCTAATTAAAATTAATTTTTTTTATCACTTTAGCAGGATTCCCTGCTGCTATGCAATCTTCCGGGATGTCATTCACTACAATACTTCCACTCCCAATAATACTACGCGCACCAATGTGAACACCTTTTAAAATGATACACCGAGTTCCTATTAAAACATCATTATCAATAATAATGGGTTTATTAACTTTATGATTCAGATCATTCTCTATGTTACGTCGATCAAAATAAGATAAAGAATGAGCATCTGAGTCCATAATAATAGTGTCCGCTCCAATATTAACTTGATTCCCAATTGTTATTGATTGATGCGACCATAAACATACAGAACTAAAGCCACAGTTGTTACCAATAAGCAAAGTTGCTTTATCTTCAACACTTATTGAGCCTTTAATATTTCGACTTAAAGGATTTAGGCCTCTGCCACTTTTAAAAGTACAGGAGTCACCAATTATAATATTAACATCCTTTCCTATCTGAATATCTAAAACTCCCTGCACGATCAGGTTTTTGCCATATGCAATACCATGTACCTTCATCATAAATCTACCCCATCTCCAGTTGACAGAGTTGAAAATTCTAGTTCTATATTTCGTGTATGTCTTATAAATCTTAATTAACATATAGCTTTTTGTAAATGGAGAAGTTGATTTTAGCTTTCCCGAAATCAATATTTCTGTCGGAAAACCGTGGTTTCAATTTTGAATAACAGCTTTACTAATTAGAGTAAATAAAACTGGCAGATATATTAATCTCAAAAATTTCTCCTTTTATGATAAAAATTAACCATTAACATATTTAACCTGAAAGGAAGCATCTTTATCATCAATAATAAAACGAATTTTTTCTTTTTTGCTAATAATAATGAAAAAAAATCTTTCAACCCTATAACAGGTGTTTTAAAAGCTTTTCTACACAGTTCTGGTTTATCCTGATCGGTAATCCTTTTACTTTTGTACGAATCCCTAACAATCATGGTATAACAAAAGTTGAAAACATCGATATTACTACACACATCTTCAAATATTTTAGGATTATTAATAGAATATTCGAAATCGCGTATCGAAATGTAAATCTCAGCCGTTTCTAATGACAAATCATTATACATGATGGCGTTTGTAATCGATGTATTGCGGATCAGATAATCTAATGTAATATCAGGAAGTAACACGATCTTTGTCAGGTGCCGGATCTCTAAAAAAGAAAATACGGCATCTTCAACTACGTTATGAATGTATCTTAAATTATTGTCTTTTAAAAAAGTGGTTTTATATAATTTATTCCAGGAATACACTGAAAAATATCCATTCTCAACATAAACATGTTTTTTAAATGATCCATTATCAAATACCTTTTTCTCATCATACTGAAAAACCTTAGTTATTATCCCTTCCTCATCTACAGCACGATGGGAAGCTGCCACAATATCTGCATTATTTAATTCTGCTTCCTTTACAAGTAAACTGATTGTATGTGAAACTATATAATCGTCACTATCAATAAAAAAAAGATAATCACCTGTTAAATTATCCAAAATAATATTTCGGGATTTTCCAATACCCTTATCAACCTCGTTTTTTTTAATTACCCGAAAAGGAAATTTACTGCTCACTAACGTATCCATAGCTACTTGCAGACTATTATCGTCGCTAACATCATAAACGATTAAAATCTCTATTTGATCATAATCCTGATCAAAAACAGAATTCAAACAGTTGGCAATATGAGCTTCAACATTATAAACAGGTATTGCTACCGTAACTTTAGGATTAAATGACATTTAATTTTATTCATTATGTATTGATATCACCATCTATTAAAGTAAGAGGTAAAAAAATTCAAATTTCATTACAAATCTATGATAGTTTGATAAATCCTAGACAAATCATTTACTATATTTTCTTTGTTATGCCTTTCGATCGCAAGAACTCTAGCATTGTTTCCAATTTTCGATGCAAGTTCTTTATTATCAACGATTTCTTTAATATAAGATGCTGCCATATAAGGATCATTTGCCGGAACCAAAACACCTGTTGTTAGGTGCTCTATTAGTGTAGAAACTCCCCCTACATTACATGCGATAACTGGCACACCTAGAAGTTGGGCTTCACAAACACTATTTGGACTATTATCAATGTATGAAGGATGTACAAAAACATCACAATTACCAAGTGCTTCTTTTATTATATCAGACGAGGCAATACCTTTAGGATAAACAGAAACAGCTTCAAGATGGATTCCTGTTTTAAAACTTGCAAAATCCATCTCATTAACTCCATAAACTAGCCATTCGAAGTTAAGCTTCAACTCGTTTTTGAGTATCTGCGCTGTTTTTAACAACATATCAGCACCTTTATAAAGCGGATTTGAAATGGTTGTTACAATGATGACCATATTTCTATTGGTTATAACTTGCCAAGGCCTTGCATTAAAAAAAGATTCGCGTAGCATTTCACTGCAATAATAATAATGCGATTTTGGCGAATAAATTTTAGTGATTCTTTTGTCCCATTCCGTCCGCCCCATGAAATAATTGCAACCGGCAAAAATCCTTTTTTCCCTTTCAACAGAAGTTTTCCATCCCTTCAATTGCCCGTAATTTGAAAGCAGCCTTAAAGGATTTAATCCATTTGAACGAAATATATCCCATTGAGAATAAAATGGTGGAACAAGTGCATTTAAGCAAGGAATAAGCAGACCTTGCAAATGAATAATTGTAGGAATATGTGTATATTGAGCAATGAGCCCAAAAGTTCGTTCCGACCCAAAAACATGTATAATATCAGGCTTAAAATCATCAATTACCGATTTAAAAGCGCTTACATGTGAAGCTTCTTGTTTACTTTTAGAGAATGCTCTTTTAAACCTATCTTGTATGCCTCTAGCAATAGAAATTGGATAATAAATTACATTTTCTTGTTCAACTTTAAATGGCTCATCTTGAAAAAAGAAGGATATTGCCAACTCAAGATTTGGCAATTTTCTAACTTCCTTTTCCAAAGAAGTAATCCATCCGCCTCCGTTATATCCATTTAAATCCGAATTATAGCCCGCTTGATTATTGGTAAACCATAGAACCCTCATCTTTTACATATCATTTTAAGTTAAAATCAAAATATACCCGAGAAACAGTATAATTATTAAAAATTATTTTTGAACCTTATTAATTTACACAAGATTGGAATTGACTTGAAAGCAATTTTGTTAAAAATGTTTATGTCATTTTCCATTCTGAATATTTGTTCTGAATATATCTTTAAAAATTCATCCGATACTTCACATAATAATTTATATTGCCTTAACTCTATTGCTTTTTGTGCCAAAGTTATGATACAACTTAGTGAAGGGTAAATAATTTTAAATGAATTTCTGATTTTTTTATCAGTTTCAATAAACCCCTGAAGAGTAGCTATTTTTATTGATTCATTAAACCCAATACGATAATTAGTTAACGAGGAATTTAAGTAAAATACATTATTAAAGTTGACCAAATACTGCACTAAAAACATATAATCTGATGAGGGATAAAATTTTTCATTATACCCCCCCATTTTTAACAGACTACCCCTCGTAAATAAGATCCCAAGCGATCCTGGGTTTACATTACCGAGGTGTAAATCTAAAGGAATAACTTTATTAATTTTTAGTTTATCATTTTTGTGCTCAAAAATTAGATTCCCATCAGAATCAATTACTTTATGTCCAACTATAATAGCATTCAAATCTGTCATTTTTAAAAGGATCCCTTGAACAGATTTTAAATAATTTAACTCCAACGTATCATCATCGTTCAAAATTGACAGATATTGCCCAGAAGAAAGCGAAATGCACCTGTTCCAATTACCAAACATTCCAATGTTTTGTGAATTCTTATAATAACTTATGCGAGGGTTGTTATAAGAATTCATTATTTTTTCAGTATCACAACCACGTTCTGGGTTATTATCTACTACAACTATATCGAAATCATCGTATTCTATTTGATTAATGGCGCTATTTAGAGATTCCTTCAATAAATCTGCCCTTTTATAGGTGGGTATTGCAATCGTAATTTTGGGCTTAAAACTTAACTTTGATTGAATTATGGGAATAGATTCAACACTTTTTGTCTTTGCAAAATTATCTTCAATTTTAAAAAAATCAGTGCTTTTATCTACCATAAGAGTATGTTTTTAATCTATAAAATACTTCCGAAACAGCTAATCTTAAAAAGCTGAATAAACTTATATTATATTTATTCAAAATAACAAAAGGCCATTTCCAATTATTATATGCCAATTGCACAATACCCTGCACTAATACCAAACCCAATAAACCATAATTTGTAAAGGATAAGGAAAAATAACTTCCTAAAGCAATAAATCCACCCGTAATCAATGAAACCCACATAAAGGGAACAGAATTACCAATAACGATCATTGTTGCAAAAAAAGAATGATTGGTTTCGAGTAACATTATAATCAAATATAAAATAAGGATACCTGATACAGGTAATACTGCCTTTGCTTTAATTAATATTAATAATTCGGGTACGGCCAATACTAGAAAAGCGCCGCCAATAAGGAACAGTAGATAAAAAATCCCCATGGCAAAAGCAAATTCTTTTTTTAGATCATTAATATTTCCTTTAATATTTAGTTCAGCAAAACGTGGATTATTAATCATAAAAAGGGTACTAGCAATACCAGAAATTATTCCAACGAGTTGTACCATTAAGCCATAGGAAGCAATATCCGATAAACTCAAATACAAACCTCCTAAAAACATTGCAAAACGGGTAATTGCATAAGATCCGATAAAAACTAGCCCCAGTTTGCGTGCATTATGCCAAACGATATTAAACAAATCTAGTTTTTCTTTTTTGGTGATTACAAATTGATCGATTTTACTCTTGAATTCCTTTGTAAAGAAATAATAGTGAGAAATAAGCCTTTCTACAAAAGGGGCCAGCAAATTGGCAATTGCTATAGAGAGTAAACCAACTCCTAATAACAACAAAGAGACATTTATAACAATGTACACAATTCTGGAATAGACCATGGCCTTTTTTGATTCCATTATCATCCCTTTTCCTATTAATAATGAAGCATAATAGGTATAATACATATTGAAGAAAGTTGATATGGAATAAACTATCCAAATAAATAAGGATCGATGTACATTTGTAAAACCATTAGTTACCTTATAAATATAGAGCGTTCCGAAGGAAAGCATAACAACTAAAACTATAAGTGACAACCTACGATAAACAAATCGAACAGTATAGATCATCGTAGCTAATAGTCGATAGTTAATTTGTTTTTCACCTTCTTCATTAGTATGAATACCTTCTTTTTTTAACTCTTGTGCTCCGCTAAAGATGTAAGTAATATTCCGTCCAAATTGTGGGCCAAAACCGAAATCAAATAATGCAACCAATGATCCGACAGTTAGCATCAAATAATTCATGCCAATCTCTTCTGGACTAAGTAAATGAAGTATTAAGGGTAAAACCAAAACTCCCGATGCGATTGAGAAAAATTGGGCACCATAACCCCAAATAATGTCTTTTTTTGAAATGTTCTTAATCATCTAAATTTAATTAGAACCAAGTTTATCGGCAATAAATTTTCCCCTCAAAATGCAATCATCTGTCCAAAAATACTTCCACTGGCCGAACCTGCCTGCTAAAACAATATCGCCTATTTTACTAGCATCATTATTTTCTAACTTTTTATCCCAATCTGTCATAGGCTCCAAATCATCGCTTTCTCTTACTAAGCCATATTGCTCCAAGTAAGAAAAAATGGTTTCGAGAGCCTGTCTTCTAGGCAAATCACAGATCACATTTGCATACTTAATATATTGAGTATTGCTATTCTCTAAGAAATCCCTGCTTTCAACTAATCTCATTTCAATTAATTCTTCGAGTACACGATTAACAATAATTTCAACAGGCTCAATCTGTGGCCGATATTTTGAAAAATATACCTCGACCTGAATTCCGGTTTTACCCTCTTGCCCATTTTGGGGAGATAAAAGCTCCGTAAAGTTTACACGTGTTGCGTACTTATCTGCATCGTACACATAAAACCAATGGGCATCTATTTTTGCACGATGATTTATTACATAATTAATCAACAAAAGTTCAGAGCATGCCAGATCATCAGCTGCCTTGTTCACTTCAGGCGTTGCCTCAATATAACGCACAAACTCGGGTAGAGGCAGGGTATTAATGAGTTTTGAATATTCTATATTAGACCCATCAGCAAAATAAACTGTTTTTGAAGCTAACGAAATTCGCTCAACTGTTTTGTTCAATTCAACATTCATTCCTTCACGTAAACCATTGGTATAACTAAAGTATCCGCCCTTTTCAGGATATCTGACAGAAGTAATATAATGTGTTGATTGATCCAAAGGAGCTAAGAAGCCTTGTTTCACGGTTTCTACATCAGGAAAAAAAACTCTCCCCCCCACCCAATCTGTTGTTAAATCTTTCGGTTCGACAGTCCAATATTTTTTGGTATAAGATTTTACGAACTCCTCATAAAATGCCTTTCCAAAAGCCAAAATTGACCAATCTTCATAGTTCTTGGGTACAATTTCTTCCTGATTTTCATTTCTACTGGATAAAAAATCATTTAAACATTTGGTCCGTATCGGCTCAGGAACAGCATAAAGATTTGATTGCGCAGGATGGTTTATCCAATAACCTTTGTAATAGTTGGTAGGGAACACCGGATATTCTAAATATTTGCCATTCAAACTTTTTGCAAACAAATCTTTCACATATTTATGTTTCGTAAAGGAAACATGAGGGCCCTCATCCCATGTAAAACCATCAATTTGATGGGAATAGATATGGCCTCCGATGTGATGTTTTTTTTCTACAACTAAACATTCATGATCTAAATGATATGAACTACTAATCCCTGCCAATCCCGCACCCAAAACCAAAATCATAACCTAACTGTTTATATATTTCCTAATCACATCGGCGATATAATCGTAATGTACGGCATCTAATCCGGGCCAAACGCCTAACCAAAAAGATTGGTTCATGATGATATCAGTATTAGCTAAATCTCCAACAACCCTATGCTCAACATTAGCGTAAGCCGGTTGCCTCAACAGGTTACCTGCAAATAATAAACGGGTACCAATTTTATTTTCTTCCAAATACTGAACTAACATGTGACGATCGTTTGCATCTCCTTCTCTCAAAGTCATCAAAAATCCGAACCAAGAAGGCTCTGAATCTGGGGTTGGTTCAGGCAGAATGAAAATATCTTCGAACTCTTTCATGCGCTCATACAGCATTGCATAATTTTCGCGCCTTTTTTGCACAAAACGATCAATTTTACGCATTTGAGATACGCCAAGCGCTGCTTGCATGTCTGTTACCTTTAAATTAAAGCCTATATGAGAATAAGTATATTTATGGTCGTAACCGTAAGGTAAAGAGCCTAACTGCTGCCCAAAACGACAACCACATGTATCATCTTTTCCTGGCAAACAATAACAATCTCTTCCCCAATCTCTAAAGCTTTCTGCTATTTTAGAAAGTTCAGGATTATTTACAATTACAGCACCACCTTCGCCCATGGTAATGTGGTGTGCCGGGTAAAATGAGAAGGTCGAAATATCTCCAAATGTCCCGGTTTTTTTACCCTTATAAGTTGCACCTAACGAATCGCAATCATCTTCAACTACCCATAGGTTATATTTTTTTGCCACACGCATTACCTCGTCCAAATCGAATGGATTACCCAAAGAGTGTGCAATCATAATTGCTTTCGTTTTTGGAGAAACAGCAGCTTCTATCATGTCAGATTTCAGATTATGCGTAGCAACATCCACATCGATAAACACAGGGATAGCTCCAAATTGGACGATTGGATTTACAGTTGTAGGAAAACCAGCAGCAACAGTGATCACCTCATCTCCCGGTTTGATTGCTCTATCACCTAGTTTCGGAGAGGTTAAAGCATAAAATGCGACCAAATTGGCAGAAGAACCAGAGTTTACCAACAAAGCCTTCGCCGCTCCAAAATATTTTGCAAATTCTGCTTCGAATTCAGTAGCAAACCTTCCAGCTGTTAACCATCCATCTGCGACTGACTCCATGCAAAGCAGTAAGTCGTCTTCTTCAATAATTTTTCCAGTTACTGGAATATAATCTTGTCCCGGAACTGATGCCTTAAAAACTTTAAGATCATAATTAACGTTCACTGTACCCATTTTGTAATTGTTTATATTTTAAAATCAATCCTTTTTCTAATGTTATTTCTGGTTCCCAATTGAGCAATATTTTCAATTTCCCAATAGGTGCATTTGCATAAACCGTATCACGTAACCTTGGAGGATATGCTCCCCAATCTAATTTTAGTTTTGAGTGTGTAATTTCCTCAATTTTTGCTGCTACCTCTCTAAGATTATGAACCTTTCCTGTGCCCAAATGCAAAACATCATTGTGGTCTATTTTTTCAAATCCATCAATCAATTTATGGAAAAAATTAATCAAATCAGAGATATAAATAAAATCGAGGTACTGCAAACCTTCCGAAATTTTAACCGGTTCAGTTGCATGTATTGCATCAAATAAAATATCTATTATCTTTTTTTGAGTATCCTGCCCACCATAGATTGTATAGGGGATTACATGAACAACCTTAAAGTTATTTAATGCAGCATAATAATTTAATATTGACCTGAATGCGGTTTTGGTTGCAGCATATAGATAGGTTGGATTTAAATTTCCATCGCTAAAATGGTATTCTGAAAATGATCCCACATTTATAAAACATTTAATTTTTACTTTTTGAAGTGCATTTAATAATAAAGTTCCAAAAGTAATATTTGCATTTATTAACTGATGAATATCATTTACTTCAGATCTCGCTGTGAGGTAAGATGCAAGATGAATAACAATATCGGGTTGTAACTTAATTATTTCATCTTCAAGGTTATCATCATCTTTTATGACAACAACTTTGCTATCCAACTCAACTTCCCGCCTTGTGATAGCAAAAAGTTTATGATCAGAAGAATTTACTAGATACGAAATCAAATTTCTACCTACATACCCTGTTGCTCCAGTTAGTAATATGTTCATTAAAAATATTGCTTTGATGGGATAAAACCTTCAAAAGCCATATCACGTATGGACAAAATTGGTTTATCTATGGTCCACTTGAATCCAAAGGAATCATACTTTATACCGCCTTCTGCTTCTTTGTCTTGAGAAGTCGTGGTGTGATATTCAACCGTAGTATCTTTTTCGAGCGCTAAAAATCCGTGAGCAAAACCTTTTCCAATATAAATTCCCTTACGATTTTCTGCTGATAGTTCGACAGAAAAAGCTTGACCAAATGTTGGAGAATTTTGCCTGATATCAAGCACAACATCAATAATTGCACCTGTAATCACATAAACCAACTTTGCATGATCAGCAGGTGGCTTTTGATAGTGCATGCCACGTATTACATTTTTATCAGAAACGGAGTAAAAACTTTCTGTAAATTTCGAGTCTAATCCATGTTCAGCAAAAGTTTCTTCATGAATTGTTTTCACAAACTCCCCCCTGTTGTCTTTATATGAGGCGTATTCCATAATGAAAATATCCTGAAATTCAGTTTTAACTATTTTCATTATTCAGACCAATTAATTTGTTTCATTTTTGCTTTTTCGGTAAATATTTCAATTTGTTCTTTCCTTGAAGCGTAAACATCTTTAGTATTATCTAGATCTGCTAAATAACCTGTTAGTGTAAATTCCACCGTATCTTCAAAACTCAATACTGGTTTCCATTTCAGAAAGTTTGCGGCTTTTGAAATATCAAGCTTCAATAATACCGCCTCATGTAATTTGCTGGTACCTTCCGGCACAAAATAACCACCTTTATTATCCAGTTTCAACATGCAGTCTATCAATTGTTTTACTGAATAATTGGTCATGTCTTCTGGTCCAAAATTCCAACCTCCACTAAAAGCTTTTCCTTGAATATATAATTCTGCACCGAGATTTAAATAACCACTTAACGGCTCAAGCACGTGCTGCCATGGGCGGGTGGCATGTGGATTTCTAACTTCCAATTTTTCACCCTTTTTAAAAGCCCTAAAATAATCAGGGATAATTCTATCTAATGCCCAATCGCCTCCACCAATCACATTTCCGGCACGGGCAGATGCAATATTTGCGGTTCCCTCGGCTTTGAAAAATGATTCAAGGTAAGAACTGGTAATCAGCTCCGAACAGCCTTTGGATGCACTATAAGGATCTTTTCCGCCCATAGGATCATTTTCACGGTACCCCCAAACCCACTCCTTATTATCATAACATTTATCAGTGGTAACGTTAACTGCGGCTTTTACGGATAAGGTAGCCCTTACAGCCTCCCAAAAGTTAACTGTACCCATTAAGTTGGTATCAAAAGTACCTACTGGATCTTGATAGGATAGTAATACCAAAGGTTGTGCAGCCAAATGAAAAGCGAAATCAGGCTGTACTTCCTTAAAATATTGCTTTAGTTTTGCCCCATCTCTAACATCTCCTTCCTGGTGATGAATGAGACCAGATAGTTTAGTCGTTACAAAATTGTCCATATCAGAATATGGCGCTAATGCATAACCGTAAACTTCAGCCCCAAGTTCTTTTAGCCAAATGGCTAACCATGACCCTTTAAACCCTGTATGCCCGGTAACTAATACTTTTTTCCCTTGATATATATTTTGAAAACTCATCTTACCAGATTTTCCATTTTGCTTCACCACTGCTCCACAATGCTTCTAGTTCAATTCTGTCTCTCAAAGCGTCCATTGGCTTCCAGAAACCCTCATGTTTAAACGCTGCAAGTTGGCCATTGTTAGCAATTTCTTTAAGCGGCTTATTTTCCCATTGAACATCTTCAACATCTCCTTCCAAATATTTGAAAATACCCGGTTCCAATACAAAGAATCCTCCATTAATCCACATTCCATCACCTTGAGGCTTCTCCACAAAGTGCTCTACCCCTCCATTTTCATCCATTTCTATGTTCCCAAAACGGCCAGGTGTTTGTATGCTGGTTAAAGTAGCTAAACGGCCATGGCTTTTATGGAATTTTACTAGTTCAGAAATGTTAACATCAGAAACACCATCTCCATAAGTAAGCATAAATGTTTCTCCATCAACATACTTCTGGATCTTTTTGATACGCCCAGCCGTATTGGTTTTTAATCCAGTATCTACTAGTGTTACCTTGAAAGACTCTGAGTTTGAAAAATGAACATCAACTTTATTTTTTTCTATATCAATTGAAACGTCGGAGTTATAAAGATAATAGTTTAAAAAATATTCTTTAACAGATTGCGCTTTATAACCTAAGCAAAGTACAAAATCATTGTAGCCATAAGCTTCATAGATTTTCATGATGTGCCACAAAATCGGCTTACCACCGATTTCTACCATTGGCTTCGGACGAGCTTCTGTTTCTTCCATTAATCGGGTACCTAAACCGCCTGCTAGTATTACTACCTTCATATTTTTACGTTATATACTTATTTGTACGTTCTCTGTTAAAGGATGTGTGCAGCATAATAAAAATTCACCTGCGACAAGATCATTACGCTCTTTACTTAATCCAATCATTTTAGCATCGCCCGAAATCAGCTTACCCTTACAAGTACTACAATTACCGGTTTGGCAAGAGTAAGGCAATTCAATATCGGCGTTCAATGCAGCTTCTAAAATACTTTTGCCTTTTGCAATCTCTAATGGATATTGATTACCACCAAAATTTATTAAAATTTTTTGTGTATATACATCTTCAAAATCTTTTGGGTCCTTAACCAGCTCAAAATCCTCGGAGAATACATTTGCTAAAAATCCATATTTAGTTTGTAGCGCCTTTTTTACTGACTCTTTTAAACCTGCAGGACCACAGATATAATGTGCACATTGATTCGGATCAAGTTCATCTTCCAGTATTTGTAAAGCTTTATCTTGGTCAATTCTGCCTTGAATTAAATATGGATGGCTTTCATCTACAAATATTTTAGTATGAAAATTCCTCACCACTAAACGTTCAGGGTATTGTGTATTTAATTGTTGAATCTGATCCCTAAAAATGGTTGTTTCATGGTTTTTATTGCCATAATTTAAGTGTACCCTTACATTTTCTTTCGCAGTTAGTATATATTTAATGATGGAGATCAGTGGTGTAATACCACTACCTACTCCCCAAAAAAACACATCAGTGAAAGCATAATCTTCTTCAAAAACAAAGTCGCCCATAGGCGGCATCACTTCAATGGAATCGCCAATCTTAACCATATCATTGATATGATTGGATACCAGTCCATTTTCTACCCGTTTAACTGTAATCTCTAAAAAAGAATCAATTCCAGGGCATGAAGAAAAAGAATAGGGGCGAATATAACGCCTCCCATTAATTCTAAAGATTAATGTCAGGTACTGCCCTGCCAAATATTTGATTTTCTTTAGCCCCGGTTGCTTAAAGCACAAAGTAACTGTGTCTTCAGTTTCCTTTCTAATATCAGCAACTTTTAGCGTATAGTTCATTATTGATGCGTATTTTCTATCAGTGAAGAAAATAGTGATTTAAAATTTTTATTGGCAGCTTAATGATTGCATGGTTAAAGCCTCTCTTAATCAAACTGATTTTTGATTTTATATCCGTGCGATTTAAGCAAAGTTTCTTTTCTGAAATGCTCTACATCAGTAGCAACCATTTCTTTTACCAAAGCAGCCAAATCGTATTTCGGCTCCCAGCCTAACTTCGTTTTTGACTTAGTAGGATCACCGATTAACAAATCTACTTCTGTTGGACGGAAGTAAGCCGGGTCAACACCAACTACCTCTGTTCCCGCTGTGATCTGAAAGTCTGGATTTGAACAAGATACAACATAAGCTATCTCCTCAACACCTTGCCCCTTGAATGCTAAAGTGATACCTACCTCTGCAAAAGCCATTCTAACGAAGTCACGAACTTTTGTGGTTACGCCGGTTGCAATAACATAATCATCAGGAACATCTTGTTGCAAAATACGCCACATGGCTTCCACGTAATCTTTGGCATGTCCCCAATCCCTTTCTGCCTCTAAATTGCCTAAGTACAATTTTTCTTGCAAGCCCTGAGCAATTTTCGCAACCGCACGGGTAATTTTACGAGTTACAAATGTTTCCCCCCTTAATGGACTTTCATGGTTGAATAGAATTCCATTACAGGCGAACATACCATAAGCTTCACGATAGTTTTTAGTGATCCAAAAACCATAAATCTTAGCTGCTCCATATGGAGAACGTGGATAAAAAGGAGAATTTTCATCATAAAATCCTTTATCATTTTTATTCTCTGGCATACCACCATATAACTCAGAAGTCGAAGCCTGGTAAACCCTGGTTTTCTTTTCCAAACCCAGGATTCTTACTGCTTCTAATATCCTTAGTGTTCCGATACCATCTACATTGGCAACATATTCAGGAGAATCAAACGATACCTTAACATGGCTCATCGCGCCTAAATTATAAATCTCATCAGGCTGTACTTCCTGAACAATTCTGATTAAATTAGTCGAATCGGTTAAATCACCATAGTGAAGTTTAAATCTAATTTTTTCCTCATGCAGATCTTGATACAAATGATCGATACGATCTGTATTGAATAAGGAACTTCTTCTTTTGATGCCGTGTACGATATACCCCTTTTGCAATAACAATTCGGCCAAATATGCGCCGTCTTGCCCCGTAATTCCAGTAATTAATGCTGTTTTCATTTTATATTTATAATGAGCCAAATATCTCTAACGCTTGATCTTCAACTTTTGCCAAATGCTCTTTTCTGCACTTTCGCCATAATTTCCGTAGCCATAACCATAACCATAGTCTTTACTGATAATGTCATTAACTACGATACCAATATTTTTCATTTTTGCACTGGTATATAATTCTTCAACAATACTAAGTTGTGCTTTCTGTGTAACTTTTTGCCTAACCAGGTAAAGTGTTACATCTGCATAATTAGAAAGTAATTGTGCATCAGTTATAATACCTACCGGGGGGGCATCCATAATGATATAATCAAACTGTTTTTTTAATTCTTCTATCAATACAGGAGTCCTTTCACTTAATAATGTTTCAGCTGGGTTAGGTGGCAATGGACCAGAAGAAATAATGAACATATTTTTATTAATTGTTAGCGGCTTTACAATATGCTGTATTGTAATGTCAGGATCAATTGTAAAATTACTAAAACCAACTCCATTATTGACATTTAGTTTTGCTGACAAGCCAGGCTTTCTCAAGTCCAGCTCCATTAAAAGAACTTTTTTCCCCGCTAAAGCTAAAATATTACCTAAATTAATAGCTGTAAAAGATTTTCCCTCCCCACTCATACTCGAAGTTAACAGAATAACTTTCTCTTCTTCTGTTTTCAGATAAAACGAAAGATTAGTTCGAAGTGCTCTAAATTGTTCAGAGATTGCAGAACGGCCTTGATTGGCTACAATCAAATTGTCCGAACTTCCGTTATGACTGATTTCTCCAATTACTGGTACACGGGTGTGTTTTGTGATCTCTTCCTTAGTCTTAATACTTGTACTTATAAGTTCCTGTCCAAAGATAAGGATCAATGGAAATATTAACCCTGCAAAAAGGCCTGCTAAATAAATAACATTCTTTTTGGGACTAATTGGAATCACTTGAGCTTTTGGTGGATCTATTATTTTAGCAACTGAAATATTAGAAGTCTTTGAGATAGCTGTTTCCTCTGCCTTTTGCATCAAAAAAATATACAATTCCTGCTTAATTTGCTGATTTCGAGCCAATTTAAGGTAATTTTTTTCAATTTGTGGAACGCCAGAAACTTCGTTTTCAGCCGCTTGCAATTGCGATTTGAATTTGTCTCGCATCGCAATATAACTATTTTTAGAAGTTTCAATATTTGAAAGAATATCTTTCCTCAAACCTAAAATCTGCTTATCTATACTCTGAACAAATGGGCTTTCTTCTGTAACACTTAACAACTGCCGTTCCCTTTCCATCAATAAGGAATTGTATTGCCCCAACAAATTCGAAAAAACTAAATCTCCTGGAATCATAGAGGAGGGGAATACGCGCTTGGTGCCGTTGGTGTCTTTTAGATAAGACTCTATCTCGGTTAATATTTTAACTTGTGTTTCAGCCTTTGCTAGTTCAGAGGTATATTCTCCTGTATTCTTCACCAACAACTTACCTTGCTCAGACATATCAGCTAATCTGTTACGCTGTTTAAAACTTTCTACTTTATCTTCTACATCTCCAAGTTCAGAAGCTATTACATTAAGTCTCTCCTTAATAAACTTATAAGTACTGTCTGCAATAGCATTTTTATCCCCAAGATTTGCAGATGTATATTTGTGTATCAATGCGCCTAAAATATCCTCGCCTTTATCTTGTAAAGGATACGACAGGCCTAAATCAATTATACTGACTTGCTTATTAGTGACAGTAACTGAGAGCTGTTGCATTAAAGACGCTACCCGCGAGTCAATCGAGCTTACAAACACAAAATATTCTTTTTCGTCAAGCGGTTCTATTTGTCCCTTATCAATCTGGATAGTGCCAACTCCATTTACGCTAAAGGGTTCTCCCCATTGAACGACTTTCTCAAAGCTATTAGTTTTAACCTGAAGTTTATTCCCCGCAGTTCTACGAATGTCAAAGCTAGTGGCCAAGATAGTATCTACCCCCTTAACGACATTCAGTTTAAATGGCGGACTATATAATTCACGTCTTACAAGACCTGATTTACTAGAGTAAACAATATTCAATTGCATCTGACGTACCACCTGCTCCATTAAATACCTGGTTTTTAAAATCTCCGCCTCATTATCAACAGAGTTCTTAGCCCCCAATAACCCCCCAAGGTCCATTAGACCGCTGGTTTTTCCTCCTAAACCTCCTCCTTTTTCATCGTCATTAACTAATATCTTCGCATTAATTTGATAGGTAGGCGGCGTAAACTTGCTATATAAAAATGCTATTAGTAGGCAGATGAATACACTTATCAAAAACCAAGGCCATTTATCAACAAGTTTATTCAGTATTTCTTTTAAATTGATGCTTTCTTCTTCTTCTGCATGTATCATGCTTCTATCCATCGAGTTATTCATGGGTTAAACTATTTAAAACTAGTAATGGCAAGAACAATTACTGAGATTACAGATGCTAGTACTCCAATGGTTTGAATTTGAGCAGAATTCGAGGCTGAAACTTTTCGCTTGTTAGGCTCAACATAAATAACATCATTTTGCTTTAAATAATAAAATTGGCTATTAAAGATATTCGAAGAGTTCAAGTCTAAGCGTGCAAATTCTTTTTTACCATCGTTATCTCTGACAATCAAAACGTTATCTCTTTTACCGTATATTGTCAAATCACCAGCCAAACTTAAAGCATCTAAAATAGTTACTTTTTCATTAGGCAAAGTATAGGCCGATGGGGCATTTACCTCCCCTAAAACACTAACTTTAAAGTTTGCAAAACGCAATTGTACGTTGGGTTGCTTATAAACGTCGGCGGCTTTTTCCCTAATTAATTCACGAGCTTGATAAGTCGTCAATCCGGAAACTTTTAATTTCCCAATTAATGAAAGCTCAACCTCACCATTTTTATCAACCAAAAAACCAGTGCTTTGAGTAGCTAAACTAGTATTCGTATTTCCTCCTAGCGTAGGTGTTGCAGCAGCTTGATTAATAATAGAACCGGTTTGTGGATTAAGTGTGAATATATTAATACTTAAAATATCATCAGGCTGAATAGTTGGGGCTGTAAAAACTGCAGCATTCTCCAATTTTGCTTGATTCACTGTTTGAATGTCCTGAAAGTATGCTATCTTTTTATTGCTCACACAGGAAGAACTTAGGGTTATCGTTGAAAATAAGGAAGCGATAAAGAACCCTTTAATTACGTTATTTTGTTTATTCATAGATAAATTTTGCTGTCAAGAAATAGAATTTACACAACAGACAGGGTGCAAACTTAATCATTTAATTGTAATATCTAAAAGATATGAATTTGATAGTGTTCTACTCCTCCTTATTGATCAAAGCGGATAGGTAAACTTTAGCCAATCTTATTTCCGTTCAAATCAATACCTGCCCAAAAATTTCCTGATTCTTGAATCCATACGCTCCTATTAACTCATATAACTTGCCTGATTCTACAGCGTTAGTGAGCGTGATTAAATGCTTATCATGATGCAAGTCAGTGCCAGCCAAATCATACATCTTTTCCTTTATTAAAATTTCGGCCAATTGCTTAACTTCTTTACCATAATAACCAACTACAGATAGCAAATTCAACTGCATTAGGCAACCTTTTTCCTTAAATCGTTTTAACCTGTTTTGATCTTTGAAATAAAAAGTATACCGTTCTGGGTGTGCTAGTATCGGCTGATAGCCAGCAATTTCGATATCGAATATGGTTTTACTAATCTCAGGAGATTCATTCAAATAAGACATTTCGATCAATACATGTTTATGATCCAGCTTACAAAGCGGTTGGTTCAAGGTAAAATCCTGATCGACCATATACTCTGCTGCAGCTCCTAATTTTAATGTAATGTTTTGCTTTGTCATTTCTGACTGCAATAAAGCTTTTGCATCTCCAATAGTTTTTGGAGTATTCGGATACAATTCTTTGAAAATGTGTGGTGTAGCAATCAATTGATCGAAACCCAATTCTTGTAAACTCTTCACGAAACGAATAGAGGTGGCAACATCAGGCGAACCATCGTCAATACCTGGTAAGATATGAGAGTGCATATCTACTCCGAGCCAGGAAATATCCGTAATCTTATTTTTCCTATTAAAAAAGCTAAACATATTATAGCGAAAGCATTTAAATCAACTGTCTTAAATTTGACTAACCAACATCTTAATCCAGACATCCACGCAAAATAAAACGAAATATTTGGCGAGAACGTCTTTAAGATGTCGTAAATCTAGGTTAATTTATATAATTTTCAAATAAACAGTAGAGTAAATCAGACATACCTTAGAAATAACATTCTTAAATACAGGGTTCAATTGCTAATAACACGCAATTTTAACAAGAAATTAACTTGCAATAGTTTTTCATTTTAAACTGAACTAACAGCTACTGTATGTTGTTGATTATCCTAATTTAAAATTTTCATCACAATAATTAGATATAAACAAGAGTGGCTTAATCCCGTTACAAAATTCTTTTGTAAATTGTGACAAACGCGAAACGCCACCGTTTCACAATCAGGCATGCGCAAGCACTCTTTCAATAAAAAATTTGGGGAATTAAATATCTATTGTCTACTGCATAAGGAATTTTTTCTATTTATACCTCAATATTCTTTTTATATTGACGAATAGTCAGGCCCTGTTCACATTCAGCATCAAAAAATTAGCTCATTTTTCAAGTAGAAATTCTATACACTGTCTACCATATCTTTTCATTAATCTTTCTATTTTTTTAACCAGAAAAGAACAATTAAATATAAATAGTTTGCGCTATAATCTGACGTTGGTAATCAAAAATAGCTAACATCTAAAAAAAACGAGCATCGCATCTTTTTTTTATGTCATCTACTTAATCTATTGTATTTTCGTATACATTTAAAAAAATTAAATTGGAAAAAGAAGCTAAAATTTTTATTGCAGGTCACAGAGGAATGGTTGGCTCTGCTATTTATCGCAAACTTCAGAAAGAAGGTTACAATAATCTTCTCACGAAAACATCATCAGAATTAGACCTCCGCGATCAGCAAGCCGTAGCTCATTTCTTTAGAGAAAACCAACCTGACTATGTGTTTCTTGCAGCAGCAAAAGTTGGTGGTATAGTAGCAAACAACACCTATCGGGCCGATTTTCTTTTCGAAAACTTAGCCATTCAAAATAATATAATAAATAATTCCTATTTGAATAAGGTTAAAAAATTAATGTTTTTAGGTTCAAGCTGTATCTATCCCAAAATGGCTCCTCAACCTTTAAAAGAGGAATATCTTTTGACCGGCCTTTTAGAGTATACAAATGAACCTTATGCCATTGCCAAGATTGCAGGAATAAAAATGTGCGACGCTTATCGTGAACAATATGGCTGCAACTTTATATCAGTAATGCCGACTAACTTATATGGTTATAATGACAACTATCACCCACAAAACTCTCATGTTCTGCCTGCTTTGATTCGTAGATTTCATGAAGCAAAAATCAACAACGAGAAACAGGTAGTAGTATGGGGTTCTGGTGCCCCCATGCGTGAATTTCTTTTTGCAGATGATCTGGCTGATGCTTGTTTTTTCCTGATGGAAACCTATAACGAACCTAATCTGATAAATATTGGCACAGGAGAGGATTTAACAATTAAGGATTTAGCCCTTTTAATTAAAGATATTGTCGATTTCAAAGGAGAACTGGTTTTCGATTCGACCAAACCCGATGGGACACCAAGAAAATTAATGGATGTAAGTAAACTTCACAATCTTGGATGGAAACATAGTGTAAATTTAGAGAATGGGATTACATTAGCTTATGAGGATTTTTTAAAAAGAAACTAATATAAATTCAGTGGCCTTCTTATAAATCAACTAAATGTTTAAAGAAGCCAAATACTACCAACTACAAGCAAACGGGACATATTCGATATGCCCGTTTGTTGTTTCTTCCTATTTCCAATGCCAGCAGGTAGAATTATAATACCCAGGTCAGTGCTGTGTATTGATTTTTTAATATGAATAGGTAAAAGACATATAATCTATAATCTGGCATCGGTTAAATCTCTGTTGATGAAAGATTTGGTATCAAAAATCAGTGTTCCTTTTTTCCTGAAACTGTCATAATCGAATGCTAAAAATTGCTGATGTGCCACCGCTAAAATTACCACATCATATTGTCCAAATTGGTTCTCTTCAATTAATTGGATTCGATATTCGGCTTTTACTTCTTGAACATTTGCCCAGGGATCGCAAACATCAACCTCCATACTGAATGATCTCAATTCTTTATAAATATCAATCACGCGGGTGTTTCGTGTATCAGGACAGTTTTCTTTAAATGCAAAGCCTAAAATCAACGCTCTGGCTCCATTAATTACCTTATTCCTTGCCGCCAGCATTTTAACCACTTTGTTGGCCACAAAAAGCCCCATGTTGTCATTTACCCTACGGCCGGATAAGATCACTTCAGGTTTGTAACCCAATGCTTCTGATTTATGCGCTAAATAATAAGGATCAACACCGATGCAATGCCCGCCCACGAGCCCCGGTTTATAATTCAGAAAATTCCATTTGGTAGCGGCGGCAGCTAGTACATCAGCCGTATCAATGCCCATACGGTCAAAAATTAAGGCCAGCTCATTAACAAAAGAAATATTAACGTCACGCTGGGCGTTCTCTATTGCTTTTGAAGCCTCAGCTACTTTGATACTGGGTGCCAAATGGGTTCCTGCAGTGATAACTGAAGCATAGAGCTGATCGACTTCAGATGCAATGGCTAGCGTAGAGCCTGAGGTAACCTTTTTAATTTTAGTAAGTGTATTGATTTTATCACCCGGATTGATGCGTTCTGGAGAGTAACCGCAGAAAAAGTCAATATTGTATTTTAGTCCTGATTTTTTTTCCAAAACAGGTACACAGTCTTCTTCGGTACAGCCTGGGTAAACAGTGGATTCGTAAATGACGATATCCCCCCTTTTAAGCACAGTTCCCAACATACTGCTGGCAGCGAGTAAAGGTTGCAAATCTGGCCGTTTAAGATGATCGATAGGGGTAGGAACAGTAACAATATAAATGGTACAGGTTTTTAAATCACTCAGCTCAGCACTTAATTTTAATCGAACGCTTTTGTCTTCGGCATTAAGTACAAATTTTAAATCATTGAGGTTGGCTTCGTTAGTGCGGTCTTCGAGCTGATTGAGTTCTGCTACCCGAATTTGGTTAGTGTCGAAACCTATCACATTATATTTTTTAGCAAATTCGATCGCCAATGGCAATCCCACATAACCTAAACCTATAATGGCAATCTGCTTTTTTGAATTCATTTTTCTTACGGTGACAGCGCAAAGATAAGATAAATCGGTAAAGCTGAGGAGGCTTTCGGCAATCAGATAGCCGTTACACTGTCCTGATATTCCTTTGGATTAGTTACTATGAAGAGATGCTGAAACGCGTTCAGCATGACGTGAAAAGGAAATGTTCGCGATAGAGTGTTGCTTCCAACTCTCTTGCTCAAGAGAATTTCATAATAAAATGAAAAACTTAAAAATAAAAAATCACCAACCAGCATAACCTGAATTGGTGATTTATGCAATCCTAATATCTTATAATGGTTTATTTAATCTGCTTCAGCAAATAACTGCCATAACCACTTTTAACCAATGGTGTGGCAATAGCTTTTAGTTGCTCTGCATCAATAAAGCCCATGCGATAGGCAATCTCCTCAATGCAGCCAATTTTTAAGCCTTGTCTTTCTTCAATAATCTGTACAAACTGCCCGGCCTGCATTAAAGAGGTAAATGTACCGGTATCTAACCAGGCAGTACCGCGGCTCAATACGCCAACCTTCAACTTACCGCGCTCCAAATAAATGCGGTTTACATCGGTAATTTCGTATTCACCTCTTGGAGATGGCTTAATATTTTTCGCAATTTCTACTACTTCGTTATCGTAAAAATATAATCCAGGCACCGCATAGTCTGATTTAGGCTTTACAGGTTTTTCTTCGATCGAAATCGCTTTTTTGTTTTCATCAAATTCAACTACGCCATAACGTTCCGGATCTGACACTTGGTATGCGAATACTACACCACCATCAGGATCAGAACTGGCTTGTAATAATTTAGCCATTCCATCACCATGAAAAATGTTATCGCCCAATACCAGGGCAACCTTATCCTGACCAATAAATTTCTCGCCAATTACAAAAGCCTGTGCTAAGCCATTGGGTTCTGCCTGTACCGCGTAACTGAATTTACAGCCCAATGCTGCACCATCGCCTAATAATTTTTCGAAATTAGGTAAGTCGTGCGGGGTAGAGATAATCAGGATTTCCTTTATCCCAGCCAACATCAAAGTAGAAAGCGGATAATAAATCATGGGTTTATCGTAAACAGGCATCATTTGTTTACTACAAGCCAATGTTAAAGGATGCAAACGTGTGCCGCTACCACCGGCTAAAATTATACCTTTCATAGTATGGTTGTTAGTTCATTTGTTCAATAGTCATTGGTAACGACTAAAGCTTATTAATTTACTATATTTCTTGATGTTTATCATTAACAGCCCACTGCTAATTGTTAACTGAAAACGGCTAATTGAGCTTGGCTATACATGCAATCAAACTATCTCTCCAGTAAGGAATCTTGATTTTAAATGTACTTTTTATTTTGGATTTATCCATCACTGAAAATGGAGGCCGGATAGCTTTAGTAGGATAAGCTGATCCTGGAATTGGATTTACCTTAACCTGCGTTTTACTAATATCAAATATGGCAGTTGCAAAATCGAACCATGACGTTACCCCTTCATTGCTGTAGTGGTAAATACCATAATCTTTTTGACCAGATTCGATGATATCATAGATGGCATTAGCCAGATCTATGGCGTAAGTTGGTGTACCTATCTGATCGGCTATAATATTCAGCTCATCCCGTTCAGCACCCAGCTTCAGCATGGTTTTAACAAAGTTATTGGCATACTCTGAATATAGCCAGCTGGTACGGATAATAAAATGAGCAGGCAAAATAGCTGCAACAGCCTTTTCTCCATCCAGTTTAGTTACACCATAAACATTGATGGGTTTAGCCTCATCATCTTCTGTCAAAAGTTTTACTGCATTGCCTTCAAAAACAAAATCAGTAGAAATATGCACCAAAGTTGCGCCAATTGCAGCGCAAGCTGATGCCAGGTAACCTGCGCCAGTTTCATTGATGGCTTTAGCTAACTCAACTTCATCTTCTGCTTTATCTACCGCGGTATACGCAGCACAGTTAATTACGAAAGCAGGTTGTTCTTTTGCCAGAAGCGCTTGAAGCACAGCCTCATCTAAAATATTGGCATCCTGCTCAGCCGGGAAAACAATTTCAGTAATTTCCCTACGTTCAGCTACAATTTTCAGGCATTGGCCAAGCTGACCACCTGCTCCAATTACTAATATTTTACTCATATATGCTGTAATGCAGAAAAAGGTTTTAAAAGCAGATCTTTTTCAGATACTTCCTGATCACCTTCCGGGATTAACCAGTCAATATTCAAATCAGCATCGTTATAAATCACTCCAGTTTCTGAAGCTTTATTGAAAAAATTATCGCATTTATATAAAAACTCAGCAGTTTCACTCAGTACGGAGAAGCCATGCACAAAACCTCTCGGAATATATAACTGAAGCTTATTTTCAGCACTTAAACGCACGGCAACATGTTTGCCATAAGTTGGCGAACTTGGGCGCACATCAACTGCAACATCCAGTACCTCGCCTTTGGTTACACGCACCAATTTGGCCTGTGCAAATTCTCCTGTTTGTGCATGCAAGCCCCTGATTACCCCATAGGAAGAATAAGATTGGTTATCCTGAACGAATCGGCCAGATAAGCCGGTTTTCTCTTCAAAGGTATTTTGATTAAAGCTTTCAAAAAAATAGCCTCTGGCATCTTCAAATACCCGGGGTTTAATAATCAGACAGTCTTTTAATCCTGTTTGTTCTATTTCCATTATTTATGGCTGTACTGTTGTTCGTAATAAGATTGATAGTTACCCGAGGTTACATTGTTTAACCAGTCTTCGTTTTGTAAGTACCAGTCAACCGTTTTAGCCAGACCTTCTTCAAACTGTAAACTTGGTACCCAGTCTAACTGCTCCTGGAGCTTCGTAGAATCGATGGCATAACGCAAATCGTGCCCAGCACGGTCAGTTACATAGGTAATCAGTTTAGCCGATTCACCCTTTTCGCGACCTAACTTTTCATCCATGATGGTACACAACAAGTTAATCAGGTCAATATTTTTCCATTCGTTATGGCCGCCAATATTGTAGGTATCGCCGGTTTTCGAGTTATGGAAAATCACATCAATGGCACGGGCATGATCTTCAACCCATAACCAGTCGCGCACATTTTCGCCTTTACCATAAACGGGTACAGGCTTATTATTTTTAATATTGTTAATGGCTAGCGGGATCAGTTTCTCAGGAAAATGATGTGAACCATAATTGTTTGAACAGTTAGAAATTACACAATCCATACCATAGGTATCGTGGTAGGCACGCACAAAATGATCAGAACTGGCTTTTGAAGCCGAATATGGGCTATGTGGATCGTACGAGGTACTTTCGGTAAACATGCCTTCTTCACCTAAGGCACCATAAACCTCATCGGTACTTACATGGTAGAAACGTTTCTGGTCATAGCTACCTTTCCAATAAGCCCTGGCTGCATTTAATAAATTTACCGTACCAATCACATTTGTCATTACAAAAGCGGTTGGGTCAGAAATAGAACGATCTACATGGCTTTCTGCGGCTAAATGAATTACGGCATCAAAATTTTCGGTTTCGAAAAGCGCATCAATCGCCTGAGCATCTGTAATATCTTCTTTTACAAACCTGTAATTTGGTTTATTTTCGATATCGGTTAAATTAGCCAGATTACCTGCATAGGTTAATTTGTCTAAGTTTACAATCTCATATTGAGGGTAGTTATTAACGAAACGGCGAACTACATGAGAGCCAATAAAGCCCGCTCCACCAGTGATCAATATTTTTTTCACAGTTATTAAATGATTTTCAGTTGGCTAAAATAAGCTAGTTTTCGTCAAGAAACAACTTAATTGTGACATAAGACGAAAAGTGAATGAAATAGTTTAGAAGCAATTAGCCTATTTTAAGGTGAATATTTATTATAGATGAAAACTACATCGCCGCTACCGAACTTTCCAGCTCCTTGTACCAGGCTTCGCCGTACTTGCGGATAAGTGGTCCTTTTAAAAAACTGTAAACAGGCACTTTAAGTTCACGCCCAAAGGTGCAGGCATCGTGGCAAATGTGCCAGCGGTCGTAATTGAGCACATCAAATTCCGGATATTTGGTAATGCGGATAGGGTACAGATGGCACGAAATGGGTTTCTGCCAATCGACCAGGCCCTGCTCATAAGCCTTTTCAATGGCGCATTTGGTTATTCCTCCTTCAAAAAGCACATAAGCGCACTCTTTATTTTTATCTACGCAGGGAGTGGTTAGATCACCATCTTCATCCACTACATAAACGCCTTGCTCTTCTATGGCTTTAATCCCTTTTTCATTTAGCAAATGCTTGATTTTAGGATAAATATCTTCTAAAATCGCTTTCTCCTCATTATCAAGCGGAGCACCAGAATCGCCTTCCACACAACAAATCCCCTTGCATTTGCTTAAATTACAAACAAAGTTTTCTTTCAATACATCCTCGTGCACCAGCACTTGTTCAACTTCTATCATCATTACTCTTTTGCTAAAGCGTATTTTAGCCCATCGGCCGATTTTAATTCCATGGTTACTGCGCCAACCAATATTTCTACCTGCGCTTTTACGGGTACCCGATTTCCATCATCAGTTACCCACAGATACAATCTGCTGTCTTTTTTAAAGATCCGGCCCGGCTTAATAGATGGACTGAATTTTAAACAGCGGATATTACCCAGCTTACTTTTGATTGTTTCTTTACCTATATATTCTACTTCGAGGGCCGAGATTTCATCGCCCAAAAAATAGTTTAACTTGAATTTATCGCCCACCTTAATTTTACTCATATCCAAGCTACGGGCAAAATAATAGGCCGATACCAGATCGAAAGTCTGAGTAGTCGGGGTGGTAAAAGTGCCTCTGTTCGATACCACCTTTTTTCCATCCTGGTTAAATCTAGCCTTATCTTGCCTGCGGTAACTGGCTTCGCGGATGTTTTCCTGATAGAAATAAGGCAAAAGATCCGTTTTATCAATATAAGAGTCGTAATGGTCTCTTATTTTATAAAAGATATCGAATGTTCCTGAGGTTTCTGCATCTACGGTAAGTTTAAAAGTAGGCTTGTTATCAAATTTTAAATCTGAATTGGCAACCTTTATGGTAGCCTCTGCGGCAGTAATAAAACCATATCGCAGTTTATACGTTAAAACTTCTCCTTCCTGAAATACAGCTTCTTTCTTGAGGGGGAGCTCCTGCGCCAGTGCAGCAAAACTGCACAATGCCGCCGTGACTATTAAAAACAGTTTTTTCATCGCTTTTGTATTCATTTGTGTGTACAGAAAAGAACCATTGTCTTTAAAAAAGGAAATAGATTCTTTTCTTCATGAAGATATACAAAAAGCAAACCAATTTTTAATCTTTTCGTTTATAAACGGGAACAGTAGAACACGGCTCGCCAAACATGATGCTTTTAACCACTGGTGTTAACAGGTTAGTCACCTCTACATAAGCAGAAACAGGTATCTCAAGATCGCCACATCCTTTTACCACTACACGCTCATTGGCATAATCCTGCAGATTAATTTTAGCCAGTGCCTTCGAAAATAATACAGCCTCCAAAGTATCCAATCCACCAAACACCACCTCATTGGCATAGGGTTTCATCCTGTTGGCCAAAAGCATATAAGCCCAGGTTGGCACAATGGCATCGGCAGAACAGATAATGGCTATATTTTTATCCTGGTACTGTGCCCAGTCGTGATTTTTGATAAACTCCCTAAAGTCTTTCTCCTTCAGCATCAAACCATGAAAAAGATTATCTACAATATCATAAAGCACTCTTTCGCCCTTATGATAAAAGTCTTCGAGGTTTAAGGTGATTAAACCACTGTTTGCTACTTTATTGATGATGTTTTCCTGAATTTCCATGGCCTTAAATAAAAAAACCGTTCCAACGAATCATCGGAACGGTTACAAAATTACGTATTTTCTAATTAATAGAATTTCACACGATTGTCTTTTATCTGTGCATTATCTTGTAAAGCCTGGAAAGCTGCTCCTAAAGAACGCTGACCTAAGCTTAATAACATACCTTCTTTTTGTTTAAACATGTTGGCAATTGGTGCAGGGTTTGTAAATCCATCAACTGAGAATACATATACACCACGCTCGCCCTGAACAGGAGCAGATAGTTTACCTGGCTGAGAACCGAATACGCTACCAACCAAAGCATTTTCTTGTGCTACGCCCGGAATTACAGGGTTAGCAAATACAATGTTCTGTACTGGACTAACCGGACGGCCAACTTTAGCAGCAACCTGATCGATATTTCCTTTACCAGCGTTAGCCAGTTTTTCTTTTAACTGTTTTGCTTTAACGGCATTGCGCACCATTGGCTCGATTTCTTTCTTAACATCAGCTAATGATAGGGTACCTTTAGGGCTAACATTGGTTAAACGTGCCACTACATAAGCATTGCTCATGGTGTAAATTTCAGGTAATACATCACCTTTATCAGCTGCATAAGCATCCTGAATTAATTTACGAGGGTTATCTAAACCTGCTGCAAAGCCCTGCGTTGCTGCTACTCTATCGGCAACAGCAACTTTTAAACCTTTTTGGGTAGCCAATTTAGCAAAATCAGCACCTTTTACATCGGCAAGGAAATTACTTGCTGCTTTGTAAGCTGCTGCTTGTGTTTTGCTGCTAGCCGCTAATGTTTTCTCCACGTAAGCGAGCTTAGCTACTTTAGAAGAACCGATTTGTTTCTCGATTTTGATTACATGGTAACCGAACTGAGATTTAACTACTTTAATATCGCCAGCCTTACCATCAAAAGCAGCATTTTCAAACTCAGGCACCATAGCACCACGTGCAAATGTGCCTAGCTCTCCACCTTTATCTTTTGAACCATCAACACTGTAGTTTTTAGCCAGTTCCGCAAAATCACCACCTTTTAGAATTAAGCCTTTTAATGAATCGGCTAATTTGCTTGCTTTATCTTCACCGCCAACTTTAGCCGGATCGATTAAGATGTGGCTTGCTTTTACCGAATCAGGAGAGAAACGGCTGGCTACAACTTTTACGATTTTATAAGAGTTACCTGATAATTTAGGGCCATAGAAACTGCCTGCCGGTAATGCAAATACTGCAGAATCAACAGCCGGATCTAATTTACCTTTTGAAAGGTAAGTAAAAGGAACTTTAACATCAGAATTGATTGCTGCGAAAAGTGAATCGTTTTTAGCTACCTGGAAATCTGCAGCAATTTTATCAACCTGAGCTTTAATCGCCAATGAATCGGCTTTAGTTGGGCTAATGCTGAAAGTTACATATTCGAAAGCACGGGTTTCAGTTGGATTATTGAAACGCGCTTTGTTTTGATCATAATATTCAGAAAAATCGCCGTCAGTTAATTTAACTGATGCATCAGGAATAGAAGTATAATCTAAACTTACATATTTAAAGTTAGCCAGTTTGTTACGGTTGTTATATTCATCTGTAGCTTCTAAAGAAGTTACATAAACCGAATTACGGATTAAGTTAGAATATTTAGTTTGTAAAGCCTGGTTTTTAATCTCCTGCTGTAACATATCAGATTGCTGTAAGGCCTGAGGTTCTTTTGATTTTAAGAAGTTCATCAGGGTTACACGGTCTAACTGTCCGGTTTGAGGATTAGAGAAATATTGTTTAATTAGTGGGCTAGGGTTCTGGCCTTGCAATAAATCATACAATTCATCTTCTGATACGGTTAAACCTAAACGATCGTACTCTTTTGTTAACAATACTTTAGCCAGCTCTGCATTCCAGGCCTGATCTACAGCCATAGCAGTCATTTGTGCATTTGCACTACCGCCATATTGTTGTTTCATTTGGTTTACACCCTGATCAACCTTTGGACCGAACTCATCAATGTTGATTTCGTTACCATCAATAGATCCGACAACTTTTTGATTTGCAGACCAAAAAGGTTTACCTACGTTAATTGCATCACCTACTAAAAATGCAACAATTGCAAAACCGATTGCAAAGACCAGGATATAGCCTGCACGGTTACGCAAAAATGTCATTAATCCCATATTGTAATTATAAATTTATTTAGTTCTTTTTTAAGAGGGCGCAAGATACAAATTTGCGTTAAAAAAGAAAACACAAAATTTTATTTATCAAACGCTTAATTATTAGTGCAATGGAAGAAGTAAAATGGCAGGTGGAAGACCGCTGAATTTGCCTGCAAAGCTGGCTCCAAAACCACTGTATTTTGATGGTTTCTTAATGCATCATCTATTTTATCTCTTCCACATTATATCAAGTTAAGGGCCACCACTCCGGCTATAAAGTTCCCTTCGAATTAATTTCACCGGTTCCAGGCCCCATTTCATAGGTACTGAAATCCTGAGGGGCTTTAAAATCTTTTGCCCTGGTAAAATCTCCGTTCACACTCAAAATATCAACTGTTTGGGTTGAATAAAAAATTTTCTTCGATTCATCCCAGATTAATTCCTGCGAAGAAAAAGTATCGCCCTTGCTATTTTTTACGACTACATTTTTGCGGAATTCGGTTTTGAGCTCGGTATCTTTTCTGATGGCATAATCACAAACCAGGTTTCCATCTATCGTACCCTGGGGATTATAAAAATCGATCTTTACACCTTTAATCATTTCCTGGTAAGCACCTCCATTAGAAGGGGTAATCTTATCCAGTATGGGTGCATAGCCTTTTGCCTTTACCCTAGCCGAATCACTGTAAATGATTTCGACACCGATAGTACGGTCGCGGGTTAAAGTAACCTTTCCTGCTGAAACCGAATTGGCATTTTTTAGATCGTCGTCTCCACAAGAAGCCAAAAACAATGGCAACGCCAGAAACAGACCATATAAAAATGTTTTCAATTTCATTAATCTACGCGGTACTTACGGAACCAGGTATCGTTTAAGGTAAAGCCCAGATGGAAATTAATGTACTGCTCTTTAACCAGATTATTGTTTAAAGTTCCTCTTTGGCCAACCTCGGTTGTAAAGTTGATTTTATAAAATGCAGTACCTCCGTTTGCTGATGGCAGCGGGAAACCAAACCCCAAAGAAGCACCCATTTGTTTAATATTCTGATTGTTTACCTGAATATAGGTCTTATCGTAATTGAAACCTAAGCGGTAATCAACACGTTTCATATAGCTGTTGTAAGAATAAGCATCGGGAGTCCACTGGCCACCTAAAGATGCTCCCCAGCTATCCTGCAAGCCCTGGCTTACGTTATTAATGGTAGTTTGCGACCATTTGCTCATTCTAAAATCGGCACCGATCATCCATTTATCATTTTGCTGAATGGCAATACCAAAGTTATGTGTTAGTGGCAGGGTTAGGTTCGATTTTCCTTTGTCAATTCTGCTCAAAGTATCTAATGCGGTCTGCTCATTTCCATTTGCATCTCTAAGATAACGGGTAGCAAAAAAAGTCTGGCTTGAATTTACTTTACCAGAAGTACTGCCCGAATAGCCCAGTGTTACCAATGTTTTCTTACCTACGTTAAAATCATACTGGATACCGTATGAATAAGCTAAACCACCAACACTGTTTTTATTTTGAAGTTTGGCATTATAAGCACCAACGATAGTATTGCTGTATTCAGTTGAACGGGTAGTTTGCAGGTTACCAAAAATATACTCTAAGTTAGCCCCAATTCTTAAATGATCGCCAAAACGATAGCCATAACCGAAATATGCTTTCGATAGGCCACCTTCACCTTCATAAAGCTGATCAACTGAAGTGGTATCGATTTTAACTGTGTTGCGGTAAGCATAACCTAAATCTGAATAAGGCAAAATACCAAAGCTCAAAGCAGATTTCCGACCTACTGGTGCAGCAAAAGCCAAATGGCTGAAAGTAGCGTTAAAAGTATTCTCGCTTAAACTGCCACGGCTTAAGTTATTAACGGTAGCACTCATACCAATATCGATAGTGGTTAACGAGATACCAGCGTAAGATGCAGGATTCTGCATGTTGATGTAGTTAAACCCGCTTACTTTGTTTACAGCAGTAGAAATACCACCCATTGCCCGCAATTGCGGCAACAAAGAGCCTTTTATATTACCGAGCCCATATCTTGAATATGGCGATGATGTAGTAACCTGTGCCTGAGCACTTAAACCACCAACTAAAACGAGTATGGCTGCAATATAATTTATTCTTTTGTACATTTTAATCTGCAATAGCTTCATTTAATCCTTTTAATACCAAGTAGGGATCTTTTATAATTTGAGGCGCAAAGATGCTGTTTTGTAATTGCTTATACAAAAAATTAGCATCGCCACCCGTTATAATTACCTTCAAAGCACTTTCTTTTTTATTATTTAGGGCAATAAAGCCTTCAATTTCATTTATTATACCTTGTAAAACGCCGTTTTTAATTGCCGATTGTGTGTCTGTTCCCTCTGTTATTTCTTCCTGGTCATTCCATTCGACTAAAGGCAGGCGGCCGGTAAACTCGTGCACAGCCCTGAAACGCATCTTTATGCCGGGGCTTATGCTGCCACCAAAATACATTTTCGCCTGACTTAAAACATCGTATGTAATACAAGTACCCGCATCTACAATTAAACTTGCACCTGTCGGGAATAATCCGTTTGCACCCAACACAGCAGCCCATCTGTCTAATCCTAAAGTTGCGGGTGTTTTATACCTGTTCTGCACACCGTTGGTTAACAAAGTAGAAAAACGGGTATATTCAGTATGTTTTTTTAAAAATCCTTCAAGCTGGCCAATTTCCTGATTAACACTGCTGATGATGGATTTATCTGGTGAAAATTTCTCTATCAGCTGAGCCAGATCAATAATACCCAGTTTATTAAAACGCTGATGGTGAACGATTTCTTTATTTGAAAAAACAGCCACTTTAGCTGCTGAATTTCCAATATCAATGCTTAACGTGCGCATTTAAAATTTCCCTTTATCAAATTTACAATTAGAAATTCCGAAGATCTCAATTCTATCCATCAAATTAAAACCTAAAAAAGCTTTAACGCTAAAATCATGCACAAAGCTATTAATCTTTGTCAAGTTTCGTTCCGGTTATTTGTTAAAAAAGGTTAAACAAACAGAAAGTACTGTACCGAAAGCACAAATAAAAGGAACAATGTTTCGTAAAACCAGCGTTTTTTGGCATTGCTAAAATAGTAAGCCAAGAGTACTGCGCCCGGTGGTACACAGAGCAAAAAATGCCAGGTACGGAAATTGGGTTTAAGGTAAAAACTGGCAATAGAAACAATAAACATAAAAAAAAGCAATTGAAAACTTTTTCGTGTACTGATAAAGCTTCTGAAGAAATTTTCGCGCAGCTGCAACGATGCCAGAATAATGATAATCGCAACCGGAATAAGTACCAGATAATCGTTATAGTTGATTTTAAACACAGATGGAAACTTATTCCCTAGTGGTTTCCAGATTTGATAAAAAGAACTCAAATTATCTTTCCAATAGTAAAATACCGCCAGAAAAAAGAATACGGTTATAAAACCGACCAATCCCGCAACCCATTCGCGCCAGTTAAAAGACCTGAACAGGAGCAAGGCTAAAAATATCATGAGCAACATGCCCATAAAAGGAAAATACACCAGTGTACCAATGGCAATAATCATCCCGATATCGAAAACAGTGTTAATCGAATTGGCACTTTTACCCAGTTTCAAAAACTTATCGATAATCCAGATCAGGAGGAAATTACAAATCAATGCCGGGTTCAAAGTCATGAAGGGCATAAACAAACTGGTTCCGGTTACGAACATTAAACCGGGCAGAAAGCTTGGTTTACCCAATAAATTGTGATTATTAACAATCCGATTAAAGATTAAAGCCTGAACATAAACCAACACTGCGGCAATAAAAATATTGGTTTGTGCAGTAAAAGCATTGTCGAGATCTACATTGATTAACAACCTTGCAAAGGGCTCCAGAAAATCGAAATTTAAATGCGCCGGGGTTTCATAAAAAATAGCCACACGCATAAAAAATGTGTAGGCCAGCAAAAATATGAGGTTAACTGGATTTAGCTTTCGAAACTGATTAATCATGCCTTTTTAACGATTAGGCAAAGTAAAGAAAATAATTTAAGAGTACAGCTAAAAGCATAAAGACTAGAGCTAAAAGCGGAAAGACTAAAGCTTAAAGACCAAAGCGGAATACTAAATTCTCGCGTATTTCTTCACCATGTCATCAATAATCTGCGCAGTTTCATCCGGAAAATCAAATTCGTGCTTTTGAGGGTTTTCGACCCAGTTTTTAACAATGGGTAACCAGTTGCGGGTGCTCCCCCAGATAACGGGTAAGCCAAACTGCTTTAAAGCATAGGCATTGCATTGCTGTTCAAACTGAAAGCGCATAGGGGCTACAAGCAGCTTTTTCTTTAAATAAAGCGCCTCGGCTGGTCCTTCAAAACCACCACCGGTAAATAAGCCTTCGCAGCTGGCTAAGCTTTTATTGAATTTTTCGTTGTTTACAGGTTCTACAAAAACATTGCCTTCCTGATAAGCTACTTTGCTGTGTTTAGAAAAAACTTCCCATTTCACATTCGGGATTTGGGTAAAAAGTTTTACCAGACGTTTATCATCAATAGCCGGAAGGTATACGGTATAATGCCCTAAATTTACACTTTCCAGGTTTCTGATCTCGGCCCTGATTACCGGGGTATGGATAAAACTATCGTAACGATCGAAATGGAAGCCAATATGGTATTTGGTAGGTGCATAACGGCTTAAAATCAGTTTGCCCCAGTCTAAAGTTTTAGGGCGGGGTACTTTTTTCGATTTAAAAGCTGCCTGATGACTTAACGACACACTTTCAATACCCTGCAGTTTGCAAGCCCAGGCACTTACCGGTTCAAAATCGTTAACTATGAGGTTATAATCTTTTAAAGGAAGTGTTTTCATGTCTTTCCTGAAACGGAAAAGATTCATGTTTAGCCAGGTTTTATAATGGTCAACCCCACCTTTCTTACCAAAAATAAAGCTAAAACCATGCAACTGGTATTTTACCGGCTGACTGAGTTTAACATCGGCCTGTGTACCACTCACTAAAATATCCAGTTCACCATATTTTTGAAGCAAAGGAATAATTTCTCTTGCTCTGCTGATATGACCGTTACCGGTGCCCTGTATCGCGTAAAGTATCTTCATTTATGCCCGAATATCTAAAATTATTGGGCAATTTCATATTTTATATTCTGTAAAAGAATATTTATATCCAGTTTACTCTTTAAATCTTCGGCATCAGATAGTAGTCCTTCATCCAATTCATCTTTGGTAAAATGCTGGTGCTCATATTTAAAAATAGTCCAGTTTTGATTTTCGTACTCTAAAGCCGTTAAACTTTCTACCCAATCACCACTGTTCAAATAAGTAACACTTCCTGCTTCGGCAGTAATCTCCCTTTTTTCTGCCTGATGGATATGTCCGCAAACCACATACTGATAGCCTTTCTCGATCGCCAGTTCTGCAGCTGTTTGCTCAAAGCTATTGATGAATTTAACGGCGTCTTTAAACTTAGCCTTCACTTTTTTAGAGAAACTCATCTTTTCCCTGCCGAAAGCCGTAAGCACCCAGTTTACAAAACTGTTAATCAGGATCAGGGTATCGTAACCTACTGCCCCCAACTTAGCCAGCCATTTGGAGTGCTGCATGGTTACATCGAAAACATCGCCATGGAAAAACCAGGCTTTTTTCCCATCCAGCTCCAAGATCAATTTATTCTGCAAATGAAAGGTTCCCATTTCCATACCATCAAATTTCCGAAGCATTTCATCATGATTGCCGGTTAAGTAATGCACCTGTACACCTTCTGAAACGAATTTCATCAGCTTACGGATCACTTTCATGTGCGATTCGGGCCAGTAACTTTTACTGAATTGCCAGATATCGATAATATCACCATTTAAAATCAATGTTTTGGGTTTAATGCTTTTAAGGTACTTCAAAAGCTCTTTAGCATGGCAGCCATAGGTGCCCAAATGCACGTCGGAGATTACGACTACATCAACATTTCTTTTATTCATAAACGGGAAATTTTAGGGGGAGGAATCTTATTACCGCTTGGTTTAAGCAGTTCGGAAATACGTTTACTGTTCTACCACTCCTCTTCCTCATCGAGTTTTACCTCAAAGGGGCTAAAGAAATAAAGTACAACAATTAACAAACACACGGCAAAAAATGATTCCAACATATCATCTGATTTACAATACAAAGGTAAGACGCTGTTTATCAAACAAATGTTACGTCATTGTTAAATTATTATCCAATCTGATAAAGGATGTTAAAAGTGGTTAATTGTATAAACTGGTTAATTGTTAAATTGCTGGTTATTCTGAGAAATAAGATTTGTTATTAACAAAAAAGCCCCATAAGATTAAAATCCTATGGGGCTTGAAAATTCATGGCTAAGGCTTAAGCCTTAGCCTGAGTGGCTTTCTTTTTCTTCTTTTCTTCGTTATAAAAACCGAAACCTAAACCGGCCAATAACAGGATGGAACCTGCCAATGAAATTTTCTCACCTGCGTAGTAAGCAGTTGGATGGAAAATAAATTCGAGTTTATGGTTACCTGCCTCCAGTTGTGCTGCACGTAAAACGTAATCAGCTCTGAAATATGGTTTTTCAACACCATCAATATACATTTTCCAGCCTTCTTTGTAATAAATCTCAGAGAAAACGGCAATTACATCTTTAGCCGAAGAGTATTCGTAAGTTAAATGATCAGGATTGTAGGTGGTTAAACGAATAAAGCCTTCCTGACCGGTACCTAAACGTTTGGTATCAATTAAACCTTTGAAACTTTCATCCACAATCGCTTCTTTTTTTGCGTCAAAACTGCTGATGGCTTTCATTTCCTCATCGGCATTTTTAGCAAACTGCACACTTTGCACAAACCAGGCATTACCTGCAGCAGTAGCATTGCGCTGCATTTTGTACGATCCGTTTTGAGGATCCTGTGTAATGATGTATTTGGTATTTAACATATCCAGCACATCCTGATTGATGCTTTTGGTCATTTGTTGATCTACCAGCTCCTGGAAACGTTTTAACCTTGCTGAGTGGAAACCACCAACCGTTTTATGGAAATAAGAAGTTTCGGCACTCTTAAACGGATCGCCCAACGATAAATCGAAAACACGGAAGTTTGGATCTTTATCAGCTGAAATAAAATTATCTACATCACGTGGCTGATAGTGGCTGGCCAGATCAGATTTATTAACAAAATTCTGATTGTTTAGATAGCGACGGTCTACCTGCCATAAATCGATTAAAACAAACAAAGCCAAAAGACCAAAAGCCAGTTGCATGTTCATTTTTTTGGTGATAAATGCCCAGATAATACCAAAACCAATGGCGATAAACAACAAAGTACGCAAAGCATCTGCACGAGCCAAAGCAACACGATCAGCAACAATAGCATTTAAAATTTCCATTGCTGCACCTCTGTTATTTTGTAAGGTTTGCGTTAATGCATCTAATACCTGTGCCTGGTTGGCTTGTGTAAAACTGAAAAATGCAGTAGGCATAACAGCAATTATCAAGGCAAAGCCGCCTGTAATACCTGCCGACCAGGTTAAACGCTGAACCAGATATTTCTGATCATATTTTCCTTCTTGTGCCTCTTTAATGGCCAAAATAGCCAGTAACGGAACCAGGAAGCCCACAACTGCCAAAATGGATTCTACCGCTCTGAATTTATTGTAACCAGGCAGGTAATCGAAGAAAATATCTGAAATGAACGGTAAATTACTTCCGAAAGAAAGGAACATCAATAAGATACTCGTTCCTAAAATCCACCATTTCCAGCGGTGCTTAACGATAAATAAGCCGAACACAAAAAGGAAACAGATAATGGCTCCAAAATAATACGGGCCTGCCGTACCTGGTTTATTACCCCAGTACTGGTTGGTTCCAAGGTTTTGCGCCACGTAACCAATTGCCTGACGTGGATCTACACCAGAAAGATTTTTTTCAACGGCTTTATAAGTATTGCTTTCAGGTTTAATGATTTCGTCGATACTACTTGCTCCACCATAAATGTTAGGGATTAAGAAAGAGAAACTTTCGCCAATACCCTGGCTCCACTGGTAAGCATATTCTTTATCAAGACCGTTTGAAGGCTCTGCCTTATCAGTTGTTAAGTTCGACTTACCACGGATGGTTTCTTTACCATACTGATAGGTGGTCCACAAAGTACCTGCATTTACCAGTACCGATAAAAATATACCGGCCACAATATATGCGATAGCCTTACCAAAGGTTGCTAACTGTTTGGCTTTAATGGCATGATACAATTCAATACCGGCTAAAATAGCCAATGCCATAAACAGGTAGTAGGTCATTTGGATGTGGTTAGAGCGGATCTCTAAAGCCATAAACAAAGCCAGCAAGCTGCCTCCAACCAAATAACGCCCTCTGAGTGTAAGAATAATGGCAGCCAAAATAGGCGCAAAGAAACCGATGGCCAACGCCTTGTTGCTATGCCCGGCGGCAATTATAATGAAGTTATACGAAGTAAACGCAAAAGCAATGGCACCTGCCGCAGCAAGCCATGGATTTATTTTTAATACACAGAATAATAAATAAGCACCCAAAAGGTAAAGTAAAACCGTTCCAACAGGATCAGGAAACACACCTTTTATCACATCGATACCATAAGTGGTAATATTTAATGGATATTGCACCCAGATTTGATAAGCTGGCATACCGCCAAACATCTGGTTAGTCCAAAGAGGTCCTTTACCATCTTTTTCCTTAATATCCATAATTTCTTTCTGCATGGCTTTTGCCTGCAAAACATCGCCTTGTTGTGGCGCTTTACCCTGCAAAACAGGACTGAAGTAGGCAAACGTAATGACTACAAAAAATGCAATAATGGCCAGGTGTATGCCATTTTTATTAAACCAGTTATTCATTAAGGTTTGTTTAAGTTTAAACGAACGTCAAAAATAAAAAAATGGGCGGTATAAAAAAGTAATAAATTAAATGCAACGCGAATAAAAACTAGATTTGTAGAAGAGAATAAAAATTCAATGTATTTAAATATGAGAAAGTTTGCTGCTACAATCGTACTACTGGGTTTGGCTTTTACTGCATTTTCGCAGGTGGTAAGCTTAAATGCCAATGAAATTAAAAACCTTAAAAAACAGATCAAAAGCAACCCCGAAACCGGGAAACTATATGCAGACTTTGCAAAAAATGCTTCAAACTGCCTTGCTGAGCAGCCTAATCCTGTTGATACCATCCGCACGGAAGGTTTATTAAAAGGCAATCCTAAAAAAGAACGTACGCGGCAGGCATTAGCCGATATGAACAAGATGTTTGCCTTGGCTTTACAGTACCGTTTAAGCGGTGATCAAAAATATCTCCACAAATGTGTAGAATTTCTTGAAGCCTGGGCAAAGATTAACCGGCCTAACGGCGATCCAATTGATGATACCAATCTGGATAAAGCAGTAGAGGCCTACGATCTGATTAAAGCTGACATAGAGCCTGCCGCCAAAAGTACAATTGAAAAGTGGCTTAGCGAAACAGCGTTGACAGAAATTAACAGCAAACGCATGAAAGCGGGAAAGGGCACAGCCATTAACAACTGGAATGCCCACCGCTTAAAAGTAGTTGGTGAAATTGGTTACGCATTAAACAATGCTGATTTTATTATCTGGACTATCGAAAACCTTAAAAGCCACATCAATATTAATTTGTACCCTGATGGCACGAGCCTCGATTTCAAAGAGCGCGATGCCATGCATTACCACATTTACGATTTAGAACCCATGCTTAAGCTGGCCATTATCATCGATCGGGCAAAAGGAACTAATTTTTACACCTACGAATCGCCAAAAGGATCATCGATCCGCAAATCGGTTAACTGGCTAATGCCTTATGTAAAGGGAGAACAGCAACATGAAGAATATGTACATACTAAAGTAAAGTTCGACCGCGACCGGGCGAAGAATAACGAAGCGGGATTTGCTCCTGGAACCATGTTTAAACCAGATTTAGCACTACCCGTAATCAGGTTAGCCGTATACTTTGACCAGAGTTTACTCAGTGTACTTCAATCAGTAAATGGTAAAGAACAAAGCTGGCAGGGTGTTTTAGATCAGTTGCAACGGGATAGCGCTAAAGTTCAAAATAAATAAACTTTCAATAATTTTTGAAAGTTTAATAAAACATTATATCTTTGTGTATGGAATTAGCAGCAGCAAAATTAAAATTCATAGAAGCCTGGGGTAAACTGGGCTCAGAATGGGGCATTAACCGCACCATGGCACAAGTTCATGCTTTATTGCTAATTTCTGCCGAAGCGCTTACTACGGAAGAAATTATGGAAACGCTGAGTATCTCAAGAGGGAATGCCAACATGACCCTCCGCGATTTAATTGGCTGGGGATTGATTGAAAAACAACACAAAGCCGGCGAGCGTAAGGAATATTTTTTTGCAGATAAAGATGTATGGAATATTGCACGCCAGGTGGCCAAAGAGCGTAAAAAAAGAGAGTTGGAGCCTGTTTTGAAAGTTTTAAACGAGCTCTCCAATGTTGATGGAGACGATAAAGACCCTGAATTTAAGACTTTCAAAAAATCGATTACAGATATAAACAAACTGGCAGGCAATGTTGATAAAACTTTGGAAACCATGCTCAAAGCGGAAGAAAACTGGTTCTGGGGATCGATATTGAAGGTGTTTAAATAGAGATGCTAGATGTGAGATATGAGATTGGAGTAGTAAGTATCAAGTAGTAAGTATTAAGTAGTGAGTATTAAGTATCAAGACATATTCATCCTAAACGCTCACGATTAAGCACCAAGTGTTAAACCCTAACCCTTAAAATGCCTTACACTTAAGTTCGGCTTTATTTTTTAAACATAACTTTCAGTTTTTACTGAAAATACTAAAATTTAAAGAAAATGAAAACACTCCAAAATCACATCATCCTCTTTGATAATGAATGCCCCATGTGTTACGCCTATACCAAAACGTTTATTAAAACTGGTATGCTGGATAAAAATGGTCGTGAAGCTTATCAAAGCATGCCTGCTAATATTTGTCCGCTGGTTGACAGGCAACGTGCAGCCAATGAAATTGCCCTGGTGAACACGCAAACTGGCGAGGTAACTTATGGCATCCAAAGCTTGTTTAAAATTATCGGCCATGCTCTGCCAATATTTAAAAAACTATTCTCATTTGGCCCCTTTGTTTATGTCATGCAGCGGTTTTATGCCTTTATTTCTTACAACAGAAAGGTGATTATCCCGGCAAAAATTAAAGCAAATACCATACAGCCTAGTTTTAAAATCCAATATCGGCTGGTTTATTTACTTTTTACCTGGCTGGTTACGGCTTATATTTTAACTGCCTATGCCGGTCTGTTAACCCACTTTGTGCCTTTGGGTAGCAGTTATCGCGAATACTTGATTTGTGGCAGCCAAATATTTTTTCAGGGAATCATTATGCTCTTTTACCGGAAAGATAAACTTTGGGACTATCTGGGTAATATGATGACTATTTCTTTTGCAGGTTCACTTTTGCTTTTGCCTGCACTTGTTGTTTCTCATTACTTTCAACTCAATCCTATACTATTTATGCTTTATTTTTTAATGGTAGCCGGAATCATGTTTATCGAACACCTCCGCCGCAGCAGCATTTTAAACCTGGGCTTAACCATGAGTATAACCTGGGTGCTTTACCGTTTAATTGTTCTGGTCTTAATCTTAGTATTCTAAAATGATGAAATACAGCAAAATTGTTCTGGCTGGTGGCAATGGTTATTTAGGTCAGGTACTGGCCAAACATTTCGCCCCTATAACTAATGAAATTGTAATCCTTTCACGGAAAGCCCAGCCTGCAAAGGGTAATATTAAAACGATAGTTTGGGATGGAAGGACAGCAGGCGAATGGGCCAGTGCGCTCCAAAATGCCGACCTGCTTGTAAACCTTTGCGGCAAAAATGTAAACTGCAGATATACGCCCAAAAACAAGGAAGAAATTATCCAATCACGATTGCAACCAACTGCTTTGCTGGGCGAAGTGATTCATCAAATGGAAAATCCACCTAAACTTTGGATCAATATTACTTCTGCAACCATATATCGCCACGCCGAAGACCGTTACCAGGATGAAATACATGGCGAAATGGGTACTGGTTTTTCAGTAGAGGTTTGTAAAGCCTGGGAAAATTACTTTTTTGAAAGCAATACACCGAAAACCAGGAAAATTGCTTTAAGAATGGGCATTGTGCTGGGTAAAACAGATAGTGCTTTTCCACGGCTGCTTAATCTGGTAAAGGCTGGTATGGGGGGCAAACAAGGCAGCGGCGAACAGTACGTAAGCTGGGTGCACGAGCAGGACGCTGCCTTGAGTATAGCATGGTTGCTTCAACATGAAGAAATTAACGGAATTATTAATTGTACGGCTCCAAATCCGGTTAAAAACCATGTTTTAATGCATCAAATCCGTAAAACCTTTGGCATAAGCTTCGGCTTACCAGCTCCAGCCTGGTTATTGGCCATTGGAGCAAAAATTATCGGCACAGAAACGGAGCTGATTTTAAAAAGCAGGTGGGTTAAGCCAACAGTATTGTTAAATGGTGGCTTTGAATTTAAATACCCCACAATTGAGTGTGCAGTTGAAGACATTTTAAAATAGATATAATGTCGACCCTGATTTTAAAAACAAAAATTAATGCGCCAATTGAAAAGTGTTTTGATTTATCAAGAAGTTTAGATTTACACACAGAATCGATGAAAAGCTATAAAGAAAAAGTTGTTGGAGGGAAGCTGACAGGCTTAATCGACCTTGGAGAGCAAGTTACCTGGCAGGCCAGTCATTTCGCCATAAGTTTTAAAATGACAAACAAAATTACGGCAATGAAAAAGCCTTTTTATTTTGTTGATGAAATGTTGAAAGGGCCGTTTAAGCTATTGCACCATCAACACCACTTCACCGCTGCAGGTACATTTACAGAAATGACAGATATTTTTGCATTCCAATCTCCGATGGGTTTAATTGGCCGTGCTGTAGATTCATTGTTTTTGAAACGTTACCTGCACAAATTATTAACCGCCAGAAATCAAGTTATAAAATCAGTAGCAGAGCTCCCTTAAACAAAAAACCCTGAACAAGTTCAGGGTTAGTATTATTTAATCTCTTCGTAATCGACAAAATCGCCGAGTTTATCTGTTTTACTTTGATCGGGCCTTGGCGGCATATAATCGATTGAAATTGAACCTTCTGGTCTTTGCCTTCTTTGTTGCTGCTGTCCGGTAGCCTGACTCTGCATTTTACTCGCCAGGTTATTAAACAGCATGGGGAGTACTAACCTGATCAACATTCTGATCAGCCAAAGCACCAATATTGTGATGAAAATGAATCTTAATAATACCATGTTATTAATTTACTGTTAATACAAATATAGACGACACAAAATTTATTTTGTTACTTTTTTAGCCTTTAATTGCAATTTGATTACAAATATAATACGTATGCTAAGCTATAAAAGTTTTAATACTACCGTTAATCTGCTACAATCTCAGCTACACGGCCTACCTGGCCATCTTCGAGCCGAACTTTTATTCCCCTGGAGTGGAATGTGGATGAAGTAAGCAAATCTTTCACTATACCGTAGGTAATGTTTCCTGATCTTTGATCTTTCTTCAAAATAATTCCGACTTCTAATCCCGGATAAATGTCTTTTCTGTTCTGCCCGTCCATTGTGCTGTATTGTGATGATGAATGAAACACCAAAATTCCACAATAATTTTGAATATCTATGGTAATTTACCGAAATCTATTTCTGGTCGTTTACCCTCAGTCGTTCTGTTTAACACTTTTCTTGGCGAAGTATAATCGTTAAAAAAACCACCATTTTTAAGATAAAACGCTCCTTTGTCAATCCCGCCCTGATAATCCATCCTGTAACCTTTCATACCGGTATTATCTGTAGTAAACCTGGCCGATTTTAATTCCGTCCAAACGCCTTTATCATCGCAAATCCATTGGTTGTTAAACAAAACTTTTCTGGATAAATCGCCTTGTACAGGTGAAAAATTCTCTAAGAAGGAATGGAAACGCTTTAAATAAGTTTTGGTTTGTGGCCTGGTAAAGCTGGCAATTAATTGCCATTTATTGGTTTCAGGTGCAAAAAAGTAGGCTGTATAGGTGGTGGTACTGTCTTTTCCGGGTGTACCGTGCAATAAAAATTTATAGGTATTTCCGGCTTTCCACATGTAATTTAAATAGCTCTGTCCGCCTGCACCTTCGTTACCAAATTCGCCGGTGTGTACATTTTCGCCTTTCTTTAACATCTTAATTTTGTGCGAATCGGGGATACTCTTAGGATCGTCGGTATTGAAAGGACTCCAAACCGAAAACAGAATGTGTCTTTCTGTAGGGCTGTTTACCTGCATGCCGAAATACCCTTCACCAAACCCGTTAGCCATAAAATAAGACCCAAGGATATCTTCACCTTTTGGCACGGTAACTTCGTTGTAATACCACTCAGCATTTACATTTTCGGGTTGCAGGTAGTTTAAGTGAACAGATGGCCCGCGGCGGCCCCAGTGAAAGAAATTACCTTCGTTATTTTTAACATAAGCTGTTTTACCTTCAACAGCCGATCCGCTAATCGCCAAATTTACAATGGAAGGAAATTTGTTTGCGCTTTTGCTCACTCCTTTAATGGTTAAGGCAACGTAACCGGTATCTTTAATTGTCCATTCGCCAATTTTACCATCGAAAGTCTTGTTTTCATCGAAACTTACTTTTTCAGCTTGATTGTTAATAGAAAATTCTAAGATTGATTGCCCGTCAACAACTGGTTTATCATTGATCGAAACGATAACTGTACCTGGCTTGGCAACCCTGAAATATGCTGTAAAATACTCTTTCGGATTGGTCCAGTTTACTATCCCCCGGTTGGATAAAGTTCTTTCTGAGTCCTGATGCAAAGAACTGTAAGCATTGCCACCGAGTGGAAGTGTAATATTTGCCTGGTTTTGGGCATAGCCATCCAGCCCGATAGCGCCGAGCACGATCAGCGTTACTAGTTTTAAAGATTTCATTTAATGATTTTTAGATAACTTATTGAATTGCAATTCTAATTGAAATTATCTAAAAAACAATTTTTTAAAACGAAATCGTTACTTGTATACTTTATTTTAATCTATTTTGACCCCGGCATAAGCGATAGCTTTATCTTTTATGCTTCACCTTTTCTTTTAAAGCCTATTGGTTTACGAGGAGTGTCGTCTTTTTCTATAAATTTACTCAAATAGGCAAAAAGTAATTCTATTTTTTCATCCTGCTTGATCAGTTTCTTTTCTACCTGTTCAAAAAGCAAAGCCGCATCTTTATACTGCGCTATTGCCTCCCTCAGCTTTACAAAAATTTCTATGATGCGTATGCTCATCTGTATTGCCTTTTCACTCTTCAATACATTTGACAACATTAACACCCCATGTTCAGTAAAAGCATATGGTAAAGCGCCTCCAAGCACCTGCTTCGATGGTATCGCATTTTGCGATACCATCTCTTCTACTTCCTCTTCTGTCAATTGTATCATGAAATTTTCAGGGAACCGCTGCTTATTACGTTTCACTTGCTCTCTTAACCGAATTGCTTTAACTCCATACAGTTCTGCAAGGTCTCTATCCAACATCATTTTTTGATCACGAACAATCCATATCTTGTTCATAACTACCTCATCTGGTATCGATATGATGTCTGTTTTACTCATTTTGATGTGATTACTAGGCCTTAGCAAACTTCTCGTTAAACATTTTCTCCAGCGCAAACATTTCATCTCGCAGTTTTGCAGCTTGTAAAAAGTCCATCTCTTTGGCAGCCTTCTGCATGTCTTTACGGGTATTATCAATGGCGCGCTGCATTTCTCCTTTGCCCATGTACTGAACAATCGGATCAGCAGCAATACTGATTTCAGCATTTTCGATGTAAGCCCTGGCTTTATTATCGCTTGCTTTTTGCGAGAAATCAAGTACAGAAGTCTGTTCTAAAATGGCTTCGCGCGATTTACCCACGGTTTTTGGTGTAATACCATGTTCTAGATTATATGCAATTTGTTTCTCCCGACGGCGATTGGTTTCATCGATGGTTTTCTCCATACTTTCGGTCATCCCATCGGCATACATAATTACGCGACCTCTATCGTTACGTGCAGCACGACCTATGGTTTGGATTAGTGACTTTTCTGAACGTAAGAAACCTTCTTTATCGGCATCTAAAATAGCCACTAATGTTACTTCTGGTAAATCCAAACCTTCACGCAAAAGGTTAATTCCCACCAATACGTCAAACTCGCCCAAACGCAAACCACGCAGGATTTCCACACGTTCCAAAGTCTTAATTTCAGAGTGGATGTACCGCGTTTTAATGTTTAAACGATCCAGGTATTTGGTTAGCTCTTCTGCCATCCTTTTAGTTAGAGTAGTCACCAGAATACGGCCGCCATCTTTTATGGTCAGGTCTATCTCATCCAGCAAATCATCTACCTGGTTAATGGCAGGTCTGATTTCAATTACCGGATCTAATAAACCTGTCGGCCTGATTACCTGCTCAATGACTACCCCTTCCGATTTTTCGAGTTCGTACTCAGCAGGTGTAGCACTTACATAAATGGTTTGCGGAGCCAATGCTTCAAATTCGTTAAAATTTAATGGCCTGTTATCCAAAGCGGCTGGTAAACGAAAACCATATTCTACGAGCGAAAGCTTACGCGACCTATCTCCGCCATACATGGCCCTGATTTGCGGTACAGTAACATGGCTTTCATCAATCACCATTAAATAATCATCCGGGAAATAATCCAGTAAACAGAATGGGCGCATACCTGGCTGACGGCCATCGAAGAAGCGTGAGTAGTTTTCAATACCAGAGCAATAACCCAGCTCTTTCATCATTTCAATATCGAAATTGGTTCGTTCTTCTAAACGCTTGGCCTCAAGCAAATGCCTGTCGGCAATTAACTGGTTTTTTCTAACCTCCAATTCTTCCTGAATGCCCCAAATAGAAGAGTTGAAACGATCTTTAGGCGTAACGAAAAGGTTGGCCGGATAAATGGCCATATCTTCCAACTTTTCTAAAGTTTTGCCCGAAACGGGATCTATGGTTGAAAGCTCTTCAATGTCATCGCCAAAAAAAGAAATGCGGTAGGCATGGTCGAGGTAGGCCGGGAAAACATCAACAGTATCTCCCTTAACCCTGAAGGTACCGCGTTTAAAATCGGTGGTAGTACGTGAGTATAAAATTTCTACCAAACTGTGTAAAAAGGCATTCCGCGAAATCCTCAATCCAACACCAAAACGGAAAACCATTTTAGAGAAATCTTCAGGATTACCCATACCATAAATACAAGAAATAGACGAAACAACGATAATATCACGCCTGCCACTCATTAAAGATGATGTGGTACGTAAACGCAATTTCTCAATCTCTTCGTTAATACTCAGATCTTTTTCGATATAAGTGTTGCTGGAAGCAATAAAGGCCTCTGGCTGGTAATAATCGTAGTAGGAAACAAAGTAATTAACAGAATTTTCGGGAAAGAAATTCTTAAACTCGCCATATAGTTGCGCAGCCAGTGTTTTATTGTGGCTTAAAATCAATGTTGGCTTTTGAGTTTGCTCAATTACATTGGCTACGGTAAAAGTTTTTCCTGATCCGGTTACCCCCAATAAAGTTTGGTAATGTTCATTGGCGTTTACGCCATCAACCAATTGTTTAATAGCACTAGGTTGATCTCCGGTAGGTTTATATTCTGAGGTGATTTTAAATTTCATCGGTAACCAAATTTACTGAAATTTTATGATGCTAAACAATTTAGCATGCTTTATTCAACCATCAAAAAGTAATTTTGTGTGAATGGATTAAAAAATTGCCTGAGATCAGGGCCGAAAAAAATCTATGCTTTTTCACAAAGTACTCCTAAAGCATATAAACAGCATACAACCTAGTAAATCGAAAGTTAAACTTTTGATTTACTAGGTTAACAAAAAATCCCCGCTGAAACTCAACGGGGATTTTTATTATTTACTTGCAGCTTGCTGCATTGGGTTTTTGCCAACCGACTGGCCCCTAACGGCACCACCAGCTTTTGCTTTGTAAGCTTTAAACTTACTTTCCTTAGCTTTACCTCCCCAGCTATTGTTACTGGTATCAATATCGGCCGTTTCGCGTAACGGATCAACTAAAATAGAAGCTACTTCTTTATCCTTTACATAAAACTTAGACGTTTTTAGTTCATTATGTCTCCAGATTTGCGCCGGAATGCGGTCGATTTCTTTGGTACCATCTTTATAGGTAAACTCAACAATGATTGGCATAACCAAACCGCCCTTATTACTGAAACTTAACTCATAGAGGAATTTATTTTCATACTTATCCTGCTCAGCTGCCGGTACCACATCTAAAGGCATACTGCCTTCCATTTTGGTTGCTACTGTTGTATCAATGTTCACCATTCCTCTATCGTATTTATAATAAAAATCCTGAGCTGCTGTATTTTTATCTACATAGAAGCTGATTTTCTTGTCTTCGCGGTTTCTGATTTTCGAAATATCCTCAAAAGCATTTACAGCAGGTTTATCAATTTTAACCATTCTCGATCTTGCAGCAGGCACCTCTTTAGGGAAATCGGCTTTTGCAAATTTCACACTGTCTAAAGCAATATCGCATGGGTCAGTTCCGTAAAACCAGCCTCTCCAAAACCAATCCAGATCTTCGCCACTGGCATCTTCCATGGTACGGAAAAGATCGGCAGGTTCAGGGTGTTTAAAAGCCCATCTTCTGGCATATTCTTTAAATGCGTAGTCGAACAATTCTCTGCCCATAATGGTTTCACGAAGAATATTTAATCCAGTGGCCGGTTTTGAATAGGCATTCGGACCAAAACGTGCAATATTTTCAGAGTTGGTCATAATCGGCTCCAGCTCATCCTTTGGTAATTTCATATAATCAACAATAGTATATGCCGGACCTTTTTTACTCGGGAATTTATTGTCCCAAAGCTCTTCGGTTAAATACTCTACAAAAGAATTTAAGCCTTCATCCATCCAGGTCCACTGACGCTCATCGCTGTTTACTATCATTGGGAAAAAGTTGTGGCCAACTTCGTGGATGATTACACCCAACATCCCATTTTTAGTGCTTTCACTATAAGTTCCGTCTGCATCGGTACGGCCATAGTTGAAACAAATCATCGGATATTCCATTCCGTTAGCGGCCTCAATACTCTGAGCAACAGGATATGGATAAGGAATGGTAAAATCAGAATAGGTTTTAATGGTATGGGCTACTGCACGTGTAGAAAATTTGCTATACAGGTTATAAGCTTCTTTTCCATAAAAGCTCATACACATAACAGTATTGTTATTGGCCTGTATTTTTTGTGGCATGGCATCCCAGATAAACTTACGTGAAGAAGTCCAGGCGAAATCGCGCACATTGTTTGCATTGAAAACCCAGGTCTTTTTAGCTGTCGATTTTTTAGCTTCAGCAGCTTTTGCCTCAGCTAAAGTTTGAATTTCAACTGGAGCTGCAGCTGTTTTAGCTGTATTATAGCGGCTTAACTGCGTAGGATTTAAAACAGCACTGTAGTTGATACACTCGCCTGTTGAACCTACCAGGTGATCGGCCGGAACAGTCATTTGTACCTTAAAATCGCCAAAGGTTAAGGCAAACTCGCCTCTGCCGGTAAACTGGTGGTTTTGCCATCCCTGAAAATCGCTATACACACATAAGCGTGGATACCATTGGGTCATGGTAAACAGGTAGTTTCCATCAGTTGGGAAATATTCATAACCTCCACGGCCACCAACTGACATGCGATCCGTAATTTTATAATTCCAGTCGATGTTAAATATCAGTTTCTGCCCGGTTCTTAACGCTACAGGCAAATCCACGCGCATCATGGTTTTGTTAACGGTATATTTTAAGTTTTTACCGGTAGCATCGGTTAACTTCGTAATGTTAATACCATAGCCGTTGTTTGCTTTTGAACTTAGCTGGTCTAAATTTTGGATAGTACCGATAGCTGGCATTTTGGTAGCATCCTGATAATTGGCATTTTTATCGGTGCTGTGCTCGTTCTCATCAAGCTGTAACCAGATGTAGGTTAGGGGGTCGGGTGAGTTATTGGTATAAGTAATGGTTTCAGAGCCGGTAAGTAACAGATTTTTCTCATCCAGTTCGCATTTAATGTTATAATCGGCACGTTGCTGCCAATATTTAACTCCAGGTGCACCACTCGCAGTACGTTGCTCATTCGGTGTTGGTAAAATGGTTCCCAATTGCTCGAATTTATTGCCGTGGTTACTGCCAGGGTTATTCTGAGTATTTTGGGCAAAAGCTAAGCTACCCGAAAAAAGTAGCAGGCCTGTTAAAGTAAACAGTTTATTCATTATGATGTTAGTTAAAATGGAATTCGTTCTAAAGCCATTTTTAAAGCCAGGCTAAATACGGCTGCTGATATAAATAAAACCCAGCTCAATCGCTTGATGCGGGTATAGTTAAAAATTAAAAAGGTAATGAGTAAAACAATCATCACCACAAAAATTTGTCCTGCTTCCAGGCCAACGTTAAAGCCAAAGAGCCCCCAGCCAATGTTCTGGTCTTTGGCCAGCATCATCCTGATCGAGTTGGCAAAACCCATTCCATGTATTAGCCCAAAACCTAACGCCAGGGAGTAGTTAATTTTAACCGATTTCAAAGAAAAGTTCTTCCTGAACATATTACTGACAGCAGTAATTACAATGGTACAGGGGATTAAAAACTCAACCCACTTACTATCAAACCTGATGTAATCTAAAACACTTAAAAGCAAAGTTAGCGAATGACCAATGGTAAAAGCGGTAACCAGTATCAGTACCTGCTTCAGGTTTTTGTAACTGTAAATGGCAACGAGCGCCAAAACAAAAAGCTGATGATCCAGCGCATCAATACTAATAATGTGTTCCCAACCCAGTTTAAAATAAAAGATAAAATCTTGTAACGGCATGAATAGTAAGCTAACTATCTCAATTAAAAATAGTTTATAAAGACTAAAATTATGCTTTTAATTACAAAAACACCAAATATCAGGTACAGAAAACGATAAATCCCAAATTTGTTACCGTTTTTAAACCATTTTGCTTTAAGAAACACCTGTGTTTACAGTTGTAAACTAAATTGTTGTTTCATTATACAAGGTTAACAAGGTATATTGGTACAAGGTAACTGAACTTATTTAATATGGTATTATGCTAAGGCTTAAATATTACTTTCAAAAGCCGCAAAGCGGCTTTGATCCCGTTCCAAAAGCCTTTGCAGAAAAATATGCTGCCAACGAATACAGCAAGGTAGATAGCAGCCTTGTAGATGCAATTAATACGCAGGTAGCCGATTTACGGGATAAAAGCATATTGGATTTAGGCGCAGGCCCGGGCCAGTACAGCATTGAATTTGCGAAAAAAGGGGCTAAAGTTACCTGGCACGACATCAGCCGCAATTATCTGGAAATTGCCAGAAATAAGGCTAATGATGAAAGTATAGTCCTAAATTTTTCGCTGGGCTACCTCGAAGAAGCAGAGGGGAAATACGATATGATTTTTAACCGGATCTGCTGGTATTACTGCATCAACGACAATCAGTTTGCTACCCGCATTTACAACCTGGTTAAAAAAGATGGCTTTGGCTTTATTGTAGTTAACAATGAGATATTTCTGCAGGAAGAGCTGGCAAAAGAAAGCGGATTAAAAAAAATACTGATCAGGCTCAGTTACTGGATTAATGAAACCTTTAATATCAAACTTACACACGTACATCCTTCACATCAGAAACTAAGCAAAATATTTGCCCGTTTAGATTTTAAAAGCCTGCAGGTAGAACGCAACGGACATAACACCTTGATTACATTTAATAAGTAGCCAATTTATCTTTTAACTTTGCGTTATAGTCAAAAATATACCCATGCGTAAATTAAAATTTGTTGTGCTGCTCTTGTGTTGTACCTTTTTTGCTGTCGAGGCAGGCGTAAGGCACCCTTTACACGTAAGTACTACCGAAGTAAACTTTAATGCAAAAGACAAAACGCTCGAGATAAGCTGTAAAATTTTTTCTGATGATTTTGAATCAATTTTAGCCAGGTTATACAAACAAAAAACCGACCTCAGCAACGCCAGCATGAAAACGGCGATGGATGAGCTGGTTAAAAAATATTTGTTATCGCACTTACAGATTAAAGCCAATGGAAAAGCAACAACCTTAAATTACATTGGCTTTGAAATAGACCACGAGGCCACAAATATTTACCTGGAAGTTGAAAAAATATCAGTTGTAAAATCTATTGAAGTGAGCAATACGATCCTTTACGACCTGTTTGATGACCAAATGAGTATTATACATATTGTGAAAGGTGCTACCCGTAAAAGCAGCAAAATCCTCTACCCTGAAAAGAAGTTTGCGGCAAACTTTTAATTGTAATTTTTGTATTAGATAATGGTTAGATGTTAAATTACCATTAATTTTAATAGCTATATTATTTAAGTTAATATGAGCTGAGGAATATTTCTTGTTATCTTTTTTTAAATCCGTGTTGTTAAAATAAGTTATGCACCTAATCATCTTCTCCAACATATTAACGCCTCGGATTAAGTATATTTTCAGTTTTATTTTTAAAGATATACTGAAAACAGAAGTAGAATTTACAGGCAATAGCCAGTATTTTCTGCAAAGCGATCAGGTAAAAATCAGCTATGGCAATGAAGCCTTAGGTGATGAACTTTTCTTTAAAAGTACGCCACTGCTTTTCTCTAATAAGCTTGAAGAAATCAAACTTAAAAGTATTCTTTTTGGCGAGTACCAGGTTCCCTTTGCGGTAGAAGGCTCAGCATTGACTTTTGATGTTTTTGCAGCTTCTTTTTTCATCATTAGCAGATATGAAGAATATCTCCATCAAAAAGTTTCTACCGAAGACTTTAATCCAGCTAAAAGCCAGCAGCATAAATGGCGCATTTTAAACCGGCCGGTTATCGATGAATGGGCGCTGATTATTAAAAGCATGATCCGGAAAAAGTATCCCAGCTTTAAATTTCACGAAAAAAAATTCCATCATCAACCCACCATAAATTTCAATATTACACCCAAAATGCCGAAAGGTGTTTTAGATAAGACCAGATTTATTTTCAGTTCGGTTTTTAAAAAGGAAAATACTTATTTCCGTTCAAAATTTGATCAGTTAACCGGTGTAGCTATAAAAAGCGAAGAAGTTTTGGCGCAGGTAAACCATTTATTCCGTACTAAAAAGAACCAACCACTTTATTTTGTCGATTTTCCTGCTGTTCCGCTAACCCATAGCAACATAAATGGGGTATCAAAAGCCCTCACCGCCAAAGCTGTTGGCTTGTTAAGGCCTTGTGCAAGCGACAAACATAAAATAACCGAAATAAAAGAGGATTTGGCAAAACTGAAGAAAATCAAGCCAAATATTCATCCTTTAAGTAGCCAGCAACTTGAAATTTTAAAATTTCCGATTTGTTATTTAAACCTCCTGAACTCCGGCATCACTACCGATTACTCTATGGGTTACAGCAATGTACCAGGTTTCAGGGCCGGAACCTGTACTCCCTTTAACTGGTACGATTTACAGCTCGAAAAGGTTACGCCTTTAACCGTAAATCCTTACTGCTTAACCGATCATGTGTTAAAGTATTTACCTACCGATGCCGCAATAAAAACGGTAAACCAATATGTAGATGCAGTAAAAGTAGTAAATGGCACTTTTTACAGCAGTTGGCAGCTAAAAAGTTTATCAGAAAACCCAAAATATAAAAAATTAAGAAAGGTATTTAACGAGATGCTTAATTACGCTGGTAATTGATTTTAGTTTAAATTTTAAGCTTAAAATCACTAAATTTAGGGCAAGAAACCTGTTATCGTCTATCTTTAAACAGGGTACAGCAAAACCAACATTATGATTTTTGATCTAAGCAAAACCCAATCTATCGCCAATACTTTTATTGCCGAACTTCGGGATGAAAATATCCAGAAAGATTCGATGCGTTTCCGCAAAAATATGGAGCGCGTTGGGGAGTTTTTTGCTTACGAGATCAGTAAATCACTTAAATATACAGCTACCGAAATTACTACTCCGCTTGGTGTATCTAAATGTGAGGTATTGGCCGAACAGCCTGTTCTGGCGACCATCCTGCGCGCAGGCTTGCCACTTCAGCAGGGCTTGCTTAACATTTTTGACAAAGCCGAATGCTGCTTCATTTCGGCCTACCGGAAAGTTAAAAAGAGTGGCGATTTTATTATCCAGATGGATTATGTTTCTACCCCCGATCTGGAGGGAAGGGTGTTGATTATGGCCGACCCGATGCTGGCAACCGGCCAAAGTATGGTAATGTGTTGTAAAGAATTGATTAACCGCTATAAAATTAGCGAACTGCATATTGTTGCCGCCATAGCCAGTACTGAAGGGGTTACCCATGTTAGGGCTAATTTACCTAAAGCAAAGCTTTGGCTGGGCGCTATTGATGAAGAAATGACCAGTAAATCCTATATCGTTCCTGGCTTGGGCGATGCCGGCGACCTGGCTTATGGAGAAAAGGTTTAGTTCTGGGATCTTTAATCAGAGGTCTTTTAAATCCCACAACAAAAACAAATGAACATTCTTTTCGTATGCAGCAGAAACAAATGGCGTAGTGCCACTGCTGAAACGCTATATAAAAATCATCCCGATCATGAAGTCCGGTCAGCAGGCACAGCGTCATCGGCCAGGGTTAAAATAAACGCAAAGCATATTGTATGGGCTGATGCCATTTTTGTAATGGAGAAAAAGCATAAACAAATTCTCATTGAACGTTACCCCATCGAAACGAGGGAGAAAGAAATCGTAATCCTCCATATTCCAGATGATTATCAATATATGGACGAAGAACTCATAGAAGAGATTCAATCAAAAATGACCGCTTATTTATAATTCCAGCAATAATAGAAACTACCTTTGCAAAAACTACAATTACATTAATGAAAAAACATATCTTCTTCGATCTCGATCATACCATCTGGGATTTTGACCGCAATGCCGAAGAAACCCTGAAAGAACTTTACCAAACCTACCAATTAGAGGCATTAGGTATTAAATCCTGCAGCGATTTCATCAGTATTTACACTGAAAACAATCATTTGTTGTGGGCCGATTATCATTTAGGAAAAATTACCAAAGATTTTTTACGGGCAGAACGCTTCAGTAAAACCTTCATCCAGTTGGGCATCCATCCCGATGCCGTACCGCAACAGTTTGAAGCCGACTATGTAAGCATTTCGCCAACCAAAACCAATTTATTTGCAGGTGCTGAACAGGTATTGGCCTATCTGCAGCAAAAATATACACTTCACATCATTTCAAATGGCTTTAAAGAAACAACTTTAACCAAAATGAATTTATCGAAGTTGAATCCTTATTTCGAAAATGTAATTATATCCGAAGATGTGGGCGTTAATAAGCCTAACCCGATTATCTTCGAATATGCACTCGATAAAGCAAAAGCACTCAAAACGGAAAGCATTATGATTGGCGACAGTCTTGAGGCTGATATTTATGGAGCGCTAAACTTTGGTATGGAAGCCATATTCTTCAATCCTGCACAAAAAGAAAAGCCCGAAGATGTCAAACATCAAATTGTACATCTCGAAGAATTGTTAAAACTTTTTTAAGCTAACACTGTTTTTATTCGATTTTGGCATTGCTTTGGCAAGGTTTCAGTACACACACAAATGAAACCTTAATTAACATGAAAAAAACCATCTTTTTAGGTCTGGCAATGCTCTTTGCTACCCTAAGTTTTGCTCAAAACAACCGCAGCACAGCTGAAGTATTCCTTCAAATTACCAAACCGGGCAAGTATACGGTGTATTTAGACGATGAACTTGTAAGTTCGGCCACAGGTAGGTTCCGCTTTTATGATGTATACAATTCCAAACCCATGTTGTCTATAATGCAGGGCAATAGATTGATCCTGAAAGAACAGCTTAATGTAAACGCTCAGGAACGACTCATTGTAGGTTTCGATAATGACAGACTGAACGTAATTAAACAACTTAGTATGTTCCGCAACAATCAATACGCATTAGACGATTTTTATGGTTATAGCGAGCCCTACAACACTGGTATTTCGCCAAGGCCAGACAGAGGTTCTGTAAGGAATTATACTTTAATGTCGCCTGAGGCTTTTTATCAATTTTTTAGTTTGTACAAAAAAGAAAAGTTCGATGATGGCAGATTGAGGTTGATTAAAGCTACCAGCAAAAATGCGACCTTCAGTACTGAGCAAGTAAAGTACCTGCTTAAAGAATTTGCTTTCGACGACCAGCGTTTAGAAACTGCTAAACTTTTGTTTCCAAAAACTATCGACACACAAAATTATACCCTGTTAGCCGATACATTCAAGTTTCCATCCAATAAAGACGATTTTTTGAATTTCATTGCTAAAGAATAATTCGCTTATCTTTATGATATGAGGGCTGCAAAAATAAAGGCATCGATACACAAAATTGTCGATGCCTATAAATCGAAACTATCTGCTTATGCTGATGATATTTTTCAGCAGCAACCACCTATAGCCGGCTGGAGTTACAGCGAAGTATATTCGCATATTTTTGATTCGAGCCTGTTATCGCTCATCGCCTTAGAACATGCAGCAAAAGGCAAAGGAGAAGATAAACCCACTGCTTTTGCCGTCAGGCTCATTTTGTTGCTTGGTGCACTACCACCGGCAAGGCAATATAAAGTGCCCCAAAGACTGGCTGACCGGGTAAAAAAAATAAGCAAAACCGAAGCACTCGATTTTATTCTAGAGTTTGAAGAGGCTTTAGATGACAATTATCCTTTGGTGGGTTTAGCAACGGCTACCTGCAAGACAAAACACCCGCGTTTAGGATACTTAAACGCCAAACAATGGTTAAGATTTATCGAAATTCATTTAAAGCACCACCTCAAACAGCTGGAAAGAATAGAAAAGAGTTTTCAGGCCTAAATTAATTTCGCCATATTTGGGTAATACTTAACACTCAACCCTCATGAAGAACGCTTTTTATCTGTTAGCCATGGCTTTATGTTTCGCCTGCAAGGGCGAAAAAAAAGAACCTGCTCAGGTTATGATTCCAACGCCTGCAGGAATACAGGGATTACAAAAAGGTAATGCAGCAGCTACACCGGCAGCAAGTACAAAAAGCAATCTTATTTTTAATCCGCCACATGGCGAAGCAGGGCATACCTGCGCTTTGGCTGTCGGTGCTCCATTAAACAGAACAGCTCCTGCGCAATCCAAACCGGCAGTTGTAACACAACCCGCACCAGCGCCTGCTGTAACTGTAGCCAGTACGTCTGGTAAAAAATTAAATCCCAAACATGGCGAGCCTGGTCACCGCTGCGATATTGCAGTGGGCGCTCCGTTAGATTCTAAACCTATTGCAGTAGCAAAAACAACTCCCACTCAACCTACAGTTACCCAAGTTTCGAACATTAAAGTGGGCAAGGGTATGAATCCTCCGCATGGTCAACCCAACCACCGTTGTGATATTGCCGTTGGCGCTCCTTTAAACAGCAAACCGGCACAAACCGTAATTGCCCCTGCAGCGGCTGAAACCAAAACACCCGAAAGCAAAGCCGTTGAGGCTAAAAGCGAGGGGAAATAACCGCTTACACAATTTGAATTTTCAATATGGCGCTTAACGCACATTTTTTTACATCTTTGCGTTAATGAAATTACCCGCCATAAAAGGTTTTGACCAGGAAGCTCTAAAAAAGTATTTAAAAAATACCGGAATGCTGCTTATTGGAAAAGTTGGCAGTTTGGCAATCAAAATGCTAACCAATATAGCTGTTGCAAACTATTTACTGGCATATGGGAACGGTATTTTAACAACAGCCATAGCCTATGTTTTTTTGTTTGCTGCATTAGCCGGACTTGGCTTAGATCAGTTTATAGTAAAAGAACTTCATCAGTTTCCTCAAAACAGAGATAAAATTTTAGGCACTGCATTTGGTCTTAAAACATTTGCAGGCTTTATGTGTATCCCACTTATTGGGTTGGCCTGGCTAGTTTATCCTTTGCAAGATATTCAATACCGTTTTATCTTACTCCTTTCTTTTATTGGAGTTTTTCAATCCTTTACCGTCATTGATTCCTATTTCCAATCTGAAGTAAAATCAAAATACATTATGCAAGTGCAGATTATAGGAAACCTGATTTCTGCCGCTATAAAAATTATCTTAATTTTCACCCATTCACCAATTAGTTATTTCTTTTTTGCATTTCTTTTCGATACGATACTGCTTTCTATAGGATACATCATTACGTATTCTCGAAAAAACAGAAGTATACTGAACTGGAAATTTGAAAAAACATTAGCCAAAAAACTTTGTTCGTTATCATGGCCTTTAATCATTTCTGGTATAATGGTGTCTATTTATATGAAAATAGATCAAATTATGCTCAAGCAAATCCTTGGGGATAAAGGAACAGCTGAAGCAGGAGCATATGCAACTGTGGTTAATTTTAGCGAAGCATTAAATTTTGTTCCCGTTGCCATCGTTTCATCACTTTTTCCAGCAATCTTAAACGCAAGACGTGATGATAAAATTCGCTATCAAAAAAGATTACAGAATTTATATGATCTGATGGTTTGGCTAAGCCTGAGCTTTGCCATTTTTATAACTTTTGCATCTCCGTTTATCTACAGTTATTTTAAACCCGAATATGCAAATGCAGCGCCTGTTTTATCTGTTCATGTTTGGGGTTCAGCCTTTATTTTTTTAGGTGTAGCCAGTGGACAATACCTTATAGCAGAAAATTTCGGCAGATTAACCTTCATCAGAACTGGAATAGGGGCTGTTATAAATATTATTTTAAATCTGCTTCTGATTCCTTCAATGGGTATGATGGGAACAGCAATTGCAACAGTAATTGCATATTTTATTTCAGCCTTTTTTATATTATTTATCCCTAAACTTCGGCAACAGGGTATAATGATGTTAAAATCATTACTTTTGGTAACAGCATTTCAAAAAATATTTAAACGTTGAGTACTCTTAAAGCATTAACAACACTAATTGCCAAGCCAAACAGGCTTAAGGCATTATTATCATACGGACATAAAGGATACTTAAACAGCATTGGCTGGTTTACGGCCTTTGATAAAAAACAGGCCGTAGATGGAAACGGAAAGGCATTACCCTGGGTAACCTATTCTTTTATCGATTTCATTAAAGAACGGATCAACAAAACACAACATATTTTCGAGTATGGATCAGGCAGTTCTACACTATTTTATGCAGAGCGGGCAGGTTCGGTTACCTCTGTAGAGCATGATAAAGGCTGGTATGATAATGTAAAAAACACCAGTCCGGCCAATGCCGAAATGATATTTTGCGAATTGCAGAAAGATGGCGAGTACGCTAAAAAAGCAACCTTGCTTAACCGTAAATTCGATATTATTATTGTTGATGGCCGCGACCGCGTAAATTGCTGCAAGCATAGTGTAGATGCATTATCGGCAAATGGCGTGTTGGTTTTAGATGATAGCGAGCGCGAGGTCTACCATCCGGCACGCGTGCTGTTAAAAGCGCAGGGTTTCAAAGAAATCAGTTTCAGCGGAATTTCACCGGGCTTATTCTACGAAAAGGCGACTTCTGTTTTTTATAAAGAAAACAACTGTTTAGGTATTTAATCTTATTCATGTTATGCTGAGCGAAGAAGTAAAAACCGCCTACGATAATTTTTATACCAATAGTGATGTGGCCTGGCGCATGCTTGGAGCCAAATATAAAGCAAAAAATATTGTTGATGTTTGCAAAGGCATTAAACCCCAAAAGGTTTTAGAAGTTGGCGCAGGAGATGGCAGTATCTTACATTTTTTAAATGAATGGAGCTTCGCGCCTAAGCTTTATGCCCTGGAAATTGCACAAAGCGGTGTCGATATTATTAAAGAACGTAAGCTTTCTAAACTGCAAGAAGCACAAACTTTTGACGGATATAAAATACCTTACGCAGACGATGCTTTCGACCTGGTGATTTTAGCGCACGTTTTAGAACATGTAGAACACGAGCGCATCCTGATCCGGGAGTTAAAGCGGGTTGCTAAATATATTGTAGTAGAAGTTCCAAAAGATTATCGTTTCGGTGTGGATAAACGCATGAAACACTTTTTAGATTACGGACACATTAACATGTACACGCCTACTTCGCTCAGGTTTTTATTACAAAGTGAAGGTCTGGAGATTTTAGCTGATAAAACTTCGATGACTGCCACCGAAACTGTAAAATTTAATGAGTTTATCAACCGGAAAGCACCAAAAACCTTTACTAAGAATTTAAAAATAGAATTGGAATACCGGATTAAAAAAGCTTTAGGTAATTTATTGGGAAAGAAAAAACAAGAACAGTTTGCCAATGCTTATACCGTACTTACGCAAAAATCAGATCATAACCTACACATATTTTAGTTTAAATTAATATATTTAACCATATAAGGCATAATTAGATAACATAAGCTTAGTTAAATTTTGCCCAAACCCCTATAATTGCAAGTTAAAATCATCCCGAATTAATTGTTAATTTAATTTATAAAGGGAATGTTATTAACAAAAAATTATTTAAAAGACCTTGTTTATAAGGTAAATGGAGCGGCCATTGAAGTACATAAAGCACTAGGCCCAGGTCTGTTAGAAGGCACTTATCACAAATGTATGGTGCATGAACTTAACTTAAGAAACATTAAATTCAAATCTGAGCTCATTATTCCCATAAATTATAAGGGATTAGAAATTGATGCAAATTTAAGGTGCGATTTATTAATTGAAGATTCGCTAGTCGTTGAACTTAAATCCGTAGAAAATGTATCTCCAATTCACGTTGCCCAGCTTCTAACTTATATGAAGCTTCTACATATTCCGATTGGATTAATCATAAATTTCAATTGCTCACACATATTTACTGAGGGGCAGAAAACATATGTGAATGAAATATATGAATCAATTGCTTAATATTGTCTCCACGTAACTTAAATGGAACTTACTTGCCTTATATGGTGAATAAAATATAGTATTGAGTAAGGCACATAAACCGATCTTTCTTTAATAGTAAAAACAAACATGCACAAACTTGCCCCCATAGCCCTTTTCGTTTATAACCGCCCGCAGCATACCGAGCGTACCTTAAACTTTTTGCAGCAAAATGAGCTGGCGGCCAGCAGCCACCTGTATATTTTTTCTGATGGAGCAAAAACGCCAAACGATGAGGAGAAAGTTAGGGAAGTAAGGGCTATCATCAATAAAGTAAAAGGTTTCAAATCGGTTAAAGTAAGCGAACGGAAAGAAAATGCAGGTTTAGCCAATTCGGTAATTGCCGGAGTAAGCCAATTGGTAGCCGAATACGATCAGGTAATTGTTTTTGAAGATGACCTGGTTACTTCGCCACATACCTTAACCTATTTTAACGATGCTTTAACTCGCTACCGCGACGAGGAAAAAGTAATGCATATCGGTGCATACATGTACCCGCTTGAGGGCGAAAAGCTACCACAATCGTTTTTTTACCGCGCTGCCACCAGTTGGGGCTGGGCTACCTGGGGAAGGGCATGGAAAAACTTCGAACCCGATATCAACCTGCTGATCAAACAATTCGACAAAAAGAAGAGAAAAGCATTTTCGATCGATCATACCATGAATTTCTGGAAACAGATGCTGGAATTTAAAAAAGGTAAAAACAATAGCTGGGCCATCAGGTGGTATGCTTCCATTTTCTTAAAAGATGGCTTAACGCTCAACCCATCGCAATCCCTGGTCAACAATATTGGTCATGATGGAACCGGCGTACACTCAGGCATAAACGATATTTACAATGTAATTATTAACCCTAAGCCGATTACCGAATTTCCAACGGTAATTGCCGAAGATGCTTTAGCCTATAAATCAATAAAAAAGTTTTTAGCCAAACGGAAAGGTAATATGGTTACCCGGGTCAGGCGTTTCGTCAAAGAAAAACTGGCGCAATACTTCTCTAAAAAATAATTTCAGCAAATATTTGCAGTTATAGCCTCTTGTTGTGAGCTATTTAAAAAATGACAAACCTTTTTTTAATGGCTCCTGTTCTTTTTATACATCAAAACTATAAAAAATAACAACATGAAAACAGCAACAGCAACTGCAGAAGTACTTAACGATCTCATCTTAATTAATAACGACCGTATTGAAGGCTATGAAAGAGGTCGCAAGGAATTAAAAGATGGTGACGCAGATTTAAAATCACTCTTTTTAAACATGATTAGCGAAAGCCAGAAATATAAAATGGCTTTAGCTACCGAAGTATCGGCCCTAGGCGAAGATATTGAAACCGGAACCACCAATTCGGGTAAAATTTACAGGGTTTGGATGGATGTTAAGGCCATGTTTACTGGTAACGACCGCCAAACTGTTTTAAATAATTGTGAATTTGGCGAAGATGCTGCGCAAAACGCCTATAAAATGGCTTTAGAGGAAGAAGATCTGCCATCGAACATCAGGGAACTGATTTCGGATCAAAAAGCATCATTAAGAACCTCGCACGATGAAATAAAAAGGTTGCGCGATGCACAGGCATAATGGAATAACTTATATAAAAACGAAAAACTCCCCTGGTTTATAACGAGGGGAGTTTTTTTATAGTATCATTCCGTCATTCTGAACTTGTTTCAGCATCTATTAGACCCTGAAATACCCGTCTGACCAGCCGGGCAGAAATCCGATAGCTATCAGATCAGGGTGACGATGCTTCTTTTTAAATTTTACGCTTCCAACTCCTTATCCAGATGCTCGGTAACCCGTTGAATGGTGTTATCAATCGTATTACTCAAAATTGTTAAATAAGAACCTTTCTTAGCTGTATCAATCGCAATTTGCAAACATTCGGTACTCTTATGATTGATAATGACTTCTTTGTTAGGATCAACTTCGCGAATACCTTTCAAAAGTAAATCAACTAAATCTTGCTGCTGGCGTCCGCGCAGGTATTTTTCCTGGCAGATGTAAATTTTATCGAACATTTGTGCCGAAATCCGGGCAGTTTCCATAATATCTGAATCTCTTCTGTCGCCGGTTGCCGAAATAATCCCTACATGTTCAGTTGCCTCCACCCCTTGTAAGAAACCTTTAACCCCATTAAAGCCATCGGGATTGTGCGCAAAATCTACCAGCACTTTAAAATCTTTAAACCTGAAAACATTCATTCTTCCCGGCGTATGCGCAGCTGAAGGAATAAAAGTTTCCAATGCCAGGCGGATATCTTCAGGTTTATAACCCCATAAATAGGTTGCAAGCGTTGCTGCAAGCACATTCTGGATCATAAAGTTTACCGAACCGCCAAAAGTTAGCGGAATATGTGAAGCTTTATCTACCCTTAATTTCCAATCGCCGGTTTTTATGGTAATGTATCCGTTTTCGTAAATAGCAGCGATGCCTCCTTTTTTACAGTGTTCTTTAATTATCGGATTATTTTCATCCATGCTGAAATAAGCCACATTACAACGGGCATCTTTGGCAATACGTACGCAATAACCATTATCGGCATTTAATACCGCCCAGCCCTTGCGCCTTACAGCACCAATTACCACGGCTTTTACCCGGGTTAAATCGTCGAGATTGTGAATATCAGAAATGCCAAGGTGGTCTTCCTGAATATTGGTTACTACGCCAATATCGCAGGCATTAAAGCCTAATCCAGCTCTTAAAATACCTCCACGGGCGGTTTCCAGCACGGCAAACTCTACTGTCGGGTCTTTCAAAATAAACTCTGCACTCACTGGTCCGGTAGTATCGCCTTTCATCAACATGGTATTATGCACATACACGCCATCACTGGTGGTAAAACCTACCCGTTTTCCGTTACTGCGGATAATATGTGCTATCAGCCGCGTGGTAGTGGTTTTTCCATTGGTTCCGGTTACAGCAATAATCGGAATTTGCGATAACTTACCTTGCGGGTAAAGCATATCAATTACCGGGGCAGCCACATTTCGGGGTAAGCCTTCGCTTGGCGCCAGGTGCATCCTGAAACCAGGGGCAGCATTTACTTCCAACACAACACCTCCATTTTCGGTTAATGGCTGGGTAAGGTTTTGCGCCATAATGTCTATTCCACAAATATCCAGACCAATTACCCTCGAAATTCTTTCGCAGATAAATATATTTTGTGGATGTACAATATCGGTTACATCGATTGATGTACCGCCGGTACTTAAATTAGCGGTAGATTTTAAATAAACAATCTCGCCCTTTTCCGGAATGGTTGTTAAAGTATAATCTTTCTTGGCCAGTAAATCCAGCGTATCGCGGTCTACTGCAATTTCGGTTAATACATTCTCATGTCCATAACCACGGCGCGGATCTTCATTTTCCTGATCAATCAGTTCCTGAATAGTATGGATTCCGTTCCCTCTTACATGTGCCGGATCGCGTTGTGCGGCAGCTACTACTTTATGATCGATTACCAATACCCTAAAATCATATCCGGTAATAAATCTTTCAATAATCACCCTTCGCGAGTAGCTTTTGGCATATTCGAAAGCAGCTATTGCCGCTTCCATGGTTTTAACATTAATGGTTGCTCCTTTACCATGGTTACCATCCAAAGGCTTAAATACCAGAGGGAAACCTACTTTTTTAACCGAAGCTTCTAAATCATCGATATTTGAAATGGTTACACCTGCTGCAACAGGAATAGCCGCTTCGGTAAGCAAACGCTTGGTTTCTTCTTTGTTACTGGCAATATCTACTGCTATGCTACTCGTTTTTTCAGTCATAGTAGCCCTAAAACGGACCTGGTTTTTACCGTAGCCCAACTGCACCAGCGAACTTTTGTTCAGCCTGATCCACGGAATGCTTCTGCTCACAGCTTCTTCTACGATTGATGCGGTACTTGGACCCAATGCCTCCAGTTCTCTGATTTCCCTCATCCTGCGGATATCGTGCTCCAGATCGTACTCTTTGTTATCAATGAGTGCTTCGGCAATCCGCACCGCAGCTTCGGCAGCATAAACCCCTACTTTTTCTTCCAGGTAACTGAATACCACGTTGTAAACTCCTTCAGTTTTGGTCATACGCGTGCGGCCAAAACCAGTATCCATGCCCGCAAGGGTCTGGATTTCCAGCGCAATGTGCTCAATTACATGCCCCATCCACGTACCCTCTTTTACACGCGTAAAAAAGCCCCCTTCTACACCTTTAGAGCAGCGGTGGGTGAACATGCTGGGCAGCAATTTCTCAATCCTTTCACTAAATCCCTCAATCACATTGGTTGGCTTCTGCTCCATGTCCTCCAAATCCAACCGCATCTGAATTAGTTTTTTCCGGTTAATCGACCAAATATTTGGCCCTCTTAATACTTGTATGTTTGATATCTTCATGTAATGTTTTGCTCGCTATTTTAATTTAAACAAGGCTGTTGGAAGGCCAATTTCTGCTTAATTTAATGCATAAAATAATGATTGTAAATTATGCATTTATTCTCAGAATTGCCCCAGCCATTGGTTAAATCAATTTTAAAGGGTATTTGTTTTATTTTTAGGCACAAGCATGTTAATTTTATGTTATCTTATTTCAACTTTTGTTAATAAGTTAGATAATATTGACAAAAAAAGTCGTGTTTTTTATCATAAGCCTATATATTTGGAGTTTTTGATATCAAACACACAAAAAATGGTTCCGGAAGGTAAACTCATCATTATTGGCGGCGCAATTAACACAGGCAGTTTTGCCGAAACGCAATTTGGATTGCCCGATAACATGAACTTTTTTGAACGTGGAATTTTAAAGCGGATTACAACCGAATCGGTAAAAGATACCCAATCGCGTTTTGAAATTATCACTACAGCATCGCTAATGCCCGAAAAGGTTGGCGAAGAATACATTAAAGCTTACGCACAGTTAGATGTGCACAATGTGGGCGTGCTAAACATCACCAACAGAGAAGAAGCCAATGCCGAAGAAAACTACGCACGTATTCAGGCAGCAGAGGTAATTATTTTTACCGGTGGCGACCAGTTACGCCTTTCTTCCATTTTTGGAGGCACTAAAATCCATCAGCTTCTGCTCGAAAAATACCGTACAGAACCAGTTGTAATTGCGGGTACCTCGGCCGGCGCAGCAGCCAGTTCTAAAAACATGATTTATCAAGGTAGCAGTAAAGATGCCTTGTTGAAAGGTGAGGTGAAAATTACCGGCGGACTTGGCTTTATTGACGATGTAATTGTAGATACACACTTTGTACAAAGAGGTAGAATTGGTCGTTTATTATATGCAGCAGCCAGTAACCCTGGTATTTTAGGTATTGGTCTGGGCGAAGATACCGGCCTTTTCATTTCCGATGGTCATATTATGGAAGCCATTGGCTCAGGCATGGTTATTTTAGTAGATGGACGTACCATGGCCGATACCAATTTAACAGATGTTGAAATGGGGCAGCCAGTATCGATTAAGAATATGGTGGTACATGTTATGTGCGACGGCGATGTTTACGACCTGAACGACCACAGTTTGATAATCCAACATCCGAAAGTAGCGCCAATAGCGTAGTTCGGCTAATAATGATTAACTTGTACTTAAATCGTCCTGTTTAATATCCCACAAAAATGAAACTAATTATACACGGAGGTTTTTTTAGCGAATCGTCTACCAATCAGGAAACCAAAAAAGCAAAGCAAGATGCTTTGGCCGAAATTGTTAGCCTTGGCCATGCCTATTTACAGCACCATAGCGCTTTGGAAACTGTAGTTTACACCGTTGCCTTACTCGAAGATAATGAATTGTTTAATGCGGGGATTGGTTCGCAGATTCAGAGCGATGGGAAAGTGCGGTTAAGCTCGGCTTTAATGGACGGTAAAACTGAAAAATTCAGTGGCGTAATTAATGTTGAAGATGTAAAAAATCCAATCAAAATTGCGCAAAACCTGCTAACTTATGATGACCGCGTTTTAAGCGGACAGGGTGCCCAGGATTTTGCCCGTAAAAACGGATTCGAATATTTTAATCCCATCACGGCACAACGCCAGGCAGAATACGAAGCCAAACTAAATCAAAAAAACAACAAAGGTACCGTTGGCTGTGTAGCTCTTGATGCAAACGGGAATATAGCAGCCGCTACTTCTACAGGAGGCAAGGGTTTTGAAATTCCCTGCCGGGTAAGCGATTCGGCAACTGTGGCCGGCAATTTTGCCAATGCACATGCGGGCATTTCGTGCACAGGCGTAGGCGAAGATATTGTAAGCGGTGCGCTGGCGGCTAAAATTGTAACACGCGTTACAGATGGCTTTTCTTTAAAAGATGCTGCCGATAAATCTTTTACCGAACTGAAGGCCTTTGATGGCTTTGCAGGTATTGTAGGCATAACATCAACCGGCGAAATATACCATTGCGATTCTCATCCCTACATGGTTTGGGCATCTTTCGATGTTAATTTACAGGTATTTAGCTGAAATTAAATTTAAAGTATTATTTTTGTTGCATGACCAGGATTGCATTGGCTTTAATTGGCCTTTTTGCGTCAGTACAACTACGCGCTCAGAATATCGATAAACCGGAAATCCAGGAACCAAACGGAGGTAACGCAATCAATATTGCCGTATCTAAATTTGAGCTGGAAGATGGCAACTCGTTTTTTGAGGAAGCAGAAGATTTAGAGCGAAAAGGCGACTACAATGAAGCATTAACCCTATTTGGTAAGGCAGCATTTGAGTATAACGCGGTAAAGAATTTTAACCGCTATGGCCAGGCCGTGATCAAAATGAGCAATATGCACTACCAGTTGGGCCGTTTTTCAGATGCAGAACAAATCCTCTTAAACGTGGCGTTAAAAAATTACTCCAAAACCGGAAACCGGGTGGGAGTGATGAATACCTACAGCCTTTTGGGCAAAGTTTACCTGGCCAATACTAAATATACCCAATCCATGTGGTTTTACACCCAGCAGGGCATATTGGCTAAACAACTCAAAAGCAACAATTCCTATATCGAATCCATGCTCGGCATTGTACAGGTTAAAATTAAAAAGAAAGATTTTACCCTTGCCCTCCGCGACTTAAAATCGGCCGAATGGTTTGCCAACTCTGTTAAAACCACTCAATACAGAAGCCAGATTAAAGATGCCCGCGATGTGATTGCCAGTAAAACCGCGGCAAAAAAAGGCTAAGCAACACTTTTTCAACCCCGTTTAAATAACCAGAACCATAATTCAGTAGCTATTTTTTCAGGAAAAATGGCGCTAAACCGGCTATTTATCGTCTGCAAATAGTCAAATTTCAACTCCTGTTTAAAACAAAAAATAAGCGCTAACGTTCTCCTATTGTTATTGTTAAATAAAAAGCTTTTAGCTAGATTTGATAAGTTTTAACAAGAGACGGTAATAATGCTGTCTCTTTTTTGTTTTTTTGCTAAAATGGTATCATATTGGCTATATAGAATTGGAAATGGATTTTAAATCATTTAAAGAGATGTTAAGAAGAATATTTTTTGTAATTTTTACTGCAGCAGTACTTGCTTGTCATGCTGCACCTAAAACTCAGCCAATGGTTGAGGGTGTTACGAATGTGAAACCTGATGAGCAACAGCAACTCGTTATTAAAGAAGTTGTTAACTTAATTGAGAGCTATAATTACAAAAAAATTCAGGTCAACGATTCTATATCCTCGCTTATTTTAGATAAGTATATCAAATCTTTAGACCCGGGAAGAAATTATTTCCTGGCTACAGACATTAAAGAATTTGAAAAGTACAGATATACCCTGGATGATGACTTTAAAAATGGTGATTTAAGCGGTCCGTTTTATATCTATAACGTTTACGCCAAAAGATTAAACGAGTATTTCACTTATTCTTTGGCGCAGATTAAAACCAAATTCGATTTTAACCAGACCGACAGCTACGTTTACGATCGCGAAAAAATGCCCTGGGCAGCTACTTCAACAGCTTTAAACGATACCTGGAAAAAACGTGTTAAATACGAGCTGGTTAATTTAAATCTGGCAGGTACAACCGAAGCCAAAAACGTAGAAACCTTAACCAAGCGTTACCAAAACCTGCAATCGCAAACCTCGAAAACCAATAACCAGGATGTTTTCCAAATCCTGATGGATGCCTTTACCGAGTCGATCGATCCGCATACCAATTATTTCGTACCTGCAAGGGCTACAGAGTTTAATGAAGAAATGGCACGTTCTTTTGAAGGAATAGGCGCCCGTTTACAACTGGAAAACGAAGTAGTTAAAATTTCGGAAATTATTCCTGGTGGACCAGCATTTAAAGGCAAACAGTTAAGCGCTGGCGACAGGATTATTGCTGTTGCACAAGGCGACGGAGAGTTTGTTGATGTGATTGGATGGAGACTTGACGTAACCGTAACCAAAATTAAAGGTCCTAAAGGCACTAAAGTTCGTTTAAAAGTAATTCCGGTAGGAAAAGAAATGTCGTCTAAACCGGTAATTATTGAGTTGGTAAGAGAGAAAATCATTCTTGAAGATCAGTCGGCCAAGAAAAAAGTTAAAACCATTAACTCAAACGGTAAAGATTATAAAATTGGTATCATTTCGGTACCTGCATTTTATGCAGATTTTAAAGCTGCAAATGCTGGCGATAAAAACTACAAAAGCACTACCCGTGACGTTAGAAAACTAATCGATTCACTAAAAAACATCGATAAAGTAAATGCCATTGTTATGGATTTACGTGGAAATGGTGGTGGTTCTCTAGTTGAAGCCATTTCGTTAACCGGATTATTCATTGATAAAGGCCCTGTTGTTCAGGTTAAAGATCTACGTGGTAAAATAGAGGTAGATGAAGACGAGAATGCCGGTGTAGCCTGGAATGGTCCGTTTGGTGTGATGGTTGACCGTCTAAGTGCTTCAGCCTCCGAAATTTTTGCCGGTGCAATACAGGATTACGGTCGTGGCATCATAATGGGTAGCCAAACTTATGGCAAAGGTACTGTTCAATCTTCTATCGATTTAAACAAGCTGGTAAACCCTAACATGTTACAGCGGATTGCCGGATTAATCGCCAAAGATAAAACCATCGGTACTTCTCCTAGCTCAGCTAACCCGGCTGATATTAATTTAGGTCAGATTAACTTAACCATGGCTAAATTTTACCGTGTTGCCGGTAGCAGTACACAACACAAAGGCGTAACGCCGGATATAGTTTTCCCTTCAGTTTACCCTATGGATAAAATTGGAGAAGATACTGAGCCATCTGCCTTGCCATGGGATGTAATTGCCAGTTCAAACTTTAAACCTGTAGCTAATTTAGCTGCTGTTAAAGCACAACTGATTAAAAACAGTGAGCAACGCGTGGCCAACTCTTTGGATTTTAAATACCTGAAACAAGATATTGCTGACCTTAAGAAACGCGATGCAGAAGTTTCAGTAACCTTAAACGAGGCTAAACTGAAAGCTGAGCGCGATGCGCAGGAAGCGAAGTCACTGGCCAGACAGAATGAATTAAGGGCGCTAAGAGGCCTGCCTGCTATTAAAAAAGGGGATAAAGTTACCAAGCAGGATGTTTTTGATTTTATTGAAGACGAATCGCTAAAAGTAATGGGCGATTTTATGCAACAATCAGGTAATTATGTAATGAACCTGGGCATCCCTGCAGCAGAGAAAATAAACAAGTAGCCAATACTTAATCCACAAAAAAGCCTATCAGCATTTATCTCTGATAGGCTTTTTTTATTGGGAAAACTTTAAAGAATTAGCTGAATATTCAGCTGTTTTTACATTAGCTATGCCTTTTTAGCTGTATTTTGCGATTGTTGCATGGCCATCATCTCTTTCATCGTTTTATTCATGCCTTCGGTACTGCCATCTAAAAAGATCACATTCCCCTCGCTGTACTCAGCAAATTGTTTAATCGCCTCTGTCCACATGGTGAATAAAATTACCGAAGTATCTAAATTGGCCTGTTGCATTTCGTGTGCAGCATTTGTCATACCCTTTGCCACCTCTTCTCTAAACAAAGCAATACCTTGTCCGCGTAACTGGGCAGCTTCACGCTCTGCAGTTGCAGCAATTTTAATGGCATTACCATCGGCTTCGGCAGCTTTGGTTTTGGTAATTAATAAAGCCTGACCTTCGTTTTCTGCTGCAGCTTTTAAGTTGTTCGATGCCACTACGCGGCTCATTGAGCGCATAATTTCTTCATCAAAAGTAATATCGTTTAATTGAAGATCTTGCAGATGATAACCCCAGCCATCTAAAACCTGATCGATCTGCTCTTTAACATGAAGCACAATTTCGTTGCGTTGTGCCAGTACATTGGCCTGCTTTTGAGTGGCTACGTAAGCCCTTATCGAACCTTCGATAGTTCTGATCAAAGCCTGCATTAAGTTGGTTGCATCTACGAATTTAAAGGCTACATTTTTAATGGTCTCCTCATCCTGGTTAATTACCGAATACAAAAGCATGGCTTTAAAATATACATTGGCCTGATCTTGTGTAACCGCCTGGAAAGACAATTCTACCGAACGGTTCTGGATCGATATGCGCGAGTAGATCTGCTCAATTAAAGGAATTTTCAGGTTCAAGCCCGGCCTCAATAATCTTTGATATTTACCAAAAACGGTTACTACCGCAATGGTTCCCTGTTTAACGGTTACAAATGAGCTTAACAGGATAATTACCCCGAGCGCAATGAGAATGTAAAGTGTGTATTGCATAATTAGATTTTTCTATGAAGTTATAAAAAATCATAGAAACTACATCAGGCATTTTGTAGCTTTAAGTTTTTCTAACTTATACACTATGAAAACTAAGTTAATTCTTCCGGCTGCCGGGCTATTGCTATTTGCAGCCTGCCAGAATAAGAACGAAACTGATCCGGGAACAGAAAATGTACGCACCGAGTTTTTTGATAAGGCAGGCATGGATACCACTGTAAATCCTGGCGATAACTTTTTTCTATATGCCAATGGCAAATGGTTTAAAAAAGCCGAAATCCCTAAAACGGAAACTGGTTGTGGCTCTTTTTATACGCAGGAAAATGATAACCTTAAAAACCTGAACACCATTCTCGAAAATGCTTCGAAAGCTGATGGGGCTAAAGGAAGTGCAGAACAAAAAGTAGGCGATTTCTATGCCAGTGGTATGGATACGCTAACTATTGAAAAGTTGGGAATAAAACCTATTGAACCGCTGTTAGATAAAATTGATGCCATTAAAAATGGAAAAGATTTAATCAACTTTGTAGCCGAAGGTTTTAAAAACGGCGAAGGCGATCTTTTAGATTTTAGTGTAGAGCCCGACGAGAAACTCAGCAATAAAAACGCAATATCGTTTTCACAGTCGGGCATTAACCTGCCAGATCGAAGTTATTATCTGGATCAGGATGAAAAAGCAAAAAAAATAAGGGCGGAGTATGTTAAATACATCACTACTATTTTTAAACTGGCAGGCGATTCGGTAAATGCTGCTAAATATGCTGATAACATTTTAAAGCTCGAAACCGCAATTGTCCAGTCGCACTCAACCCCTGTTCAGCTACGCGACCCACAGAAGAACTATAATAAAATGACTGTTGCTGACTTTCAGAAACAAACCCCTAATATCGATTGGAAATCTGTTTTACAAAAACTTGGGGCCAGCACTGATACCGTTATTGTTAAACAACCCAAATATTATCAGGCTTTATCAGCCCTGGTAAAAAGCCAGCCAATCAAAATCTGGAAAGAGAAATTGAAATTTGATGCCTTAAACAATTCGGCCAATGCGCTTACCAAACTCTTCAGAAAGGCTAAATTCGATTTTTTTGATAAAACGCTGTACGGTCAGCAAGCACCGGACGAAAGATGGAAAGCCATCGTAAATACTACCGACAATAACTTAGGTGAGCTTTTAGGTCAATTGTATACCGAAAAATACTTTAAACCCGAAGCCAAAGCGCGTATGCTTAAATTGGTAAACAACCTGCAGAAAGTGTATGCAGAAAGGATCCAGAAATTAGATTGGATGACCCCCGAAACCAAAAGCAAAGCTTTAGAGAAATTAAACGCATTCATTAAGAAAATCGGTTATCCCGATAAGTGGAAAAAATATGATGACGTAGAAATTTCTAAAAACACGTATTACGCAAATCTTAAATCTGCTGATAGGCATGCCTATAAAGAAATGATGGATAAATTGGGTAAAACCGTAGATAAAACAGAATGGGGAATGACTCCGCCGACAGTTAATGCCTATTATAGCCCTTCGTTTAATGAAATTGTTTTCCCCGCAGGAATTTTACAATTTCCTTTTTTTGATTTTGCAGCAGATGATGCTATTAACTATGGTGCAATCGGTGCGATAATTGGACATGAAATGACCCATGGATTTGACGATCAGGGACGCCAGTATGATGCTACAGGTAATTTAAAAGACTGGTGGACCAAAGTTGACGCTGATAAGTTTAAAGCTAAGGCAGCTAAAGTAGAGGCATTTTATAACAACTTCAGTCTGTTTGATAATCAGCACGTAAACGGATCATTAACATTGGGCGAAAATCTCGCTGATATTGGCGGATTAAATATTGCTTACGATGCCTTTAAATTAACAGCTCAGGGAAAAGGTAATAATAAGATTGATGGTTTTACACCAGATCAACGTTTCTTTTTGAGCTTTGCCCAGGTTTGGCGGATTAAAGAGCGCGACGAAAGCATGCGTGTAAGGTTAAAAACAGATCCTCATAGCCCCGAAATGTTTCGCGTAAACGGTCCTGTGTATAACATGGAAGCCTTCTACAAAGCTTTCAATATCCCTGAAACGGCAAAAATGTATATCGCACCGGCAAATAGGTTAGGCGTTTGGTAAATTTAAAAGCACGAATTAAAATATACGTTTGCAAATTATGATCCCGGAATTGATCAACTCTTAAATTCCGGGATCAGCTTTATTTTGCAGTTGATATTATTGCAATAACCTCCACTCACTTAATTGCAAATCTACGCTCCCATTATTGGCTGTAATAAAGAGCTTATAATATTTGTATGCAGTAGTGTTGGAAATCAACATTTTTTTTGTTTGCCTTCTTAAGCCAAAAGTCTCGTTACTACGGATGTCGAGTTGAGTGTAATTCGTACCATCGTTAGATCCCATCAGTTTCCAGCTTTTCGGATCACGATCAGGCGCATCGTTTCCTGCAGTAATGGTATATCCTTTCACCACCTGACTACCTGGGAAAGTGAATTGCGCCCAAAAAGTGTTAGGGTAAGCACCCAAAAAGAACTTGGTATTGTAGTAACTATCGGAAAGTTTAGCAGACCCCTCAGCTGCAGCAGCACCACCAGCATTTTCGTTGCTTACAGTCACAGCCGCTTGGCTGCTTATATCTTTCAGGTACGTCACACCGGGAAAGGCCGTTTTTGCCGTATTCAACTGTGACACCCAGTCGTTGCCCTGCTCATCCAGGTTACCAAAAGCACTTAAAGCAAGTGGCTTTAAATCCATCCCTGTTGCACCGCTCCAGAAGTGGATAAACTCGCCATAATTCATCGATCTTGAAAAGCGCTGTATATTAGTTTGGCCATTATTTACAGTTTGCTTAGGGAAATACTGTGCCAGCAGGCTGAAATACTTATTTAGTGAAGAAGCATCGCCCTGTTGCGAATAGATAGGAAAAAACCAGTCTCTAAACCAATAGGTTTGCGCACGTGGATAGTTTTCGGTTCCATTGGCAACCAAATTATACCAGCGTTGCACATCAGCCGAACGATTAAGACCAATGTAAACATCGTAAATGTAGATTTCCATCCATTTACTATCGTGCCAGATACCAAAAGCGGGGGAATTAAGTACATTGCGTGACGCTCCCTCTACAATATGACCAACCTCATGTGTGGTGAGATCCAGATCGTTCCCTGTGCCGCTGAGCCAGGCACTTGTGCTTGAAGACCCCACATCGATTACATTTCGGTAATCGTGGCTGGCATCCATATACGTGCTAGGATGCCCACCGCTATATTTTCCGGTATGAAAAATAGCCCATAAGCGGGAGTCTGTACCGAATGACCCATATTTATTTTTGGTATAATTCCAAACCTGAGCCAAATAGGTATTGGGCCATGTAACCGTACTGCTCACATCATTATCGTGGTAAACTACAATGCTCGTATCATGATAAAATCGTTGCAATACCTGCACATGGTCAAACCAATGCTCTTGCCAGGTAAGCGGGGGATCGGCAAGTAAGGTGTTATTTACATTTGCGACGGCATTTTTTGTAATTGCAGGTTGAGATTCTTCCAGTCCTTTTTTAGAACAAGAAAGGAAAGCTGCAAAAATCAGCATGCCCAAGAGGATAATTAGTTTGTTTTTCATCTGTTTAGATTGTTTTAATGAAAGAATGGATCCTTTAAAGTGGTTAGTAAGATCACAATCTATTTCACTGGGGTTAATATTTAGGTTGAGTTGATTCCTTTAATTAAGCAATTGTATTTCCCCGCTATTCTCTATTCACAAAATGATAAACGTGATATATTTGGCTTTCCTAAAACGTTTTAGTTTTAAATGAGAAATTAATCCACCTGTTTCCGGTGGATTATATCTAAAGTTAGAGTTTCGGATTAGAAAGTCAACAATGTAATTTAAATATTACAATGCAACAGAATACAAACTACTACATAAAATGCAATCATAACAGAATAGAGCAGCTTGACGAGTACAATAGAAATTTGTTTTTTTAGTTGAAAGTAAGCTTCTGCACACTGAAGCCTCAACAAAACAAAAAGCTTAAATTTCTTGTTTGATCATAAAAACAGATCATGAATGTAAAACGAACCTTCGGAACGATATTAACCATCTTAGGAATCATCGGCTTAATTTATGCCGGGTATGGCTTTGTTAACCACAGCCAAAACAACAGGGGGTTGCTGGTTTATGGCGTAATCGGATTAATTTTCTTTGTATCCGGAATAGGCTTGGTAAAGAATACGAAAGACGAGAGTTAGGTTATTCCTTCCTTCTAAACTTTTTCGACAAAATAAACAAGGCAATTGCTGCAGCTACAGCTATGCCCAGGTAAACAGTATCTTTAAAATTATCGGCTTTGGTGGCCTGCAAAATAAAAGCAAGCATATTATTGTTTCTTCTTTTGCTTAATAATCTGGTACTGGCTAAAAGCCACGAGGCAACCTGCCAGAATAATAATACCCGCTGAAAGTAAATTCTTCGGGTTTTGCTGAATATAATATGCTGCAGCCAATACGAGTATTACCGCTGCTATACCAATGATGTAATGAAGTATTAATCCCTTTTTCATCCGGATTTAATGATTAATTTATTGCTCTTAAAGTTGATGAAACGACCAAATTTATTCACCCCACGGTGCGATTTGAAAAATCAGGACGGTTTCATACCACAAATATTCTGAAATTAACTGAGATTGATGTCGCAGAAAACTAATCTTTTAAACTGATTTTGTTATCCTCGAATTTAAGTTGATGACCAATAAAATCAAGATCAGTTAATTCCTTGATTCGTTTAAAAGCCCTGTGATTATCGTCAACAGTTAAGCGATTAATCTTATCCTGCTGTATGGAAACTACATTGGCATACAGAAAATCGCCTTTCGCATTAATTTTGAGTTGAAGCAAAGGCGCAATTCCGTTATTCCCTTTTAAACTAAACATGCCATAGGTGCAAAAATTACCGAGACTGTAAGCAATGAATTTGTTCTTGTACACCTCAACCGCCCGGGTTACATGGGGTCCGTGCCCTAAAACTACATCTGCTCCAGCATCAATCACTGCATGTGCAAAAGCGTATACATTGCCACGGTTTTCTTTGTAAAAGATTTCGTTTTTGCGTGTTACATGCTCAAAGCGGGCGCCTTCGCCGCCACCATGAAACGAGACAATTACAATATCGGCCATTTGTTTTAAACGGGCCACCAGGGCCTTAGCACTATCGATTTTATTTATCGATACCGTATTTTCATTCGGAGCAAATGCGCAAAAAGCATATTTAACACTATCTTTTTCAAAAACTTCGAAAGGTTTATTTACCTGCCCGGCATAATGGATCTGCAAAGAATCTAAAATCCTGGCTGTGTTTTTTCTTCCCCTGGCATCAAAATCGCCCACATGGTTATTAGCAATACTTAACACATTGAAACCAGCTTTTTTATATATCCCCGCATATCGCTCAGGCATTCTGAACGCATAACAGCTGTTTGGATTAATACCATTACATTTATTGGAGTTGCCCGAATTTAGGAAGCAGCCTTCCAGGTTACCAAAAACAATATCGCCTTTAAGCAGGCTATCTACTGCCTGAAAACTGTTTACGGCATCATCAGGAGGGAGGTTAGTTTTAGCAGGGAATGCTGAGCCCAGCATAATATCGCCAACCGCAGTAATTTCAATGGTATCTTTTAACTTTCTAATCACCGTATCCTGTTTAACTGCAACAGGGTTAACTACCTGTGCATTGTTGCTCGTACAGCTGATTGAAATAATTATAACAAAGGGAAGGATTAAAACGGTATTGATGAGCTTCATTAGGTATTCATTTTTTGTAGCGACACAGGACAATTGCCAAAAATAAAAAATCCTCCAAAATTGCTTTAGGAGGATTTGGTTATGTTTTAACTGTTAACTGAAATTGTCAACTGATTTATTCTACTTCAAATTCTTTCTTAAACGATTCTAACACACGTCCGCCCTTGTAAAAATAGCGACTGTAGTAAGGCTCGTTCAGGTTGCTGATTACCACACCACGAGAACTTGATGCATGTGCAAATCTGTTATCGCCCAGATAGATACCAACATGTGAAATACTTCTGCTTTTGATCTTAAAGAAAACCAGATCACCTTCTTTTAAATCTTCTTTTGACAAAGGATCAACCATGCTAAAAATATCACGCGAATTTCTTCTAATGGTAGTGTTGAAAACTTTATCGTAAATCGCTTTAGTAAAAGCCGAGCAATCAATGCCTCTTTTAGTATTTCCACCATAACTATATGGTGTTCCGATCCATTCGTATATAAATTTGTATAGCTTTAAATTCGAAGTCGCATCTACTGCAACACCCATCACCTGCGAGAAATACTGCGATGCAAGATTATCAGGGTCATTTAATTCTTTACCAGATTCTTTTGTTTTAGTTTGCGCAAATGCGGTTGAGAGCGTGCAAATAGCGATTAGAGTTGAAAACAAAAATTTTTTAATCATGTTATACAGTTATGTTTGGGTATTCACTTACACATTAACGTACACCACATGGGCTTATTGTTGGTTGCCAAAAGTATTAATTATACAAATGTTATCCAAATGTTAGCTGTTAAAAAGTAAAAGTTATTAACATTTTAATTTTACAACCCTTACTTTTCGGTTAAATAATTCAAAGAAAATCAGCTTTTGTCACAAAAATTTTTCCTTTCTGCAGGCAGGCAAAAGAACCAAAAACAGCACTATTTTAAATTATGTAAATAAGAGTATATGCAAAATTAAATTTTAGAATAATTTAATTCGAGATTACGATAAAGGGCGTTGTTTTAATTATAAAAAATCAGGATTAAATCTGTCGGAAAACAGAAAAGGCGATTCCCGATCCTATTCAATTGTAAAACAAGTGTTAAATGTAATTTTATGGCCGGGAATATGATGTTTTTCCTCCCGAAAGTGCCAAAAATTACAATAAAAAAATTAGATTTGCTGTCGCAAAAAAACAAATACCCTAAAATGAGTGCAGTAGAAATAAATAAAGATACCTGGTTAAAGTGGTTTGAGTCGATGTTGCTGATGCGCAAATTCGAAGAAAAAACTGGCCAGTTATACGGACAACAAAAAATACGTGGCTTTTGTCATTTATACATTGGACAAGAAGCTGTAGTTGCAGGTGCTATATCTGCAATGCAAAAAGGCGATTCGATGATTACCACTTACCGTGATCACGCTCACGCTTTGGCTTTAGGCGTTAGTGCAGATAGCATTATGGCCGAAATGTATGGTAAAGCTACCGGCTGTTCTAAAGGTAAAGGTGGTTCAATGCACATGTTCAGTAAAGAGCATAACTTTTATGGTGGCCACGCCATTGTTGGAGGTCAGATTCCACTAGGTGCTGGTGTTGCTTTTGCAGAAAAATATAAAGGAACAGACAATGTTAACATTTGTTATATGGGCGATGGCGCTGTACGTCAGGGTGCATTAAACGAAACATTTAACATGGCCATGTTATGGAAATTACCTGTAGTTTTTGTTTGCGAAAACAATGGTTACGCAATGGGTACTTCAGTACAACGTACTACCAACATGACCGATATCTATAAAATTGGTTTAGGTTTCGATATGCCTTGTGCACCTGTTGACGGTATGGATCCGGTTGCGGTTCACAATGCTATGGACGAAGCTATTCAACGTGCACGTAAAGGCGAAGGACCAACTTTCTTGGAAATGAGAACTTACCGTTACCGCGGTCACTCAATGTCAGATCCGGCAAAATACCGTACTAAAGAAGAGTTAGAAGATTACAAAGCAAAAGATCCTGTAGAATTAGCCAGAGAAACTATTTTGAAAGAAAAATATGCAGATCAGGCCTGGATTGAAGAAGTAGAAGCTAAAGTTAAAGCTACAGTAGATCAGGCAGTGAAATTTGCCGAAGAATCTCCTTGGCCAGATGCATCTGAGTTATACAAAGATGTATATGTAACTGAGAACTACCCTTACGTAATGGACTAATATTAATAAGATTTCAATTAATTAGATATAATGGCTGATGTAATTAAAATGCCCAAAATGAGCGACACCATGACCGAAGGGGTTTTGGCGAAGTGGCACAAAAAAGTGGGCGATAAAGTGAAAAGCGGCGATGTTTTGGCAGAAGTAGAAACTGACAAAGCAACAATGGATATGGAATCTTATTGGGATGGTACCCTTTTATACGTTGGTGTAGAAGAAGGTCAGGCTGTTCCGGTTGATGCCATCATGGCCGTTATTGGTAAAGAAGGCGAAGATTATAAAGCAGCTTTAGCCGCTGAGCAAGGTGCATCAGCTCCTGCAGCAGAAAGCGAAGCTCCAAAAGCTGAAGAGCAAAAAGAAGAAGCTGCTCCTGCTCAGGGTGGAGGCTTAAGCGAAGAAGAATTAGCAGCAAAAGGTGTAACGGTAATCCGCATGCCTTTGTTAAGCGATACCATGACTGAAGGCGTAATTGCCGAATGGCATAAAAAAGTTGGCGATAAAGTAAAGGATGATGATGTTTTAGCTGACGTAGAAACCGATAAGGCTACTATGGAAGTCATGGGTTATGCAACCGGTACTTTATTACACATCGGTGTTGAAAAAGGCCAGGCTGCCAAAGTAAATGGAATTATCGCTATTGTAGGCCCTGAAGGTACTGACGTTAGCGGTATTTTAGCTGGTGGTTCTGCTCCGGCAGTTGCAAAAGCTGAAGCTCCGAAAGAAGAAAAACAAACAACAACCGCTGATGCAGGTTCATCTGCACCAGTTGCTCAGAGCTCATCGTCTGATAGCCGCGTAAAAGCATCTCCTTTGGCAAAGAAAATTGCTAAAGATAAAGGAATCGACTTATCGCAGGTTTCAGGTAGCGCAGAAGGTGGCCGTATCATTAAAAAAGATATCGAAAACTTCAAACCAGCTGCTGCACCTCAGGCAGAAGCACCAAAAGCAGGAAGTGCACCATCTGCAGCTCCGGTAATCCCAACTTTTGTTGGTGAAGTTAAATTTACTGAACAACCTGTTTCGCAAATGCGTAAAGTAATTGCAAAACGTTTGGCTGAAAGTTTATTTACAGCTCCGCATTTCTATTTAACCATTAGCATTGATATGGATAACGCAATGGCTGCCCGTACGGCAATCAATGCAGTTGCTCCTGTTAAAGTTTCTTTCAACGATATCGTAATTAAAGCGGTTGCTGTGGCATTGAAAAAACACCCAGCTGTTAACTCATCATGGGGTGGCGATAAAATCCGTTTCAACGAGCATACTAACATCGGTGTAGCTATGGCTGTTGAAGATGGTTTATTGGTACCTGTAGTACGTTTTGCAGATGGCAAATCATTATCACACATCTCTGCAGAAGTGAAAGATTTTGGTGCTAAAGCAAAAGCTAAAAAATTACAACCGGCAGATTGGGAAGGATCTACCTTCACAGTTTCTAACTTAGGTATGTTTGGTATCGATGAGTTTACCTCAATTATCAACTCTCCTGACGGTGCAATTTTATCAGTAGGTGCTATTCAGGCCATTCCTGTAGTTAAAAATAGTGCTGTTGTTCCAGGTAACGTAATGAAATTAACTTTAGGTTGCGATCACCGTGTGGTTGATGGTGCAACCGGAGCAGCATTCTTACAAACTTTAAAAGGTTTGTTAGAAGAGCCAATCAGATTGTTAGCGTAATCCGGTTAACAATTAACAGTATTTCAGTTAATACAAATTAACTATATAGCAAAGCCATCCTTTCCGGGATGGCTTTTTTGCTTTTGGTCTACGTTACAAAATGGCGTTTAATTTATTATTTTTGGTTAAACACTAAACTCAAACCATATGAAGAGAATACTTCTGTTAACAGCTTGCATTGCTTCCTTATCGGCCTGCAAACAGGGAACCAAATCTGATTCGGACTCAGAAAACAAAGCTTTTGCCAGCATGTGCGAGCAATACTACCAGGACGGCTTGAAGCTTAACCCAATTAGCGCTACTTATATTGGAGACGAACGCTACGATGATCTCCTGCCAAATGATGGCTCACAAGCTTACCTTAAGGAATATAAAGCATTTAACCAACGCTACCTCGACAGTTTAGGTAGGTACAACAGGGAAAGCCTGGATGACAATGATAAACTCTCTTTCGACTACCTTAAAGATCAGCTAAGCATCAATTTAGAGGGTCTAAAATATCATTCAGAATACCTGCCCTTTAACCAGATGTTTGCTTTGCCATTAACCATTGGCCAGTTAGGATCAGGCACGGGAGCGCAGCCTTTTAAAACGGTAAAAAATTACGAAAACTGGCTAAAGCGTGCTGCTGCCTTTTCTGTTTGGGCCGATACAGCCATTGCCAACTTTAGAAAAGGTGAAGCCGTAGGTATTGTTTTGCCAAAGGCTTTGGTAGTTAAAATGATCCCGCAAATGCAGAGTATGGTAGTAAGCAGTCCTGAAAAAAGTTTGTTTTATGGACCGATCGATTCATTACCGGCAAGTTTTTCTGCTGCTGATAAACAAAAATTAACTGAAGCATACCGCAATGCCATCACTACCGTTATTGTACCAACCTATAAAAAACTGGGTGATTTTCTTCAAAACGAATATCTACCAAAAGCGAGAACTACCTCTGGCTGGTCTGCTATGCCTGGCGGCCTGGAGTGGTATACTTACCTGGTAAAACAACAAACCACTACCAATAAAACACCGGAAGAGATTTATCAGACTGGCTTAAAAGAAGTAGCCCGGATAAAAGGACAAATGGATAGCATCAAAAACCTGGTTGGTTTTAAAGGCGATTTGAAGGCTTTTTTCGAATACATGAAAACCGACAAAAAATTCATGCCTTATAAAACGCCAAAAGAAGTTTTAGCTGCTTTCGAAGACATCCACCAGCGGATGAAACCCAATTTGAAAAAAATGTTTGATGTGGAGCCCAAAACACCTTTCGAAATCCGCCAGACAGAAGCTTTCAGGGCTGCATCTGCGAGCGCAGAATACAATCAGGGCTCTGCCGATGGTAAACGTCCGGGAATCTTTTATGTGCCTATTCTGGATGCCAAAACATTCAATACTACCTCCGGAATGGAATCTCTTTTCCTACACGAGGCTATCCCTGGTCACCATTACCAGATTTCACTAACACAGGAAAACAAATCGTTACCTAATTTCCGCCGTTTTGGTGGCCATAATGCCTATGTTGAAGGCTGGGCACTTTATTGCGAATCGCTAGGGAAAGAACTGGGGCTATACCAGGATCCATACCAGCACATGGGTGCATTAGGCGATGAAATGCATCGTGCCATTCGCCTGGTAGTTGATGTGGCCATTCATACCAAAAACATGACCCGCGAACAGGCCATTAAATACATGACCGATAACGAAGCCATCAGTAACGAAGGCGCAACAGCCGAAATTGAGCGTTATATGGGTATTCCGGCACAAGCGCTTGGTTATAAAACCGGAGCCATGAAAATAAGGGAACTAAGAAGCAAATATGAAAAGGAACTCGGACCAAAATTCAAATTATCGGCCTTTCATACTGCCGTTTTAAAAGATGGTTCTTTCCCGCTATCGGTTTTCGAAGCTAAAATGGATGTCTGGGCAGCCAGCCAGAAGTAATTAATTTTTCCCGCCGATAATTAAGCATTTTTTTATTGGCGGGAACATTATCTTAATATTTATCCCGCAGATAACGCAAAGGCCGCAGATAAATATATCTCCATTTTTTCTAAATTACTCATTCTACATCGTCTCAAAGGCTGTTTACCTTCCTCCAGATGGATTGTGAGATATTGGAAGAATTAAAATTTACGAGTAATCCTAATTTTAATCCAGAAAGTTTCAGATAGGTTAGCACTTGTTTATGGTGAAGCGGAGTAACTGTCTCAACCGACTTTAATTCAATAATTACCAGATCATTGATTAATAAATCTATCCGGTAGGCAGAATCAAGCACAATATCATTAAAAATAATTGGTAGCGGAACCTGCCGCTGCACATCCAGGCCTTTTTCTTTTAAAACATAAGTGAGCACAGTTTCATACGTAGATTCTAACAGCCCCGGCCCTAATGCATTGTAAACTGTAAATATTGCTCCCCTTACTTCATAAGAGATATCATTCTCATCCATATTACAAAACCATTTAAATACTTTTTAATCTGGATGATAAATCAATATAGTGTTTAATTCTTAAAAATTATAATATGTTTTTAAGAAAAGGTGGACTTTGCACTCAACAGATTCATTAGCAAGCAAGAAACTACAGTCTTCGCTTATTATCTTCAATCAATGGGAGAAAAAATACCATACATATCCCGCAGATATCCCGAGTACGCAGAAAACTAAAAACAGCATTTTCCAACTTATATCGGCGAAAAAAATATACCTTAATATTGCCTACATGTAAAAAACAAAAATCTGCGATTATCTCCTTAAATCTGCGGGAGAAAAAATTATACAATAAACACAAACAAAATTCTAAACCCTTTTGCCCTTGTATTGTTAATTAAATAAAACTCCTCAACCATGGACAAAGAAAAACTAATACAGGAAGCCTATTTAGTGGCACATAAAATTGAAGAAAACGGGAACTTCCCGAATAATCCGGTTTTACCACTGATGGTTTACAAAGGTGCACTCAGACTTCATCCTGATGATGGTGATGAGGTCATTAAAAAGGTTTTTGCACAAAACGGCTATACAAATGCCTGGGTTGATGGCATTTTCGATTATCATCACTACCACAGCAATACGCACGAAGTAATGGGCGTATTTTGTGGCAAGGCAGATGTGCAGTTTGGTGGCGATCATGGTGTTTGCATAGAGCTTGATAAAGGTGACGTAATTATCATCCCAGCAGGTGTAGCACACAAAAAACTTAACTCATCTGATGACTTTACTGTTGTAGGTGCTTATCCAAATGGTGCTGATTATAACATGAAATATGGCAGGGCAGGTGAGCGGCCTGAAGCAGATGAAGAGATTGCAAAAGTGAAAAATCCAGATAGCGATCCGGTTTATGGCAGCAAAGGACATTTATTTGAATGCTGGTACAATCAAAATTGCGAAAATGTGTAAAACTCTTTCGTTGTAACCGTCTAAAATTCTTTAATTTTCGGGTTTTAAATATAGTTTACCCGATATAAATGAATTTTCGATATATATGTTCAGCATTAGCCCTCTCTGCAACTTTACTAACCGCTTGTTCAAGCAAAAAATCTGAAGAGAAAAAGGCGGCTGAAAAAAAAATACGCACCAAAGAAGACGATAAAGCCGATAGCCTGTTATTGGTTTACAACCCACAAAAAGGGGATAAATGGATTGCCGATTTTGTAGATAACCTGCACAAAAAGTTTAATTTTAACGGCAATATGCTGGTGGCCAAAGACGGAAAAATTCTTTACGAAAAAGCCGTTGGCTGGGCCGATTATCTACACCGCGATAGTTTAACGATCAACTCTGAATTTGAGCTGGCCTCTATTACCAAAACGTTTACCGGTACAGCCATTATGCAATTGGTAGAGGCGGGTAAACTTTCCTTAAATGATGATGTAAAAAAATTCTACCCCAATTTCCCTTACGATGGCATTACGGTAAAGCTCCTGCTTTCGCACCGCAGTGGTATGATGAACTACGTTTATTTCATCGATGATATCTGGCGGAAGGAAAAACGCAACATGAAAAAGGGCGTAACTAATCAGGAGGTAATGAATGTAATTGCCGAAAGAAAGCCTAATCCATATACCAAGCCCGATAACCGCTTTCATTATAACAACTCTAACTTTATGGTGTTGGGTGCCATTATCGAAAAAGTTACCGGTCAGCGTTACTCTCAATACATGATGGAGCATGTTTTTAAACCTGCAGGTTTAAAGCATACGCATGTGTACAGCACTACTGAATACGAAAAAATACCGGTTGATGTGGTTGGTCATGACCGCAATAGCTTTAGGTACTCAGTTGCACAGAACTTTCTCGATGGGCCGGTTGGCGATAAGGGAATTTACAGCACAGTTCACGATTTGGTGTTGTTTGATAAATACCTTAAAAACGGCAGGTTGTTAACCCAAAAAAGTCTGGATTCAGCGTATGTAGGGCGTAATAAACCTATTAATGGTCATTTTAACTATGGCTACGGATGGCGGATGTTTGACGGAGAAAACATGGATAAAGTGGTTTACCATACCGGATGGTGGCACGGTTTCCGACATATTTACGTTAGAGATTTAAGTAAAAATATCGTAGTTATATTCTTAGGCAACTTAACCAATGGCAGTTTAATGCATTTGGACGATCTTTACAAACATTTGAATATGCCAATAATCCGTAAAGGGGCCTACCATGGCAACGGAAGTCTGCCGGGAAGTGACGAAGATTAGTAACTGGCAGTAAGCCTTTTACGTCAAGCAAAAAAGTATTAACATTAAAACAATTTGGGAATAATTTCCTTTATTATAAAAATACAAAGCTATGTTCGATAAATTATTCGCGGCACAACAAAAAGCCGAAGAAATTAAAAAGCGTTTAGATACCGTATCGGTATATGGTGAAGTTGAAAACGGTGCCATTAAAATTACTGCAACAGCCAACAAAACGGTTACCGGTGTTAGCATCGATGAAACATTTTTGAAAAATGCTGACAAGGAAGAGTTAGAGGAACTGTTATTAACAGCCATTAACAAAGCCATGGCCAGTGCCGAACAAGTGAGTGCAGCCGAAATGCAGGCCTCAGCACAAGATATGCTTGGTGGCCTGGGTGGCATGTTCGGTCAATAAACACACCAATTCTTAATTGATAATTTGATGGTGTTAACTGGCATGAGCACAGTTGGCACTTTAATGTTGAAACAATAACTATGAAATATACTTATTATGGCCAATCCTGTTTTTTGCTCGAAACAGCCAGCAAAAAACTTTTATTCGATCCTTTCATTTCGCCCAATCCACTGGCCAAAAACATCGATATCAAGGCTATTGAAGCCGATTATATTTTGGTGAGTCATGGTCATGGCGATCACGTAGCCGATTTAGTAGCTTTAGCTAAACAAACCCAGGCCACAGTAATTGCGATGCCCGAAGTAACCGGTTGGGCTGCCAAACAAGGTGTAGAAAAAGTACATGGCATGAACTTCGGCAAGTTTACCTTTGATTGGGGAGCTGTGCGTATGGTACCTGCCACACATTCGTCGGGCTTGCCCGATGGAAGCTATGGGGGCAACCCCGCTGGCTTTGTGCTGGAAGTAGATGGTAAACAAATCTACTTCGCCGGCGATACCGGCCTGACTATTGAAATGAAGGTTTTAGCAGACATTTACAATTTAGACTATGCTATTTTACCCATTGGCGGTAACTACACCATGGATGTAGATGACGCTTTGGTAGCTACCAAATATTTTTATTGCGATAAAGTGATCGGTGTGCATTACAATACCTTTCCGGTGATTGAAATTGACACCGCTGTTGCTTTAGATAAATTTAAGCGTGAAAACAAAACCTTATTGTTACCAGAGATTGGAGAAACGATCAGTTTATAGTTTTCAAACAGATCGTCATTGCGAGAAGGCTTTTTCAGCCGACGAACCAATCTTACAACGATGACTGTTAACGTACGCTAAAGAGATTGCTTCGTCGTTCCTCCTCGCAATGACGAACTTACGGTACAAAACAAAAAAGGGCCTCCGATTTTTCACCGGAGACCCTTTCAAATTATAAAA
>NZ_JSYN01000013.1 GCF_000812965.1 Pedobacter kyungheensis
AATTGTAACTGTGATTTAGCCAATCCATACATATTGGAAAGTTCATGTACAGAGTGTTCTTCTTTGATTACCTTGTTGACTAAATCAAGTTTAAACTGATAGTCATATTTTTGTTTTCTACTCATAAAAAATGCCCCAAAAAGTGTCTAACTTTTTGGGGCATGTCCATTCTTCATAGAACGACAGCTTTTTTATAACTATCAGGCTCTAACCAGCTTATATTTAATCCAAAAATCGGCTGATTTAGCGGCAGATTCTCCGCCTTGCTGGGGTCTTTCACCACCGCCACCACCTCGCATACCACCTCCTGATCTTCCTCCACCCATACCACCACGGCCGCCGCCCATTCCGCCCATACCTTTTCCACCACCACCGCCGAAACCACCTGCTCTTCCGCCACCTTCTGGCTTACCTGCTCTATGCATGGCAGTTTTATTCGGCTGGTTAATTTTGATGTTGTACACCAGCGGTTTTTTCATATCTAAATTCACAGCCAGTTGCGCCAGCGGAATACGCAATTCGTAAATCAAATCTTTATTGGGGTGAATACTCATACCGGTTTCAATGCCACTCTGGTTATCGGCAGGTAAATCGCCATCAGCAATATTTTTAAAACCCGAAACACGAATACTTTTATTCATCGTTGATGGATCGTGCATCATCCCGTTATCCTCATCATGGTGCTGTGTTTGATGATCATTCGATCCATCAGCATCTCTGGGCATCGGCGGTCTTTCCATTAGCGGAAAGGTTAATTTAATCCCGTCTTTCTTCTTGCCTGCTGTATTAATATTTAGGGTAATGCCCCCGCTTAACACGCTAAAGGTAGTTTGCGGGTCTAAAGATTCGATAATAACATAAAGATTTTGATCATCGTTAGCCAGCGCAAAAGCCAGCCGTGTGGCATCGTTATACTGATTAAGCGGTTCGTTCCATTCGTTCGATATACCATCGGCTTTAAAAGGCTTTACCATGCGGATGTTCTCTTCTACATCTTGTGCGTATAATAAACTGCCTGAAATAAGTAATGGAATTAATAAGGATATTTTCTTCAGATTCATGGGGATTTGTTTTAAAATCAATACCCAAATCTAAATGCCTGAAATGTTAATTTTTGTTATTTAACAGGGTTTAACAATTTAGTCGGAAGTCGGGAGGGCATCTAAAAGGGGAAATGAACTGATGTCCAGTTTTCAGTTATCAATTTTCAGTTGGATTAGGCTATTAACTATCAACCATTGACTATAAATCAATTTTCAGTTATCAATTTTCAGTTAGATTAGGCTATGAACTATTGACCATTAGCTATAAACCAATTTACAGTTATCAATTTTCAGTTGGATTGGACTATTAACCATTGACTATAAACCAATAAACTAATGACCAGTATCCAGTTAACTGTAGGTAGTTCGCAGTTAACCAATTAACCGATTTAAACAATTAACCGACCAATAAAAGCTATAAACGCAAAAAAGGTCCTGATTTGCATCAGAACCTTTTTTATATTTTATTTCGTACTAATTATTCTGCAGATGCAGCTTCTTCAGTAGCTTCGTCTTTTTTAGCTGCTTTTTTTGCAGGTGCTTTTTTAGCAGGTGCTGCTTCAACTTCAGCTACAACTTCTTTCTTTGCAGCCGCTTTTTTAGCAGCTGGTTTAGCGATTGCTGCTTCGATCTCTGCATCAGTGATAGGAAGAATAGAAACGTATGATTTGTTATCTTGTTTCTTTTTGAAAACAACCGTACCATCAACTAAAGCGAATAAAGTATGGTCTTTACCAATACCCACGCCTTTATCAGGATGGTGTTTTGTACCACGTTGACGTACTAAAATGTTTCCTGCGATAGCTAACTGACCACCGAAAACTTTAATACCTAAACGCTTACTATGCGATTCACGTCCGTTTTTCGAACTACCGGCTCCTTTTTTGTGTGCCATGATTTTATATTTTGTAACCCGCTAAAAGCGGATTATTGGGTTAACAATTAATTATAACGTGATGTCAGAGATCTGAATCTTAGTGAAAAACTGGCGGTGACCGTTTTTCTTTTTGTAACCTTTTCTACGTTTTTTGTGGAAAACGATTACTTTATCACCTTTTAAATGAGATACGATCTTAGCTGAAACTTTAGCACCTTTAACTGCAGGAGCACCTACAGTAATTGCACCACCGTTATCAACCAACAATACATTATCAAATTCAATACTAGCGCCTTCATCTCCTTGCAATCTGTGTACAAAAAGGTGCTGGTCTTTAGCAACTTTAAATTGCTGCCCTGCTATATTTACTATTGCGTACATTGTTTAAATATTAGTTTTTTAATTTTTATTTAACGAGGTGCAAATATAGAACAATTTCAATTAACACACAAATAGATATCGAAAATATTTTTCGATAAAACATTCCGCCCATTATTACCTCCCCTTCCATATCCGTTTACCCACCCCGACTTTAGTTTTCACAAGGGCAAAGATAAACATTTTAGCATCGTCATGTATCCTGCACTTGCTTTGTTTATAAACCCGATAGCAATGGAAAGCCTCCGCTTTTTCAGCGGTGCTTGTAATGAATAGCGGGACTACAGGCCGCCAAATGCTTCCCCACACTCCTTTTCTGAATAAAAAACAGCCATCTGTTAAAAAATGTTAAACCGCAATCTTATTACGAAAATTTCGTAGATTTACGAAAATTAAATAGACAACTAAATCCCAATACCATGAAACGAATATTGACTACCTGTCTGGCTACGGCCATTTTATTTTCTGCAAAGGCCCAGGAAGCCGATAAAGCACTGGCCAGGGTGCGCTATACTTTTACACACGTGAGAGATACCACTCAAAGAGATCAACCTAAAGTAGAAAACATGCTGCTGGTAACCGGTAAAAATGCATCGGTTTATACGAGTTACGACAAACTGAACCAGGCACTTAAAATGCAACAGCAGCTACAGGAGCAGATTAAGAACCAAACCGGCAACGGCAACGTGAAAATTGAGCTGAAAAGCGAAATGAAAACACAACCTACCCAGGAAGATTATTTCTTTTTTGCCAGCGAGCATAAAATGATTACCAAAGAACGCCTGTTTAACAATTATCTGGTTGAAGAACCTGCCGCTACCATTGACTGGAAAATACTAAAAGATACCATGAGCTTTTCGGGGGTGGCTTGCCAGAAAGCAACAACGCGGTTTAAAGGCCGCAACTGGATTGCCTGGTTTGCTACAGAAATTCCGTTTCAAAGCGGTCCGTGGAAATTAAACGGCCTGCCCGGATTAATTATAGAAGCTTACGACGATAAAAAAGAAGTGAAATTTGAATTTGCAGGACTTGAAAATGTAAAAGAAGCAGCTGCCACTACCAATGCTGATGGCGATGTTAAAATTGCAGCTCCAAATGGCGGAGTGGGCTCGGTAAAAATTATGGGCATAGATGTAAACACGAGCTACCTGGGAGCCGAAATTAAACTACCAAGCGATGCGATAAAAACCACCCGGAAAGAGCTGGATAAACTTAAAGCTGCCCGCGATAAAGACCCGCAAGGTTTTATGCAGGCACAAATGGCCGCGAATGGTATGCAGGGCTCGTTCAGAATGAATCAGGCACCACGCCCCGCAGGTGTAGCTGCAGTTAAAGCCGAAGTAAATAACCCAATAGAAATTGAAGATAAAAAATGAGAAAGCTCGTTTTAACCTGCTGGCTGCTGCTGGCAGCTTTTTCAGTTTTTGCCCAAAAGCCCCTTAAAGGCCAGGTAAAAGATGCCAGTGGTAAAGGGGTCGAATCGGTTAATGTAACTTTAAAGGATGCCGAAGGTAACATCATTAATTTTACCCGTACAAACAAAAATGGCGTTTTTAGTATGGTGCTCAAAAACGACCAGATTGCAGGTTACAAAATTGAAGCTTCGAGCATTGGTTATAAAAAACTGATTACCACGGTAACTGATCTGGCTAAAAACTACGACCTGACTTTGCAGTCCAGCGAAACCACATTAGAAACAGTTAACGTTAAAAACAGGCCATCGTTAACAGCCCGTGGCGATACTTTAAATTACCGTACAGCTGATTTTGCTGATAAACAAGACAGAAGCATTGGCGATGTGCTAAAAAAAATGCCGGGTGTGGAAGTTGCCGAAGATGGTAAAATCAGCTACAATGGCAAATCGATTTCGAACCTCTATGTGGATGGCGACAATTTGTTAGATGACAAATACAATATTGGCACTAAAAGTATCCCGCATGGGGCAGTTGATAAGGTACAGGTAATCCAAAATGATCAGCCTGTTAAAATGATGCGCAAAAATAATATGAGCGATGATGTTGCCCTGAACCTGGTGATTAAAGATGAAGCCAAACTTAAAGTAATGGGCGATGCTACTGTGGGCGCAGGCATGCCCAATCGTTTTGACGAAAACCTGACAGCCATGCTGTTTAACAAAAAGCTAAAGTTTATTAACAACATTAAGGGCAATAACATTGGCAGCGACCCGGGTGGCGACCTTATTGCACACAATTTTTCTGATTATTTAAAGAAACTGGATAACGATAAACCTAACGGACTGCTCTCAACAGGTGCTGCCGGAGTGCCATCTTTACCGCAAAGCAGGTACCTTTTTAATAAAGCAGGATTGATTAACCTGAACAATTTGTACAAGTTTAATCAAGACCTGCAATTAAGGGCCAATATTTCCTATTTGTATGACGAGCGACGCCAGGAATACAATAAATTTTCGGAAACTTATCTTCCAGGTCAAACTATACGGTATGCCGAAACACAAAACAATGGTATTAATCCACAAAAGCTGAGGGCGCAGTTTAACTTAAACGGCAATGCCGAGCAATACTACCTGAATAATAATCTGGTAGTGGAGTATGCGCCTTTCAAAACTACTTCTGGTTTTGTAATTAACAACGTAGCGGCCAACCAGGTGCTTAAACAGGAAACCTTCGATTTGTCGAACGAATTTAATTACCGCAAAAAGTTAAAATCGGAGGATGTGATTAACCTCTACTCCTACTTAAACCGCACCACACAACCAGAAACACTAAATATTACCCCCGGTTTAAATGCCGACATCTTGAATAATGGGAACAGTTATCTGGGTTTAACGCAGTATATTAAACTCCCAACCTGGTACACCAACAACTATGTATCGTTCGCTTTCGTTAAAAACAATTTTGTGCAAACCTATAAAGCAGGTTTCAATGTGCAACAGCAACAGCTTAACTCGGAACTCTACCGCACACAAAACAACCAGCAAACAGAGCCAGTTACAGGCAGCACAGTAAATGATCTCGACTGGCTTAAAACCAAACTTTACACCGAAGCTACTTACGAATATACCAGCGATAAGTTAAAGGCCGGTTTGAGCTTGCCCTTAAGCTACAACCATATTAACTATAGTGATGCAACTAATCAACTGGATAACGACCTGAATAAACTATTTATCAACCCGGGGCTTAATATAAAATACCAAACCAGTACCGAAAATTACGTTACGGCAAATTATAATTTCAGAAACGATCTGGGCGGCATTAACGATGTTTACCGGGGTACCATCTTAAAGAATTATCGCTCGTTATTTTCGAACGATGCACCCATTGCCGAATCCAAATCGCATAATATTGGGGCAGGTTTTAATTTTAGAAAAGCCATGCAGATGTTGTTTGCGAACGTAACGGCTAATTACAGTGATACTGAGCTGAGCACCATTTCGGCCTACAACTTAAGCAACAACATTCAGCAGAAAATTGTACTGCCGCTAAACAACCACATCCGCAGTCTCTCTTTAGCCGCAAATGCAAGCAAATACCTGTTTAGCTTAAAAAGCACTGTAAATGCCGGCGTAAGTTTTGCGCAAAGCAAATACAGCCAGCTGCAGAACGATGCACTTTTACCGTTTAACACACAAACCGTGGCTTACAAAGTCGGCATTGAAGCGAAGCTCACCAACTTCATTAACTGGTCGTACGCGGCTAATTTTGCCATTACCGACAATAAAGCCATGGTAGCCGACGGAATAAAAACCAATTTTAAACAATTGAGGCAACAGTCTGCTTTAGCCATTACCACGGTTAGAAATCTGTATTTAAATTTATCTGCCGAGCACCTTTTAACCCGGCAATCTTCGCAACCTGATTTGAAGTACCTTTTTGCTGATGCGAATATGCGTTACAAATGGTTAAAAATGAAGACTGATATTGAATTTGGAATAACCAACCTTACCAATATTAAAAGCTTTGATGCCATTTACCTTTCGGCAAACTCCCTCACTACCGGCACTTATGCTATCCCGGGGCGTGTAGCGATGCTAAAGGCTACTTTTAATTTTTAATCAATCAATTGCATTAGTTGTCAACTTTCTGGTATTCTTGCTATTAAAGTTGACAACTTTAATTTGCCGAAGGCTTGGTATTAATCTGGATAAATTGTCCTTTCTGATCCATTTTCAAATCCATAATCATATTGGGATTCAACTTATCAAGTTCTGCTTTGCTCACCTTATTTCCATTCAGATAATAACTCGTACTGGTAACCGATGATTCTTTTGCTGCTGGTTTATCTTTTCCGCCTTCATTGTTTTCTTTCGTATTTACGGTTGATTTCATGATAAAAACGGCAGTTATTTTTTTCCCTTTGGTATCAGCAACATTCCCAAAGCCCGTGTTGGCCTGGTCAGCAAGCATCATTTGTTCAATTTTCTCGTTGGTTGGCACTGAATCGGTTAAAGTAAAATGTTTCACAAAAGTTCGCTTACTTAAACTTCCATCTGTTTTAAAATCGAATTTAACATTGCCTGTCATTTTTTTCAGTACTTCCGCCACGCGGTGCTGTACAGTATCGCCTGCCTGATCGTTAGACCTAAAAACAAAGGTAAATCTGGTAGCGGTGTCCTTTTTAACCAGCGGCAATCTAGTCTTTCTTTTTTTGTTGATTTTTGATTTTATTTTGGCTTCCGCAATAGTTTCAGCTTCCTTATGCGGGATCACATTTACCACCATTTTAGTTAAAGGGACAAAACTTTTTTGAACGGCTTTTTTATCGATAGTAAAAGCTAAGGTAATGCACAACAAAACAGGTAAAGCAAGCATGTAACGTGTTAAATTCACCTTCGATGAGCGCCTTGCATTCATCATTTTTATTCTTTTTTTCAGATCAGACAAACTGAAATTGTTCACAATAGCAACCGAAGCCTGTAAAGTACCCACATCGAGCAAACTGTACTGATAGGCCTTTTTATCGATCCCTTTCTTTAAAATGCGGGCATCGGTAATAAACTCTATATTTTCGCGTACGGCTTTTTTCATCAGCCAAACGCCCGGGTTAAACCAGTAAAAAACCACACAAATTTCGGCCAGGATAATATCAAGCGTATGCCATTGTTCTACATGCACTTTCTCGTGTGCCAAAATATTCGGCAAATCTTCCTGCTTATGCAGCCCCGGATTAATGTAAATGGTTTGCCAGAAACTAAAAGGACTTACCTCATCGGTTAAAATTCTTACCGGATACTGATTCAAACTATCGGGCGAAGAATTTTGGTGCATACGGTACAGGGAAATAAACTGCACCAGTAAACGCAGCGCCATCAGCACCACGCCCACATAAAAAAGCAGGGTAAGTACTTGCCACACTACCGAAACGGCATCTTGTTTTACCAGCTGGCTTACCTGCTGGTTCAGCCCGGGAACAAACGCAGGTATAGCTTTATGGTCAGCCAAAAACCCGGTAAGATTGATAAAAGGGTACGCAGAAGAAAAGATAATTCCAAATACAAGAAAAGCCCGGTTAAGCGAATAAAAGGTAAGCCTGCGCAAGACCAAGTAGTAGGTAGCCGAAAACAAAATCAGCACCAGGTTAATTTTCAATAAAATGAGAAAGAAATGTGGCATAGCCTTTACTTTTCGGGGTTCTCTATTAAATTTATAATCTCTTTAAGTTCTTCGGCACTGATCTTTTTATCCTTAGCAAAAAAAGCAACCAGCTCTTTGTACGAGCTTTGAAAATAATTATTAACAAAACCGCTCATGAAACGCTTTTTATACTCCACTTCCTTAACCTTTGCACTGTAGCGGTTGGCATTGGCAAAACGCTCGCTTACCAGATAACCTTTACGTTCCAGGTTCTTAATTGTTGAAGCCAGTGTAGTGTAAGGTGGTTTAGGCTCGGGCAGTACATCCATAAAATCTTTAATAAAGCCTTTCCCAACCTGCCAAACAGCCAGCATCGCTTCTTCTTCCTGCAATGTTAATTTTTCCATACTTACGAATATATCGTAAATATACGAAAACATCCTAAACAAAAAAGACCTTAATCTGCTTAGATTAAGGTCTTTTCCTTTTGATATTGAATCAATATTTTATTTTGCACTTCTTTTTTCAGCCTGCAGCAAAGTTTGATCGATCACTTTACGCATTTGTACCGCAGCATCAAGCAATTTGGGGTTGCCATCAAAATCGCCATAAATTATTACATGCTTTGTTTTTTCCTTGTATTTAAACAATAAATCATAACGCGGCACACGCATTGATTTTTCGCTTTTCTTTCCAATGGTATCCGGAAAGTTCCACAAACCAATTTCATTGGCTTTGCCGTGCATGTAAAGAATATCGTCGCTCTTTAAAAATATTTTTTTCTTAATTACCGAATCAGCGCCATTAAGGTACTGATATTCGCCCGTGGCAGAATTGTAGTGATTTTCTAAAGTATCTTTAATGCCCCATTTGTACTCCATAGATACAAAATCCTTTTTTCGGAAAGGCGCATTCTGGATAATCGGTTTATAATAGATATAACAATAAATGATCATCGGCACGATGATGGTAATGGCTAAGAATATTTTTTTTCCTCTGCTTGACACTTTTTATATTTAATTATTGAATGGACGAATTACTGAATTATTTAGTGAAAGGGCCATCATTTTTTTGAATGATTGCATCTTTTTGACTCAAAGCAATCAATCTAAGCTTCCTGAACATCTTTAAGTTCACCTTCCCACTTACTTACCACTGCGGTTGCGATACTGTTACCCACCACGTTGGTTGCCGAACGGCCCATATCCAAAAGCGGATCAATACCGATTAGCAGTGCCAAACCTGCTTCAGGAATATTGAAACTGGCAATGGTGCCGGCAATCACCACCAACGATGCCCTTGGTACACCGGCAATACCTTTACTGGTTAACATCAGGATTAACAGCATCGAAATTTGTTGCTCAAAACCTAAATGAATGCCATAAGCTTGCGCAATAAACAAAGAGGCAAAGGTCATGTACATCATCGATCCATCCAGGTTAAACGAGTAACCCAATGGCAGCACAAAACTTACAATTTTATCTTTACAGCCAAACCGCTCTAACAATAACATGGTTTTAGGATAAGCCGCTTCGCTACTTGCCGTACTAAAAGCCAGTACTGCCGGCTCTTTCATATCGTTTACCAGGCGGAAAATACGTTTTTTCAGCACCAGGAAGCCCAGGAAGATTAGTAATCCCCACAGAATGGCCAAACCAAAATAAAACTCGCCAATAAAAATGGCATAGGTATTTAAAACACTTAAACCCTGCTTGGCAATAATGGCGGTCATGGCGCCAAAAACAGCAAGCGGAGCAAAATTCATCACATAACCAGTCATTTTTAAAATTACGTGTGCAATGGCATCAAAAGCTTTGATTACGATCTGCCCCATATCGCCAATGGCTGCCGTAGCTACACCAAAAAACAAGGAGAATACCACAATTTGCAAAATTTCGTTGGTAGCCATCGATTCGGCAATACTTTTTGGGAATACGTGTGCTATGAAATCTTTAACACTCATGGCCGCCTTTTGGATACCAGTATCAACCAGATGATCGGGCAGCGATAATTTCATGTGCTTACCTGGCTCAAACAAATTCACCAGAATCATTCCTAACACGAGCGACATGAGTGACATGGTTAAAAACCAGCCCAGTGTTTTACCACCAATACGCCCTACAGCTTTAATATCGCCTACTTTGGCTACCCCGACAACAAGGGTAGTAAATACCAGTGGTGCAACGATCATTTTAATCAAACGCAGAAAAATATCGCTCAAAAGGGTAAAAAACTCCAGTTTTTTCTCTCTTATTCCCTCATTTTCCTTTTTGATTTTGGCTGCAGCTTTTTTATCTGCTTTAAGTTGGGTATAAATTGCGGTAGTAGTATCGGTGGTTTTGGCAATGCTTACCTCTATACTCTTAACCTTTGCATCGGCATTCAGGATATTCTGGTTGTAAACATTGATGGAGTTTACGTTTAAAATATAGCCCAGTGCAATACCTGCAATCAGCGCTATGAAAATAAAAAGCGTGAGTTTGTTTTTCTTCATGAATAAAAAAGTTTGTGGCACTCTTAATTCGGTAAAACTACGATATTTACCGCTTGTAACAAATTTTGATATCGGGAGGTGTTAAAAAAATAGATCAATGTCGTTGAGTTAAGTCCGTATAAGCAAGCAGAAATAATTTAACCACAGATAAAAAGGATACACACAGATGTAAAAATCTTTGTTTATCTGTGTACATCCCCTCCTGACCGGCTGGGCGGGTGTGGTTATAACTTTTAACTCAATCCCATTAAAAAATATATTATTTTCGTATTCTCGTGTAACAAAAAAAGTGCACCATCATCTAAAACGCAACTATAATTCCCTAAATGGAACAAAAAGACAAGTTATTTAAGCAGATCTTCGATTCGAATTCCAAAAAAATATTCCATTTATGTTATGGTTATACCGGCGATACCGACGCTGCAAATGATCTTTTACAGGAAACTTTTTTAAAGGTCTGGCAGAATCTGGATAAATTCCGCAACAAATCTTTGATTTCTACGTGGATTTATCGCATCGCAGTAAACACCTGTTTAACTTACCTGAGATCGGAAAAGAGACAGGCTAAAGACGAATTAACGGATAACATCATTGAAAATAAAGTAGAAGAATTTTCGGAGAAAAACGAACAGGTAGCCCTGCTTTATAAATGCATTTCTAAACTTGAAGAGAATGACCGTTTAATTATAACCATGGTACTTGATGAGCTTCCATACCACGAAATTGCCGATATATCGGGCATAAGCGAAGGCAATTTGAGGGTAAAAATTCACCGTATTAAACAAAAATTAACAGAATTATATAGCCAGTATGCAAGCGTTTGATCAAATACAGGAATTGTGGCAAAAGCACGAGGTTGAAGTTAAGGTTTCTGCCGATGAAATGCTGCAACAAGCTAAAAAAGAGGTAAATGGTTTGAAGCTGAAATCGGCCTTAAACATTGGGGGTATGCTGCTGTCTTTCATCGCCATTGCCGCCTTATGGATATTTTTCCATTTCGAATCGTGGACCACACACGTAGGCATTAGCATTACCATTATTGCCATTGGTGTGTATACTTTAATCCTTTACCGTGATTACCGCCTGATTGCGAAAAACGATTTCACTGCCCATCCAAACGAGTTTTTAAACAACTTAAAAACCTACCAGTTAAACCGTTACAAATTGTACAACTCGCTTTACTGGTTTTACGTAATTGCACTTTCTTTGGGTCTGATATTTTATTTCGTAGAAATACTGGCACATTTTAACACCGCCCAAAAAGTAATTGCCGTAGGTTTAACCGCACTATGGATGATTTTCTGCTCGACTATTTTACGTAAAGCTGTAATGAAAAGAGAAAAAGAGCGGATTGCCTTGCTGATTGAAAAATTTGAGCGCATTAGCGGTCAGATTTCTACGCCTGAGTAATTTTAGGCACGGTTTTTTCGTTGTAAAATTCAACACACAAAATCCTGATGATTTGACCAGCCCCTAAGGCGACAAATAATGGGGTTACGACACCGTTGAAAAAATGACAACACTGAAAAAACTGATTATACCGATATTCGCGCTGCTGATCCTCCCCTTTTCTTTTGCCTTTAAGCAAGATTTTACGCAGCCCGTACAACTGAACTGGGAAACGTATTTTAAAGGCAAAGCCGATGAGCGTTCGCCATTTTATGCCTTAACAGCCATGACCTGGGAGTATAGCTACAACAGTACAGTGTATCGCAATCGGGTGGTGATTAATCTCAAAAATGAGGTACGGATAGATAAAACCCGCTCCTGGGTAAAATGGGATAAAATTAAAGATCCCGAAATCAGGGCGAGTTTACTGCACCACGAACAGGGCCACGTAAATATCCAGTATATTTTACTTTCTGAGGCAGAAAGGGTGCTGAAAAACCGCAATTATTCGGTTAACAATTATAAAGCGCAAATATCGGAACTGGCTAACCAGATTAGCGAGTATTTTGATACCATGCAGCGTAATTACGACGAAGAAACCGAGCATGGTAGCAATCACAAAATGCAGGCCCGCTGGGATCGTATTATCGAGGATAAAATGGAGGAATCGAGAACGGCTACACTGGCCTCACAAAAATAATTTCGGGATAAATATAATGGCACCAACGGCTACTGCTAAAAATGCAGCTACTAAAACTGCAGCTGCAGCAAGGTCTTTTACTATTTTAATTTTAGGATGAATGGCAGGCGAAACTACATCAGCCAGTTTCTCGATCGCAGCATTTAAAATTTCGGCGACAATAACCGCGGAGATAACGCCTAAAATAGCAATCCATTCTAAAGCAGAAAGTTTAAGGTAAAAAGAAAGACCAATAGCGATAATTGCCGCAAAAAGATGAACCCTTCCGTTATGATCGTTAATAAAAAACAATTTTATGCCATGAAAAGCATATTTAAAACTTTTAATGCGATCTGTAATTGAGAATTTCTGATTGTCCATTGTTTTAAATTTATACTAATAGCAATAAAGATAGTCGTTATCTCGACTGAAGCGCAGCGGAATGCCTACCCGTACAGGCGTGGAGAGATCTAAATCAAAAGGACTTTCCTCGAGATAGATTTCTCGAATTTCTTTCACTTCGCTTGAAATGACGGCTACTGGAATAGGTTTACATCGTACCTCGCAATGACAAGGGATCTACTTTTACCTAACCAAATCGTCATTCCCGCGAAAGCGGGAATCTTAATAGGCTAACACGCTAAAATTATTAAGATTCCCAGTCGAGCTGGGAATGACGAATATCTATAATAAATCTGTTACTTCTTGGCTTTGGTATCTTCCTCTGCAGTCTTTACTTCATTGGCAGAAAAACTATTACCACTTAACCTGTACTGCAAAGTTTTGGTAACCGTTTTAGTACTGTCAGCCGTATCTTTTACCGGAAACGAGCGAAAAAGATCGCCATTTTTGATAAAAAACTTATCGTTACCGGTATAACCTTTTTTTTGCTTATCGTTTAAAGCAGGAAAACTGATTTTATTAAAATCGCCACCTGCATATTCAAAAACATTCAGGTCGGAAACATTTTTCTTGCTCAGCAACTGAATGTATAATTCCGGATTTCCGTCGTTATCCAAATCCATGTTCCAGGCATCGGTTATGATTCCTTTGCGATCAACAGCTGCTGAACGGTAATTATTACGGATAGAATCGGACATTAAAATCTGGTAACCACCAATAGAATCAACCCCTTTACCCCAGCTTATGATTTCGAAGTTTAATCCGGGTTTTACTTCAATATCTTTATAAAAAGGAAAAGGATTTTTACTGGCTTTAACCGGTGCAACGGCAACTTCTTTAGGTTTATCTTCAGTGCATGCCAAACAAAACAGCATCCCTGTTATGCACAAGAGATGCTGTAATGTATATTTCTGTAGTTTCATTTTAATTCGGGACATTTTTGGTTGTTCCAAATTAATGATTTTAGCCTATCAAAGCAATTATTTTTTATTTCTTGGCATCTGCTTTAACATCAGGTGCACCATTATTTAAAACCGTTTCGGTAGTTACACTTCTTCTGCCACTTGGCGCAATTACAATGGTTTTTAATACTCTTTTCTCGCCTTGCGGAACAGTAATTTTTACCGGACCAGTGTACAAGAAAGCATTTTCTGAAGGACGGGATAAATCAATTGAATAATAGATTTTGCCACCCTTAACCGGCACTTTCAGATCAATAGTAAATTCACCACCAGTTAAAGGCTTATCGCTCTGACCAATTGGTGTTGGTACCCAAAAGTTAACTCCCATTTTATCTAAGCGTGCTAAATGCACAGGTAAACGCTCTTCGCTAAAGTTTTTCAAATCTTTACGTTCAACCGGCGACCAGGCAATTTCTGATAAAGCCAGGATGCGCGGGTAAGCGTGGTTTTCTGCTTTTTCAGGGGTTTTAATGTACTCAGTCCACATGTTAGCCTGTACACCTTTAATATACTTCCGCTGATCGGCAGTTAATACTTTTGGAATCGGATCGTAAGCGTATATTTTCTGATATGGGGCGAAACCACCAATGGTAACCGGCTCATCAGGAGAATTAGATTGTTTGTGATCGATATACAAGCCCATCGAACCAGGAGTCATAATTACATCGTGATTTTGTTGCGCCGCAGCAATACCACCATCTTCGCCTCTCCAGCTCATTACGGTAGCGTTTGGTGCTAAACCACCTTCTAAAATCTCATCCCATCCAATAATAGAACGGCCTTTGCTATTTACATGTTTCTCAATCGTCTGGATGAAATAACTTTGCAGTTCGTGTTCATCTTTTAAGCCTTTTTCTTTCATTAAAGCCTGGCAAAACGGCGATTCTTTCCAATAGGTTTTAGGCGCTTCATCTCCTCCGATATGGATATATTTTGAAGGGAAAATAGCAATAACTTCGTCCAGAATGTTGTTCAACATGGTAAAGGTATTGGCCGAAGGCACAAAAATATCGTCAAAAACGCCCCAGGTTTGTTGTACCTGTTTGCCTTTCCGGCTACCTGCCCATGGGGTTTTATCGCTGATAAAGGTATCGCGGTCTGGGAAACAGCTTAACTCCGGATAGGCTGCGATGGCTGCTGAAGCGTGACCGGGCAATTCGATTTCAGGAATTACGGTAATGTATTTTGAAGCGGCATAACGAACCACTTCTTTAGCTTCTTCCTGTGTGTAGAAACCTTTTACCGGTGTAAGGTAATTGCCGTTTCCGGGATAGTTTCCTATAATAGAGCCATTACGTAAAGAACCTACTTCGGTAAGCTTCGGATATTTTTTAATTTCCATTCTCCATCCCTGATCATCAGTTAAATGCCAGTGAAAGGTGTTGATTTTGTAATAGGCTAACTGATCGATATACTTTTTGATAAACGAAACCGGGAAAAAGTGACGGCAAACATCCAGCATGGCTCCACGGTAAGAGAAACGCGGATAATCTTTAATCGATACCAGCGGTAAAGTAATTTTATCACCAGTTTTGTCCGGCATCATTTGCATCAGTGATTCAACAGCATAAAATAAGCCAGCGCCTTTACCTACTACAGTGATTTGTTTAGCTGAGATATTAATGTTGTACCCCTCATTAGGCAACTTATCGGCACCTACTGAAGTTAATACAATGGCTTTTTGACCTGCTGGAGCTGTTTTCACTTCTCTTAAAGCAAAGCCCCCTTTGCTTACGATAAATGCATTTAAAAGATCGCCCATCTTTTGGCCGTCGGCATCGTTATGCACCAGTACAGCTGTTTTGTCTAAAATAAAGGTTCCGGCATTTTTGGTAATAGATACCGGGGCTGGGATAATACCTAAATTAGCATCGCTCTGGGCAAACGCACTTGTGCCCATTAAGACGCCAATAAAAACCGATAATGTTTTGTTCATTTGTGTTTTAGTTTAAGGTTAAATTTTTGTTTTAGCATGACCAAGATAAAGATTGTGGCAAGATTCTTAATCCCACATTCTTGTTACAATCGAGATCAAACGTTTGATTTTATTGCGCTGGGCATATAAATTTTAAGGGTAAAAAGATCTGTCGGATGCTTTATGAAACATTAGCCCATAAAAAAAGAGAAACCACTGCTGATTTCTCTTTTAAAATAAGATTTAAGCTGCTTAAGCCTCTACCGGATGCTCCTTTGCAGCCAGGTATCTTTCGGCATCTAGTGCAGCCATACAGCCAGAACCTGCAGCAGTTACTGCTTGTCTGTAGTACATATCCTGCACATCGCCACAAGCAAAAACACCTTCGATATTGGTTAAAGTAGAGCCCGGTTTAGTAGTTAAATAACCGGTTTCATCCATATCCAACTGTCCTTTAAAAATATCGGTATTAGGTTTATGTCCAATAGCTACAAAGAAACCTTCAACAGCGATATCAGATTCTACACCTGTTTTGTTATTGATTACTTTTACTGCTGTTACATTTTTACCGTTACCCAAAATTTCCTGCGTTTCGGTATTGTAGTGCACTACAATATTAGGAGTTGCTAATACACGGCTAACCATGGCTTTAGAAGCTCTGAACTCGTCGCGGCGAACCAATAAATGTACTGTTTTACAAAGTTTGGCTAAGTAAGTAGCTTCTTCGGCAGCGGTATCGCCAGCACCTACAATAGCCACATCCTGACCTTTAAAGAAGAAACCATCGCACACGGCACAGGCAGAAACACCAAAGCCATTGTATTGTTGCTCACTTGGCAAGCCCAACCATTTTGCGGTGGCACCGGTTGCAATAATTACGGTGTCGGCAGTAATGGTTTTAATTTCATCAACCACTACTTTATGTGGTGCTGAAGAAAAATCTACTGAACTTACATAACCGAAACGGATGTCAGTTCCGAAACGCTCGGCCTGCTTACGGAAATCTTCCATCATTTCCGGTCCCATAATTCCCTGAGGGTAGCCAGGGAAGTTTTCTACATCAGTAGTTTGCGTTAACTGACCGCCGGCTTGCATACCTGTATACATAACTGGTTTTAAATCGGCTCTGGCCGCATAAATTGCAGCAGTGTAACCAGCAGGACCAGAACCTATAATTAAACACTGAACGTGTTCGTTTTCTTGTGACATTATATGATGTATTTGAAATTCATTAATTGTAGCGCAAATCTAGTGCTTTAAATAATTGTTAACAAGCGCACATTGTCAACATAATTTACTTATTAACAGTGGGGCTGAGTGATGTGCGAAAAGCGGCTGGCGTTTGGCATTAAACTCAGGTGCTATTAATTAAAGTGGTTTCAGCTATTTCTAGCTGAAACTAATTGAGTAATCTTTAAGACATTATTCCCTGAAGGAACCTCATTTTTTTTAATCACTTGCTTCTTCTCCTTTGAGATACTTTTGCTTTTTAGATCCAATGTTTGTTTTCTCATTTCCTCTATAGATTTTTTGCTTTTATTTAAATTAGCCTCTTGTGCCAATTTATCCATTTCCAAGAAAGATATTTTGTAATTCATACTTGATTTTCAATACTGTGTACTAAAAACAAATTATTAACTGTCAGGTGGTAACACCTGACAGCACTGAAAACACCTGACAGCACCTAAGTCTGAATTACCCCAACATTAAACTTTTTGGTTAGCGGCGATTGGTTAGCGGCTTCAATTCCCATCGAAATGACCTTTCTGGTTTCGAGCGGATCGATAATCCCATCAACCCAAAGCCTAGATGCCGCATAATACGGTGTAGTTTGACTATCATACTTATCGGTAATCTCTTTCAGCAATTCCGCTTCTTTTTCAGGGGTAATTACCTCGCCTTTGGCTTTTAAAGAGGCTTCCTGAATTTGCAGTAAGGTTTTAGCGGCCTGTGAGCCACCCATAACCGCAATTTTTGCAGTAGGCCAGGCATAAATTAATCTTGGATCATAAGCTTTGCCACACATGGCATAATTACCGGCCCCATAAGAGTTCCCCAAAACAATGGTAAACTTCGGCACTACCGAATTGGCAACTGCATTAACCATCTTGGCGCCATCTTTAATAATGCCACCATGTTCAGACCGGCTTCCTACCATAAAACCGGTAACATCCTGCAGAAAAACCAAAGGGATTTTTTTCTGATTGCAATTCATGATGAAACGGCTTGCCTTATCGGCACTATCAGAATAAATAACCCCACCAAACTGCATCTCCCCTTTTTTCGATTTAACTACTTTACGCTGATTGGCCACAATGCCAACCGCCCAGCCATCAATGCGGCCTAAACCACAAACAATGCTTTGTCCGTAGCCTTTTTTATATTCTTCAAATTCAGAACCATCAACCAGGCGGTTAATAATATCCATCATTTCATAAGGTTTATCTCTGTTTTCGGGCAAAATACCGTACAATTCTTCTTCTTTTTCTTTGGGTTTTGCTGGTGCAATACGATTAAAACCTGCATTTTCAGGTGTTCCCAACATACTCATGATATTGCGGATCGAATCCAGGCAAGCCTCATCATTAGGATGTTTATAATCGGTAACACCCGAAATTTCGCAATGTGTGGTTGCGCCGCCCAGGGTTTCGTTATCTACATCTTCGCCTATAGCCGATTTAACCAAATAAGAACCTGCTAAAAATACCGAGCCTGTTTTATCTACAATCATGGCTTCATCGCTCATGATGGGCAGATAGGCACCTCCTGCTACACAAGCCCCCATAATGGCTGAGATCTGTACAATCCCCTCTCCCGACATGATCGCATTGTTACGGAACATCCTGCCGAAATGTTCTTTATCGGGAAAAATCTCATCCTGCATGGGCAGATAAACGCCTGCGCTATCAACCAGGTAAATTACCGGTAAGCGATTTTCCATGGCAATTTCCTGTGCACGAAGGTTCTTTTTAGCCGTCATCGGAAACCAGGCACCTGCTTTTACGGTGGCATCATTAGCCACAATCATACATTGGCGGCCACTTACATAACCAATACCACAAACCACACCTGCTGCCGGGCAACCGCCTTGCTCTTTATACATTCCATCGGCTGTAAAAGCACCTACTTCTAAAAACTCGGAGTCTTTATCAATCAGGTAAGCAATACGCTCGCGGGCCAGTAACTTGCCTTTTTCTTTTTGTTTGGCTGCATTTTTTTCGCCACCGCCCTGGTATATTTTTTTGAGTCTGGTTTTCAGTTCGTACACCAACTGCTTGTTTACATCCTCATTTTTATTGAATTCGATATTCATGGAGGCAATTTAAATTTAATTTTATAAAAACAGTATTGACCAAATTGGTTTCTGGTATACGGCATATTTTTTACCACAGAGAAAACGGGAGAAAACACAAAGCATATCGAGACTGTGATTAAATTATCCGTTTAAAATGATATTTTTGGTTAAACGCCAAAAATGGAACTAACCATCAATATCCCAGCATTACTTTTTCCGGCCATCAGTTTAATCATGCTGGCCTATACCAATCGGTTTCTGGCTTTGGCCAGTCTGGTAAGGAGTTTAAAATCCAAATATGAGGACGGTGATAAAAACAAGGCACTGCACGGACAGATCGAAAATCTGCGTTACCGCTTAAAACTGATCAAAAACATGCAGGCTTTTGGCGTAATCAGCTTTGCCTGCTGTCTTTTTTGTATGTTTTTTATTTATCTGAAATGGAATACTTCGGCAGAAATACTTTTTGCCTTAAGCCTTATCTTTTTCATGATTTCGTTAATCATTTCATTAATCGAAATACAGATCAGCACCAGGGCGCTTGAGTTGGAACTGAGTAGCCTGGAAACGCATGACGATCCTTCATTTGTGGGTAGAATTAAGCAAAAATTTGAAAAAGACTAGTTCTGATAAACCACACCGTTAATCACTACCTTTTTCCAGTTTCCGGGAAAGCCTTTGCCTTTTATGTATTTTACCGGATGGGGATGCCCTTTTAAGTTGGGATGATAAACCGCATCGAAAGAAAAAGTCATCTCCGTATCGCTTTTTTGAATAACGGTAACTTCATTATCGTTGTAGTCTTTGTCTCCTGTTGTGAAAAATTTATCGCCAACACTGGCATTAAAATCAGCTCTCAAAAAGATTTTCAATGGCGCATCGGGATAACTCTCAATTAGCCGATTCTTTTCATCAATCCTTAAATAAGATATTGAGATTGCATCACCTCCAATTAAAGAATAAAACTGAAAATAAGGTTTGTTATTGATCATCACTTTATCCTTAATTTCAGTATAACTCCCGTCATTCAGGTACCACAGGTTACCCACTTGCATAGGCAAGAATGAATCGGATGGCGCTTGTTCAGTAGCCTTTTTCTTACAGGCACCGATAAAGAGTAAAGCAATCAGGGCTAAGATCAGGCTTGCGCTTAAGTAAGTTTTTTTCATGAGAAGAGTTTATTTTCCTACTCAAACGCAAGCTAGTATTAAAACGCTACAGCAGCTAAATATTTAACTTTCAAAGTGGTACAAGAAAACAACCTCACCATTAAATGCAGGCTTTTTCTGTCCTTCAATTTCCATTTCGATACCCATATTTACCTTGGTTACGCCACGTAGGTTGATAATTGAAGCCAGTTTAGCTTTTAGCCTTACTTTACTGTTTACGGTAACTGCCTGCGCAAACCTTAAATTTTCAATACCGTAGTTAATTTCCATTTTCAGGTTACGGATTTCGACAATCTGTTTCCATAAAAAAGGGATTAAAGAAAGGGTCAGGTAACCATGGGCAATAGTAGCTTTAAACGGTCCTTCGTTTTGAGCACGCTCTTCATCAACGTGTATCCACTGATGATCTAAAGTAGCATCGGCAAATTTGTTAATCTGCTCTTGTGTAATGGTGTGCCATGAAGAAACGCCCAATTCCTTATCCAGGTATTGCTCAAATTCTGCGTGTGATGTAATAATTTGCATTGTTATAGTTTTAGTTCCTTTTAATAAGGTATTTCGTAATGTTTTATTTCTTAGTTGATGGTTATTAGTTGATGGCTAATAGTTGATAGTTAATGGCTCAATCGTTAATCCTGCTATCAACCATGAACTATTGACTATGAACCACAAATCCCCCTCTATATCTGGGCAAATGGCTTATGGTTGATAGTTAATGACCAATTCGTAAATTCTACTATAAACAATGAACTATTGACTATGAACCACAGACCATTAACCACCTGTTAGCTCAAATTCCTATCCCTGAACCAAACTTCGTCGGGTATGGCAGAGAAATGATCCATCTTATCGATTAAACTTCCGGCATCGGCTTCATTAAAAACGAGATCGCGGTTGGCAGGTTTTAAAAATTTGTGCTGCACCATCATTTCCATTTGGGCAAATAACGGATCGTAAAACCCATTAACATTTAAAACGCCTATTGGTTTATTGTGCAAACCTAACTGTAGCCAGGTAAGCACTTCAAAAAACTCTTCAAGGGTGCCGAAACCGCCAGGCAAAATCACAAATCCATCGCTTAAATCGGCCATTTTTTGTTTCCGCTGGTGCATATTTTCAGTTACTATCATTTCGGTTACACCGGTATGCCCCACCTCTTTATCCATTAAAAACTGCGGAATTACGCCAATAACCTCGCCACCTGCGTCGAGTACATCGTTAGCCAACACACCCATTATTCCTACACTTCCTCCTCCGTAAACCAACTTGATTTCCTGTTTCACAAGTGTTTCGGCCAATTGTTTTATCGCATTGCGCACTTGTAAATCGCCATTAAAATTGGAACCACAATACACGCAAACCGCTTTAAGCTTATTCATTTAGTTTAAATTTTACCGAAGTTAAGTTTTTCTATACGCGCTGTAAAGTTTAGTTCTTCACAAAATCCTTTTAGGAGAAGCTTTACAGCCATTAAAACAATGATATATAAAAAGCTGCGCTTTGCAAAATATTATGCAGCATTATATAGATATAAAACAAAAAAGCGCCGGATAAACCGACGCCTTTAACCAAATATAAGAGAGAAAAGATTTAATTTGAGAATGCATACCGTAAGGTTGCACCGTAAGTTCTCGGATCGCCAAGTACCCCTGCGTACAAGCCAGAGTTACCTGCAGCAGCCTGTAATTGCTCAAAGTAATTTCTGTTACCAATGTTTCTGCTCCAAACAAATACCGAAAACTTATCCGATTTAAAGCCTAAACGCGCATTAAACAATCCATATCCTTTAACCACTAACACGTTTGATGGTGTTGGGTTTGAAGAATAGTCTGAACGGTAGCTGGCATCGGCAGCAATAAAGAACCTACCTGCTTTAGTAGCTAAAGTTCCCGGAAGGCTAAATTCTGATCCACCAGAGATATTCCATTTTGAGATACCTGGTAACCTGCCACCCGATGCATCTTTAAAGGCTACCTGCGTTGCAGTACCGTTAATAATTTCGGTATGACCGGTTTCCTCTAAAGGCAGTGGTGCATTAGTAAATTTCACATATTTACCATCTAAATAAGCTACAGCGGCATTAAGTGTTAAAAATCTTTCCAGCTGATAGGTACCATCAATTTCCAGTCCTTTTACATTAACTTTTTCTGCATTGGCCAGGTAGCCCCTGTTTACCCCTAACTGTGGCGATTGCACATTGGTTTGGTAATCTTTAATATCGGTATCAAAAGCAGTAACATTTAATAATCCACCTCTAACCGGGCGGGTTTTTAAACCCAATTCGTAATGCTGAACATATTCAGGTTTAACTACGGCAACTGATAAATCTGCGGCACCAGTTGAAGTAGTTGGTAAACCGCCTACGTTAACGCCCACTGGTTTGTATGCGGTAGAAAAAGTACCATAAACATTCAGGTTGGCATTAGGACGATAAGAAACGGTTAAGTTACCCGATAAATTATTGTTATCTACATTGGTAGTAAACTGCTGGTTGCTATAAACGGCAGCCTTTAGCGCTAATAAAGCAGCATCGGTAGTTTGTAAACCGCCATAAGTTACCCTATCATAGTCTACATCTTTCTTATCGTAAGTATACCTTAGTCCAGGTAATACGTGAAAATGCGTTAAAAACTCCCAGTCAACCTGCGCAAAAACTGCAGCACTTAAGGATTTGATGGTCGAATTGGTTTTAATACCGTAACCATCCAACAAGCCTGGGGTCGAATATAAAGCCTGACTACCGGTATTACTGGTTTGAACAAAACGCCATTGATCTTTACCAACTTCTTCAGTTTGCGCCAGGCCTTTTAAGTTTTGGGCCAATGCAAATACACCAACTACACCACTTAATTTATCGGTAATGTTACCGGCATATCTTACCTCCTGCGAATACTGATCGTGACGCGAGTTACCCTGCGACTTGGTTAAGGCCGCTAATTCAGAGAAGTCGCGATCGTTGGTTGGATCCCAGTTCCAGAATCTCCACGCAGTGGTAGAGGTTAGGGTTCCGTTACCAATTTTATAATCAACGTTTAAAGATATACCACCAATTGACTGATTGTGTCTCCATGGTGTGTTGGTATTGATTTCTCTCGAAAAAGGATCAATTTTAGGTTGCTGATAACCTAAATCGGAAACAATTTTAGCATATTGACGGTAAGCGCTTCTTTCGGTAGTGGCCACACCTGCAATTACCAATGGATAACCGGCAGGATGTTGAACACTTACATCGCCACTTAATAAGATCTTTAACCTGTCTGAAGGTGTGTAGTATAACTGACTTTTAAAACCCAGGTTGTTTTGTCCGCTGTATTTTCGTTCCTCTCTGGTATTCCAGATGGTACCATCGCGTTGTGTACCTGAAATAGAGATTTTTGCCGCCAGATTTTTAGCTAAACCACCCGAAACAGAGGTTTTAGCTTGCAGGAAATTATAGTTACCCACGCTGAGTTCTACTTTAGCACTGGGTGTTTGTGTAGGTTTGGTAGTAGTAATGTTAAATGCACCTGCTGTAGTATTTTTACCAAATAAAGTACCCTGCGGACCGCGGATTACCTCTATCTGCTCGATATCCAGAAAATCGGTTGAAGTAGCAGCCGGACGGGCGTGATAAACCCCATCTACATAAAAACCTACCCCCGGGTCGATACCATCGTTGGTTAAACCAAATGTTGAGCCCAATCCGCGGATATTCAAAGTAGTATTTCTGGCGTTTGAAGCATATAACTGAACTGAAGGCACCAGCTCTTTTAAACGGTTAACATTAAAAGCACCCGAATTTTCGGCAGCCTGCCCACCAATAACCGTAATCGGGATTGGCACATCCTGCAGCACTTCCGAGCGTCTTCTTGAGGTTACTACAATTTCGTCTAACAGGTCACTTTCAACCAGTACCAGTTCAATTGGTGTATCCTGTAATTTTATAATTTGAAAATCCTGAGGTTTATAGCCTACTGAGCTCACCTGGATGTAAAAAGGAAGTTCTTGTTTGGCATTGATGCTGAAAGCACCATTTTCGTCGGCAACAACAGCTGTGTTTGTGCCTCTGATCTTTACTGTTGCATGTGGTATTTTGGCACCATTAGCTCCTTTTATAATCCCGGTTACCGGGCTCTGAGCAAAAATGGCTCCCGTTATAAGTAGTAAGAAAAAGATTATTGGAAAGCTTTTTTTCATGATTGGTTATTCGTATTTATTTTAATTATTGTTGACTAGTTATGCGTTCGATGGTATTTGACTGGTATTGAAAAATAGCTGCAACAGCAATATGAACGTGGTTTTTGTTTGGTTTTCATTTTAATTTATATTAAATCTATAGATTTAGTCGACAAATATATTAAAAAAATACAGCTGCCAAATTTTATTTTGTAATTTTTATTTTTTTAACCCTTGCAGGTTTCAAAAATCTGCGGGGGTAGCGCACAAAAAAACGGGGCGATCATTACTGACGCCCCGTTTAATTTCTCTATTTAACTTAGCTTACCTGGTATAGTTAGGTGCTTCTTTAGTAATGGTAATATCGTGTGGGTGGCTTTCGCGCATACCCGCAGCGGTAATTTGTACAAATTGTGCTTCCTGCAATGCTTCGATATTGGCCGCTCCACAATAGCCCATACTTGCACGCAAACCACCAATGTACTGGTACATTACTTCTGCTAAAGTACCTTTAAATGGTACACGACCAACAATACCCTCTGGAACGAGTTTCTTAATATCGTCTTCCACATCCTGGAAATAACGGTCTTTAGATCCCTGCTCCATCGCTTCGATTGATCCCATTCCGCGGTACGATTTAAATTTACGTCCTTCGTAGATAATGGTTTCGCCCGGTGATTCTTCTACGCCAGCAAATAACGAACCTGCCATTACCGTACTTGCACCCGATGCAATTGCTTTGGCAATATCGCCTGTGTGTTTAATCCCACCATCGGCAATAACCGGTACCCCAGTACCTTTTAAAGCTTTGGCACACTCATAAACTGCATATAATTGCGGTACACCTACACCAGCAATAATCCTGGTGGTACAAATAGAACCCGGACCAATACCTACTTTAACAGCATCTGCTCCTGCTTCTGCAAGGAATTTGGCAGCTGCACCTGTAGCAATGTTACCAACAATAACCTGCAAATCAGGGTATTTGGCTTTAACCTCTTTTAATTTATCTACTACACCTTTGGTATGGCCATGGGCAGTATCGATGGTAATAACATCAACACCTGCATGTACCAGCGCATCAACACGTTGTAAAGTATCGGCAGTTACACCAACTGCAGCACCAACGCGTAAACGTCCGCGCTCATCTTTACAAGCTACAGGGTAATTTTTAACTTTCGAAATATCTTTAAAGGTAATTAAGCCGCTTAAATAGCCATCTTTGCTTACTACAGGCAATTTTTCGATTTTATGGTTCTGTAGAATTTCTTCTGCCTGAACCAAGGTAGTGCCTTCTGGTGCAGTAATCAGGTTTTCTTTAGTCATTACTTCAGAAACCGGTCTTTTCATATCTTTTTGAAAACGCAGATCCCTGTTGGTAATAATCCCTACCAATTTATTATCGCTGCTTACAACCGGAATGCCACCAATTTTATGTTCTTTCATAATTTTGAAAGCATCGGCAACAACTGCTGATTCCAATAAAGTAACCGGATCCTGGATCATACCACTTTCAGAACGCTTTACTTTGCGTACTTCGCTGGCTTGTCTTTCAATGGTCATGTTTTTATGTAACATGCCTATTCCTCCGTTTTGCGCAATGGCAATGGCAAGCTCGGCTTCTGTTACCGTATCCATTGCAGCAGAAATCAACGGAACATTGAGTTTAATTTTTTTCGTTAAAAAAGTGGATGTATTTACTTCACGTGGCAGAATTTCGGAATATGCGGGTACTAAAAGTACATCGTCATACGTCAAACCTGTGGCAATAAATTTTGTGGAATCGAGTTGCATAGCAAATAAATTAGGATTTATTATTTGCCAGGCAAAGATAAGGAAAAACCAGGAAAATAAAAATGTAAATGCGAATTTGCTTAAATATTAAGCTTTGTTGACAATTGGAATACCTGATAAGGAAATGTAATATTTCTTTCACAAAATCCGTATAATCTGTTTATTATTGCATTAACCAAAAAAACTATTTAAATACATGCAGAAAAATGCTCTCAAATTTCTGATGCTGATGCTTTGTGTCGGTATTGGAAATCTTTATGCCCAAACGGCAACGCCAGTAAAAAGAGAATTTAAATTCGGTAAAATTGCTCCGGCAGAATTTGAAATCAAAGCTTCAGGACCAGATTCTGCAGCCTCGGCCATTAAATTATTCGATGTTGGAGACTGTTATTTTGAATTAAGCCCTTCATCAAGAGGCTTTGTATATGTTTTTGAAAGACATATCCGCTACAAAATTTTAAACAAGAACGGATACGACCTGGCCAATTACAAAGTAGAACTTTACAAAAGCAGTAATGCTGCTAAAGAAGATCTGAGTTTCATGGATGGCGCTACCTACAACATGGTTGATGGTAAAATGGTGACCAGTAAATTAAACAAGGATGCGAAATTTACCGAGGAGTTCAACAAAAACTATATCATCAAAAAATTTGCCCTTCCAAATGTTAAAGAAGGCTCCATTATCGAATTCCGCTATAAAATTAAATCCGATTTTATTTTCACCCTTCGCGGATGGCGTTTTCAGTCTGATATCCCTACCCTTTGGACAGAATACAATGTTAAAATACCTGAATACCTCACTTATAAAAACAACATGAGTGGTTATTATCGTGTTGATCATCCTAAACATGAATCGGTAAGTGCTTCTTATATCCCGGGTGTTACCTCGAATGCGATGTACGATAAATATTGTGCAGAAAATGTACCGGCATTAAAAGAAGAGCCTTACGTAACTACTATGGATGATTATATCCCTAAAATCAGCTTTGAGTTACGGGCAACCAATTTTCCGGGAGAACTTGTACAGGATTTTAATGGTTCGTGGGGAAAAATCATTAATGAAATGGCTAATGACGAGAATTTTGGCAGTTTCATTAATAAAAACAGCTATGCAAAATCGGTACTTCCAGGTATTTTAAAAGGCGAAAAGGATACACTAGCAGCCATTAAACTGATTGTGAATTATGTAAAAAATAATTTAAAATGGAACAAAGAGTATTCGAAATATGCTAATGAAACCAATCCAAAAAGTGTTTTCGAAAAAAAGACAGGTTCATCAGCAGATATTAATCTTTCGTTATTGAGTTTATTAAAAGAGGCCAAAATAGAGGCCTACCCGGTTCTACTCAGTACCAGAAAGAATGGCGAACACCCAGGTTATCCATTAATTTCGGCATTTAATAATGTTGTAGGCGTTACCCAAATTGGCAATAAACTCTATTACCTTGATGCAACCGATAAAGACCTGCCTGTAGGCATGCTCGATTACGAGAACCTGAGCCATCAGGGCTTTTACATGGATCTGAAGGCCATAATCGGCAAATGGTTACCAACTGAGCCAGAACTTGCCAGCGAGGATATGTTTGTTTACAACCTGACATTAGACAAAGAACATAAACTTAAAGGAAAAATTAACCAGTATACCAAAGGTTACTCGGCATTACACCTGCGCGACAAATACAGAACCACCAATAATGAAGCTGAGTTTATTAAGAGCTTTAAAAAGGATAAAACAGGTTTAGAAGTAAGCAATTATAAAATCGAAAATCTGGATAACCTGGACGAGTTGCTTACCGAAACTATGGATGCCGAAATTGAAGATAATGTAGAAGAAGCCGGCAACCTGGTTTATTTTACCCCACTCCTTTTCGAAAGAACAAAAGAGAATCTTTTCAAACTTGAACAGCGTAAATTTCCGGTTGATTTTGCTTATCCTTTTAAAGAAACCTATCGAATTACGGTAACCTTCCCTGAAGATTATGAGATTGATAAATTACCAAAAGGCGGTATTTATAAACTACCAGAAGAAAACGGAAGTTTTGCAATCACCTATCTTACCGAAGGTAAAACTTTAATGGTAAAAAGCTCAATCAGTGTAAACAAATCGCTTTATACACCCGAAGAGTACTTCGATCTACAGGCTTTGTTTAAAGCCATAGTTGAAAAGCAGGCCGAGCAAATTGTATTTAAAAAGAAAGTATAATGAAACGATACTTAAGTTTGGCTGTTGCATTTTTAAGTATAAGCACAGCCTTTGCACAAACAAATTACGATGTAGCTAAAATTGCCGACAACCTTAAAAAAGATGCTGTTGCTGTAATTAGAAATGAAGATAGCTTTTTTGATGTGAAAGGACCTGGAGCAGCAAAAATGGATTACAAAATTGCGATAACCATTTTAAACAAGGCTGGAGATGACTTTGCAGAAATGGCTGAAGTTTACGATAAATTCAGCAACATCTACAACATCAAAGCTACCCTTTATGATGCCGCGGGCAAAAAAATTAAAGATTATAAAAGTTCGGACATTAAAGACCAAAGCCTGATTTCTGATTTCTCTATTTTTGAAGACAACAGGCTTAAACTGTTAAAGTTTGTAAGCATTTCTTACCCTTACACTATCGAGTATAGTTATAGTCAGGATTATAACGGTTTGCTTTATTTCCCTTCGTGGCGCGATCTTAAAACTTTTGGGATTTCGGTAGAGCAAAGTGCTTATACCATACAAAAGGCAAAAAATTACCAGATGCGCTACTTAACCAGCAGCAATCTTAAAACCGATTCGGCAACTATTGGCGAAAAAGTTCAGTACAAATGGAAAAGCACAAATGTGCCTGCTATTGTCCACGAACCAATGAGTACAGGCATTGATAACATTTCTGCCTGGGTAAAAGCCTCTCCAAACCAATTTGAGTACGATGGATCGACCGGTAATTTTAACAACTGGAAAAACTTTGGTTCGTGGCTATACACCTTAAACCAGGGTGGCAATAAACTACCCGATGCCACCAAACTGATGGTGCAGAACTTAATTAAGGATGCCAAAACGCCAAAAGAGAAAATGCGGATCCTATATAATCATCTGCAACAGAATACGCGCTATGTAAGTGTTCAGTTAGGCATAGGTGGTTTCCGCCCTATTCTAGCCGAGAAAGTTGCACAGGTAAATTATGGCGATTGCAAAGCGCTTTCTAATTACATGAAAGCCTTACTTAACGAAGCTGGAATTGCCTCCAACCTCATTGTAATTGGCAACGACATGCCGAGTTTAAACCCGAATTATTCGAGCATGGGGCAGGCTAATCACATGATTTTATGTGTACCCTTACCTAAAGACACCACATTCTTAGAGTGTACCAGCCAACATACCCCCATGGGTTTTATAGGCTATGGCAACGCCGATCGCAACGTATTGATTGTAACAGAAGATGGAGGCAAAATTATCCATACACCGGCTTACGTTGCCAAAGAAAACTACCAGATCAGGAAAACCAAAATCGTTCTGGCCGAAGATGGAACAGCAAGTTCAGAAATCAGAACAACTTATGGCAATGCGCAGTTTGAAGAAAATCTCTCGATGACCTTAATGGAACCAGTTGAAGCCAGAAAACGGATTATCGAAAGCAGTAAAATACCGGTTGCCGAACTCATCAATTATAAATATGCCCAGGCGGATAAAACAATTCCGGTGCTTACCGAGGAGATCAATTTCAAAACCAATCCGATTTTAACCAAAGGAGGCGATAAATTGTTTCTGGTGATTAATCAGGTAAACCGCAAAGAAAATGTGCCCTTAAAGGTCGAAAACAGAAAAACTTTTTTTGCTGTTCCGTTTAGCTATAACGATGAGGATGAGATTAACTATACTTTGCCAAAAGGATACACTGTAGAATTTATTCCGAAAGATATTACCATAACTTCTGAATTTGGATCGTACACTGCCAAGTTTAGTGTTAAAGACAATATGATTGTTTATAACCGTACCCAGATCATGAATGATAAGAAATACCCGCCTGAAAAATATGCGGAATATGTAGACTTTTATAAAAAAATCTATCAGGCTGATAAGCAAAAAGCTATTTTAGCAAAAACTTTATAATTAGACTATGATTACTGAAAACCAATATTTTGACGGCAACGTTAAATCTTTAGGATATGAAACAGCTGAGGGCAAATCAACCGTAGGGGTGATTAATCCGGGCGAATATACTTTTGGCACGGCGCAGCAGGAAATTATGCACGTTGTTGAAGGCGAACTGGAAGCACTTCTACCAGATGCTACCGAATGGATAAGCATAACAGCCGGAAACCACTTCGAAGTACCTGCCAATGCTTCGTTTAAAGTAAAAGCTGCTGTACAAACCGCTTACCTTTGCCAATACAGATAATCAAAAAAAGAAGTCAGGTTTTTACCCACTCGTCATACTGAACTTGTTTCAGTATCTCTTACGTGGCTGGAAAACCTGACTTCTTAGCTTAAACGTTTCGCCTTACTTCTTCCCGATTACCACTTCGGTAAAACTTTCGGTAGTGAGGTATTTATTGGCCAAAGCCAGCAATTCCTGGGCGGTAATGGTTTTTACGGTATTAATATATTTTGTATAATAATCGTAATCCAATCCGGCGAAATAAATATTCTTAAACTTATCGGCATGAGAGAAAACATTTTCTAAACTGCCCAACATGGAGCCCAGCATATAATTACGCACTAAATTAAGCTCTTCTTCTTCGATCAGTGTCGTTCTCAGTATTTCGATCTCTTTATAAATTTCGGTTAAAGCGGCGCCACAAACATCGGCACCGACCTCGGTTGCTATAAAAAGGTATCCGGCTTGCTGCAACGATGATATACCCGAACCGATGCCATAAGTATAACCTTTATCTTCGCGGATGTTGGCCATTAAACGCGATCCGAAATAACCACCCAAAACTGTATTTAAAATCTGAAGTCCTGAAAAATCTTCGTGCTTGCGGTTAACGGCCAGCTGCCCAATCCTAATGGCCGATTGTAAAGCCTCTGGTTTCTCTTTATATACAAACTGTTTTTCAGTCGGGCTAAAGCTAAAAGCGTTTTTTACCACCTCGCTTTTTTCCCAATCGCGACCAAAATGACTATCCAGCAGATCAAAGCCTGCTGCATCAAATTTGCCCGATACCACAATGGTACAGTTGTTTGGTGCATAAGCAGTTTTAAAATAAGTTAAAAGCGCTTCACGCTCCAGCCCGTCATAGTGTTCTGCTTTAATATCTACGCCGTAAGCAGTTTCACCAAATAAAGCGTGGGCAAATTCTTTTCTCGAAACGATATCGTTCTTTTTAAGGTTAACCTGCAGCTTTTGTTTCTGGTTCTGAATATAAATATCGAGTTCGTTTTGCGGAAACTGGCTGTTGGTTAAAACATCTTTTACTATCGGTAATACCGAATGCAAATGTTTGTTTAAAGTATACAGGGTAACCAACGATTGATCCTGCGTATACTCCGTTTGAAAAAACGCACCGTAAAAATCAATTTTTTCGGCTATTTCCTTCGCCGATAGTTTGTTCGTTCCGTTATTAATTAAAGTACTTACCGCAATGGCCTGCAAAGGTTTGTCGCGATTCCAGTTTACGTTTTCAAAGATAAATTCAATCCGTACCAGATCCTGCTCACCCGAATAAATCGTAAAAACGGGCACGCCGTTGCTTAATAATCTTTTCTCAGGCTGGATAAAATTTATAGCAGATACCTGCTTAAAATCAGGCGCTTGTTGTCTGTTAAGCATGTTCTTCAGTTAAATAATATAAGGTTGAGGATGAATTTTTGTTAAAAGTTTCGTTGGCTATCCGTTGGATGTCTGCTGATTGAACCTTTAAAAATTCGGCTGTTTCGTTATTCAATAAAGCAGCATCGCCCAGCAATTCATAATAAGCCAGGTTCATCGCTTTATCCAGTAAACCCATTTCAGAAAATACCAGGATTGATTCTACCTTGTTCTTTACTTTAGTAAGCTCAGTATCCGAAACCAGTTCGGTTTTTAGTTTTTCCAGTTCGGCCCATATGGCTTTTTCGGCTGTTTCTATGGCTACGCCTTCTATCAGTTTACCCTCAACAATAAACAAACCCGGATCTAAACTACTCGAAATATAAGCGTTAATCTCGCTAAAAAGCTGCTGTTCTTTAAGCAAGCTGTTATATAACCGCGACGATTGTCCGCGCGATAAAATATCAGACAGTAAATCGAAGGCATAATAATCACTGTTCAATCTGCCCGGCATTTTAAAAGCCATATAAATGGCATTTAACGGCACATTTGCTTTAACGGTTTCTTGCCTGGCTTCAATTTGCGGTTCTTCCTGCTCCAAATTGCGGTGATACTTCTCTCCTGCCGGAATAGGTTCAAACCATTTTTCGGCCAGTTTTTTCACCTCTTCGGTTTTCACATTGCCACCTACAACCAAAATCGCATTTTGCGGATTGTAATGTTTCTTAAAAAACGCCTTCACATCATCCATCGTTGCATTTTCGATGTGCGAAAGTTCCTTACCGATAGTTGCCCAGCGGTAAGCATGTTTTTTGTAGGCCAGCGGACGCAGTTTTAACCAAACATCGCCATAGGGCTGGTTCAGGTAGCGTTGCTTAAATTCTTCGCTTACCACATTGCGTTGCGTATCAAGGCTCTTTTCAGAAAAAGCAAGGCTCAGCATCCGGTCGCTTTCCAACCAGAACGCCGTTTCAATATTTTCGGCCGGCAGGGTAATGTAATAATTGGTAATATCGTTGCTGGTGAAGGCGTTATTTTCGCCGCCAACGCGTTGTAAGGGTTCATCGTAATTGGGGATATTAATTGATCCGCCAAACATTAAATGTTCAAACAAATGTGCAAAGCCGGTTTTTTCAGGGTCTTCATCACGCGCGCCCACATCATATAAAATATTCAGAACTGCCATCGGAGTAGTTGCATCTTCGTGCACCAAAACTTTTAAGCCGTTAGCTAGTGTAAAACGATTAAAATCTACCATTATCTAATTTTAGAGCGGTAAAGATAATTTAATAATTCATTTAGCAGAAAGCGATTAGTAAAGAGAATACAATTAAAAGATATTTTGGTAGGCGGCAATGCTATTTTTATTATTTTAGCGACAGATAATTAAGTTAACATGGGCGAGGAAACACCAAAAAATTCATTCGGAATTTTAAACAGTTTAAAAAAATTAATCTTCGAAGATAGCGCAGATGCTCCCGGCAACACTCCTGAACCGCAGCCTGCCGGCAACAATACAAAAACACCCGAACCTGTAACTTACCAGCCACCTGTTAATCTAAAGGAAAATGTTGCCGTAACCGGTGCTACTGATGTTAAGCAAATGAAGGTAAAAGTTTTGGGTATACTGGAGAAAATGAATGAACCGGGACTCGATTTTTTTGAGGTTTGGAATGCCGCAGCAGAAATGGGCAGTGTTGATGCAGCAACCATTAAAGCAGCTTATACCTCTTTAAAATATGTAGAAAAAGACTTAAGCAAACAAAAACTGTTAACTACCGGCCGTAATTATGCTACAGAACTGAAAAAAGTTATAGATCAGGAAAGCAACCAGAAACAGCAGCAAAAACAAAACATAGAAAATAGCATTGTTGATGAAAAAAACAGGCTGGCAAACGAAATTAAAATTATTGAACAAGACCTTGCCGATCTTAAAGCCAAACTGCATACTAAAGAGCAGGATTTAAAGAACATTAATGCCAAGTACGACCCGCAACTGAAAGATATCGATCAGAAAATTGCCCTGGGTAATGCTGCCGTTAATGAGGTAATAGCCGATATCGAAAAAGCATTAAGTATTATTGAAACAAACATAAATTAACGATTAAAAATTAACGAAAACGTAATGGAAAACAAAAGTCAGTATGTAAATATTCCAGCCGAAATTAAAAGTCAGCTGCCTATATTTCAGGTTTTAGGCGATCATCTCCCAAGCCAGATCCAAACACCTGAAGGCAAAAAGGTAATTTCGAGTATCTTTTTTTGGGCACTAATTTTAGGGGGTGCATTTGCTTTTTTCAAATTCCTGCCTATTATGCTGGAATATGCAGCCAAAAGTATTTTACTGGTTATCTTTAGTATTATACTGATTGTATTGCTTTTACTGGCCCCAAAAATTATTGCTTTACTCCACAGATTGGGTACTGTTTTAATTTTTAAAGGAGAAAAAGCCATCATAAGAGGTAATCCTATCGAAACCCTTCAACTACTCTCAAAAGACGCAAAAGATACTTTGAAAAGAGTAAAAGATAAAATTGCCAACGTTGATGGTGTTCGCATAGACATGATACAAAGCGGAGAAACAGCCCAAAAAACTGCCGAAGAAAAATATACTTATGCTAAACGTTTTACTGTTGAAGCGGCTAATTTAGATGAAAAAGCTAAGCAGGAATCGGCCAACAACAATATCGAAAAAGCCAACGACTTAAACAGGGATGCCAAGGAGACACGTACAAAAGCTTTCCTTTTGGGTAAAGAAGGCGAAGCCGAAGAACAAAATGCGCGCAGTTACGTACAATATGCCAACCAGTTTGCCAAAGTTTTGGAGGTTTTAAAAGATAACGAAAGTGCTGCCCGTATTTATGTAAGCACCTTAGATAGCAGTATTTCTATCATTTCTAAAAAACTGGAAGCAACCCAAAAAATGAAAAATGCAACCGAAGGGCTTGCAGAAGTTTTTAACATTAAGGATGGATGGGCTTTCCAGGAGGCGATGAATGCAGCAACAGGCGCCATTAGCCAGAATATTGCTTCTATCCGTTCAAATCTCGATTTCTTGGATCAAAACAATAACATTACTGTTGGCGGTGCCCCATCGCAAAGCGAATTGGAAGAATTCATCAAAAAAGTAGACGATCGTAACCTTAAAATGCTTAACGTAAGCAGAATGGCCGATGCTTCTTACGAACTTAAACCTGAAGAAAAAGTAGATAAAGGCTTTACCTTACTAGATTAATCAAACTCTTAATTAAAAACATATCACAATGGAAGAAAAATCAACCTGGGCAAGATTACGCTGGCCTATAAAAGCAATTATTATCGCAATACCGATTATTGGCCTTGGTTACTGGGCTTTCGAATCAGGAAAAATTGATGCCATATCAACTGAAGGAAGTAAAAAAGACAGCACAGAGCAGGTATCCTCACCTACCTCTTCTTCAGCTAAAAGCGACGAAGCAAGGAGCTTTAATTACACCCCCGAAAAACCGGTAAATGGCGAATATAAAGGTGTTGTAGAAGTTGGTGCATCAGGCTTTAACTCATTTGTAGTAAATATTGATAAAGAAAAACGCTGGGAAATTATCTCTAAAGATTTTGGAAAATCATTTGTTTACGAAGGTTTGGCAAATACTGCCGATATCAGAACCGGCCTGAAAGATTATATAGGCGCCATGTTTGATAAAGGCGTTAAATCTAAAAACATTCACTTTGTTATCAGTTCTGGTGCACAAAAAGAACCTAAAACAACTGCCATTGTTTCTGAATTAAAGAAAATGGGCTTTGTGGTTAACCTGGTTACGGCAGAACAGGAAGGTAAGCTGGCTTTAAAATGTGTGTTACCGGCATCTTACTATGATAACTCTTTCGTTGTAGACATTGGCTCTGGAAACACTAAAATTTCGTGGATGGATGGCGACATTAAATCTTTCGAAGCACCGGGCGCCAAATATTATGAGAAAAACCTGAAAGATGATGTGGTATATAACGATGTTAAATCTTTATCATCAAAAATTCCTTCCGGAAAACGCGAAGTTTGTTTCATTATTGGCGGTGTGCCATTTGAACTGGCTAAACAAACCCGTAGCGGCGAGGAAAGATTTACCGTTTTAAATGATCCGGGTAAATACAATACCGATAAAATTAAAATCAAAAGTGGTGTAAACATTTACAAAGCCATTAAAGATGCTACCAATTGCGATACTTTTGTGTTTGACTGGGATGCAAACTTTACCATTGGATTTTTATTATCACTTAAATAATAAATCTTTTAAAAGGGCGACTGTTTAAATACAGTCGCCCTTTTTTTATGTCAAAAATTTACTTTCCCGCCAGAATAACTAATCACTGTTTGTATAAACAATTTAGTATTTTTGCCTTATGAATACAGCCGATTTACTGCATAGGGCATTACATTTTGATTTTTTAAGCCTTGAAGAAGGTGTCCATTTATACCACAATGCCGATACCGCATCTTTGATGTTTGTGGCAAACGAATTGAGAAAGATACAGGTACCCAGCGGTAAAGTAACCTGGCAAATCGATAGAAATGTAAATACCACCAATGTTTGCATTGCCAACTGTAAATTCTGTAACTTCTTCCGCAGGCCTGGCCATGAGGAGAGTTACATTACCGATATCGAAACCTATAAGGTAAAAATCGAAGAAACTTTCCGCTTAGGTGGCGACCAATTGTTATTACAAGGTGGGCATCACCCCGATTTAGGTTTGGCTTTTTATGCCGATCTGTTTAAAAAACTAAAAGAATTATATACCGATTTAAAACTTCATGCTTTAGGCCCGCCAGAAATTGCACACGTTGCAAAACTCGAAGGCATGAGCCATACCGAAGTTTTAAAAACGTTAAAAGCAGCCGGTATGGATTCTCTACCAGGTGCCGGTGCCGAAATTTTAAACGACCGTGTGCGTCGCCTGATTTCGAAGGGTAAATGCGGTGGACAAGAATGGCTCGATGTAATGCGTGCCTGTCACCAATTGGATATTACCACTTCGGCTACCATGATGTTTGGCCATGTAGAAACCATCGAAGAACGTTTCGAACACCTGGTTTGGATTCGTCAGGTACAAAGCGAAAAGCCAGCCGATACCAATGGCTTCCTGGCCTTTATCCCCTGGCCTTTTCAGGATGATGGCACTTTGTTAAAAAGACTACGTGGCATCAGCAATACGGTAACTGCCGATGAATATATCCGCATGATTGCACTTAGCCGTATTATGCTGCCGAACATTAAAAACATTCAGGCCAGCTGGCTAACCGTAGGAAAAACAACCGCTCAATTGTGTTTACACGCAGGCGCAAACGATTTTGGATCGATTATGATCGAAGAAAATGTGGTTTCGGCTGCAGGTGCCCCACATCGTTTTACGGCTAAAGGCATCCAGCAATCTATCAGGGCAGCCGGTTTCGAACCTCAGTTACGTGGACAAAAATACAACTACCGGGATTTGCCAGAACATTTAGAAGAACAAGTAATTACATACTAAATAAAAAAACGCTCGTGTTAAAGAAAACTACGCTTTTATTGTTCCTGGTAATTGGAGCTGTTAAGTTAAATGCCCAAAGCAAATGGTTTAAACAACAGATTAGCGAAAAGGTAAGTGTTAACTTTCCTGTCCAGCCAAAAAAAGTTAACGAAACTTCTTATGCATTAAAAGATTCGACAGGAACCATTTATGTCAATTCCAGAGTTGACCTGCTTCCGATAATGAAATTAGACGTGGCAACCTTTAATGCTGAAATTGAAAACCAAAAATTTGCAGACGAGTTTGTTGTTGGTATAAGCGGTTCATTCCCGAAATATAAATTTGAAAACCCTAAACTGATCATGGTAAGTGGGTATAGAACTTATGCTGTAACCGCCCGCGATGAAGAAAACAAGATTAGCTTGTACATGAATGTTTGCTTTTTAGATGGTACTGCATACAGTTTTTCCTGTTTTTTACCTGACGGAAAAAGTGTCAAAAACAAAGATATATTCATGAGTACTATCTGGCTTAAGAATTAACAAAACCGCAAGTTATAAAAAAAGGGAAGCAGCCCAAACGCTACTTCCCTACCTTAAACTAAACATTACCTACTCAACAATCTATCTGGCTACGATAATTTTTTACCTGGCTGTAAGAATAAGTTAGCAATAGTAATTACACTTGCCCGATCTAAAGGCTCATCAAAACTTTCAACCGCTGCCAATTTAGCTGCTGTTGCATTTGGTGCCCCCGTAATATTGGCAATGTTCACATTAGCCTGTACAGTTAAATCTTCACCGGCATATACTGCATCTACCTGTGGTACACCCGAATCATTTGCCTGACCTGAAGCGCCAAGACTTACCCATGGTTTGTAAACCGCTGTACCTGCTGCAGTACGCATCTGGCGGATATGCGAAGCATGACGCGCCTCAACCGAGTGGATTTGCAAAGCTGTTTGTAATACGCCAGGACTAACCAATAAATTACCTGCCTGACCTTTGTAAGCCCTAACTCCTGTATCTTCAAAACCCTGTGCTACCGCTAAAAATGTATTGTAATCTGTATATACTGTAGCAAATGTACCTCCAGCCCTAAAATCGGTATCGGCATAAGCAATAGGTGCACGTGCCGAGCTTCCCAAAGCACCAACCAATAAATCTACGTGTGCTTTTTCATGATCGCGAATGGTTGTAATGGCTGTTTTTGCCGCGGCAGTTGGGTAAGTGAAAGTAACGTCAGTACCCAGCAAAGCGTGATTGTAAAAGTGATATTCCAAATATTCTAACGATAAAGCGAAGTTTAACACATCAACTACGGCAGTTGGTAAAGTCGTTTGTCCGTAAGCTTTCTGAAACATAGAGCCTAAAGCAAGCGGCATTGCAGCCAATGATATCTTTTTACCTATGTTGAAAAAGCTTTTCATCGCGGCTCTTCTCGGGTTTAAACGCTCATAGATTTCGCCATCAACTTTTTCAATTTCTTCTAATATATTTACGATATTCATGATTTCTGATTTTAAAAATTAAAGATTAATTACATTAATTTTGGTTTTGATATACTTACCTGCAGTGGCTAAAACCTTGTCGGGGGTTAAAGCAGCATCCAGGCCGCCGGCATTATTGGCACCCAGTGGCGCAAGGCTGTTCAGATCGGCAAAAGATCCGTTCGAAATCAAATCGCGCACATAGGCTGCATGACGGGCCTCAACCGAAACGATTTTTCCTGCCAATAATAAATAAGTAGCACTCTTAATTCGTGGTCCGGCACCATTGTATGCAGAAACGCCTAAATCTTCGAAAGCCATGGCAGTACCCAATACGCTCGATGCACTGGTAAAATCTATAGAATCAAAATTCACTTCCAAACTACCTATTGCAGCTGTACCTAAAGCTGCTTTGAAAAACTCACGGTGAGCAATTTCGTGAAACTGGATATCCTGAAAATAGGCTTTTTGGGCAGCGGTAAAACTTGCTGGTGGCGCTGAAGCAACTTTAACATAAAATGCTGCCTCAAGCTGCTCTAAAGCATAGGCATAATTTAAAACACCAAAATCGTCTTTAAAATCTAAAGTTACACCGGTATTCATATCCGGATAGCCACGGTCTTTTTTACAACCTGCAGCTACGAGGGCAATACCTGCCGCGCTAGCTCCGGCATACTGTAGAAAAGATCTTCTTCCTACAGCTTTTTCAAATAAACTTTCTTCCTGAAGTTCACTTTTCCTTATTGGTTCATTGTTTTTCATAGTCATCTATGTTAGTGGTTTTGAATACGTTTGATGATACATACGTGACAATCAGAGCACTGGTTTTTTGCTATTCTATTTTTTTTTGTTGTCCGATTTTAATACATTCACCAACGTATTGATATGACGACTTTAAAAGCCATTATTGTTGATGATGAGGAATTTGCCCGGTCATCCTTGTTTTTTTTATTGCAACAGAACTGCCCACAGGTAGAAATTACCGGCATTGCACGGTCTGTAGCAGAGGCTAAAGACATTTTAGCCCACCACCCTATCGACCTGATTTTTTTAGACATTGCCATGCCGGGCGGTAATGGTTTTGAGTTAATTCCAGATGCGCAAAAGCATAATGCCGCAGTTATTTTTACAACCGCTTACGATCAGTACGCCCTTAAAGCAATTAAGGCCAATGCACTTGATTATTTATTAAAACCGATAGATATTGACGAGCTGACTATTGCCGTTGACAAGGTTTTTGAACACATTAAACGCTTTAAAGGTCAGGAAGAAAATGATGAAAGAATCCAGAATCTGGCTTCCAGTTTAAGTTCGAGGGCAGAGATAAAAAAACTGACTTTACCTTATGGTCAAGGCTTTAAAATGATCGATATTGACGATATTATTTACATTGAAGCCGATAGTAATTATTCTATCGTACACCTCAATAGTCACGATAAAATAACGGTTTCTAAGGTTTTACGCGAGTTTGAAGAGCTTTTACCTGGCGATCAGTTTGTCAGGATCCATAAATCGAGCATCATTAACCTCAATCATTTAAAAGAATACAATTCTAAAAATGGTCTGCAGGTTTTTTTGAAAAATGGCGAGAGCATTAATATTTCGCGCCGCAGGGCCAGCGATTTCTTCGAAAAAATAAAACTATTTACCAAGGCAAACAGTGAGCATTAAATACCGCACCGTGCACAGAAGTTCAGCTCAAAAAGCAAAGTTGAAGTTAAACCTCAGCCGAAATTTCTTTGTACTTTTCCTTTTGTTTTTAGCTTTTTTTCAGCCAAAACAGCTTTTTGCACAAACCACTTATCTGCCCCATTACAATGCAAAAAGCGGTCTGGCCAGCAACAACTGCTACTATATTTTACAAGATAAAAAAGGCTTTATCTGGATTGCGACCGACAACGGCCTAAGCCGTTTTGATGGCACCAATTTTCAGAATTTCACCATCGAAGATGGCCTGCCCGATACGCAAATCCTGCAGATGAAAGAGGATAAAGATGGCAGGTTATGGTTTTTTGCGCTTAATGGCCAGCTCAGCTATCTAAAAGAAGGTAAATTTTATAACCGCAACAACGATCAGCTACTCAAAAAATTAAGTTTCAATACCGTAATTGTATCTTTTTTAATTGATAAAGCCGGCAGGATCTGGCTGGGTACCAATTCCAACCTGATTGTTTGCTGGGATGGAAAAACAATCAAAAAGTATGTCTCGCCTAACCCTAATGATAAATTTATCAATGCTTTTATCCACGAAGATGAGCAGGGCAACATATTGGCTTACAGCGATCAGAGTGTGCAGCAGTTTGATGGGAAAAATTTTTCGCTTATCAAATCCAAAGTACAGCCCATTTCTTACATGACCGCTATTAACACGGCCAATAAATCGATGTTCTATCTGGATAATGGTGGTTTAAAGGAATTTAAACAGGGCCGTATTAACGATTTAATTGCTATCCCGCAGAACCTGATCAAAAATATGTCGGGTTATTTTTATTATGATAGCAGCACTAAAGAAGTATGGCTCTCGAATGCCAATGGTGCCTTTGCCCTCAATAAAAATGGCAAAACGGTACAGTACCTTCAGGATATTCCGGTAAATCAGGTAATTAAAGACAATAACCAGAACATGTGGTTTGCAACTACGCAGGGCATTTACATGTTACCCAATGTAAATAACCGTCTGTCCATTATCGATGCCGAATCGGGCTTAAGCAGTAATGTAATTAAAAGCATAACTAAAGATGGGAAAAACAGGCTTTGGCTGGGAACTGACGATGCCGTAATTGATGTTTTAACCATTAATAACTATCAGGTTGATGAAATTGGTTTAGATGACTTTAAGAAGTATAAAACCATTAAACAAATTACTTTTGATCCAAAAGAGCAATCCATTTACTTCGCATCCGATTATGGGATGGGCGTTTTTAAACACGTTTATAACAATACAGAAGAGGTAAGCTATCTAAAAGAATCGAACAACTCTATGTTCGTAATTAAACACTTCAGCGTTGGCGAAAACAATAATCACTTGGCGCTGGCGCTTTCGTCAGGAGTGGTTTTTCTGGCTGATCGGAAGAATAAATTCGAATTTAATGCAGCAAAATACCGCGAAAAGGAAGACTTTTTTAAAGACCGCTCCTACCACGTTTTTTATGATCGCGACGGCAATCTCTGGTTCTCCAATATCAATGGTCTTTCGCAGTTGGTAAAAGGAAAACTGATTAAGCACTTCGAAAATCATCCTTTGCTTACCAAACGGATTAACGATATCCAGCAACTGGCTGATGGTACTTTAGTGCTGGCCACTGATGGTTACGGATTGATTTTCTATAAAGACAACAAAATCAGAACACAGATTACCCAAAAAGACGGTTTAACCAATAATATCTGCACCAAAATATTTGTCAAAAACAGCGAAATATGGGTGCTTACTAACAAGGGCGTAAATAAAATTGCCAATTACCCTGCCGAACCCAGTGTGGCCAATTTTGATTATGGAAAAGACCTCTTAAGCGATGATGTAAATAGCTTGTTTATAGATGACAGTACGGCTTATTTTGCTACGAACAAAGGTCTTATTCTGTTTAAATACAATAATAAAAACAACCTGAAAAGCCTGCCCAAAGTGTACGTTACCTCCATTATTAAAGATAACGAACGCTTACCGGTTGACCAGGCCAATTTTACCTTCGAAACGGGCAACAATACCATTCTGTTTACTTTTAGCGCAGTTGATTTTACCACCAGTGATATTACCTACCGTTACCGCTTAAATGATAACCTGGCCTGGGTAGAAACCCGCACGAGGCGCCTCGATTTTTCTTCGCTGCAAGCTGGAGATTACGTTTTCGAAGTAAGCGCCAAAAGCCAGAACGGAAACTGGGGAGAATCTGCCAAAATTGCCTTTACTATTAAAAAACATTTCTGGCAAAGCCTCTGGTTCCTTTCTATTTTAATTTTGCTCGTTGCTTATATATTTTATAAAGTTGCCGTTTACATTACCCGCAAGCAGAAAGATAAAGAACAGGAACAGTTACTGCTAAAAAACAAAGTACTCATGCTGGAGCAACAAGCTTTGCAGGCCATGATGAACCCACATTTCGTGTTTAATGTAATGAACTCCATTCAACACTACATCAACACGCAAAATACTGCTTCGGCCAATAAAGTTTTAACCGGTTTTGCACGGCTGATTAGAAAAAACCTGGAAATTTGTACCAAAAGCTATATCTCGTTAGAAGAAGAGCTTGAATACCTGAACCTTTACCTTAAACTGGAAAAAAACCGATTTGGTGATAAACTCGATTACACTTTTACCATCGACGAAAATATCGATCAGGAAGAAACCTTTATCCCTTCCATGCTATTGCAGCCTTATGTAGAAAACGCCATCTGGCATGGCATTATGCCCAAAGAAACCGGAGGTAAAATCCAGATCAACATCAAACTGCAGGATGCTTTTTATTTAAATATCGAAATTATTGATGATGGCGTAGGTATTGATAACTCTTTAAAGAACAAAAAAGAAACCCACATCAGCAAAGGCATGCAACTTACCAAAGAAAGATTGCACCTTTTAGGTCAGATTGGAGCAAAACCTATACACTTAAGTGTACGCCAAAACCCTGTAAATGGTACAACAGTATCTATTTCTATACCGTTAAAATAGAAATTTTACCGTTTACTCAATTATTAATACCACTCACTAAATAGGAGTTTCACGGAAGCCCGATTAGCCTTAAACTTGTAATAGAAATAAACGATAGTGTTTATCAAAGACGTTCTTATAGAATTGATATAGATATTTAATAACCTAACCTAAAACTATATCTTAATTCAGGTTTCATTTGTGTGTTGAAAGCGGTCTTGTTTTTTAAAAGCGAGACCGCTTTTTTTATACCCAAAAATTCTATTTTTGCATATGTCCAATCCTAACATTACCAGGCACATTGAAGCCTTGGTATTCTCTTCTGTTCAAAGCATAGGCGTACAAGAGATTATACTCGCTTTAAATGCCATTTTTAATACCGAACATATCGAAACCCAGGTATTCGAAAGCATCGATCAGATTAAAGAAAAATACAGCCACGATGATTTCGCTATCGAGCTGGTACATTTGAATAACGGATACCAGTTTCTGACCAAAAAAGATTACCACGAAACCGTTAACCAGTTGCAGTTGCACCGCTCGAAGAAAAAACTGAGTCAGGCAGCCATGGAAACGCTCGCCATTATCGCCTATCGCCAGCCCATTACCAAGCTCGAAATCGAGCAAATCAGGGGGGTAAATTCCGATTACTCCGTACAGCGATTGCTTGAAAAAGAACTGATCAGTATCGATGGAAAAGCAGAAACTCCCGGCAGGCCGATTCTTTACAGTACCAGCCCGTTATTTATGGATTATTTCAGTTTAAACAGTTTAAACCAACTTCCGCAGCTCAAAGACATCGTAAAAGAAGAAAATACTGTAGGCGAAAATGCTGAATAAATAATTTATTTTCTTTGCTTCCAGATTGTTATTAAAAAAAGTTTTTTTGTAATTTTAAAGTATAAAAGCAATTTTTATTTTTGTGTTATGAAAGCGCCAAAGAAACTCCCAGCAAAGCCGACTACCAAGAAACAGGTAGACGAAGATGACGATCTTGAAGATGACGATATTCAAACTACGAAAAAGAAGCCTCAAGACGATGACGACGACGATGATTTTGACATGCCGTTAGATGATCTTGATACCTTCGATAATTTCGATGACGACGACGACGATTATTAATATTTAAAAAACATATATTTGAAAAGCATCCTACCGCTTGGTTGGATGCTTTTTTAATTTTAAAATCTTTTCATGCAAATCATACCAGTAAGCAGCCCATCTTTAAAAAAAGACTTTCTCAATACACCTAAATTACTTTACAAAAACGATCAAAACTGGATCTGTCCGCTGGATAGTGAGGTAGAAAACGTTTTTAATCCTGACAAAAACCCTTTTTTCGCGCATGGAAAATGTACACGTTGGGTTTTAAAAGATGATGCCGGAAAGTTAATTGGCCGTGTTGCTGCTTTTATCAACGAGAAAAAAGCACATAACTACGAGCAGCCAACCGGTGGAATGGGTTTTTTTGAATGTATTAACGACGAAAAAGCGGCTTTCCTTTTGTTCGATACAGCAAAAGCCTGGTTAATCGAAAACGGAATGAAAGCCATGGACGGCCCGATTAATTTCGGCGAGAACGATAGTTTTTGGGGCTTGTTGGTTGAGGGCTTTACCCCGCCTTCTTTTGGCATGAATTACAACTTCCCATACTATCAGCAGTTTTTTGAAAAATATGGTTTTGTTAAGGAGTACGAACAATTAACCAATCACATTAACCTTACCATCCCCTTCCCTGAGCGTTTTACCAAAATCGCCAACTGGGTAAGAAATAAACCAGGCTATACTTTCGAATATTTTAGCAAAGCCAATTCAGACAAATACATTAACGATTTAATGGAAATCTACAATGATGGCTGGCAGGATTTTGAAAACTTTGTGCCCATTAAAAAAGAGACCCTGCAAGAAAGCTTTAAAAGCATGGAACCCATTATGGATGAACATTTAATCCAGTTTGCTTATTTTAACGGTGAACCGGCTTCTTTTGTAGTACTCATTCCCGATGCAAACCAGATGATTAAAGGCTTTGACGGGAAACTGGGCTTATTAGAAAAATTAAAATTTGCTTACAGGCGCTGGGTGGGTGTAACCCGCATGCGCGCAATCGTGATGGGTACCAAGCCAAAATACCAGAAACATGGTCTCGAATCGGTTCTTTTTATCCGCCTGGGCGAGTATGTATTACCAAAAAATCAATATAAAGAACTGGAGTTAAGCTGGGTAGGCGATTTTAATGAACAGATGATTGCTATTCACAAAGCTACAGGCGCAACCTTTGGTAAGAAGCACCTGACTATGCGTAAAGTATTTTAGATATAAAAAATGGTTCGTGTCACTACGAACCATTTTTATTTTCCATCGTCCTCGTTTGTAACGAGGATGAATGAGACCGGCGATTTTATCGCCATTATAAACTATAATTCATAAAACAACCTAGGCATTCTTATATTTGGGCAGGTTAATCAACAGCACACTTCCTAAAATAATGGCCAAACCAATTACCTGTGTTACACCAATTACCTCGTTGGTAAAAGTTAAACTCAACAAAACAGCCACTACAGGGTTAACATAAGCATAAGTACTCACTTGCGTAGCCGGACGCACCTTTAAAAGCCATACATACGCGCTAAAAGCAGCTATAGAGCCAAATAAAATAAGATATACGATAGATAACCACGCATCGAGTGGTATACCCGACCAATCAAGTGTTTTAAATTCAGCTTTAATCAAACTGCCAGGCAAAAAGGCAACACTAGCCATTAACATTTGCCAACCTGTATTTACCGAAACCGAACTACCGGTGGTTGGGTGATATTTGGAATAAAGCGACCCTCCGGCCCAGGCAACAGGCCCGAAAACCAGCAACACCATACCAATAACCTGCAGCTTACTTTGAGGCTGATCAAGTGCCTGCAAAAGCTGGTTCCCAAATAACAGTACCACGCCCAAAAAGCCAATAATCAGACCAGAAACGATGTATTTATTGCTTAAGTTTTCTTTCCAGTGCGATTTATCCAGAATTACAAACCAGATAGCAGCCGAAGCTACCATAATGGCAACTAAACCACTTGGAATGAACTGCTCTACCCAAATTACGATACCATTGCCAAGCCCCAGCATTAAAATACCACTTACCGTAGCAATTTTAATGGTTTTGAGGTTAAAAATATCTTCACCTTTAAATTTACACCAGCCCAGCATTAAAACTCCGGCAATAAAAAACCTGATTACCCCCAAAGCAAAAGGCGGAAAACCAGCCAGTGCCTTTTGAATAAAAAAGTAGGTAGAACCCCAAACTATATATACGATAGCGAAAGCCAGGTAAACCATTACCGGCGATGCTTTTTTGTTTAAATCTGTCATAACTTTATTTTTCGGGGATTACCAGTTTTTGTTGCTCTTTTACCGTTTCTAATACGATGGTGGTTTTAACGGAAAGGATATTGGGCACCTTGCTAAACTCATCGCGCAACAAAGCCATCAGGGAAGCCGAATCAGCCGTTCGTACCTTTACCAGGAAACAATCATCGCCGGCAATAACGTGCACTTCCTGCACATCCGGAATTTTAGCCAGCTCGCTTGCAGTATCATTGCAACTAAAACTCTGGGCCGATTTCATAGAGATAAAAGCCAATAACTTTAAATCAACCGCAAGCGGATTCACCTTAGCATTGTAACCGGTAATTATATTTTTCTTTTCGAGTTTTTTTACCCGCTCCAGCACAGCCGATGGAACCAGCTCAAGTGCTTTAGCTAAATCGACATTCGAAATACGGGCATTATCCTGCATTAATCTGAGAATAGCCAGATCGATATGATCGAGGCTAAAATTGTTTTCCGTTACCATAGTATAAAACTATAAATATTTAGAATAAAAATCACAACAATTTAATTAAAAATGAATTTTATTCGAAATAATAATTTTATAATGACAAATAGTCGAAATAAATGCGATTTAGATCCCCAGCTTATCGTACAGGTCGATTACCTTTTTACGGAGCTTATTAATTTCTTCGTCTTTCTCCATCAGCTCTTTTTTCAGCATAGCGAGCTCTTCTGATGAATCAGGCGCAGCCGATAGCCCAAGTAACTGGGTAATGGGAACTTTGAAAACTTTTGAAATTTGTTGTAAACGGGAAATGTTCAGGTCGGTTTGACCGGTTTCGATTTTACAAAAAGCCGGGGTAGAGATATTCAGTTTTTTAGCCGCATCAGCCTGACTTAAATTTAAAGCCAATCTGCATTGCTTAATTTGATCTCCTATGCTTTTCATGTCTTTGAGATTTGAGATATAAGATGTGAGATATGAGACGTGAGATTTGAGACGGAGTTATCTTCTGTCTCAAATCTCATATCTAATGTTTGCAACCTACTTCTCTAAAGCAGCTGCCAGCTCTGGCAAATCAAAACCCGCGTAATTACCCGAACTCATCATCAGCAAATTGGTATCTGCATAATGTAAGCTCAATAAATATGACTTCAGCTTTGAAGCATCGTTAAAAAATTTCAGTTTTGGGTTCTGGAAAGCATTTTGCACATCATCTTCTGAGAAAGGCTCCATCCGCTTCTGCTCAAAAGATTTAATATCGATAAATACAATGGCATCATCAGCTTTATCCATAGCACCTGCATATTCTTTTAAGAAATCTTTATTCAAACTGCTAAAAGTATGTAATTCAATACAAGCCACCAGCTTACGATCAGTAAACTGTGTTTTAACTGCATCAATTGTAGCTTTTAATTTCGAGGGTGAATGTGCAAAATCTTTGTATACATTGGTCGAAGCATCGGCCGAAATCACTTCTAAACGTTTGGCTGCGCCGGTAAAAGAAGCAATAGCAGTATTAAATGCAGTTTCGTCAATTTCCAGTTGTGCACATACCAGTTTGGCAGCATTCAGGTTCATTAAATTATGATCGCCGAAAACTTTCAAAGCAGTATGTTCAGGAAGCAAATAGGTAATACCGGTTTTAATTTCGTGAGCTGGTATAGCATAACCAATTTTATTGATTTTAGCTTTTGAATGGCTTACAATCTCATTTAAATCAGCATCAGCTTCGCAGTAAATTAAGGTGCCGTTTTCTTCAATGGTATCAATAAATTTATCAAACTGGGCTGTATAATCGGCATAAGTTGGAAAAACATTGATATGATCCCAGGCAATACCACTAATTACGGCCACATTGGCTTTATACAAGTGAAATTTAGGCCTTCTGTCAATTGGTGAAGATAAATACTCATCTCCTTCAATAATTATAACCGGCGCCTCTTCCGTTACTTTTACCATGGTTTCAAAACCGGCAAGTTGTGCACCAACCAGGTAATCGAAATCGCGGTTATAGTAATTCAGTACATGCAAAATCATGCTGGTAATGGTTGTTTTACCATGACTACCACCAATAACTACACGCAATTTATTTTTACTTTGCTCGTAAATATATTCAGGGTAAGAATAAATTTTAACACCAAGTTCTTGTGCTTTTAACAACTCAGGGTTATCAATCCGGGCATGCATGCCCAAAATAACGGCATCCAAATCGCTGGTAATTCGATTTTCATCCCAACCCATTTCAGCCGGCAATAAACCGTATTTATCCAAACGCGATTTTGCGGGTTCGAAAATTACATCGTCCGAACCGGTAATCTGATAACCTTTTTTATGCAGGGCAATAGCCAGATTGTGCATGGCACTTCCACCTATCGCAATAAAATGTATACGCATATTTTTAATATTTTAGATTTGAGAAGTTAGATTTTAGACATGAGAATAAGCCTTAAGCTTCCTGCCTTTCACCTTCCGCCTTCCATCCTTCTACCTTTTCTCAAACTGAGCCGCAACCCACTCGCCATTTTGTTTATGGTCGATATATTTAATGCCGTATTTAGCACATTCGGCAGTAATCATGCTTAAATCGGGATCGAGGTAAAAACCACTGAAGAAAATCTTTCCGCCTGGTTTTAATACTTCGGCGTAGCGATGAATCTGATCTAAAAGAATGTTCCGGTTAATGTTGGCAAAAATAATATCATAAACTTCATCCGGAATCACCTCTTTACTACCACAAAGTGCAGTTAAATTATCGACACCGTTAAGCGCAGCATTTTCGATGGTACTTTGATAACAAATATCATCGTAATCGATTGCAACCAGGCTTTTAGCACCTAATTTAGCAGCCAAAATAGCCAGAATAGCTGTACCACAGCCCATATCCAAAATGGCTTTATCTTTTATATCTGCAGCCAGGATATACTGCATCACCATGGTGGTGGTTTGGTGGTGACCTGTACCGAATGACATTTTCGGATCGATTACAATTTCGTAAGGATACGATGGCTGTGGTTCATGGAAGGTTGCCCTCACGTAACACACATCATCAATTACCAGCGGGCTGAAATTTTTCTCCCATTCGGCGTTCCAGTTTTCATCGGCAACATCTTCTAAAGTATAATCTGTTGCAAACTCATCACTGTAATTAGCCAGCAGATCTTTCAACTCCTGCTCATTAAAATTATCTTTTATTACGAATGCCGTAAAACCACCCTCACTGTCTTCGAAAGTATCGAAGCCTAAATCTGCCAGATCGCTAATAAGCAAATCCTGCTGGTAGTCTTCGATACCCTGAAATGTAAATATTGCTTTTGTGTATTGCATTAGCTGTTTAATGCTTTAATAATATCTGTAAAATCGCGCGATTTTAACGATGCGCCACCAATCAGGCCACCATCAATATCAGGTTGTGCAAATAAACTTGCTGCATTGCCCGGGTTACAGCTACCGCCATATAAAATGGTTGTATCATCAGCTGTATTAAAGCCATATTTTGCCTGAATTTCGCTACGGATGAAAGCATGAATATCCTGAGCCTGCTCTGGTGAAGCGGTTAATCCTGTACCAATAGCCCAAACCGGCTCATAGGCAATTACAATTTTCTTAAAATCTTCTTCGGTTAAACCAAAAATACCATCTACCAATTGTTTTTTTAATACTTCGTAATAACTGCCGTTGTTACGCTCGTCTAAAGTTTCGCCGATACAAAAAATTGGGGTTAAGCCATTGGCTAAAGCAACTTTAGTTTTTTCTGCCAATAAAGCATCGCTTTCTGCAAAGTATTGTCTGCGCTCTGAGTGACCTAAAATAACATATTCTGCACCAACAGATTTTACCATTTTAGCAGAAGTTTCGCCAGTGTAAGCACCGCTTTCTTTATCGCTGATATTCTGAGCGCCAATTTTAACATCGTTACCACCCAATTTTGCCAGGCTGTTTAAATGGATAAATGGTGAGCAAATAATGGCTAACTGATCGCCTTTGCGCTCATCTCTAACCATATTTACGATTTCACTGAACAACGAAACGCCTTCGTTATAATCTAAGTTCATTTTCCAGTTACCGGCAACAATCTTTTTTCTCATTTTGTATTATTTAAGGATTGGTTGATCTTTTTCAAGATCAGGTTTTTATATTAAAATCGCCTATACGATTCAGTTAATTCAAATACTTTAGTCAGGATGTTTTTTTCAACCTCGTTAAAGGCCACATCTTTTCTGGCAAACACCTTTTCGGTTGTTTCGAACATTTTATGCAGTTTATAGGTATCGAAACCAGCAGCACCACCCCAGGCAAAATCGGCTATATGGTGTGGCGGGAAACCGGCACCAAAAACATTCGCTCCAACGCCTACTACGCTACCGGTATTAAACATGGTATTGATACCACTTTTGGCATGATCGGCCATAATTAAGCCACAAAATTGCAAATTGGTATTGCGCAGTTTTTCGCTTTCGTAATCGTAAAGTTTTACTTCTGCATAGTTGTTTTTTAAATTCGAGTTGTTGGTATCGGCACCAATGTTACACCACTCGCCCATTACCGAATTACCCAAATAACCTTCGTGACCTTTAGCTGAGTTACCCCAGATTACGGCATTGTTAATCTCGCCCCCAGCCCGGCTGTTTGGGCCAATGGTAGTACCCGAATATATTTTAGCACCCATTTTTATGGATGAATTTTCGCAAAGGGCAAAGGAGCCTCTTATTAACGAGCCTTCCCAAACCTCGGCATTTTTACCGATATAAATAGGTCCGTAGCCACTGTTGAGTACACTGCACTCTACCTTAGCACCTTCTTCCAGAAAAATATCGTTGCCTAAGAGCTGATTGGTGCTGCTGATAGCTGCAGAAGTACGTCCTTCGGTTAACAATTTAAAATCTTTCCTGATCTCAGCCGGATTGTTACCAAAAATGTGCTCCGGATAGCTAATCTTGATGAAGTTTAAGCCGTAATCAACAGGTTTTAATTGTTTTTTAGCCTCCTGCCAGGTTAAGCCTCCATTATTATTGAAGGCCAGAACAACATCACCCGCCAACAACACTTCACCGGCTTTAAGCGCGGTAACCGCGTTAAGCAAATCCTCATCGGGGCATACCGAACCATTTATAAATAAACTGGTGTTAGATTTCGGAGCAAATTTTACAGAGAGGTAATCCTGGGTCTGAAAGCCATAACCGGCTTTTAAGTATTTCGCCCACTTTTCTGCAATGGTTAAAATACCAATGCGCAAATTGGCCACAGGCCTGGTAAACGTAAGCGGACGAAGGGACATCCAGCTGGCATCATCAAAAAGATTGATTGTCATAAGCAACAAAAATAAAAAAAGTCCCGATGCTTTTGGCAAAGGGACTTTAAAAAATGCTTTTGTAGCTAAAATTATTTCTTAGCGTAACGGTTTTTGAATTTATCGATACGTCCTGCAGTATCAACCAATTTCATTTTACCAGTATAAAAAGGGTGTGAAGTGTGAGAAATCTCTAATTTATATAATGGATACTCGTTACCATCTTCCCATTTAATAGTTTCTTTAGTGTCTACGCAAGATTTTGTTAAGAAAGCATATTCGTTAGACATATCTTTAAAAACAACTGGTCTGTAGCTTGTTGGGTGCAAATCTTTTTTCATTTGAATATTATTTTTAGTTATCTGTGTGAAAGCATCAAGAACATTTTTGCAATTTGCTGGCAACAACGCTTATGACATTTCCTATTAGTCTTTCTACCTCTATTTTAGAGGATGCAAATATCTTAATTTTATTTTTGATTTACAAGCCTAATTCAAGAATTTTAATTAATAAGGTATTTCACTGCAATTATAAACTAAAAATGACGGCAATAAAGCCAAACACAGCACTTTAAACTAATCTTTTTTAGGACTATATTTTTGCCAGGTTTCGATCTTTGCTTTTTGTCTGGCGATATAAGCATCGGCAATTACCTCGGCTGAGCTTGAACCCTCAACCGTTTCGAGCAATTCTTTTAACTTATACTGATCTACATCGGCCTTGTACAAAATCTGAATCAGCTTCGGAAAATCGTTATCAATCAGATAGGCAAATGCATCGACCATCACCTCCCGAAGTTGATTTTCGGACAGGTTTTCGGCGATATCGAAATCTTTGCTGATGATACTAATTAACGACATGGAACAGAATTTATAAGATTACAGGATTTTAGGTTCAAGGTTTATTCGTAAAGTGTTTATTAATTCTGACGTTAGGCCATTTGCATTAAACGAAGAACAACAACACAAAGTTAAATAAACCTGATGGAAATGGCATGCCGATTTTTCTTTGGCATATAATGTACAGCAGGGCTGCAGATGCGATGAAATACAGAACCGTTAGTTTTCAAAGACCCTGAAATAAATCCGATAGCTATCGGATCAGGGTGACACCAGAATTACACCCATTTAATTTCCTGGCAAAGCTCTATTAAAACGCCATTTGTTTGCTTAGGATGAACAAAGCACACCATTTTATTATCGGCACCTTTTTTGGGTGTTTCGTTTAACAACACAAAACCATTGGCTTTCAAGCGTTCCATTTCGGCCAGAATATCATCAACAGCAAAGGCAATATGATGAATCCCCTCTCCTTTTTTTTCCAGAAAGCGGGCAATGACACTATCTTCATCAGTAGCCTCCAGCAGCTCAACCTTGTTCTCGCCGGTTTTAAAAAACGCTGTGTTCACCTGCTCCGAAGCTACCATTTCAGTTTTATAACACGAAGTGTTGAGCAAAAGCTCGTAAAGTGGAACCGACTTATTTAAACTATTTACGGCAATTCCGATATGTTCTATCTTATTCATCGATTTAAAAGGTTGGTTAAATGTAAAAATGCAGGTTTTCTCTATAACCTCATAGCTATTAATTATAATTGTTAGCAAACTTTTTTTGTATCTTTGTATCAATAATCAACAGAATAAAGATGAAACAGCCGATATATTTAGATAATAATGCAACAACACCGTTAGATCCGAGAGTGTTGGAAGCAATGCTACCTTACTTTACTGAGAAATTTGGGAATGCCGCGAGCCGCAATCACGCGTTTGGCTGGGTGGCTGAAGAGGGTGTAGATTATGCTCGTGAACAGGTAGCCAAATTAATCGGCTGTACTGAAAAAGAAATTATTTTTACATCAGGTGCTACTGAGGCCGATAACCTGGCCATTAAAGGTGTATTTGAAATGTACAAAGAAAAAGGTAACCACATTATTACTGCGGTTACTGAGCATAAAGCAGTTTTAGATACCTGCAAACACTTAGAGAAAAACGGTGCACGTGTTACTTATTTAGGTGTTAAAGAAGATGGTTTAATTGATTTAGCTGAATTAGAAGCTGCCATGACACCAGAAACGATTTTAGTTTCGATTATGTATGGTAACAATGAAATCGGCGTAATCCAACCGGTTAAAGAAATTTCGGCTATTGCACACAAACACGGCGCTTTATTTATGACTGATGCTACGCAGGCAGTTGGTAAAATTCCGGTTGATGTAAATGCTGATGGTATTGATTTAATGGCTTTCTCGGCACACAAAATGTACGGACCAAAAGGTGTTGGTGCACTTTATGTACGTCGTAAAGGTCCAAGGGTTAAAGTTACTGCACAAATGGATGGCGGTGGCCACGAACGTGGCATGCGCTCAGGTACTTTAAACGTTCCGGGTATTGTTGGTTTAGGTAAAGCCTGCGAACTTTGCCGTTTAGAGATGGAAAGCGAAACTATTCGTTTGTCAGCTTTACGTGATAAGTTAGAGTCGACTTTAAACAAAATGGAAGAAAGTTATGTTAATGGTAATACACAACACCGTTTACCACACGTAGCCAACATTTCATTCAAATATGTTGAAGGTGAAGGTTTAATGATGGCCATGAGTGATTTAGCAGTATCTTCAGGATCGGCTTGTACTTCTGCTTCTTTAGAACCATCATACGTTTTAAAAAGCTTAGGTTTATCTGATGATTTGGCTCACTCTTCTATCCGTTTTGGTTTAGGAAGATTTACCACTGAAGCAGAAATTGACCAGGCGATTGCCGTAACCGAAAAAGCAGTTAATCACTTAAGAGAACTTTCTCCGCTTTGGGAAATGTTTAAAGAAGGTATTGACTTGAGTAAAATTGAGTGGGCAGAACACTAATACAAGTAAAAAGACTAAAGCAAAAAGCTCAAAGCGAAAAATAATGCTTTAGACTTTGGTCTTTCAGCTTTAAGCAAAAAATAGTAAAAATTACTCTTCTTTGAGAAGAACAAAAAAAATAAAACATGGCATATTCAGAAAAAGTAATTGATCATTACAATAACCCACGTAATGTAGGTACTTTAAATAAAGACAGTAAATTTGTAGGCACTGGGTTAGTTGGTGCACCAGAGTGCGGCGACGTAATGCGTTTACAAATAGAAGTTGGAGAAGATAATGTAATTACCGATGCTAAATTTAAAACATTTGGTTGTGGTTCGGCCATCGCTTCTTCATCTTTAGCAACAGAGTGGTTAAAAGGAAAAACAATTGACGAGGCATTAGCAATCGACAATATGGATATTGTGGAAGAACTGGCTTTACCACCGGTTAAAATCCACTGTTCAGTATTGGCAGAAGATGCAATTAAATCGGCTATTAACGATTACCGCGTTAAAAATGGTTTGGAAGCAATTGCTTTAGAAAAATCACACCACTAATCTAGTAGCAAGTATTAGAGAATCAAGTATCGAGATTTAAATTTCGGCTTCATAATCTCTTGCTACTTGATACTAGATACTTGATACTAAAATACTCAACACCATGATCACAATAACCGATAAGGCAAAAGATAAAATTGATCACTTGATGCAGGACTCTGCGATGGGTTCTGATTACTTTTTACGCGTTTCTGTAAAAGGTGGTGGTTGTTCTGGTTTATCATACAATTTAGATTTCGATAACGAAGAACAAAAAGGCGATCAGTTTTTTGAAGATAAAGGAATTAAGATTGCATTAGATATGAAATCGTTTCTTTACCTGGCCGGAACTGAACTGGATTTTACAGATGGTTTGAACGGAAAAGGTTTCAACTTCGTAAATCCAAATGCAAGCCGTACCTGCGGCTGTGGCGAGAGTTTCTCCGTTTAAGCGAGTTAAAATATTTGACAAAAAGGTTTCATGGCTATGGAACCTTTTTTGCGTTTATGGATTTTATTTTTTCAGACCATTATCATTGGTTTCCCGCAGATTTAACTGATTTAAATCCGCGGATTTAGCAGATTTCAGGTAACAACATATTCACTACCTAACCTAGCTATACCTTCTCCTTAAATTGTGTTATATATAAAGAATTGGCATGATGTAAAATCGCTTTAACCTGCCTTTCTTTCCTGTTTAATCTGCAGAAAATAACTTAGGATCAGCCCAACCAAAAAGTGAAACCTACCTGAGCGCATATCAAATTGTATTTTTAAACCAAAAAGCGTTATAATTGTTAAAATAACGAACACACCAAATTACGAGCATGCCATTAATTAACGAATTTTCAACCGTTCCTACCTTATTAAGGAATGTTGTAAAAAATATACATAAACCTGAAGAAACTTTCCTGATCCACAAACAAAGTAATGAGTGGCTGGAAATTTCTTATGAGGATACCCTTAAAAGAGCTGATGCCGTTTCTGCATTCTTTTTAGAAAAGGGAATCAAAAAAGGAGATCGTTTGGGCTTAATGATCGAAAACTCTCCCGAATATGTGTATTACGATCAGGGCATTCAGCAGATTGGTGTGGTTAACGTGTCTATTTACCCTACATTGTCTGAACAGGAAGTAGCTTATATTATTAATGATTCGGGCATTAAAGCCATTCTGGTAGGGAACAATTTCCTTTATCGCAAAGTATTAAAGGTAGCAGCCAACTGTAAAGAATTAAAATACATTATTCCGGCTTTTAAAGATTTCGAAAAAGTAACGGTTCCAGCCGATGTTCATGTTGAAGTAATTGCTTTTTCTGATATCCTGGCACTTAAACACCAGATTACGGCAGCAGAAAGAGCTGAAATTGATCAATGCAGAAACCAGGTTTTACCGCAGGATGTTTCTTCACTGATTTATACCTCTGGCACCACAGGAACACCTAAAGGCGTAATGCTTACGCACTATAATTTTGTTAAAAACGTAGAGGTTTGTTTGCAGCAGATTCCCGTAATTGATCAGACTGAAACTTTCCTTTCTTTCTTACCACTATCGCACGTATTCGAACGTACAGCTACCTACCACGTATGTTGTGCGCAAGGTTGTAAAATCGCTTTTGCACAAAGCCTGGAGCTATTGGCCAAAAACATGGGCGAAGTACGCCCTACCGTTATGAGTTGCGTGCCGCGTTTACTGGAACGCATCCATGATAAAGCTATTAAATCGGGTACTGCCGGTGGAGGCACCAAAGCCAAAATATTTACCTGGGCGTTGGAAACCGGAAATAAATACCGCGTAGCTAAAGAAGCCGGTAAAAATCCGGGAATGATCCTATCGGCAAAAAAAGGAATTGCCGAGAAACTGGTTTTCAGTAAAATTAAAGAAAAAACCGGTGGCCGTTTAAAATTCATGATTTCGGGTGGCGCTGCCTTGCCTAAAAATGTGGGCGAGTTTTTTGGCGATCTGGGCATTAAAATATTAGAGGGTTTTGGCTTAACCGAAACCTCTCCGGTAATGTCGGTAACCGAATACCACAGACAGGTTTATGGTACTGTCGGGCGGATTATTCCTGGTATTGAAGTGGCTATACAGGATGTGGAGAGCAAAGAAATGATCAGCATCCAAACCCACAATACTTTTAACGAAGAATTTGAATGTGCAGAAGGCGAAGTAATTGTACGTGGCCATTGCGTAATGAAAGGTTATTTCAACAAGCCTGCAGAAACCGCCGAAGCGATTGATAAAGATATGTGGTTCCACACGGGTGATATTGGCCGTTTTTACAAAGGTAACCTGCAAATTACCGATCGTTTGAAAAATATGATCGTAAATGCTTACGGCAAAAATGTTTACCCTACACCGGTTGAAAACATTTACTTAAAAAGCCCTAAAATTGACCAGCTGTTTTTAATTGGCGATAAACGCGAATTTATTACTGCTATCATTATTCCAAACCGCGAAACTTTAGAGGAAACCTTCAAACTGAAGCCTTCATTTTTTGAAGAAGCCGATCCGTTTATCCGCAACCCCGAAATTATGGAATGGATGGAGCAGGATATTAAAAAAATATCCAACGAGCTGGCTAAATTTGAGCGCATTAAGAACTTTAAGATCAAACGTAATCCTTTCAATATAGATGAAGGAGAAATTACGCCAACCATGAAAGTTAAGCGCCGCATTGTAGAAAAGAAATACGCTGAAGCGATTAACGAAATGTATGAAGAAGGCGTAGAAGCAGAATCTTAGAGCAAACATAAAATTTCCCATTTAGGGAACTTTTTCTTATCTTTGTTTTATATTTTATTGAGTGAGAATAATCGCAAAAAAAATACTACGTGATTTCTGGGAAACACATCCGGATTGTGAACAACAACTGAAATCGTGGTTCCAGGAAACAAGTAATGCGAATTGGAAAAAACCCAACGATGTGAAAAGCGATTATCCCAGTGCAAGTATATTAAGCGATAACAGAATTGTGTTTAATATCAAAGGCAATAATTATCGGTTGATTATTAAAATCAATTATGATTACCAAATGATTTGGATACGTTTTATAGGCACTCATGCAGCATACGATAAAATTGATGCAACCAAAATCTGAAAAGGATGAATATTAAGCCAATTAAAAATCAAAATGATTATGATCAGGCCTTAGAACGGCTCGAAGTTATTTTCGATGCGAAGAAAGGCTCTGCAGAAGGTGATGAATTAGAGGTGCTGGCTATTTTAATTGAAAATTATGAGCAAGAGCAATTCCCTATCGGTTTTCCCGATCCAATTGAAGCCATAAAATTCAGGATGGAACAAATGGGTTACAAGCAGAGCGATTTGGCCAAAGTGGTTGGTTTAAAAAGCCGTGCAAGCGAAATACTAAACCGAAAGCGGAAATTATCGCTTGATATGATCAGGCAATTACACGAAAGTTTCAAGATACCAACAGATGTGCTAATTCAGGCATATTAAAATTACCAGCAAGACAAAATAAAACCCTGCAAAATCATTACTTTTGCAAAAAATACCCGAAATGAGTATAGGATTATCAGAACAGGAAATACAAAGACGTGACTCGCTAAAACAACTTCGCGAATTGGGCATCAACCCATACCCTGCCGAGGCTTATGAAATTAATGCCTACGCTGCAGATATTAACGAAAATTACGAAAGAGATAAAACTGCTTACAAGAATATCAGCATTGCCGGACGTATCATGACCCGTCGTATTATGGGTAATGCATCTTTTGCTGAATTGCAGGACTCTACCGGTAGAGTACAACTTTACCTGAAGCGTGATGATTTGTGTCCTGATGAAGATAAAACTTTATACAACACGGTTTTCAAAAAATTACTGGATCTTGGAGACTATGTTGGCGTAAAAGGTTATGTATTTACCACGCAAACTGGTGAAATTTCGGTACATGTTACCTCACTCACAGTATTATCGAAATCATTAAAGCCACTTCCTGTAGTAAAACGTGATGATGATGGCAATATCTACGATGGTTTTACCGATCCGGAATTACGTTATCGCATGCGTTATGTAGATTTAACGGTAAATCCTGATTATAAACAGATTTTCATTAAACGCAGCAAGGTAATTAACAGTATGCGTAATTACTTTGACGAGCAAGGCTGGATGGAAGTGGAAACCCCTATCCTGCAGCCTATTCATGGTGGTGCAGCGGCGCGTCCGTTTGCAACGCACCACAACACTTTAGATATGCCGCTTTACCTGCGTATTGCAAATGAGCTTTATCTCAAAAGATTAATTGTTGCAGGTTTCGATGGTGTTTATGAGTTTGGTAAAATGTTCCGCAATGAAGGGATGGACCGTACACATAATCCGGAGTATACTTCAATGGAAATTTATGTGGCCTATAAAGATTATATCTGGATGATGGCTATGGTAGAAGAATGTTTAGAAAAAGTAGCCATTGCAACCAATGGTTCGGCTGTAGTTAAAGTTGGCGAAAACGAAATCAATTTCGAAGGACCATACGAAAAACTGACCATGTACGAATCAATCCAGAAATATACCGGAATTGATGTTTCGAAAATGACTGAAGAGGAGCTTTTACAAACCTGTGCTTCGTTAGGTATCGAAACTGATTCTACAATGGGTCGTGGAAAATTGGTAGACGAAATTTTCAGTGATAAAGTGGAAGCCAATTTAATTCAGCCTACTTTCATTACCGATTATCCAATCGAAATGACACCGTTGGCTAAAAAGCACCGTACAGCAGAAGGTTTAGTAGAGCGTTTCGAAATTTTTGTAAATGGTAAAGAAATCGGAAATGCTTATTCAGAACTAAACGATCCGATTGATCAGAAAGAACGCTTTGAAGATCAGTTGAAACTGGCCGATCGTGGTGATGCCGAGGCTATGGCAATGGACGACGATTTTGTACGTGCTTTAGAATATGGTATGCCTCCTACCTCGGGTTTAGGCTTTGGTATCGATCGTATCGTTATGCTCATGACTAATCAAAGCACCATTCAGGAAGTTCTTTTCTTCCCGCAAATGCGCCCGGAGAAAAAGAAAATCGAAATGACTGCCGAAGAAAGTGAGTTGTATGCATTGGTAAAGGAAAACGAACAACACCTTTTAACCGATGTAAAAGCAAAATTAACCGACTGGAGCAATAAAAAATGGGATACTACTTTAAAAGGTTTAACCGGTAAAGGAATTTTAAAAGTAGCCAAAACCGACGAAGGTTTATTCTTATCGCATAAATAGTAAATTTGTTAATGTAGCGGTAAAACACCGGCCAGATTTTAACAAAAACATAACATAAACTTAAAAGGCTTGCTAACAATTGTTTAGCAAGCCTTTTCTATATTTACAGCAATCGATAAATAAAAAAGATTGTTATGAATACTTCAAGTTTAGAAATTAACGAAAGAGAATATTGCATCAAATTAAGCAAAGAAGCATTTGATTTAACGCTGGTACGTCAATTAATTAAAAGAATCCAGGCCGAAGCTTTGTTCTTCTCAAGAGTGCAAGCCGAAGAAGATGATATCTTAAGCAAAAGAGCCCAAAGAGAAGAATTTGAAGGTTTTGATTATTTAGGGGATAAATAAAGGTTAACAGTCAACAATATTCAGTTGGCAGTTAACCCATTATAATATTTACTCGTTAATCAATCTCCAGACTCCCCTCTACCGAGTCATCCATGGTTTTTCCTGTAATTACAGATGCTGCCATTTTTAAGAAGGCTACAGCTGTACCATGTTTAGTATCCCAATAATATCCTTCGGATGGAATTACCTTGATTAAGGTAATGTTTGGGTCGTCTTTTCCTCCCTGAAACCAGGTTTTGATTAACGGGCTCCACAGCTCATCAATTTTTGCCTGATCGCGGCTGATTTCGGAAATCCCGTAAATATTTACAAAGCCTGAATGTGCACTGGCCTGAAAAAACAAATGCGTGAATGGATCGGCGGCCAGCTCTTCATTTTTATGACTGTCTTTCATACTCATAAACCAGATATTGCCATCGTCATCTACCTGCTGAATGGCCATTGGCCTTACCGATAAAGGCACACCCGTTTTAATATTGGTGCAAAAGAAACAACTCTCAGCTTTCTCTGCCAGCTCACGAAGTTTTTCAACAGCGCTTTTTCCACCTAAATCTTTAATATTTTCTTCTTCCTGGGTACGGTTTGTACTCCCCTCTTGTGATGTTGCCATAATGTAGGTTTTATTTAAAGTACAAGAAACAAAGCACTTTGGTTTTAACAATCTCAAAGTGAGCACATCCAATTTGTACCATCGAACAGAAAGCATTAACTTTAATTTATCGTATAATATGAGTAAAACCAGGCCCAATCCCTTTAAAGCGAAAATTGATATTATTGGTATAAATCCTTTTGTATTTGTACCTGAAGCATATTTAAGTTACCTCTTTGAACAAGCAGGTAAAGAAAAGGGAAAAATACCTGTGCGGATGAAAATAGACGGGCATGAGTTTAAACAAACGCTCGTTAAATATGCCAGTACCTGGCGTTTATACCTTAACACACCTATGCGTAAAGCCGCAGGAAAAGAAGTTGGCGATGAAGCTGTTTTTGAAATCGAATTTGATGCCGAAGAACGCACTATTACTGCACACCCCAGGCTTTTACAGGCTTTGGCAGAAAATGCTGCAGCTAAGGCCATTTTCGAGCAGCAAGCTCCTTATCTGCAACTCGAAATTATCAGGTACATCAATCATTTAAAAACGGAAGAATCGATAGAGCGGAATGTTAAGAAGGCTGTTCAGTTTCTTTTGGGTAAAGAGCGCTTTATCGGGAGAGATGGAATTTAAGGAAGTCAGGTTTTTAAAAACCTGACTTCCCTGAACATGAATTATAAGTCGGTTTTACAACAACCCACGTTTTTTAAGCATAGGCTTAATATCAGGATTATGCCCCCTGAAATTGAAAAACATTTTACCCAGATCTTCGGTATTTCCTTTAGATAAAATCATATCCCTAAACCGTTGGCCATTGGCCCTGGTTAAGCCTCCATTTTCCTGAAACCAGGAATAAGCATCGTTCTCGAGCATTGAAGTCCAGCTGTAGGCGTAATAACCGGCTGCATAACCGTTACTCCAAATGTGTAGAAAATAACTCGAACGGTAACGCGGTGGAACATAAGATAAATTCAAATTTGTTTTCTTTAAAGCATCGGCCTCAAACTGATCTACATCCTGTAAAGGCGAGCCAGCCGGAAGTGTATGCCATTGCATATCCAAATCAGCGGCTGCCAAAGCCTCTGTAAAAATATAACCCTGGTTAAACGAGCTTGCTTTTTTAATCTTATCTAATAATGCTTGTGGCATTTGTGCTCCGGTTTGGTAGTGAAGGGCATAGTTTTTCAATATTTTCGGATCAGAAGCCCAGTGCTCGTTAAACTGAGATGGGAATTCGACATAATCGCGGGCAACATTGGTACCTGAAAGGCTTGGATATTGCTGATTGGCAAATAAACCATGCAAACCATGCCCAAACTCATGGAACATGGTGGTTACATCATCAAAACTAATCAAAGCTGGCTTTCCAGCCTCAGGTTTATTAAAATTGCAGACATTGTAAATTACCGGAATGGTGCCAAATAATTTAGATTGTGGAACCAGGTTATCCATCCAGGCGCCACCATCTTTGTTATCGCGTTTGTAGTAATCGCAATAAAACAAGCCCAATTGCTTGCCATCTTTGTCCATCACATCAAAAACACGTACATCTTCCTGATAAACCGGTAAATCTTTACGTTCTTTAAAGGTTATACCATAAAGCTGTGTTGCAGCATAAAATACGCCGTTAACAAGTACTTTATTTAATTCGAAATAAGGCTTAACTTCATTTTCATCCAAATCGTATTTTGCCTTACGCACCTGCTCAGCATAAAAATCCCAGTCCCAGGGTTCTAGTTTAAAACCACCCTTTTGCTGATCGATTACTGCTTGTATATCTGCTGCCTCAGCTTTTGCTTTCGCAGTAGCAGCCGGAATAACCTTACTAAAAAAATCTTCGACCGCTTCTGGTGTCTTAGCCATCTGATTTTGCAATTTCCAGGCTGCATAGTTTTTAAAACCTAATAAGGCCGCCTGCGTAGAACGGATTTGTGCTATTCTGGAAATGATTTTACGGGTATCATTTGCATCGCCTTTTTCTGCCCTGGTCCATGATTTATTAAAAAGTTCTTCTCTTTTCGCGCGATCGGTCATCGATTGCAGTTCGGGTTGTTGGGTGGTATTTTTTAAACCTTTGCCTGCGGCCTGCAACTGTGCCGTAAACTTAGCGCTCAAAGTAGCCTCTTCTTTATTCAGCTCTTTCAGTTTATTTTTATCAGCATCAGATAATTTCGCGCCTGCCAGTTCAAATTTCTGGTAATAATATTCCAGTAAACGCAAAGATTCTGCATCCAGTTTAAGTTGATCCTTCTGCTTAAACAGCGTTTCTACTCGTTTAAAAAGCCTGGTATTTAAGTAAATGGCATCGGTATTTGCGGTTAATTTAGGTGCTTCCTCCTCTTTAACCTTTTGCAGTTCGGGGTTGGTATTGGCACCTGTTAACAAGGTAAAAACCATATTTACACGACTCAGCAGCTGACCGCTTTTCTCCAGCGCCAGAATGGTATTTTCAAAACTTGGCGCTTCGGGTTGATCGGCAATCTTTTGGATTTCTTCCATTTGCTGCTTCATACCAGCTTCCAGCGCGGGCTTAAAATCGCCGTTTTTAATTTTATCGAATGCTGGCGCCTGAAAAGGAAGTTCGCTGGCCTTAAAAAAGGGATTAGCAGACGAAAAGCTTTCACTACTGCTTTCGCCGTTTTTAGGGCTATTACAGGCACCTAAAATGGTTAAAAAAGTCAGCATGGGTAAATAAGATACTTTTTTCATGAATATTTAAAAGTTTAGTATCCATAAAAATAATAAATTATCGGCTGCAATTTTCAATAAACAAAACCTGATTGAAACAAAAAAGCCATTCCGGTTAAGAAATGGCTTTTAAATTTTAGCGGTAACGAACTTGCTGCTGCTTATCCATCATCCCCATCTGATCTTTCATCTGCTTAATCTGATCGGCCAATAGTTTGTTTTTATCGGCCTTTTTAGCTTCGGCCAGATACATGGTTGCTTCGCGTTTATTGCGTTTTGCCATTGCAATACCAGCTAAACTCAATTTAGCCAGGGCAACGTTATGATCCATTTGCATACCTAAGCTTAATGCAGCTTTAAAATATTTTTCCGATTTCATTGGTGCAGTCCTGCTTTCAATTAAACCGATTAATAAGTTATAATAACCATGTTGTACTCTAATTAACTGACTTTCGTAATTGGTAATGCGATCTAAAAACTGTTTTGCTTTAGGCATATTATCTTTTCTTAAAAACCATTGTGCCAAAAGCATGTTTTCATTAAAGAAATAAGTTACCAATACAATTATTCCCAATAAAATGGCAACAATGCCCCAAGGCCAGAAGCCGAAAACAAATAAAGCTATTGCACCTCCCAATAAAGCAAACCCCGCAATTAATCTGATAATATTTGGCATAAATTCTATTCTAATTATTTTTTTGCAAATATCGTGTTTAAATGGCAGAATTTAGATTTTAAAACAATAATTTCATTAAAAATTTCAAAGACTTAAAAAACCAGCTCAATACTATGAAAATCATCCTTTCTATAACACTAATTATACTTGCCATGAATGTTTCTGCTCAAGAAGTCAATAAAAAAATCCACGATTCGGTTCACAATAAAGATATCCTGATTAATGCCTGTACGCGCGAAGGCATTACTACCTTCCCCGAGTTTAAGGAAATGTACGATCCGCTATATAAAGCTTATGTGCCAGATGCAGCAACCATGATCGAACTGAAAAAACTAATCAAAAACGAAAAGATTAAAATTGTTTTCGGCACCTGGTGTGGTGATAGTAAAGTAAATGTGCCCAATTTCTTAAAAGTGCTTGATGATTTACACTTTAAACAAAAAAACGTAGAATTTATAGCTGTCGATGGCAACAAAAAAGCAGAAAACGGCATATTAGACGGTTTAGAGATTTTAAGGGTACCAACTTTTATTGTTTACGATAAAAAAGGAAAAGAATTGGGAAGAATTATTGAGGGACCTAAAGCCACACTGGAAGCTGATTTATTGGCGATTTACCAAAAGAAACCATAGTTGAGGTTTGTTAGATAATGATTGATAGCTGATAGCTTAACTTCACTATCAACCATGAACCATTTTACATTACACATTTTACACCAAAAACATGTCAGCAGCATTAGAACCGGGATGGTTAGCCGTATTAGAAGAAGAATTTGAAAAAGACTACATGATTAAACTCAAGTCTTTTTTACAGGAAGAGAAGCAAAGAGGTGCTACTGTTTATCCGAAAGGTGCAGATATATTTAACGCGCTAAATACTACCCCTTTTGATGAGGTAAAAGTGGTAATTCTCGGTCAGGATCCTTACCACGGCGTTGGTCAGGCTCACGGACTTTCCTTTTCTGTACAGCGCGGCATTGCAGTACCGCCTTCATTAAAAAATATTTACAAGGAGTTAGAAACCGACATACCCGGATTTAAAGCGCCAAATCATGGCCATTTAACACACTGGGCAGAACAAGGTGTATTGCTCCTTAATGCAACCTTGACTGTGCGCGCATCTGAAGCGGGCTCGCACCAAAACCGGGGCTGGGAGATTTTTACAGATGAAATTATAAAAGCCTTATCGCAAAAACGTGAGCATTTAGTTTTTTTGTTGTGGGGCAGATATGCCCAGCAAAAAGCAGCGTTAATTGATCAGAAAAAACATTACGTGCTTACCGCAGCACACCCCTCGCCTTTTTCGGCTTATAATGGTTTCTTCGGATCTAAACATTTTTCGAAGGCCAATCAGTTATTGGTACAAAATAACCTGAAACCAATTGACTGGAATTTACCTTTATAAATGAATGCTTATTTCATTAGCGGTCTGGGCGCCGATAAGCGGATTTTTTCGAAACTAAAGCTCAGCGAAAAGATCAACATTATTCATATTGATTGGATAAAGCCTAAGAAAAATGAAACACTTGAAGCTTATGCCCAACGGTTGAGCCGGATGATAGATACCAGCCAACCCTTTTCTTTAATAGGCGTTTCTTTTGGAGGAATGATTGCCGTTGAAATTGCAAAAATTTTAGCGCCCACCACAACAGTTATCATTTCCAGTACAATGCTAAGTACGCAATTGCCCCGACTTTACCGTTTCGCCGGAAAATTGGGAATCCTGAAACTGATTCCAGCCAGACTGTTAAAATCTTCCAATAAGCTTACCCAAAACTACTATTTCGGTACCCGATCAGGAAGTGAGAAAATATTATTGAGTAGAATTATAAAAGATACCGATCCTTATTTTTTAAAATGGGCCATAGGCAGTATACTCGGCTGGAAAAATAACATTAAACCAGAACGGATTTACCATATTCACGGTACAAATGATAAAATATTATACAGCAAAACAGCAAAGCCCGATTATATAATCCAAAACGGAACCCATTTTATGGTTTATCAAAATGCTAAGGAAATCTCAGGAATTATTGATAAATTAGTATTGCGTCTTACTCCCTAGAATGGCTCAACATATTTAGTTAGTCATCAGAAAAAATCATCCCATTAAATATTTATTAACCTAATAGTTTGATTTTTATGATGAATAAAACTTTTCTCGACAATTTAGAATACAAAGTTACAGGAGCCTGTATAGAAGTGCATAAAATACTGGGGCCAGGTTTATTGGAAAGTGTCTATCAAAAATGCTTAATGCGAGAATTGGAGCTGCAATGTATAAGCTTTAAAGCAGAACATTCAATTTTACTTTCATATAAAGATGTAGTGTTAGACACCTCTCTTCGGGCAGATTTAGTTATTGAAAACTGTATGGTATTGGAGCTTAAGTCAGTTGACAGCATACTTCCTATCCACGAAGCACAAATTTTAACCTATATGAAATTATTAAAAGCACCTAAAGGGCTACTTATAAATTTCAACTCAACAAACATTGTGCAACATGGTAAGCGGAGTTTTGTTAGCGAGTTTATGTATGACTTTTAATTTATTTCAACTCCTATTACAATAACATTTCTTACCACCTTAGACAACTAAGAACATGTTAGAACCTAATCTTATACTTGCTTAGATGCCCTAAGGTGTCTTAGGTGGTGCAATAATATGCATGGAGGAATAAACTTTAAATAATTCTGACCACCTTAGACAACTAAGAACACGTTAGAACCTGGTCTTATATTTCCTCAGATGCCCTAAGGTGTCTTAGGTGGTGTAATAATATGCATGGAGGAACAACCTTTAAATAATTATTACCACCTTAGACAACTAAGAACACGTTAGAACCTGGTCTTATATTCCCTTAGATGCACTAAGATGTCTTAGGTGGTGTAATAATATGCATGGAGGAACAACCTTTAAATAATTATTACCACCTCAGACAAATAACAACACGTAGAACCTGGTCTTATATTCCCTTAGATGCCCTAAAATATCTCAGGTGGTGCAATATTTTAGTATTCCAAAGGCACAATCGGCTCCTTCTTGGTCGTCGACATGATCATCATCGTCTGGAAGGTTTTAACCACCGAAATTTTACTGATCTTATCCATAATTAACCTTTCGTAAGCCTTAATGTCTTTCACATAAACCTTCAATAGAAAATCGGCCTGACCAGTAACGTGATGACACTCCGTGATTTCTTTAATCTGATTTACCTCATCCAAAAAGATCTGAATGGTATTGTTTTTATGAAAATCGAGCTGAATCTGAATAAAAGTTTTGATCCCTAAACCCAGTTTTTCCTCATCAACCAAAGCGTGGTAACTTTTAATATATCCCGCCATTTCGAGCTTACGAACACGCTCTAATGTTGGTGCAGGCGATAAACCAATCTCCTGTGATAGTAGCAAATTGGTAATTCTTCCGTTCTCTTGAAGGATTCTTAAAATTTTAAAGTCTATTTTATCTAATTCAGATGCCATAAAGTGTTAAAGGTATTTGAGAACACAAACATAACCAAATTATATTCTAAATTTTAACATAATTTATCATATATATTTTAAATAAAAATTTTTAGATTTACCTAAAAATTAAATTAGATAAATATAAATGCAAAGTTACACCGAGGAGAACTATTTAAAGATCATTTATCACCTTGCTGAGAAGACCACTAACGTACAAACAAACGCCATTGCAGAGCAAATGCAAACAAAACCTGCTTCAGTTACTGATATGATAAAAAAGCTGGCAGATAAAGGTTTGGTAGATTATATTAAATATCAGGGGGTTACTTTAACCGAAACAGGTAAGAATGCAGCTATAGATATTGTGCGGAAACACCGCTTATGGGAAGTTTTCCTGGTTGATAAATTAAATTTTAAATGGGACGAAGTACACGATGTAGCCGAAGAACTAGAGCATATTAAATCGACAGAGCTAATTGAAAGGCTCGACGAATTTTTGGGCTTCCCAAAAGCCGATCCTCATGGCGACCCCATTCCGGATAAAAACGGTCGCTTTGCCAAAACCCAGTTTATTAAATTAATTGAACTGAAAGTTGGCGATACAGGTACAATAACAGGCGTTAGCCAGCATAGCTCGGCCTTTTTAAAACATTTAGAGAAACTTGGCCTAACCCTGGGCATACCAATTAAAATCAGTGATATTACCGATTTCGACGGTTCAGTAGAAATCCAACTAGCAGATAAACAAGTTAATATTAGCAGAGAAGTTGCAAAACACATTTTAATAAGCAGTAATGGTAAAAACTGAATCGTTAAGTGAAGTTCATCAGAGCGTAAATACCGATAAAAGAAAAGGCTGGAGAAAAATTTTATCGTTTATTGGTCCGGCTTACCTCATTAGCGTAGGCTATATGGACCCCGGAAACTGGGCTACAGATTTAGCCGGTGGTAGTAAATTCGGCTACCAGCTGATATGGGTTTTGCTCATGTCGAACCTGATCGCACTCCTTTTGCAATCGCTAAGTGCACGTTTGGGTATTGTACGGGGGCTCGATTTAGCACAAGCATCAAAACAAGCTTATGCCCGCTGGGCTAACATTCCATTGTTTGCATTGGCCCAAACCGCGATCATTGCCTGCGATCTGGCCGAAATTATAGGTATGGCCATTGGCTTACAACTCCTTTTCGGCTTGCCCCTCATCTGGGGTATCTCCATTACCATATTCGATACCATGTTATTGCTTTTCCTCCTTAATAAAGGTATGCGTGCCATGGAGGGCTTTATCGTATCGATGGTGTTTATTGTAGGCATTTCCTTTTTAGTGGAAATGTTCATTGTAGAACCATCGTTAAAGGAAGTTGCCAGAGGATTTGAACCCTCCATATTAACCGGAGATGCCTTATATATTGCCATTGGGATTATCGGCGCCACAGTAATGCCGCACAACCTGTATTTGCATTCTTCACTGGTGCAAACCCGTAAAATAGAGCGCAGCAATAAAGGTATTAAAGAAGCCTTAAAATTTAACCTCATTGATACTACAGTTGCCTTAAACCTTGCTTTCTTTGTCAATGCGGCCATACTCATTTTAGCGGCTGCTGCCTTTTACAAAAATGGATTGCACGAAGTTGCCGAAATACAGGATGCCCATAAATTGCTTTCGAATATTTTTGGTAATGTAGCCCCAACCCTCTTTGCCATAGCATTAATTGCGGCCGGACAAAGCTCTACCGTTACCGGAACCCTGGCCGGACAAATTATTATGGAGGGGCACATCAACTTACGCATCCAGCCTTGGTTACGGAGGTTAATTACTCGTTTACTGGCCATTATTCCCGCTTTCTTTACGATCTTACATTACGGAGAAGATGCTTTAGGAGGATTACTGGTATTGAGTCAGGTGGTTTTAAGTTTACAGCTTGGTTTTGCCATCATCCCCCTCATTCACTTTACCTCTGATAAGAAACAGATGAAAGATTTTGCCATTAAACCCTGGGTAAAAGTATTGGCATGGGCCAGTGCATTGGCAATTATCGCTCTTAATGTAAAGCTGGTAATAGAAGAGGTTGGCGGCTGGGCAAAAGAAGCCAATAACTGGTGGATTTACGTGATCGTGCTTCCGGCTTTAATTTTAATCGTACTCCTTTTACTCTATGTTTTCTTTCACCCGATGATTGAAAGTAAAAGAAATGCAAGCAAACAACTTGTTCCCCATGGTAACGCGCTTGATATTGGTAAAATTGAAAAAATCAGTTACAAACGTATTGGTATTGCAGTAGATTTTTCTAAAAACGACAGGAACACCATCAGACATGCCTTAATTCAAGGAGGAAAAGATGCGCATTATTATTTAATCCACGTGGTAGAAACTGCAGCTGCGCGCTACCTGGGCAAGGATGTAATGGACCACGAAACGCAAAGCGATGCCCAAAACCTGGATAAATATATTGCTAACCTGAACGATTTAGGCTATGATGCCACGCCATATATTGGTTTTGGGAGCACAGCAAAAGCCATAGCCAATATCAGTAACGAAAACGAAATGGAATTATTGGTTATGGGTGCCCATGGCCATAAAGGCCTTAAAGACCTTATTTTCGGTACAACCGTAGATTCGGTAAGGCATAAAGTAAAAATACCGGTACTGATTATCAGATAGTTTTAGTTAATTAAATAATATTTAACCACAGATAAAAAGCCTGCCCGGCCGTTCAGGCGGAGATGAACACAGATACATCAATCTTTGTTTATCCAGTCGATTAAATCTGTGGTTATCTGTGTAAATCTGTGGCTAAAACCGGGGTTATTTACCTACTACCTTCATCATTTTTTTAATACCACCATCGCCTGACTCATATAGCAATAACTTGCCTCCCGATGAGTATAAATACATGGCTGGATATTGTTTAGGTAAGAAGGTTGGAATAAACATTCGTTTTTTATCCTGCAGCACGAGTACGTTTGGCTTGGTATTTAAACCTTTAGCATACGAATTGAAAAACTGCGGAATAATATAGCCTTCATCCATGGTAATCATGTAAATGTTTACGTCTTTAAACTGAGCGTAATTGGTATTCAGTATTTTGCTTTCTCTCTGGCAGTGCTCACAGGTACAATCGAACAAAATGAAAAGATTTTTCTTTCCCTGTTTAATATCGCCGTTTGAGAAGGCCTTTCCATCCAACTTGTAAAAGGTAAACTGGGGCAGTAAAGTAGGCTGTTGTGCTTTTACCTGAAAAGTAAGGGCGAGTAATAAGATTAAAAGTAAATTCCTGAATTTCATTTTAGATAGTTAAAGTCCAAACTTAAACGAATAAATGCGAACATAATAATATATCGTTAGCTTTTACAAACAGATGAAGATTTTTAATGGCCGTTATTGATTAATTAGTTTTAAAAAGCAGTAAAACGTTTTGAAAGCGAAAGTCTGTTTTCCATCGCATCTGCAGCCCCGCCATCCGCTTTACTCCGTTGCACTCCGTGTTCGCTGCTGTCGGGCTTAGGAACAGGGGGCCTGAAGAGGCCAAAAGGGATAGCCGCACATCCAAAACCTGACTTATTTAAACTGTACAATTAAAAATTAAATTATCACATCAATTTTTAAGATATTTGCAACCCCGAAACTATACTTTATATACAATTGTATAATTATAGTAATAACCTATACTTTGTAAAATTTTGAAAAACGACATCAATATAAAAAATAAAAGAGCCTATTTCGATTACAATCTGATTGATAAATACGTAGCCGGAATTGCCCTTTTAGGTACTGAAATAAAAGCGATCAGACAAGGGAAAGCCAATATGACCGATGCATTCTGCACGTTTATTGGTGGCATTTTGTATGTGCGTAACCTCCACGTTTCTGAATACAGCCATAGTTCTTTTTATCACCACGATATTAAACGCGATCGTGCTTTATTGCTGCAAAAGAAAGAGCTCAGAAAATTGAGAGTAAAGGGAGAAGAAAAAGGTTACACCATTGTTCCTTTGCGTATTTTTATTAACGAAAGAGGTTTCGCTAAAATGGAAATTGCCCTGGCACAAGGTAAAAAGGAATTCGACAAACGCGATAGCATTAAAGACAGAGATACCAAGCGCGAATTGGATAGAGCATTGAAGAGATAGTTTGGAGTTGGCAGTATTTAGTTGGGAGTTCTGGGCGCAGATAAACTGTTGTTAAAAATGGCTGGAAGTTTTTAATTGAGGGGCTGTAACTCAACACTCCGAACTAAAAACTCCAAACTCACCTACCATGCCTGGTCGCCTACCAAGGGCACAAACCTGAAAGTATCCAATACAATTTTTTCGTAGTCGGTCTCACTTACGCGGATTACAGTTACCATTTTCTGCGTTTTCTCGTCGCCTACCGGAATAACCAGAATTCCACCAATTTTTAACTGTTTCAATAAGATTTCTGGCACTAGTGGCGCACCTGCAGTAACAATTATTTTATCGTAAGGCGCATGTTCAGCAATACCTTTTGAGCCATCGCCACAATAAAAGATAGGTTTATAACCCATTCCAGGTAAAACCTGAATGGTTCTGTTGTAAATATTCTCTTGTCTTTCAATCGTATAAACCTTGGCGCCAAGTTCCATTAAAATGCAGGTTTGGTAGCCAGATCCGGTACCAATTTCGAGCACTTTATCGTCTTTTTTGATGTGCAGTAATTCGCTCTGATAAGCCACCGTATAAGGTTGCGAAATGGTTTGACCATCACCAATCGGAAAAGCAATGTCTTTATAAGCCTGGTTCCAGAAAGTTTCGTCGAAAAAGAAATGACGTGGTACTTTGCCAATGGCTTTTAATACACTTTCATCTTCAATTCCGCGAGATCTTAACAACTCGACCAATTTTTTTCTAGCTCCCCGCTCCCGATAATTATCAACAAATTTATACGCCATGAAGTTTCAAAATTAGCCTTTTTAAACCGTGTTACAAGAGCATTACAAAATTTAGCCTGCGATTAACGAGTGAATACCTGTGTTTGAGAAGGATACATTATCCACATAAAATTACTGATTTTTACGGATAAAGCATGAATGAGTGAATAAGACATATTCACCCATTCAATCAATCAATATTCAATTCTTTAACCCTAGTAAGGATCAACATCAATCTGCGTAAAAATGCCTTTAAATTCTTTGGTGGCATTAAACTCTGTTAATGTTTCGCGCAGGGCATCTTTAACTTTCTGAATAGCAGTATGCTTGTCGGCCTTAATGATAATCTGCTTGATGTAAAGATTACGCACACGGGTAACCAATGGCTGCTCTGGTCCCAAAACCCTTTTACCAAATTTAGCTTTAAGAATATTGGCCAGCGTTAATGCAGCATGATCCAACACATGCGAATCTTTGTGTTTAATGTACAGGAAAATCATCCTTGAAAATGGCGGATATAAAAACTTTTCGCGTTCTACAATCTCATCATTATACATCCCTTCGTAATCGTTGTTTACCACCTGCTTAATAATGCGGTTGTCTGCATCATAAGTCTGGATGCACACATTACCTTGATCAGCCCTTCTGCCTGCCCTACCGGCAACCTGTGCCAGTAACTGAAAGCTGCGCTCATATGCCCTGAAATCGGGATAACCTAAAAGTGTATCGGCATTAATTACCCCAATCAGACTCAGGTTATCAAAATCCAATCCTTTGGCCACCATTTGTGTACCAATCAGAATATCGGTTTTCTTTTCCTGAAAATCGTTTAAAATTTGCTGCAGACCATTTTTGGTACGTGTGCTGTCCATATCCAGGCGGGCGATAGTAACCTCTGGATACAGCAATCTCAGCTCCTCCTCAATACGTTCGGTACCGAAACCTTTTTGCTCTACATGCACCGAACCACAGGCCGGACAAATGTTTACGCTGCTTTGCTGATAACCACAATAATGGCAATGCAATTTACCGCTGCTTTTATGGTAGGTTAAACTCACATCGCAGTTTACACATTTAGGTGTATAACCACAGGTGGCGCAAATGAGAATGGTGGCATATCCCCTCCTGTTCTGAAACAGCACAATCTGTTCTTTTTTTGAAAGTGCCAGATCAATATCTTTAATGAGCACACTCGAAAAATACGAACTCATTGTTTTTTTCTTGGTTTCCTCTGAAATGCTGACCACTTGCTGATTGGGTAGCTGTACCCCACCAAAACGCTCTTTCATTTCTACCAAACCATATTTGCCCTGTAAGGCATTGTAATAACTTTCGAGTGATGGTGTAGCAGAGCCCAATATCACTTTTGCCTGATGCAAATAACCTAAGTAAATGGCCGCATCCCGAGCCTGATAACGGGGTGCTGGATCATATTGTTTATAAGAAGGCTCGTGCTCTTCGTCTACCACAATTAATTTCAGGTGCTGAAAAGGTAAAAAGACCGCCGAACGTGCTCCAAGTACAACCTTGTAAGCACCAGTTCTTACTTTATTCCAGATTTCGACCCTTTCGTTATTATTAAATTTAGAGTGGTACACCCCTATCGAATTGCCGAAATAACGTTTAATCCGCTCTACAATTTGGGTGGTTAAAGCAATCTCAGGCAACAGGAATAATACCTGACCGTCGGTATTTTGAATAATCTCCTCAATCAGCTTAATGTATACCTGGGTTTTACCCGAGGCGGTAACACCATGCAACAATACCACCTCTTTTTCTTCAAAGTGATGATTAATCTGCGCTAAAGCACGCTGCTGACCTTCGTTCAGCTCAAAATTAACGTTAAATGCTTCATCGTGACTTGCAAGCCGGCTAACCGGTCGCTTCATCACCACAAAAATATCTTTATCGGTAAGGGCTTTTAACGCCGCAGGTCCGCAATTACTTTCTTCTAAAAGTTGTTCTTTAGATACGGGTAAATTCGTTTTTTGCAATTTAAGGTAAGCCAGTAAAGCATCCAACTGTTTAGGTGCCCGGTCTAAAACATTAAAAAGCTGTTTGAGGTTTTCTTCGTCACTATAAAAATCATTCAGCACCACGAACGATTTTAGCAATGGTTTATATTTCTGCACCACCTCTTCGGCTACGAGCACCAGCATTTTATCTAACAGCTGGTTAATGATCGGATATACTGTCTTTTGTCCCAACAGCTTAGAAACATCGTTAACTGTCAGTTTCTCCTGTTTTTTAAGGGCTGCAATAATTACTTCCTCTTTATCCGTCAGCGCCGTTTCTTCGTCATAATCATCACGGAGGATCAGAATGGTTTCGCTGGCAAGTTTTAAACTTGCAGGCAAAGCTGCAGCCATTACGTCGCCCTCATTACACATGTAATAATTGGTCATCCAGGTCCAGAATTTTAGCTGGGTAGGTGTAATTACAGGTTCGTTATCAATTACATCAATAATATATTTGGCTTCGTAAACGGTAGGCGGAACAGTGGTTATGCCACTAATTAAAGCGGTATATATGCGGTGCTTACCAAATTGAACCACCACGCGTTTCCCGATGGCAATCTGCTCATTAAGATCAAAAGGTACACGATAAGTATAGTTTTTTGCCAGAGATAAGGGCAAAATAACTTCAACAAAAAGTGTTTCTCTTTCTGTAAAAATATCGTTCTCGTAAGTATTCATTATTTATCTTTAAATGCCGCAAAAAAGAGCATTATCCATCCCAGCACAAATAAAAGTCCACCAATTGGGGTTAACGGACCAATAAACTCGGTAAAACCCAAATGCGATATGCTTCGGGTAGCCAGTAAATACAGTGAGCCCGAAAAAAGTACAATCCCAAAAGTAAAACAGAAATAAGCAATATTGATGAGTTTATTGCGGTAACGTGCAAAGGTAGACAGATATAGCAGTGCGAAAGTGTGATAAAACTGATAATCAACGCCTTTTTGCCAGATCTCAAGTGAAGGTGCATCGATCAAAGCTTTTAAGCCATGAGCGCCAAAGGCACCCAACAGAACAGCAACAACACCAAAAAAAGAAGCAGTAAGGATTATTCGTTTATTCATAGTTCTTTGCTATAAGCAATCGCTAAATTAATAAATTGACAAAGAACTTCTCACTAATCAATGTAATAAATTAAATTTGTTGCACAGCAGATGAAAAAGATCATAATTCTAACAAGCGCTTTATTTTTAGGTGTAGCCCTAATGGCTTACCTCTATTTTTCGAGATTAGGGATAGAAAATAATGCAAAAGATTTGGCCCTGCAATCGGCCACCAATAATGCAGCGCTGGTATTTTCATTTCAGAACGATAAGGGCTTTTACAACATTATGGAGGGCCAGCAACTGATTCAACAGGTTTTGGGTCAGGATAAAATGAACCTGCTCAACCAGTTAAAAAAGAGCATTATCGACGATAACGCACTCAACAAATTCATTAAAGATCAGCAAATTTACATTAGCGTATTGCCTGATACGAATAAGACCTTAAACTTTCTGATCACCATTCAGATTTCGCCCGAAAACGACATTAAAAAGTTTTACGATCAGTTAAAATCGAAAAAGGCAATTGGCCAAACCTCAAAAGATATTTACAGCATTAAAGTAAATGATAGCCTTTCGGTTTATATGGGGGTACAAAACCAAGTGATAACGGTATCTACTTCGCTAAAACTGATTAAAGATGCAAGCATCCGCTTAAGCGAAAATCCTTTTACTGAGTTTATTAAAGAAAATAATCATCAGATTAAAAATGTGCTGGCACATGTTTACATTAACTTTAACCAGGCCCCACTATTGCTCAAAAGCATTATTGCCGGTAATATTAATGGCGAAATTGCTGTATTTGATAAACAAAACAGTTATGCCATCCTCAGTTACAATTTCAGTAAAGAAAAAATCCTGTTTAACGGAAATACGCTGTTAAAAGACCCCAACAATTACCTTAAATTGTTCGAAAACACACCTGCACAAAATACGACCATACAAAATATTTTACCAGATAATACAGCCAGTTATGTACTGTATGCCTTTGATGATTACACCAAATGGTCGGCAAAGTTAAGCACCTGGCAAGAGCAAAATAAAACTTTTGAGCAAGCCGGTAGCGTAATCAAACGCATTAAAGACCAGTACAGGGTTGATTTGAATACGGTTTTTCCGGCTTATACCAAAAATCAATTTGTAACCTTTCAATTGAGTACAACCGAAAAACTGGGTGCAATTGCCTTGAGCAATGGTGAAAAAGTAAGGCAGCTGCTACTGGAAGTAAGTGCAGATTACAATGAAGACATTAAGATTTTTAAATCAGCCGATATTTTATTCAGCTATTTCGGCGAGCCTTTTAAAAAATTCGGAAGGCCCTATTACACCATCATTGATAATAATTTAATTGTAGCCAATAACGCCAGTACCATCCAGGTATTTTTGAACAATTACAAAAATAACCGGCTTTTAATCCAAACCCCCGAATATTTAGATGCAGTAAACCAGATTTCGAACACTTCGAACGTGAGTTATTACATCAATACTAAAAATTCGACGGGTATTTTCAGGGATAACATCCAACAACCTTTTTACAAACATTTAAGGGCTGATAGTGGTTTAAAAAGTTTCGATACTTTTTGTTATCAGATGAGTGCCGATCGCGATAAATTTATTACCAACTTACTCTTAAACAAATATTTAAAACCAGAAATACCAGATTCACTAAGCAACCGTTAATAAAAAGAACCGTCCCCAAGAACTAATTTACATGAAGAAACTTTTACTTACGTTACTAGCAGTAGCTGGTATCGGGGTAGCAAATGCTCAGCAATATGCGCTTTTTGGCTCAAAAACGATGTTTGATGCATTCGAAAACCCCTCTCAGAAATCGTTCACTTTAGATTCGTCACGAAAATTTTCTTCCAACTTCTTCCTGCCCTATTTCGGCACCAACGCCATTAATAAAGGGAGCTCTAAATATGTGATCCGCAAATTAACACAAGAGGGTACCTGGGATACTGAAGGCTTGCCGCTGGGTACTGGTGAGGTTAACCATTTCTTCGAAAACAGCAATATTTATGTTGCTGCGTTCCGCCTTTTTAAATCGTATAAATACCAGAAAGAAATGGGCTTTGCCTGGCAAATCAGATCGGATGCCCATATCGATTATACCAACGAAACACTGGCTATTTTCGATTCGTATGAACGCTTTACGCCGGGCAGAGAATACACTGGTATATTCGATACTAAGGGATATCAGCAAACTTACCACCAGTTCAGTTTTACCTATCGTGAAAATTGGGATAAACGCCTTGCCTTTGGTTTAAAAGCCAGTTTATTGAGTGGCATGGTTTACAATAAGCTGGATGTTAAGGACTCTTATCTCTATATTGATCCGGAGGGCTCTGCTATGCTCATCGGGCTAAGAGGTACTTATTCTGCTAATTTTTCTGACTTTAACGAAGTAGATAAAAAAACATTCTTCCCTAATTTTAAAAATCCAGGCTTATCATTAGGCTTTGGAACCAATTATACCACCAAGAAGGGATTATTTTTAATGGCCAACGTTAAAGATCTCGGTTTTATCTGGTGGCGTAGAAATACACACAGAAACACCGTAGATCAATCGAAAGTGATCGAGAACCTGGAAAATAATCAATCGAACACCAACCAGGAAATTGAAGATATTTTTCTGCTTTCTGAGCAGAGCAAGAAGTTTCTGGCACCTACCAATGCCAAAATCGATGTATTTGTATCTAAACGTTATGGATTTTACAAACCGGCTTTAGCAGTTTCGAAGAATTTATTTTACAAAGGTGGTGATATCGCTTTTGTAAATACTTTTATTGCCAACGATTTTTCGGCCAGTGTTACGCCCCTGTACAATTTGAATCAGGTATTTATGGTTGGTGCACAGGTTAAATACCAGACACCAAATTTCGAATTATTTTTAGGCACAGATAATTTAGTGGCAACCAGTTTTCAAACCATTGGTACCATCAGAAACGATGCTACAGTAGGCAGCGGACCAAATGGAGCATCGTTTTATATGGGTGTGGGCATTAAATTCGGGAATGTGGTTAACCACCCGCAATTTAGCGATGTTATGCCTGGCATTAACGACCGTGAAGGTGGAAGTTTCTTTAAAAGCTTATTCTCGATCTTTAAAAGAAAGTAATTAAGGTTGTACCTGTTGCTTTTTAGATTGGGTAACCACAAAATCTTTCAGGTAAAAAGGCTCGAAATAAGCCACATCCTCGAAGTTTTTTTGCTGGAAAGCAGTTTCGGCCAAGGCCGACATGTAGTTAGCAGCATTAAAATTAGCAGCGTTGAACGAGGCATTTCCGTGAGTTAAAACGGCTGCACATTTGGCTGCGCCATCGCCCAGGAAAGTAATTTGTTGTGTGGCCAGCAAATCTGCAAAACTGGTTTCGTCGATAATTTTGGCCTCAGTTGGTAAAAGTACATTCAAATTGCTGTCAAAAACTGAAGTATAAACTTCCATACGGCGCGCATCAATCATCGAACAAATTAGCCCGGTATATTCTGGGTTTTCTAAGTGGAAACCAGCCGCCATCATTTTTAGCGTTTCGATGGCAATTAAAGGCTTATCCAGGGCGTAACATAAACCTTTCGCAGTAGAAACTCCTATACGCAAACCCGTATAAGATCCGGGGCCTTTACTTACCGCAATGGCGTCGAGCTCGTTGTAGTTAACACCGGCACTTTTTAACACTTCATCAATAAACAGGGTAAGCTTACTTGCATGCAGATTTTGCCCGCTTTCCTCTTTCGCCGAAACTGTTTTCCCATCAACCGATAAAGCAACTGAACAAACCGCTGTAGCTGTTTCTATTTGAAGTATTTTAGCCATGCTGCAAAGATAAGTTTTTTAGTCAGAAGTCCGGAGTTCGGTGAATCAGTTTGCAGTTGCCGGTTTGCAGTTGGATTCTGCTATTAACTATGAGCTATAAACCATAAGCCAGTTTGCAGTTAACAGTTTACAGTTGGATCGTCTATTAACTATGAGCTATTGACTAATGAACCAATGACCGATGACCAATTAAGGTACCGGATCATGCCCGTGTTTACCCCAGGGGTGACATCGGCCAATTCTTTTTAGTGCCATCCAGCCACCTTTAAAGGGCCCGTATTTTTTAATGGCTTCTACCCCATATTGCGAACAGGTTGGTGTAAACCTGCAATTTGCGCCCAACATAGGCGAAATAGCATATTGGTATACTTTTATCAAGCCTAAAAAGAACCAACCAAACAGTTTATTTATGAACTTCATTGGGCTGAATTAAGTTCTGGAAACGTTTAAATGTAGCGATTAGCTTTTTCTCGATGAAAGGAAATGCATACTTATCTTTCCCTACAAATTGAATGGAAAATAACAGCAATCCTTTATCGGTTGGTAATGGCAGGTATAACTGGTTTTGTTTATTCAGGCGATAAGCCTCTCGGATGCGGCGTTTAAGCAGGTTGCGGTCAACTGCACGCTTATATCTTTTTTTGGGAACATTAATCACCACCTGTGCCGGTACATCGGCTGGCTGATCGATAAAAAGATAGGAAACCCGAAAAGGGTATAATAAAAAAGAAGAACCGTTTTTAAACAACAGGTCTAAATGTTTCCTGCTGCATAACCGTTCTTCTTTTCTGAATGTGTACATATATTTTGATTGATAACTGCAGATTTTGATCTGCCAATTCCGGTTTTACGGAAAAGCAATCAAAAATTATGCTTTATGCTTGCGTTCGTCAGAAACTGTTAATCTTTTTCTTCCTTTAGCACGACGTGATGCTAATACTCGTCTGCCGTTAGCTGTTGCCATTCTTTCGCGGAAGCCGTGTTTGTTTCTTCTCTTTCTTTGCGAAGGTTGGTATGTTCTTTTCATGACTGTATATTATCTATTGTAAAATTAAGAGGTGCAAATATAAAGCGATTTCTCTACAAATGCAAGAGTGATTAATTATTATTTTTTCTATTTAGCTGCAAATGTAATAATTCTTTTGGAAAACGGCATTACAGGCGTATGTAAATGTTTTTATGAAACGAAAATATGCACAACGCAAACATGCGTCGCACCTATTTTCTACCCATGAAGCATTCCTTCGGAACGACTTGTTATAATCCTAAGGCAGCTTTCAACTTCACATAACCTGTTTTGCTCACAGGCAGCCAAATATCTGATTTTAGCAGCACCACATAGCTATCTTTCTCTTTAAGCTCTATTTTGGTTACCTGCGCCAGGTTAATAATGTATGAACGGTGTATACGGATAAACTGACTTGCATCCAGCGTTTGCTCAAAATAAGCCATGGTTTTATTCTTATAGAAAACACCTTCAATGGTACTGAGTTTTACATAGTCATCGTCAGCCTCCAGGTAGTTGATATCGGCAACGGGGATAATTTTAATTACTCCGTCTTTTTTAACCACTACCCTATTGTTTTGTGCGGGGCTTAGTGCTGCTGCATCTAAAACAGCTTCGGTATTTTCGGTCTGGTTTAACTTGGCAGGTATTTTTTTAACCGCAGCATCAAAACGTGATTTATCGATAGGCTTAAGCAGATAATCTACAGCATTTACTTCAAAAGCTTTAATGGCGTACTCGTCAAAAGCAGTGGTAAATATTACAGCAGGCTTATCTTCAACCAGCTCGAGCATTTCGAAACCACTGATTTTCGGCATCTGTATATCCAGAAAAATCAGGTCGGGTTTGTGCTGGGTAATTGCTTTTAAACCTTCAAAACCATCTCCACATTCGGCAACAATCTCTATTTCAGCATGATCGGAAAGATAGAATTTTACAATATCTCTAGCTAAAGGTTCATCATCAATTAGTATTGTTCTGATCATTTTTTTGTGGAATTTTTAGGGTGGTAATATATAAATTATTTGCCTCAATATCGGTCTGTAACAGATGTGTATTCGCAAATAACAGATATAACCTCCGTTTAATGGCACTTAAACCAAAACCAGTGCCTCCGGCAGCCTTCATTTCAGGATCGAAAGGATTTTGCACCCGTAGCGACAGTAAATTCTGATCTACAGTAACATCAATCTTAATGGTAATGCCTGCAGAAGTATTGTAAAGCCCGAATTTAATGGCATTTTCTACAATTGGCTGCAATAAGGTACCCGGCAGACAAAGATTCAGGGTATCTTCGGCTACATTTACCTCTATGTTTAACCGGTGGCTAAACCTTACTTTCTCAATATCCAGGTACAATTGAATGTATTCCATTTCTTCTTCAACAGAAACCCACAATTCATCGTCGCGTTTCAGTGTACCGCGTAAAAAGGCTGCCAGTTTGGTAATCATTACCCCAGCTTCTTTAGGATTAACCATTGTTAGCGCAAATACTGAGTTTAAACTATTGAAAAGAAAATGCGGCTGTAACTGATGTCTTAACTTATTTAACTCGGCCTCTTTGGCCAGATTTTTTGCAGCCGAAAGCCTTTCGTGTGTTTCTGATTGCTCTTCTAAACGGTACCACAAAATATTAGCCAGCGCACACCAGCCTAAACACATAAAAGAAATTAAGCCGCGAAAAGCAAAAGAAAAATTATAAAAGTCTTTGTATTCTGTGTAATCGGCGAAGATGTACAGCAAAGAATATTTTGCAGCATAAATAATTACAAAGGTGAGTGCAATCGTGATAATGAGCACATACAGGATCCGCTCATTTTTGGGTTGGTAATACCCCAGCATATTGCTAATTCCGACACAGGCCAGCGCCAATAAAACATTATTGACGAGGCTATCTGTAACCGAGATCCACCATGAAAAATTTACGACATAATGCAATCCGACAGCACACAATATCACCCAAACTACCGCAAAGGAGAGTGATGTTTTTTGTATCTGTGGAACGGATAATGGTCTAGTTGTCAAAACAGTTTTTGATTAGTTAATGATTGATTGCGGTGTTTAAGCGCTTCGAGGTATTGATCAACTGATTCCGGTTCAACAATACTCGAACTAACCTCCACACCATCAGCAGGTTCTTCTACTGCTAATATTCCCCCTACACCGATAAACTTCCACACCACTTTTTCTCCTTTACAGTTATTAAAGGGTGGGTTAAAATTTACTGCATTTAATCTGGCCTTATCGAGGGCCTCCATTTGCCCAACAGCCTGTATTAAACGCGTTTGCTCGTTAAACTGCGGCGCATGTTTTCCGTCACCACAAATTACCTGATAAATACAATTTACAGCAAACCACTTCATAGGCAATGATTTAATATAACATTAAAAGCTTTTAATCTCTATTCCTCCAAATAAGGCTGTACCATTTAAAATAAGCGTTTTCTGCATTTCGCTTATCGGCATGGTATGGGCACGTTTATCTTCAACACTACCAAATAGTGCGGTTACATTCGATTTGATGGCCCAGTTTGGCGGTACAATTAATTTAATTCCGCCAAATACAGCGGTTACATCAAGCGAAACTGTTTCAGGAAAATCGGCCTGGGTCATTACAATATCGGCGCCACCAAAAACTGCAGTAATATCGCCACCCTGAAAGTTTTTAGAGTAAACAGTTTGATGACTACCACCAAAAACAGCCATTACATCAATAATATCGTTATTATTAGCTGTTTTATCATAACCAAAGGTCGTAGAATCGAGCTTATCATTTTTGCGTCTGCCAAACAAGCCGCCATCTTTAAATGAGTTTTTAGGTCTGAAGATCAAAAAGCCCCCAACTATTACCAAGCCTGCTCCTAAGGCATATTTCGAGAAATCGAAATCGAGCCCCATGTTATCGAGGGTATTGTAAGCTCCGATTAATACTAAGATCAACCAGCCTATGCCTCTGAAGTTGCGGCGTGCCCCGATGAAAAGACCCAGCACGATTAAAAAATTAGACCAGCTAATGATCCAGTTTGGAATATCGAATCCTATATTATCCAGTAAAAAAGCTAGTCCGATTACCACTATGATTACGCCACTCCAAACCCGTCCTGAGTTTTTAATATGGCTATTTTCGTTTATATTGAGATTTTCCATTGTGTCTTGTTATTTAATAATCAAAAGTATATATCAGCCAGACATCAGCCTATACAGCAAGTGCAGGAATTGGATAAAAGGCGGTAAGTAGCCTTATTTTGTCGGTGAAAATTATTTTGTTATTTTGAAATATGAAAATCCTCCTTATTATTATCAGTCTGGGGCTTTGCGGCAAACTCTACGCACAAGACATAAATAGCCATTATAAAATTTTCGATACCAGAAAGCAAAAAACAATCAGCCTTGATGATTTGATTACAGATATGGACCGGGCTGATGTGCTTTTCTTTGGCGAAGACCACAACGATTCGGTTGGACATTACCTTGAAGCCGAGATTTTCAAAAAGTTAAGCAACAGGTATCCTCAAAAAGCGGCATTATCTTTAGAAATGTTTCATACCGATGTTCAACCCGTAGTAAATGAGTACCTGGCTGGAATGATTTCGGAAAAAAACTTCATTAAAGAAGGTCGCGCCTGGGGAAATTACAAAGACTACAAGCCTTTAATAGAACAAGCCAAACAGCAGAAACTACCTGTTATTGCTGCAAATGCAGCTGCACGCTACAGCAATGCAGTTACCATGAATGGTTTAAAGGCACTGGATAACTTACCTAAAACCTCACTTAGTTTTTTACCTCCACTCCCTATCGATACGGCACAGGGCAGATATTACGATAAATTTAACGAAACTTTAGGCGGGCACAACATGGGATCGATGAAAATTTACCAGACACAAAATTTGTGGGATGCAACCATGGCCTGGTCTATAGCCAGATTTGCCAAATTAAATAAGGGTTTTAAAATCCTGCAACTTAACGGCCGCTTTCACAGTGATGAAAAACTGGGTACACTGGCTAAACTGGCTCAAACTAACCCGAAACTAAAAATATTGAACATTTCTTCGTTTTCAGATGAAAGTTTTAATAATCCGGATTGGGAAAAGTTTAAAAACCTGGGCGATTACATTATTATTACCGACCCGGCTGTAAAGAGGAGCTATTAAAAAAAAGCCGCAGATGGGACGAATCTGCGGCTTTTTTTTGATTATGCTTTTGTTTTTAACAAATCTCTTATTTCGGTCAAAAGTACTTCTTCTTTTGTTGGTGCTGGTGGTGCGGCTGCAACTACAGCTTCTTCTTTACGTTTCATTTGGTTAATTGCTTTAACCATTAAGAAAATAACCAACGCTAATAAAAGGAAATTAATGGCTACAGTGATAAAGTTACCATATGCAAAAATTGCAGCACCTTCTACTTTTTTAGCATCAGCCAATGCTGTTCCTTCTGGTACGGCTCCGCGCAGTACTACATATAAGTTACTAAAATCAGGCTTACCAATAATCGCAGCAACAACCGGCATCACCAAGTCATTAACCACACTGTCGATTATCTTTCCGAAGGCGCCACCGATAATTACACCGACAGCAAGATCCATTACATTGCCTTTTATAGCAAATTCTTTAAATTCTTTTACAAATCCCATTTTAAATTAAGTTTTAGTTTTTTATTAAAATTAACAAACTTTAATTTGAATCCAAATGTTTAGGAAATAATTTAAAAACCGAACATATCAATAGCATTTAGGCTAATTCAACAGAATATCTGAAATCTATTGTTTATTTTTGCCCATTCTTTTATACATACTATGCTAAAGCAACACTTACAACAAAAATTATTACAAAAGTTATCACCCCAGCAAATACAGTTTATTAAGCTGCTGCAGGTGCCTACTGTTGCCTTAGATACGCGTGTAAAAGAAGAACTGGAAGAAAATCCGGCTTTGGAAGATCCTAGTTTAATGACTCAGGATGAGCCAAAAAGTGAGTATGATGACTTAAATGATGGCCCTGATGATTACGAACAATCATCTGAAGATACCAGCATGGATGAGTTTAATGTGGATGATTACCTGCAGGACGACTCGGCCAACGATTACAGTACCAATTACAATAACGGCGATGATGATGAAGAGAAGAAAGAAACGCCTATTGCCATTGAAAGTACTTTTTTTGAAAGTTTACAAGAGCAGTTAGATCTCATTCCCCTATCGGACCAGGATTTTATTATTGGTAAACAGATTATTGGCAGTTTAGATGATGATGGCTATTTACGCCGTCCGCTGGGCTCGATGATCGATGATCTTGCTTTTTCGCAGAATGTAATGGTTGAAGAAGAGGATGTACTCGAAATGTTAAAACTGATTCAAAGCTTCGACCCTCCGGGCATTGGTGCCAGAGACCTTAAAGAGTGTTTGTTGATTCAGCTGAAAAGGAAAGACGCACATAACCCAATCATCATTAAAGCGATGAATGTGGTAGAAAACTATCTGGATGAATTTACCCGCAAACATTACGATAAACTGGAAAAAAGTTTAGGACTGGATAGCGAAGAACTTAAAGAGGTAGTGAGCGAAATTTTGCGCTTAAATCCTAAACCTGGCGACGCCAATCAGGTAACTACCAAGCAGATGCAGATTATCCCCGATTTTCACATCAGCAATAATGATGGTGTACTGATTTTGACCCTGAACTCAAAAAACGCACCTGAATTAAAAGTGAGCCGCTCATACCAGGAAATGTTCGAGCATTACGATAAGGCTGCATCTAAAGATAAAAAACTAAAAGAAGCCGTTCAGTTTGTAAAGCAAAAGCTCGATTCGGCAAGATGGTTTATTGATGCCATAAAACAACGTCAGCAAACCCTCCTGAAAACCATGAATGCCATTATGCATTATCAGTACGAATATTTTTTAACGGCCGATGAGCGTAAAATGCGCCCCATGATCCTGAAAGATATTGCGGATAAAATTGATATGGATATTTCAACCGTATCTCGTGTGGCCAACTCTAAATATGTACAAACCGAGTTTGGTACTTTCTTATTAAAATCGTTCTTCTCGGAGGCGATCCAAACCGAAAACGGAGAAGAAGTTTCGAACAAAGAAGTTAAAAAAATCCTGGAAGATTGCATTGGTAACGAAGATAAGCGTAAGCCGCTAGCCGACGAAAAACTGACCGAAATACTAAAAGAAAGAGGCTACAACATTGCCAGAAGAACAGTCGCCAAGTACCGCGAACAGATGAATATACCTGTGGCCAGGTTAAGGAAAGAACTTTAGTTCAGTTCGCAGTTTTCAATTAACAGTTTTCAGTTAGCAGACTATAGTCCTCGTTTGTAACGAGGATTATCGAGATTAGCATTTACAATGCTACGAAGCAGTTTTTCAGTTAATTACTTTTTGAAATTTCCAAATTGTAAACTGCCAACTGATAACTGATTTACCACATTTTAATGTACGAAGGCACTTTATAGATATTATTCAACATTAAACCTAAAACAATTTCATGGCTGCCATTGCTTACCTGGTTAAGTGCAGAAGTTGAAAAATCATACGAATAAGTCAGGTTTACCATTTTTCCGATATTAAATCCGGCCATTGCCGAAAATGAATCGTCTTTGCGGTAACTGCCTCCCAGCCAAACTTTATCCTTAAAGGCTAATTTCATATTCAGATCGACCGATACCGGAGCAGGCGAAACGTACTTAACCATAACCGAAGGGATAGCTGAGATCTCGTCATCGACAAAAAACTTATAGCCGGCCGTAGCGAAGTAATGTGGCACTTCTTTACCCAGGTTATAGCTGCTTTCGCCTGTAAAACTTAATTTTTGAGGCAAAATTTGCTGAACGGATATACCGGCAAACATCCGCGCACCATATAACCACAATCCAATACTTAAATCAGGTTTTACCTGATTAATCAAAGCCCTGTTCAGTGCCGGATCATATGGCGTATCGAAAGTTAGCGCATTAACATCTAATGAAATACTCGAAATCCCCGCAGCTACACCTGCTGAGAGGTTAAAGTTATTACTCAACTGTAAATGGTAAGCATAGGTTACATTCGCATCCAATCTTTTTACCGGTCCGGTTTTATCGAGCACTGCCGTTACCCCCATGCCATGATGTGCTGGCGACGACATGTAATTCTGCATATAATTCCGGTCCATCGGGTTTCCGGTTTGCTCAGGGAAAGATGTAAGTGCGTTACTCCATAACTGATTATCGCCCAGCGCCCAGTGAGCTGATACAAAAGAAGTTTGCGGCGCATCGGTAATCCCCGACCATTGTTTGCGGTACCCTCCCTTAAAATCAATATAATTTTCGATACCCGAGAGTGCCGGATTTAACAGGTACTGGTTAAAGATATATTGGGTATACTGGGGCTTTTGCTGCGAAAAAGCATTAAACGAGGCTAAAAGCGCTGATATGATGAGGAGCTTCTTCAATTTTATCTGATTATGGTCAAGGGTCCGGTTATGGTTTTACGTCCGTTTCTTGGGTTGATAATATAGTAATAAACACCGACAGGTAAAGGGCCGTTTTGATAATTTCCATCAAAGGGCACTTTATAGCCATTGCTAAAAAACACCCTGTTCCCGTTTCGGTTAAAAATTTCTACTGTAGCATTGGGATAAGATTCTAAATATTTAATATTCCAGGTATCGTTTACATTATCGCCATTGGGCGTAAAAGTATTGGGTGGGGTTAATGCCTGCAATACTTTAACCAGCACTTTGGATGTAGTAGCACAACCATCGGGCTGTGTGGTAGCTGTAAGGGTGTATTCGGTATCTTTTTCGGGCGATGCAACAGGCCTCAACACATTGGTTTTGCTTAGGCCAGCGGCCGGCGACCATTCGTATTTCAAATTGGTACCTTCGGCAGTGGCCGGAAGTTCAATCTCTCCGCCAGCCAGAATGTAAACCAAATTGCCTGCATCGGCAACTGGCGATGCGTACACTTCAATTTCTTTACTAATAGAAGAAGTGCAGCCATTTGTAGCCGCAAAAGTATAGGTGATAGTATGGTGGCCTACACCGGCAATTTTAGGATTAAAAGTACCATCTGCTTTCATTCCATCGCCTGCATATTCGCCTATGCCTGGCATTTCTTCTTCAACTTTCTGTGTAGCCTGTACAATTAAAACCGTACCATCGGCTTCGCAAACTGCAGGCATATCGGCAAATTCTAATTGCGGTACGGGTTTTATAGTAACTGGTTTATCTACTGATTTAAAACAACTTTCTCCCGAATAAGCTATCAACCTAATATTTGGAGAACGATCAGCAGTACCTCCAAAAGTATTGTATTCGATTTCTATATCACTATCATCCGGATAAGGTATGGTTTTATAAACACTCGTTTCATTAGGATAATCCCTGTAAATTTCAATTTTGGTAATCTTGCCGGTAAAAGTAGTTGATGTATTTTTGATCACAATTTTATCGCTCACACAGACATTATTCTTAACAATATCAAAATCTGCATCTTTTACCGCCCCGTTTACGGTAAACGTTTTCGATGTACTTTTTTCGCAACCATCTGCATTCCTCACGGTTAAAGTAACTGTGTAATCGCCTGTGGCCCCGTAAGCAAAAGCACCATCAAAACCGGTAGATGTTGCCAGCGGATTACTATTATCATATTTCCAAACAGCCGTTAAACCGGTCGTTGTGCCGTCAGCATTTTTGGTAGTATTTTTAAACCGGGCTACACCATCAGCCAAACAAAAATCGGGCATAATAAAATCAACCACCTGCGGGTCAATTACAGTTACAGTTTTGGTTTTAGCTTCACTAACACAGCCTAAATTGCTTACTGTTGTCAGGGTTATGGTATAATCGCCAGTTGCTGCATACTGATGAACCGGTGGGGTATTGTTTAATAATTTTACTTCTGCTGATCCATCGCCAAAGTTCCAGCGCCACTCTACAATGCTACCAGGGCTTTCAATGTTCGATTTTTCAGTTAATATCACTGGCAAATCCACGCATAAACCTTTAACATCAAAATCAGATACCGGCTGGGGGTTAATGGTTATTTCCTGAAATTCGGAAACTTTAGCGCATTTAGAATCGGTTGTAGCCGTTAAAATCACTTTGTAAATACCTGGCCTAACATATTTATGCACCGGATTTTGCTCTGTAGCAGTATTCCCATCGCCAAAATCCCAAAGCCAGGTATTAATGGTCCGTGTATCGGAGTTAGAAGTACTTTTATCTTTAAAAGGTATGGGAGCATTGGCGCAGTTGATTTTCTCCACTTCAAAATCGGCTGTAGGTTCTTTGTCAACCGTAAAATCAGTAATCAAATCTTCTGTACTTCCGCAATCATCGGCAGCTGGTTTGGTGGCCGTTACCTTAAACTGATAATCGCCCGGAAGATCATATTTAATATCGTTCGGATAAAAGTAAGTGTAATAAGTAATGCCATTATCGGTAAAGGTTGCTACCGAAGTTGGCGCATTTTGAGTAATTACGCCATCTCCATTGTGTACATCCCAATCTAAACGGGTTGCCTGATAAGGTAAATTAATTTTGAGCTTGATTATTTCTCCTAAACAACCACTGGTAACATTTTTACCGGTAGCTTCATTTTGAGGTTGAAAAGTAAAATTCTGAATATTTGCCCCTGCCAGATAAGCATAAGATTCTACACTACCATAACCATAGGCTATTGCCGAGAAACCTCCTGCAGCAGACAAACGATGCTGGGCCTGCGAGCTATTGGTTACATCAACAATCGCATAGCTATATTCATTATTAATGGCTACGAAATTGGAAACAGAATTTCCATCCAATCTAAATGATGGGATATCAGCAGTTTTAATAATAACATTGATAAAGAATTTATTAATGTTGGTTATTACGTTATCCAGCCTCGAATAAACAGTAATATTGGTTAAAGTTTGTTCCACAGGATTCAATACCGTTATTTCCGGATCTCCGGGATAAGGACCTCCCTGCTGAACATTAGCACTATTACTTAAATTACAGGTTTGAGAAGTTTGGTATTGTGCTACAGAAATAGGTTTTGAGCCCGAAATTACGTTAGCAGTGTTAGAAAAAAAGGTAACTACAGCCCCCTTATTGTAAGGATTACCCAGTGTTGTTCCATTGGCATTTGTAGTACTGCCATTAACGGTTAAAATTGTATTGTCTTCAGAAACAATTACCCGGATAATATCGGTATTGCCATGAATGGTATTGTAAAAAGGAGCAGTTACAAAATTCCTTCCCCAAGCCGTTACCGGAAAAAGCTCCTGATACAAATTGTCACCTCCACTGGCAGAACGGCTATTTCCCTGTTCGCAAAAAGAAGCCCATGTATTCCCTGAAAAAACAGCTATGGGTTTACAGCCTGATGTAGATTTGATATGACTACCGGAAAGATCATCTCTGGCCTGGTATTGGTAAATTTGTCCTTTATTTAAAGTTTTAGTAAAAGTGGTATTGGCCGCGTGTTCAGTATTGCCCTGGGTAGGTGTAATTTCTATTTCGGTACCGTCTTCTACCGCAACAATTGTAAACTGTGCGTAACGCCCATTGGTGGTAGTGCTTTGATAACTGTAAGTATAGTACTCTTTCCCAAGTGTATTGGTAGGTAAAACCAAAGTTCCTCCTGTACGTGCCTGGTAAGCAATTACACTATATAAGGAGATTGGATTATCAGTAGTAGTTACGTGAATGGCTTTATCACTTTCAATCACATCATTAGAGCCAATGTATGCATCAATGGTATTGGGATCTATAATTACCGGTAAACAGGTATTAGCTGGTATTGAACCGGTAGCAATTACAGTATTGCCCATAAAAACATTGTAGGCAGTTGCCTTATCTGCCGACAGGAACAAAGTTAAACGCGAAAGTTTTCCATCAATGTGCCCGCTATACGCCACCCAAAAGTCTTTCCCTTTGTTTGATGTGTTCTGCGAAAAAACGGTATTTGTTTTAAGCAGCAGTAGAAAAAAAACAACCCATAACCAATGCCTGCTCATTACCTACCAGCTTAGTTGAAAAACGTTATACATGTTTGTTTGATTAGATATGCAATATACTATTAATCAAAGCACATGAAAAAAAATTAACATTTTTTTAAGCACGAAATCACCGTTTCGTGTAATAAACTACAGGGGTGGTGTAAAAATTTTGCACAAATAAAATACAGCTTGATTGAATCAAGCTTATAAGCCATGCAAGCGAACTAATTAGGAAAAGATTATTGCTTATTAAACAATTATTATTCAGCCGTTATTTTCGTCTGATTGATCGCCACTGCCATACTTAGCCGAAAAATCTTTGGCCTTCTCATCAGCGACTGTGTCGTTATGGTCTTCCGGTTCGAGATTTTGATCTAAGCGGTCGTTCCAATCGTTAATGCCTTGAACAGGATGTTTGGCATGTTCTGCTGTAAAATCAGCTTTGGATTTTGCGAGATCTTGTTTTTGATTTTCCATTTCGATAATTATTTAAACTAAAACAATAAAGTATATGGAAAGTTTCGGGTTAAGCGCATTGAAATTAGCTTAACCGATAGATTTACAATTCGTACACAATTATGTTATTTATGAGCAGAAGGCTCATCTTTTGCATCTTTAAATTCTTTAACACTCTTGCCTATTCCCCTCATTAATTCGGGAAGTTTTTTACCTCCAAAAATAAGCAGGATCACCGCCCCTATTAATATCATTTCTAACGCCGACATATTTTTTCTTTTTTACAAGATACGTTAAATCTCCTGGAATAGTTCTTCAAATTATTTAAAGCTAAATAAAATATTGACCATTAAGTAATTAAGAAGATTAAGAGACTCATTATATTGTAAACAGAGTATTGGTTATTGAAAATTGATTATTGCCAATTGGTTATTGGTTGTTGGTTGTTGGTTATTGATCATTGATTATTGGCAATTCTACACCAACAGTGCATTCAACGTTCTTGTTTTTACTTTAGGCACAGCACCATGGCGCATAAACTCATCAAAACCCCGTAACTGCTTTATGGCTTTAATGGCCTGGTAGCCTTCATAATTTGTACGGATTTTATTCAGCAATAACGTATCTGTTTTAAACAAATCACTTTCTGTTAATAGTCCTTTATTTAAAAAACGTTTAATCAGCTCGGCCATTTTGCCATTGGCATACAAATGAAGCGGGAGCTTAAACATTTCATTATTCAGCTTTTCAAAAGCCTCATTAATCCAGGCAGCTTCATTTTCATCGTTTACAGCAATTTTACCATCGTTCAAAACAACCGATTTTAAAAACTGACGGGCCCGCTGACGCGAAATTACCCCACCATGCACACCATCACGCAGGGTATAGTCCAGCCGATCTGCACAAAGCGAAGGCAGTGGCTGCTCTAAAATATCAAAAGTACCATGCAAAATATCACTGATGTTATAACCATATTTAAGCAATACATCGGGCACTTCAGATTTACACAACATTTCAGCAAAAATCTGCTCATGGTAATCTTCGGCCGTATTATCGAAAACATAATCGCCAACATGCGAAAAAGCAGTATGCGAAACATCATGTAACAGCCCTGCAATCTGTTCCAATTCCGATCCCCCAAGCATCCTGATTAATAAGGTTACACCAATGGCATGCTCTAACCTGGAATGGCAAATATCCGGATTAACCAAAAATATAGCACCGCTTTGGTGTACACCACCTAATCTTTTTAAAACATCGGTATTTAACAGGTCAGAGAATACAGCTGGCAGTTCCATCTTGCCATACAAAAAGTCATTTAACTGGATCATATCGTTGTCTTATTAGGGGTGATTTTAAAACAAAAATACTAAAAATTTTAGTTTTTATCCAAATAGTTTTCCACATAAAAACTAAAAAAAGTAGCTACACATAAACTTTCAAATATTTTGAAAATGATTATTACAATCGCATGATCAATAAAATGTTATGGTTAGAAACAAGCCCATAAATTAAACGTTATACTTGTAAAAAAACAGCTATATGGCAACCGCTCAGCAAATTAGAAAAGCATATCTGGATTTCGTTTTAACACAAAACGAAAAACCAAAATCAGTTTACAGTTTTGTTAAGAAACTTAAAATTACAGAGGCCGATTTTTACCAATTCTTCTCTTCTTTCGAAAGTATTGAAAAAACCATCTGGTTCGAACTTACTTTCGAAACCATTAGCAAAATAAAAGAACAGGAAGTATGGCCACAGTATACTGCCCGCGAAAAAGTGCTTTCTTTTTTCTACAGCTACCTCGAAAACCTGAAAAACCAGCGGAGTTTTGTGGTTTACAGTCTGAAAAATTATCGGGGTAAATTTTCTACTCCTGATGTACTGAGTGGCGTTAAACCCATATTCGAAAACTTTGCTCAAGAAGTTATTGATGAGGGTTTAGATAGCGGAGAACTTGCCGAACGCCGTTTTTTAAGTAAAAGATATAAAGACGCCTTATGGATTCAGTTTGCTTTTATCGTTAATTTCTGGATTAATGACGATAGCGAAGGCTTTGAGAAAAGTGATGAAGCCATTGAAAAAGGCATTAATGTAACTTTCGATCTTTTTCAGCACTCGCCGATTGATAATTTGCTGGAATATGGCAAATTCTTATCCAGAAACGGAAAATTTGCCGATAAAATGGGCTTTTAGTAATTTAAATGAAAACACAAAAAAGTATCCCCACTACAAAAGTAGAGCGTTCGGCCAAATTTGTTAAAACAGGCATCCAGATTGGCGGGAACTACATTAAACACTACTCTAAAAAGCTGTTTAACCCCGATATGGATCGCGAGCAGCTTAACGAAGACAATGCTACAGATATTTACAAATCGCTCAGCGAATTAAAAGGCAGTGCCTTAAAAATTGCGCAGATGCTGAGTATGGATAAAAACATATTGCCTAAATCTTATGTCGATAAGTTTAGCCAGTCGCAGTATAATGCCCCACCCCTTTCAGGTCCGTTAATTGTGCGTACTTTCACCAAAAATTTTGGTAAAACGCCTGAAAAGATTTTCGATAGTTTTAACCTTACTTCGAGCAATGCCGCTTCTATTGGTCAGGTACACCAGGCCACTTTAGAGGGCAAAAAACTGGCGGTAAAAATCCAGTACCCTGGTGTTGGCGACAGTATATCGTCTGACCTGAAACTGGTAAAGCCGTTTGCGTTTCGTTTGCTGGGCATGTCGGAAAGGGAACTTAACATTTACATCAAAGAAGTTGAAGAGCGCTTGCTCGAAGAAACCGATTACGAGCTGGAAGTAAAACGCTCTATCGAGTTTTCGGAGGCTTGTAAAAACCTTAAGCATGTAGTTTTCCCTAAATACTATCCCGAATTTTCAGGCAAACGCATTATTACCATGGATTGGATTGAAGGGCTACACCTGAAAGAGTTTTTAAAAACCAATCCTTCGCAAACTTTGCGCAATAAAATTGGTCAGGCATTGTGGGATTTCTATAATTTTCAGCAACACGAATTAAGGGCAGTACATGCCGATCCACACCCCGGGAATTTTATGATTACCCCGGAAGAAAATTTAGGCGTAATTGATTTTGGCTGCATAAAAGAAATGCCCGATGATTTTTATTATCCTTTTTTCTCGCTGATTTCGACTGATGTTTTTAACGATAAAAGCAAAACGATTGAAGCTTTCAGACAGCTGGAAATGATCCACGCTGATGATACTGCCGAGCAAGTTGAATTTTACCACAAATCGTACAGCGAAATGATTAAACTGTTTGCCAAACCCTATACGAGCAAAGTTTTCGATTTTAGCAAACCCGATTTTTTTGAGCAGTTATATGCTTATGGCGAAAAAATTTCGAAAATGCCCGAATTTAAACAGGCCCGCGGCGTAAAACATTTCATTTATTTAAACCGCACTAATTTTGGTTTGTACCAGATTTTACATGAGCTAAAGGCAACTGTGCATACAGATACCTATAACCCCACTCTAGGGCGATAAAATACAGGAAATAATATAGTTATTGCTGACGTGAGTGAAGCGAAAAACTTGACGGTAAATTTATTCAGAACCTTGACTTTGCTGCTTAAAAGATGCTGAAATAAGTCCGATAGCTATAGGATCAGCATGACGCTGCTCTATGATTTAGCCGCTTTAGTTAAGCGTTTTTCTTCACTACATCTACCATGTGATCTAAATCAAAAGGCTTTTCGATATAGTCGTCGGCTTTACAATCTTCGGCCTCCTGAGGCAAATTATTTGAGGTAGAGGTTAATACAGCCGATACGTCTTCGGTTTGAGGATCAGATTTAAGCTCTTTAATTACCTGCGATCCTTTCTTTTTACCTTTAATGTGGTCGTCAACCACTACCACGTCTGGCTCAATCTCCTCTATCTTTTCTATTGGCTCGGTTGTTAGGGATGCCGTTACATCAAACCCTTCTTCTTCCAGCACCTGATCCATAATATCGAGGATATCTTTATTATCCTGAACAAGCACAACTTTTTTCTTCATAACTAAATCAAAAAAATTTCTGATTAAAGATAACGAAAATCTATTTGCAAACCAGAACCGGCATAAGATTTTACCTATGCGCACATAAATATTTTAACGCACTGATTTTTTTCTCCGGTTTCGTCTTGATTTTATGCCCGTTGGTCGAGAATTACCCATCGATTGTATAAAAATGCAAAAGATGTTGCAACGTTTTCAAAATCGCAGCGTCTTATCTACGAAACACAACAAAAACAGACTTAAACAATTCAATAACAATTAATTAACATTTAATTATTAAATATAAAATATTATGAAAACCTCAATCAAAACCCTAATCGCCACCACATTAACAGCCATTGTTTTATCATCGGCCTTATTTACAACCACTGTTTCGGCTACCGAAAAAGAACCTGAGAAAAACATTAAAATTGCTGATTTTAAACGCATCTCGGTAAAAGGAAATGTAGAGTTAACCATTGTACAAAAAGGAACCATCGGCATTTCTTATAACGACGACAATTATGGAGCTGCAAAGGTAGTACAGGATGGTGATGCGTTGAAAATTACTTCTATGAGTACTGAAAAAACAAGATTAACCGTTGTGGTTAACGACATTTACAGAATTGAGGCTTCGGAAAATGCTGTTGTTAAAACCGACGGAAAATTAAGCACCAAATACCTTCAGATTTTCTTAAAAGGAAATGCTCATGCAGACATCAATACAAGCTCGGAAGGTTTATACACCGTAATTGCCGATGATGCAGATTTAAAATTAAGCGGCTCAACAGATAACCATACTTTGGTAATGGGCAAATCGCAAAAATTAACCATTGACAAATTTGCTGCTTTAAAAACCAATATCAGCTCGGTAGAAACTGCTGCTATCGAAAAAGAAATTGCAGCAATTAAATAACACTGGCACACACCAATGAAACTGAGGCTCCCTGATTTGATTAGGGAGCCTTTTTTGTTTTAGATATCCTAAATTATCACATTTAATCTACTTTTTCTTTAATCTGATACCTACTAAAGAAGCCTAAACGGATATTTGCTAAGTGCGAAACAATGAAAATCCCTTTTGATATGATGCCTTGAGCGCAAACGTTACCATTTATTTTCTTAACCGATTTTCTAAAGGTAAAAACATAACGCTTGGCTTTGCTATTGGAGGATTGATCAATATTGAACGACAGGGCGTATTTACCAATAGAAATGGTTTTGGCAAACAATGTTTTAATTGCTCCGTACCCTGATTGTTCAACTTCTTTACTCCTCATTATTAAAAAAATTTAAATCTACTTTTATGTTCCTGAGTACTCACATTTTCTGATGATTTAACTGTTTCATCTTTAAGTTGGTCCACTTTGTTTTCATACGCATCTATAACCATCGTATATTTATTGATGACATATAATTTTTGCTCTTCAGCAATTTCTTTTTTAAGAACAGTTGTGCTCAACAATTTTCCGGTTTTAGCATCAATTGAATGAATGGCATCTTCGGTGATTTCAGGTTTGATGGATTTCAGATCAATTTTATCTTCAAAGGTCTTGTAGGCATTTTTCTTGAAACTCATGTCCAGCGTAATGTAAGGTACCGAATTGGTCACCACTTTAACATTATTCAGGCCATTTATCTCCTGATCAATAGTTGAGCTTACTTTAAATGGCAGATAGGAAGTGTTTAAAAAATTTGTCCGATTGGTATCAGATTTCGAAAATGGCACCTCATTTCCATACACATAGCCAAAATAAACCTGCAAAAATTCGTTTGCCTGTATGGCCTGCGTAATTTTTTCCGGACTTGCAAACATACTATCACTGAGCGCAATCAAATCTTTCAGGTCGTCGCTCTTATTTGCTGCCTGTTGCATGAGTTGCTTTGTTTGTTGCCATTTTGATAAAATCAACTCCATATTTAAAACTTTAATCACCTTTCCTGTATGATCCAGCTTTAAATGAAGCTCATTGAACATGCGGTTAAATGCACCAGTGAGCTCGGCTACTTCGTGTATTAGGTTATTATTGGCTTCCTGAATAAAAATATCCAATTGTACTAATCTGCACTCGAAGCCTTCCATATCAATATTTAATACCGAAAAATCATATCTGATTTCAGTTTTCGATTTCATTAAAGCATTAACCAGCATTGATTCCATTTCAATGAATAGCGTATACTGGGCCTGAAATTTTTCGTTTATACTGATATTTAATCTGTTCATAATTAAAATTGATTAATTCGTTTCTCTGATCACATCTGATAAGGTTTTTGTTTCTATCGGAACGGGATAAAAGCCATCATTTAAAACAACCTGATGTTCGAAATAATATTGAATAAGATTTTGTATCTCCTCTTCCTTTGCAAATTTTTGAAGGTAAATCATGTCATCACTATCGTTGGCAATTTCTATTAAATAAAGTCCCTCTTCCTGATAGAAAATCTGAAAAGTTTCTGTTGGGTTCACATCAAAGTATAGAAAAGTACCTTTTTGCCAATTTAGCTTCTGGAATAAATCTAATGCTTGCTCAAGCTCCAAAAAAGACTCCCCGTTAAAATTTTCGTAATCATTATAAACGATCTTTTTTATATTCATTTTTTTAAATTAAGTATGTATCCTTATCCCTTCAAGATATTAATAGTTCAAAAAATAGGTCCAACTTTTAATCCTGTCATAAATATTTGTAAAATTTAAATTCAGTTTATACAATGTTCTTCATGTTCAACAGAGAATTTATATTTAATACAACGTTATTTTATCTTTTTTTTAACAGGGCTACAAGATCCGTGTTACCTACTTTCTCAGCAAAAGACAACGGACTGGCTCCGGCATTATTTTTATGATTAGGATCAGCCTGGTGATCTAAAAAAAGTTCTACCAGGACATGCTTTCTCTTGTCGCCACGAACATAGAAAACAGCTGGCCATAACGGTTGGTTACCGAAACTATTTGTTGCATCTAAATCAGCATGATGATTTAGCAATAATTTGGCTATATCAAGTAAATTATTTTCAGCGGCATGATGTAGAGCAGTATTACCTTTATCGTTTGGAATATTTGGATCAGCCCCCTTCTCAAGCAGCAATTTAACCACATCATAATGATTGAGTGCTGCAGCAGTTGCTAATACTGTAAAGCCTACACTGTCTTTCATATTGATATCAACTGTTGATATAGCTAATAATTCCGCTATCTTTTCTGTTTTTCCGCCTATGGCGAGCTTTATAAGGTTGTTTTCCATAAACAAAATGCGTTCTATTAGCTACAACACTCACTAAGCGAGAAGCTCAATTAATGCCGGAACACCAATTTTTAGTGCTATATCTGCAGGCTTTTTCCCCACGTTGTTCAGGTGTTCCTTGTCAGCGCCTTTTTGTAATAAAAGTTTAACCAATGGTAATTTATTCTGATCACCATCTGCAGCACTAAATGTTGCTGTCCACAATGCCTGATTACCTGAAGTATTTTGAATATTTAAATCTGCTCCATGCGCCAACAATAGTTCAGCTATTTCCAGGCTATTGTTTTCACTCGCATAATGTAATGGAGTATTCCCTTTTTGGTCTTGGGTATTTGCTACAGCACCATATTGCAGCAATAATTTTACCACATCCCTATGTCCTCTTGCAACGGCTATTGCTAAAGGAGAATAATCGAGGTCTGCTTTATCATTGATTCCTTTGGTGTCTTTCTTTAGTTCATTTTCTAATTCTTGAACTTTTCCGTCCATCGATAAAGAGAATATTTTGTTTTTCATTTTTAAAATATTGCATCAAAGTTCCACACCAATTAAATTATAAACTTGTAATAGATACATCTTTTTTTACTTTTAAAGCGGTTTCAAAACTGGTAAATAAAACATCAAATAAATCCTTTCCATCGCTAGTATAAAAATAATTAGAAAGATTGGTTATTCTTTCCGCTATTTTATCTCCCCAAGGCGGTCTTTGCTCAGGATTCTCAATATCCCATATAACCTGATCAGGCATTATCATTTTGAATCTTTCTTTTATTTCTTCTAATTCCTTTTTTGCTTTATTAATATCTCCATTTGGTAAATTCCCTTTATATAATTTATTCATCAAAGTAGGATATATATTCCCCCATCTATTACCCTCAAGGTGGTAAGCGATATTTGAAAAGAAACAATGTAAAAAACTTCCTGTACCTATTCCATAAAAAATAGGTCCAACTTTTAATCCTGTCATAAATATTTGTTTTTTTTTATAATTTAAATATAATTTCCATATCTGGACAATTCTGTAAAATATCTTCTTCTAATTTTATTAATGTTTCTGGAGGCACGTTTTGCCCTCTTACATCTATTATTGCTGTTTGTTTATCTCCTTGTGGTAAATGCGTAACCCTTTCGTTATATTGTCTCGTTAGTTCTGCCTTTAAATGGCTCCTTCCAGCAGAACTTTCAATATCATAATTTTTTACTTCAACACTATGCCCGTGATTATATAAATCTGGTCGTGTACTACCCTCCGTTCCATAAGGCACCTCCTCCCCATTAATGAAACTTTTTTGAGTATCATAACCTGGATACATCTCTTCCGCATCTAGTTCGCTTTGACGCCAACTAGGCCTGTTTCCATTTGTCTGCCCGTCCTCATAAGCTTTTCCCGATCCACCACTTTTTACTTTCCTTGGATCGGTTGCCGTAGTGCCAGGTTTTAATCCATTAGGATTACCCCTGGAGTTTCTGAGCGTTCCGTTGGCATCCCTGAAGGTACCTGGCGGATCTGCTTTGATATTGAGGAAATATAAGCCTAGTAAGGCATCAGACCACTGCAAACCGCTTACCCCTTTATCAGCTATGCGGCTTCCAAATTCATATTCTGGCAGTGCGCCTTTGGCAAAACTATCCCCTACACTAACCGGTTCTCCATTTTCGTCTACCGCATCAATGGCATAAGTTTCAGCTGCAGATTCTGCACCAAAAATGCCCCTTGAGCCTAAAGCAATACCTGCGCCTGTCCATCCGGTGCCAATTCCAAAACTGGCACCTATATTGCTCAAAACACTGGCAACGGTAGGCCTGGCCAAAATCATACTCGCTCTTGATAAGCTAATTCCTGTTCCGACTGTTCCCCCTGTTCCTCCTACTGCAACGCTCCCTACGCCAAGCAATGAACCTACTGTACCAACGGCAGCCCCAACAAAAGCACATTTAACCAGCTCGCTCCCGTAACTCAAACTTGCGTAACCAATGGCGCCCATCCAACTTTTAATGTTTGGTGCATATTGAACTGTTCCACCAGCTTTACAGGTCATGGTACAACCTCCTGTAATAACGGGGGTACCCTGCAAAATCATATCTGGTTTCTTATTGTCCCACGCTCTGGCTGGGCCCATTTTATGGCCACATAATAAACCACCCACAACGGCACCGATAGCTCCTCCAACAAGTCCTGCTACTGCACCTAATAAAATTAGGCCAGCCCCACCTGTAGCAACAGTAAGTACTCCAACCGCTACTGCTACAACAACCGCCAGGGCAACAACCAGGGCCATTAGCAACATATACTTTTTACATCCAAAATCTATCCAGCTAATGGTGCTTGTATCAGATTTTGTAATGTATTTATGCCCTGAACTGTCGTGAAGGCTTTCCCGGGTACCTTGAAATGGGGAAGGCATTGCTCCTTCAGAACAAATCCAAAAATCCTCTTCTGTTATGATTTTATGTCCCATTACTTAGTTTATAAATACATCACCTCCGTCAATTTTAGTATTTCCACCGGTAACATGATTGGTTCCGGTTATGGTATTGTTAGACCCCGTTATGGCATTGGTAGTGGATGTAATCTTCATATCCTGGGTATTTACATTAGTTGCCGTACCATTGATATCTATCTTGCTTGATTTTGCTCCGTCTTTCTGTGCAATTTCAATCTTATCCGCATGAATTAGAATCTGATCCTTTTCCAGTGTGATAGAGGAAGAGCCATTTGTAAGTAATACTGTTTGGCTAGAAGTCACTGTTATTTTATTGTTGCCATCAACCACAATGTGGTTGCCGCCAGTTTTATCTTTAATGGTTATACCTCCACCATCATTAAGCTGCACGGTATGCCCGCTTTTAGAGGTCAAACTTTTACTGTTGTTACTGGCACTTCCACCCGAACCACTTTTACCATGAAATACAGAACCTAACACAATTGGGCGTGCAATATTCCCTTCTTCGAAAGTTACGGCTACCTGATCGCCAATTTCGGGGATAAAAACAAAGCCCCTGTTTTTACTTACTTTATCGCTGCTACCGGCATCGGGTGTAATTACCCTGAGCCATTCGGTAACGTCGTTGGTTTGGCATTCCCATTTAAACTTTACTTTAATGCGGCCATGGCCCTGGGGGTCGTTGTTATCTACCACATCTGCCAGTTGCATATCAGGGTATGGTTTTTCGTAGTTCTTAACGATTAAGCGCTCGGTGGTGGCAACAACTCCTTCAAAAGTATTGTGGTATTTGCCGGTTCCATCTATATTGTGGCTAATTTTGGTGATTAAAAATTTACCCAGGCTCTCTGTGGCAAAGCTCAGTTCTTTACGCAGGCTCATGGTAATTTCGGCAAGGGTACCAATAGCCAATTCTGCATTATCGCCACTGGCATTCACTTTAAGCAGTTCGCTAATGTGTGCTTTTTCTTCGTTTTCTACATGGTTTTTAATATCGCTGCCATTATCGACCCTAATGAGCGAGGGCTGATTAAATGTTTTACTGTACATGGCGTTGGAAGCCTTGATGGCATGTGCCAGATCGGGATTTCCGTCTGCCTTACCCGCACTTTCGCTTTGCAGCATTTCGTTCTCTTTTGGATTGTATGCAAAGCGCTTGTATTTTATGGGCGAAACCTCCATTGCATACTGCAGGTTTTGCACATCGCGGCCATAAAATAAGGCCACTTCTTTTTGCTTATCGGGTTTACCAAAATTGAGCTGTTTACCATCATAGAAAAACCATTCGTGGTATTCGCCAGATAAACGGTTCAGGAAATCAAAATCGCTCTCGCGGTACTGAATAAGGTAATCTATAGGTGTTTTGCGTGCAGCATTGGCCGAAATAGTTAGATCGTTTGCGGGCGTATCTTTTGTTGCCAGTTTTACAATGGTATCTAAATCTTTATCCAGATAGGAGCCCAAATCCGGCCCCCGATCTATCAATATAGTGGGGCTGTAACCACTTACTACTAAAACGCCATGATAGCCATGGCTTTGAGCCAATTCTACCCGGGTTACCAAACCTGCAAATTGCTGCATTTTCCCCGAAGTATAGCCAAAAGAAGCGGTTAAGGTTTTACCTACAAAATCGCGGCTATCATCCAAATTAATTAACCCCGGAGCACCCATCTGATCGTGGTTAAAACGCAGTTCAAAGTAATGGTGATCGTTAAAAGCCTGATTCAGGGAGAAGGAAGCAAAATGAAGTATTTCTTTTTGTTCTATACTGATTTCGGAGATTAATTTATTTTCCATAGTAAGGTTATTTTAATATTGCATTAACATTCCCAAAGGTAAATTTCAGAGGTACGGGGGTCCAGAAAATAATCCTGATACAGGCATTTGTAGCCATCCCATAAGGTAAAGTGCCCTGTTGCATCACTAAATTTGGTTTTAAAACATATAATGCCGGTTTTGTTGTTAATCTTATCAGTGAAATCGCGTAGCTCTGATTGGGAAAAAAATTTGCCTGTTTTTAAAATAAGCGAATGGTTATATTTCTGGTATTTATGGTTGAGGTAATTGAAAAACTCACTCACCCGGAAACAATAACGCTTTTTATCGGCCCCGGCAATGGTTTCGAATGCCTTAATAAACGAATATCTTTGAGGAATTGCATGCACTTTTACCTTTTCCTGTGCCAGAAAGGCTTGTTTAGTAGTGTATTTCCAGCTGGGGGTATTTAGGCTGAAAATGTGATTATCGATACCTAAATAATTAAATGCCCTGCTCATTCTAACCACACAGGTATTGGTAATATAGGCCGCATTAACAGCGCCGCCAATGGTTGCTTTTACCAATTCGCTACTGCCTGTAGGGTAATTAATCCGTAAATCGTTAAAAGTTGGCAAAGAAAGCGGCATATTATTTTTTGGTCAAAAGTGAATCCAGGTATTTGGTACCGGTAAAGGATGCGTTTTCCAGAGCAAAGAAAAATACCGCTTTACCTCCGGTTGTTAAAACAGGCGATTTGGCTTTATCAAGAAAAACAATCAGCGTATCATTCGGGTGTTTAATATATTTCATATCGTTCATAGCCATATATTTCAGGCTATCGCCAACCTTCAGTTTTCCTTTAAAAGATTTTAATATTGTAGCGCTAAAAACCTTTTCCGCATTGAATACAGAATCAACAGTGGTTACATTAACCAGGGCAATATGTAATGCCTGCTGTTTAAGGTGCTGTATTAGTGATTTTGGTGGTTCCTGATACTGTGTTTCTACCGGTGGCAATGTTTTGTCTGCCAAAGGCAATGAATCTTTCAGGATAATTGCACCTGAAGCATTCTTGCTTCGATTTTGCTGACATGCGGCAAAACCCAGCCAAAAAAATACCAGAAGAAAAATGCATGCATATTTCCTCAGGTTTCCTGATTCAATTTTATCCGTTCCGGAAATAACTAGGTATTGCATGAAGCGGTTTATTAAAGCTTTTAAATAGGTTTAGCGGGGAGCGTTTGGCGTTTGGCGGGGAGCATAGGGCAAAGGGCATAAGAGTTTTACCTACTTCAAGCCCTCTCCCCTCTAGCGCTCAACCTCCGTTAGGCTTTTGGCCAGTCGTTCTCGTGCTCGGCACTGCCCAGCTTGAGCTTGCGGGCCGATAGCACAAAAGTTAATGTCATTGGGGTATTGTCGTTTACTGCAATACCTTCGCTATATTGAATGATGTAGGCATCTTCGAAAGAAAGTTCTTTCATTTTGGCGTCTTCTTCGCCTTTCTTGAAAACCAGGGTGCCTGAAAGTGGCTTGTACTGGTTGTTAACCATCGATTCGATTACCGAAGTATCTTCTGTCGATTCGATTTCGATACTGATGGTACCACCATAAACACCTGAAGACGGACGGCCTTTTGCGTCAACATCTCTGTTTAATGAAAAGCTGCATTGCAGTACATCAAACTCTTTTGATCCTAAATTTAAACGGGTTTTAAATGCCATTGTAGTAAGTTTAAATGTTTTGAAATAAAGTGATTAGCGGGGAGCGTTTGGCGCTTAGCGGAGGGCATGGAGCGAGGAGCATGGAGCAAAGGGTATGGAGCCACGCGTTTGGCGTTTTGCCTACCTCAAGCCTTCTACCTTCCACCTTCAAACCTTCAACCTCAACTAGGCTTTAGGCCAGTCGTTAAGGTGCTCTGCGTTTCCTAATTTAAGCTTGCGCGCCGAAATCTGGAATTTAAGCGTCATCGGGTGATCGCCTACAATGTTTATACCTTCTGCATATTTAACAATGTAGCCATCCTCGAAATTTACTTCTTTCATTTTGGCATCTTCCTCTGTTTTCTTGATCAACAGGGTTCCGGTAATGGGTTTGTACTGGTTATTTACCATTGCTTCGATAATTGAGGTGTCTTCAGTCGACTCGATCTCAATGTCAATGGTACCGCCGTAAACTCCGGAAGAAGGTCTTCCCTTAGCATCTACATCGCGGTTTAACGCATAGGCACAATGAAGCACATCGTACTCCTTGCCTGAAAAATTTAATCTAGCTTTGAAAGCCATAGTTTTAAAATTTAAAGGTTTATAAATTAATTAATTGCAGTCTCCACTGCTGTAATAATCCAAACCAATTATCAGGCCAATTATCTTATATCTTACTCATTTATAATAAGTAACCTGATCGTTAAAACTAAGAAAAAGGTATAAATCCTCATTTATCACCTAAAAATACAGGTTGGCAATGTGGATAAAATGTGGAAAATTATCGAGTTAACATTAATGATACATATACAATACTACTCCAAATAAAACTACAAAAGTGTAGCTATTTTCCCCAAAGTGTTGCCTTTTTGGTCAACACTGTCTTAAATATTAAATTAACTGTGCACCAAACTTCTCCATTTTTACCAGCCACTTCTGACTATAATGGTTCTCCAGCGAATGCAACTCGCCAATAGTATTGGTGAGTACCGGACTCATCCTGCATTTTTCGAAAACTACTTTTTTAATGGAAAGATAGGTAGTCTTTTTATTGGCTTTCCAATCTTTAAATGTGGCTTCGTCTAAAATAGAAACAATCCTGGCCGAGCGGCCACTAAAATTATTATTTACCTGTTGTTGCTGGGTGGCAAATATCTGATCGGGCATAAATAAACGATCGAAAAAGCCCTTAATCTTGGCAGGAATATGATCTACATACACCGGACAAAAGAGCACCACGTGGTTGCTCTGCCTGATAGCCGTTAAAGCCCGCTGTAAATCAGGCTCCAGTTCGGCAATCTGCCGGTTGCTAAACAATTTGTTCGAATTGAATATCAGGTCGATAATGGCCAGTTCACGAACGGTTGCCCCGGAACTTTCAGCACCTTTTTTATATGCGTTAATCAGGAAATTTGTAGATGCGTTTTTTTCAATATCTCCATTGAGGAGAAGTACTTGCTTCATTTTTTTTGATTAATCTGATCTGGGCTGATGCATTACAAAATTATAAAGAATTTGTTAAGTGTTATGCATTGCCCATAAAAAAACCCAACGCAAAGGTTGGGTTTTTATTCTTCAGCGATCAAAAATTACTGCTGATTGTACTCTGTATTCCAGGTGGTATTTTCGTCTTCACCTTTGTGACCATCTAATTTTACCACAAAACTTTTAGCCGGAAAATATGGGGTAATGTGAATATCGAGGTGAATGCGGTCTTTTTGCTGCTCATCTCTTTCGAAACGCATGATTTTAAATCTTTCGATCAGACGGTCAGCACCTTGAATGCCATCTAAAAATTTCACAATCTGAGCGCGTAAATCCTGCTCGGTTTTAGAGGTCCAGTTTTCGAAGGCCCTTCTGTTCAGAAAATCGAATAATACTTTGGTAATGTAATCGAACACCCTTACTACTGAATAGGTTTGTAAACCAATGTTATCGCCATTAAATAATGTTTTGGCCGAGAAAGCCATTACCTTACCGTATTCATTTACCATTGGTACCAGTCCTACACGCTCTAAATGAGAAATTTCGCTCTTTTTCAAGTCGAATTTTACTCCATCAACTTCGTTAATGGCGCCGTGTTTTTTACCGGCGGTAACCTGCGACATTAAGGTGTAATACATTTTGCCCGCCAATGCAGCCGATCCCGGAACGGTAAGATCGTCTTCCTCACCAACTTCGGCAACTTTACCACGGCCAACCAGCCAGTTACAGGTCATGATTACGTTCGACCTGAAAGCATCGCCACCGGTAAAATTAGCGGCAGTAAATAAATCGAGTACATCATCCGGCTGATCCAAATCGGCAAAATCGGTTACCAGCATGGCCTTGTTGTTGTGTGCAATTTTAGCCCATCTTTCCAGCACTTTATTCGACCCCATGTAACCCGGAACCACCATTAGCGAATAGTTTTTACGTAAATCTAAACGGTCGTAGTTTTGTTTCAGCTCATCGTCTACATATTCGATAAAGCGTGGATTATCCAGATCTTTTATCTGATCCATCGATGCATTTAAAAGCACCACATTTTTAAGCTTATCGGCTTCGGTATTTTTATAAAACAAGTGAACAGAGCGGTAAGCTTGCTCCAGCTCACGCGTGCTTTCCAATGCTGTTCCGATGTTTTTATTCAGGTTTTCTTCTGCTGTGTTCAGTTTTTCGGTACTTTTCTCGACCATATCGGCTACCGAATTAGAAGATTCGAGTACATCAATCCATAACTGGATTTTCTTTTTCAGCTCTTCGCGTTCTTTTTTCTTTTCATCGCCGGTTAAAAAAATCTGTTTCCGGGCTTTTCTTTCAGGGTTTAAATTCTGAAGGCCATCTACTGTAGCTTCCAATAAATCGAAACCGCCCACCCTGGCTAATTTTTCCAGGTTATCTTTTAGGGCTGTTTTTTCAACGGTTTTACCTTCTGCCGGTTTAAAACCTGCCTGAGCAATATTTTGGTCTGTTTTTAATTCTTGAGGATTTGACATAGTTTTGGCGGTTTTAGATTATTTATTTTGCTCCAGTTCATCAACAAAATTCTTTAACGCACTAATAAAGGCGGCTTTTGTTTCCTCATCGTCGAGCGTTGCTTTTAAGGTTTTGTTCGATTTTAACTGCTTAATTACATTCAGCGACATTTCGCGCTCAATGTTTACATCAGTTAGGTAATTACTTTGATTAATGATGTTTTTCACTCCAAAATCACCCAGATCAGAGAAATTAAGGGTTTCTCCAACGGTAGAACCATCTTGTTTTTCGAAAGCGACCTTAACATTGGGTTTGTAGTGTTCAAATACTTCTTTTACCGTTTTTAATCCTTCAACTTTTTCAGGTTTAATGGGATCATTATCGGTTAATTTCTGTACAAAAAGCGTTTTGTTATGGGCAATTTCTGCGAAAGCTTCAGAAGTATCTATTTTCCGCTCGTTACCACCAATTTCATAATTAAACATAGTATGTAGATTTAAGTTTACGATTAAAATTTTCTAAACATATAACAGTTAACGTTTTAACTCAATTTTTGTTCCAATGGAGGCACAACTTCAGGCTGAATGATATTCCATTCGATTTCATCAGCATCAGCTTTTTTACTCACCTTGATTTTCGAACCCTTTTTCAACTCTCCCGAAATGATGTATTTCGATATCGGGCGACGCAATAAATTACGGATCACCGCCGAAAGCTGTCTGGCGCCATATTTGGGCGTAAAGCCATCTAAAGCAATCATTTTCTTGGCCTCATCTTCAATTTCAAAATCAATACCCATTTTGCTGAGTGCCTGTACCAGACTGCTGAGCTGGATTTCGAAAATGCGCACTACATTGCTTTCATTAATCGGCGCAAATGGAACGATTTCTGAAATACGCGCTAAAAATTCGGGGCGAAAATGCCCGGCCATAACTTCCATCAGCTGGTTCGAAGCCGGAATAGTGCCTTTACCAATCTGCTCGGCAATCCATTCGCTGCCAATATTGGAAGTGAAAAGAATTAACGAATTGCTGAAATCTCCTTCTTTGCCCAGGCGATCGTGCATGTGGCCTTCATCCAAAATTTGCAGAAAAGTATCAAAAACCGAAGGATGCGCTTTTTCGATCTCATCAAAAAGCAATACCGAATAAGGTTGCTGCCTGATTTTATTAACCAGCAAGCCGCCTTCCTCATAGCCCACATAACCCGGAGGGGCACCATATAGCAAGGCTGCGCTGTGTTCTTCTTTAAATTCAGACATGTCAAACCGGATCATAGCTTTTTCATCGTTAAATAAAAATTCGGCGATTGATTTGGCCAGCTCGGTTTTACCCGTTCCGGTTGGGCCCAGTAAAAAGAACGAACCAATAGGCTGCCCCTTTTTGTTTAAACCGCTGCGCGATTCGAGAATGGCATCTGAAACCGCTTTAAGTGCCTGATCTTGCCCCACCACACGCTTCTTGAGATACTGCTCCATATTGAGCAATTTTTCCTTTTCGCCGGCCTGCAGTTTCCCCATCGGAATACCTGTTTTGTAAGCTACAATTGAAGCAATATCCTGTTTGGTAATGCGGTCGCTCTTTTCGGCAGCATATTTTTTTAGCTCCTGCAGACTGCTATCAATGTAACCCTGATATTCATCGGCTGTTTCAAAAGCATCGGTCTGAGTTTCATCAGTTAAACGCCCTAACAGCACCGGACTCAATTTATTCTGCAACAAAGAAAACAGCCATTTATAATCGGCAAATTTTTGTGGTTCGGCCAGTTCGGAATTTGTTTTTAAAGTTTCCAGCTCAGTTTCCAGGCTTTCAATTACCTGGTCTGAAGTATCGTTCATCATCTTCATGGCAGCCATTGTCCGGTCGAGCAAATCAAAAGCCGAGTCGGGTAAACGCCTGTCTTTCATGTATCGCTTAGCCAGGCGTACGCATTCGCCCAAAGCATCACGTTCAATCGTTAAAGCATGGTGATCTTCATATTTTACAGCCAGCTTTTCTAACATTTTGATGGTACTTTCTTCATTCGGCTCATTGACCTGAAGTACTTCAAAACGGCGACTAAAAGCCTGTTCAGGTTCAATTATCTTCCGATACTCATCAATGGTTGTCGCGCCAATAACCGTTATTTCGCCGCGGGCAAGTTCAGGTTTCAACAAATTGCCTATACCTGCACCTAAAGGGCCTTTGCTATCTAAAAGGGTATGGATTTCATCAATAAAAAGAACCGCCTTTTCGAACTGTTTAATTTCTTTGATGATATTTTTCAATCGATCTTCAATTTCGCCCTTGTATGATGCGCCTGCAATAAGCGATCCCAGATCGAGTTCGAAAAGCTGTACCGGTTTCAAGCTGTCGGGTACATTTTGTGCTACAATATCGAGTGCAAAACCATCAACCAAAGCTGTTTTTCCTACACCGGCATCACCGGTAAGAATTACATTTGGTTTGGTTCTGCGACAAAGAATTTCCATCATCATCCGGGTTTCTTTATCACGCCCAATAATGGGGTCTGTTTTTCCATCGCGCACCTGCTGAAGCCGGTCTATACAATATTTGTACAAGGCATTGCCTGTAGTTTTTTTATCTGTACTTGAGCTAGTGGCATCTGGAGAAACTGCACGCGCAATTTCCTCATCTTTTACGTAGAGGTCTAAAATTTCGCGTTCTTTTATCGGAAATGATTTTAGCTGATCGGGCTGAAAACCAATACCTGGTTTTGCCAATGCGGTTAATACGCAAACAGGAGTAATCAAATCAAGTCCAAGTTTAATGCGCACGTTATCAGCCTCTTCAAAAATAACTGCAATTTCTGGAGCTCCGCTTACACTATCGCTAAAGCTTGCCGATTTGGTTTGTTCATCAATGCGCACTTCTGCCCATTCGCTAATGTATTCTTCATCTTTACCGATTGAATCCACAAAAGCCCTAAGTCCAACATCTTTGTGCATTAAGCCCTTAAGCAAATGAGCAGCAGAGAAAACCTCGTTTCTGTACTCTTTTGCCAGCGATTGCGCAATATGCAGTGCTGTTTTTACCGATTCGCTTAAATTTGTAACTGCCATACTGCTACTTACTTTGTGATGAAACTGCCTGGTTAAAATTATTCTCGGTGATGTAGTAATAGGTTTTTCCGTTTGATACGAATTGCTGTTCGATCTGAGTAGCCCTTTTAATCTGTTGTACCGATTGACTTAATAATTTGATATAGGTTTCAAACTGCTCTAAAGGCATTTTCGAAGTTCTTTTTAAATCGGCAACGGTGTATTGCGATAAAAACTCGTTGTTAACAGGCAAACCGGTTACCAATTTGATATAATTGGCCAAAGTCATTGCCTTTACCTCGCCCGATGATATTTTCATACCGAGCAATTGTCTGGGTATGTTAACATAATTTTTAACCAGCTTACTTCTGAAAGAAGATTGATCGGCCTGTAGATTTTCGCCCAGCATAATCGAGAATACATCAACAATTTGTTTGTACTCCATGTTATTTAAAACAATTGCGTACTGTAAAGCTGAACGGTTGTTTTTAACGGCATCGGCCGATAAACTGGCGGTACTGTAATATTTGAATGCGTTATGTGGCATACGGTCGGCCACATCATCACCAACGGGTTCCGGTAACTGGCCCTGAACTTCTGATGAAAGGTTTTTACGCGAAATGCCTGTTAAACGAAAGGCACTATCCAGCGAACTGATTTGCGAATAAATATCAGCGTTGGTTTCTTTTACAAAACGGCGCAAAGCCACCGTCATGCTTTGGTTAGAATTAACTGTGCCTTTGGTTGGAAATACTACTCCCCCTTGTATTAAGCTGTTTTTAGGATAATCTAAATAATATGAAATCGAATCCTGCAGGCTGGTATTGTAAGGTTGAAAGCTTTTTAAACCCTCGCCTTTAACCATGGTATTTTTACGGTATTCTGCCGAGCGGATGGCTGATTCGGAAACGAGTTTGCGCGATTGGATTACAAAATCGTTAAAGGTCGAATTAAAATCGCTGTATACCTGTAAAGCTAAAATACGCGCATCGGCCAGGGCCACCTGCTCGCTCAATGCATTAATTTGGGTATTATCGGTTCCTCCGGTTGTTCCGGTACTACCTACCAGGATAATTAAATTGGTTTCGTTCTTTTTACCTTTAAAAAGATTTAAGCCAGCCTTTAGTGCACCAAAAACAGGTTCTTCTGTTACCTGGCCATTACAACGCACGGTATTTTTAGCCTGATTGGAGAGGAAAGTCATTAATTTTCGGTAATCATCCTGAATGGGGTTTACAAAAATGCCCGGCACAGAACAACCCGATTCGCCGCGGTACACCACGCCACCATAGTTTACTTTAGCGCCTTTACCAAAATCGCCCATTATGCTTTCAAAAGAGGAGATGGTATTGGTCATTCCCGAAAAATATTTGGTCATAGGACTTCCGCCATCTACCACAAAAACCACATTTACTTTGTTTTTATTTTTACGTAGCTGTATATAATCCTGATAAGAAAGTGATGAGCCGTTGATGGTTAAAATTTTGTTATCCTTTTTGTTGTAAACATCGGCGGCGATCCCAACCGAGTAGGTACCTTCATCATCCGAAACAACAGGAACACTTCTTAAAATCAGGTTTTCCCTTGGCAACAAAGGGTCGACTACGAACGCAGTACCTTTGCTGATACCATTTTTTATCGCGTTTGCGGTAGAGTCATCCGTATCGTAATTGCCCGGTTTTACAGCGGTAATGTAGAGTCTGTCGCCCCAACTGTGTACGGCCGAAGCGGCAACCCAGCCATAAATACTTTTTAAAGCGGTATCGGCTACGAGCTGATCGTCTGAGCCAATCAGGTATTTTTTACCATCTTCTGATTTTTTGAAGATATAAGCAATTTCGTGCAACCTCACCTTGGTGCGCCTGTCTTTAAGCTCAGGAGTGTTGTAAACCAAAATAGAATCAGTTGTATCGTAATAAAATTTAGGCTCGGTTAAAGGATTTTTACCGTTTACAATACCAATGGCTTTTTCTGCGTAGCCTGTTTTTTGATTAGAGAAAGCCCTTTGCCAAAGCAACAATTTAGATTTGGCAATCCAACCGTAGCTGATGGCGCTTCTTTTATCTGTTATTTTTCTTCCTCTGATCATTCCAGCTTTGTATTTAATGAGTTTCAGGTAGCCATTTTCTTCTTTCGATACATAAAAAGGTTCCATAAAACCGATTTTTTTCATAATCAGGCTTCCGCCCGGGGCGGTAGTGGTATAATTGTCGTCTCTGTCCGAAAAAACAATCCAGGGTAAACTGCTGCTGCTGGTACTTTCGTTTACGTTAATGCTTTCGGACGGTTTTTCGTACGATTTTGGCATGTATTTTACTTTTTTGCCAAATGAGGCCGGCGATTGGGCATAAACAAAGGATATTCCTAATAAAAGGATGGAAAAGAGATATTTTTTCATAGTTTTTTTTGTAGATGAGCTTTAAAATTAGGTTGAGGTTAATCTATCTGGTTTTCGCAGGCGCTTCTGCAGTGGCAGTTGCAGCTGGTTGGGCTGTTGCCGAATGCTGTTTAATATTCAATAAGCTGGCGCAGGTAGAATTGGGCTTAATGGTTAGCTGTGCTTCATCAATGGCTATTTCGCCACCAAAAGTGAGGCCCATGCAGTACGAATAAATATCGGTTTGTTTTTTCTTGCCATTCATTTCTACATTTACGCTAACTTTTTCGTTGCTGCACATGTATTTATTGATGAGGTAATAGTAATTGGAATTAAAATCGGCGCCATTGGCTATAGCCTGTAAGCGTGCCCTGATATCATCGATGGTTTTGCGTTCTCCATCACCTGGGGCAACCAGATCTTCTACTATTTCGGCATTAGGATCGGTAACCAGAATGGTTAAGTAAGCTGGTTTAGGATTTTTATCAGACCTGAGCTTAACCACATATTTACCTGGAGCACGATAAGTATATAGGGCGGTTCTTCCCTTTACGTCAACTCGGCCCGTTTCACCAAAAGACCATTCGAATTCTTTGCCTTCGCCGTCGCCTTCCAGCCTGATTTCTTCGTTTACCAAACCGGCAGTTGGGCCGCTAATGGTAAGTGCACTATCCACAAGGGCAGCCCGAACCGTATCTCTTACGGTGATTGGAAATTCCTGACGCAATTCACCGTCAACAGTTAGGCGAACGATATAGGTATCGGGTTTGGTGTAATGATAAGACCCTGTTTTTGTGGTAGCTTTTGCACCGTTACCAAATTCCCAGAGCCATTTTGATGCTTTTGGGGTATTATCGGTAAAAACCAGTGGTTCGTTCAGGTAAATTTCATCTTTGAGGATTCGGGCATCAATTACCCTTTTTTCGAACAAGGAGCTTTTAAATAAAAAAATGAGGCCGGTTAAAAGCAGTACAGCCAACAGGATGTAAAGGATAACGTAGCCCTGCGAATTGGAATTAACTTGCTTGGTGTTTGTATCAGACATAGTAGCGTTTTTTATAGGTTGATTAGGGATTTTTATCTGGCAGATATGGTTTGCTGCAATTGACGCCTGTTGGTAATGCAGTCGTCTAATTGTTTTTTATGCAGCTCTATATCTGTAATGTTTCGGTTTTGTTCCTGCCTGTCATAAAATAACCGGTCATACAATTGTGCTGTTTGAACAAATATTTTATAGCGCGAATCGGATGCTTTGCGATCAAATGCTGCCCTGATTGAGCCCAGAGAAAGCTGGATATCGTTCTTTAAAAAAACGGCCTGTACATTAGGATTGTAACGGGTAATTTGTTTGTAGGTGCTATCGACGGTTGGCATGGTTTCTTTTACCATGGCTTCGAATGCTTCGTTTTCGGCAATTTTTACTTCAAGCTCATCTTTAGAAATTTCGTAGCGCGATTTATCACTGTAAAAAATACCAAAGCTTAAAAGCCCCACGGTAAAAATGAAAAGGGCCATAAAAAACAAAAATTGTTCACGTCTTTCTTTTATACTCAGTTTTATCATGGCTTTAATTATCTACCGAAACGGCCGTTTTTAATTTTTTTTACTGCAGACTGGTTCGCACGCGTACAATCATTTATTTGTTCTTTATATCGTTGAATGTCGTAACGGGATTGGTTGAGCGAATCCTGTAAACCGGCCATTGCACCAACATTGTTGTTTAATTTGCGGTACAGGTCGAAACTTAATCCCGATTCTGTTTTATTAGAGATCAGATCTTTAATTTTATTATTGGCTGACTGGATATCATTGAGTAAAATGGCTTGCTTACTCATTTCGTTTGCATTGTAATTGCGGTACTGTGCCAGTTCTTTAAAACGCACCAGAATCAGGTCATAGTTGGTATTAATATCTTTTCTTAAAGAGGAGAGTTTTTCAGTTTCCCTTACCTTTTTATCGAGCAGGGTATACTCGTAATCAGAGGCCAGAAAAAAAAGATAAATACTGAGAATGGAGAAGCAGGTTAACCATACAAAGTTGAGAATAAATTTAGCGTAGGCACTTCTAATTTCTGTCGCGTTAATGGGTTTCATAAGAGCATTTCATTATCAATATAGCATTCACATAAGAATTAATCCGACACTTCAACACCAATAAAATCACACAAACCTTTTACAAATTAATTCTGTTCTATAACAATTTTTAATATTTGTTGTTTGATTATTAAAACGATTTTTTTATTCTACTTTTAGCAAACTTTAAGCCAAACATCTATGTCTGGAATTTTTTTAAATAAACCGCTCCGATTTAACAGCATTTTTACAGGCGCTGATTTACAGTCAACTGACCTCGGAAAATCGATTTCCAACCACCTGGAGCTGATCATTTTTACCCGCTTTGGAGAGCACCGGCATCAGCGCAATTTCGGGTGCGAAATCTGGGACCTTGACTTCGAATTAATCGTTAGTGAGAGCATTTGGGAGGAAAAATTCAGGAAATCGCTGCTAAAATCTATCACCAGTTACGAGCTCAGGATTTATAATACCGAGGTAGAAGTGCGCATTACGGAAGTAGAAAATGTATATCCTTTACGTAAGATAACAGAGATCAAAAAGAAGGTTGATATCAGTGTGAGATCACTAATAAAAAATACAGGAGAAAAATATTTTTTTAACACCGCTTTGTTCCTTAGCCCTTTATCGACCTAAAAAAACGCCCCAAATTTTCTACACATGAAACCAATTTTTTACGCTTCAAAAGACGAGATCCGCAATAGAATTTTAAAAAATGCCGAAGATTTCTGGAATGTTAAAAATAGTCATGATTTTGACCCGCTGGTTAAACTGATTATAGAAGCTTTAAGCAATGAGCTCTTTAATGTCTCAAACGACGTTAAAAATCTCGAAAACAGGATTTTCGATAAAATAAGCCGCATTCTGGCACCTGATCATTTAACTTCTTCTTTACCGGCTCACGCCATTATACACGCAAAACCAGTAGAAAAAGACGATTATTTTTCTCCCTACACCCAATTTGCCTTTAAAAAAAATATTCAGCAGGAAAATGATAAGGTGGTAAAAACCGATATTTTTTTTAGTCCGCTACATCAGGTAAAGGTTTTACGGGCCGATATTAAATACATGGTTACCGGTAATACCCTGTTTAATGTAGAGCAATTGAACAAATACCCCACAACGAACACACTACCTGGTTTTAATGTAGAAAAAAATACGATGTATATCGGTTTTAGCGGCATTAATGACTGGATGGACTTTAATAAGCTGAATATCTTTTTTGATTGGAAGAATTATTCAGTTCCGGATAATACCTACGATTTGCTCTCGCTAGGCAAATGGTACTATCATGACAATGAACTTACCGCCTATACCGAAAGGTTTATGGATGAACCTTTAACCGGAAAAATAGCGCCGCCTTTTCAGTACAAACAACTACTTAACCTGATTAAGGCCGATGTGTTGCAATATTACAGCAAACGGTTTATCACCCTGGGCGACCTTAATGATTTTAATATCAGTGTAGACAAAGAACTTCCGCCGGTATTCGAAAATATCTTTCAGCAGGCCAGTCTCAACCAGATCGATAAACAGGTTAAATGGCTTAAAGTTGTTTTTCCTGCAGCAATCACTCAGGAAATGCTGAACGAACTTCATGTACATATCAACGCTTTCCCGGTTGTAAATAAAAGGTTGAGCCAGATAAAACACCGGCTTAAAACCATGAACAACATTATTCCCATTAAAACGGAAGCACTGGATCAAATGCTGGCTGTAGAGAGCCTGAAAGATAATAAGGGGAAAAGCTATAATGAAATTCCTTATACCAACGAAAATGAAAAAGGCGATGGTTCCTTTGCCATCCGTTACGGGGGTACCGAGCGCTTTGATACGCGGAATGCCAAAGAACTGGTTGATTATCTATTTGAGCTACTACGCGATGAGAAAGCAGCATTTTCAGTTTATGGACCTGATTTTTTAGGTACCGTATTAAAAAATCTGGAACAGAACATTGCTTTAATTGAACAAAAAAGTCAATCGGCACTGAAAGACGTTAAAGAGTTGCCCAGTTATATTGTAATTAAGCCGATTGATGATGCCGACATCTTGTTTCTCGATATTTGGGTTACACAGGCAGAAGAAGCCAACCACATCAACACGGGTAGCCGGTTAATGGTGTATAACAACAGTAAAGTGAGTGCTGACAGTGTTTTTTTATTAAGCGCAACCAAAGGCGGGCGTTCGAGATTAAATGCAAGCAACCGGGTGCAGGCGTACAAGTACGGGCTCACTACCGCCGACCGCATTATTACCAAAGCCGATGTCATAAATTTTTGCCGCTATGAACTGGGCGATAAGCTCAAAAGCGTTACCCTGGCTAAAGGTATTGTTATGGATAATAAACCCAATGCGGGTTTTATTAAAACCACCGATATCATTATTGAACCGGCAGATCAGGCCAATTTACATGTGCAAGACTGGGAGGAACTGTTGCACCTTACCCAGGCCAAACTAACCTTACGTAGCACCATGAATGTACATTACCGCATGTTACTTAAACCAGCCACGCTTAAAACAATATAGGCTTATGATATTGGTGTCTTAAATATATACGGTATAACCCAGAAAAGAACTTTCACCTTCGGTACTTAAAACGGTTTCCTGAAAATCAGCAGCAGTAAGTAATTCGATATTTACTTCGGCATCAACAGGCATGAGGTAGCTTATGGCCATATCTAAAATTGCCCGGTTTTTTTGTCCGGGGATAAATTTTATCAGTTCCTGAGGCGATGTGGGGCCAATATTGATGTTATAGGATTCTATATCAGGAATAAAACTATCGCCAATGATGGTATCTACCCCTAAAGCACCTGCGCCAAGGGCAATCTGTAAATCGCCGGCAATTTTTACCGGAGTAATGTGTTCGGTTGTATTTACCAATGTTACCGGGAGGTTAAAAAGGGCGGTAAGTACTTTTGATACAAAATTGATATCGTTTCGCTTTTGTTGTATTTCGGGCAGTAAGTGCATCCAGATAATGCTTTGTTCTTTATTAAGCAAGCTGAATTCTTCCCAGCCCAGGCCAAAAACCTGGCTTAACTCGGTATAGGTAGTTCTTTTATCGAGCCGGTTCTCATACAGCTCAGTCATAATCCTCACCTGATTGATCTCCGCATCAAAAGGGCTAAAAAACAGTCTGGCTTGCTTTTCTTCTTCCCTCCGTTCGCGGATATCTTTAATCATACCCTCCTCATCCAAACTGCCACTTCCGGCAGGTGGGCGATGAAAAAGCCCTTCGGGTAGCATATCGTACAAACTTTCGCGGTTGCTGCTAATGCGGATACGGTTATGCCTTCTCTTTTCTGAATAATAAGAAACAGCGTCTTCAATATCTTTGGCATAAGCCCGTTTATCCGACCCAACGGGGATTACTTCTATCCGGTCGGCATCAGTTACGTTGCGTTCAATCAGATCGGCGGCATGGGCTACAGCCTTATAATCTGTAAATAATTCGTTATGCACTATAATTTCTTTTTTCATTTAAACATTAAACCTGCTTATTTGTTATAGGTTAAATTTTTATTATAGAAATAATTAGGATTATGATCAAATACTAAAGATACTATATTTGTAATACATCACATCTATCAAATTAATGGACGTTAAATCTTTTTTTATTCGCTTTCTGCTATTCCCGTTGATTTTTCTCGTTTCAACGGCAGTACTCTCTATCATCAACAAGAAAAATCAGTTTCTTAACAACAAAAAATTAATTGTAAGTGTTTTGCTCACCGGCATTGCTTTGGCACTTCCGGGTTTTCTGGGCTTCCTCAATTTCAATTTCATGCCCTGGGGTTATATTATTTGTTGTATTTATTATGTTTTAACCGGTATTATTTTCGTTTACCTGCTAACCAAATACTATCCAAAAGAAGCATTAGAACGCAAAGTATTTATATTTTTTGCCACCTTAGTTTCGGCCATTTTGGCCTTGTATCTATTTCAGCTGGCCTTTAACTGGTTAAGTTCGGTAAATTTTGGCTGGTTTGGTGCAGGCAGCATTACCTGGTTCTTTGTTCCACTTATTTTCTGGTGGGCCTATGTTTCACTGCTTAATATTCCATCAGAGATTTATAAAATCTGGAGATACCCCGATACGCCACTTGATATCAATATGGATCATGTCGACTTTAACAAACTCCTGGTGCTTGAACTGGAATTGTATAAAAAAAGTAGCGACCCAGAACCCCTTAAAGTAAAGGTAAAGGCCGTAGAAAACATGAATTTTGGCATTTGGTTTCACAAGTTTATAGACGATTATAACCTTAAATTCGCCAAAAGCCCTGTAGAATTTAAGGCCGATGATGCTGAAAGCTACAATTGGATCTTTTTTATTAAAACGTCTTTTTTTAAGCGCAATATTTTCATTGATCCCGATCTGGATATTATTGAAAACGGCATTACTGAGAAAATGACCATTTACGCCAAACGGGTTTCCGAAAATGTAAACAAACCAAACGAAGTGGGAGAAAGTGCTATCTTTATCTAATCTATACTAAAAAAACAGTCTGCCATGATAAAGCCGCTAAGATATAAATCCATTAACTGGGTTAATGGTATGAAGCTTTCGAGCGATCATTTTACCCTGAACGATCTCTATTTACAGGATTTTGTGCGAGATGCCGTATCGTTAAATCTCAACAATAGCAATTACGGCTTTCTACCGCCTTTTGCAGGGTATAAAAGTTCGCACGATATCGAAATTATCGAAAAAGCGACCAACCATATTGAAATAAGAGTAAACTATTGCAATGCCCTTACTTCAGAGGGTTGTCATATCGATATTGCTCAGGCAAACCATACCGAAATGCTGGTGCACAATCATTATTTCGGTCAATCGGAACCGCGCAATTATGCCATTTTATTGGCGGTAAACCCTTTCAACCGTGTGCCTGCAGGTATGCCAAACCCCGAGGAGAATCCCATCCGTTACCCTGAACTGGCCAAAAGTTATGCTATTGTGGTACTACCAGAATCGGAGGTAAATGCACAAGGTGCTGATAGTTATTTTCTAACGATTGGCCAGGTTTATTATGAAAACGGACGGTTATCTATCAACCGTAGTTATATTCCACCCAGTTCAACCGTAGCCAGTCATCCGGCCTTAATCCGTTATTACGAATCGCTCAGTGTTTTGTTAAATGATATGCAACTTGCCTGTTTTAAAATTATCGATAAAACAGGGGGGCGCGATAACATTACACCGCTGGGTAAAAATATCCGTTTAATCTCTGAAAAGATTGTAGACTATATCGCAGGACTTTTTTACGAATACCGCAACATTGCTCACCGCCAGCCACCGGTTGTTTTGGTAGGCTATTTTTCAAGCCTTGCCCATATCTTCTTTACCGCCATAAAATTAATCGATCCACGCGAAAGAGAAGAGTTATTGAAGTATTTCTACGAATGGAAGGATGTAACGCCTGGAAATTTTGAAGAATTATTAGCCAAAACCATCGAATTGGTTTACGACCATAAACAAATTAACCAGAGCATGCTTATGGTTAGCGAATTTATGAACGTAATGGTAGCGCTCTGGAATAAACTGAGTGGCTTAGAATATATTGGCCAGCGCAAAGAAAACATTGTGGTTGCCGAGCAACAGGTAGTACAGCAAGTACAGGCTAAAAAAACCTGGACTTTACTAGACTAAAACTATTGCTCAGCATAAATCTGTTATACAGCTGTACCCTAATCAGGTACGGCTTTTTTAATCAAAAGCAATTTGATCGGGGCCAGAAAGCTTGTCTATATGGCAGGCACATTCGCCGCCGCTTACTTTAATTACCGCCGATTTGGTTTGATTGGTTTGAACCGAAGTGCCGGTAATTTTCAAATTATCGCCCTGTTCAGAGAGGGATCTGATATTTTCGTCGCCAACGACAACAAATGCACCTTTTACAGAATTACCGCTGGTCCTCGCATTGGCCATTACCTTTTCGCCTGTTCTTTGGTTAATTACACTAAAATCTTTTACTTCTGCGCCTTCTCCTTTATTGTCCATAAACCTGAAAACTACTGATCGGTACTCGTAAGTACACATTTTATCCAAACAATCGTTTTTTGTTTTGTTCTTTTTGCAACTCAAAGCACCCAGTGCAATTAGTAATAGCCATGCTGTTTTCTTGATCATAAATATTTGGTTTAAAATAAAAACGACAGAAAACTTGAAAACGCTACAACAGGAGCAGCCTTACATTAATTCAATCTCATTCTTTTTTTAGAAGCGCAAAGCTATTGCAGGCAACAAAGGTTCCGTCCTGCTGTACGTTACAATCCTTTTGGAGGCCTTATGCAAGATTTAACATGCCTGTTCATGCCAAAAGGGATTTCCACTGCCATCAGGGCTATTATTGAAAGCTTAAAGCCAAAAGACCAAAGACTAAAGCTTTGTATACTGCTTTAGTCTTTAAGCTTTCTGCTTGATCCGTCTTTAAGCTTTAGTCTTTCAGCTTTGGTCTCCAGAATGGCCGTAAACAAGAAAACCCCTCAGCTTTAGCTGAAGGGTTCCTTTAAGATTTGGCACCGACCTACTCTCCCACGTGTTACCGCAGTACCATTGGCTCTGGTGGGCTTAACTTCTCTGTTCGGAATGGGAAGAGGTGGACACCACCGATATAG
>NZ_JSYN01000014.1 GCF_000812965.1 Pedobacter kyungheensis
AGTTTTATGCTTGCAGGTGGTAGTTTTATGCTTGCAGGAGGCAGTTCTATGCTTGCAGGAGGCAGTTTTATGCTTGCAGGTGTTAGTTCTATGCTTGCAGGAGGCAGTTCTATGCTTGCAGGTGGCAGTTCTATACTTGCAGACGTTAGTTTTATGCTTGCAGGTGCTAGTTTTATACGGGTCTATTCAATAAACTGCGTCATTGATTAAATGTAAAAAAGCCCGGACAGTTTCTACCGCCGGGCCCTCTAACTAAACTAACTAAACCTAAAAACCTTTAATCGTTCGCAGGATATAATTTTTGGTGCTGCCATTGGCAGCCTTTACTTCGTACATGGCATCTTTAGAAAAATTACCCGGACTACCCAGTTTTGGTGCACCATTTAAGGGTGTAACTATCGATACATCCGAAACAGTAGTATATACCCATAATTTACTCAACTGGTCTACCTGAATCAGTTTTTGAAACTGGGCATACAACTGGTTCTTGGTAACCGATCCCGTAGGGCCAGCCTTTAAAACCGAGTTCACATCGTAACTGATTGTAGTTTGAAAAACATCAACACCATTCTCAGTCAGTTTGGTGGTTTGCTTTTTAAACAACACTTCGCAAACGCGGTCTTTCTCTATTTCTTCTTTAGGCGTACCTTTTTGGATGGTATCGGTGTACAAAAATCTATAGGTATAATCAACCGTTGTCATTTCTTTGGCTGCCGAATTTTGCAAATCATCAAGACCTTTCTTCAGGCAACCCGAACTGATAGCCATATAGCCTATCAGGGAGCTTAGCATAATTGTTTTTATCGTTGTTTTCATTCTGTTAAAATTGTAATTGAAATTATTCCCAACCTGGATTCTGTTTTACCCCCGACCTTAAGCGGAAAGCCTGGTTAATGGGCAATAAATAACGTTTAGGTGAAAACCTGGCTTCGCCCACTGCATTGTTATCGGTAAAGAAACTATAAGTTTTACCATCGCGCGATATCCGGATGCCACGAAGTGAACCCTGCATTTCGGGGATTACATAGCCGCTTGAAACATACTCGCCATTACGTATGCCGCCCGAAGCACGCATACCCCAGCGCAGCAGCGACCAATACCGGTCGTTATTTTCATATACCATTTCTACATTTCTTTCCCTTTTATAAGCCTCGAAAAGCGAATTGCCAATCTGGTTACCCGTAAGTGGTGCCAGGTATGCGGTTACCGAAGCATCATCAAAGCCAGCGTGTTTAACCATGGTTGGGCTCATGTAAAGTTTCGCATTGGCAAAATCACCTTTCATCAGGTAAGCTTCGGCCATGTTTAAGTAAGCCTCTCCGTAACGCAGTACCGAAAATGAATAATCTAACCTTTGATCGGATGGAGAAGGTAAGCTAAGCACCTGATCATAAAAATATTTGAGCATCGAATAACCTGTTGAAGAGTTATAGTTTTCGGTGTTGCCGGCATTATAACCATACTCCTGAAAAGAACCTTCATTAATTTTACTGTTGGCATTGCTTACATTACCATCACGTCTGAAAAATACCCTCACCTGGTTGTTAAAGTACAGGCAACTATCGTAAAGCACGGTTGCATAAAACCTTTGGTCGCGTTTTTTAGTGGCACTGAAATACATTTTTTCATCCACGTTTGCACCCGTACTTACGTAGGAGGCATCGCCCCAGAATTTAATGCGGCCATCAACATCTTTTACGAGGTAATCATCTACCAGGTCTTGTGTTGGCCAGGCCCCGCCATCCATACCCCAAAAATTCATAGTTACGTTAATCGGGAAGTTTTGTTTGGCATAGGTAGAAAACTTTCCAGTCGACCATAAACCCTGGTATTGCATTGGAGTATCGTACAGTGACGAATTTGTTTTGTTGCGTTCGCGGGTGAGGATATTTTCTGTCGCGGCAGTAGCAGTTTCGTATCTTCTGAACAGGCTATAATAAGGGCTTAGCTGTGCACCCGATTGTGAAAGTCCCAGGGCTGTGCCAGATGCGATCACTTTATCGTAATAAATGCTGTTGGGCAAACCACCGTCTACATAGGCTGCAGCTTGTAGACCTACACGCATGATTAAGGCATGTGCAGCCTTCGCATTTGCACGGCCTCTTTCAGCTGTGGCAGGCAATAAAGTACTGGCTTTGGTTAAGTCGGCTAAAATGAAATCATAAGTTTCTTTAATGCTTGCTCTCGGGATCTGAAGGTTATCATCAGGAGAAAGTTCACGATCGATGATTTGTAAGCCGCCGTATTGCTTGGCATATACAAAATAGTGGGCAGCACGAAGAAAATAAAGTTCGCCTAATGAACGGTCTTTATAAGCTTGCGAAAATGCAGTACTGGCCTGTATATTTTTCATTGCCGTGTGGATGCGCCAGAGAATAGGGTAGCTCAGCCAGCCATAATTGTCGTTATTGGTCATCAGTTCGGCTCTTTCCTTCGACCAATAAGAAGAGTTTAGGGTACCCGTCATGGCATTTTTGGTACTGCTCTCTGATCTGGCAGAGTTGCCGTTGGCGTAAGAGGCCATCCACGAGCCTTCTCCAAGTACATCCGCATAAACCTGATAAATAAAAGCAGTGGTTAAGTTCTCACTGCTCCAGGTTTGCTCGCCCGTAATCTTATCATAGGGCTTTGTTTCCAGAAATTTTTTGCACGATGAGCCCATTAAGACCACCAGTGCAAGAATAAATATCGATTTATAATGTTTCATCATTTTAAGCTTAAAAACCAAGTTGAAATCCAAAAGAATAAGTTCTCATCATCGGGTATGCATAGCCATCAAAAGAATTGGCTTCAGGATCGCCATATTTAACAGATGGGCCAACAGCAAACAGGTTGATACCAGAGGCATATACCGTTAAGTTGCGTAGCCAGTTTTGTTTGTTAAGTATCGCATATTTAAAATCGTATGAAAGCGTAAGCGATTTTAAACGCACATAAGTAGAGTTGCGCACCCAAAAGTCGGATGAGGCATAGTTGTTATTATCGTTTAAGGAAGCATTTCCAGCCCTTGGGAATGTGGCACCCTGATTTTCCGGCGTCCAGGTATCAAGCTGGTAGGCAAAATCCAGCCGGCGTTCTCCTTCCGAACCCATGGCCACATTGCTCATGTAGGTTTGGCGTGAGCCTGTACCTTGTAAAGTAGCAGCAATACTGGCACCTTTGTAGCTTGCCCCCAGGTTTATACCAAAAACAAAAGTAGGTGAGGTGTTATGTCCGAATCTGGCCTGGTCTTGTCCATCAATTTTTCCATCATTGTTTACATCCAGATATTGTAAGTCGCCAGGCCTTAAATCTCTTGAGGTGATCCGCTTAGGATTGTTTAAGATATCCTGTGGATTGGTATACACCTTTGCGCCAATATAACCGGTAGCCACATAATATTTCTCATTACCTTGTGCCCTTAAACGCGGATTAGCCAGCGTTACGCTATCTTCGTTGGTTCTGAATGCGAGCGAACGGTAATAGGTAAAGTTGAAACCTGCATTGAAATTTACCTGCCCGAATTTCGTTTTGTAATCGAGCGAGCCATCTAAACCCTCAATACGGTCTTCGGCTCTCGAAACGATTAATGGAAGTGAATAGCCTATCGGATCAACATAGCGTGAAGCATCAGCGGCCAGAAAGCCTTTGGTTTTTTCGAAAAAGTAATCCACTTTACCTTCCAGTTTGTTTTTGAAAAGGAAAAAGTCGAGCCCCAGATCGTACTTGGTGCGGTCGAACCAGGTGATGTTTACGCTTGGCGTAGGACCCGGTGTAACCGTATTAACCAATTGACCGTTTACTACATAAGCATTGGTGTTATAAGCATAGGTTGGAAGATAGGAGTAAGCCCAGTGATCGATATTGTTTACCCCGATTTGGCCATAAGAACCTCTTATTTTAAGGTAGCTCAGTACGTTTTTGTCTTTTATGCCCTCAAAGAACTTTTCTTCTGAAATGGCCCAGCCACCTGAAACAGATGGGAAGAAACCCCAACGCTTGCCATCCGGAAAGTTATCTGAACCATCGTAACGGCCGGCAAACTCTAGGATATAACGGTTTTTGAAATCGTAGTGGAAACGCCCTACATAACCCATCCAGGCCTGTTCGCCTTCGGTATTAGCGGCTGTTATCAGCGAGGCATCGCCTTTTTGAATTTGTTTAATCTCTGTAGTAGTAAAGCCCCGTGAGCTACCTGCCAGGGTATTAGAGTAATAATGCTGCATGGTTTGTACAACGGTTGCCTCTATGTTATGGGCACCTGCAATTGATGTTTTATAATCGGCACGGGCATTTACATCGTACTGGCTGGTCATGTATGATGATCTCGAAACGCCAATATTTGCCGGAAGTTCTTTGGTTGCATTTCCCTGGTCATCATAATAAGTAGCCGTTTCAATCCAATCTACGCGGTCTTGAGTAGCAATGTTATAGTTTCCGTTAAAACCAAGGGTTAAGCCTTTTACACCGGGAACATTCCATTTTAACATACCCGACAGCTGGTTGTAAACCGTACGCAGTTTAATATACCCCGGACTTAGTAATTGCAGGGCAGGGTTATCGAACTGGTTAGATACCAAACCTGCAGAGGTAAACGGTTTTTCAAAAGGTGTACGGTCTTTTAAACGCGAAAAGATGGTACCTGCACCTGCTGGTGGGTATTTCTCATCCTGAAGCGATCCGTTTAGCATAAAATCGAAACTGAGGCCAATTTTATCAAAGTTAGTGCTCACGTTCGAGCGATAGTTGTAGCGGTTATAATCCAGCGAGTTAAACTTGTAAATACCTTTTTGTCCTAAGCTGCTTAAGCTGCCAAAAAACTTTAATTTTTCGCTGCCACCATTTACCGAAAGCGTATGCTCATTTTGAGGCGCATAATTACGCAACAATTCCTTTTCCCAGTTGGTATAGCTTGATAGGTTGTTTTGGATGTCGGTCATCTCGGCCGGTGTTTTAAAAGCATTTACACCTTGCCCCAGTGCCTGGTTCAGTTTGTTTATAGCTGTTGCAAATTCGTAAGCATTCATACGTACCGGTGCATACGAAGGGGTGTTAAATCCAAAGTTACTCTGGTAATTGAATTGCATATCACCGGCCTCTCCCTGCTTGGTGGTAACTACAATTACCCCGTTACCTGCATTCATACCATATACAGCTGTTGAAGCGGCATCGTTCAGGGTAGTTAGCGATTTAATGTCCTCTTTGTTCAAGGTTAAAAAACGCTGGCGGTTGGAAATGAAACCATCAATAACATATAGCGGCTCCCCATTACCACGGATAGAGATACTTGCGCCGTTTTGTCCGGGTTCGGCAGAACCTTGCTGTACAATTAAACCCGGTATGCGACCCTGTAAAGCCGATCCCATATCGCCAATAGGCAATTGTTTAATGGTTGCCGGATTAAGCGTAGAAACTGATGTAGAATTTTTACGGACATTGGTGGTACCAAAACCCACTACCACTACATTATCGAGAGTGTTGCCTTCTTCGGTAAGGGTAATGTTAAAAGAAGGGTTATTGGCCATTACTTCGGCCGTTTTAAAACCCACAAAAGTAAAACGAAGTTTAGTGCCGGCAGGATTGGCTACTTCGATTTTGAAATTACCGCTGGCATCGGTAACCGTTGTGCGGTTTTGTCCAATGGCTGTAACTGTTACGCCCTGAAGCGGTTTTTTGTCGTCGCTCTTGACCGTTCCATTAATTGTTTTTCTTTCTTGAGAAAAGGCATAGAACGAGAACAACAGCAAAAACTGCAGAAGTAAAATTTTCTTCATGATTTTTGAAATTGTTTTTTTGATTAGTTAAAAGGGATGTTGTTTTAAAGTTGTTGATTTAGTTTTAATCAATGTTGCCTGAGCGCGTTGCGGCCTCGGTCATCCTATTTTTATCCGGTGTAAAAGAAAGAGATGAACAGCCAAAGTGGCCCGGCCTAAAAAAGGTGGATTTTCTTGTCATAAAGTTTATTTTTTGGTTAAAAAAACATTCAATAGTGCAGGGATAGTTTACGTTGGCTATCAAATGTTTATTAATACTAAAATTAGGGAGGTGTACATGGTTTTTGTAAAACTATAATTGTAAAAACCTAAACTTTTTTACCTTAATTGAGTGTATTTGTCTATTTATCATTAATTTAGTTTATTAAACAGGCGTTTTTAACCAAAAAGTATGAGATCAGAACTGATCAATGTCAACCATTCGGGCGATAAATCCATCCACATCAAACACATTGATAATAACCGGCTTATATCGTCTTTTCATTTTCATGATTTATGCGAGCTGGTGTGGATTGAGCGGAGCCAGGGTAAAAGGATCGTGGGCGATCATATCGGCAATTTTGAAGACGATGACCTGGTGCTGATGGGGCCTAACCTGCCACATATCTGGCAAAATGATAAACGCTACGAAGATCACGACGATGAAACCGTAAAATCGGTAGTGGTTTATTTCAGTGCAGATTTCTTTGCCACTTTGACGGATGACCAGGAGGTTTTGCTACAGGTAGCCGATCTGGCTTCGAGAGCAGCACGGGGGATGGTATTTGATCAGGAAACTACCAGTAAGGTAAAACCCATTTTACTGAGCCTGGCCAATAATGATGGTTTCGGTAATATCATCTCGGTAATCGAAATCATTAAAATACTGGCCAGATCGAAAGATTACCGTTACCTGTCGAGCGCTACATTTAAAAATCATTACGACGAGAAAGACAGTAACCGTATTAATAAGGTTTACCAGTTTTTAATGAAAAACTTTCATAACGATATCCACCTCGAAGAAGTAGCCGAATTATGCAATATGACACCCAATTCTTTTTGCCGCTTCTTTAAAATGCGTGCCCAAAAATCGCTCACCCAGTTTATCAACGAAATCAGGATTGGTCACGCCTGCAAGCTCTTGCAAAGTGAAGATAACAGCATAACCGATGTATGTTATGCCAGCGGCTTTAATAATCCCACCAATTTTAATAAGTTTTTTAAAGCGATAAAAGGCATGAAACCCTCCGAATACCGGAATATGTTGCGGAAATAAAAAAATAAAATATCTGGCAGCTGCTCTTGAGATTTTCGTTGCGGATGTTATCTTTGTTCGTTTTTCAGATCAGATTGATTAACGGGATGTAGCGTAGCCAGGTATCGCGCCAGCATGGGGTGCTGGAGGTCGGAAGTTCGAATCTTCTCATCCCGACATAGAATAAAGCCTTTAAATTTAAGATTTAGAGGCTTTTTTTGTTTTTGTGTAAATGCTGTGATTTAGCGTTAAGACTTGCGGTAGTAGGATTAGTATAATAAGAATAGAATTGTCATCCTGAGCCTGTCGAAGGATCTGACCTAACACTGAGTGCAGCGTTTCGACAGGCTCAACGTGACAAACTTTAAGAAAAATAAAGATTTATAATAGAGTCTCTTCGTCGATCTGGATTTGTAACACAGCTGGTATTTAATCTTTTAGAGATACTTCGCTACGCTCAGCATGACAGATCATCTAAGGTGTCTTAGCTGTCTAAGGTGGTGGAAAACTGGGCAAATAATTTAGGTTCATCTGTTTCGCTTTTATATCTTTAGCAAAAAACAGTTATGGAAAGTAAAGTGCTAAAATTAGAAGAACAGCTTGTTGCCGCCATCTTAAATAGCGATGTAGCAGTATTGGATAAATTACTTCACGATAAACTCGTATTTGTTAATCACCTGGGGATGACGCTAACTAAAGCAGAAGATCTGGCTCCACATATCAGCCACGATTTAAAAATTAACAGTTTAGCAATTTCAGACCGGCACTTGCATTTGTTCGGAGATACCGCAGTGGTTGTAGTTACAAAAGAAATTAAAGGAAGCTACCTGAATCAGCTGTTTGAAAGTAAGCTGAAGTTCACCAGAGTGTGGAAATTACATGCTCAGGATTGGAAAGTGATTGCAGTAAGCAGTGTGCCACTACAGGCATTTTAAAGGGTTTTTGATGAGGTTTGGACAGGCAAATATTTTTATCTGTTGTACACTCAGAAACCTGTTTCAATCCTAAATATTCCTTATTTTTATATATGACAAAACAATATAAAAATGATGAAACAAGCATTAATTGGTGAGTTCATGCATGAAGCTGAAAACACCAGAAAATTATTATCCATGATTCCGGATAGTGCATTGGAATACCGTCCGCAACCACACCTTTGGTCGGTAGGCCAGCTCGCTTCGCACATTGCCGAGGTATACAACTGGTACGAACCAACATTCGATCTGGATGATTTTGATATGGGTTCATATAAATACGATAAAGGCGATATCAGTAAGGCCGCTAATATCCTGGCCAGGTTTGAAGAAAATGTTTCGAAGGCAAAAACGGTAATCGAAAACTCTGATGAATCTAAGTATATGAACAACTGGATAATGTCTGCAGGGGGCAATGCATTAATGCCGGCCATGCCAAAGATTCAGGTCATCAGAGGATTTCTTTACAACCATTTGTACCATCATCGTGGTGAGCTGATTTCGCACCTCAGGGCAACCGGAAATAAAGTACCATCGTTGTACGGTCCTAATTACGAAGAATCGCAAGCATTCTAAATCTGGTGAAATCAGACTTACTTATTAAAGGCTATCTGATTTTTTAGATAGCCTTTTTGTTGATACTTAAAGAAAGAAGATCGTCATTGCGAACTGTAGGGCTGGATTGGTGATATGGCGTAAAGCAATCTTTTATAAGAGATGCTTCGCTGCGCATTACTAGCGCAAGTCTTAGCGGGGAGGATAGCGTTGTTGGTTGACTTGTGCTTTTAAAACTAACAACCAAATTGATTATCTGCTCTAATCCATCTATATTTATAAATGAGCATAAAATATAAATTTCATGACCCTGGTGCAATATATTTTGTCTCTTTTGCTGTTGTAGGATGGATAGATGTTTTTACGCGCAGCGTTTATAGCGATATTTTATTGGAAAGTTTAACTTATTGTAGAAAAGAAAAAGGCCTTAACTTACATGCCTGGGTAATCATGAGTAACCATGTTCATTTAATTGTGAGTAGCAGAGAGGGTTATTTATTATCTGATATTATGCGCGACTTAAAGAAATATTCATCATTTAGGATAGTAAAGGAGATAAGAGAGAGCACGATTGAAAGCAGAAAAGAATGGATGCTTTATTTGTTTGCTAAGGCTGGACAACAGAATAGCAACAATAAAAACTTTCAGTTTTGGCGGCAGGATAATCATCCCATCGAATTAGATCCTCATTTAAATATGTTCGAAGAACGAATTGATTACCTGCATAATAATCCGGTTAAGGCTGGGTGGGTGACAAATGCGTCAGACTATTTGTATAGCAGTGCTATCGATTATGAAGGTGGTAAAGGATTGATTGAGATTGATTTATTGGTTTAATGAATCGGTATTCAGTCAGTGGCATAAGCTCATTGGCGAGGGCACAAGTCAGTATTACTAGCGCAAGTCTTAGCGAGGAGGATAGCGTTGTTGGTTGACTTGTGCTTTTAAAGCCAGTAAGGTTGTAAAGGATTGATTGATATTGGTTTAATGAAACGGCATTCAATCTGTTGCATAGGCTCATTGGCTAGGGCACAAGTCAGGCCATTGCACAGGTCCGGAGCGCTAAGACTTGCGCCAGTAGGGCCAGTAGGGGGTGCGCCAACAATGGGAATTAGAAAATAAAATTAAACAGCAAGGCTATGTTCAGAAACCTTAAAATTGCAGTTTCCTTTATTTTGGTAATTGTTACATTTATTCATTGTACTAATAAAAAAACAGATTCAAGAAAAGTAAATTGTTTATCAGATTTAATGATTTTTGCAGATACATTAAATTTGGATACAAGTAAGACTTTAGAATATCATTTTAAAACCCGTGTTAGTCAAGCAATTTTTGATTGTGATCTGAATACTTTCAGACATAATAAACAGCTAAATAAAGCGACAGCGAGGATTATATTGAAAATTAATTACTACTTCATTCAAAAAGGATGGGGTAATGATGAAGATTTATTACCACTATATTCAATATCTCCATTTTTGAATAAAATTTTGGACGAGGGTGTTTACATGCAAACTAAAAAAGAACGACAAGGGCAAGAGATTCAGATTTTAACCGCTTCTTCTTTGGCGACTTTTATTTTAAATGATAATACGCTGTCGAAAGATAAAGACTTAATTTTATTAATTGAAAAATGCTATCCTCGCTTTATAAAAAAGAAGTATGAATCTCGCCTGGAGCGCTAAGACTTGCGCCAGTGGTTGTGCAACGTCATTTCGGCTACAAATAGCTGCATTTTGGCAACGCAGAGGAGCTGCCGGGAGACGAATTTTGTATTGTTAAAAGAAAAACAATATGAAAACAATTTTTATTACCGGTGCTTCAACCGGATTAGGCCGGGCCACCGCCATATTATTTCAGCAAAATGGATGGAAAGTAATCGCTACCATGCGTAATCCCGAAGCAGAAACTGTACTTGGACAATTGGAGCATGTAACCCTTTTGCCACTCGATGTAACCAACGAAAAACAAGTAAAGAGCACTGTAGATTTGGCTATACAACAAAGCGTAGACGTGGTGTTTAACAATGCCGGTTATGGTTTGGTTGGGCCAATGGAAGCCATTTCTGATGAACAAATGGTGAGACAGTTAAATACCAACCTATTGGGCGTGTTGCGCGTAACGCAGGCTTTTATTCCCTATTTCAGAGAAAAAGGCGCTGGTACATTTATTACCACAACCTCTATGGGCGGATTGTTTGCTTTCCCGCTGGGTTCGGTTTACCACGCTACCAAATTTGCTTTGGAAGGCTGGAGCGAAAGTCTCTCGTTAGAGCTTGGTCTTTTCAATATCAGTGTGAAAACCGTAGCCCCGGGCGGTATTGCTACCGATTTTATGGGGCGTTCTATCGATGCACCTTCGCACCCGGCTTATGAAGAAGCCAACCAAAAACTCTGGGGACTATTTAATGCCGACAATTTCTCAACAGCAGCACAAATTGCAGCAGTGGTGTACGAAGCCGCAACCGATGGTAAAGACCAGGTGCGCTATGTAGCCGGCGAAGATGCCAAAGCCTTGTATGCCCAACGCACCGAAATAGGTTACGAAGCATTCAGAAAAGAGATGCGTAAAAACATTTTTGGATCATAAATACTTAAATTAGCCTGATGAAAAGAGTTGCCGCCGCACCGCATAAAATAGATACCATTTCGGATTTACACCGCATGCTGGGCCTGCCTGGTCCGCTGCATCCTTTGGTAAGCCTGGTTGATAATACGAAGATTGCGGCGCTGGTAGATCAACTTCCTGAAACTTTTTTATTAAGCTTCTATAAAATTTCCTTTAAAAAACTGCTCAAGGGCCGCATAGGTTACGGGCAGGGTTATTACGATTTTGATGAGGGTGGTCTGGTATTTACGGCCCCTCATCAAATTATTTCTATTGATGCCGAAGCCGAGTTTTATGGCTCTACTTTATTAATCCATCCCGATTTTATCCGCCATTACCCTTTGGCCAAAAACATTAAACAATACGGTTTCTTCTCGTACGAAACCAATGAGGCGCTACATTTGGCAGAAAAGGAGCGAACAACCATTTTAGAGGTTCTGGCGCATATAGACCGCGAACTGAATAACCCGATCGATGATTTTAGCCAGGATGTAATTATTGCCTATATCGAAGTGCTGTTAAATTACAGTAACCGTTTTTACAAACGCCAGTTTATTACGCGAAAGGCCATTAACCACGATCTGCTTTCGAAGATGGAACAATTGCTGCACGATTATTTCGAAACCGAAAATGGTTTGAACAAAGGCTTACCCACAGTTGAGTACCTGGCAGATCAGCTGCATCTTTCGCCCCGCTATTTAAGCGATATGCTACGCTCGCTTACCGGACAAAATGCACAGCAGCATATTCACGAAAAGCTGATTGAAAAAGCGAAAGAAAAGTTGAGCATTACCAGTTTATCGGTGAGCGAAATCGCTTATGCACTGGGTTTCGAACATCCTCAGTCATTCAGCAAATTATTTAAGAGTAAAACCAATCAATCGCCACTGGCATTCAGGCACTCATTTAACTGATTAGCGGCAAAGTACTGTGCCGTTAAAATGCGTACCCATATTGGGCGAAATAAACGGGATACCAAGCTCGGCCGAACGGAGCAAAAGCAATACGCCCATAAAAAGCATAAACCAGGGGATAAGCCTTTTGGTATTAAAACGAATGTACTTTTTGAGGTAAATACCACCCATCGAGATCATCATCAACAACGGCGAAGTGCCTAAACCAAAAAGGAACATAAACTGCAATCCGCTATTTGCAGATGCGCCATTTACAGCTGTGGCCAGTGCCAGGTACACCATGCCACAAGGAATGATACCATTGAGCATGCCGGCCACAAATTGCCATAAGGGGAAGCCCATCAGTTTGCCCATCAGTTTAGCAATGGGGTTAATCAGCTTAAACTGTAGTGCACTAAGCCGATGGCTATAAGTTGTCCGCATTTGCAAGAGGGTAAACACAATTAAAAGCAAACCTATGGTTATACTCAGTATTTTCTGGTTGGCTACCAGGTTAAAAGTACTGCCGAGCCAACCAGCTAGAGCCCCCATCAGGCTATAGGTGAAAACCCGGCCCGATTGATAGAGCAACAAAGCCCAGCCCGTTTGCCAGCTGCTGTTCTTTTCGAAAGGCATAGCCAGCATCAACGGACCGCACATTACCGCACAGTGCAGGCTGCCGAGTAGCCCCATTAAAAATGCAAGTGGCAGGTTGTTCATTACAGCGTAATACTTTTTTTATACTGATATTGTTTCTGATTGCTTTTCCATTTTAAATCGAGGTACCAAAGGCCTTTATCGGCAGGTTTACGGTCTACTAAAATCAGGTGACTGTTGCCCAGGGTATTGCCGTTTTGCTTTTTATCGGCCCGCGCATTGGATGGCCGCATCAGCACCAGGGTATAACTGGCGCTGTCTTTTAAACGGATAATTACCTGGCTAGGGTTTACGGTAATAACGGGTTCAGCATGGTCTGCAAAGGTATTTGCCTTCTGTTTGTACTCTTCATCGTAACGGAGGCCTTTTTCGTAATAATTGCTTTCTACCAGCGTATCGTTACCCTGTTTACTGAGCATGTAAGCACCCAGAGCCAATATAAAAAGCATAAATGCAGCCATGGTGATGATAATTTTTTTTCCCCAGTTCATATCGTTTATCTTTTAATTTGGATTGGCAAAAAAGCTTGTGGTAGCCGTGCTGATCGTTTTTTTATCGGTTACCACTTCAAAAGTGACCTCAGTTTTATAACTTTTTATCTGTGCCGGTTTCCTGATCAGGAAAAAGGTTAAATGCACCGTTCCTTCTTTGGGCAGGAGCTTTTCCTGCTGGATAAATAAGATGCTATCGGTACTATTGGCCGATTTAAAACTGAAACGGATATCGCGGTTCGTTTTGTTAATCAGCTCGGCATTGTAAAGGTTACTGATGCTTCCATCGGCTCGGGTTTGAAACAGTGTACCACTTGCCCTCAATACGGTGGTTTCTACATTTTGCCTGTTGTAAATGAGCGATGAAAACAAGATCATGGCTACCAGCAATACAGCCGCATAACCGTAAGCTTTAAAACCGGCCCTGAAAGGTTTACGTGCCTGAATAAAATCGTTGTTGTAGAAGCCAATGAGCCTTTCGGGTTTGTTGATTTTGAGCATCACTTCATCGCAGGCATCGATGCAAGCTGTACAATTGATACACTCGAGCTGGGTGCCTTTGCGAATATCGATCCCGGTAGGGCAGACCTGTACACAAAGGCCACAATCTACACAGTCGCCTTTTAAATGGCCTGCATCTTTTACAAGTTTACCACGGGGTTCGCCACGGGTTTCATCATAAGCCACAATTAAACTCTGGTTATCGAGTAAAACCCCTTGTAAACGGCCATACGGACAAATAACTGTGCACACAATTTCGCGAACGTAAGCAAAAACGGTGTAGAAAACAGCTGTAAAAATACAAATGGAGATAAAGCCCGAAATGTGCGCCGATACCGGTTCGGTAATGATTTTATACAGTACATCGCTACCGATAAGATAGGCGAGGAAAGTATTAGCAATGCCAAAAGAGATGAGGAGAAAAAGAAAGTGCTTAACTGTTTTTTTGAAGATTTTTTCCGCTGTCCAGGGCTGGGCATCCAGTTTTTTCTGGTGTAATGCATCACCTTCTATCCAGTATTCAATCCGGCGGAAAACCATTTCCATAAATATGGTTTGCGGACAGGCCCAGCCGCACCAAAGTCTGCCCAGTACCACGGTAAAGCAAATTACAAAGAGGATAAAAATCAGCATTGCAAAAGCGAAGAGATAAAAATCCTGCGGCGTAAAAATCAGTCCGAAGAAAACAAATTTACGGCTAATGAAGTTGAGCAATACCAGTTGCTCGCCTTTAAACTGTACAAACGGAAAACTGAACAGGCAAAGCAAAAGCGCATAACTTACCCATTTGCGGTAGGTGTATAACCTGCCGGCGGGTTTCTTCGGATAAAGAAAATTACGGCCCTTGCCTTGCTTATTGGTTTTATTTTTTGCCGGCATCTTTTACCTCATTGTTGGGTTCATATTTTTCACCTTGTGGTGCTTTGGCACCAGCGGGTTTGCTTCCTTCGAGCGATAAAATATAATTGGCTACTTCACTGATCTGTTTCGGGCTAAGCGTTTTTTCCCAGCTTACCATCCCTTTGGCCGGAACGCCGTATTTAATGGTTTTAAAAATGTTATTAATTCCACCGCCATGCAGCCAGAACTCATCGGTAAGGTTAGGCCCAATTAAACCGCCCCCGGCCGGGCCATGGCAAACGGCGCAGTTGGCCGAGAAGATGGTTTTACCCGATTCGATTACAGGCGCAGTGTTATCGGCTTTTACTGTGTTTTCATCAACCGCATTGGCCGATTTTTGCAGGTAAATGGCTTTCTCTTCAGCCGAACGCGTCATTTCGGCCGCGTACAGCTGGTCCTGATTTAAGCCGTAGCCACCAATGTAATAATAGAAAAGATAGGCTGCACCAAACAGGATGGTGCCATAAAACAAGAAGTTAAACCACGCCGGAACCGGGTTGTTGAGTTCCTGAATACCATCGTAAGCATGCTCAATTACGATATCTTTTTCTGCTTCAATTGGTTTTAGCCCCAGTATTTTACTCCAGATGGAAGGCTTGTGCTTTTTGGTTTTTAACCAGCTGTCGTAATCAAGCGGCGCTTCTTTTACCGGTGCCAGGTAAGGCGTAGGATTAAGCTGCTCGCGGTACATAACCTTGAAGGCATTTAGCAGCGTAATGGATACAACCAGCAATACCAGTACAAATAAAAGCATGATGAGCAGGAGTGTTTCGGCCTGACTTAGACCTAATAAACTTGGTTCCGAACTAACTGTGGCTGCTTCAGCTTTATCATCGGCAGCCAGGGCAGCTATGGCTGGTAATAGCAATAGGAGGGTGATGTTAAATTTTTTCATCCTTATGTTTTGTATTTGTTTTTCCCTCATTAAAGCAATTCCTTAATGAGGGTATAAATGCTAATCTTTTAAGGGTAACTCGCTCATGTTACTGATGTGGTTTTTGCTCAGCTTAATGAGGTAGATACTCACGATGATAAAAAAGACCATAAATAAGAGCAGCGAACTAATCAGGTAATATTCGCGGCCTGCTAAGTTTTTAAGTTGTTCGAACATGGTTATTGGTTTGAAGGGATAGTTTCTTTATTGGCTTTAATATCAGTACCCAGGCGCTGAAGGTAAGCGATGATGGCCACAATTTCGCGGTCGCTTTTTACCTTGATATTGTTCTGTTTCAAGTCGGCTGTAATTTCTGCTGCCTGTTTTTTCAGTTCATCGTTGGCCGTTTTATCAAATCCTTCAGGGTAAGGAACACCTAACGTTTGCATAGCCCTGATTTTCGCTGGCGTTGTACTGATATCGAGTTTTTGATCAATTAACCAGGGGTATGGCGGCATAATACTGCCCGGCGACATGGAAGTTGGATCGAGTAAATGGTTAAAATGCCAGGCATGCGAATATTTGCCACCTTCGCGGTGTAAATCTGGTCCGGTACGTTTACTGCCCCACAAAAACGGGTGATCGTACACAAATTCGCCGGCTTTGCTGTATTCGCCGTAACGTTCTGTCTCTGAACGGAACGGTCTGACCATTTGCGAATGGCAGTTTACACAACCTTCGCGGATGTACAAATCACGTCCCTGGAGCTCGAGAGCGGTATAAGGTTTTACACTCGAAATGGTTGGTACATTAGATTGAATGGTGAAAGTTGGCATCATTTCTACCATACCGCCAATTAAAATGATAATGAGCGAAAACACCATGAATTTCATTGGTTTGCGTTCCAGTACACGGTGCCATTTCTGATCCATCGGGTTGGTTTCTACCAGTACCGGGGCCAAAGGCATGGCTTCGGCTGCTTCGTTGGCTTGCAGGCTTCCTTTCAGCATGGTTTTAGCCAGGTTAAAAGTCATTACAATTGCACCCAATAAATAGAAACCACCACCAACAGCACGGAAAACATGCATCGGAATAATCTGAAGCGTTACAGCTAAAAAGTTAGGGTATTTTAAAAGCCCCTCGGCAGTAAACTCTTTCCACATTAAGCCCTGGGTAAAACCAGCCCAGTACATGGGTACAGCGTAGAAAAGGATTCCCAGTGTACCAATCCAGAAGTGGAAACCGGCTAATTTTTTGGAGTAGAGTTCGGTTTTATAAATTCTCGGGATTAACCAGTATAATACGCCAAAGGTTAAAAAACCGTTCCAACCTAAAGCACCTACGTGTACGTGCGCTACAATCCAGTCGGTAAAATGTGCAACACCGTTAATTTGTTTGATGGAAAGCAAAGGGCCTTCAAAAGTAGCCATACCATAGCAGGTTAAGGCTACAACCATAAATTTCAGCGTTACATCTTCGCGCACTTTATCCCAGGCGCCTCGTAAAGTTAGCAAACCGTTAATCATACCACCCCAGCTTGGTGCAATAAGCATAATAGAGAAAACAATACCTAAGGATTGTGCCCAGCCCGGTAAAGATGAGTAGAGTAAATGGTGCGGCCCGGCCCAGATGTAGATAAAAATAAGCGACCAGAAATGCAGGATACTCAGTTTATAGGAGTAAACCGGTCTGTTAGCCATTTTGGGTAAGAAATAATACATCATACCCAGGTAAGGCGTAGTTAAGAAAAATGCTACTGCATTGTGCCCGTACCACCATTGGACCAGCGCATCCTGCACACCGGCATACCAGTAATAGCTTTTCATAAACGAAACCGGCAGCTCAAAAGAGTTAACAATGTGCAATACCGCAATGGTAACAAACGTGGCAATGTAAAACCAGATGGCTACATAAAGGTGGCGTTCTCTTCTTTTAAAAATGGTACCAAACATGTTGATTCCAAATACCACCCAGATCAGCGTAATGGCAATATCAATCGGCCATTCCAGCTCCGCGTATTCGTGCGAGGTGGTAAAACCCAAAGGCAAGGTAATTACTGCCGAAAGAATGATGAGCTGCCAGCCCCAGAAATGTATGGCACTTAACGCATCGTTAAACATACGGGCTTTAAGCAGGCGTTGCAGCGAATAATAAACACCCATAAAAATGGCATTACCTACAAAGGCAAAAATTACAGCATTGGTGTGCAGCGGACGGATACGGCCAAATGTGGTGTATTGGCTGCCCATGTTCATGCCGGGTTTAAATAACTGCATGGCGATGAGGAGCCCCACTGTCATGCCGATTACGCCCCAAACAATGGTAGCAATACCAAAGTTGCGGACAATCTTATTGTCGTAAGTAAATTTTTCTAACTGCATATAATTAAGAAATTTGTTAGTTTTTGTTCAGCAAATGTATTCAGGGTAGCTGTGCCCAATTATGATGTGGGTTGGTTTGAAATGTGATTGTCGTCACTTTTGGGCTCGTCGTCAAAAAGGATGCGCATGGCGGGGGTGTATACATCATCATGCTGGCCCGTTTTAGAAGCCCAGAAAAATGCCGCCAGAAAAACCAAGGCCATTAATACGCTGCAACCCACTAAAAAATACAGGATGTTCATAGCTTATTTTTACGTGCAAAAAAGTGTGTGGCAATAGAGGTAAATGAGATAATGGTGATGGTGCTGATGGGCATTAATACCGCGGCAATTAAGGGGTACAAAGTGCCCTGAACAGCAAAATAAAGTCCGATACAGTTGTAGGCAATGGCGATGGCAAAACTAATTTTAACCACTTTGAGCCCATCGCGGCTTAAGGCTACAAAATTGGGCATCAGGTTAAGACTGTTTCCGGTTAAAATGGCATCGCAACCGGGGGTAAAGTTGTTGATGTTATCGGTAATGGCTACGCCAAAATCACTTTGTTTTAAAGCTCCGGCATCGTTCAAGCCATCGCCCAGCATCATTACTTTGTGCTTTGCTTTTTGTTGCTGCAACACATAATCTAATTTTTGGTGCGGGCTCTGCCTGAAATTGATTTTGGTATCTGGCGGGAACATATTTTTTAACGTACTGTATTCACGGTCGGTATCGCCCGATAGCACATGCATTTGGAATTTTTTAGCAAGTTTTTGAATGAGCTGGTTTAACCCACCACGCCATTGTTGTTCGGTTTGGAAACGGCCTTTGTATTGATTATCGATTACTATATGCACACCATTGCTGATCGGGATATTGATGTTATCGGGCATCATGGCGCTGCTCCCCAGATAAACCTGCTGTCGGTTTACCTGACCAGAAATACCTTTGCCAATACGTTCGGCATAATGGCTAACAGGCATAAATTCATCACAACGCAGGTATTTTAAAATGTGGCGACTCAAAGGATGTGAAGAGTTGCGTACCAGCGAAGCAATTAAACGTTGTTCATGATAATCGAGCTGACCTTCAAAAATAAGACTGGCATTTTCGGTGCTGGTTAAAGTTCCGGTTTTATCGAAAATGACTGTATCGCAGGCTGCCAGCGCTTCAACAGCATCGGTATTTTTAACGTAGAAACCTTTTTTATCAAAAATAGAGAGGATAGCCGAAAGCGTAAAGGGTGTACTTAGCGATAGCACACAAGGGCAGGCCACAATTACCACCGCAGTAAAGGCAGCCCAGGCTTTGCTATTTTCGTGCTGCAGCAGCCAGTAAATTGCAGCAGAAAAGGCTAAAACAAAAACACCCAGACTAAAGTATTTAGCGACGCGGTCGTTAAAATTCTGCTTTTTTAAATCGGTCTGGTAATTTTCATTGTTCCACAAGCCTGTGAGGTAGCTTTGTGATACTGGTTTGATTACTTCAAGCTCAATGGCCTCGGCAGTTTGCCGACCTCCGGCATAAATAATTTCGCCCAGTACTTTGTGTACCGGTTCGGCTTCGCCAGTTACAAAACTCATGTCCATCCAGGCATCGCCCTTCATTAAAATGGCATCGGCCGGTACAATTTCACCGTTTCTGATCCAAAGCCTGTCGCCAATGGCAATATCGGCTATTGCAGTAGGTTTTTCCTTACCCGCAATTAATTTGGTAACGGCAATGGGGAAATAGGATCGGTAATCACGGTCGAAAGAGATGTGGTGGTAGGTACGCTGCTTAATCCATTTGCCCATCAGAAGCAGGAAAACCAGTCCGGTAAGCGTATCGGCAAAGCCTGGGCCAGTGCCCGAAAGAATATCGTAGGCGGTACGGAGAAAAAGCATGGCAATAATCAATGCCAGCGGCGTATCCAGGTTAATTTGTTTGTGTTTTAAACTGGTTATTGCCGAAACAAAATAATCTTTACCACAATAAAACGCTGCGGGGATACAGAAGGTGAGGTTTAACCAGCTAAATAACTGCTGAAATTGTTTCTCGAAACCAGCTAATCCGAAGTATTCAGGAAAACTGAAGAGCATCACATTGCCCATTAAAAAACCGGCGACTGCAATTTTTTGAATCAGTTGTTTGTTAACCGAATGGCTGTTTTCTTTCACCACATCCTGCAGGCTGATTAAGGGGGCATAACCAATTTCGTTTAAAATTTCGACCAGTTTGCGCAACGAAACTTCTTCATGCCTGAAACTGATGGTAACCTGACGTTTTAGAAAATCGATCCGAGACGAGAAAATGGCAGGATGAATTTTATACAGATGCTCTAAAAGCCAAATGCATGAACTGCAATGGATAGCCGGAATGTAAAAGGTTACAATGCTGGCCTTCTCGTGCTGGTAATCGAGCAATTGACTGATAATGGCCGGTTCATCGAGGTATTCGAAATGGCTGTGCTGTTCAGCCCTTTTTCCTGGCGAATGGTTGTAGGTATAATAATTGCAAAGGTTGTTTTCAGAAAGGATTTTATAAACACTCTTGCAGCCGGTACAGCAAAAATCGTGACCATTGTAAGTAAACTTAATCTGTTCTAATGGCTCACCGCAGTGGTAACAAAGTGTTGCTGCAGCGGTTTCATTTTGATTTTCCATAACCGTAATTGTTTATTGATAAATTATTGTTTGATGAGGCGTACCTTATATGGCATAGCTGAACATCTGGCTGTCGGGTGTTTTTGCCCAAAGGCGCTCATCAAAGGCCATGCATATATTTCTTAGAAAAGGTTTTCCGGCAGGATTAACCTTTAACTGGTTTTCGGATACGGAGATCAATCCGTCATCAATCAATGTAGCCAGTTTATAATAGGCTGGCTTAGGGATGCCATCCAGAAAAAGACTCTTGCCATCGCACATAATATTGCGGATGTGTCTGCGGATTTTTAAATCTTTGCGCGACAGAATATGTCCTTTTTCAATCGCAAATTGACCGTTGTTAATTGCTTCAAGGTATGCTTCAACAGTTTTTACATTCTGAGCAAATGCCGTGTAACTGTCGCTGATTGCAGAAACGCCCAGTCCGATAAGCAATTGGGTATGCTGGTGGGTATAGCCCATAAAGTTTCGGTGAAGGTTGTTTTGTTGCGCGGCCAGGTACAGGCTATCGTGCCTTCTGGCGAAGTGATCCATACCAATATCATCATATCCCGCTGCAAGCAAAGCTTCTTTCCCTAACTGGTATAAAGCGAATTTAGCTTCGCTTTGTGGCAAATCTTTTTCGGTGTACCGGCGCTGTCCGGGTTTTAGCCAGGGCACATGCGCGTAACTGTAAAAGGCAATTCTATCTGGATTGATCCTGATTACTTCCTGCAGCGTTTCGCTTAAACCTCCAGCAGTTTGAAAAGGCAACCCATAAATCAGATCGAAATTAACTGAAGTATAGCCGATTTTTCTGGCCAGTCCCGTAATTTCTGCTACCTGCACTGGTGTTTGAAAGCGGTTAATCATTAACTGTACTTTCGGATCGAAATCCTGGATACCCAAACTCAGGCGTTTAAAGCCCAGATTAAAAAGGGTGGTTAAATGCGCTTCAGTGGTATTATCAGGATGTGCCTCAAACGAAAACTCAGCATCAATGGCGGGTTCACATTTGCGCATGATTCCGTTAATCAGTTTTTCGAGGTTGTGGGCACTGAAAAAAGTGGGGGTACCACCGCCGAGGTGCAATTCTCTTATTTTGGGCTTGTTGCCTAAAACCTGCAGGTACAGTTCCCATTCCTTAAGCACCGCATCCAGGTAAGGTTCTTCTACCTGATGGTTTTTGGTAATGCGGGTATTGCAGCCACAGTAGGTGCACAGGCTCTCGCAAAAGGGCAGGTGAATGTAGAGGCTAATGCCTTCGCTCTGATAATCGGTAAAGGTATTTTTTACCGAAAGCAGCCATTGTGCTTCATCAAAACGATCGGTTTCCCAAAATGGTACGGTAGGATAGCTGGTGTACCTTGGGGCAGCTACATTGTACTTTTTAAGCAGGTTTAAGGTATCCATCAGGCTTTATTTAAGGTTTTCGGAACGGAGCAGTTGTTCTGGCAGCAACAGGCACTGCCCACGCATTTACCAGCTGCCCAGTTATCGAGATTTTTAATTACCTGCAGCATACGGTCTAAAGCGCTTTGGCCTTCTTTTAAGGGCACATTGGCAATTTTAAAACCTGCGGTTGCCGCCGATTTTAAATCGAGATGACTGGTTTCAAAGGAAGAAGTCGCGATGTATTTTACCCCGAGTGCTTTGAGCTGCTGAATGAGCGACTGATCTACCGTATCGTTATTGAAAACAAGTAAAGTTTCCTTCCCGGCAGCGAAAGCAATAGTTTCGGCCGAGAGACTGTTGGCGATAATGGTAATATCGTGCTTTTTGTGATTGGCCAGAACCAGGCATTCTTTTTCGTCGGGCTTAATGTTGTAAGCAATGGCTTTCATAAACAAATTTTTAGTGCTCAAAACTATCATTTGTTAATGGCGGGGCAGATGAGGTTAGTCAGCTGAAAAAATGATTTTGATCAGGAAAGAGAAGCACACTGAATATGAGTTTATGATGTTCAGTGCAGACACAGACCATGGTTATCCTGTCATTCTGAACGCAGTGAAGAATCTCTTTTCGTGAAGTCAGGAGTTGAATAATGGTCAGTGCAGACACAGACCATGGCGGTTGTGTTGGTTTGCCACGGAGGTACGGCAAACACGGAATATTTTTTTGTGAAGTCAGGTGGTAACACCTGACTTTGTGAAACAATAGCGGTGTTTTTAATGGTCAGTGTAGACACTGACCATGGCGGCTAAAACGATACAATCGTTTGGCTATTTAAGCACGCGTTTGAAACCCGCGCAAGCATAAAACCAAAATCTGATGGTCAGTGCAGACACTGACCATGGCAGCCATGGCGACAACAGTATTATTGCTTAATATTTTTTAGTTTAGATACAGCCGTAATCTTTATCGCATTACCGCTTTTTTCAATTAGTTTTTCTTCTTTAAAATCAGCCAGCATACGGCTTACGGTTTCGCTGGCAGTACCTACCATGGCGGCGAGGTCATCGCGCGAAATTTTAATTGTGGCGCTGTCATTCTCGATTGTACTGAATTTTTCTGCAACCTGTATCAAGGCATCAGCCACGCGTTTGCGTACCGAAAAATAGGCGAGTTGGAGCATCTGGTTCTCCTTATCGCGAACACTGCCCGATAGTAAACGGATAAAAGCTGCAGACAGCGGCTGGTGTTGGTAAAGGTAATCTGTAAATGCTGATTTGGGGATTAAAATGAGTTCACAATCGGCAAGGGTTGCCGCATTATCTTCGTAGGTACGTTCCGTAAAAAGGCTTTCATAACCAAAAAAGTCGCCTGCCTGGTAAAGTGCCGAAGAAAGTTCGCGGCCATCTTTAAAACGTTTGTAGGTTTTAACCTGTCCTTTTTTCAGGTAATACACATGGTTTGGCTCATCTTCCTCTACATAAATAAGCTGTTTGTTAGCCAGTACGCGACTTTTCCCTTTTTTAATCAATTCGGTAAACAGTGATTGCGTATCGATATCTGTTCCGTTAAAATTACCGCTGGTTTTGCTTTTTTTGAGTCGGCCTTCTATGGCATTAAGCAGTTCTATGTCATCAAAAGGTTTGGTGAGGTAATCGTCGGCACCCATTTCCATGCCTTTACGCATATCGGCACGTTCGCTTTTGGCGGTAATAAAAATAAAAGGGATGGAAGCCGTTTGTGGATTTTTATGCAAGAGGTAAAGCACGCCGTAACCATCCAGTTCAGGCATCATAATATCACACAAAATCAGATGTGGATGATGTTTAATGGCCAGCTCTACCCCGATTTTTCCATTGCTTGCAGTAAAAGTTTCGTAATCGGCTAGCGAGAGAATTTCTGCTGTGCTTTCGCGGATATCGTCATTATCTTCAATAATCAATACTTTCTTTTTCATGCGTAGGGGAATAGGTTAAGGGGTAAAGGGAAATTTTAGCAGGAAAGTGGTACCCACATTTTGGGCGCTTTCGCATGATACGGTACCATTCATTAAACTGGCATAACGCTTCACAATGTTGAGTCCAAGGCCGGTTCCGGGAATACTGCCGGTATTATGTGCCCTGAAAAAAGGCTCGAAAAGATTATGCTGGTCGGTTTCAGGAATGCCGATTCCGTTATCCTTAATCTCAATAATCAGCTCATCATCTTTTAAAATGCTGTTAAACTGGATCATGGTATTCTCTCCCGAATATTTTACCGCATTAGAAATGAGGTTAATGATACTGTTTTTAAGTAAGTTCATGTCGAGGTACACCTGTGCCGAAACTCCCTGGTGCTCGTAAATAATGTGCTGATCCTGCTTGCTGATGAGTTGCATTTCTTCAACAATCTCTTCTGCAAAAGTTACAATATTAAACCAGCTGGGGGTGACTTCAACCTTGCCGGCTTCGAGTTTTTCGAGCGAGAGGAAATCGTTTAATATAGTAGTGAGGTTACCTACGGCATTTTTAATCTTGCCGGTATGCTTTTCGATATTTTCGGTATCGTGTTTTGGGGTGTATTTATCAATTAAAGTGGCCGACAGCTGAATGGAGCTCAGTGGTGTTCTGAATTCGTGCGAAGCCATAGAAACAAACCGGGTTTTAAGCTGATTGAGTTCTTTTTCTTTGATGAACAGGGCGTTTACATGTTCCTTTGCCGATTCTAATTCTCCAACCAGTTTCACCAGATCGCGGGTACGCTCTCTGATTTTATCTTCCAGTTCTTCGGTATAACTTTTAATGCGGGCTTCATCTTCTTTAAGTTTGCTCAGATCGTGGATAAAACCGGTGTAGATTTTCCGGTCGCTGAATTTTACTTCACTTACCCCAAGCCTGAAAGGGAAGGTTGAGCCATCTTTACGCTGGCCAATTACCTCGCGGCCGATACCAATAATGCGCTTTCTGCCAGTATCGTGATAGTTTTTAATGTAAGTATCGTGCTGTGTTTTATCAGGCTCGGGCATTAATACCGACACGTTCCGTCCAACCAGTTCATGGCTTTCAAAACCAAAAAGCTTTAAAGCAGCCGGATTAACATGCTCAATAATGCCCTTGTCATCTATCGTAATAATACCATCTATCGCATTTTCGATGATGGCGCTCAGTAATTTTGCTCTTTCCATAAACCAATCTGGTAATATTAATCATTTAGGTACGATTTTGACCTAAACTTTTGCACCTAAATTTAACGATTGTGTGTTTATGCTTTGGATATTTAGTACAGCTTTTTCGAAAAGTTCAATCTGTTCTTTACCCCAAATCTTTAAATCGGCATCGGCTTTCTGGAAACCTGTACGGTAAAATTCAACACCATTTAATAACTGATTGTAGAATCTGGTAAGGTAAACCTGTTTCTTCTGGTGCAGCTGCTGAACATTTGTTTTGAAATCTTCGTTAAAATGCTGCAGCTCTTTTTTAAAATAATCGATGTAAAGGCCAAGTTCTTTTACAAATAAATTGGGCCGGTTTACACCTTCGAGCAGATTTACCTTGCCATAAATATGATCGACCATTTCTTTTAAATTGTATTTTTTAGAAAAATAGGCCAGATTTGGTCCAGGGCAAATGCTTACTGCTTTGCTTTCTTTCGGTTTCAGGATCTCGTCTTTAAGGTAAACCGAAGCGCAAAGCCCTTCGCATAAACAGGTCTTTTCTGTTACCGCATCAATCTGTTTTTTTTGTTCCTCAGGCGAAGTAGCAGAAGCCTTTATTTCCCTGATTTTTAAATGCTGATATTGCCTGGAAGCGGTGCAAATGGGCTGTTCGGTAAATTCGGTATTGGTACACAGGTATTTCTTAGTGCAGGGACTGCCTGGCCTGCTTTTTGCAATGCGATGGAGCCTTTCCTGCTCGGCTGTACTTTTTCTGAAATTATTGAATGGAACACCCAGGGGAGAAGCATTACTCAAATAAAAATCACTTTCGGTGGCCTCAGTTAGGTTTTTTAAGGTTTCGCTATCTACGTTGGTGGCTTCTTCAACGAGTAAAAACGGACTTCCCCAGCCAGCAGCGTCTAAACCATAGGACTGTAATAAATGGTTGTGCTCGGCAGCAGTACCGATACCACCCTGAGCGGTTATTTTTTGGATAGGTTTAGTGGCACAGTAAATGTTTTTCTGTTGCAAGGCTGCGGTATAAATCGCCCAGAGTTCTTCGCTGAGTGCAAGGCGGTTTGCTTTAAATTCGTGCAAAATGGGGCCAAGTAAAAAGCCCTCCGTGGCAAAAGCATGTCCGCCACAGTTTAAACCCGATTCGATCCTGAACTCAGCTACCCATAGGCCTTTTTTTGCCAGCATTTTGGCCTGTACCATAGCCGAGCGGTAATCGCTCACTTTTAAAATGATTTTTTTACTGAAATGCCCGTTCTCATCGGGATAAAAACCAGCAAAGTTTTCGAGGTAGGTAAACAAGCGCGGGTTAAGTCCGGCCGAAATAACCACAGCCGATTTGAGCCTGCTATTTGCAAAACCCCTTAATGCCGCCAATGCATCGGTATTTTCATTACCCAGATCCAGATCATCAACAAAATTTACCTTATCTACCTTGGCCATAATATTTACGTCAATGTTACCTGCTTCAACCGCCTTCCTCAATTGACTTTCCAGCATTGTTCTTTTTCTGCCTGCAGGGTTTTTAAGCATTTCTTTGTAAGTTTTGCTTAGCGGGCTGCTTTCACATTGTAATTCAAAATAGCGGCTTATCATTGTGCCTGCTTCAAAGACCTGGTTTTTCAGGTTTGCAATCTGGCTATGAATCAGTTGCTGCATTAAATTAAGGTATGCGGTAATCCGCTTTGCGCGACTATCAATTACGGTTTTATCGATGGATGTATAAGGTAAGTAGTTTAGTTCACAGTGGTATTTACGCATCCGTTCACAAAGTTCATCATCAACGATTGAAACAACAGAAGAGATGCCAAACTGGGCAACTTTTAAAGGGGTATCAACAGAGTAGGCGAGGCCTAGAACGGGAATATGGAAGGTATGCGGCATGATTTGTTTTAACAACAAAATAACGTAACCCGCAGGTTTCAAAAAGTGATACTGGTCATTTTTTAGTGTGACAATGCTTTCTTTTTATGTCAGGCAGTTAAACAAAAAGGGAGCCGGTTTTAAAACTCCGGCTCCCTCACAAGTAAAATGATAGGGTTTGGTTAGTTGTTAACCCTCATCACCACTGTTTTTAAGTTTCATTAAAACCGCATAGGCATTTTTAACTACAATATTTTGAAGGGTTGATTTGGGTTTTATTGCCGTAAAGCCATTTAAACTGGCGCCGGTTTCTACGCCAATCATTTTAAACTGGCCTTTTGCTTTTTCTTCAAAAACATAATACTGGTTTTCCCATTTCACAATCGCATCATCGGGTACAGCCTGTACTTCAGCACCGTTTAACTGGATGGCTGCATTTAAAAAGGTACCTGGCAACAGGTTCTGATCAAAGTTTTCCAGATCGCAATGTACGCTGGTAGTCCTGTCGTTCTCAATATTCGGAGTGATGAGATGAATCGTAGCATTATACTTTTTATCGGGATTGCTGCTGGTGGTACACACAATTTTTTGCCCGATTTTCAGGCTGGCTGCATCCTGCTCAAAAACCGTTAAACTTACATGCAGGGCACCCGGGTTAATCAGTTCGAAAAGCACATCGGTAGCATTTACATATTTACCGGTATTTACATTTACTTTTGAAAGGTAGCCACTAATTGGTGCATAAATGTGAATAGTTTTGGAAATGTTGCTTTCGTTTAATCTGGCTGGATTTAACCCGATTAAACGTAGTTTTTCGGCCAAAGCACTTACCAGTACTTTTTGGTTGTTAAACTCGCTTTCGGTTTGCTGAAAAATTTTATCGCTCGTAGCCTTGGTTTGGTTTAACATTTTTTGGCGCACATAATCAGCTTCCGAAAATTTTAAACGGTTTTTAGCGGTCAGATAATCCTGTTGAAGCTGGATATATTGCTGATCTTCAACACTAGCCAGCACGCTTCCTTTTTTAACGAGCATACCTGGAATCAGGTTCATTCTGGAAATGTAACCGCCCATAGGTACGCTAACCGAGTAAATGTTTTCGGGTGGTACATCTATTACACCATTTACATTCAGGGTTTTATACATGCTTTTAGTTTCGGGGCTGCCAACCACAATGCCTGCATTTTTAAGTTGCGCATCACTTAAGCTCACTTGATCAGTAGCTTCAACGTTTTCTTTTTTGGCTGTACTTGCTTCAGTTTCCTGCTTTTGACCTCCACATCCCAGGCAGAAGACTGAAAAAAGGGCTATGATTATACTATTTTGATTGATTTTCATTGTTGCTATTTATTTAATTCCCTTTAATCTTTCTATTTCGAAAAGTGATTCGTTATACCGTTCTACCTGATCGAAATACTCGCTTTTAAGTTGTACCGATTGGTTGATCAGGATTACCCAGTCCAGATAACCAATTTCGCCTGCATTGAGCTTTAAGGTCGAAGTATGGATAATGTCATCTGCATTGGGCAGCAAGGTTTGCCGGTAATTGTTAACCAGCTTATTGTACCGGTTGTAACTTTGAAGTGCATTTTCGTAAGCACTGTTCAGCTCTTTTTTAGTCTGTTCCAGTTCGGTTTGTTTTTGTACAGCAGCTAAGCCTGCGGCTTTAATGCGCGATTGTTGTGCGCCAAAAAACAGGGGAATGCCCAAACCAATATTTACCGAAGAAAAACGTTTGGATTTATCGAAATACTGATCGGTACCCAAGGCATTGGTTTGCCAGCCAATGATGCTCGAATTGTTGTAACCGAAATTGAGGGTAGGCAATAATTTGCTTTGCGCTAACGATTTTTCGTTGGCCGCCAGCGTGATTTCTTCTGCTTTCTGCTTCAAAACCGGGTGCTCGGCTGTGCCATCAAGTAAAGAAACTGTAGACTGATAAACAGCCCCACCCGCCGGGACCATCCGATTGCTGCTGTTTAACAGGAGATTGAAACGGTTTAAAGCCAGGGTATAATCGGTTTCCAAAAACTGCAGCTGGTTGCCGATTTGTTGCTTCTGGTTCTCAGCAGTTCTGAGCTCCAAAACATCCACATCGCCAGATTTAAAACGCAACTTTGATTTTTCCAGAAAAGCAGTATACATGCTATCGGCTTTTAACAATAAATTCCGCTTTTCGGCCAGGATTAACAAACCAAAATAGTTGGTTTTTACCTGATAACGGATATCAATTTCCTTGCCTTGCAGCTGCATTTCGCTTATGCGTATGGCCGTTTTGTAAACTGCCGATTGTTTGGCATAAACCGTAGGGAACTCCAACCCCTGACTTACCGAAATTTTATTGTCGTTGGCCAGGCTGTTAAATTTACCATACTCGAAGTTTACATCTGTTTTTGGCAAATCGAAACTGGTTTTGCTTATTGCCTTGTTGTAATTCACATCAGTTCGCGCCAGCTGTAGGGTATAGCTGTTTTTAACGGCCGTATCAAGGGCTGCCTGTAAGGTTATTTTTTCCTGTGCCTGAGCACTTGTCGCGGCAAGGCCAGTTAGCAACACCATTGCAGCAAGCATTTTTTTAGGTTTAAAATAACCGAAACCTTTTTCGAAAAGGATATAAAGCATAGGCAATACAAAAAGGGTTAAGAGGGTAGAAAAGATTAGACCGCCGATTACTACAGTAGCCAGAGGCTTCTGTACAGCACCACCGGCGCCTGTACTAATGGCCATAGGAATAAAGCCCAGCGAAGGCACCAGGGCTGTCATTAAAACCGCGCGTAGTTTTGATTTGGTGGCGTGGATTACAATGCGTTTCACATCTGTCCAGCCTTCTTTTTTTAAACGGTTAAATTCAGAAACGAGTAAGATGCCGTTTAGTACCGCAACGCCGAAGAGGGCAATAAAACCAACCCCAGCAGAAATACTGAAAGGTAAATCGCGCATCCACAAGGCAAATATGCCGCCAATTGCCGATAGGGGGATGGCAGTGTAAATGAGTAAACCTTGTTTTACCGAGCTGAAAGCGAAATAAAGCAGCAGGAAAATAAGGAGCAGGGCAATCGGCACAACAATAGCCAGACGCGATTTTGCCGCAGTCATGTTTTCGAAAGAGCCACCGTAAGAAATGGTATAACCTTTTGCCAGCTGAAGGTTTTTTCCAGTTTTCTGTTGCAATTCTTCTACTATTGATTGAACATCGCGGTCTTTTACGTTAAAACCTACAATTATCCTACGGCGGGTATCTTCGCGTTGAATCTGGTTTACACCTTCCACCTCGCTGATATTGGCCACCATGCTTAACGGAATCTGGTTTCCTGCAGGCGTAGCAATCATTAAATCCTGCACATTTTTGATGTTTTTGCGGGCATCTTCTGATAGTCTCACCACCATATCGAAACGTTTTTCACCTTCGTAAACCTGTCCGGCTACCTGCCCGGCAAAGGCTGTATTTACCACGCGGTTAATATCGGTAACGTTTAGCCCGTACTTGGCCATGCCATCGCGGTTATAGCTAATTACCACCTGTGGCATACCGGTAACCTGCTCTTCGTAAACGTTAATGGCGCCTTTTACCGTACCAATAATGCCTCCGAGTTTTTTCGCATAGCTGGCCAGCGAATCAAGGTCTTCGCCAAAAATCTTACACACTACATCTTGTCTGGCACCCGTCATCAGCTCGTTGAAACGCATTTGTACCGGAAACTGGAAGCCCACGGTAATACCGGGGATTACCTCAACAGCTTTGGTCATCTTGGCACTTAATTCAGGGAATGATTTGGCCGAAACCCATTCTTTTTTGGGCTTCAAAATCACCATCATATCACCTGCTTCAAACGGCATTGGATCGGTAGGGATTTCTGCACTACCAATTTTGGTTACAATTTTCTGCACTTCCGGGAAGCTATCCAACAGGATTTTAGATGCTTTCTGCGTGGTTTCAATCGTGTTGTTCAGGTTACTACCGGTTAGCAAACGCGTTTCTACAGCAAAATCTCCCTCTTCCAGCTGCGGAATAAATTCGCCACCTAAAGTACTCATTACCAAAACGGCTATTGCAAAAAGCGAAAGGGTAACAGCTAAAATAGATTTTGGAAATTGTAACACCCGGTTAAGCAGCGGCAGATACCTACGCTCCAGCCAGATCACAAATCTGTCTGTAATGGTTTTCTTATGCGATAGTTTTTTGTTCAGGAACAGGGCCGACATCATCGGTACGTAAGTAATAGAAAGGATAAAGGCACCCAAAATGGCAAATGCAATGGTAAAGGCCATAGGTTTAAACATTTTTCCTTCAATACCTTCAAGCGAGAGAATAGGCAGGTAAACAATGAGAATGATAATCTGACTGAAAACGGCAGATTTAATCATCGATCCCGACGATTTTTCTACTTCCTCATCCATCTGGTTCTGATTGACCTGGCTCAGGCTCCTGAATTTTTTAGAATGCGAAAAGCGGTGTAAAATTGCTTCGACTACAATCACAGATCCATCTACAATCAAACCAAAATCTATCGCACCTAGCGACATCAGGTTACCACCCACACCAAATTTATTCATTAAAATTATGGCGAATAACATGGATAGCGGAATAACCGACGATACGATTAAACCAGCACGCAGATTACCCAGGAAAAATACCAATACGAAGATTACAATAAGCGCACCCTCCATTAAATTGGTTTCTACCGTGCTAATCGCATTATCAACCATTTTGGTACGATCGAGGAAAGGTTCAATAACCACCCCTTCAGGTAACATTTCCTGTATTTTGGCAATTTTATCTTTTACCCGTTTGACCACTACGGACGAGTTTTCGCCTTTGAGCATCATTACCACCGCACCGGCTACTTCACCCTGGTCGTTGTAAGTCATGGCACCATAACGGATCGCTGAGCCATAACGCACATCGGCAACCTGAGCCATTAATACAGGCATACCGTTGCCAAGGGTTTTAACCACAATCTTTTTAATATCTTCGGGACTGGTGGTTAAACCTTCACTTCGGATATAAAGCACAGTAGGGCCTTTTTCGATATAGGCGCCACCAGTGTTTTCGTTATTTTTTTCGAGCGCGTCGAAAATATCAGAAATGGTTAAACCAAACGATTTAAGCTGATCTTGCCTAACCGCAATTTCATACTGTTTAAGTTTACCGCCAAAACTTGATACTTCGGCTACACCTGGAGTTCCTAATAACTGACGGCGTACAATCCAATCCTGCATGGTACGCAATTCCTGCTCATCATACTTACCTTCATAGCCTTTTTTAGGGCGGACTACGTACTGGTAAATTTCGCCCAAACCAGTAGAAACGGGAGCCATTTGCGGTGCACCAATCCCTTCTGGTATTTCCTGCTGTACCTGTTGCAGGCGTTCGGCAATTTGCTGCCTGGCCCAGTACACATCGGTTTCTTCGTTAAAAACGATGGTAACCAAAGAAAGTCCAAAGCGGGAAAAGCTTCTGATTTGTTTCATCCCCGAAATGCTGCTGCAAGCCTGCTCGATAGGGAAGGTGATTAAACGCTCAATATCCGGAGCGCCTAATGAGGGTGAAACGGTAATTACCTGCACCTGGTTATCGGTAATATCGGGCAGGGCATCAATGGGTAGTTTCGTTACTTCGTAAGTACCCCAGCCAATAAGGGCGAATACAAACAAAGCAACAATCAGCTTATTCCTGATGGAAAAGCCGATAATCTTATTTAACATAATATCTTATTTAAAAAGGATCGACAAGAAAATTTAGTTGCAGCAGAAAAGCGCAACCAAAAAAAAACAATAAAATTTAAAACGCTATTATGCGGTAGGGGGGCGCAACAGGCTGGTGGTGTAAGGATTTGGAACAAATAACTGGTAACGAAATACCTGTTTGGAAGATATTTTTTTAGCGGGTGCCGCAATCAGCCTGGTTTTGCCTTGTGGTACGCCGAGTGAGAACATGTGATGCCCGTCAATTTTTTTGAAGGGGAGTTTCATGTCTTCTTCCTGGTCGTTATCGTTAATGTCTTTTCCGAGGTAATGCATTTCAATAAAGGTTACAAAACCAATATTGGCATTTAGCTCCTTGTGTTTAATAAAATGTGAAACCAGTTGAGGTACCTTCAATACCTCGCTAAAAGAGGAATTAAAAATCAATATTGGTAAAAGAAAAATCAGACAGATTTTATTCACACGGCAAATATACCCAGATGTGTTTAAAATCAGCAATTATTGTACTATCAAGTGTGTTACAAATTGCTTTTGAATGTTTTTTATAGGTTACGAGCTATAAATCAGCTTTTTTGCTTCTTTAAGCTTATAGCCATTCTGGTTACTGAGTTCGAATTTTCCTTTTTTCCAGATGTATTTTCCCTTTTTTAGGGTTCTGATCAAAATCAGGCTTTCCGGATAACTGGCTAAAAAAACTTCGGCTTTTCTATTATCGGCACTAAAAATAACAGCAGCAATGGCTTTGTAATTTGCTGTAGAATCGACCTGATGTAGTTTGATTTTTTGCTCAAAAACCCTGATGCAATCCTTTTTAAGCTGGGAGTAGGTATAACCGGCCGAACCGATACAGCCATGCTTATCGCGATCGGCACCTGTAATAACCTGTGCATAACCAATTTTTGAGAGCAAAAGCAGGAAACTGCAAAAAACTAATAATTTTCTTTTCATTTAAGTAGTTCATTACCAGTTTAAAAGTAATAAAAAACAAATACCAAAGCAAAAAACGAGAACAGGTATGATGAACAGAATAAAAAAAGGCAGGCTTACTTTTCTGAAAAGCTAAATGTAAATAATTTGTTGCTTATCGAAATTTAATATTGAGTTTATCTGTAACTGGAATCAAATGGGTAAATTAGTGTAATTTTAGGAGAACATGGAAAACTACCCAAATTTAGCGAACGCTGCTGATCTTCCTGAGCGAGATTTGGAGATCGTAATCTTTAATGGAACGGCAACAGACAGCGTGGTTCAGCAGACATTATCAGATGATGTTGAAGATCTGGATTACCTTTTGCGCTGTCGCAATAATTTTAGAAATGCAATCGGTATGGTGAGGGGCATATATCAGACTCAACTGGCCTAATATAGCTCATTATAGTATTGCAATGACAAACTGTTATTTTTACCTTTTTAAAATTGAGGATGGCTTGCCTGGTGCTTTGCCAGTATTGATTTAAGGGTTAACCATGGCCACGCTCCAGTTGCGAAATCCTGAAAACTTCTCTGGAAATAACCGCAATATTATCTTTAAGATTTTCGCTGCAGCAATGCAATACCGCTATGGATATGGAAATGCCACTAATTTCTTCGCAAAGTTCCATCTGGATGCAGCAGCCCTGAATGGGTTCAGTTTTTCCTTTGAGCATGCCGAAAATATTCTTGGCCTCCCTGCGGTCTGTTCCCAGAAAAAATGATCCATACGTATGGAGCCCAATAGGAACAAGTAAGCTTAAAGTGACTGCATATTTGTTTTCCATTATCTATTCAACGCTAATTATGGTAATCATCATATCAGAGCGAGAAAAAGATATTAAATATACCAAAAAATGCAAATACTTGTATCAGATCAATTTAACATAGTATAAAATCGTTACCGTATTTGCTTTTTTTTCTTTTTAAGCCATTTCGTGCAGTATGGGTTCATCGGCAACAGGAGCTGTGGTTATTTTAGCTTTCTTTTTTGCCAGGTTGCTCACTCTCGACATTAAAATAATACCAATGATAGAGATGACCACAATGAGATAGCCAATAACATTGTAATTTTGCAGCGGTGCACCTTTGGCAGGCTGCGTTACAATCAATCCGGCTACACCGGCAGCAATCCCTCCGGCAATTTGTTGCAACGAAGAATTGATACTCATAAAAGCTCCGCGATCGGCCATATCAGGTATAGCGCTGGTTAAGGCCGAAGAGGGAATCATGCGGCTCATTACCCCCATCATCAGTAATACGTTGTAAAATATAACCAGATAAAAAGGCGTAGGACCTAAATTGGTATAAACTACACACATGATCATCATCCACGCAGAAGCTCCCGCAAAGATTTTAAACTTATCAATCTTGTCACTCAGTCTTCCAACCAGCGGCATAATAATTAAAGCACAAACGCCCGATACCATAAATAGCAACGGCAGTTGTTGTGCGGTAAGTTTGAGGTTATTTACTGCAAATGCACTCCCAAAAGGCATCATCATAAAGCCACCAATAGAAAGCAGTGCAGTAGCCGTAAAACCAATGCGGTAATCGGCCTTAGTAACGGTATGCAACAAATGTTTAATAGGCGATTTATCCGTTTGTACCAGTAAATGTTGGGTTAATGGACGGAGTTTAGCGGCAATGAGCAATGCAATACCGATACTTAAAGCTGCAATCATCCAGAACGGTGCTTCCCAGCCCCAGGCATCGGCAAGATAAAGACCAATCGGGATGCCCAGTACCTGGCTGGCACCAAAGCCAATCTGTATAAAACCCATTACCCGGCCACGTTGCTGCAAAGAAAAGATATCGGTAATAATGGCCATAGATATAGAACCGATTACGCCGCCGAACAGGCCGGTAATGATGCGTGCAGCAACCAATAGGGCATAGGTATGAGCCAATCCGCAGAAAACGGTACCTATAATAAAACCGATGTAAAAAAACAGTAAGAGTTTCTTGCGGTCAAATTTATCGGCAAAACCGGCAGTAAGCAGGCCCGAAATACCTGCACTGAAGGCATAGGCCGAAACTGCAATACCGAAATTGGCAGGTTTAAGGTTAAGCGATTTCATCAGGATATCGCCAAGCGGCGACATCACCATAAAATCGAGTATGACCGTAAATTGGGTAACGGCCAGTAAAAATATAACGAGTTTCTGGTAGCCGCTTAGGGCTGCCTTTGGCGTATTTTCCATGTTTTGTTAAGTAAGCTCACAGCATTCGTAGCCATGGCTGGTAAGTAGATGAATAATTTCGGCATGCGAGAGGGTATAAGATACAATGCGAAGTACGCGGTCTATATCCTCGTGGTCTACCGTCCAGGAATTAATGCCCGGGTTGTTGTTCAATAAGCTGCATAGCGATGGATTTGCCATCTCTGAAGTGATATTGGTTTTGAACAACAGAATGTGATTGAAATTTTCGGGGTCCATAATCTTATTTTTTAAGTGCTTTTACCACGAGATCAAAAGTTTTCCAGAATACAGCATCGGTTACTTTGAAAGGGCTGCCATCTAAACTTTTACCTTCCTGATCGAGACGGATGAGGTTGTATAAGGGGGCAAAAGCAATAGACCAGTATACATCAAGGGGCATCTCCTCAATTTCTCCCCGTTCAATGGCATTGGTCATAAACTGGCCCATGGTCATTTTAAACGCGCTAATAGAATCAGATAGAAGTGTTGATTGGTAGCTGGAACTCCGTAGCTGATCAAAAAACAGGTTCATTTGCGGATGATTTTTGGCAAATGTATAACGGTTTTCCCATTGTTGATGAAGCCCTTGTTCGAAAGACATTTCAGGACTAAAATCTTTCATGATGCCCTGCGTCATCGATTCGAGTTCTTCGATGGTGATTTTAACAATCAGATCGTCGCGGTCTTTGTAATAAATGTATAGCGTAGCGACTGATATCTGGCAGGCTTTGGCCAGTTTATTCATGCTAAAACCTTCTAAACCGTCTTTTACAATCAGTTCGATGGCTTTTTGTTTTACAAGCTGTACTTTTTCTGTATCTCTTAATCTCATGTGGCTACAAAAATAAATAAATATTCATTCATTTAATAGGGTAAAATTTTTTTATTAATTATTTAGTTGGAAATTAAGATGCTAAATGGAGGGAATATTAGTGAATGATTAAATCTACAAGCATGAAAAAAGTAGATGAAAATATCTTTTTTGTAGTTTTAATTCTATATATTTAAGGCGCAATAAATTAGTTTTGCCAACCAAATACTTCCTTATTATCTTATAATTATGAATGCCACGTTCCCAATGCTGCCAGGTGTAAAAACTTGTCCGAAATGCCCCAAGTGTAAAAACCCTGAGACAGATAGGGTGCCACGCGGGTTTTTATTTAAAACCATATTACCGTTTATTACAGTAAAGCGATATAAATGCTATAGGTGTTTCAATAAGTTTTATGTGATGTAGGAATTTTTGAACAACAATTGATTAAAGTTTTAGTTCGGCCTGGCAAAATATTCTACCAGGCCGTTTTTTTTAAGCTATTGGATTAATCTTTGAAATTGTCGACAATTCTGCTTTCGCTTTCTTTTGATAAGCCCAGTAGAAAACTATGGGATATACAAAGAGGTTAAACAAGGTGTTGGTAATAAGTCCGCCAATAACCACTATGGCCAGAGGTTTAGATGCTTCAGATCCAATGCCTGTAGAAAGTGCCGCTGGCATTAAGCCAATTGCGGCCATCAAGGCTGTCATTAATACAGGTCTGAATCTGCTGGCAATGCCATCGCGCATGGCATCATTAAAGGTCCAGCTACTGTGGTGCTTTAATTCGGTTATATTGGTTTTAAATTTGGTAATCAATATCACGCCGTTTTGTACACATATACCAAACAGGGCAATAAAGCCGATACCAGCCGAAATGTTGAAATTTACCCCTGCAACCAAAAGCGCCAATATGCCGCCAATCATGGCAAAAGGAACATTGTTTAGTACGAGCAAAGCATCTTTAATATTACCAAAGAGTACAAAGAGGATAAAAAAGATAAGCAATAAACTGATGGGCACCGCCTGCGATAGCCTGGAAACAGCTCTTTGCTGGTTTTCGAAATCGCCGGCCCACTCCAGCTGATAGGTTTTGGGTAATTTAATCTGTGCATTTACTTTAGCCTGAGCTTCGGCAATTACACTGCCCATATCGCGGCCGCGGATTGAGAATTTAATGGCGCCGTAGCGTTTATGTTTATCGCGGTAAATCATGCTGGGACCGGTGATTTTTTTGATGCTCGAAATCTCGCCCAATTGTACATTAGAACCAGAAAGGGTAGGGATACGCAGTTTGCTGATCGAACTTTCATCGTTCCTGAAATCTTCGGGATAACGGATTACCAGATCAAATTTCTTTTCGCCTTCAAAAATCTGCGTAGCAGCTTTACCACCAATAGCCATTTCAATTACCGCATTGGCATCGGCCGTGCTTACGCCGTAAAGGGCCATCTTTTTTTGGTCGAGGTTGATCTGTAATTCAGGCTGACCGAGGTTGCGCAAAATTCCCAGATCGGCAATTCCGTCAACTGTTTTCAGGATCTTTTCAATTTTTTCTTCTTCCTGTTCTATGTACTCGAAGTTTTCGCCAAAAAGTTTAACCACAATGCTGCCTTTTACCCCGGAAACGGCTTCTTCCACATTATCTGAAATGGGCTGTGAGAAATTTAGGCTAATGCCCGGGAAACTTTTCAGCTTCTCCTGCATGCGCTCAATGAGCTGTTCTTTGGTTTGCTTGCGCTTCCATTCTTTTTTGGGGTAAATGTCTACGTGGAACTCCATGTTGTAAAATCCGGTTGCGTCGGTACCATCATTCGGCCGGCCGGTTTGCGACATGACTTGTTTTACTTCTTCAAAGCTTAAAAAGATTTTCCGCATCTCGTTAGAGAGTTTTTTGGTTTCATCCAACGAAATACTTAGCGGACCTGTTGCCCGTACATAAATGGAGCCTTCATCCAGACTGGGTAAAAATTCGGTACCCAAAAACTTAAAGCTAAAAGCCCCAAGCACCAACACTACAATGGAGATGGCAAATACCAAACGTTTTTTACCGAAACATGCATCGTAAAACTTTAGGGTGGCTTTGGTCATCCAGGTTAAAAAGATGTTGTGCTTCTCTTTTACATTTTTCTTTAGTAACACACTGGCCATGGCGGGTACCAGCGTAAAGGTTAAGATCAATGCTCCAAGTAAGGCAAAACTGAGTGTCCAGGCCAATGGCGAGAACATTTTTCCTTCTACTTTTTCGAAAGTGAAAATAGGAAGCAAGCCGGTAATGATGATGAGTTTGGCAAACAGGATACCTTTGCCATTTTCCATGCAGGCTTTTTTAATGAAACCAAGCTTGCTCATTTTGTTAAAACGGGCCATACCCACTTTTTGAGCCCGCATATCCAGTGCCACAAAAATTCCCTCAACCATTACCACTGCACCATCGATAATAATCCCAAAATCGATAGCTCCCATTGAGAGCAGGTTGGCCGGCATACCTTTTATTTTTAAGCAGATAAAGGCAAAAAGTAAGGCCAGCGGAATAATGATGGATACAATTAGCGTGGTACGCCAATCGGCCATGAACAGGAATACAATTAAGGTTACAAACAAAATCCCCTCAAGCATATTGCCCATCACTGTATGTACCGAATAGTTTACCAGGTCTTCGCGATCGTAAAAGGGTTTAATTTTTACGTCACCGGGCAACAGGTTCTGGTTAATGTCACTTATTTTTTCTTTAAGTCTGGCAATAACCTCGCTCGGGTTACCACCTTTACGCATCACAACAATGCCTTCTACCACATCCGGGTCCTGATCCCGGCCTACCTGGCCAAGTCTCGGTAAGGCCGATTCGGCTACATTGGCAATCGTTTTTACATAAACCGGCGTACCGTTAATGTTATCTACCACCACATTTCTAATTTCATCGATATTGTTCAGCACGCCGATACCACGCACCACATAGGCTTGTCCGCTTTGTACAATTACATCTCCACCTACATTGATATTGCTTTTAGAAACGGCTTCGAAAAGTTCGGTAGCACTTACACCGTATTGAATGGCTTTTTGTGGGTCGACCGTAATCTGGTAAGTTTTCACTTCGCCACCAAAACTAACCACATCGGCAATGCCAGAAACGGATAACAATTCGCGTTTAACAACCCAATCCTGTAAGGTTTTTAGTTCCCGTACCGATGCTTTATCACTGGTGAGCGTATAACGGAAAATTTCGCCTGTTGGACCGTATGGTGGTTGCACTTCAGGTTGTATACCATCGGGTAGATCGGCTTCATCAAGATGGTTGTTTACCTGTACCCTTGCTGTGGCATAATCTACATCATCTTCAAAGCTCACTTTTACAATCGAAAGGCCGAACAGGGAAGAAGAGCGGATACTGGTTCGCTTTTCGGTTGGGTTCATGGCGATTTCGAGCGGGCGACTTACAAATTTTTCCACTTCTTCCGCGCTTCGGCCAGGCCATTGGGTAATAATAATGATATTGGTATTGGTTACATCCGGAAATGCATCTATAGTGGTGTTTTTAAAGCTGAAATATCCCGCCAGGATGAGGATAAAAGTGGCAAAAAAAACGAAGTATTTGTTTTTTAAGGCAAAGCCGATGATATTTTTAATGAGTTTATTCATTTAGGGAAAAGCTAAAGGATGAAAATCTTATTGTGCCTTAAGGCTTTCGAACAGAAAGACTTGTTTTGAGGCAATTACACGGTCGCCGGCACTAATGCCTTTTTTGATGTAGGTTTTATCGGCAGTTTTATGGCCGATTTCAATTTCACGGATATGCACTTTGTTCGCTGCATCCAGCAAAAGCACATAATTTTTGTTTTCGTCGAAAATAACGCCCCGCGAATTAACCACGGGAAGATCTACCACTGAGCTGGCCGAAACTTTAACAGTACCCAACATCCCAGGCTTTAACAAAAAGTCGGGATTGGCGATAACTACCCGGGCATTCATCACCTTGCTATCCTGATCTACCAGGTTGTATATTTTCTCGATCTTACCGGTAAAAACCTGCTCAGGATAGGCCAGGGTGGAGAGGCTAACCAAATTGCCTGCCTGTATGCGCGAAATATCTGATTCGTAAATATTAATCATGGCCCAAACGCTCGAAAGGTCGGCAATGGTGAATAAACTTTTATCGTTGTCGCCGCGGAGCTGCATGTTTTCGGTTACGTTTTTTTCGATTACAAAGCCATTTATGGGTGATTTGATGGCGTAGGAACCATTTTTATTGCCACCGTTTAATCTAAGTACGGCATTGGCCCTTTTTAGTTCTGCTTGTTTAATCTGAAACTCGTTTTTAGCATCTTCGAGCTCTTTTGCTGATGATAAACCACTGGCATAAAGTTGTTCGGCTTGTTTTAAAGTGCGGTTTGCACTGCGCAACTCGGCATCGGCCGATACAGCTTCTTTATCAAAACCAGCCATTTCTGCACTGTTTACCCTGGCTAGTAATTGTCCGCTGCTTACCCGGTCGCCCAGCCTTACATTTACCTGGTTTACGGTGCCGCTTACCATCGGGAAAAGCTCCGAGCGGCGTTCTTCATTGGCGCTGATCTTTGCTGAAAAAATGAGGTCGGTTTTGCCATTAGCTTGTTGTACGGTATCAATCAGCAGGCGTTTAAGCAAAGAATCGGTAATGGTAAATTTCTCTTTCGGGGCTTCGGTTTTATGTTCGCTGCAAGCCATACTTAAACCTAAAAGCGGAAAAATGATCACTTTTATAAAGTTTTTATTCATCATATCGGTACGTTATTTAAAAATGTTACTGCCGGTTACGTAGTTCAGTTCAGCCCTGGAGTTCATCCGTTCTAATTGTACTTTATTGAGCTGGAGCGTATTGGTTTTATAAGCATCATAGAGATCCAGAAATTCGATTAAGCTAATATTCCGTGCTTTAAAGTTTTTAATCAGCCCGGTAATGAGGGTATTAAAATCACCGCTAAACGTTGGATCAATCTCCTGATAGAGTTTTTCGTTGCGCAATGCGGTACGGTAGGCATTAAATACTTCATTTTCGAGTTGAAGCTCCTGTTTTTGGAGTTTGGCGGTTGCATCGTCGATTCCTACTTTGGCTTTTTTAATTTCGCCCTGGTTGCGGTTGAAAAGTGGAATGGGGATTTTGAGGCCTAAACCAGTATATTTTTCAGGGTAATTCCCTTTGAGATCGTAGCTGAGTGAAATTTCTACATCAGGTACGGCCATTGCCTTTTGCAGTTTAAGGTTGAGCTCATTGTATTCGAGATTGGTTTTAGCCAGTTTTAAATCGCTCCGGTTTACCCTTGCCGAATCGAGCAACTGGTTGTAAGGTAGCTGTTCAGGGCCGGGTGTTTTTATTGCATCGCCTGGTAAAATCAGGTTAAGTGGCGTAGCAGCGGGAATGCCGCAAAGCAGTTTGAGGTCTTTGTTATTGTCTTCGAGCTCATTTAAAAGCGCAGCTAATTCCGCTTTCAGTCCAATCAGTAAAGATTTGATGCGGATTACATCTTTAGCGGCCACATTACCCATTTTCAACTGGATTTCGTATGCGTTTAAAAGTTGTCCGGTCGATTGGATTTGTTGCTCGTACAAGGCAACGGATAAGGCAGCGTAATAACTTTGATAAAAGGTGCTTTGCAATTCGAATTTGAGGCTGCGGAGCAAATCAAAATAGGCCAATTCTGATAGTTTAGTGCCTGTTTGTGCCAGTTTAATGTTTTTATTGCGTTTACCGGCAAGTTTTACAAGTTGTGATAAGGAGGCTGCATATTGCCCGTATTGATAAGAGGTTTGTAAGAATTTTTTGGTTTCGTGGTTATAAAACAGGTTTTCGTACTCCAGTTCCGGGTTATCAAAAAGGCGTGCGGTAATTACATCGGCATGGGCACGATCTATCTCATAATTGGCTGCAATTAAATCGTAATTTTGGCTTAAAAAGCGCTGCTCTGCCTGCTTAAGGTCTAGTTTAAGCGTATCGGTTTGGGCGAAAGTAACGGGCATGGCATACAGCCAAAAGGAAAGGAATAACAAGTAAATTCTGCTCATGCGGCAAAGCTATTTTTGCCGGATTAAAGCGGAATTAAATCGAAATTAAAACGGGATTAATTCGAGGTAGGGTGAGGATAAATGTACAGCCCTGATCAGTTTGCTGATCAATTTCAATAGATCCTTTAAAGAGACCGATAATTTTTTGCGCCATATAAAGCCCCATGCCTTCGCCTTCGAGACCCATATATTTTGCCCTGCTGTAAAATGGTTTAAAAATTTCTGCCTGTTGTGCAAGTGGAATACCAGGACCTTTATCGCTAATGTAAATCTGTAAAGTATCGTCGCTACCGGTAAGTAGAGCTTTAACCTGCTGTTCCTGCGAAAATTTAAAGGCATTGGCAATGATGTTGTCCAATGCAATTTGCAGTAAGACAGCATTGGCCAGTACCACAGGTTGTATTTGGTGGACCAGTTTTTTTTGTATACTTAGGCTAAGCTGTTTCTGGTTTTGCCAGTCTTGGCTGATTTTATCGAGCAAAACATCCAGTGCAATAGGCGAAAGCTGCGAATTGATCAGTTCGAGGTCCATTTTGGCTAAAGCCAGCAAACCACTAATGATATGATCCATTTTTTCTGAATCCGCTACCGTTTCAGCAAGCGCTTGCTGATAATCTGCTGTCGTTCTTTCTTTGGAGAGCGCCAGTTCGGCGCGCATCATCATCCGGGTAATGGGGGTTCTCAGTTCATGCGAAGCATTTGCCACAAAGGTTTTTTGGAGGATAAAAGCATGTTCAAGCTCTTCCATCAGGTGGTTAAAACTTTGGGCAATCAGATTAATTTCGTCTTTATTATCGGTGGTGGCCACACGTGCTTCCATATTACCCGAACCAATTTGCTGCACTTCCTGCATAAAGCTGTTTAAGGGTTTGAGCATTTTTTCAGCAATCCACCTGCTCAGTAACAAGAGGATAACCGAGATCAAAATGAAAACAACAATCATGATTTTGAGCAGTTTGGCCAATCGGTTTTGCGAGCCCTGATCCCTGGCTGAAGCCAGGATTACAAAATTACCCTGGTTATCGCGGTAATAAATGCCTACCACCTGGCGCTCGCCATCGGTATACTGCAGGCGTTTGAGTTGCCGTACCTTTTCTATGGTTTGTTTGGCCCAGTATTGTGCCGAATCGCCAATAAAAGTAGCCCTGTCTTTACCGTCATAAATCCTGATGACTTCGCTGTTGAGTTTTTGCAAGTATTGATGGCGAACTTTGCTCAGCGCATCACGGCTAATTTCATCGGCCTCGAGGTACAGTTTGGCGGTAACCATTGTGCGGTCGGTAAGGCGCTCAAAAAAATCGGCTTTTAAAAACCGCATAAAGGTGAAATAAATTACGCAGAGCACAGCCAGCAGCATCGAAGTGCTGATGAGTGTAAAATAAAGTGCAATGCGGTCTTTTATTTTCATTATTTAAGGATGTAGCCCATGTTAATTTTGGTGTGGATTAGCTTGCGCTCAAAACCTTTTTCAATTTTATTGCGGAGAAAATTAATGTACACATCGATAACATTGGTACCGGTTTCAAAATGAATATCCCAAACCTTTTCGGCAATGTATTGACGTGATAAAAGCCGGTTGGGATTATTTAGGAACAGCTCGAGCAGGGTAAATTCTTTAGCACTTAGTGTTATTGGTTGCCCTGCACGGGTTACACTTTTGCTACGCGTATCCAGGCAGAGGTCTTCAAAGCAAAGCTGCTCGGTTACTTTTGCTGTATTGGTTCCCTGGCGCCTTAACAGTGCCGCAACCCTGGCTAAAAGCTCTTTCAGGTGAAAGGGCTTAACCAGATAATCGTCGGCACCGGTATCGAGGCCGTTTACCCGGTCTTCGACAGTACCCATAGCGGTAAGCATTAAAATGGGGGTATTATCGCCTTGCTCGCGAATGTATTTACAGAGCTGAAGACCGTTTAATCCCGGCATCATGATATCGAAAATAAACAGATTGAATTCGCCCGGCAAAAACAGGTTACGGGCCTCGTTACCATTATTTACGGTAAGTACCTCGTAGCCGCTTTCTTCGAGCGCGGCTTGTAAAAGTGAGGCTATTTTCGGGTCATCTTCAGCTATGCCAATTTTTTGCATAAGGCAAAAATAAGGATACCATCTTAAAATGAGATTAAAAAAAGAGTACCTGAGCTTTAGTAGATAGTAGTCGGCCAGGTTGTAAACGTTATAACTACGTTATTGCATCTTTACAGCAGATTATTTTATATTTTCTTCTATATTCGTTTCTACAAACTATGCTATCCCTAAGCCATGTACCGGATCTTGAACTGATCTTGCTGATAAACCAGGAAGAGGAGCAGGCATTTACGGAAATTTACAACCGCTATTGGGAAAAAATGGCATCTTATGCCGTGAGGTTAACCAAATCAGAAGAGGAAGCTGCCGATATTGTGCAGGAGATTTTTGTATCGCTCTGGAACAGAAGGACAACCTTAACGGTTAAAAGTACTTTAGGGGCTTATCTTATCCGCAGTACCCGCAATTTGTGCTTACGGTATATTGAAAGAAATATCCATACCGGCGATTTTTTAGATAAAATAACCGAACAAGCGGTTGATAATAGCCTGAACATTGAAGAAAGCATCTCTTTAAAAGAATTACAGGAAAATATTGATCTGGGGATTGCCAAATTGCCGAAAAAAATGCGCGAAGTTTATCTGTTGAGTCGTGATGAACAGTTGTCGTACCGCGAAATAGCCGAAAAATTAAATATTGCTGAAGGAACAGTTAAAAAACAGGTAAGCAATGCACTCAAAATAATCGCCGATTCTTTAAACGGCAAGCTTTCGGCTACTATGATGGCCATATTTTTACACCTTTTAAAGTGATGAAAAATTTTTTTTTATTTTTTTTAAAATAAATCTACCACCAAAACTGCTTTTTCGGAATATCTATTTGTAAGGCACGCTCAATGCGCTTCAAAAACCTATGAAAACCGAACAGGCAAAACAATTAATACAGCATTATTTAGATGGAACGGCTTCGGCTAAAGAAGTGCATCTGGTTGATTCTTTTGTAGAGCAGCAGCTATTGGAAAACACCTGGACCGCAGATGAAGCACAGAAAGCAGCTTTTGGCGAAAAATTGAAAGCCCGGATTGATGCAGAGAGATTAAAGAAGCAAGAGCCTGGTGAAAGGGTTGCAAAGCCTAAAACTATTACCCGGCGCCTGTGGATTATTGCCGCTTCGGCTGCAGTGCTGGCCTTGTGTGTAATAGGTGGCTTGTTTGCGATAAAGAACAGGACTGAAGACCGTACCGAACGTTATGCCAACGATGTAGCACCAGGGGGTAACCGTGCCATTTTAACACTTGCCGATGGCCGCAGGATCGATTTATCGGGCAGTAAAACCGGAGAACTGGCTACTACAAACGGACTGAACGTTAAAAAGGCGGCAAATGGCTTGCTGGTTTTTTCGGTTATTGATAACGGAGTTGCAAAAGAAGAAGGAAAAAATAATACCATCACAACCCCCTCAGGTGGGCAATACCAGGTAAACCTGCCCGATGGTACCCTGGTGTGGTTGAATGCAGAAACGAAATTCAGTTTTCCTAGTCATTTTAACGGCAAAAACAGATCGGTAGAACTGGATGGGGAAGCCTATTTTGAAGTGAGTAAAGATAAAAACCATCCGTTTATTGTTAAAAGCAAGAAGCAGGAGGTAGAAGTTTTGGGTACCCATTTCAATATTGATAGCTATGATAATAATATTGGCACCAAAACAACACTTTTAGAAGGCTCGGTAAAAATAAAAGGAGCTGGCGGCGAAAAAGTAATTGCCCCGGGCGAGCAATCGGTGTTGTATGGCAATACCATTCAGGTAAATGCAGTAGACCCGGCATTCGCTATCGATTGGAAAAACGGTGAGTTCAGGTTTAAAAACGAAAGTTTACCCAGCATCATGCAGAAACTATCGCGGTGGTATGGAGTACAGTTTGTAATGGATGTGCGTTATGAGCTAATGCCCTCTTTTTCGGGCTCGGTATCGCGTTTTGACAACATTTCTGAAGTGCTTAAAATGCTCGAAGAAACAGGAAATATTAAATTTTATATCAACGGTAAGGTAGTAACCGTAAAGTAATACCACCAGCAGCCTTAACCACGCTGTTTTAATTTAAATCAATATCAACTAAAAACCAGAAAAAAATGAAGAAACCACTACCGGAACAGCGTTAAATAGCACGATAGGTTTAGAAGAAAAAACCATGGAAGTGTTGGAAGCACAACCATGGCCATGATCTGAGTTAACCCTTTAAAAACGAATTCTGAGGTCCATTTACGCATTAACCCAAACAAACGAAAGTATGAATATTTATCCTTTTTATCAAGGAAGGCATTTGGCGTGCCTTCCTAAAAAAATCCTGTTAATTATGAAACTCACCATCATCATCATGACGACTTTACTCATGCATGTTAGTGCCAGTAGTTTCTCTCAAAAACTTACCTATGCGGCTAAAAACATAACCGTAGATCAGGTTTTTAAAGAAATAGAAAAGCAAACCAACTACAGGGTATTGTACGCCACCAGCACGCTGAACGATGCAGCAAAGGTGAGCGTAAACTTTAAAAATACGCCACTCAAAGAGGTAATCGAGTACCTGTTAAAAGACCAGCAGTTAACCTATAACATTGAGCAAAATACGGTATTGATAAAGAAGCAGGAACGCTCATTTATCGATAAAATAGCTTCGGTTTTTACCTCCTCACGTTTTAACGGGCGGATTGTAGACGAAAACAATACGCCGCTTGTTGGTGCAACCATTACCGTTAAAGGCAGTAAAAAGTATGCCGTAAGCGGATCTACCGGCTCTTTTGTGCTCGATCTGGAAGAAAATGATGTCTTGGTTATTTCTTACATCGGTTACGAAACCAAAGAACTGAAAATAACACGAGGCCTGTTACAGAGCGGTGTAGCCAGTTTGCTCGATATTAAATTAAGCCCTTCGGCTTCATCATTAGATCAGGTGCAGATTATTGGTTATGGCAGCACCACCAAACGCAACAATACCGGTGCTGTGAGTTCGATCACTGCCGAAGAAATTGGCAAACAAACGGTAGAAAACCCTTTGCTGGCTTTACAGGGCCGCATTGCCGGTGTACAGGTTACGCAAGATAACGGCTTGCCAGGTGCGGGTGCCCGGATGAACATCCGCGGTGCATATACCGGCGTATCTGGTGCCGGTTATATTCCATTATACATTATTGATGGTGTGCCTTTTACTTTGTTTAATGGTGCCCAGCCCGCTACCGACAACCTGAATGCAAACGGCGTGAGCGCTGCAAACGGTGGCGTAAGTCCTTTTAGTATCATTGCACCTGAAGATATTGAGCGGATCGATATCCTGAAAGATGCCGATGCAACGGCCATTTATGGTTCGCGCGGATCGAATGGTGTGGTATTAATTACCACCAAAAAAGGCAGCAAAGGTAAAACAGCTTTTAATTTCAACGTAAACTCAGGGGTAACCAATGTGGCCAATTATATTCCGATGATGAATACGCAGGAATATCTGGCTACCCGCAGGGCTGCCTTTGCACGCTCCGGTGTTACCCCAACAGCAGCTAATGCCCTGGATTTAACCGTATGGGATCAAAATGCCTATACCGATTGGCAGAAATATTTTATCGGCCATACAGGCCATACCACTAATGCTACCGGATCAGTTTCGGGAGGTAATGCGCAAAATTCTTTCCTGTTTTCTTCAACTTACCGCAAGCAAAGTACCGTTTTCGAAGGCGATTTTGGCTCTACTACCTTTTCGAGCAGATTAAACGCTGGTCATAAAAGCAGCGATGGCCGTTTTAATATCGATGGTTCGGTAAACTATACCTACATGAAGAACCTGTTGCCATCTACTGATTTGAGTACCATTTACAACCTGGCACCAAACTATCCTTTGTACAATGCCAACGGTAGCGTAAACTGGACAGCTACGAGCCCACTTTCTTACAACCCGAAAACAACCAATGCACAAACTACTAACTTGTTCAGTAATGTAAACCTTTCGTATCGCATTATCGATGGTTTGGTGGTTAAAGCCAATTTGGGTTATACTTCAACCCGTTTAAAGCAGCAGCAAATTAATCCGGCCAGTTCGCAAAATCCGGCCACTGCACAGGTAAGCTCTTTAAGGTATACCGATAACGATAACAACAATTACATTATTGAGCCGCAGGCAGTGTATACCACAAAAATTGGTGAAGGTAGCCTGGAAGCTTTAATCGGTACCACTTTTCAGCGTACCAAAGCAACCGGAATCTTTTTAACCGGTACAGGCTATAATAACGAAAACCTGATTAACTCGTTGGCAGGTGCTTCGGCTGTGGTTACCAGTTACAATGCCGATGCCACTTATAGTTATACAGCCTTTTTCAGCCGGTTGAACTATAACTGGAAAGGTAAATATATTGTTGATGGAACATACAGAAGAGATGGTTCATCACGTTTTGGTGGTAACAACAAATTTGGAGATTTTGGTGCCGTAGGCGCTTCGTGGATTTTTAGCCAGGAAGATTTTATGAAAGACCTGAGCTTTTTAAGCTTTGGTAAATTAAGGGCGAGTTATGGTATTACCGGTAACGATCAGATCCCGAATTATGGATATCTATCCCTTTATTCGTCAGCTGGATCAAGTTACAACTACGATGGTACCAGTACCTACATTCCTTCTAATATTCAAAACCCCGATTTAAAGTGGGAAACCAACAAGAAACTGGATATTGCTGTAGAATTGGGTTTCTTAAACGACAGGATTTTGCTAAAAGCAGATTATTACCGCAACCGCGTTTCTAACCTGTTAAACTTCATTACCATTCCATCGCAAACAGGTTCAACGGGTTATACCGCCAATTTAAATGCTACGGTACAAACCAAAGGTTTTGAATTTGAATTGAATACCATTAACGTAATTGCCGGCGATTTCAAATGGAATACCAACCTGAATTTAACCATTAGCCGCAATAAATTACTGGCTTTTGATAACCTGGAGAATACTTTTTATGCCAGTTCTTACATTATCGGTCAGCCAACAGATATCCGGAAGTTTTATAAATACACCGGAGTTAACCCGGCTACAGGCTTGCCAACTTACCAGGATTTAAACGGCGATGGCAGCATTAGTTTTGCGGGCGATAGGTACGTGGGCTATTACGGTCACCCTTACTTTGCCGGTATGAACAACAGCTTGAGTTATAAAGGTTTTGCACTCGATTTTATGTTCCAGTACAATCACCGTTACGGCGTATTAAATTCTACTTTAAGTTCTAGTCCGGCTGGTTTTAACTATACCAACATGAGTACGGCTTTATTAGATCGTTGGGGTGCTGTGGGCGATGTAGCGCTTTTTCCGGCTGCTTCTACGGTTAATGACCCATCTTACGGAAACTTAACTTCGTCAGATATCAACTGGGGTGATGCATCTTACTTAAAATTGAAAACGGTAAGTCTGAACTATACTTTCCCTAAAGCAATGGCCAGTAAATTAAAACTGTCTAACCTGAGTGTTTATGTACAAGGCCAAAACCTGTATACCTGGGCAAAACAGAAATATACTTACGATCCTGAAACTACTTTACCGGGCACAGGACCTGGTTTGGGTACAGGGCAATACATTGCTTTTCCGCAGGTGCGTACCATTGTATTCGGTTTAAACTGTTCATTTTAATCAAGGAAATCATGAAAATTAACTCTATATTTTTCAAAAAAATAATGGCATTGGGCTTGGTTTTAATGGCAATGTCATCGTGCAAAAAGTTTGTTGAAGCCGATCTGGCCAATAACCTTATCGCCAAAGAAGATGCTTTTAATACCGATAATTCGGCTACCAGCGCTACCTTATCGCTATACTCTTATTATTCAACACTTGATCATTTACGTTTTAGTACCCGATTGGGTGGTTTACTGGCCGATGAGTTGCAGAATACGGAATCAAATGCCGATTTAATCCAGTTCTCGCAAAATGTAGTGGTACCAACCAATGCTGTTGCTACAAATAATGTATGGGGCTATGCTTATCAAACCATCCGCTATTGCAACCTGATTCTGGATGGTATTGGTCGTTCTACCGGAATGACTACCCCCGTAAAAAACCAGTTAAGTGGCGAAGCTAAATTTTTCAGGGCGCTAATGTATTTTAACCTGGTAAATTTTTATGGTGGTGTGCCCATTACTTCTGAAGTAACCGAACTGGATAATGCTTTTAAACCAAGGGCAACAGTTGCAGAGGTTTATGCGCAGGTGTTTAGCGATTTAAAAGATGCACAAAACCTGTTACCAGCTACTTATGTGGGTAGTAGTGCAGCATTAAAGGTTAGGGTAAACAAATGGGCGGCCATAGCATTGCTGGCTAAGGTTTACCTGTACAACAAAGAGTATGCAAATGCCGAAGCCGAAGCCACCAAAGTAATCGGCTCAGGCACTTATAGTATGGCTACTTTGTCAAATGCTTTTATCAATACCAGCAGCGAAACCATTTTGCAATTGTCAACATTATTTGGTGCATCGGCTTTTAGCACTTACCGCACAACCAGTTCTGCTGCTAACGTAGCGCCACCAACTTATGTATTGTATAACAACTTTACCAAAGATTTCGAACTGAACGATAACCGTAAAACTTCGTGGGTTGATTCGACCACTTTTAATGCCGTTAAATACTACCGGATTAATAAGTACAAGGTACAATCGGCAACGGCGGCTACCTTAGGTAACGAATATACCGTGTTATTGCGTTTAGGCGAACAATACCTGATCAGGGCAGAAGCCAGGGCACAGCAATCGAACATTGGCGGTGCGCAGGATGATATCAACGTGATCCGTACCCGTGCAGGTTTGGGCAATACGACTGCCGCAACGCAAAGCGCCTTGTTAACAGCTATTGCCAAAGAACGCAAACTCGAACTTTTTGGTGAGTATGCCAACCGCTGGTTCGATTTAAAACGTACCGGAACTGCCGATGCCGTTTTAGGGGCCTTAAAACCAACCTGGAAAACCACTGCGCAATTGCTGCCAATTGGTGCTGATCAGATTTTGCTGAATAATAAACTAACTCAAAATCCTGGGTATAATTAATACGTCATTGCGAGGAGGAACGACGAAGCAATCTTTACTGCTAGCGATCCTTGCTATAAAGATTGCTTCGTCGGCCGAAAAGGCCTTCTCGCAATGACGTGTTCTCATTGCGAGAAGAAAATCTCTAGCTTTTAAAAAAAATTAAAATATAAAACCTTATGAAATTATTAAAAACTGCCTGCTCAGTACTGTTATCGGTAGTTGCCATAAATGCAGCACAGGCACAAAACACTAAACCAGCCGATACCCTGGTTAAATATTTGGATAAACTGGTAGCTTCTAAAGATTCGGCCGATAAAACTTTGTTAAGAGCCAAATTAGCCAATTTATCGGATGCTAAAACCGAAAAGGAAGTCATAACAGCGGCCAATTATTATTATCGCATAGGCGATGCTAAAAAATCGGAAGCCATTTACGGCGATATTGCTACACGTTTCCCTTTGGGTACACAGGCGAGAAATGCTGCTTCGAAAGATTTTTATCAGCTTAAAACTGCTGCCGAAGCCGAAGCTGCTTACAAAGCCTGGGTTAAAAAGTTTCCGCCAACCATGTATGAGAATACCAAGGTAGACGATCGCCTGGCTTACGATTATCAAAGGGCCATGATTGCCGGTAAATTTGCCGCCGAAAAAAATGTAGCCAAAGCCAACGAATATGCCAATATGCTTGAAGTTGATTTCTGGAAAGGCAATGCTTATTCGGGTATTACCAATGCCTTTTACAAAAACGGCGATTTAGCCAATGCTGAAATTTATGCCAAAAAAGGGATGGATAATGCCTTTTCGTATACGGATGGCAAAAAAGGCAATGAGAACTGGGCCAAATTTTCAGCCTCAGGCTACCCGGGCTTAACCAGCACCTATGCCAATATTTTATTCGAAAGGAAAAAATATGCCGAGGCATTGAAGTATTCGGAACTTGCCTATAAAAAATCAACCAGTCTAAGTCCCAGCTTAAATTATCGTTATGCGCAAATTTTAATGGGATTAAACAGAAACCAGGAAGCTTACGATAAACTGGAAGAAGTGGTTAAAGCAGGTAAGGCTTCACCGGAAATGGCTGCCGATTTCAAAAAGCTTTATGTAAAAGTAAAAGGTAGTGAAAGTGGTTTCGATGCGTATGCAGCTGCCATCAGAAAAGCATATCTGGAAAACCTGGGTAAACAATTGACCAAAGATATGGTGAATGAACAAGCTCCGGCTTTTACTTTAACCGACTTAAATGGTAAACAGGTTTCACTGGCCGATTATAAAGGTAAAATTGTAATCCTCGATTTCTGGGCAACCTGGTGCGGTCCGTGCAAGGCCTCTTTCCCTGCAATGCAAATGGCGGTAAACAAATTCAAAGACGATGAAAACGTGAAATTCCTTTTCATCCATACCTGGGAAAAAGTAGCCGATCCGGTTAAAGATGCTGCCGATTACATTAAAGGCATGAAATACTCATTCGAAGTATTGATGGATGTTAAAGATGTCGAAACCAAGGTAAACAAAGTGGTAAGCAGTTATAAGGTAAACGGTATCCCGGCCAAATTTGTAATTGATGCTGCCGGTAACATCAGGTTTAAATTAACCGGTTTTGATGGCAGCAATGAAGCCGCTGTTGATGAGCTGAGTATGATGATTGATAAGGCAAAAGCCAAATCATAAAAAAACAAAGAGCCAAATCTTAAATACAATGCCCCCAAAAAGTTAAATACTTTGCGGGGGCATTTTTATGCGTAGTAAAATTCAATGAAAGCTTCCCACCATAGGTGGCAGGGAATCATTGTTACTTTGAAAGTTCACCACCATGGGTGGCAAGGAATCATTGTTACTTTGAAAGCTCCCCACCATGGGTGGCAACAAATCATAGTTACTTTGAAAGCTTCCCACCATAGGTGGCAACAAATCAAAGTAAAATAAGGCTGTTCTTTACTCATAAGCCTGTAACTTGTCATCCCGTAATGACAGCACCTTCGCGATCGTCATTGCGAGGTTCGAAGCAATCTTACTACTTTAGGTAGGTAAAAGCAGCAATTCCATTTCAACTAGCGTTCGTTGTAAGATTGCTTCGTCGTTCCTCCTCGCAATGACGATTGTTTTATATAGTAACCAGCATTAAAACTTATTCAGCTCAGTTGCAATAAATGCAAGCTCTTCAGTTGTAAGATCAAACTGCATGGCCTGTGCATTGGCTATAGCTTGTTCTGCATTTCTGGCACCTGCAAGTACGGTGGTAATGCCTTTTTGTAAGGTAGTCCAGCGCAATACCAGTTGTGCTAAAGTGGCATTTTTCGATTCAGCAATGGGGCGGATACCGGTCAAAAAGCTTTCTACTTTTTTAAGGTCGAACTGACTGAAATACCCGTTTCTATGATCATCGGCTTTTAACTGGTTATTTTCGAAATACTTTCCTGATAAAAGCCCACGTTCCATCGGGCTATAAGCCAGCAAACCGATTTTGTTTTCGATAGCATAAGGCACCAATTCCTGCTCAATATCGCGGTGTAACATGCTATAATAAACCTGGTTCGAAGCCGGAGTAAATGTTTTGCCGGCATCTTTCATTAACTCAACAGCTGCATTTGATAAACCTGCTGCACGGATTTTTCCTGCTTTAATCAGCGCCTCCATGGCTTCCATGGTTTCGTCGATCGGGGTAGTGGCATCAGGCCAATGTTGTTGTAAAAGATCAATGTAATCGGTATTCAGGCGTGTAAGCGATTCTTCTACTTCTTTAATGATATTGGCTTTGGATGAGAATTTATAGATGGGAATGGTTTTGCCATCTTCCTGCATATCAAAAAAATGCTCACCTTTTCCGTTGTTGCTGCCATCCCAAACCAGTCCGAATTTGGTTAAAACCTGCACTTTGCTGCGGTCTTTTCCTTTTAGTGCTTCACCAATTAGTTCTTCGCTGAGGCCATAACCGTAAAAAGGGGCGGTATCTAAAGTGGTAATGCCCTGATCAATTGCAGCATGAATGGCTTCAATAGAGTCTTTTTTCTCGTTACCACCCCACATGGTGCCACCTATGGCAAATGCGCCGTAAGCGATAGCTGATAGGGCTAAATCTGTATTTCCTAATTTTCTGTATTCCATTTTGATGTTGTTTTGAATTTGATGAGGCAAAATTTGGAATAATGCTGCTATCATCAAAATAGGATGAGTTATAGGTTGGTATCATTATTTTAATAGTTTGTTTTACCACAAAAACACAAATTGCACAAAGTTTTTTTTGCCTTCTGTGACTGACTCTATATGTTTTAGCCACGGATGCACGGAGCCCACGGAAGGTTTAATGTTTCCTGGAGTCTTAGTGATTAATTTTTACAGCAAAGTTCATTTTTCCGTGTTTTCTGAGCCTCCGTGGCTGATTTATACGTTTTGCCACACCTGCCCAGCCGTTCAGGCAGGGATGCACAGAAAAGATGATCGTCCGATCCGATAGCTACCGAATTTGTTTCAGCATCTCATTTGATAAAGGCGTATTATTTAGTATGACAGGGGAATAAGAGACGCTGAAACACCCGTCCGACCCGCCGGGCGGAAGTTCAGGGTGACGACCTGTTACGAAGCACATCTTTTGCGATCTATTTAGCACTAACCGTCATTGCCAGCTTGACTGGCAATCTTAATGCATGTCTGCACGAACCACTATAACTAACCAAACCGCAGTGTTTAAGATTTATTAATATTAAGTGAATATAGGGCTGGTAGTTTTGCCGGGTAAAACCTGCACCCTTGAGTAATACACTGTTCTTATCGCTGAAAGAAGATAACCGCCAGGCCATGGAGCAGATTTACCATGCCCATTGGGAATCGGTTTTCGATGCTGCATTTAAAAGGGTTGGCGATGAAGACATCGCACAGGATATTGTTCAGGAGATTTTTATCACCCTTTGGCAAAACCGTAAAACCATCGAAATACAGGGCGAATTGGGGGCTTATCTGCATGGTGCAGTAAAGTACCGCGTGATTAACCATTTCAGGTCGGTAGCCATGCGCGACGGGCACCAGACAGAATTCGCACTTTTAATGGAAGGAAAGCATACCGCTGCAGCAGATTCGGAACTCATCAGGCAAGATGCCGACAGGGAAGTGGAGCAGGCGCTGGCCCAGCTACCCGACCGCATGCGACTGGTTATTGCCATGAGTCGCAAAGAAGATAAAACCATTAAAGAAATCGCCAGCGAGCTCGATGTATCCGTTCAAACCGTAAAAAACCAGATTACGGCTGCGATGAAAATCTTAAGGAAAAACCTTTCTTATATTTTGTTTCTAGCCTTTCTCTTTGGTTAACTGTTTAAATCGTTTAAACTGGTTAACTGGGCAGTATTTCTTAATTGGGTTAATTGTTTAAATTGTATAAACTGGTTAACTGTTCGATCCCAAAGCAAATCTTTTTACTCGATACGCTACAATTAACCGATTAACCAGTTTCAACAGTTAACCGATTACTATCCTTAACCAAAACTTAACCTACTCATAACATCTTTGGTTAGTACCCTTTTGCATTTGGATTGACATCTAATCAAATGACAGAAGAACAGGCAAAGCAATTGCTGCAAAAATATTTAGACGGAAACGCTGATCCGGCAGAGGCCAGGCAGGTAGAAGAATGGTACAACCTTTTGCAAAAGGAAGAACTCAGTTTACCTGTTGACCGTAAAGCCGCCATTGGCGAAGAAATGCTGCTTAACCTCAGGGCAGCTATGAACAGCGAAACCAAAACCCGTAAATTATTTACCCGGACAATGTGGTGGCGTGTAGCGGCATTGCTGGCCGTAGTAATTTCTATTGGTTTTGGGATCTGGAAATTAAACCATACACCTCCAATTCAGGCATTGGTAGTAATGACCACCAAAGCCGGCGAGCAAAAAACAATCTTATTGAGCGATGGCTCTGAAATTACATTAGGTCCTTCGGCAAAGGTGGTTTATCCCAAACAATTTGCCAGCAATAGTCGTAAAATTTCGCTGATAGAGGGTGAAGCTTTTTTCTCGGTAGCACACGAAGAGAACCGGCCATTTACCGTACAGGTTAAATCTGGTCTTGATGTTAAGGTACTGGGTACTTCATTCAGAGTAAGTGCCTATGCCAATCATCCGAAGGTGAAAATTACGGTGGCAACGGGTAAGGTAGCCATTAGTAAACAACAGCAGTTGCTGGGTACGTTGGTAAAGGGGCAGCAACTCGAATACAATAAAAGCAATGGGAGTACGGCGATTCACGAAGCCAAACATGAAGAATATGTCAAAATCAGCTTTGATGGCGAAACGCTGGCTGAGGTTGCACGTAAAATCGGTTATATCTACGGTATTAAAATTGTGTTGGCCGATAAAACTATCGAAAAGTTGAAATGTCGCGCCAGCTTTACGAGCAAACAACGGCCCGAAGAAATCCTCGATATCCTGTGCAGTCTGCACCACATCCGGTTCAGTGCCGCTAAAAACCATAAAACATTTAAAATATATCCATAATGAATACATAAAACCAACAGCATGCTGGTTTGCAACCATGTTCAGGCCAGAAATAATTTAAAACACATTTTAAACAATACAATCAATCAAACAAATGGAAACAACCTCAGCCAAGAGGACATCACCCCTTATTCGGATCATGAAATATTCATGCTTAACATTTTCAATCATCTGCATCTTCTGCAGTTCACTGCTGGCATCGGCGGGCATGGCCCAACGCCTCGAAAAAAGTAGTGTAACCCTAAAAATTAGTAAAGGCCGCAGGCTTAACGAAATTGTAAAAGAAATAGAAGCCGCATCGGGTTTAAGTTTCGTGTACAATCCCGATCTGCTTCAGGAAAGAAATACCTTAGTTAGCGGCGAATTTAAAATGGAACCTGTACGTTCACTTTTAGATAAGTTAGGCCTGAGCGTAGTAGAAAAGGGCGATTACGTTATCCTCAATAATACTACTTTTAATAAACCCGATCGCATCATTACCGGTGTGGTAAAAGATTCGACCGGGCTTACACTTCCGGGTGTTTCGGTAAAAGTTGTAGGTACACAAAGCGGTACCATTACCGATGCCAATGGTGCTTTCAGGATCGAAGCCAGTGCGCAAACCGTGCTTTCTTTCTCTATGATTGGTTACCGCACTAAAGAAGTAACCGTAGGCGAAAACCCGGTAATTAATGTTACGTTAATTGAAGAACGATCAAACCTTGGTGAGGTAGTGGTGGTAGGTTACGGTACGCAAAAGAAAGAAACTTTAACCGGTGCCGTGAGTGTGGTGTCGTTAGATAAGTTATCGTCACGTTCGGTAAACAGTGTTGGCGATGTGCTTGCAGGTAAATCGCCGGGCGTAATTGTAACCAACGAAGGGGGCGATCCAACGTCTACGCCGCGTATTAATATCCGAGGATCTGGCGGACTTAACGGGGAGAGTGTATTGTATGTAATTGACGGATCTATCTTTCTAGGTACCCCACAACTTAACCCGAATGATATCGAGTCGATTTCAGTATTAAAAGATGCAGCAGCTGCCATTTATGGCGCACGCGCATCGGGTGGTGTGGTTTTAATCACCACAAAAAAAGGAAAGAGCGGTAAAATGCAGATCAGCTTTGATGCCAAATTAGGTCAGCAAAGTGCCTGGAGAAAATTAGAACCTTTAAATGCCGAGCAACGCGCACAGGTAGCCGCAACAGCAGCTAAAAATGGTGGTACAACTATATTACCGGCTTTTGATGCCAGTAAATACCCTGACGGACAGGTTACGCGTACCAACTGGATGGATGAAGTGTTTAGAGATGGCTTGTTACAGGATTATAACGCAGCCATAAATGGTGGAAATGAAAAATCGAACTTTTACCTGAGTTTCAATTACCGCAACGCAGAAGGTATTGTGTTAAACACCAAAACCCAGCGTTACAACTTTAGAATCAATTCTGAGCATGAGCTGGCATCCTGGTTAAAAGTGGGCGAGAACCTATCATACAGCAGTACCAATGGTAATGGTGCCAATACCAGCAGCGATTATACCGGTGCGCTTTTATCAGCTATTTATTATCCAACCAATGGTACGCCTTACAATGCCGATGGTAGTTTTGCAGGTTTACCTGGCGGTCAGTATGCAGGCGATTACGGCGATATCATTAACCCTGTTGCCGAATTACAGCGTATTGATGTAAATAACCCGGTTAATGTATTGGTGGTAAATCCTTATGCTACCCTTAAACTGGCCAAAGGTTTAACTTTCCGTTCAAACCTGAGCATTACCAAAAGAGATGCCAGCTATAAGAGTTTTACGCCTAAAAGACCTGAAGTAGGTAAACCGGTTTTGAGCAATAGCCTGCAGCAAAGCAGCGATCAATCGACCGATTTTCTTACCGAGCAGGTATTGAGTTATAAAGAAACTTTCGGTAAGCACAGCTTAGATGCTACCGGTGGATATACTTTCCAAAAAACAAAGAATAGCGGATTGAGTACTTCGGGCGCAGGTTTTGATGATGAATCGCCACAGTACCGCTATCTGGCTAACGCAACTGTCATCCAGCCTTCATCAAGTTATTATAATGCCAATGCAGTGTCATCACTGTTTTTAAGGGCCAACTATAACTATGACGAAAAATACCTGTTGTCGTTAATCGGTCGCCGTGATGGAGTATCCTTATTATCAAAAGATAACAGGACCCGCAATTATGTTTCTGCTTCGGCAGGATGGTTAATCACTAAAGAAGATTTTCTTAAAAATACAGGGTGGTTAAACGAATTGAAATTAAGGGGTAGCTATGGCATATTAGGTAATCTGGGTAGTCTTCCGCAATCGGCTGTTAATCCTTTACTGGCTGCAACTCAAAGTTATTTCGGACAAACGCCAACCTTACAAACAGGTTATGTATCTACCATATTGGCTAACCCTGGCTTAACATGGGCAGAAAGTAAACAAACTAACTTCGGGTTGGATGTTACCGTATTAAACAGGTTGAGTTTAGTAGCTGATTATTTTATTAAAGATATTGATAAGATGATTTTAACCCGCACACTTCCGGGTACAGCGGGTTTAGGTACGCAAACCATTAATGCCGGTAAAGTTAGAGATAAAGGGATAGAATTAGGCTTAACTTATAACAGCGATAAAAATGCAGCTTTTACCTATTCTGTTAATGCAACACTTACTAAAATAAACAACAAAGTAATTAACCTGGGTGATGGATTGCAGAATATTGCAGTAGGTACCAATTTCCGTAACGAGCTTGCACCACTTTCAATCAATGTTGGTCAACCGCTTTACAGCTACTATGTATTAAAAACCGAAGGGATTTTCCAGTCGCAGGCCGAGGCGGATAACTATAAAAACGCCAGCGGACAAAAAATACAGCCCAATGCAAAAGCTGGTGATTTCAAATTTGCAGATTTAGATGGTAATGGCTCAATTGATAGTAAAGACCGTTATTTTGCAGGTAGTGCTTATCCTGATTTTTCTTATGGATTAAGCTTTAACGCCAGCTACAAAAACTTCGACTTTAACATTTTTGCGCAAGGTGTTCAGGGCAATAAGCTTTTCAACGCCGTAAAAAGAACTACTTATAGTGCCAGCGGACCATCGTACAATAAACTGGTAGGTATTTTAGATGCATGGTCGCCAGAAAACCCGGGTGGCAAAGTACCAATTATCTCGACCAGCGATAGCAATGGTAACTTTAATGCCTCTGATTTTTATATCGAAGATGGCTCGTACCTGCGTATCCGTAACGTAACCCTGGGTTATAGCTTGCCAAAACAATTAACCAGTAAACTCAGGACAGGTGCTATCAGGGTATATGCAACTGCCAATAACCTGTTTACCATTACCAACTATTCAGGTTTTGACCCTGAAATCGGGATGGACAACAATGGTTTAGATGTAGGCCGTTACCCGCAAGCCAGAAGCTTTATCCTTGGTTTAAGTGTTAATCTTTAATCTCACACAAAAAAATGAAAACGAATATAAAATACCTGGCAGTAGTTGCTGCAACCCTTTTTGCCTCGTGCACCAAACAGCTCGATATCGTACCTGAGGGTTCACCATCGGCGCAAAACTTCTGGAAAACCAAAGAAGATGCTATTAAAGCAGAAGCCGGCATGTTCGAAAAATATAACGAAGAAGATTATTATGGCCGTGGTATGTTCTGGTTTATCAATGCCAGCGATGACATGGTAACCGGCCGTAACAAGCCTGAGGCCGATAACATCAAAAACTTTAACCGGAGTTATATAGGCGGTGGCTATACCGAATCGCAGTGGAGTATGCGTTATGCCATTATTAAAAGGGCTAACGATATCATTACCAATGTGCCTGGGATTAACATGGATGAAACGCTTAAAAAACAGATTGTCGGCGATGCTTATTTTAATGCTGGTTTGGTTTATTTCCAGCTGGCAGCAAACTACGGTAACGATAAAGCTGGTGTACCAATTGTAACACCTGATGCTGATCCGGCTGTTGCCGTACCACGCGCCAAAAATGTAAACGAAAATTACGATTACATTATCGGGCTCCTGTTAAAAGCTGCCGATAACCTGCCGTATTTTAAAGATATGAAAGCAACCGATTACGGTAAGGCACATAAAACTGCTGCATGGGCTTATTTATCGAAGGTATATTTGTATAAAAAAGATTATGCCAATGCCGCAAAATATGCCGATATGGTTATTACTTCAGGTCAGCATGATTTAATTATGACCGGCTTTGCTGATGTATTTAAAGCCTCAAATAACTGGTCTAAAGAATATATCTGGTCGGTAGTTTGTACACCAAGTGGTGGTGGTACCGGTTGGGGCAGTAAATTGCCTGGTGTAATGTTAACCAATAAAGCCTGGGGTATTTACAATGGCTGGGGGTATTATCTGCCTACCAAAGAGCTTTACGATTCGTACGAAGCAGGCGATCAGCGTCGCGAGGCTACCATTTTAAAACCGGGCGATAAGTTTATGTTTTTTGGCAGCGAACGTAGCTTTACCAAAGATGCAGGGGCAACGTCAAACTACCAGTTTAAAAAATACATGGAGCCTTTCTCTTATGCCAATCCAATCCCTACGCACGTTAACCCGAATGGTGATAACGGAACAACCGATTTAAACGTACCTTTAATGCGTTATGCAGAAGTACTCTTAATTAAAGCCGAAGCCGCAATTAATTTAAGCGGTGCAGGTGCGGGTGATACCGAACTGAATAAAATCAGGCTAAGGGCAGGACTTGCTACCAAATCGGGTATGACGATTGATGATTTGAAACGCGAAAGACGTAATGAGTTGGCCGGAGAATGGGCAGACCGTCACCGTGATTTGGTACGTTGGGGCGATGCACAGGCTACTTACGCCAAACCTTTGCACGATTTTGATGGAACTGTAATCTGGCCAGCCAGAAGTTTCAATCCACAGGTGCATGATGTATGGGCAGTTCCGCAAAGAGAGATTGATAACAGTGCGGGAACGATTAAACAAAACGCAGGATGGTAAAAAGACTTAGTTTAGTGTGCCTGCTGGGCATGGTTGGTTTAAGCATTCAGCCGCTTTATGCGCAGCAAAAACTAACCGCTAACCAGGCACACAGCCACAACGATTATAAACAGCAAATCCCCTTGCTAACTGCATATTATGCGGGTATGGGCTCAATTGAGGCTGATATTTTTTATCGCGATGGCGAATTATTTGTTGCACACGAGCGCTCGGAAATTAAACCCGGGCGTACCTTGCAGAAATTGTATCTCGATCCGCTGGCGGCATTGTACAAAGAAAATGGTAATCACCCTTATCCCGATGCAAAAAAACGGCTTCAGCTCGTAATCGACATTAAAGAAGACCACGAGCATGCCCTTAGTAAACTGATCGAAATTGTTAAAGCTTACGGTAACCTGTTCGATTGGCAACAAAACCCCGATGCCATTAAACTGGTAATTAGTGGTGATGTACCAGCTGCCGATCATTTTAGTGATTATGCTGAAATCATTTCTTTCGATGGCCGGCCGGATAAAACGTATAATACTGCTCAACTGGCGCGCATAGCGATGATTAGCCAAGATCTGGCGCATTACACCGTTTGGAATGGTAAAGGCACGCCAACACCACCAGATTTGCAAAAACTTACTGCTGTAGTGGCTAAGGTGCATCAAATGGGTAAACCTTTCCGCTTCTGGAATACCAAAGATAGTCCGAATACCTGGAAAGAACTTGAACGTATGGGGGTTGACTGGATTGGAACCGATCATCCTGATGCTTTAAAATCTTTTTACCAGAACCGTCCTAAACTGGAATACACCAGTCCTAAGGCTTATGTCCCTTATCAGCCTAACTACAAAAGCGATGGTGCATCCAAAAAGGCCAAAAATGTAATCCTTTTAATTGGCGATGGTATGGGGCTGGCGCAGATTCAGGCAGGGCTTAGTGCTAACTTTGGCCTATCCAATTTGGTTAACCTGAAACATATTGGTTTTTCACGTACCGAAGCCGCGAATTCTGATTTTACCGATTCTGCTGCGGGCGCTACGGCGATGGCCACCGGTCATAAAACCAATAACCGTTACATCAGTTTAGATGCCCAGGGGCGTAAACTAACCCGTATTCCGGATACTTTGGCAAGGTTTGGGATAAAAAGCGGTATTATTAGCAGCGGCGACATTACCGATGCCACACCTGCTGCTTTTTACGCACAGCAAATAGAAAGAACCATGAGCAAGGAGATTGCTGCCGATTTGCAAAACAGCCATGTAGATATTTTAGTAGGATCTAACCGCAGAAGTTTTATTGCCAATACCGATGCCGGGTTAATGGATAAGCTGGCGCAAAAAGGATACAGCTACCGTTCTACACTGGATGAATTTGCAACTGCTAAAACTGGTAAACAACTGGTACTTTTGGCCGATTCGGCTACCCGAAAAGTGCTAGATGGTAGAGGCAACATGCTGCAAACTTCACTGCAGAAAACCATTCAACTGCTTGCTGCTAACCCAAAAGGTTTCTTTATTATGGCTGAAGGGGCACAAATTGATCATGGCGGTCATGCCAACGATTTGCCGTTTGCCGTAACCGAACAACAGGATTTTGACCGTTTAGTAGGCGAGGCGCTTAAATTTGCCGACCAGAATGGAGAAACATTGGTTATTGTTACTGCCGATCATGAAACAGGTGGGTTGTCGTTGCTCGATGCTTCCTACCAAAAAGGAATGGTGAGGGGTAATTTCAGTACCGATGATCATACCAATATTATGGTGCCTGTATTTGCTTATGGCCCGGGCGCTAAAGCTTTTATGGGCGTATATCCAAACAATACCATTTTTGATAAGATTATTAAGGCTTATCAGCTGAAATAGAACTATAGTTTTATTTAGAAAAGCGTTGCAAGTAAAGCTGCAACGCTTTTTTGCGTTAAAAACGGCACGAAGCACACCAATTATTGTTTTTCCGTGCTTTCTGAGTCTCCGTGGCTATTTTTTTATAGGTTGCCACGCTTGCCCAGCCGTTCAGGCGGGGGATGCACGGAGCTCACGGAAGCGTGGAATTTCTTTGTGCTTTTGTGTCTTGGTGGTTCTATATAGTTTTTTACCACAAAGGCACCAGGCACACAAAATAATGTTTTTCTGTGCTTCCGTGGCTATTTTAGCCTAAACCGATCTCGAATTAACATTCAATACACATTCGGAACTTAAATTTGCAGCATTCAAAAACAACATACATGCAAAGAAGAACAGCATTAAGAAATATAGGAGGACTTTTACTATTACCATCAATAAGTACTGCAGTAACGGTAGCGGAGCAGAAACCAGTTTTACGTGTAGCACATATAACCGATATTCATTTAAAGAATGATTTTGGTGCGCCACAAAAGTTTAGCAAATGCCTGCACCACCTCCAGCAACAATCGCCAAAAGTAAACCTGGTTTTAAATGGGGGAGATATGGTATTCGACATGAATAAAGAGAATATCAGTACAATAAACGACCAGTGGAGATTGTTTATGGATACCGTGATGAACGAATCGAATATCCAAACACAATATTGCCTGGGTAACCATGATATCTGGTGGAATGAAAACAGCAAAGGTGATGCCTTTTACGGTAAGAAATACGCAATGGATAAGCTTCAACTGGCCAAACCTTATTATAGTTTTTTAAAAGCGGGCTGGAAGTTTATTGTGTTAGATAGCACCCATCTGGATATCGACAATACCTGGTACATTGGCAAATTGGGCGAGGAGCAGTTTAACTGGCTGAGTGAAGAACTGAAGGCTACGCCGAAAGAAACACCCGTGTTGGTGATGTCGCATATCCCCATACTTACGGCTTTACTGATGATAGAAGATGATATTGTAAATAAGTGGACCATGCTTGGCGGAGATATGCATACCGATACCGCCAAAATCATTAATCTTTTTTATCAGCATCCCAATGTAAAGCTTTGTTTAAGTGGTCACCTGCACATGCGCGATAAAGTAATTTACAATGGAGTTACCTATTTGTGTAATGGAGCCGTATCGGGTGCCTGGTGGAAGGGAAACAGACGGGAAACTGCACCGGGTTATGGCCTGATTGATCTTTTTGCCGATGGAACTTTTGAGGAAAGTTATGTGAATTATTAGGCAAACGAAAGGATAGGCTTTAAGAAATAAATTGGCTATCCTTAACCGGCTGGAACAATTAGCAAAATAAATTTGGTGTAAAAGGCATAAAAAAACCGGTCCATTTTAATGAACCGGTTCATATGAAAGCGCTTAAATATTAAAGCTGGTATGATTTGGTATAAACAGGGCTTCTGTCTTTTACAATTTTTTCTGTTCCCTGATCGATTACTTTACCATCTACTTCGATTTTATAATCAACTGTAAAAGGAGTTGCACCGAATTCGAAACCACCAAACTGAACACTACCGGCAAACAAATTACTGGCCGATTCTAATACAATGGTTTTACCGCCGTTAAAATCATCGGTACCTACGGTAATTACGGTGCCTTTTTTGGTTACTCCGTTTACCAACCAGTCAATTGATGAACCATCTGAGCGACCAGCGGCAACATCTACATCAAAATAATCGCCTTCTGCTTTTTTAAAATCACTTGATAGGGTAATGGTAATTTTTGCCTTTTTACCGCCATTTGCTGCCGGATCATCACTTTTCTTTTTACATGAGAATAGCACGGTTACAGCTATCATGGCCAATGCAAACTGTGTTATTTTTCTCTGGATTTTCATGGGTTTTTGTTTTTAATTGTTAATCAAATGGTAATGTTTACAGTAATTATACTTATCGATACAAAGTAAGGCAATAGGCAAAAACACATCAATCGACATAAAACAGTATTTTTTTCTACTGGTATTCCTGTATTTTTTAACGAAATTTTAGTTTGCCATTTAAAGGCTGCAATTTTATGCGCATGAGAAAAATAAGCTGGCTGATTGCTTTTCTGCTTTTCAGCCTCCATTTAGCTGCGCAATTACCGGCACAGGATAAAAAATACCTCGATAGCCTGAACCAGCTTGCGGTTAAAACCCAATCGGATAGTGTGCGGGCCGAAATTTACTTTACACTTTCGGATTATTGGGTTGACCGCGATTCGATCAAAACGCTATCTTACCTGAATAAAGGGATTAAATACGGGCAGCCTTATCGTTACTTAAGGGGGCGTTATTATTACCTGCTGGCCGATTACTATGCTGCGAAAGACCCTGCCAAAGCCGAAAGCAACTATTTAAAAGCCGATAAAGAATTCGCTGTTTTTACTACCAAACGCGCTTATAAGCAACGCGCCATGCTGTGGCATAACTACGCCTTATTACAGCAGCACAAAGACGATTTAAAAGCTACGCTTGAAATACTGGTTAAACGGGTGCTTCCGCTCTCTGAGAAAGGAGGAGATAATATACAGCTCGGTACCGAATATATCTCTATCTCTACCATTTTTATGAACCTGGAGCAGTACGATAAGGCTGCAAAGTATTCGGAAGCAGGTATTAAATATTTTCAGCACACGCCACCAGGCCAGCTTTACTTACTCGTAAACGCTTACCTCACCACTGCCGAAAGTTATTACCACCTGGATAATGTTGCACAAACAAAAAGGTACCTCGATCTGGCCAAAGCTGTGCTGAACAAATCAGCTCGTGTGGTTTCGCATTCCAACATGGAAATTTTCTGGCTTAAATATCACGAAGTTTTGAGCTGGCACCTCATTGCCATCAAACAATACGATGCTGCGCTGACTAATATTGAAAAGGGTACTGAACTGGCTACTAAAATCGAAGATCAATATACTTTACAGTCTCTGGCCTTTAACCGCTACGACGTGTTATTCGCCCAACATAAATATGCAGAGGCAGAGCGCTTATTACTGCATCTGGTCGGACAAAAAGAAATTCATGCGCTGGCCGATAACCGGCTGATTACGTTCAATAAGCTATCTGCTTTTTACCAGGCAACTGGTAATATGAAGGAGGCTTATAACTGGCTTAAAAAAAGTAAGGCACTAAGTGATAGTATTAATGAAAGTAAACTGAAAAGCGATATCAATACGCTCGAAATTAAATACCATGCGGCCGAAAATCAGAAGAAAATTGCCGGTTTAAGTGCTGAAAAGAAACAAAATCTGCTCACCTTAAAAAACCAGCGTTTAGCCAACTGGTTGCTTACGGCGGCTATTGTTTTGTTACTGGTGCTTACAGGTTTCATTTTCTTTTACTACCGGAGTTATAAAAAACTGGCCTTGCAACGCGAAATAAACCTGAAACAGCAGGCTACCGAGCTGGCACAAAAACAACAGATAGAAGTTACCCGTGCCATGCTGGATGCCGAAGAAAATGAGCGCAACCGGGTAGCCCGCGATTTGCATGATGGATTAGGCGGAATGCTGGCAGGTGTAAAAATTAATTTATTAAGCTGGGCAAAGTATAATAAAAATATGGAAACACAGGATTTTGAATTACAACGCATTATCAGCCAGTTAGATGGGTCAGTAAACGAGCTGAGGAATATTGCACGCAATATGATGCCGCAAACACTGCTAAATTATGGTTTGGAAGCTGCTTTGAAAGAGCTTTGCGAAAGCGTAATGGATCGCGATCTGGAAGTTGATTTTCAGGCCATTAATATCAGTAAAGAGATTGGCCTGTCGCAACAGATAAGTATTTACCGCATTGTTCAGGAAATCCTAGCCAATATCTTAAAACATGCCGGAGCAACCGAAATTTTATTGCAATGCAGCGAAAACCAACATCGTTTTTACATCACAGCCGAAGATAATGGCAAAGGTTTTGATGTGGAAAGCAGTAACCTCAAAAATGGCCTCGGATTGGCTAATATCAGAAAGCGTGTCGAGTATTTTAATGGGCGCTTCGATATTGCATCGACCATAAACGAGGGCACTACCATTAATATAGAGCTTGATGTTTGATACTGTAAGAAAGACCAGAATTATAATTATAGATGACCACCCATTAGTATCAGCCGGATTGGAGAGCCTGTTGGCAAGGGAAGAAGATTTTGAAGTAATTGGCACTTTTGCTTCTGGCCTGGCGGGATTGGCCTTTTTAGCGCAAAACCAGGCCGATATTGTTATTCTGGATATTTCGCTACCTGATGTAAATGGGGTAGACCTCTGTTTAAAAATAAAGTCGCTTTTACCACAATGTGATGTGCTGGCTTTAAGTAACCATACGGAAAGGATGCTGATGATGCAAATGTTGCAAAACGGAGCCTCTGGTTATCTGCTTAAAAATGCGCCGATTGATGAGATTATTAACGGTATAAAAGATTGTTTAAAAGGCGAAATGGCTTTTAGCAAAGAAGTAAAAGCCATTATGCTGAAGCCATCAGTTAACGAACTGGGTACGCGACCCAAAATTACCAAACGCGAAAAACAGATTTTAAAACTAATTGAAGAAGGTAAAACCACAGTAGCGATGGCCGATTTACTCTTTGTAAGTCCTTTAACCATCGAAACCCACCGCAGAAACCTGATGCAGAAGTTCGGCGTAAAAAACGCCCTCGAGCTGATCAAAATCTCTCGCGAACAACTATTACTTTAAACCATTCAAGCCACTACACTTGTACCTCCATCGTCATTGCGAACTGGCTTTTTTGCCAGCGTGGCAATCTATTTATATGCACCCATTTGGTTATTGCAATTTGATTATTGGTAATTGTAAATTGGTTATTGCTAACTACAAACTGCCAACTGTTAACTAGTTTAATCGGTTAATTGTTTAAACTGGTTAACTGATACACAACGCCCAACTCTAAATTTAGTTTAATCATTGATTATCGGTCATTGGTCATTAGTTCATTGGTTCATTGGTCATTAGTTCATTGGTCATTGTTAATTGGTTATTGAGTATTAGTCATTGATTATTGGTACTTGTGAATTGGTTATTGCTAACTGCCAACTGTTTATTGCCAACTGACCTTCTCTAAAATACCACTTTCCCTCCCTGAATCAGCGATTTAACAGGCGAAACCCTTGATACCGCTTCAGCAGAGCAACTGGCATCTACCAGTACTACATTGGCTTTATCGCCTGCTTTTGGCCATTGCCTTTCACCTTTATCGCTTAATGGCAAAATATTACCTGTAGCCAGTTTTAAAATTCGCGAAAGATCAAATTCAGTACGGTAACCATAAACCTGAGCTGCAACATTTGCTTTTTGTAAAATGCTGCCTGTGCCAAAAGTGCTCCAATGGTCTACAATACAATCATTCCCCGCCACAACATCTACACCATATTTATACAGCGTTGGAATCGGCATCGGAGTGCCTGTCATTGGGATGGTCGAAGCAATTCCCATTTTAGCTGCGCCTAGTTTTTCGGCAATTTCTTCTGTTTTGGCTTTATCCAGGTAACGTAAAGCAAAAGCATGACTTACGAAGGTTTTACCTTTCAATACCGGGTTTTCCATTACCTTGGCAATCAGGTATTCGATGGTTTTAATACCTGGTTCGCCCGATTCGTGCAAGTGGATATCAATTCCTTTACCATGATCGAGTGCCAGCTGGATCACAAAATCCATGTGTTTTTCTATGCCGCCATCAATACTGGTAGGATCGAGACCGCCAATAAAATCGATATCCATTTTGGCCGCTTCTTTCATCAGTTCGGTCGATTGTGTATAGTAAAGCCCATGTTGCGGAAAAGCAACTAACTCAGTCTCAAACGAATCTTTTTTATGTTCAAGAGCCGTTTGCAGGTGCTTTAAAGAGTCGAGCTTGGATGTAGGCTCAATATTTACGTGCGAACGTGCATAACCTGTTCCGTATGATTGCAGGAGTTCGATCAGCTTTTCGGTACGCGTAACTGAGGTTTTTAACAAATCCGGGATGATCTGCTGCTCAAAGGCAATCATATCTTTTACACTTCTGTTTTTCTTCAGGTGAGCCTGCCACGCTAAACCATAATAAGTTTTATCGAGGTGGATGTGCATATCCTTAAATGCAGGTAGCATTAACCAGCCTTTGGCATCTATAGCCTTTGCATTGGGTTGGTTGGGTGTAATATTTTTTATTTTACCGTCTTCAATCTCAATAGTAAACAATTCGGTTTTGGTATGAATCACATCTTCGCCGTCATATTCAAAACCAGTTTCGAGCCTTACATTTTTTAAAGTATAGTTTTTACCCGCAGGTTTGCTAAGCGAATTTTCAGCAGCATCGGCTTCTCCGGTAGCAAGCAAGCAGCTGCTTGCCAATAAAATAGAAGAGCTTTTAATAAAGTTTTTTCGGGTGATGGATTGTGGAATCATAGTGGTTAAAATCTGAAATACAAACATAACACACCGCTGATTTTTATTAGCGTAATATTTATCTTAAAAATTGTATCATTTATTAAAAGTGTATGCTTTTGAAGATTGTTTGTTGTGTATTTGGTGAGGTTGTAAGGTGTAATTCATGATTGGTTCATTAGCCATTCGTTCATTGGTCACACCCATAGTCTAAATTTTACATATTCACAAAACCGTCTGAAAATTGTTTATTGGTTGTTGGTAATTGATAAGGTGTGATTGGGTTTACCTTTCTATTGTTCCCTAAACTGCTTTGGCGTACTCCGAGTATGTTTTTTGAAAAATTTAGAGAAATAAGCTAAATCATAAAAGCCCAGCTCAAAAGCTAAAGCCTTGATGGGTTTTTCGGTAGTGAGTAATATCCGTTTGGTTTCGAGAATTAGCCTTTCGTGTATTAATGCAGTAGCAGAAACATGAAAATGCTTTTGGCAAAGGATATTGAGATAGTTGGCAGAAATGTTCAGCTGGTCGGCGTAATAAGAAACAAGTTTTTCGCTTTTATAATGCTTATCTATCAGCCCCAGGTATTTAAACAAAACAGGCTTGCTTTGGTAAACGGTTTGCTTGTTAAAAATGGTTTCTGCCTCGCGACTAATCATTAAAGCAATAAGCCTGAGCCTGGCGGTAAGTATCTCAGCTAAACGGTTTGAACCTTCCATTTCGACCTTTACCTGTATCATTTCGTGTAAAATCTGCTCAAATGATGTCTTACTTAGCTTAATTACCGGATAATTTTGGTACAGCATTAACGAAAACCGTAGCGAGCTGGCCAGCGTTTCAAACATTTGCCGGTTAATCATAATCTGATGGGCAACCGTATCGGGCCCCAAATCCCATTTGTGTATCTGCTCCGGAAAAAGCAGGTGCAACTGGTATTGCTCAACCGGGTGATCTACAAAATCAATGCTATGGTTTCCGCTCCCTTGTTCAAAAAGCATAAACAGAAAAAAATCATGTTTATGGGGCTTTTCGATATGCCTTTCACCTTCAATATAATGGTACAGCAAATCACTCCCGAGGTTTTGGTCAGGCGAAAATTCATTGATATCCAGGATTGGAAAATGCGGTACAGCAGGCATGGACGAAAGGTACGGAAAAAGTCGGAGGACCGACGTCCGTAGACGGAAGTTTGGGTGCTTAATTTATCGCTCGTTGCTTAGGTGTGCTTAGCTGTCTGAGGTGGTTGAAAAAGTCGGAGGTCAGATGTCCGGAGTCGGAAGCCTGGGCGTTTAGCTAGCGATTATAATTAGGTGTTCCGACATGCCTGAGAGCTCTAATGGGATCGTCATTTCGAGCGGAGTGCAACGCAGTCGAGAAATCTGTAAGATAGATTTCTCCATTTCGCCATCGGAAAAAGCCGATTGGCTACAGTCGAAATGACGATCATATTATTTGAGTTGACATTGGTATGCCGCCGAAAGAATTGATATAATATATAAGGCTATATTTTCTTCTCTTATGGGGTTAAGCCAGGGGCGTTTACCGCAACAAAAGCCCCGCAATCAGTAAAGCAGAAATCACCAGGATAAAAATAATCATCGGTTTAAACTCACTGTTTTCCTGCTTATCTTCGCTATCCTCCGCTATATTTTCCTGTTTCTGCTTGCTCCAATTTAACATGTAATCCATAGGTAATCTGTTAATACAATAAGTCTGACTACAGAACAACCTTATGGTTTAATATCCCAAATGTTAAATTTATTTATCCCACCATACCCTTGCGGTTAAAATGTCGCCTCCGTTTAAACGGCTCACTGCTTCTTTATAGTTGCTGGTGTTGTTTAAAATCTCTGTCGAGAGGTAAATCATGCGCCGCGGAATGGTTGCATTGGTGGTATTACCTGGATAATTTACTGGTGTAAGGACTGGATAACCACTTCGTTTCCAGTTTAACCACGATTCGATAAAGTTAAAATTGGTGCCGGTAGCCAGCCAATATTGAGTGTTAATGCCATTCAGGCTGTTTTGCATATTGCTTTCATCCAAAGGATTTTGCGAAACGTAACTTTCAATTGTACCCTGTGGTATTTTTCCAGTAGGATCTAGCTGTGCCAGCGATTGTAGTGCCGCTGTCACCCCATTTGCATAATGCGTTGTGGCCGTACCAGGTATGTTCCAGCCCCTTGCTTTGGCTTCGGCCAGTAAAAGCTCTGTTTCGGCATAGGTCATGATAAAAATCGGACCACCCAGCTTAAGGTACAATGCTGTTTTGGGTCTGGAGTATTTTCCCAGTGGGGCAAAATCAGCTCCTGTACCCGTACCACCCGGGTAACCGATAGAGTTGCGCACATCTGTTGGTCCTTCCTGCAGGTCGAGGCCATTGGGCAGACCCAACTGAACCGCAGGATCACTATTGCCCGATAATTTCTGATCGGCATTATTGGCCAGTCCGGGCTGGGGCACCTCGCCAATAACACCTAAACGGGGATCGTTGGTTTTGCGGAGCTGATCGATCAGCGTTTTGCTCCAACGCACTTCCCGGTAATCAGAAAAAGTTCTTAAAGCCAGCGAAGTTCCGTTTTGACTGTTAAAAGACGACGCGTCGGTAACAATAATGGCATTATCACTAATATCGGTGAAAGTATTGCCAGCACATTTTTCGGCCCACATCTTAGCCTTTTCGGGATTAACCTTGGTTAAACGCATGGCCATGCGCAGCAAAATAGCATAACCCAGTTTTTTCCATTTCAGGATATCACCTTTATAAAAAAGATCGGCGGTAGGTTTTGGTTTCTGCGGATCGAGATTTTGAATGGCTTTTTCCAGATCGGTTAGCATGGCATCGTAAATGTCTTCCTGCTTATCGTAACGCGGATATTTAATGCCCTGCATGGCTTTAGCAGCATCAAAATAGGGTACATCGCCGTAAGTATCGGTTATGCGCTGCAAAATCAGGATGGCCATAATATCGCCAATGTTAATGAGGTTGCTATTGGTTTCCTGGTTTTTAAGGCTCGCTAAACGTTGCATTTCGCGCACTACGGAGAGTTGCAAATAACCTTCTTCGAAAATACGGCCCTGGTAATCTGTAAAATTGGCAACGTTAATGTATTTGTCTCCGTTGTTGTAGTAGAAATAGGTCGAAGCCAGCAGTTGCATCATGGTACTTTGGTAAACCAGCTGATAATAGCCAATATTGGCATATTTTAATTGTGCAGTAGAAAGCAGTTCGTTCGGATCATAGTCTTTCTCTGGAATTTTTGTGGTATCGGTGTTAATTTCATCGAGCTGTGCTTTCGAACATCCTATAAAACAGAAGCAGATGATAAATGCGATATAAATCAGGTTATTTTTCATCTGTTATTTAAATTTAAAGTTAAAATTGATTCCGAATGTACGCGTAGCAGGTAACGAAGCACCTTCAATGCCCGCATAGGCCAGTATAGGCGAAAATTCAGACTCCGGATCGATATTTTTAGTGTATTTGAGCAAGGTAAACAGGTTTCGGCCCACTAAATCAATAGAAATGCTCTTAAACGGGGTTTTGAGCAGCGCACTAGGGCTAAAAACATAACCCAGCGTAGCCTGCCTGAATTTGATGAAACTACCATTCAATACTGATAAGGCCGATATGTTACTGGCCAGTTCGGGATAGTAACTGTAAGCAGGAACATTAGTGTTGTTTTTGGTGCCATTTTCGTAAACACCATCGGCCACTATACCCGTTTCGCGACCGGGCAGTGTGGCTTTGTTGAGGCCGTTTACATACGAGTAATTTTCTGTCGCCGATAAAATCTTGTTGCCAAACCTAAAATCGATCAGGAAAGAGAGCTGAAACTGTTTGAAGGTAAAACGATTATTGAGCCCGCCATAAAAGGGTGGGATAGTGGTACCCATGGGAACAAAATCGCCGCGTTTGGGAATGCCATCTGTGCCGACAATAATATTACCTGATGCATCTCTCTTATAATCATAGGCCATGATTTGTGTAATCGGCTTGCCAACCACCAGGGCCGTATTAGCGTTTAAAGGGCGGTAAGCACCTGTTAAGGTATAATTGCTATTGCCATCTATTGATAACAAAGTGTTTTTAACGTAGGTAAAGTTAAAATCGATATCCCACTTCTTATCTTTTTGAAGGATAGGTGTATAGGTAATAGCCGTTTCTATTCCGCTGTTGCGTGTTTTGCCCAAGTTAACGTAAGCTGAAGTAAAACCAGTAGTAACCGATTGTTTGGCATTGATAATTTCGTTATTGGTTACCCGGTGGTAGTAGGTTAAATCGAAGGTAAGCCTGCTTTCAAAAAACTTCAGGTTTAGTCCTGCTTCATATTCATCCAGGGTAAAGGGCTTTAAATTGTAATTGGGCAAGTCCTTAGCGAAATCGCCTAATGGCACACCATTAATATTATCGTTCGAGGCGTAGTAAATTTGCGTGGTGTATGGGGTAGTGGGCTCGCCACTGGTTCGGGCATAATCCAGGCGAAGTTTACCAAAACTTAATCCTTTGATGGAAAGCAAGTCTGAAAAGATAAAACTGCCCGAAATACCTGGAACAAATATTCCCCGGTTGTTTGTGGGAAGGGTGGAGTAAACGTCGTAACGGCCCGTTAAAGAGAAGTTTAGCAATTGTTTGTAGGCCAGGTCGGCAGTAAAGTATGCTGATTCAGTTACAATTTTCGAAATGCTATGTGTACTGTTTTTGGTGATCAGATTTTCGGGTGTGTACAAATATGGGATAATAAACTGCGATCCCACAATCTTATCCGTAGAGCCGTTTCTTTCGCGGTAATTCGCCCCAAGCGAAACATCTAAATCTAAGCTTTCGCTGATACTGCGGTTGGCCGTAAGTAAGAGGTCAGTATTAAATTCTGAGGTATGTAAAGTATCGAGTTTGTTGATGCCGCCCTGGCGATTTACCGAAAAAGCGGTTCCGGTTGGTAAAATACTGAGCAGCTGATCACTGCTTACATCATAACCCAACCGGCCTTGTGCAGCCAGCCAGTTATTAAAACGGTACTTTACCGAACCCGACGAAATGGAGCGGTTGCGTTTGGCGTAATCAGCTTGGCGGTTAAGCAGAAAATAGGGATTGGTTTTATATTCATCGGCATTCCAGCGACTTTCGTTGCCTGTAGACTCATCGTAGCCAGGTGCCAGCAGCGATTCGTCTAAACTCGTGGCCAGTGCAGCAATACCATAATTGGCGTTTAAAGGCCCGTCGCTGAGGTAGCTCTTATTTTTATTGTTTTCGTAAATATAATTGCTGTTAAAACTTACCGTAAGCTTTTTCGACAGATCGAAAGAACCATAGATATTAAAGGTTTTACGGTTCAGGTGGCCGTTTTTTAAAATTGAGCTGTGGTCGAGGTTAGAAGCCGAAACACGGTAAATACTTCGTTTAGTGCCGCCAACCCATGAAAGGGTATTGGTAAAGGCAGGTGCAATGCGGTAAAAATTGGTGATGTTGTTTTTAGCAGGAAGGTAAGGTTTGGATGAGCCATCTACCTGTGGTGAAAGCCTGCCATCCATCTTTTCGCCCCAGCTCGAAATGCCTGTAGAGGTAGCACCATAAAAATCGGCCGGACGTTTGTTTTGTGCACCTTGCCCATACACATACTGAAAATCAGTGTTATTTACAGGGCTATCGAAAGCAAGATTGGAATTGTATTCAAAGGATGAATTGGCATTTTCCTTTCCGCTTTTTAAGGTAATCAGGATTACTCCGTTTGCTGCCCTGGCACCATATAATGCAGATGCTGCCGAACCTTTCAGGATCGTAACTGTTTCTATATCATCAGGGTTAATGTTGCTGATCCCGTCGCCGTAATCGGCACCGCCGTACTCATTGGCACTACCACGAATGCTGTTATCGATGGGCAAACCATTAATAACAAACAGGGGCGAAGCAGCACTCATACTGGCTGCTCCTCTCAGTAAAATCCGTGCCGAAGAAGAAGGGCCGCCGTTAGTGCTGTTAATGCTTAAACCGGCAACAAGCCCTTGCAGCGAAAGTATAAAGTTAGATTCACGCGCCTGGGTGAGGCTTTCGCCGGGTACTACAGTTACGGCATAGCCAATTTTGCGGTTATCTTTTTTAATGCCGAGGGCGGTTATGACCACCTCTTTGAGGTTCGTTGCAGTATCGACCAGAGCAGGTCGGCTCTCGAGCTGCCTGATTACAATCAGCTGATCGGGTAATACGGCATAGGTATAGCCGGTATTTTTTAATAGCTGAGTTAAAACATGGGTAACCTCGGCATCGTGTACTTTTAGGGTAATGAGGCGCTGCGGAATTTTCGATTCGCTGAAGACAAAACGGTATTTGGTTTGATGCTGAATAGAATCGATTATACTTTCGAAACTTACCGCTTTTACATTAAGGCTAATGCGGGTTTGCGCATAACTATTGAGGCAAAAGAACAGGCATAATAAAAAAAATAATTTCGAAATCAGCCTCATAGTAACCTGTCACCACTGGTTTAACAACATTAGCGGTAAATGTAAACAGTTTGATCTTTTATTTTATAATTAAAATGTTCAATCATTTGGAGTGCATTTAACACCTCGGTAATATTTTCCTGGGTAAACTGACCGGTAAATTTCAAATCTTTCAACTTTTCGCTCTCGAAAGCGATTGTAATGCCATACCATCTTTCAAATTGTTTGGAAATAGATCCGAAATCACTGTTTTTGAAAGTGAGTCTGTTATTTGTCCAGGAGGTTTCGATAATTGTATTGGGATCTTCGCCTGCGTAGTAAGTGAGTCGTTGCATACTCCCCTCATTTTTCTGGTTATCCAGCACAAATTTATCTTTAGGCTGCAAAATGAATTTCTGGTTGGTGTTATTTTTTAGCTGAATTTCTACACGGCCTCTAATTAGGGTTGTTTCGGTAAAAGCATCGTTTTTGTAGGCTTTCACATCGAAAGCGGTTCCTAAAACCTTTACCTGTATCTTATCTGTATGGATAATGAATGGGTGCGCTGCATCTTTTTTTACATCAAAAAAGGCTTCTCCACTTAAATAAACCTCGCGGGTATTGCCTGTAAAATTTGCGGGATATTTTAATCCGGAAACTGCATTAAGCGTTACGGTGGTACCATCGGCCAGCGTTAGTTTTTTAACCGATTTTGCTGGCGTACTGGCCAGCTTCCAAACCAACTCATTTGCGGGTTGACTTGTGGTTAAAAATGTTTTGTAAATTAAAAATCCACATGTGGCTAATACGATTACAGCAGCAATTTTTAACCAGATGCTGTAATTTGCTTGGGTTTTTAAGGGTTGTGCCTCAGTTTCTTCAATAGGGCTAATCCTGGTAGTAATGCGTTCAAAAACTTCATCAATATTTTGGCCTGGTGCTTCTTTTTTCGAAAAATAGGTGCTTAAAGATTGATATTCCTGCTGGTAACCTGCATTAGCAGCCAGCAGCGATTTAAATTCAGTCGATTCTTCAGGTGAAAGTTCTCCAGCCAGTTGTTTGCCAAGCAATTCTGTAAATCTTTGATCTGTCATTGTATGTTTTACCCCTTGTGTATTAATATAGTACTTAAAGATTTAAAAATTGCCTACAACATATTTGAAAAAAGTGATGATTCCCAGTAAGATAACCATACTGATGAGCTTTTCGCCTATTTCAGCATTGAAACCGCTTGGCTTTTCACTTTTTAAAACCAACCTGAGTTTGGCAATGGCCCTGAATAGCTGGGTTTGTACCGTCCGAGGACTAATTTCGAGGATGTCGGCCACTTCCTTATATTTTAAACCGTTTTCTTTAATTAACCTGAATACCAGTTTGGCTTGTGCAGGCAATGTTTCTATGGCATTATCCAGCTTATGGTGTAATTCTTTTCGTGCCAGTAAACTTTCGGGCGTATAAGCCTCAACCGGATGTTCGGCTTCATTTTCGGCCAGATCGATAAAGGTAGTACCCGATTTTTTTTTCAGGTATTTTAACGATTGGTTTCTAACCGCCACAAAGAAATAACTTTCGGGTTGCTGTATGTGTGTGCTTTCTTTCCGGTTTTCCCAGCACCTTACAAAAATTTCGGCTATAATGTCTTCAGCAACCTCTTGCTCGCGCACGTAGTAAAGCGCAAGCTTATGCAGGCTGTTATACAGGTAGCGATAAAGCACTTCGAAAGATTTAATATCATCTTCGAGGCAAATCCTGGTCCATAAAACAACAAAATCTGGCTTGGCTACTTTCAACTCTGCAACGCTATTTGGTTAAATAAAAAGTAATAATAAAAATAATTATCAAAAAAATGCATTTGCCTGTAGGCAGTTTTTCAGAAAAACAGATCATTGATATAAGGCCGTAATATTTTTCGACCAGTTAATTAACCTTAAAAACTGTTTTAACCAATATAAACCCCTCTTAATCATGTATAAAGCACAAACTAATCGTTCAAGTCACATCGGCGCTCTACAGGTAAAAGGATTTACCAAAGGTGCTAAAACTTTTAATTGCTTATCTCATTAAACTCAATAAATGACAACAAATAAATATGTTCTGGGTGTAGATATCGGTGGCTCGCACATTACCGCGGCTGTGGTGGATATGGAAAACAGGCTTATCATCGAAGAATCTTACACGCGATGCTGGATAGATGCCCATGGGAAACCCGAAACCATTATCAATAACTGGAAAGCTGCAATTGAGCAGGCTTATGATAAAGCTGGGCTGGAGGTGGATAAGATTGGGATTGCCATGCCGGGCCCATTCGATTATGAAAACGGGATCTCGCACATTGCCGGGAACGATAAATATGAAGCATTTTATGGCTTAAACGTAAAAAATATGCTGGCTGCTGCATTGGGTATTGATGCCGCTAATATTTTAATGAAAAATGATGCAGCCTGCTTCTTAGCCGGCGAAATGTTTGCCGGCGCCGTAAAAGATTATGCCAATGTAATTGGTATTACTTTAGGTACGGGGCTGGGTTCGGCTGTGGCCACTTATGGCAATACACGCGATGCCAACCTTTGGTGCAGTTCGTTTCTGGATGGCATAGCCGAAGATTATCTCTCTACGCGCTGGTTTTTAAAGCGCTATTACCAGCTTACTGGTGTAAATATGATCGACGTAAAAAGTTTAACCGGATTGTATGATGAAAGCGAAACCATCAGGACCATATTCGAAGAATTTTCGCAGCATCTGGCAGCCTTTTTAATGCTGTTTTTACAAGATAACCAGGCCGATGCCATTGTAATTGGTGGTAACATCAGTAATGCCTCGGCTAAATTTCTACCCAATGTATTGAAAGAATTTAAAGCGAACGACATCGAAATGCCGGTGCGGATCTCCGAATTAAATGAACGGGCTGCTATTGCCGGTGCAGCAAGCTGCTGGGAAAACCTTGCTGTAACCAGTTAAAATAAATGAACTAACTAACACTAATTATCATAACAAATAACAATTAACCAAATAATAATAAATCTTATCACCATGAGTATGAAAAGATCACTACAACTCACATGCTTATTGCTGTATGCATCGGCTGGTTTATATGCCGCCGAAACAGCAAATAATGCATTGCCGCTAAATTCGATTAGTGCGCATTATCAGGAACCGATTAAGGGTATTGTAAAAGATGGCACAGGATTAACTGTGCCTGGGGTAACCGTTAACGTTAAAGGTACCAAGGTAAATACGCAAACCAACGCCAATGGCGAGTATAAAATTGCAGCCAAAACCGGCGATGTATTGGTATTCACTTTTGTTGGTTACCAAACCAAAGAAGTTACTGTAGGTACGCAAACTACCATTGATGTAACCCTGGCTAACGATTCGAAAGAACTGGAAACAGTTGTGGTAACCGCACTGGGTATTAAACGTTCAGAAAAATCTTTGACCTATACCACGCAACAGGTTGGTGGCGAAGAACTGAATAAAGTAAAAAGCCCTAACCTGGTAAACAGTTTAAACGGTAAAGTGGCTGGGATGACCATCAGTCCGAGCACTTCGGGTGTAGGTGGTTCTGCCAAGGTAATATTAAGGGGTAGCCGTTCGGTAAGTGGTAACAACCAGCCTTTGTATGTAATTGATGGGGTGCCAATCAGCAATAATGGTAACGCCAATGCCCAGCAAAACAGTGTATTTGGTGGCGGACAAGATGGCGGTGATGGTATTTCAAACCTGAATCCCGACGATATTGAGAGCTTAACTGTATTAGAAGGTGCTTCGGCAGCTGCGTTATACGGTAGTCAGGCACAAAATGGGGTGATTTTAATTACCACCAAACAAGGTAAGGAAGGTAAAACACAAATCGGTTTTTCTTCGAGTTTAACTTTCGATAAAATTGCCTACAAACCTGAATTTCAAAATAGTTATGGCCCTGCATCTACCACCACAAGGGACAGCTGGGGTGCTGCCATTAACAACAGCACCGATAATCTGGATCAATTTTTCCAAACTGGTACAAACGCTACCAATTCCATTAATTTCTCGGGCGGCTCTGAAATTGCCCAAACTTATTTTTCTTATGCCAATACTTATGCAAGCGGCATTCAGGAAGGTAACAAGTTAAACAGGCATAACATTAACCTGCGCGAAACCGCTAAGTTTTTAAACAACAAATTAACGGTTGATGGAACGGTGAATTACATCAACCAAAGGATTAACAACAGCCCTTCAATTGGTTTATACAACAATCCTTTAGTAGGTTTGTATCTTTTCCCGCGCGGTGTAGATATTACTCCATATAAAGACAATTACCTGTTGGCAAATAATGTGGGTACCGCACGTCAGAACTGGTTGGGTGGAAGTGCCGATATTAACCAGAACCCATGGTGGTTAACCAATATGAATCCGAATACAGCAATCAGAAACCGCTTTTTATTAAGTGGAAACGTAAAATATGAATTTACATCCTGGTTAAACCTTCAGGTAAGGGGTAATATCGACCGCAGTACAGATGATTTTGAAAACAGACGTTATTCAGGTATTAACGGAAACTTCAACTCTAACGGAAGAGGTTATTTATCGCAAAACACCCAAACTTTTGTTCAGAAATACGCCGATGCGATTTTAAATGTTACGGTACCGATGAAAAACTCTGACTTTAAAATTAACGGTTTAATTGGTGGTAGCATTAACGATCAGAAAACTTCAGGTTTATCATTAGCTGGCGATCTTTCTGCAGTTGATTTATTTACGCCAAACAATACCATTGTAGCAACCGCAGGTAACTACACATCTGATGTTTTAAGTACAACAAAAGCCAGCGATGCTTTCCACAGTCAGTTGCAGGCCGTGTTTGCCAACGCCAACCTTTCTTACAAAGATTGGGCTTTCTTAACCTTAACCGGTAGAAATGATTGGTCGTCGAACCTTTCTTTTACACCTAATGTTTCTTATTTCTATCCATCAGTAGGTTTATCGTTTATCGTATCGCAGATGGTTAAATTACCAGAAGCCATTACTTTTGCTAAAATCAGGGGTACTTATGCCGAGGTAGGTAACACTGTGCCAGCTTATTTAACTTTTATTCAAAATACTTTGGGTAACGGCGGTGCACTTACCATTAACACCAACAGGGCATTTGCCGAGTTAAAACCAGAAAGAACAAAATCGTTCGAGATTGGTACTGATATGCGTTTCCTGGCTAACCGCTTAAACTTTAGCTTTACCTATTACAAAACCAACACCAAAAACCAGTACATTCCGGTTAAACCTGCACCATCGGGCCTTGTGGCAACCGGTTATTTAAATGCGGGTGATGTGCAGAACCAGGGCTTACAGTTTACTTTAGGTGCCGATGTGTTAAAAGGCGATGGCCTGAACTGGAACACCGCCATTAACGGATCGTTAAACAGAAACAAAATTATTGATGTAGCTGCATCACAAGGTTTAAATTCAATCGATTTAACCGGAGGTGGTAACAATGCTTACATTTCGCGCATTGCTGCAGGTGGCTCTTATGGTGATATTTACGGATATACCTTACAAAAAGATGCCAGCGGCCGTATCGTATTCAGCGGCGACGGAACTACAGCTAATCCATATTTTCCAATTAAAAGTGCCGATTACAGTTTAATTGCCAATGCAAATCCAAGATTCCAATTGGGTTGGAACAACAGTTTTAACTATAAAGATTTCAGTTTAAGCTTTTTAGTAGATGGTAAGTTTGGTGGTAAAGTACTTTCGTTAACCGAAGCACTTATGGATCAGGCGGGTGCCTCAAAAGTAACCGGCGATGCCAGGGCACAAGGTGGTGTTAAAATTGATGGTGTTGATGCCAGCGGAAAAGCAGTTTCTGCAACTATTAACCCACAAAGCTATTATTCTTTCCTGGGCGATAGAAATGGTGTAACCGGCGAGTATGTTTACAGCGCTACTGTTGTGCGTTTACGCGAAGCCTCATTGGGCTATAACCTTCCTTTAAAGGGAACATTTAAAAGCATGCGTTTATCGCTAATTGGCAGAAACCTATTCTATTTCTACAAAAAAGCACCTTACGATCCGGAAGTTACCATGTCAACCGGTAATGGTTTATCTGGTATCGATGTATTTAACCAGCCTGTTACCAGAAGCTTTGGTTTTAACCTTAATGTTTTATTTTAATCAGAACGAAAATGAAATCGATATATCACCCAGCATATCATAAGATTAAAGGTTTATCTTTAGTTTTATTGGCTACAGCAGCCCTGAACTCGGGTTGTAAAAAGAACTTCGAAAGTTTTAATACCAACGATAACTTACCTACAACAGAGCAAAGTTTAGCTTTGTTGAAATCGGCAATTGGCCCGATTCAGCAGAATATATTTTCCAATTACCAGATTGCACAGAACCTGAGTTCGGATGCATACAGTGGTTACATGATGGCCCCAACACCATTTGGAGGCGGTATCAATAACATGAACTATGCCCTTAACAATGGCTGGAACGAAGCTGGTTTTAACGATCAGTATACCAATGTAATGGCACCCATTTCTAAAATTGCCATCTCTCCATTAAAAACAACGGCTCCTGAATCGTGGGGGATCTCACTTTTGGTACAGGTAATTGCCATGGACCGGGTAACCGATAAATTTGGCCCGATCCCCTACACACAGGCTGGTAAATCGTTGATCTCGCAGGCTTATGATGACCAGAAAACAATCTACACTGAATTCTTCAAGCAGATTGATACAGCAGCCAATAATCTGCAGGCTTTTATTACTGCAAATCCGGGCAAAAAAGCCTATTTCGATTCAGGCGACCTGGTTTACGGTGGCGATGCTGCAAAATGGCTTAAACTGGCCAACTCGTTAAGGTTACGTTTGGCCATGCGTATTGTTAAAGTTGATCCGGCTACGGCAAAGCTACAGGCAGAAAAAGCGATGGCTGCAACGGGTGGTTTAATGACTACTGCCAGCGACAATGCTGCAGTGGCTCAATCGGGTAACAGAAATAACGATCTTTGGAATGTAACCATCAACTACGAAGGCGATAATGCCATGGGCGCGGCCTTACAATCGTACCTGGTAGGGTATTCAGATCCGCGTTTGCCGGTATATTGTACACCTGCAACCGATCCTTTATTTGCAGGTCAGTACATTGGAATCCGCTCTGGAGCCAACACTTCTTTTAATGGTTTAGGCAAAGCAGGTTATAAAACCTATTCGAGTTTAAATGCTACTACGCCTGATAATGCAAGGGCTCCGATTGGTCAGAAAGCACCACAAATTTTAATGACCGCTGCCGAAGTATGGTTTTTAAAAGCCGAAGCTGCTTTACGTGGCTGGACAGGTGCTGGCGATGCACAAACCAATTACGAAACCGGTATAAACACGTCAATGCAACAGTGGAATGTTGCTGCAGGTACTTATTTGGCCGATGCCGTAAGCAAACCAACGGCTTATGTTGATCCGAAAAACCCGGCCAATAACGCAGCGGCTGTGAGCACTATTACCGTTAAATGGGATGGAACAGCATCGAACGAAGTAAAATTAGAACGCATTATTACACAAAAATGGATCGCTATTTTTCCTGATGGGGCAGAGGCATGGGCCGATTTCCGCAGAACAGGTTATCCTAAACTATTTACTGTAGCCAACAATTACAGCGGCGGTACAATAGATACACAAACTCAAATCCGCAGATTGCCTTATCCAACAGCAGAATATGGCAATGGCAACAAAGATGAGGTACGTAAAGCAGTTACCTTACTTGGCGGACCAGATAACGGAGGAACCAGATTATGGTGGGATGTTAATAAAGCCAATTTTTAAAGAGCAGGCAGACAGGATTTAAAACCCTGTCTGCCTTTTCTTTTTGTAACCAATAAAAACAATTTCTAACCAAAAACATCAAAATTATGAGAAAACTAATGATCATGGGAATGGCGCTTCTAGCCGTTTTCACTATTTTTTACGCCTGTAAAAAAGCAAACACCCAAAATGAGGCAGCCAGTACCTTTAGTACTAAAAAAGATTTAAAAGCATTGACCAATGCTTCTGCCCTGAATTCCGGTCCTTTTGTTACTGCCTATGTGGAAGTAAACAGCAACAATTTTGTAAACCCTGGCTGTTATACTTATGGTTCGCCGGCCAAACAGCTGTTCGGCATCTCGGTAATTTTTGCGGCAAATATCAATTCAGTTAACGGGGTACCTACCTTGAGTTTTAACCCACAGGTGCAGGATGTGCTTAATTCTGGTAAAGTAGCTTACCTGCAATCGCTGGGTATAAATGTATTGCTCGATGTGTTGGGAAACCATCAAAACGCAGGATGGGGTTGTTTTACCACCTACGCCCAGGCCGATGCTTTCGCCGTGCAATGCGCCAATGCGGTACAGCAGTACGGTTTGGATGGTATTGATATCGACGATGAGTATTCTACCTGTACCGCAAACGATGGTTCGTTGGTACTTGCTGCTGCAGCTTTGAGAGCCAGGTTGGGTACTACTAAACTGATTACCATGGCAGCCTTTAACCAGGCCAATTACTTTAGCAGTGTTTACAATGGGCAGAAACTGGGAGATATACTCGATTATGTTTTTGAGCAAACTTATTTCTCTACCAATTACGCCGGCAGGTTACAACCTTACATTAATGCAGGTGTACCCAAAGCTAAACTTGGTTTAGGCACCGATTTGGGTAACAGCGATCAGACAGCCGTAGCCAACTATGTTAAAAACAATGGTCTGGCCAGTGTTATGGTGTATAATGTAGCCAATAACTCGCAAACCAAACTTTCGTCTGTTTCCAATTCGCTGTATAGCTCGGCAACGGCTGTTAAACCCAATTGTATTGATGGCAATGGCACCACGCCGCCTGCCAATGGCAATACTTCCTTGTTATTTGATGGTACCAATGAGTATTTAAATTCGAACAGCTTTAACCTGGCTGGTACCGGTTTAACTTTAGAGGGCTGGATAAGACCTAACGCCTTCAAAAGTGCTTCGCCCTACATTTCTACCATTATGGGGATTGAAGTAAGTGATGCAAATGTGGCTTTACTACGTCTGGGCGATGCTTCTTTAGCCAATAATAAACTTCAGTTTGTGTTAAATACAGGAGGCACTACCGCTAAGAAACTCAATTCGGCAACAACATTGAGTGCAAATACCTGGTATCATGTGGCCGCTACTTACGATGGTGCAACCATGAAAATCTACATTAATGGCGTACTCGATGCCAGTTTATCAGCAACGGGTACCATTTCCGCCAGCGGAACATTCCAGATTTCGAGAAGTTACGATGCCAATCGTGGGTTTAATGGTTTGTTTGATGAGCTAAGGGTTTGGAAAACAGCATTAACACAAACACAAATTCAGAATAATAAATGTTCAGTCGCAACCAACAGTACTGGTTTGGAGGCTTACTGGAAATTTAACGAAGCCAGTGGTACTACTGCTGCCGATGCTACAGGCAATGGGCACACCGCTACTTTAACCAATATGGAGAGTACCGATTGGTCTACTACCTTGCCAGCTTGCCAATAAAATAATTTTTAAATCAATACCCGTCTCGATTTGTACCGGAGCATTTTTGTTCCGGTATTTTTTTATTAAGTGTATTGGATTAAACAACAAAGGCTTACCGTATCAGATAAGCCTTTGTTGTTTCCGATATTATCGTCGGCATTAGTCTGATTAAAAACTAATCAGCGTATTGCCGTCGTAGCCGACTGGTTTGGCTATACCTAAAAAATTTAATACAGTAGCTGCAATGTCGTATGTATGTGGTGCATTGTGATAATCAGTATCGTTTAAATAAATAGGGGCATTCTGAGTATTCCAGCTTGCTGTCGCACTATTTTTAACCAGAATTGTAGTGGCAGATTTTCCAAAACTTCCGGCATATTGCATTCCAGAACCGTCTCTTCCTTTTGCTTCATATTTTAAGTTCGCATAGTTCGGGTGTGTGCTGCTAATATCTTGAAAAATATTGCTTTTAATAGTTGCTGTGCTTAATGCTGCATTGAATAGACGTATACCTGCAATATTACCATTAAAATATGGGGTATAACTGGTTGTGGCATCTTGTCCGATGTAAAAATTCAAAGTGCTTTCCAGATCACCTACAGCACTGATACTAGCTTGTGAAACCTGCACGCCTGCATCGTACATGGTTGCGGTTTGTGTACTTCTGTTTACTACAATTGATACGTAGTGCCAGTTCTGGTCTGTTAAATCAATACCATTCAAATCCAGCCGGTTACTACCATCGCCAAAATTGGCCATTATTTTTCCGTTCAGGTTTGAAATAATGATGCCTTTGTTGTAACCATTGCTCCAGTCTTTGTTGCCTATAATAACGGGATCGCCTGTAGCACTCGTAGCTCTAACCCTAAATTCGATAGTAAAACTGTTTGTGGCGGCTAAATCAAAACCTGATAGGGTGGGCAACTTGCCGTAAATATTATCGGCAAAACCTAAAGCTGATACCGAGTTTGGCGTGCTGGTGGTAGGTGTTGCATTTACTAAAGTTGGACTAATGGCAGCATTATTTAAGATAATAAATGAGTTTCGTTCAACGTAACTCGCTCCACCATGAGTGGTACCCACGCCACCATGATCGGTAGTGAGTATAATTAACCAGTCTTCGTTGGCATAATTAGGCCTTTTGCGCAAAGCAGTAAGGATATCGCCAATATGGGTATCAATAACCTTAATAGCGCTTACGTATTCCGTATTGGTAGTCGAAAAGCCAGAATTGTGCCCCACGTGGTCCATATTGTCGAAATGACTGAAAATTACATCCGGATTGTTGTTTGTTAATTCGTTAACGATATTGGTCTTGGTGTTGGCATCCAGTTGGGGGTCGTCATATCCAGAATTGTTACTGGTTTTTCCGCTTAAATCCACTGAAGAAACTTTTACTGCTACATCACCAGTATTAACAATATAATCGTTAATACTAGCCCAGCTTACAAAAGATACGCTGCGTTTGGCTGGCTGATTTGCTTTAATTGCATTAAAAAAAGAAGGATAGGTGGCAATGGCATTTCCACTAAAACTGTTGTCAGTTACCTGGTGTTTGTTTACCACGGTTCCATTTAAAATGGTTGTCCAGTTTGGTCCGCTTGAGGTAGGTAATTCATTAAGGGTATTGGAAGAAAAATATCCCTTATTGATCAGATTTTGGATGTTTGGAGAATTGGTAGAACTAAACACCGGCCATAAGCAGCCATCAATACCAATAATTAACACTTTTCGGGTTTTACCGGCAGGACTCAGCTGTGATTCTGCGCTAATTGCCTGTTTTTGATCGTCAGGCTCTAGGTCTTTTTTCTGACATCCACTTGCTGCCATAGTAATGAACAAGCCGTAAAATAATGGCTTGATAAAGAAATTTTTGTTTTTCATGAGGTTTATGTTGGATTTTTAAATGGTTTTTAAGTCATATGTAGTGCTAAATAGTTTAATGAGTTATAAAACGTTGTTGTTTAGTATTTTGCCGCTAAGTTAATAATAGCTAAACAAAAACAAAATGGTTTTTACTTCAAGTTTGAATTAATTCTCTTGAGGATATTTGTTGAAAGGTAGTAAGGTGCTTCGGGCTTACCCGATTGTTCTACTAAGCGAAGGTTGCGGGTGAAGATATTGTTGGGGATGTGGTTGAAAGTGATTTTTGGGTAATGGTAATTGTCAGGCAATAAAAACCATCTTCATCCATAAAAGCATTCATCTCGGCACCATTACTGTATGTATAATCCAGGCGGGTACGGATATTGTCTAAGCCTGACCCAAAACCAATATTGCTTTTAACCAGTCCGGGCAGATTTCTGCTTTCAATTCTCAACATCCCATCAACCAGGTATACATCAATCGTTGCTTTGTTATCCTGATCAAAAAGATGCCCGTGCTTAAACATATTTTCGAGTAGGGTTAACAATACCAGCGGAATTAACCTGATTTCTAAAACATCGGGCGAGAAAGCCACATCAATAAAAACCTGCCCCTGGGTAAGCTGATGAAGTTTAATTAAGTTCTGGCATTGCGTTATTTCGTCGCTCAGTTTTACATAACCTTCGTTGTGTTCGGTGGCCGCTGCAAAACGCATCATATCCGAAAGGTAAACCATTACCTGTGCATCTTGGGGCGAATGTTGTCTTATTTTCTGGTGAATAAACTCAAAGGTATTGAAGAGGAGGTGGGGGTTAATCTGTGCTTTCAAGAATGCATTTTTGGCCATTACCAGCTCTTTGTCCATTTTTTCTTTATCAATCAGCATTTGGAAACGTTGTTTTTCGATACGTTCTTTTTCGGCTTTTTCGCTTAAGTAACGTTTTAAAAAAAAGTAACCTGTTGAGAACAACATGAAAAATGATGCACGCCAAGAAAGATTGACCATCCGCTTTGCGAATGGCGGCTGTTCTCCAGTTAAAAAGTCAGTGTAGTGCTTAAGCAAGTCGTCGACCCCGTAAACAAATGCAACATAAATAATTAGTTCCAGAATTAAGAAAAGCGGAACTTTCCAATAAGAATTGCGAGTTGATTCTGTTGCTTTTTGTAGCACCCAAACATGGGTATAAAAGATGGCGATATTAATTATATAATGGACAACATAATTCCCCAGTTTTCCGAATACTCCATAAAATAACCCAACAAGCACCGATTCCCAAAATATAAAACAGGTCCATGCAATGAAGTGGGTACTGTTTTTTGCCAGCCAATTTTTGACTACACTATTTTTCCAATTTAGACTATTTGTCATGATAATATTACCATCTATGTAATGCTTGGTGTTACAGGGCATTTGCGCTCCTAGTTTTCCGAAAAAAACAAATATGAAAACACGCAAATTGATCTCCAGGACACTATTTACATTTAAAAAAAACAATTATAATAGCACTAAACTATTATTATCTACTTCCTCAGATCCAACGGGTACAACGTTTACCATGGGCACGTCAGGTGTAGCTTTCTATTAATTATTAAACCCACAGCAGCCGTTATTTTTTGCGGCTGCTGATGATTAATTTATCTGTAAAAAATGCTTTAAAATCGTTGTAATAAATATCACCAACGGTAAAACTGGTGTGGTTGCTCAGGGTAATCCGCGTACCATCAATATGCAAAATATGATCGATGGCAATGATATAACCCCTGTGCAACTGTATAAAGCCCTTTTTAATACTCAGCTGCTCTTTTACATCTTTTAAGCTGAGGTAGGCAATAATTACCTTATCGTTGGTGTGTATTTTAATGTAGTTGTGAAAACTTTCAAAGCAAATAATGTCGGTGTAACGCACCATTACAGCTTTATGTTCCTCCGATTTATTCTTAACCAGAAAATAAGCATCTTCGCTACCCGTTTCCATTTCTTCACCAAATAGCCTGTTCAAGGTGAGGGCAAACTTGGCATAACCATAAGGTTTTAATAAATAGGCATCAGCATCGGCTTCAAAAGCCTCAAAAGCATATTCGGTATGCGAAGTGGTAAAAATCAGTTTTCTGGTTTTTGCGCGTACAGCCTTAGAAAGTTCGAGGCCAGAAATCTGTGGCATTTGAATGTCCATAAAGATCACATCAACCTGATCTAACTTCTTCAGTTCCCTTAAAGCTGTTAGCGGGTCGGTGTAACTCCCTATTAATCTCATATTGGGTGTTTCCTCTATGTATTTTTCCAGACCCGTAATCGAGCTCTGTTGGTCATCTATAGCTATACACTTAATCATCTCCTAATCTAGCATTTGTATATATAACGAAATTACACCTTTTCATCACGAAAATCTAACTATTCATACAGTTTTCTTTCAGATTGTATTAAAGTTGACTAAATTATTGTAAAAACATGCCTTATGATTTATACAGGAGTGGTTAAGTGGTACAATCCGGTCCGTGGGTTCGGATTTATCGCTGCTGAAGGCTGCACAGAAATGATTTATGCAGATAATCAGCAATTAAAGGGGCTATTTAAGCCTTTACTGGAGGTAGGGACGAAGGTTAAGTTTAATCTGGAAAAGGGAAATGTTGGTTGCAGGGCTACCGATATTGTCGTAATTGCAACGGAGACCAACCCGTAATTAAGCCTATCCGTAACGAAAACAGACCGATCTATGTAATTTGGTTTGTAGAATGGTTTACGAATACGACCTTAGGGATATATTGTAACAAATAAGGCAATATCTTCCCGTTCAGTTTAATACTACATCTACCTATACCTGTCTTTATCTGATTAACGCTCTTCCATATCTAAATTAACGCTCCTAATTAGATATGGTATCGACAGGTTTTGATCCTTTCCGCTTTCTTCATGTCGCATTCATATCCAGAATTGAATGCTATTCCGGCAAAATTTATTTAAATTGGCTACACGCTATCTATAATTTAAAAACAGCTTTATGACGATGAAAAACCTGGTACTTTTGCTGAGTACCGTTTCTACCGCACTTATTGGCGGGCTTTTTTATGCCTATTCCTGTTCTGTTTTACCGGGCCTTACCCGATTAAACGATCTTTCCTTTTTACAAGCCATGCAATCCATTAACCGGGCCATCTTAAATCCCTTGTTTTTTATCAGCTTTATGGGCACTTTGATCTTGCTACCCGTTTGTACATGGCTTTTTTATGAGAAGAATACATCTCTGCTTTTCTATTTGCTACTGGCAGCTGCGCTGTTGTATGCTGGTGGTGTTTTTCTGGTAACTATGGTAGGAAATGTGCCTTTAAATGATATTTTAGATGGTGCCAGTTTAGAGAAAATGAATGCTAACGAATTAAGTGCGCTCAGAAATAAATTCGAGCCTGCCTGGAATTTATATCACAGCATCAGGACCGTTATTTCATGCTTATGTATCGTTATTTTGGCTTATGCGGCCTTAATAAGTCGAACAACTTAAGAAAAACCAGAGCATGGTACAGAAATCATGCTCCGGTTTTATCCATTTAATTTTGATGAAAAACCTCTTCCATACTGCTCCAGGTTTCATTTTTTGCAGCCGCATCGGGTAATGGAAGCTGCGTGGGTGCAGTTTCTTTCCACCAACGCTGGGTAGTGGTATCTGAAGCCATCTTTTTCATATCGGCTTCAAAATCTTTCCCGGTATATTCGAAGTAGCTAAAAAGGTAAAACTTGTGGTCAATCTCCTTTAAATAAATAGAATAATTGTGGATATTACATTCCGTTATTTTTCGTTGTACACCAGGCCAAACCGCTGCATGCAGTTTTTTGTAATAGGCAATCTGGTCTGGCTTTAGGCCAGTTACGGAGCCAAAACGTTTTACATTTTTTGGTGTTTCAACCGCTGTAGCCGTTTCCGTTTTACTACTCTGGTTGCAGGACGTAAGTAACAGTAAACCTGCTGAAATAATCAAAAATCCCTTTTTTAAATTTTTCATAGCCAATCTTTAATCAATAACTGCTGTTTTTTCAATATCACCATCCATTTCTATCGCAATAACATATTGTAAGTCTCCTGACTGGGTTTTAGGCAGGTTAATCTTAAAATCTGATGTACCTGGCTCAAGCGAAACTTTTTCTCCGCCTAAAACATAGGCTTTTAGCGGTTTTCGCCCTGCAATATTTTTTAAGCTAATGGCACCAGCATCGGTTTTAAGTACATGGACAAAAATTTTATTCCCATTTCTGGTAGTTGCATAAGCATCAGTAGGTTGATATGGGCCACCCAAAGTACCATATACCGCTTCGCCATTGATTTTTAGCCACTGGCCAATTTCTTTAAGGCGTGTAATTTGACGGGCTTCAATGCGACCATCGGGCATCGGGCCTACATTTAGCAGCAAGTTTCCGTTACCTCCAGCTGTTTTGGAAAGAATGGCTAAACATTCTTTCAGTGATTTCATTTTATCGTTTGGTTTCCAGGCCCATTGGTTACAGATGGTGAAACAGCTTTCCCAGGGGGTATCCATATTCAAACGGCCAACGGTTTGCTCGGGGGTATCATAATCGCCAACCATTTTTGAATGGTCTATTTTTTTATTTTCCATCGCGGCAAATTCTTTACCCAGCCGATTATTAATAATTACATCAGGTTTTAAGCCTTTCAGGTAGCTGTATAAATCCTTGCCCATTTCATCTGTCCAGGGTTTTTCCCACTGGCCATCAAACCAAAGCATGTATGGATCGTAATTGGTAATTAATTCTTTCAGCTGGTTTTTCATGTAGCTGATGTATTTGCTCATATCTGCTTTGGGGTCGATGGTTTGGCTGGCAGAAGAATGAATGGGGTAATCGGGATGATGCCAATCGAGTACCGAGTAATAGATGCAGAATTTGATACCTTGTTTTTTACAGGCTTCGTTTAAAGCACCCACAATATCTTTTTTATAAGGAGTATGGGCAATGTCGTACTCCGTAAATTTAGAAGGCCATAAACAAAAACCATCGTGGTGACGGGCTGTAATGGTCAGGTATTTCATACCTGCATCTTTAGCGGTTTTTACAATGGCATCGGCATTAAACAGGGTAGGATCGAACTCTTTGTATAGGTTATCGTAGTCATTTTTCTCAACCTGTTTATCTCTCGACCAGCCAATTTCGGTTCCGCGTAAACTTACCGGCCCCCAATGGATAAACATGCCGAAGCGCTTATCCATAAAATCTTTCATTACGGCCGGGTTAGTTTTGGTTTGTGCAATGGCCAGATTGCTCAGCAGGCCAAACAGCAGGAGATAAATAAATTTGGTGTGTTTCATGTGGTTTATATTTGGTTGTTGTTATCAATTTAATTTAGGTTTCAAATTACCTGAAGGCCCAGTACAATACGGCCATAATGCCCAGCAGCAAAGCTGATAAGGTTTTATAGTTGCCAATGCCACTCCAGCCCTTAACTTGCAGGGGCTCCCAAAACGATTTCCAGTAGAGTTTATTACTTTCTGCCGTGTGCTGAACAGGATAGAGGTACGAGAATCCGATCTGCATAAGCATACAGGCGCAGAAAAGGTAAAAAGCCATCATCATGAAAGGAATCTGACCGATGAGGGTTTCGGGATTGAACTTATTGACAGCAAAAACAGCAACGCCAAGTAAGGAACCCAGCCATAAAGTATATTGGGCCGATTTTGCTGAAGCTTTTTTCCAGAAAACACCCAGTAAAAATACACAGGTAATAGGAGGGGCAATGTGGGCAATTACATCGTTTATACCTTCAAACAAACTGGTGTATTGGTTAAGTAAGGGCAATAATGCTAAAGAAACCATTAAAGCAATTGCAGCCGATAGCCGACCTACCGTTACCAGTTTGACATCGCTGGTATCTGGTCGATATCTTTTATAGAGATCAAAACTACTCAGTGTAGCAATTGAGTTTAATGCACCGGCAATCTGGCTCATTAAACCCGATAATAAGGCAGCTACCAGGATACCTATCAAACCTTTCGGTAATAATTGCGTAATCATGAGTGTATAAATGCCTTTCGTATTTAAGGTTGTCCCATTTGCTCCAGCTTGCTGTAAGCTGCTTAAGTCTATAGCATTGGTTTCGTACAATACGTAGGCAAACAAGCCAGGCAACACGAAAATAAAAACGGGTAAAATTTTAATGAAACCACAAAAAAGTGCGCCGGCTTTGGCGTGGTTTTCGTCTTTTGCACCTAAAGCGCGTTGTACGATGGTTTGATCGGCACACCAGTACCAGATGCCTAGAATGGGATAACCCAAAAATACAGCCACCCATGATAATCCGCTTTTATCGCCAACAGGCCTGATCATACTTAATTTGTCAGCTGCCTGATTGTTTTGCAACACCGTGGTTAAATGATCCCAGCTACCCACTTTGTTCCAGGCGAAATAGGTGATAATCAGCGCACCCGCAATCAACACCACACTTTGGATAGATTCGGTAACCACCACGGCACGCAAACCGCCAATAATGGTATAGAGCCCGGTAAGTGCGGCAATAATTACAATGCTGGTGTACATGTTAATGCCGAAAAGGGTTTCGAGCACAATACCTCCTGCCAGAAAAGAAAAGGCAATGTGGATGATAATGGCCGAAATAATGGAAACAAAAGCCAGCCAATCGCGACAGGCTTTATTGTAGCGCCTTTCTAAAAAATCGGGTAACGTGGTAACACCCGAGCGAATGTAGAAAGGAATGAAAAATAAAGCCAGCAAAATGAGGGTAAAGGCCGCCATCCATTCGAAATTACCGTTAAGCAAACCGCTATCGAAACCACTTTGGGCCAAACTTACCAAATGCAAACACGAAATATTGGTTGCAAAAAGTGCCAGGCCAATCATGGGCCATTTCAGGGTTTTACCTGCCAAAAAGTAATCGTTAGATGAACTTTCGGTCTTTTCCTTTTTGCGGCGTCCGCTCCATAAGCCTATGGTTACAATAAACAGAACGTAGGCAATGGTAATAACAATATCTATAGTACTAATCATAAGCTGTTATTTTAAATCGCAACTTGATCCGGCTTCCTGAGGGGTAACATACACGCCGTTTTCAATTTTAATCGGATTTACGAAATGTGCTTTAAGGTGCGGAATATGTTCTAAAAATAATGCTTTGTGCCCCATGGCAATGTGATTAAACAATACCAGGTGCTGGTGCAGCTGACCCATATCGCCAACATGTGGCACTACCGGAACACCATATTTTTTGGCCATTAAACTAATGGTGATAAACTCACTTACGCCACCAACGCGTACGGCATCTACCTGTGCAAAGCCCACGCAGCCGGTCTGCAGGTAGTTTTTAAAGATAATGCGGTTTGGTACATGTTCGCCGAGGGCCAGTTTGATGGGGGCAATGGTTTTGGCCAGGGTTTGGTGGGCCAAAACATCATCTGGATGCGTGGGTTCTTCTACCCAATAAGGATTCATGTTTTTGAGTTCGTTACAAATCGAAATCGCCTGAGGTAAAGTCCATTGCTGGTTGGCATCGAGCATTACTTTTGAAGTTTCGCCAGCCACCTCGCGCACAATATTGGCCCTGCGGATATCTCTTTGGGGATCGGCTGAGCCTACCTTTAATTTCATGGCCGTAAAACCATTGTCGATGGCTTTTTTGCAATTTTCGCGTACTTTTTCGTCATCATAATTAAACCAGCCAACAGAAGTATCATAGCCGGCGTAACCAGTAGTTAAAATACCCTCTCTGCTTTTCTTCGAATCTACCTGAGCGCTCAAAAGCTCAATGGCTTCTGCTTTGGTTAACACATCTTCCAGGTAGGATAAATCGAGTGTATTTACAATTTGTTCGGGGGTTAAATCAATCAGCAACTTCCAAAGCGGTACGCCACGTTTCTTGGCCCATAAATCGTAACAGGCATTGGTAACAGCCGCTAAACCCAAATGTACCACGCCTTTATGCGGCCCTAACCAGCGGAATTGCTGCTCATTGGATAAAGTTTTAAAAGTCTGACCAAAATCGGCCATCAGTTCTTCGATATCGTTTCCTTTTATTTTATCGGCATAAAACGATGCTGCTTTACAAACCAGGTCGTTCCCTTCGCCCAGGGTAAAAGCCAGTCCATTGCCGGTAAGGCCACTTTCATCGCCCAGTTGGGCAACCGCATACGAGTATTGTGGATCTTTATGTATGGCATCGCTACCAGCGCCAGTAGCCAGTTCAAATCTTTTGTCGAGGATATTAATTTTGTTGATCATATTTTAAATAATGGTTCTGTAGCCTAATTCTGCACCACCACTTACCGGCAAAATGGTACCTGTTATAAATCGCGCGGCATCGCTCAATAGAAACACGCAGGCATCGGCAATTACATCGCCATTGGGCATGTTACCCAAAGGTTGCAATTGGTTAAGATATTGTGTTAAATCTGCTTTATTGGGTTGTTCGTTGCTCCATGCCTGTAATGTTGGCGTGTTTATGGCAGCAGGCGAAACGGCATTTACCCGCACCTGAAACGGAGCGTAATCTAAAGCCATGGCTTTGGTTAAGGCATTTACCGCACCTTTGGTGGCTACATAAGCGGCATGGTTATCCTGCCCAATGCTGCCCACCAGCGAACTTGTACTGAGTATGCTTCCTTTTGTGGCTTTTAAATGTGGCAGTCCGTGACGGGTGGTAAATAGAATACTTTTCAGGTTAATGTTCATGAGCAAATCCCATTCGTTATCGCTGGTTTGGTCTAAAGGTTTGGAAGGACTGGCTATAGCCGCATTGTTGTGGATGGCATCTAAACGATTGTATCTGGCAATCACCGTATCAATTGCGGCTTTTACCTCTGCTTCCCGGCTTACATCGCATTGGATAAAGGTTCCGGGCTTAACCAGCTCGCTTAATTTTTGAGCTGCAATGGGATTTTTATCGGCTATGCAAACTATCGCGCCTGCATTGCTGTAAGCTTTGGCACATTCCCAGCCAATACCATCGGCACCACCTGTTAGCAGGATCACTTTTTGGTGTAAATTTTCGTTCATTTTATATTTTTAATTTAATCTGCTCCGCTTAAGGATAGATTTTATTGATTTGGTTAGTATAGGTAATTACTCAAAGTTAGGCGGATGAAAACCTAAATTCTAAAGCTCTGTTTGCTAAATTTGATGTTATTTTAGCAAGTATTGAGGTTTGATTGTTTTATTTTGATAATGTAGCGTATATTTGAGCAAAGCTTGATATCACCACCTGAGCGTGATATTGGCCTGTAACCAAATATAAATGCTATAAAAATACGCCTATGAAACCGGTTTTTGCCAAAATACTGGAAGGTTTGGATAACGAAGTTTTTAAAACGAAGGTAATAGACCAACCTTATTTTTCTACTGCTTTTCATTTCCATGTCGAATGCCAGATTACTTATATGGTTGAGAGTGAAGGGAAGCGGATTATTGGCGATAGCATTGAAAATTTCGAAAAAGGCGAACTGATCCTGCTTGGATCTAATATTCCGCATGTGTGGTACAACAGTGAAGCTTATTTTGATGATAAGGTGAACCAGAAACACGCCCGTTCTATTTCGGTATTTTTTAATCCGGATAAGCTGGTCGGTTTGCTGGAGCAACTGGGCAATATGCAGAAAATGAAAACCGTGTTGCAGATCGCCGGCAGGGGAATGAAATTTTATGGAGAAACCAAATCGCAGCTAAAAAAACTACTGGTGCAGCTGGTTAAAGAAGAAGAAGATTTCCCGAAAATGATTTCCTTGTTTAAGATACTCGAGGTATTGAGTCATACCAAAGAATACCATTTATTGGCCAGTCAGGGCTATACCAACACCTACCAGCTAAAAGATAACGACAGGATGGATAAGGTATTTAAATATGTATTTGAAAATTTTGCTACCGATATGCAGCTGGATGATGTGGCCGCACTGATTAACATGAACAAACAGGCTTTTTGTCGCTATTTTAAAAGTCGTACCCAAAAAACCTTTGTTGAGTTTGTAAATGAAGTGCGCATTGGCCATGCCTGCAAGCTGATTACCGATGGCGAAAGGCAAATCGGTAACCTGGCTTACGAATGTGGTTTTAACAGCCTTTCTAATTTTAACCGTTTTTTTAAAGAAGCAAAAGGGGTAACCCCGCGCGATTATAAAAAGATGGTGGCTACAGCTTAGTAGCCCGGCAAAGGTTTAAGCTATGCTTATTTCTTTAATAAGCCGTTAATCTCGTCGTTAAATTCTTTTTTAAATTCATCGTAAAACTTTCCGGTAGCCGGACCATTAAAACCGGTATGGATTTGTGCAACATTGCCTTGTTTATCGATAATAATGGTTGTTGGGAAAGATAAAAATGAATCTAAAGCTGGCAGCGATTCAGAAACAACCTGTTTATCGGCAGTACCGGCAATCACCTGATCGTATTCGATACCGAAACGCTCACGGAAACGGCTCATTACTTTTTTAGCATATTCGGGCTCGGTAGAGCGTTCGTAATGCAAAGCGATAACTTCTACACCGCGTTTTTGGTTTGCTTTATACCATGGGGCAATAAAGGTAGCTTCATCTACACAGTTAGGGCACCAGCTGCCGGTAATGGTTAAAATAACCACCTTATTTTTATACTTGTCGTCTTTAAGCGAGATCTTTTTACCATTTACGTCCGGAAAGCTAAAATCGAGGGTTTTGTAGCCCGGTTTAAGATAGGTAAGTTTATAGGCATCGGGCAGGGCAGCATTGGCATTTTTAACACCTGTAAAAGGCTGACTTCCCCTGGCACCTAAAATCTCACCGCTTAAAGTACCATCAGGTTGAAAAGCACCTTTGTAATAAGCAGGAGAGGAGCCAATAAAACTCGATAATTGAAACTGGTTACCTTCTACTACACCCTCCAGAAAACGCGAATCGCCGGTTACGCGTAAAAAAGTACCGGTAAGTTTATTGCCGGTTTGCTTAAATAAACCTACGGTTTTTTCTTCCTTGCCATTTGGCGATTTAAAAACCACATCGTAGCTGCCCGAATAATCGGCAGTTGCGGGTTTACCGCTGGTTTCGAAACGGTAGTTTTTGCGTTCCGCTACAATGGCTAAAGGTTTGCCAGCCTGTCCTTGTTTTCTTAAAGTACCTGTTAACTGATCGCCAGTTATGGCAAAGGCCAGTTCGTTATCAAACTGATCCAGTTTTACAAAAAGCGAATCGGCAGTTTGTTTCACCAGGCCACCTTCAAAGCTTTCTTCGGCATTGCGGAAATATAATTTCTGCTGACCACTTTTTTCGTTGATTTCGAAATTGAAAGGAATTTCGAGCCCTTCTTTCACCTGGGCTACTGCGCGCCAGCTGCCCAATGCAACAAAAGCATGTTTTTTCTCTTTTCCGGCTTTTGCTGTGTTATGGTTTGCAAATGCGGTTTCACCTTGTGCAAAGGTTATTGTGGTTGATATGGCCAAAACGGCTGTTAAAATTAATTTCAATTTCATGGGATATATTTAATCGACTAAATTAGTCGACAAATATACGGCTCCTATCTGGCAAGAAAAAATATTTACATAAAAATATATAAAAACTATAGGATTACTAGATTTAATTATACCTTTGCCTCAGTTATTTTAAAATGCTTATCAAGAAAGGCGGAGGGAATGGCCCTGTGAAACCTTAGCAACCAGCTAAATTTTAGAAATGGTGCTAATTCCATCCCGGATGAATCCGGGCTAGTTAAGTCAGCAATTTGCGTTATCCTTATTCATATGGAGCACTTCTGACTTTGGCGGAGGTGCTTTTTTTGTGCCGCATTTTTTTAGATAACTGATTTACTAAAGCTCATTTCCAGATGAAAAAAAGACAAGTACTAAAACCTATTTATTTAAACCAAACGACGTATTTCCGAATGCGCATGCCCTGTTAAGATGCATTCATTTTAACGGGCTTCCAAGCTAACCAATTCTTTCCTGTTTTAACAAAAAACGCGGTTTATAGCCGCGATGGAAAGGTATTGCCCAAATTATTATCCCTATTAACTAATTATTACACACAACATGTTCAAGAAAATTAAATCAATAGCCTTTATTTTGCTGCTCTTTACGGCGCAGCAGCTACTGGCGCAAAATGTGGCGGTTACCGGTACGGTAAAATCGGCCGAAGGCGAAACACTGCCCGGCGTTTCTGTTTTGATCAAAGAAACCAAACAAGCTACCATTACCGATGGGAAAGGTGCTTTTAGCATTAATGCCCCCGAGAAAAGTACTCTGGTATTTTCCTATATAGGTTTTAAAACACAAGAAGTGCCCGTTATTAAGGGCAGCCCGATTGCAGTAGTGCTTCAATCGAGCGATAATGCCCTTGATGAAGTTGTGGTTACTGCGCTCGGCATTTCAAGGGAGAAAAAATCACTTGGTTATGCCGTTCAGGAATTGAAAGGTGACCGGGTAGCAGAAGCCAAAGAATCGAACCTGGTAAATGCGCTTGCGGGTAAAATTGCCGGTGTTCGGGTAACCAATAGTCAGGGGAGCATGGGTTCCTCGCGCGTGGTTATCAGGGGCGAAACTTCTATCGCCGGTAATAACCAGCCCTTATTTGTGGTAGATGGTATTCCGGTAGATAACTCGCAGTTAAACTCAGCCGGTGCCAGAGATTATGCCAATACCATTTCGGATATTAATCCGGAGGATATTGAATCGATGAGTGTATTAAAAGGGCCAAATGCAGCGGCTTTGTACGGTTCCCGCGCTGCGGCAGGGGTAATCCTCATTAAAACCAAAACCGGTAAATCGAAAAAAGGATTGGGGATCGCCGTGAACTCTAATGCTGTTTTAGAAACATTGCTTACCCTTCCGGTATATCAAAATGCTTTTGGTCAGGGTTCTGAAGGTAAGTTTAGCTACGTAGATGGTGCGGGTAAAGGTTTAAATGATGGGGTAGATGAGAGCTGGGGACCTAAACTGGATGGACGGTTAATTCCACAGTTTTTCTCTAAAGGTGTGGCCGTTCCTTTTGAGGCGCACCCTGATAATGTGCGCGATTTTTTCCAGACCGGTTATTCATTAAACAATGGTATATCTGTGGCTGATGCCGGCGAAAAATACGATTACAGAATCTCTTACAACAATTTAAAACAGGTGGGTATTGTACCTAACTCAGGGCAGGGTAAAAATTCGTTTGTGTTGAATACCAGCCTTAAAATCACCCCAAAATTAACTTTAACTGCTAATGCCAATTACAGCAGCCTGAATTCTGATAATCTGCCGGGAACAGGTGGTTCGCGTTCTACCAGCACCATGTTGCAATTTACCTGGTTTGGCCGTCAGGTTGATATTAACCAGCTTAAAAATTATTTGGATGAGAATGGAAAAACGTTTAACTGGAACAACAGCTATTACAGCAATCCATATTGGGTAGCTTATGAGAATACGGTATCGCAAAACCGGAACCGCATTATTGGTAGTTTAGCCCTGAATTATAAAATTATTGACGGACTGGATTTAAATTTCAGGTCAGGAACAGATTATTATAACGACAGGCGTAAAGTACGTATCGCCTACGGTACCAACGGAACGCCATTTGGTTCGTACACCGAAAGTGCTTTTACGGTTAACGAAAACAATACCGATGCAACTTTAAACTTTAACAAACAGCTGAACGACGATTTTAGCCTCGAGTTATTGGGTGGGGGAAATATCCGCAGGCAATATATCGAGCAAAACGATCAAAGTGCACCTAAACTGGCCATTGCCGGATTGTATACGCTTAAAAACTCGCGCGATCCTTTGGTATCATCCAATAACCTGTCGCGCTTAAAATCGTATAGTATATATGCGTCGGGGCAACTGGGTTTCAGAAATTACCTTTTTGCCAACATTACTGCCCGTAACGATTGGTCATCTACCTTGCCTGCGCAGAACAGATCATATTTTTATCCTTCGTTTAACGGAAGTTTTGTAGCAACAGAAGCTTTTGATATTAAAAGTGAAGCCCTTAACTACCTAAAAGTACGTGGCGGTTGGTCTAAAGTTGGTAAAGATGCAGATCCTTACCGTTTAATTAATACTTATGTTTTCGGTGCGCCATTTTATGGTAATCCGCAGCTTAATACAGGAGCTATCGATCTGAATCCTAACCTGAAACCCGAAACCACCACTTCTACCGAATTGGGTGTTGAGGCCGTATTCTTTAACAAAAGGTTGCGTTTCGATTTAAGTGCTTACAATACCAATAGTTACAACCAGATTTTGGCTGCCGATGTAAGTCAGAGTACTGGTTTCAGTTCTAAATTGCTTAACGCAGGAAAAATCAATAACAAAGGTATTGAAGCGCAGTTGGGCATTACGCCGGTTAAAAAAGCCTTTACCTGGGATGTTGATTTCAATTTTGCCGCAAACAGGAGCAGGGTAATTGAACTCGATGCCGAAAAATTGCTGACCAATTATGTGGTTGCTTCTAACTCGGCGCAGGTAATTGCAACTGTTGGACAACCTTATGGTTCGTTATTTGGTACCGCGTTTTTAAGAGATGGCAACGGAAATATCATTGTAAATGCTACCGGTGCACCTGCCACTAACCTTACCAAACAAGTACTGGGTAAATATACGCCAGATTGGATTGGTGGTGTGTATAATACCTTTTCTTACAAGGGTATTAGTTTAGGTGTATTGGTTGATGCCAGCATTGGCGGCTCTATTTACAACGGTACTTATGCCACAGGTACCTATACCGGTGTTTTAGCTTCTACTTTGCCGGGTAGGGCAGCCGAATATGGCGGTATTTCATACTATTATCCGGGCAACGATAAAACAAAAGGAACCGTGCGCTTAAACGGAGCTGCTCCTGCAGGAGAAACCGTGTACGATGACGGGATTATTTTTGATGGCGTAACGGCCGATGGCAAACGCAACGACAAGATATTACCAGCCCAGCAGTATTACAAATCATTCAGAAATATCGATGAAGCCAATATTTTCAGTGCTTCTTATGTTAAGCTCCGCGAAGTGAAACTCAGTTATAACCTGCCTGCCAAATGGTTGCGTCCGCTAAGTTTACAAGGCGTTTCGGTATCGCTGGTTGGCCGTAACCTGTGGATTATTCACCGCAATACCGTTGATATTGATCCCGAAGTGGCTTTTAATACCGGGAATGGTCAGGGATTGGAAAGCCTTTCTAACCCAAGTACCCGCAGTTATGGTATTAACCTGAATGTTAAATTTTAATTATGCCCATCATGAAAAATAATAAACTCTATATACTGGCTTTTTTGGCCCTTGCATTTTCATCTTGCAAAAAAGAGCTCGATGAGATCAATATTAACCCGAATGCACCTGAAGTTGCTCAACCTGATTATTTACTTACCGGAACTACCAAAACCACGGTTGATACCTATTGGGGCGTAACCAACAACATGAATTCGAGCTTACTTTTTGCTCAGCAGTGGGCTAAAGTGCAGTACACCGAAGAAGATCGCTTTATCTTCTCTAACAGTAGCTTTACCGCGCTATGGTCTACCGGTTATGCGCAAAGTATTGCAGGTTTTAATAAAATTATCGAACAGGGCGATGCGCAAGGCAATCCGAACTATAAAGGTGTAGGTTTGGTGTTGCGTTCGTGGGTGTTTTTATTGCTTACCGATGCTTATGGCGATATACCCTATTCGCAGGCCGGAAAAATTAAACAATTCGTTACACCGGTTTACGATAAACAAAAAGATGTGTATTATGGCATTTTAAGCGATTTGAAAGCTGCGCAGGCAGCACTTGATCCTGCTTCAAAAGCCATTGCCGGCGATGTAATCTATGGTAATAATATCGCATCGTGGAAGAAATTTACCAATGCGCTGCGATTACGTATTGCTTTACGTATTGCAGATAAGGATGCAACCAAAGCGAAACAGGTGATTGATGAATTACAGGCAGAAGGAGGAGCTTACATCAGCAGCAACGCAGAAAATGCGCAATTAAAATACGATGTTTCGCCTCAGCAAAATCCCGTTGCAGCGTCGTTCGAAACGCGGAACGATTACCGGATCAGTAAAACCATAGTAGACAAACTTTTTGCATTAAACGACCCAAGATTACCAGTATATGCCAGCAAAACGGAAAATACCACTCCACAAACTTATGTGGGCATTCCCAATGGTTCTACCAACTCAGAGGCAAGTGCTATAGGTTTGGCCAATTCATCTAAACCAGGCACTTATTTTCTTGATGCCAAAGCACCAGCCGTAATTTTTAGCTATGCCGAATTGCTTTTCGATCGCGCTGAAGCAGCTGCCAGAGGTTTTACGACCGAAAATGCCGAAGATTTATATAAACAAGCCATCCGGGCATCATTTGCGCAATACAACATCAGCGGAACAGCAGTTGATACTTATATCAGTCAAGCCGCAGTGCAATATGACGCTGCGAACTATAAAAAATCTATCGGCGAGCAAAAATGGATAGCCTTATTTGGTCAGGGCTTAGAAGCCTGGGCAGAGCAACGCAGGTTAGATTATCCACAGTTAACTGCTTCTGTAAATACCGTGTTAAGTGGAAAAATTCCGGTACGTTTTATTTATCCGGGCACAGAACAATCGCTAAACGGCCAAAATTATAAAAATGCGGTAAGCAGTCAGGGTGCCGATTTATTAACCACCAAACTGTGGTTTGATGCTTTTTAATGTAATGAGACAATGCTATTAAGTTAAAAACGATTAACCACGGATGCACACAGATAAACACGGATTATATCTGTGTGCATCCTTTTTTTAAGTGCTGTCAGATGTTACCATCTGACGCTTATCACGAAAAAAGTCCCGGTTTTTAATAGGGACTTTTTGTTTTTTTAACGATCAAAGAAAAAGGTAAACCTGTTCAGTTTCCTTCCTTTTTACCGGTATTCATCTGGCCAAATCTTCGGCTGCATTACTGAATCTCGATTTCAGATCCTGAGTGTAATCTTTTGCTTTATCTGCCCATTGAGGCGCTTTGTTCATTAAATCGTCTACTATCGATTGGCCCGTAATAGGGTCTTTCTTGGTAATATATTTCACGCCTGCATAAACCGCGGCACCAATAATTGCTGTTTTTAAAATTCCCATGTCGTTTTTCTTTTGTTTTTAGTTAAACATTTTCTGGTAGTTAAAAGTTTTAGACAGCTTAACCTTCTTGTTGTTACAGGCCGAGCTTCCAGTTGCAACTTTTTAATAAAACGAAAAATATTTGCTTTTATTGAATTGAGTTATTCTCGTCCCCCTTTGAAGGGGGCAGGGGGATGAATTGAGTGGTATTAAGATTATGGTGTAACAGGAGAGATGCTGAAACAAGTTCAGCATGACGGCTGGGGATGAATTGAGTGTATTGAGATTATGGTGTAACAGGAGAGATGCTGAAACACCCGTCCGACCAGCCAGGCGGAAGTTCAGCATGACGGCTGGGGATGCCGGGTTAATCTCGTCCCCCTTTGAAGGGGCAGGGGGATGAATTTGAGAATCTCCAAATCCGCCCTGTCCATTTCAATCCCTCCATTTCCTATTTCAAGTCTGATTACGCCCGGTTAACCTGTTTTCTGCTCTGCCAGGGGCGTTTTTTAAAATAATTTTGAGCAACAAAAAACACAATATTATGAAAACAACAAAAATTTTATGGTTAGCTAATTTCTTCCTCGTCATTACCCTTTCCATTACGGCTTTCGCAGCCATGTATCAAGTTCCATTAAAAAATGCCGCTGTTAGCAAGCCCGGAAAAGGCTTTGCCGTGGTCGAATTGTTTACTTCAGAAGGATGTTCGAGCTGCCCGCCTGCCGATGAACTGCTGGCTAAACTGGAAAAAGAATCGGCTGGAAAAGATTTATTTGTATTGGCTTATCATGTCGATTATTTCGATCGCTTAGGCTGGAAAGACACCTTTGGTAATCCCGAATATGCTAAAAGACAGGCGAAATATGGCGAGTGGTTAGGCTTGCCGCAAATTTATACGCCGCAGGTTATTGTTAACGGTACAAACGAATTTATTGGCTCAGAAGAAGGCCGTATCCGCAATGCCATCTCAACTCAACTTAGTATCCAGGCAAACGCAGCACTTAAACTTCAATGGCACCAAACCGGACAGAATTTTAAAGTGCATTATCAAACATCTGGCGCAACAAAAGGCCGTAACCTGTTAATCGCAGTGGTGCAAAAAGCGGCCAGTACCCGGGTAGCAAGGGGTGAAAACGAAGGAAGGACCCTCTCGCACGTGCAGATTGTACGCCAATTACAAAGCGAAAAGCTCAGCGCCAATGGAATAGGAGCCGTTTCCATTTTATTACCAAAAGGCTACAACGAAAAAGACTGGGAAATTATTGGTTTGCTCCAAAATCAAAACACCGGACAACTTGTGGCAGCTACAAAAGCAACCAGATTTGAACAAAATACTGATGCTAATTTAACACACTAAATATTAAACGTCATGGAAAATACCCCTCAAAAAAGTCATAGCAGATTTATGCTGACACTTTCATCAATGCTCTCCATGTTATTTCTGCTTACTCCACCATTCGAAAGAAATGTACAACAGTGCGAAATGGTGATGGAAATATCGCGGAAAAAGAAAAATGGCTTTCAATTGGATGGAGAAGAGTAAACGAAAAAATCAACCCGGCAAATGTCCGGCTCAGCACTTATTCTGTCCAGGTCGCCGGATTAAGGTCGTTTAATCACTCATCAGACAATAATTTTGAATAACAAATTTAAATAACACAATAAAATGGAAAATAATCAAAACGGAAACCCTACTGTGGCTTCAAACAAAAAAGTACTCTATACAGGTAAAACACATACTACTGGTGGCAGAGATGGCAATGCAAAAAGTAACGATGGGAAATTAGAAATCGCACTTTCTTCGCCAGGTTCGAACGGTAAAGGCACCAACCCCGAACAGCTGTTTGCTGCAGGCTGGTCGGCATGTTTTATCGGAGCAATTGGTTTGGCTGCGGCAAAACACAAAATTACGCTTCCTGCCGGTCTGGCAGTTGATGCAGAGGTTGATCTTTGTGTAACTGATGGTGCTTACAGTTTGCAAGCCAGGTTAAATGTAAGCTTACCTGGTTTATCGACAGAGGTAGCCAGATTGCTAACCGATACCGCACATCAAACTTGTCCGTACTCAAAAGCCACTAGAGGCAATATCCCGGTCGAAATTAACTTAGTATAACATTTTAACCGCGGAGGGAGAAGTTTAAATCTGCCTCCGCTTTTTTTATCAGAAAATGATCAATTTAACTTTAAACCCCGATGTTACCTTATGCTGCATGGCGGCATTATCGGTTGTAATGTTCGATATCTGCAACAGGGAAATAAGCCTCCCTTTACCCATAATTGCCAATGAAACCAGCGAACAAAAGGAAGTTCGGGAGGAAATTAGGTATATTCTTGAACAACAGTTTTCTAATTAATTACCTGTTCTCCAGCCAGTTTAAAAAAGCAGTAGTTTTTTCTTTCCCAATCAGCAATTTTTCGGGTGAGGGAATGACCAGTTTAACAAATAGTTTACGATCGAAATAGTGCTCTACTTCTTTAATGGCACTAAAATTAACAATGTACTGGCGGTTGAGTCTGAAAAACTGCAAAGCCGAAAGCTGCCCCTGTATGGTATCCATCGATTGGTTCAGGGTATATTCTTCCTCTTTCAACGTCATAATGGTAGGCGATTCGTTGCGGATGTAAAAAAACGCAATCTGCTCAGTGGGTACTGTAGTGTACTTGTTGTGCTTAAAGACCAGGAAACTCTTTTTTCCCTCATTTGGGCCAATCCTTTTCAGCAGTTCATCCATATCCGGCAACTGGTTTTGCTGAAAGAAATTCTGAAACTGATCTACTTTTTGAAAGGCCTTCTCCAAATCCTCCTGCGAAAAAGGTTTTAGCAGGTAATCAATACCATTCGCTTTAATGGCATCCATGGCATACTCGCCGTAAGCGGTACAAAAAATTACCGGGCAACTGATTTTTACCGATTGAAAAATTTCAAACGAAAGTCCGTCTGATAGCTGGATGTCCATAAATATCAGGTCGGGGTGCTCATTTTCAGTGAAATAGTGTATGGCATCGTCAATACTTTGCAGGTTGGCTACTACCTGAGCTTTCGGACGTATTTTATTAATGAGGCTGGCTAAAGACTTCGCGGCCTTCAGCTCGTCTTCAATGATGATAATCTTCATGTATAAGGGGAAGTTTTATACTAAAATGGGTGTCTGTTTTGTTAATGATAATTTCTTTGTTGAGCAAATGGCTGTAACGCTGATTAATGTTTTCGAGACCAATTCCGGTTGATGCTTCAGGCGTGCGTTTGGGCTGGATTTTATTCTCTACCACAATAAAATCATCTTCAACATATAACTGAATGTGCAGGGGTTTGTACAGCGAAACCACGTTATGTTTAATGCAATTTTCGATTAAAAGCTGTAAGGTAAAAGGTGGAATGAGCGATTGCTGGTAGCTTTTATCAATATCAATGCTCAGCTGGATACCTGCTTCGAAACGGGCTTTTAACAGGAAAAGATAAGCAGCTAAAATATCGAGTTCTTCCGAAAGTTTTATCAGGTCATGTTTGCGGCTTTCGAGCGTAAACCGGTAGAAATCAGAAAGTTTGAGTATGAATTCTACGCTGTGTTTATCGCTGCTTTCAACCATGTATTTCAGCGTATTGAGGCTGTTGAACAGAAAATGCGGGTTAACCTGTTGCTTGAGCAGTTCATATTGGGCGCCCAGGTTATCGGCTTTGGTACGCTCCAGTTCGATCCCTACCTGCTGGTTCTGGTAATTTTGATAAAGCAGGTTCAGGAACATGTAAAAGGTGATGTTTACCAGAATTCCCCTTACTTCAAACATGAGCATTACCGGACCGAAATGAATGGAGCTGAGTAAATATTGCTGCAGGCAGGACAGTAAAAACATTAAAAGTATCCCGAAGAAAAGTCCTTTAATGAGCCGCATGGTCGAAAAACCGCTGGCTACATCGCGCGAGGTATAGGCCGGGAGGGTAAATACATTGTAATACCAGATGATTACGGCAAAAAGAAAGGTTACAGTTGCATCGGCAAGCGCTTCGTAAATATTAAAGCGATGTTCGGCAATTTTGGGGATAGAGGTTAATACCCCCAGCAAAAAAGAACTCAGCCATATTACTTTATGCGGGATCTTAAATGTTTTCTTTTTCATGCGTTTCAAATATACTATAAAGTTTGCCGTGATACGTACGCATTGGGATAGTAGATTTGAGTATAGATATAATAACCGGATTTTCCGTGCATTCTGTGCCTCCGTGGCGAATTTGCTGCACGCCGATAAATTAAATTTTATAGATAATCACCATTAAATTTTTATATTTCGAGCAAAATTACCCTAACTAAAACGATTACCAACTCCATAACGCTGCATGAATAAGGAAAAACTGTTCAACGAAATCAAAGATTTAAGCATCATCAATGCTTTTTCGAAACACGAACAGTTGGTGCAGGGAATTATCAACAGTTTAAACCATAAATACATTGCTAAAGGCGATATTCTGCCATCGGTTAACGAATTGATGCGCGAAACAGGCTATGCCAAAGAAACGATTGGTAAAGCCTACAAAGAGTTGATTAGCAGGGGGATTGTTGAATCGAAAAATAGGAGAGGATATTTTGTAGCGACCGACGATACCGAACAACATCTGAAAGTATGCCTGTTGATTTATGCCTTCGATACCTTTCAGGAAACCTTTTATCAGAATTTCCGCGATCACCTGGGCGAAAATATCCAGGTTGATGTATACTTCCACCACAATAATTTCAGTGTTTTCGAATCGATCATCAACAGCAATAAAGGCCAGTATGGTTTGTATGTAATTGCCCCGATAGAAAGTAATGAGGCCAAAGAAGTGCTTGAGCAATTACCTAAAGAAAAGTTGCTTATCGTGGATCGCTATGTGGCGTTAAAAGGGGAGTACTCTTACATTGTACAGGAGTTTGAAAACGCATCCTACAATGCTTTTCTGGAACTGGCACCGCGCATTAAGGAATTTGCTGAATTTGTTTTCTTTTTTAAACCTTCATCAGCCGAACCTAACGAAGTACTGACCTCATTTAAGCGTTTTATTAAGGAATTTAACATTAACGGGGTAATTAAAAACCATTACGAACCGGGAAGCATTGAGCCGGATAAGGTTTACTTTACCATCCACAACCTCGAACTGTGGGAAATGCTAAAAGATACCAAAGTAAAAGGCCTTAAAGTGGGCAAAGATTTGGGTATTCTTTCGCATAACGATGATAACGTGAAAGAGATCATTTTCGACGGAATTACCACATTTTCAATCGACTTTGCCGAAATGGGGCGTTTGGCTGCCGAATTTGTATTGAGCCTAAACCCAGTTAAGCATGTGATGGAGAATAAACTGATCAGAAGAAACTCACTTTAGCAGCAAAGGCGTGGGAACGACAGCAATTATCAGTTTCATTTTGTTTACGGTTCTGGCCGCAACAATCTCTTACTTTAAAACCCGCCATAGTCAGCGCTCAACTGTTACCGGTTTTTTCTTTGCCAACAGGAGCAATGGTTTTATAATCATCGGGGCATCGCTGTTTTTTAGTAATATCAGTGCTAATCAATTTATCGGCGAAAATGAATCGGTGTACATCAATAATATGTCGGTTATTGGCTGGGGCATTTCGTCTATCCTGGCCATGATTATCGTATCAGAATTTTTTATCCCCATATATTTTAAAACGGGTATTCGTACTATTCCCGATTTTTTAGAAAAGCGCTACGATCCGCAAACCAAAACACTGGTTTCGGTTATTTTCCTGTTTAGCTACATCATTAACCTCTTACCATCGGTGTTATATGGTGGGGCAGTGGCTTTCAGCAACCTGATCGATCTGTCGGCCCTGCACCTTTCTTACTGGGAAAGTATCTGGGTATTTGTATGGATTATGGGGCTAATTGGTTCCGTTTATACCATTCTGGGCGGCTTTAAGGCCATCACCATTTCAGATACGGTGTTAAGCGCAGGCATGCTTATCCTGATTGTGGCACTGCCTTACTATGGTTTACGCTACCTTGGTCACGGCGATTTCTTCGGCGGACTTTCTACCGTACTCTCCACTAAAAAAGAACACCTCAATGCCATTGGGAACAGTAAGGATGCGGTTCCATTTTCTACTTTATTTACTGGCATGCTCATTATCAACCTGTACTACTGGGGAATGGAACAATACATTATTCAGCAGGTGCTGGCCGCCAGAAGTTTAGCTGATGGACAAAAAGGGATTGCTTTAACCTGTTTTGCCAAATTGCTTTGTCCTTTAATGATCAATATACCAGGCTTAATTGCTGTGCATTTGTACCCGGTTTTAACCAATACCAACCAGGTGTTTCCCTTGCTTATTAAAGATGTATTGCCGCCACTTTTAATGGGGCTCTCGGCCTGTGTGCTTTTTGGTGCGGCCATTACCACTTTTAATGCCGGTTTAAACAGCTCCAGCACATTGTTCCTCCTTAATTTGTATAAACCTTATATGGAGAAAAAGGGCAAACTATTATCTGATAAAAGCTTGTTGCGCACCGGCAGATTGTTTCAGATTTCAGTATCGTTGTTTGCAATGGCATTTGCACCTTTTATTATTTTTTCCAGAAATGGTTTTTACGAGTACCTGCAAAAAATCAGTGCCATTTTTAGTTTGCCCATTTTTACCATCATTTTTATTGGCTTTATTACCAAAAAGATGCCGCCAATTGCCGCTAAAATAGGGATGCTGTTCTTTATTAGCTGTTATGTACTGAGTGAATGGGTATTTTCTATTCAGCTGCATTATCTCCACACGCTGGCCATCATTTTTATCATCACCATTTTACTAATGCTGGCTATTTCCAGATTGTACCCTAACCAAAATTCTTATACGCTGGTACTCGATAACCAGATCGAGATCATTCCCTGGCGCAGCAGGCACTACTACCACGTGGTTTTAATTGCACTAATGGCTTTGGTGTTTTTTATATTCTCTTCTTACATGCTGGCTTAGGGGTTACCAGTTTTCAGTTAACAGTTGGCAGTTTTCAGTTAACAGTTGGCAATTGTCAATTCGAAATAACCAATGTTCCATAATCAATTATCAGACGAAATTTGTACAAATAGCAAGATTTAGGAAGCGGTTAGACTAATGAACAAATGAACTGTTGAACTAATAACCAATATCCAATAATTAATTATCAGACATGATTTTGCAAGTGGAAAGATTTAGGCTGTGGGTTAGACCAATGAACAAATGAACTGTTGAACTAATAACCAATATCCAATAATCAATTATCAGACGTGATTTGTGCAAGTGGAAAGATTTAGGCTGTGGGTTAGACGAATGAACAAATGAACTAATGACCAACATCCAATTATCAGACGGGATTTGTGCAGGCGGAAAGATTTAGGCTGAGGATGGAACTATTGAACTAATGGCCAGTGAACCATTGAACGAATCAACTTTCGAAAATTTGGAATATAAAATATTTTGTTTATCATTGTAAACAGAATAAATAGGATAGTATAGGATAGGGTAGTTAGTTGTTTGTATTCCAGCACGGATAAGCACAAGCGCTTTGAAATGATAAACAACCACTCAATTTCCTAAAATGCTTTGCTTAACCCTTGATTTTCCGCTAACCAAACCAAATCAAAATATATGAGAAAATTTACAATTTACTTCAAAATGGAGCAACAACTCCCAGTATTTGCCAAAATTCAAATGCCGCCAGAGGCAAGTGGCCATTAAAGACTTATTCCCTATCTACCTTTTTTGATCTTATTTAATTTACTCATTAAAAGCTAATTGGCAAATGAAGCAATTATTGTTGTGCGGGTGCTTTTCAGTACCTGGCAGATTAAAAAACACATTGTTATTGACGGGCTCAATCTTTGTGTTTTTTCTGGTTTTTCTTCCTCTCGAAGGCTTTTCTCAAAACGGGAAGAAAACCATTACCGGTAAAGTTACCGATACACTCGGGGTTGGACTTCCGGGGGTTACCGTAGCGGTAGTTAATAAAGTAAATGTGGGTACACAAACCGATAACAACGGTAAATATGTACTGGATGTGGCCCCGGGCGAGCAGTTGCGCTTTTCTTATGTGGGCTATCGCGAGCATCGTGCAATTGTGGGCGCAGCTAACGTGATTAACGTTAAACTGGCAGAAGAAAATTTGCTTTCAGAAGAAGTGGTGATTACTGCCCTTGGTCAGAAGCAACGCAAAGAAGCACTGGTAGGATCGGTAACCACAGTGAAAGTAGGCAATCTTAAAATTCCCTCAAGCAATTTAACCAATGCACTTTCTGGTCAGATAGCGGGTGTAATTGGTTACCAGCGCAGCGGACAACCAGGACAGGATAACTCGCAGTTTTTTATTCGCGGGGTTACTACTTTCGGATATAAAAGAGATCCACTCATTTTGATTGATAATGTGGAGCTAACCAGTTCAGATCTGGCCCGCCTTCAGGTTGATGATATCGAGAGTTTTTCGATATTGAAAGATGCCAGTGCTACTGCGTTATATGGAGCAAGGGGTGCAAATGGCGTAATTCTGGTGGCTACCAAATCAGGTAAAGAGGGGAAAGCCAAAATCAGTTTCAGGCTGGAGCAATCTGCTTCCCAATCGGTACAAAATTTAGAACTGGCCGATCCGATTACCTACATGAGGTTATTTAATGAAGCAGCTATTGGAAGGGGCATGGATCCCATGTTTACGCCAAACCAGATCATCAACACACAAGCCACGGTAAATAAAAGTCCGGGGTACAACGAATATGTTTATCCCGCGGTAGATTGGCTGGATATGCTCTTTAAAAAACGTACCAGTACACAACGGGCCAATTTAGGTATCAGCGGTGGTGGCGGTGTTGCCCGTTATTACATTGCAGGTTCGTATAATTTAGATAATGGTGTGCTGAAAGAAGATTCGCGCAATAACAACGATAATAACATCAAATTCCGTAATTATCAGTTACGTTCTAACATCAATATCGATTTAAGTAAAACAACCGAAATGGTGGTGCGCTTATCGGGTAATTTTAGCGAATATAATGGTCCTTTAGCTACTGATGGTGGTTTTTCTACCGATTTATATAACATAGCTGTGCATACCAGTCCGGTTTCTTTTCCGGCATTTTACCCTGCCGATGCCGCCAACCAAAATGCACAACACATTTTATTTGGTAACAGAGGTGGATCCGGACAAAACAGTATTTTAGACAATAACCCTTATGCAGCCATGTTGCGCGGTCATAAAAATTCGTCCGAATCGCGTATGTCGGCTCAGTTTGAGCTTAATCAGAAACTCGATTTCTTTACCGAAGGGCTTTCATTTAAAACCATTTTTAGTACCAACCGCTATTCTTATTTCGATTCGCAGCGTGCTTATTCTCCATTTTATTATAACATCGGTTCGTACGATAAACAAAGCAATACTTATGTGTTAAGCTGGCTCAACTCATCTGTAACGAGTGGTGCGCCTAACATTGCGCAAGAATATTTGTCATATTATCCGGGAGGTACCAATATCAATACCTTTTTATATGCGCAGGCTTCTTTAAATTACGATAAGGCCTTTGGTAATCATAATGTTAGCGGTACTTTAATTGGTACAGCACAGCAATCGGTTTACAGCAATGCCAGTTCATTGCAAAACTCGCTTCCTTACCGCAACTTAGGTTTGGCTGGTCGTTTAACCTATTCCTATAAAAGCCGCTATTTTATAGAATCGAATTTTGGTTATAACGGATCTGAAAGGTTTTCGGAGAATCACCGTTTCGGATTTTTTCCAACCATTGGTGCAGGCTGGGTACTTTCTAACGAGAAATTCTGGACAGGTGGACTGGCCAATGTGGTTAACCGCTTAAAATTAAGGGCCAGTTATGGTATTGTGGGTAATGATGCTATTGGTGCACAGCGTTTCTTCTATATTTCGGATGTTAACTTAAACGGTGGCGGAAATTATGCCCAGTTCGGGTTTAATGGCGCTGCCAACCGTAATGGTGTTTTTATTAATAATTACGAGAACAAAGATGTAACCTGGGAAACTTCGAGACAGACTAACGTAGCACTTGAGGCGACACTTTTTAAAGATCTGAGCCTGATTGCTGAGTTTTACAACAATTACCGTTACAACATTTATATGCCACGTACCAATTTGCCTACTACATTAGGACTGGAATCGGGCATCGGTGCAAACGTAGGCGAGGCACGCTCTCGGGGAATGGATTTATCGCTCGATTATAAATTCAGGGTAAACGATTTTTCTTTCGCTGTGCGTTCTAATTTAACTTTTGCTAAAAATAAATACCTCAATTACGAAGAACCACAATGGGCAGAGGCTTACCGTTACACTACCGGACAGGCCATTAACCGTAACTTCGGTTACATTGCCGAACGTCTTTTTGTAGATGATAAGGAGGTGCAGAATTCGCCAACACAGATTTTCTCGCCAAATGGTAAACCACCAAGAGCGGGTGATATTAAATACCGCGATTTAAACAACGATGGAAGAATTGATGAGGCCGATAAAGCTTACATCGGTTTCCCACAATCGCCGGAAGTGGTGTATGGCTTTGGTTTTAGTTCCTCTTATAAAGGTTTCGATTTATCGGCTTTTTTTACCGGACAAGACCGTATGACTTTCTTTATCGATCCGACCAAAGTGAGTCCGTTTGTGCCCAGTAACCAGCAATACATATTAGGTAACACCCAGTTGCTTAAAGATTTCGCCGATAACCATTGGTCGCCAGAAAACCAGAATTTGTATGCGCTTTACCCGAGGTTGGCTGTAAATGCCGCCGATTTGGAAAACAATGCGCAAACCAGTACCTGGTGGATGCGAAACGGTAGTTTGTTGCGTCTTAAGTCTGTAGAGTTGGGCTATACGCTTCCACAGCGTATATCGAGCAAAATGAAGTTAAATTCCTGCCGCATTTATTTCAATGGCTTAAACCTGTTAACCTGGAGCCCTTTCAAATTATGGGATGCCGAGCAGGGTGGAAACGGTTTTGCCTATCCAATACAAAAGGTATTCAATGTTGGTCTTAACGTAACCTTATAATGAAAACGATAAAAACTTATTTCAAATACAGCTGCATCCTTTTAATGCTTTGCACCTTTGCATCCTGTAAAAAATACCTCGATGTAACTCCTGATGACATTGGTACCTTAGATTATGCCTTCAGGAACCGGAACGAGGCCGAAAACTACCTGTATTCTTGCTACGCTTATTTGCAGCGTATGAATGATATGGCCACTAATCCTGGCTTTACCACTTCATCAGAGCTGATTTATTCGAATACACTCGATAACTTTCAGGGATTTAACCCTACAGGTTTTAATCTTTTGAGGGGAACACAAACGGCAGCCAGACCGGGTTTAAATACCTGGGATGGGCAGGAGGGCAGTTACAGCCTTTGGCGCTCGATCAGGATTTGTAACATCATGCTCGAAAATATTGATAAGCCGATTGATTTGGGCGCTGCAGAAAAGAAACGCTGGATTGCAGAAACCAAATTCTTAAAGGCTTATTACCATTACGTTTTATTTAAAATGTACGGGCCAATCCCCTTGGTTAAAACCAATCTGGCCATTAACAGCTCAACCGACGAAGTGCGTGTGAAAAGAGTACCTGTTGATGAAACAGTTGATTACATTGTATCGCTTTTAGATGAAGCAGCGGCAGATTTACCGGCGGTAATCAGCAACCAGGCTACCGAATTGGGTCGCATTACCAGCGTAATTGCGCTTTCGGTTAAAGCCGATGTTTTGGCCACAGCTGCAAGTCCCTTGTTTAATGGTAATCCCGATTATGCAGGTTTTAAAGACAAAGATGGTGTGAGCCTTTTCCCGGCAGCTTACGATGCACAGAAATGGAAAAAAGCTGCCGACGCTGCTAAAATTGCCATTACTGCAGCCGAAGCACAAGGCATTAAATTATATACTTTCAGTGCACCATCAACAGTGGGTAAACTATCCGATTCGCTTAAAATAGAACTGGATGTACAGAATGCAGTAGCCGAAAGGTGGGAACTTAATTCGGAAATTATCTGGGCCTCCAATCCTGAGTTTAATTACCAGGGTTTTGCAACGCCAAGGCTAACTGCGAAATCGGCAGTAAATATTTTTTCTAATCCTTCTACTTTTTCTGCTCCGATTAGCACGCAGGAACTTTTTTATACCGTAAATGGTGTGCCCATTACAGAAGATAAAACCTGGGATTATGCAGGCCGCAACACCATTAAAGCTGGCGATAATGCCAGCCGTTACTACATTCAGCAGGGTTACGAAACCATTAAAGGACATTTTGCCCGCGAAAGTCGTTTTTATGCCGATATGGCTTTTGATGGCGGAATCTGGTTTGGTAACGGCCGTAACTTTCAGGATAGCCCAAGTGCACCGTTATACTATGTTTCTGCCAGGGGTAGTGGTTTTGCAGCTCCAAGTGATAACATCAGGCTGAACATAACCGGTTACTGGCCAAAAAAACTGGTAAGCTATGCTTCTGTTTACGATGATGGTTTTCAATCTTCGCCATTCCGCATGCCTTTAATCCGCTTAGCTGGTTTATACCTTTTATATGCCGAAGCTTTAAACGAAGTGAACGGACCAACTGCCGAAGTGTTTACGTATATCGATAAGGTACGTCAAAGAGCAGGTTTACAAGGGGTACAATCCTCATGGACTAACTTTTCGAAAAGCCCAAATAAATATAGTACCAAAGATGGGTTGAGACAGATTATTCACCAGGAACGGAGAATTGAGTTGTGCTTTGAAGGCCAGAGCGGGTGGGATTTAAGAAGATGGAAAGAACTGCAGGCAGTGTTAAGCAATCCAATTCAAGGCTGGAGTATCAACAATGCTGATGCAATAAACTATTACCGGCCAACAACACAGTTTATTCCGGTTTTTGGTTTGAAAGATTACTTGTGGCCAATCAGAAGCTCAGATCTGGTGGTGAATCCAAACCTTGTTCAAAATCCTTTTTGGTAGTTTAAATTAAACAACATGAAAAATATTAAACATATTTATCTGGTACTTATTGTAGCTGTTCTGGCAAGCCTCTCGGCCTGTAAAAAAATGGAAAGCTACAACGATCCTGCTTCTTCAGATATGACCAAGCCAGGAGTGGTAACCAACATTAAAGTAGATAATTTTAATGGCGGGGCTTATATTACCTATTCTTTGCCCAATTCTAAAAATCTTTTATACGTTTTGGCGCAATATAAAATAAACGGAGTTACTACCCGCGAAACCAAATCGAGTTATTATTCCGATTCGATTATGGTTGATGGTTTCGCCAAAAAACAAGGTTACGATGTTACACTCTATGCAGTCAGCAGGGCAGAGGTAAAATCAGACCCGGTTGTGGTAAAGGTTAATCCCGATACACCACCGTACCTACTGGCTAAACCAAGTATTAATGCTGAACCAGATTTTGGCGGATTTAAAGTTACCGGTATCAATCCTGCAAAAAGCAATCTGGGCGTTATTTTGCTTTCGGTAAACGATAATAACAGTTCAGATGTGATCGATCAGCACTATGGTAAATCAGATGTAATCAGTTATTCGGTAAGGGGATATGCATCAGTGGCCAAAAAAATTGGTTATTATGTTACCGATAACTTTGGAAACATCTCTGATACCACTTATAAAACCATTACCCCGTTTTTCGAAACCTTGCTGGATAGGGGGGAATTCTTTCAATACCGATTACCATCGGATGGTGTGATTGCCTACGGCTGGGATTTACCTTACCTCTGGGATGGAAAAACCGATGGCAACTCTAATGGCTGGCATACCGCGCCAGGGGGGGCAATGCCTGCCATTGCTACTTTTGGTTTAGGCGTAAGTGCAAAATTAAGCCGTTTCATTTTATGGGAAAGACCCGATGGTAGCGATAGATTTGCTTTTAGTCACGGAAATCCAAAGGTGTTCTCGGTATGGGGCTCTGATGTAGCTGCTCCGCGGGATGCCCAATTGCCTTTATCTGCACCTGAGGGCACCGTAATAGGCGACTGGATAAATATGGGCAATTACAATTATCCCAATCCGCCATCTGGCGCTACTCCGGTAGCCCATACCACTGCTGATAACGATTTTGTAAAAGCTGGTGTAAGTTTCAATTTTCCGCTAACCAACCCTAAAGTACGCTATATCCGCTTATCGGTAAGCACAACCTGGTCTAGCGGTACATTCGCACACGCCATGGAAATGGCCTTTTACGGCGATCCGAGATAGTTATTGATTAACAACAGATGATAAATTTTCAGATATGAAAAGTATATATAAAATAAGCGCTTTGTTACTGCTGCTGGTAACCGTAATCATCAGCTGTACCAAAGATGATCTTGCTTTCAAAGAATTTTTAAAGGATGGTGAAATGGTTTATCCCGGTCGTGTGGCCAACATCATTACCAAACCGGGCAACCTGAGAACAGCACTCTGGTGGAACCCCAGTCCCGATCCAAGTGTAAGCAAATATGTGGTGTACTGGAACAACAATGGCGATTCGGTGGTGGTGAATTCAACTACACATAACCCGCTCGATACCGTTAAAGTAACCATTCCGAACCTGAAAGAATATACCTACACCTTTACGGTTTACTCTTATGATGCTCAAGGACACAAATCTATCCCAATTGAGGCCAGAAATGTACGGGTGTTTGGTCCGCTTTACCAATCGGGATTGTTAAACCGACCTTACAATGCTACCAATCCTTATATTGTAAATAGCAATGGTTCCGTTCAGCTTAATTTTAATACACCCGATACCATTAACGTAAATACCATTGTACGCTATACCAATACCACCGGAGCTACCGTTGATAAAACGTTACTGCCAAAAGATACCGCCATTACACTCACTGATTATAAAGCTGGAACAGATATCCTTTACAAATCAGCTTATATTCCGGGTAAGGGCTCGCTCGATGTATTTACAGTTGCCGATTTCTCAACTTTCCCGAAAATTTTTACTTATGTGCTATGCGATAGGTCGTTGTTTAACGAAGTACATTTACCTGGCGATGCCCCAACTTACGAATCAGGAACCAGCATCAGTAAATTGTGGGATGGTAGTGTAGGACCGCAAGGTTACCCCAATATTTTCCATAGCGCGGGTAACAGTGGAATGCCCCATGTAATTACATTCGATTTGGGTAAGGTTTACACCAACTTATCGCGCATAGAAGAAACCGGTCGCGATTGCTGCAACAATCCAGATCGTTTTGAAGTATGGGGAACAGCCGATTTAACCAATGCAACGACCACCTTATCAGCCAGTAACAGTGGTTGGCCAGCTGAGGCTACGAGCAAAGGTTGGATATTGTTAAAAGATATTACCAGAACAGATGATGGCAAAAATGCCTTTACATCCGAACTGGATAACGGCGGCAAACCGATTCGTTATATTCGCATCCGGATTAAGCATGTAACTACCGGCGATGGTAATTATAGTAATATGAGCGAAATCAGGTTCTGGAACAAGCAGTAAACTTTTTAAAGAACCGTCATCTCGACCGGAACGCAGTGGAGTGGAGAGAACTGCCTCAAGATAGATTTCTCGACTTCGTTGCCTCCGCTCGAAATGACGATTATGGAGTACAACACACACACAAATGAAATTATGTTTTTAAAACAACTTACTGTTATTGCGTGCTTATCGCTTTTCATCAGTAAAAATGCCACAGCCCAGCAAAAGCCCCTAAACCTTTGGTACGATAAACCCGCCAAAGTTTGGGAAGAAACATTGCCTCTGGGTAATGGCAAACTGGGCATGACGCCTGATGGGGGAATAACCAGGGAGCAGATTGTACTAAACGACATTACTTTATGGAGTGGTGGCAAGCAGGATGCGAACAATTACGAAGCTTATAAAAGCCTGCCCAAAATCAGGCAACTGATAATGGAAGGTAAAAATGATGAAGCGCAGGATTTGGTAAACCGCGATTTTGTTTGCAAGGGGCCAGGTTCTGGCGGTGCTACCTGGGGGAAATACCAAACCCTCGGTAATTTGCAGCTGGATTATGAATATCCTGGAATTAAAGCCGCAAAACCAGAGGTTTACAAAAGAACTTTATCGTTGGATAGGGCAGTAGCCACAACCGAATTTACACTCGAAGGCGTAAAATATAAAAGAGAATATTTTTGCAGTTTTAATAACGATGTGAATGTAATCCGGCTTACAGCGAGTCAGCCCGGAAAGCTGAATTGCAGGATTTCTATCAGCAGACCAGAAAAAGCAACACTGGCTACTGAAGGTAAAGATCTGCTCATGTTTGGTCAGGTGGATAACGGTACCGATGGCAAAGGTATGAAATACCAGAGCCGGGTAAGCACTGCTGTTAAAGGTGGCGCTTTAATTACCGAAGGCAATATCATTCAGGTAAAAAATGCCACCGAAATATTGGTTTATGTCGCTGCAGAAACCAATTTTAAACATGCTGATTTTGAAGCACGCATTAAAAATACCTTACAACAAGCCAAAAAAACAACTTATGCGGTCGAGCTGGCCAAGCACAGTGCTCATTTCGGAAAACTTTTTAACCGCTTAAAAATCAATTTAGGCGAAGGTGAAGCAGCTAAATTACCTACTGACGTAAGGCTCGAACATTTCTACAAAGATTACCAAAACGATGTTTCGCTTGCCGCCCTATTTTTTCAGTTTAGCCGTTATTTAAGCATCAGCAGCACCAGGGTAGGGCTTTTACCTCCCAATTTGCAGGGTTTATGGGCCAATCAGATCAATACGCCCTGGAATGGCGATTACCACCTGGATGTGAATGTGCAAATGAATCATTTCGGCATTGAACAGGCCAACCTTTCTGAGCTCAACCTGCCGCTGGCAGAATTGGTACGCAGTTTAACGGTTCCGGGAGCAAAAACAGCGAAGGCTTATTACAATGCTAATGGCTGGATTGCCCATGTAATTACCAATGTTTGGGGATTTACCGAACCGGGTGAGAGTGCCTCCTGGGGTGCCGCAAATGCAGGCTCGGGATGGTTATGCAGTAACCTTTGGGATCACTTCGCCTTCAGTCAGGATTTAAATTACCTCAAAAGCATTTATCCCGTACTAAAAGGTTCTGCCGAATTTTATAAAAGCGTATTGGTTAAAGATCCCAAAACAGGCTGGCTGGTTACTTCGCCATCAGTTTCGCCCGAAAATACTTTTTATTTACCCAATGGAAAAACAGCCAGTATTTCGATGGGACCTACTATCGATAACCAGATTGTACGCGAGCTTTTTAACCATGTAATTACAGCTGCCAGGTTACTTAAAACTGATGCTGCATTCAGTGCTTCGCTACAGGAAAAATTAAAATCAATTCCTCCGGTTGGCATAATTAGTAAAGATGGCCGCATACAGGAATGGCTCGAAGATTATAAGGAAACCGATCCGCAACACCGCCACATTTCGCATTTGTATGGGGTTTATCCCGCCGGATTAATTACACCGGTTACTACGCCGGCTCTGGCCGAAGCCGCAAAGAAAACTTTGGAGGTAAGGGGAGATGATGGGCCAAGCTGGTCTATTGCTTATAAACAGTTGTTCTGGGCACGCTTACTGGATGGAAACAGAGCTTTTAAACTTTTAAGGGAAATTTTAAAACCTACCCTGCGTACCGATATTAATTATGGTGCCGGCGGTGGGGTTTACCCCAATATGTTATCGGCCGGGCCACCTTTCCAGATTGATGGTAACTTTGGTGCTGCGGCAGGAATTGCTGAAATGCTTATTCAAAGTCACGATGGTTTTATCGAATTACTACCCGCTATACCCGATGCCTGGAAAGCCTTTGGCGAGATTAAAGGCCTGAAAGCCCGAGGCAACTTCACGGTTGATATGAGCTGGAAGGCTGGTAAAATTACGCATTACCGCATTGCTTCGCCAAAACCAAAGCAGGTAAAACTTAAAATAAACGGTATCTTGAGCACCATAACCTCAACCAAACTATAACTTAAACAGGATTATGCGTACTTTATTCAGGCTCAGTACTTCTTTATCATTATTGCTGTTGTTTGTTATGGGGCAAGCGTCGGCTGCTGTTATTCCTTATGGTAAGAACGGAAAAATAAACTATAATCTCCAAAAAGGAACATTCGATGTTTTAAACGGATCGGTTTTGCTGCTTGAACAAGGCTTTTCGGAAGTGGGCTATCAAAAAACAACACTTAGCTCCAAAGATTATCAACAAATTGCCTACACACAAAGTAAAGTTAAAGATGCTTTTGGATCGGGGATTAAGCACACCTTCTTATTAAAACAAAATGGCTTGCCCAACATGAGGCAAATCATTTATACCTACACCAACCGCGATTACTTTTTTATTTCGGTAAGCCTGGTGGGTAGCAATCTGGAGTCCAATAAAATGGTGCCATTAAAGGGAAATTTGGTAGATAGCCAGCTAAAAAATGATGCGAGTAGTCTATTTGTGCCTTTTGATAATGATACCTTTATTTCTTACAATGCTGTGCCTTTAAAAGCCGGTGTGAGCAACCCAAGTGCCGAGGTTACTGCTTTATACCAGAATGCATCGCGTAAGGGCTATGTAATCGGATCTATTGAACACAGCGACTGGAAAACCGGAATCCTGACTGTGATGAATATCCAGCAGCAAGCAACTGTTGAGGCCATTTGCGGTTATACCAAAGAAAGCATTACCCGCGATAAAATTGCGCACGGTTATCTGAAAGGAGATGTAGTCAACTCTGCCCGTATATTTTTTGGAAACTTTGCTGATTGGCGCTCAGGAATGGAAAGCTATGCCAAAGCCAACCGTTTGGCCGAGCCACCAATTATTTTTAAATGGAAAAACCCAACCCCTGTAGGCTGGAACAGCTGGGGAGCCCTGCAGGAGAAAATTACACTCGAAAAGGCCAATCAGGTCGTCGATTTTTTTGCCGATAGCCTCAAGGCTTTCAGGAGTGAGGGTATTGCTTATATCGATCTCGATTCCTATTGGGATAATTTGCTCAAGGGAGGTTTAACCGGCGATTATGCCAAACTCAAAGCCTTTGCCGATCACGCCAAATCAAAAGGCTTAAAACCTGGAATATATTGGGCGCCTTTTGTAGATTGGGGTTTTGCAGGTGGCGGCAAGCGTAAAGCTGAGGGAAGCAATTATACTTTTGGCGAAATGTGGACGAAAGTTGGTACTGGTTACCATGATATTGATGGCGCCAGGGCTTTAGATCCGACACATCCGGGCACCCGGCAAAGAATAGCAGCAGTAATTAATCAGTTTAAAGCCTGCGGTTTCGAAATGATTAAGATCGATTTTTTAGGTCATGCTGCAATTGAATCTGATCATTTTTACGACCCTCAAATTAAAACGGGTATGCAGGCTTACCGGTCAGGGATGGAATTTCTGCTCAAACAACTCGATAACAAAATGTTGGTTTATGCAGCCATTTCGCCAAGTTTGGCCTCTGGCCGTTACGTACACATGCGCCGCATTGCCTGCGATGCCTTTAAATCGATACACGATACCGAATATACTTTAAATGGTGTGAGCAATGGTTGGTGGCAAACACATTTGTACGATTTTATCGATGCAGATCATGTGGTGTTTGGCGATCAATCTGACGCCGAAAACAGGGCTCGCTTTTTATCTGCTATTGTTACCGGCACCTGCATTACAGGCGACGATTTTTCAAGCCAGGGTAAATGGATAAACACCGCAAAAAAGTTATTGAGCAATGCCGAAATCCTTAAAATTTTAAAGGATGGAAAAGCTTTTGTTCCGGTAGAAGGTAACAGAGGCAAATCGGCTTCGCCACTCTTTGTAAAGCAGGTAGGTGAGGTAACCTATCTTGCTGCTTTTAATTACAGTGATGCCGAACAAAACCTTAAACTTGATTTTTCACGACTCGGACTAAAAAACAGTGAAAAATATGAGGCCTTAAATCTCATCAATCAAACTGAATCTCCCTTTCTGCATAACCAGATCATTAATCTGCCCGCAAAAGATGCAGTGATTTTCAAAATAACTTCAAAAAAATAAAAATCTATCTATAAAACATTATTTAAACCAAATGAAAAAAACAGATCAATTTTCGAATTACTTTAAACCCGGAGCATTTGCCATTGCCTTATGTTTAGGCTTAGGCCATTTAAAGGCCCAAACCATCATTCCCATCGAGACGGCCAATAACGCCCTGGTATTACAAGCCGGATCGAACAAGGATGTAAATACCATCTTCTTCGGAAAAAAACTCGCCAACAAGCAGGAATATGCACAGGTAGCCGGGCAGTATAAACAAACATCAGATTATACCGGTCAGTTAAACTCCATTTATACTCCTTCAGGGTCACGAAACCTGGTTGAGCCTGCCATTACCGTTACCCATGCCGATGGCAATAATTCGCTCGATCTAAAATACGTCGATCATACCGTAACAGCCATTGATGATAACGTTAGTTTGCTTAAAATCAGGTTAAAAGACCCGGTTTATAATTTTGAAGTAACAATGTTTTACAAGTCGTTTTATAAGCAGGACGTAATTGAGCAATGGACCGAAATTAAGCACAACGAAAAAGGAGAAGTGGTGTTACACAAATACGCTTCGGCCAACCTGCATTTAAAATCGCCGCATTTCTGGCTAAACCAATATCATGGCGATTGGGCCAAAGAAATGCAGCCCGAGCAAAGCGAAATTACCCACGGCATTAAAACATTGGATAGCAAATTAGGAACAAGGGCTAACCTGTTTCAACCTTCTGTTTTTATGATTTCGATGGATAAACCTGCAGAAGAAAACGAAGGCAATGTTTTATATGGTGCTTTAGAATGGAGCGGTAATTTCAAAATAGATTTAGAGCTTGATTATCAGGATAACCTGCGCATTATTGCCGGAATGAACAATTATGCTTCGCCTTACAGCTTAAAACCGGGAGAAGTTTTTGCAACACCAGCCTTTTTATACACTTTTTCTGATCAGGGAAAAGGTGCAGCGAGCAGGAAATTGCAGAACTGGGCACGCAACTATAAAATTTTAAATGGAAAAGGAGACAGGTTAACCCTTTTAAACAATTGGGAGGCTACTTACTTCGATTTTAACGAGCAAAAACTGGCCGAATTATTAAAAGATACCAAAAAACTGGGTGTCGATTTCTTCCTGCTGGACGATGGCTGGTTTGGAAACAAATATCCTCGGAACAGCGATAACGCCGCATTGGGCGACTGGCAGGAGAATAAGCAGAAACTGCCTAACGGGATCAGTTCTTTAATTAAGGAAGCCGACCAGGCAGGAACACGATTTGGAATCTGGATTGAACCTGAAATGGTGAGCCCGAAAAGTGAGTTGTATGAAAAACATCCAGACTGGGTAGTAAAGCAGCCCAAGCGTCCCGAATACTATTTCAGGCAACAGTTAGAACTCGATTTATCGAACCCTAAGGTGCAGGATTTTGTTTTTGGCGTGATTGATGGACTCATGACCAAAAATCCGAAACTGGCTTATATCAAATGGGATTGTAATGCCGTAATTTATAATGCCTACTCGGCGCACTTAAAAAATCAGGGCCATTTCTATATCGATTATGTGAGGGGATTGTATAGCGTATTGCAGCGTATCAGGGCTAAATATCCAGCTGTACCGATGATGCTGTGCTCGGGAGGTGGCGGCAGGGTAGATTATGGTGCCTTACAATATTTTACCGAGTTCTGGCCTAGTGACAACACCGATCCTTTAGAACGGATTTTTATGCAGTGGGAATACTCTTATTTTTATCCGGCCATCAGCAGTTCAAACCATGTAACCGATTGGGGTAAACAATCTATTAAATTTCGTACCGATGTAGCCATGATGGGTAAATTGGGTTTTGATATTGTGGTGAGTAAATTACCGCACGAAGAACTTCAGTTCTGCCAAGAAGCCATTAAAAACTACAACGAAGTGAAACCGATTATCTGGCATGGCGATCAGTACCGTTTGGCCAACCCACGTAGTGGAAGTGTAGCCTCAATGTTGTACGTAAACGAACAAAAAACAGCAGGGGTAATTTTTAACTACCTGGTAAATTACCGTTACGAAGAGGGGAGCAAATACCCCATTAAACTGAACGGCTTAGATGCCGCTAAAAAATACCAGATTAAAGAGATTAACCTTTTCCCGGGTACAAAATCATCAATTGATAGCACCAAAACCTATACCGGAGATTTTCTGATGAAAGTTGGTTTCAACCCAAATTTGAATAACAACAGAACCAGTGTGGTATTAAAATTCGAAGAAGTGAAATAGAATATTTAAGAATTTGATTTCAGCCCGGTACGAAAGTTTCGGGCTTTTTTGTGAGTTTACTACTCAGAGGAATCGTCATTGCGAGATGGCTTTTTCAGCCGACGAAGC
>NZ_JSYN01000015.1 GCF_000812965.1 Pedobacter kyungheensis
GGTGGCGGAATGGAGAAATCTATTTAGACAGATTTCTCGACTACGTTGCACTCCGCTCGAAATGACGCCCCAGGAAGGACCAGTCATTTATATTGGTTTTTATACAATAAATTACCCTCAGGATCACATCCTAATGGGTTATTACAAATTACCTCTCAACTCTTGTTCTCGTTCTAAAGACTCGAAAAGGGCTTTAAAGTTACCTGCGCCAAAGCTTTGTGCGCCTTTACGCTGAATAATTTCAAAGAAAAGCGTTGGGCGGTCTTCTACAGGTTTGGTAAAAATCTGTAACAAATAACCTTCTTCATCACAGTCTACCAAAATACCAAGACTTTCTAAAAGGGCAATTTCTTCATCAATTTTACCTACACGGGCCGGCATCATATCGTAATAAGCTTCTGGCGGAGCGCTTAAAAACTCAACACCACGTGCTTTAAGTTCCTTAACGGTTTTAACGATATCTTTGGTGGCAACGGCAATATGCTGAACGCCTTCGCCTTCATAATATTCAAGATATTCTTCAATCTGCGATTTCTTTTTGCCTTCGGCAGGCTCGTTAATCGGAAATTTTGAATAGCCGTTACCGTTACTCATTACCTTACTCATTAACGCAGAATATTCGGTATTGATTTGTTTATCATCAAAGGACAGGATATTTACAAAACCCATTACATCTTCATACCATTGCACAGCTTCGTTCATCCGGTTCCAGCCCACATTACCCACGCAATGATCGATGTATAAAAGACCAGCATCGGCAGGTTGATAATCGCTTTCCCACACCCGGTAACCCGGCATAAATGTTCCGGTATAATTTTTACGCTCAATAAACATGTGTACGGTTTCGCCATAAGTATAAATACCGCTCATTTTTACCTCACCATATTCATCGGTTAAGGTTTTAGGCTCCATATAAGGCTTTGCACCACGTTTGGTGGTTTCATGGAAAGCGCTGTAGGCATCATCAACCCAAAGGGCAAGTACTTTTACACCATCGCCATGTTTTTTTACATGCTCAGATATAGGGTGGTCTGATTTTAATGCGGTGGTTAAAATCAACCTGATTTTGCCCTGTTGCAATACATACGAAGCCCTGTCGCGCACACCAGTTTCGGGGCCGGCATAAGCCAGGCTTTGAAAACCAAATGCTGTTTTGTAGTAATGTGCAGCTTGTTTGGCATTACCCACATAAAATTCGATGTAATCTGTTCCATTTATAGGCAGAAAATCCTGTGCCTTGGCTATCTTTTCTGCAAATGTTTGTGTTTCCATTATTTTTTGTTGTTGTAAACGTTGTAATGTTTTAAGGTTAAATGTTATGTAACCGTTAATTATTATATCTGATTCGACTCAAGACTCCAAACTCCCAACTCAGTTACCCTTCTTGCCAGCTCTTGTGGTAATTTTCATCTTCAATTGCCAGGGCATCTTCGGTAATCATTAAGGGCTGAAAAGGATCGATCATTACGGCCAGCTCATCGGTTTTTTCTTTTCCGATCGATTTTTCTACCGTACCCGGGTGTGGGCCGTGAGGTATTCCTCCAGGGTGCAGGGTAATTTGTCCTTTTACCACACTTTTGCGGCTCATAAAATCGCCATCCACATAGTACAGTACTTCATCGCTATCTACATTGCTGTGGTTGTAAGGTGCTGGGATTGAATCAGGATGGTAATCGTATTTGCGTGGAACAAAAGAGCAGACTACAAAATTATGTCCTTCAAAGGTCTGGTGAACAGGTGGCGGCTGGTGCAGGCGACCGGTAATGGGTTCAAAATCGTGTATAGAGAAGGCGTAAGGGTAATGGTAGCCATCCCAACCTACGTAATCGAATGGGTGAGTACCGTAGGTGTAGGGATAAATCAATCCCTGTTTCTTAATTAGTACTTTGTAGTCGCCATATTCATCATGCGTTTGCAGGTTTTCGGGTAAGCGTAAATCGCGTTCGCAATAGGGGGCATGTTCCATTAACTGGCCATACTGGTTTAAGTATCTTTTTGGTGATCTTAAGGGACTAAAACTTTCTACAATAAAGAGGCGGTTTTGCTCAGTATCAAATTCCATCTGGTAAATGGTTCCACGGGGAATAATGAGATAATCGCCGTAACCAAACTTGATTTCGCCAAAGCCGGTTTTCAGCTTACCGGTACCCTCATGGATAAAGATCATTTCATCGGCCTGACTGTTTTTATAAAAATAATCAGTCATCGATTTTTTAGGCGCCGCCAGAACAATATGTAAATCGTTATTGACCAAAACCGGCTTTCTGCTTTTTAGAAAATCATCTTCGGGTTTAATGTTGAAACCAATTAAGCTGGTGTGTTTAAGGTGCTTTGCACGGGCAATTTTTGGCTCAACACTATAAGGTTCGCCCAGGTGTTTTACAATGGTTGGCGGGTGGCAGTGATAAACCAGTGAATATACACTCGAAAAACCTTCGGTTGATACCAATTCTTCGGCATAGAGATTCCCGTCAGGTTTGCGAAAAACCGTGTGTCGTTTAGCTGGAATCTGCCCCAATTTATGATAAACAGGCATAATATATGATGTTATGGTTAGAAAAAAATCCTAAGAAATAAACAATTCAAACGGCAATGCGTTTCAATTAAAAAAAAGAAAAGGAGGATAAATTACAGAGAATACTGAGCCATGATCAGCTTGGATAGCATCTTATAGCGACGGGCCGCAATTGCGTCGTTTACTAAAGTAATATGTAATGCTTTTAAGATCATGGTTTTAATGCAGCCAAGGTAAGTATTTTATTTAAAATTTAAAATTTTAATTACCTTTAATTACTCAACAAATCTCCCGCACATGAAATTTATTTTTACGATCCTATGCTGCCTGGCCTTTGCTTTTGGCAGTTTTGCACAACAACAGCATCCAACACCAAAAGCAAAATATAAAATTAAAATAGTTGATCGTAAAGGAAAGGTAACCCGCGGATTGTTTTATGCGGCCTATGATGATGGGTTAACGTTAATTAAAAACCGCAGAGATACTGTAAAATTAAGTGCCGATAGCATTTCTGCATTGTATATTCACCGCAGGGGTATTGTAGCTCCTTTGGCTATTGCGGGTGGTTTAACCTTTTTTGTACTGGGTGCAACAAGCGATAAGCTTGCCGAATCGTTTCTGCTCATTGCTGCAGGAGTGCCCGCCGGAGTGGCCGGAGGTTTACTTATTGGCGAACTTTTTGCCAACAAAAAATATTATAAACAGCTGGAAGCAAAAGATTTTCCGCTAATCAAACCGAACCTTCAAAAATATACCGCGTTAAAATAATAGCGCTTAAATTTTATTTTGAGCAGCCGAATTGCTTAGCTTTGCCGGGTATTTAACCAAATGATATATGAAATTAGTATCCTATAAAACCGAAGACAGAGAGCATCTTGGCGTGTTTGTAAACGGACATATTTATAATCTGAACAGCTGCGATAAGCTGTTACCGGATAATATGAACGAGTTTTTGCAAGGTGGCGAAGTGTTAATGGAAAGGGCTAAAAGGGTAGACGACCAGATAAAGGAAGGTAGTTTACAGGCCAAGGAAGAAATTTTTTATGAACTTTTAGCACCTGTTCCACACCCTGCCAGTTGCCGTGACGGATATGCTTTCAGACAGCATGTGGCTGCTGCCCGCAGAAACAGGAAGGTTGATATGATTCCGCAATTTGATGAGTACCCGATTTTCTATTTTACCAATCATAATGCCATCCAGGGAACAGGCGAAATTGAGTGTATGCCCGATCATTTTGATAAACTCGATTTTGAATTGGAAATTGCCGTGGTTATTGGTAAAAAAGGTAGAAATATAACTGCAGCTGAGGCAGATAGTTACATTGCCGGTTATATGGTAATGAACGATATGAGTGCCCGCACTTTGCAAATGGAAGAAATGCTCCTGAACCTGGGCCCGGCCAAAGGAAAAGATTTTTCGACAGTTATTGGCCCATGGCTGGTAACACCAGATGAATTGTTGCCTTATAAAGTACCTGCAAAAGATGGCCATGTTGGTAATGCTTACGATTTAAAAATGACCTGTAGGGTAAATGGTATCGAAGTTTCGAGAGGAAATGCCGCCGATATGGACTGGACCTTTGCCGAAATTATTGAGCGTTGTGCCTATGGGGTAGATATTCTTCCAGGAGATGTAATTGGTTCTGGTACAGTAGGCACAGGCTGTTTCTTAGAATTAAACGGCACAGGTTTGCTTAACGATCCGAACTACAAAGTACAATGGTTGCAACCAGGTGATGTAGTAGAAATGGAAATTACGGGGTTGGGTGCACTTACCAATAACATTACGAAAGCTGATACTGATTTTTCGATACTTGCGTTGAAAAAATAGTTGAAACGTTTCTTAATAAATAGTTGAAAAGTTTTAACGTTGGAATGTTTTAATGTTGCAAAGTGCATAATTAGCATTGCAACATTTTAAAGTTGGAAAGTTTTAATGTTGCAAATTGCATAGCTGGAATCGAAATGTTTTAAAGCGGAAGCTGTAGACTTTAAGCTAAATTTATATATTTAATTAAAAATTATATAAATGGCAAAGGTTGAGCGGTTTGAAGATTTAGAAATATGGCAATTGGCTAAGCAGGTTGGTGTCGAGGCTTACCGGATTTCGGATACAGAACCGATGAGATCAGACTTTGGTTTAAAAGATCAGTTTCGCAGAGCTGCAATGTCAATGTCGGATAATGTTGCAGAAGGCTTTGAATATAACAACAACGCTGACTTTATTCGGTTTCTTGTATATGCAAAAGGATCGTCGGGGGAGTTTAGAAATAAACTGATTATTCTGGAGGAGGCGGGGAAACTCAGCACTACAGATTATAAGTTACTTCACGAAAAATGCATCGAATTTTCGGCTAAAACTAAACGTTTCATCGATTATTTAAAGGATTTTGAACAGAAAAAGAAAGCACTTAAGAAGAGAAATAACTCCATTTAAGTGCTTTTAGCTTTTCGCCAGGTGCACCCAAAACATTCCAACTTTCCAACATTATATAAACAATTTTTTTACTTGTGCTAACTTTAAATACCTCCGATTTAACCCCCGTACAACTGCAAAACTATCTGCAGTACGCCATTGCGCCACGACCGATTTGCTTTGCATCTACGATCGATGCCGAAGGGAATATTAATTTAAGTCCTTTCAGTTTCTTTAATATGTTTAGCACTAATCCGCCGATTTGTGTTTTTTCACCTTCAAGACGTGTGCGTGATAATACCACTAAGCATACTTTAGAAAATGTGCTCGAGGTTAAAGAATGTGTAATCAACATTGTTAACTACGATATGGTGCAGCAAATGAGTTTGGCCAGTACCGAATATGCAAAAGGCGTAAATGAGTTTGAAAAGGCAGGTTTTACCATGTTGAAATCTGATTTGGTGCGGCCTCCGCGTGTAGCCGAGGCACCGGTTCAGTTAGAGTGTGTGGTAAATGAAGTAATTGCATTGGGTGATGGTCATGGTGCCGGAAACCTCATTCTGGTGGAGATTAAACGCATACACATTAACGAAGCCATTTTAGATGCTGAAGGGAAAATAGACCAGCAGAAAATTGATTTAGTAGCCCGTTTGGGCGGCGACTGGTATTGCAGGGTAACTGCCGATAATTTGTTTAAAGTAGCAAAGCCTTTGGCTAAGCTGGGAATTGGTGTAGATAGTTTACCTCATGCGGTGCGTTACTCAAAAGTATTAACAGGTAATGATTTAGGCATGTTGGGTAATGTAGAGGTTTTACCCAGCGATGAAGCGGTTGATTTGATTAGCAACCATGCAGAAGTTAAAGAAGTGCTGGATGCGACAATTGGCGATGCCACAAACCGCGAACGTGAACTGCACGAGCTGGCCAAAAAGTTTTTAAATAATGGTGAGGTAGAATTTGCTTTAAAAATTGTTTTGCTTTAAATTTAATTTAAGACTTTAAGCTATGCATACAATTGTTCAGGTAGACCAGTACATTATTAAATCGGCCGAATTTGCGATTCCAATTCTGGATCATTTACGCAACCTGGTGCACAAGGCCGATGCCCGCATCGAAGAAAAAATAAAATGGGGTATGCCCAGTTTCGATTATAAGGGTATTGTATGCCAGATGGCGGCCTTTAAGCACCATTGTGTTTTCGGTTTTTGGAAAGCTTCTATCATGGAGGATGAATATGGCATTTTTAAAGATAAAGGAGATGCTATGGGCGGTTTGGGGAGGATTACCTCTTTTGATGATTTGCCAGCAGATGAAATCCTGATTGCGTATATTCAGCAAGCGATTAAGCTCAATGAGGATAATGTTAAATTACCAGCAAAGCCAAAGCCAACTGAGAAAAAAGAACTGGTTGTACCTGAATATTTTATCGATGCCTTAAGTGAAGACCCAAGAGCGCTTGCCGTTTTTCAGAATTTTAGTCCATCGAACAAAAAAGATTATGTATTGTGGCTGGAAGAAGCCAAAACTGAAGCCACCCGCTTAAAAAGGTTAGCAACTGCTGTTGAATGGATAGGAGAGGGTAAGAGCAGGATGTGGAAATACCAAAAGTAGCTCTTGAAAGCGGGATTTAACGTTGGAATGATTGAAGGTTGGAATGATTTAATGTTTTAAGTCGGCAATTTATTCAATCATTTAAAGTATACTCACCACTTTCATAAAACGGTTTTTATAGTGCCCGTTAAAATCGGTTATGGTTACGCCGTGTGCCTTACCTGAAGAAGCGTGGATAAATTTAATCCCATTCTCATCAATCGAATAAATAATGCCTACATGGCCAATTCTTCTAATGCGCGAGTTACTGCCGGTAAATATCAATACATCGCCAACTTTGGCATTTTCGAGTGTAGTTTCTGTACCGGTATAGCTAAACTCTCTCGATGAGCGGGGTACCTTAAAGCCAAAATTGCTGAATACATAACTCACAAAGCCCGAACAATCGAAACCAACTTTTGGATTGCTGGTGGCATACCGGTAAGGAATACCGAGCATACTTTTGGCAAAATCGATCAAACTCTCGGTTTGTTTCTCAGGATCCTTATTAGTTGATTTATTTTCTTTTGGGAGGCTGGCAACCAGCTTTTTAACCAGCTCCTGGTATTGGGCCGGTATTACTGTTTGGGCTTTTCCTGCGGTAGCAGACAAGATGAAAAACAAAATCGGGACTATTATTTTCTTCATAGGCTGGTGCCAAAGATATAAAAAATATCTAAAGGCCATTAAAATGTTGAAAATGAGTGGAAATAAAAAAGTCTGGATAATTTTACCCAGACTTCAATTCATATATTTGGTTCGCTTAAATACCAGGGAACATGGTCTGTGCGCGATCGCCAATTAATGGGATGGCTTTTTTCTCACCTTGTGCAGCACCGATTAAGCCAATAATCCACAGTACAAAAAGCCCGATTTGTATGATACGGAGAATATAATAACCTGTTTCGAAGCCTGTGGTAAACAGTAAAGGGATCAGGAATAAACTTAAGCCCCAGCTCAATACGGTTGATACCAAATGGAACAACAGTGTTTGCTTTAAATGATACCTGCTTAATTCGGTCTGGTTATCTTTATACATGGCAAAATAGGCGATTAACCAGCCAATAAACCAGAAATAGCTTACAATTGCCGCATTTTTTCCGCTGTCGGCTGTGCTGAAAGGGGTATTTGTTTCCATAGATTTTTAGTTTTTAATGTAAATTACTAAAAAAATAATAACTTATGGAGTAGTTACTGCTACCGGTAAAATTTTTCCATTAAAGAATTTATGTCCTGTTTTAGCAAAATCGCATACATATTTGCCCATTTCGAAAGCCATAACCGGACTTTGATAGCCTGGAAAAGCAGTTTCGAGCATTTCGGTTTGCGCAGAACCCAGGGCCAGGCAATTAATTTTGATACCTGTTTCGGCAAGTTCGAAAGCTAAGCATTCGGTAAGGGTATGTAATGCAGCTTTACTGGCCGAGTAAGCCGAAAGGCCAGGGAATTTAACGCTGCCCTGAAAACCACCCATACTGCCAATATTTACAATGTGGCTTCCGCTTTGCATTAAGGGGAGTACATTCTGGATCATCCTGAAATGAGAAATTACGTTGCTTTGCAGCATTTCGCCCAGGTCAACCTCGGTAGTTTCTAAAAAGGGTTTATTAACCAAAGCACCTGCGTTGTTAATGAGTATATCTATGTTGCCTAAACGCTCTTTTAAAAAAGGAACCAATGCTGCGTAATCATCGTTTACAATGTCAAACTCAACAGGTAAAAGTGTACAATCAGGGTTAATGCCTCTGGCAATTTCTAAAAGTTTACGCAGTTTATCTGCCGAACGGGCAATGGCAACAATCTTATTTTCTTTCTGTAAGCTAAATTCTAAAGCAGCTTCGAAACCGATACCGCTACTTGCACCTGTAATTATAATGTTCATTAAAGTTGTTTAAAATTGTTGTAAAGTTAAAAGATAAAATTGTCCTCGTTTGTAACGAGGATTACTGAGAACGGCGATTTTATCGCTGAATATGAAATGCCACACTATAAAATTGAAATATAGGCGCATTAAACATAATTCAAGTTTAATAAAAAAATCTTGTTTTAGAATAATATACACCACATTAAAAATGTGATTCTCTGTTCATCCCCGTTACAAACGGGGACGATATATCAATCTTCAATAATCAACTGGCTTACGGGGTTTTTAATTACATGTAATCCGTCGTTAATTAATTTCGTATGATCGGATTCTTTACTGGCTTTTATTTCTAAATAAACCTGTATTTCCTTTGCTAACTGCTGATGGTTTTTTCTGTGATAAACTATTTCGAGTACCTCCAAAGCACAAAGCCAGTCGTGCCTGTGGTTGAGTTTTAAATCCTCAAAAATACGGGCAAGCTGGTCATCATTTTCACCGCTTTCACGTATCTGGCGCACGGTTTGGTAAAGTTCATGCAGTTTCAGGGTTTTAGCATCATAGGTAAGCTGATGGGTTTTCTCTTCGCTCATGAGCGTAATGGCTTCAAAAGCATCTTTATCGGCAGCACCGTTAAAAACCGAAATAATTTTAGCACCCACTGCCATATCGTAAGTACCCCACTCCGGCCTGAATAAAATGTTGCCATTACTTTCGGTTACCGTACAGTTGTTAAAGGCAATTAAAATAACTTTGTCGTTTTCTTTTAAAATCGCTTTAACAAGGCCAACAACTTTAATTCCGCTATCGAACAGGAGTTCGGTTTGGTCGCCAACAATAATTCCTGCGTTTTCAAGGTCGGCAGGAGTAAAATCTTCTAAAAGCTGACTGGCATTTTTAAGCTTACCTACCGGCGATGAAAAACCATCTGCATGGTAATCTTTGCCATGCTCTTGAAGCTGCTTACCATTAAAAGCCAAAGCAGATGGGCCTGTTGTTTTAATGAAAGTAACTTCATCGGTGGCGCTAATGCCCATGTCGGTAAAAATACCACTCACTTGTAAGCCCGAACTGTAAACAGCTGTAGCAACATTTTTGCAGGCAATGGCTTTCATTACACTTTCTGTTCCACCCCGCCTGAACGCCATGGTATCGGCAAATTGTTCTAAAACATCAATCAGGTTTTGAAAGGTTTCGGTAACAAAAAGCTGTGGCTGTGGTTTGGTAATATCGTACTGGTAATTTACCGTATCGATATTGTACCAGAGCTTTTCTACATCTTTGTGCATGCAACTGGCACTTTCGCCAATAGAGGAAAGCAAACCTGCACCATAAATTTTAGGGTTTTCTAAGGTGCCAATGAGGCCATATTCTACCGTCCACCAGTGTAAACGGCCCAAAAGTGCCATTTCTGAAGGCTCGCCTATGTTCTCGCTGATGTAACGCAGATTTTTTTCGGCCTGGGCAATTTCTGCAGCATCTGCATCTACTGCTTCTTTTAAAATAGAAAGCTTCCTGATGGCTTCATAAAGTTCGAAATCTTTTGCCGAGAACATGGCTTTAGCGCCAATTGAACCGAAGTAACTGAGGTAATTGTTGTAATCGGTATCGGCAATAATTGGAGCATGTCCGGCGCTTTCATGTATAATATCAGGGGCAGGAGTATATTCAATGTGGTTAATCTGACGGATATCGGCCGCAATAACGAGTACGCGGTAAGCCTGGTATTCCATAAAAGCGGCAGGCGGAATAAAGCCATCAACGGTAACGGCACCCCAGCCAATTTTACCGAGATTATCATTCATGGTTTGCAAATCGGGAATATGCTCGATACTTAAACCTGCCCTTTGTAAGCCTTTTATGTAAGGATAGTAAGCTACATTTTTAAGGTAACTGTAGTTCTGACGCATTACATAACGCCACACAGCCTGATCTATAGGGGTATATTTTTGGTAGTTCTGGGCTACAATAAATTGCTTTAAATGGTTGGGCAATTTAGCAACCTGCGCATTATTAAAATCGTTAAAATGGCTCATTGGGTCAAGAAGAATAAGTTGGTCGGTAACAAAGTTAGGTTGTTGTTTTTACCTAAGCAAGAATGCTGCCGATAAATTAACAGGTTAAGGTAATAAAGGAAAAACCAATTTTTGAGCGGCTTGCCCTAAAACGAAAATAGCAGCAGGTTAGCGGCAAAATAAACCCGACTTAGTGAAAAGCCCGTAAACCGAAGCATGAGGTGCGGACTTGTAACGGGGGCGGGAGCATACTAACCGAAAGGCTACCAATTTGCTTTCCGGATAAAAAATCAGTGCTTTTTCTTTTCTTTTTTGCCTCCTATTTTTTTTACGCTAAAGGTAAAATAATGTTGATACATGTAACTGAAAAGGGCTATGCCGACCTGTACCACTAGTCTTGAAATGGTAGGGTAAATGCCTAAGATTTCTACAAAAAACTTGAGCAAAACATAGTTTAATAACATGTTTATAAACTGCAGGTTTAAGAAACGAAACAGCTGAACCCTTGATTTAACCTCGCTGTGGGTAAAAATTAGATATTTATTTAGGATAAAACTGTATGGAATAACTACAATGAACTCTACAGCCAGCGATATGGTATTCCGTTTTAAAGTAAAGAAGGATACTTTCACTTCTTCGGTGAGAAAAATGTAATTGTAAGCCACCCAAAACATCACCAGGCCTAAAACAAAGGTACTCCCACCTGTAGCGAGATATCTGAAATTGTGTAGCGAAACAAACCTTTTAAAGGGGGGGTAGAAAAAGTCGATAAATGCTAAAATTGCTTTGCGCATTGAATTTTTGTAATGTTTGGGCAAAGGTAGTTTTTTTAATAAAAAACTCTTCAGAAATTTTGCGGTACAGTTTTTAACTTAATTGGTGCTATTTGCGGTATAGAATGGCTGGGCAACAAAATCGATTACGGTACAATAATTAAACGAGGGGTGGGGTTGTATGCTCACGCCAACAGTATTGAGTTTGTACTTTTGATCCAATATATTAAAACGATGCCCCAATGATGGCACGCCACAATCTAACAGCAGGTGACAAACAATATCTAAACTTTTGCTGTAGCCGAAATCAATGTTCTCGCTCATAGCCTTATTGGGGAAATATCTGGAAAGGCGTTTGGAAAATTTGTCACCATTGCTGCTTTCGTGCGTATCGAGGTTGTTGCGGTTTAAATCTACAGCATGGCCGCGGCTTAAAGCGGTTAATCTTTCATCGGGGTAAAACATAGGCAGGTTTTTGATGCCTTGCAGATGTTTGTATAACGAGGTATAATAAGTATTATTTCGGGTAATTTTTAGCTGGTTGTAATTGCGGTACTGCCTTACATTGTCGTTGTATTTATTGATGTAATCTTCTAAAAAGGTATTGTAAAACCTTGGGCCATCCAGGCGGATGAGGTTCATGAGCAGGATTACGTTTTTCTCTTCGTTAGTGAGGTAACTGGCATTTACAGCAGTATTGGCCTTTCTGATTTCGGCATCAGACCACTCTTGTGCCGAAATTTTGGTGTAGCATAAAACTGATAATAACAGTGCGAAAAAAAGGCGATGCATCCGGGTATGTTTGTCTGTGTAAGTGGATAACGCCGATTGAAACCTTTTATTTTTCGTAAAGAAAAATTTAAAACAAATTTAACCGCAAAGTGAATCTCTACCCAATGTTTTGCTTCGGGTACATTTCACTTTGCGGTTAAAAATAGCAGTAATTATAAAAACATACCACCTGATGCTTCAATGCGTTGGGCATTGATCCAGCGCGCATCTTCGGTACATAAAAAGGCTATGATGCCACCAATATCATCGGGTAAACCTACACGGCCTAACGCAGTGTTGGCGGCAATGCCAGCGTTTAGTTGCTCGTTATCGCGTACTACGCCACCCCCAAAATCGGTTTCGATAGCGCCTGGAGCTACAATGTTGGATCTGATTCCTCTGGCACCCAATTCTTTAGCCTGATATTTGGTTAAAGTTTCCATTGCACCTTTCATCGAGGCATAAGCAGCATAACCCGGAGTTGAGAAACGTGCCAACCCGCTTGATATGTTAATGATAGCCCCGCCATCGTTTAACACCGGAAGTGTTTTTTGGGTTAAAAAAAATGGACCTTTAAACTGGATATCTACTAAGGTATCAAACTGGTCTTCGGTGGTTTCGGCAAATGAAGCGTGGATGCCAATACCTGCATTATTGATTAAAAAATCGAACTTATCGGTATTAAAGGTGTTTTTTAGGATTGCTTTTACTTCGGCCACAAAACTATCGAAGCTTTTGGCATCGGCTACATTAAGTTGTAGTGCTGCGGCCTGTACGCCAAGTTGCTTAATTTCGGATACTGTATTTTCTGCTTCTTCTTTTTTGGATTGGTAGGTAAGGATAACATCGATCCCTTTGGCTGCGATTTTTAAGGCCGCATTTTTTCCCAGTCCGCGGCTACCACCGGTTACCAGGGCAATTTTATTTTGTTTTTCCATTTTCTTTTAATTTGTTAAACAAAATTAGATCGAAAATGGCTGAAAAAATGGTGACTGCTTAAGTTAAAATGGTGACAGTTTAAGTTTTATATGGTGACAATTTCCTTATTGGCCAGCGAAGCGAAGTAAGTTTCGCGATATTGTTTGGGTGTTTGGCCAGAAAAGTGTTTGAAAAACTTGGTGAAATTAGAGGGATCGTAGGTTAAAATTCGTGCAATTTCGGCAATTGGCATGCTGATATTTTGTAACATCGATTTTGAAATATCCATTAAGCGTTCTTCAAAGAAATAACAGGGCGAATGACCGGTAGCCGATTTAATGGTATTGCTCAAGTGTGTAGGGTGCACATGAATCAATTCGGCAAAATCCCTAACCTCAAACATTTCTGTAGCACGACCAGATACCACATCATCCAGATGTTTGTCCAGTTCCCTTAAAAAATCGGCTGCAATTTCGTGTTGGCGGGCAAAAAATTTTTGTGGAATTTTCATGTCGTAGCTTTTGATGTTAAACAAATATAATATTGCAACAAACAAAATGGAAATTTGAGTGAGGCCTAAAGCTTTTATGACTTCGCTATTATTTTATTTTTTTACCTGTACCCAGCCACATGAGGCTATTTATTATCAATTGGTTTTGATTTGCGTTTGCAAAGGAGTAAGAGAGTGTTTTGTTGGTGTTATCGTACTTGTGTTCGTAATCCATATCGTTATGGCCCATGTTTACGTAAACCATTTTGTAGTTTTTGTTGCCCCATACTACCGGATAATAGCCGTTGTGCCAAATCTCATGTGCTTTGGGGCCTGTACCCAACGGAAAGCTGGTAGAATCTATAGCCAGGAGGATTTGAATGTCGGGGTTTTTACGCAGATCGTTTTGCCAACGGTACCATTCGTTAGGTTGGGATTTAAAGGTTTGCGGCAGGTTTTTGGTAACCGGATGTTTGTTGTTTTCAACACGCAGTATTGCTGAAGTTGGTCGCCAGGTGTTGCTGCCGTAGCCACCTGAGCCTAAAAAAGTATTGTGGTACCAATCCCAATTCTGATCGAAAGCCGATTTGGCTAATGCAAAAGCCGAAAAATGAAAGCCCATCCAGCCGCCGCCATTTTCCATGTATTTTTGGAAGGCTTCGCGCTGTTCAACTTTTTCAGGGCGGGTATCGAGAAACAAAACGACCTGGTATTTAGCCAGAAAAGCTGCATTCAAGTTATCCCAATTTGCGGTTGAATCGTAACTGAAATGGTATTTACTGGCCATTTCGGGGAACCATTTGTTGGCCTCGTGTACAAAGCTGATATGCGCCAGATCGCTCTTGGCGGTATAAAATGCAATTACCCTGAACTTGGGCTTATGCTGTGCATTTACGGTAGCAGCGAAAAGCACGATTAAAAGAAAGGTAAGTACTGATTTTTTAAGACGATACATTTGGTTAGATTTAGCGATGTAAATTAAATAATGTAACCTTAATTAAATGAACAGAAACTGCCCATAAAACCAAAAAGTGGCTTGATTAGGTATTCAAACGATTGATGTTTTTTGATTTTGCAGGTTAATTTTCTGAACCTGTGAGAAAATGAAAGCCGCTGATCTTTATCAACGGCTTAGCAGTTTTGCAATTATAATTTACTAAAAGGTAAATCAAAAGTGCCCTCAGTAACATCTACTGATGTGTTGATCGTACCATTCTCGTTAGGTGCTTTAAATGCAAATGTTCCTTTTAATTTGTTACCAGCTTCACTTGTAACCACTAGAGTGCCACTTGCAGCAGAAAATGAGCCGGTAGGACTTTGATCTTTCATGTATACGCCAGTTCCATCGTTTGCTAAATCGTAGGTACCTACGCCTTTATATCCGATAACAGAAAGTATCAGGCGCTTATCACCATTGATGGTTGTAATCGTGAGTAGTTTACCAAGAGGAGAATTAATAGAAGATGCCTCGCCGGTGAAGCCAATCTTGGTACCATCTATTTTGGCGCTTAAATTATTCGTACTGTTATTGGTTTCAGGTAGTTTTACCGGTACCAGGCTCACGCTAAATTGCCCCTCGGTAATGGTTTTGCTGGCTAAAGCAGCAATGTTTTCTCCTTTAAACTCAAAAGTGCCTTTAATGTATTTATCTGCTAAATAACTGGTTACTTTTATGGTTCCTGCCGAAGTGCCATAGTAGGCATCTTGCAAACTTGCAGCTCCTTCCATGTAAGTTGCAATATTATGATCAGCCACTTTGTAGGTACCAACGCCTTTAAAATTATCGATCGTTAAACCAAAGCCTTTTACACCTTTGTTGCCAATAATTTGAACAGTTGTTTTGTTATCTAATGTGTAAAATTGAGTACTGGCAAGCGTGCATTCCAATAAATTGCCATCAATTTTACCACTCATGGTTGATAGGCTCCATTCAGGATGATAATCGATTTCTTTTTTACAAGATGAGGTAATGAAAAGGCAAAATACTGCCAGTAATGCGAATTTGAAAGTTGCTTTCACGAGGGTTAATTTGAAAGGTTAATTAATTAAGGGGCAAAGATATAGAATTTCGTCAGCTATAGAGAAAACACATGCAGTTTTTGTACAAACCTTTCACGCTGGTACCAGTCGTTGTAAACCAATTCAATTTGCTTTACCCCAAAGGTACCAAAATCAAAATCACGGTACTTTTCCATTAAGCTAACCAATGCAGCAGGATTTTGCAGCGGGTTGTTAAATCGCACAATAGTGGAATGTGCCGTTTGGATGGCATATCGCTTATCGATGCTTTGCTGTAAAGGTGACTTTTTAAATACTTTTCTCAAATCATCGCGAATCTCGTTCAGTGTTTCTGTTAAAAAGCCTTGCACTAAAATACACGATGGTGAGGCCGTAAGCCCTTTAAACTGAATTTTGAAACCCTGATGCCGCGTTAAAACTTCCTGAATAAGACTGACATAATCCTGCACATGAATATCCTTTAAATCGAAACCAGTGTAGCAGGAAATGATAGACATGACTGTGATGTGGATATCACTGTTCTGGTAAAAATACTGATCGGGCTCAGTGGCTTTAACCTCAGTCAAAAATTGCTGGATTTGGATGTTGGTAGCCAGATCAGGTCTGATTACCAGGGTGATGCCAAAACGCTTGTCGGTTTCGTCATTTATTAAAGGGTCTGTTTCGTAATCGCCTAAAGCAATTTTTGTAATAGAATCGGTGTAAAGTTTATTGTAGTGTTCGGCTAAATTCATTTTATTTTATACAAAAAAGTCGCAGGTTTTAGCCTGCGACTCAGTATTCATTTAACTAAGGTGCCCTTAGATGTCTCAGGTGGTAAAATTAAGCCAGCAAAGTTTTCCAGCTGGTTGCTTTACCAATAATATCGCCTAAATCGGCAATGGCAATACGCTCTTGCTCCATGCTATCCCTGTGGCGGATGGTTACCGTGTTGTCTTCTAAACTCTGGTGGTCTACCGTGATGCAGAAAGGTGTACCTACTGCATCCTGACGGCGGTAGCGTTTACCAATGGCATCTTTCTCTTCATAAATACAGTTGAAATCGAATTTCAGCGTATCCATAATTTCGCGTGCTTTTTCTGGCAGGCCATCTTTTTTCGTTAACGGGAAAATAGCCACTTTATAAGGTGCCAAAGCAGGGTGTAAGCGCAGCAAAGTACGGCTATCCTGTTTATCTTCGGTACTTAAATCCTGTTCTTCAAAAGCATTAATCATGGTTAAGAGGAACATACGGTCTAAACCAATTGAAGTTTCGATTACATAAGGAACGTAATTGCCATAAGGTTTACCTTCTTCATTTAAGTCGTTATCGAAATATTGCATTTTCTTGCCTGAATATTCCTGGTGTTGCGTTAAATCGAAATCGGTACGGCTATGGATGCCTTCAACCTCTTTAAAGCCGAATGGGAATTCGAATTCGATATCGGTTGCAGCGTTGGCATAATGCGCCAGTTTAACGTGGTCGTGGTAACGGTATTTCTCCGGCGAAGTACCTAAAGCCCTGTGCCATTTTAAACGCGCTTCTTTCCAGTACTCGAACCATTTTTTATCTTCACCCGGGCGAACGAAAAATTGCATTTCCATTTGCTCGAACTCGCGCATACGCATAATAAACTGGCGGGCAATTACCTCGTTTCTGAAAGCTTTACCAATTTGGGCAATACCGAAAGGGATTTTCATCCTGCCCGATTTTTGTACGTTCAAAAAGTTTACAAAAATACCCTGTGCCGTTTCCGGACGCAGATATACTTCGTCACTACCTTCAGCCATGGCACCAAACTGCGTGCTGAACATCAGGTTAAACTGGCGTACATCTGTCCAGTTTGATGTTTTAGAAATCGGGCAGATTACTTTATAATTTATAATTAAATCTTTTAGCTGTGCCAGGTTTTCAGATTTCAGCGCCAGGTTCATTTCTACCTCCAGGGCTAAACCTTTTTTAACAAATTTCCAGCTTGCTTCTTCAACAAAAGGATATTTGGCATGATCTAAAATTGTTTCCTCATCTTTAAAACCCGGAACCCATGCAGCCTGGCCTTCATCGCTTAAACCCAGTATTTCTTGTTGAAATTCCTCAAATTTAGCTTTGTTTGTTTCGCTGAAATTGGCCAGTTCCGAATACAATTCATCAATTTTATTTTCCAGTAACTGATCGGCACGGTAACGTTTTTTCGAATCCTTGTTGTCAATCATCGGGTCATTAAAACCATCTACGTGCCCGCTGGCTTTCCATACTTTAGGGTGCATAAAAATTGCAGAATCGATACCTACAATATTTTCGTGCATTTGCACCATGGCTTTCCACCAGTAAGTTTTAATGTTGTTTTTTAACTCGGCACCCAATTGGCCATAGTCATAAACGGCACTTAAACCGTCGTATATTTCGCTGCTCTGAAATACGAAACCGTATTCTTTAGCGTGTGAGATTACATTTTTAAATTGTTCGTCGTTATTCTTTTGAGCCATAATGGAGGCAAATATAATAAAAAGGTGGAGGGTTTAAAGGTATAAGGCTTAAGGTTTTTGGATAAGGTGGAGGGTTTAAGGTGTAAGGCATAAGGCATAAGGTTTTTGATCAATGGTGAAGGAAGGATTGATTTTTTGCTTCCAACTCAGGTGAACTTAGGTGCCTAAGGTGGTAGATTAAAAAGATGGAGGGTTTAAGGTGTAAGGTATAAGGTTTTTGAATAATGGTGAAGAAAAGAGCGATTTTTAGCTTCCAACTCAGGTGAACTTAGGTGTCTAAGGTGGTAAATTAAAAGGGCGGAGGGTTTAAGGTATAAGGTTTAAGGTTTTTGATCAGAGGTGAAGGAAGGAGTGATTTTTTGCTTCCAACTCAGGTGAACTTAGGTATCTAAGGTGGTAAATTAAAAGGGCGGGGGGGGGTAAAGGTATAAGGCTTAAGTTTTTTGATCAGCGGTGAAGGAAGGATTGATTTTTTGCCTCCAACTCAGGTGAACTTAGTTGCCTAAGGTGGTAAATTAAAAAGGCTTGGGTTTAATTAACGCATAAAAAAACCGGTACTGCTAAATAATTTTAACAGCACCGGTTAATTGAGAGACTTATTTTTTCGGGCTTAAATGCTGATATCCCTTTCCTCTTCAACACTTAACACGCCATCAATTTTCTTAATATCTGCAATTTTATGATTACCCGGAACAATGAGGATTACACCAATTGAACTCAGGATTTCTACCTCTTGTATGCCTGTTTGCTTCAGTTTGCTTACAACGGCATCCAAGGCACCATCCTGCACAGATATTAACCATTTTGTTTTCATCTTATTATTTTTTCTATTGGACCAATTGGATCGATAGGGAATTTTGGATTAACCAAAATCGGAAGTTTATCAATCGGGAATTTAATCAATCTGTTTTTGGTAGGTGCCTGTACCAAGCCGGCACCTACATCCCTGCCAGGTAAAGGTAGTGCTTTTGCAGTTGAAGTTAATTTCCGCCATAAGTTAATTCCCCTAAGGCCCGATGCCTGTGCCCAAAGCGCAGCAATACCTGCAACATGTGGGGTAGCCATACTCGTACCGTTCCAGCTGGCATATTTGGTTGGCAGCTTGGTTGACGAGTAAACATTAACACCTGGGGCAGCAATATCTACCGCGCCGTATGTTGGGTAAAGACCTCCGTTAGAGAAATTAGCTATATTCATGTTCACATCTACCGCACCAACAGCCATAATAGAAGGACAGTTTGCAGGGTGCATTACCTGTTTTACAACACCTGGACGGGCTGAATCATTTCCGGCTGCGGCAATAATTAAGGTACCCTGGGCCAATGCACGTGCTGCAGCAGTTTCGAACACGGCCGAATAGCCTGCACCGGTTACATAACCTCTTAACGACATGCTTACTACATCGCAACGGTTGGCAATAGCCCAGTTAATACCGGCAAGAATGCCTCCGTCGCCACCAGAACCGCCATTGCTTAACACTTTGCCAATATAAATGCTTGCTGCATAAGCAATACCATATCTTTCAGATGCTGCGGGAGAGCTTAACGGACCACAGGCAGTACCAGTACAGTGCATACCGTGGCCATGGCCATCTTGTGTGCTTTCGTCACTAATAAAACTCTGGTGAACGATGGGACGGCCAGCAAAATCAGGGTGGCTAAAATCGAAACCCGTATCCAGTATGGCCACTTTAATGCCGGCACCGTTGTAAGGGTTGTATCTTAAAAAGGTGGTAGGTACCACATTAGTGGCTTTTAAACCCCAGGTAGCGCCAACCGATTCTACTTCCGATTGTTGTTCCTGGTATTGGTAATCTTCAGTTTCAGTTCCCACCAGTGCATTTGTTAACTGGTTTACAGCATCTCTGTAGCCTTCTACGTAATTTTGGGTACTTTCTTCCAGCATACCGATGGCATAAACAACTCTTTCCTTTTCAACAATCATTTCGTTGTCGCCGAAACTGCTGATCGAATTTTCGGCTTTGGGTTTTTCGTTTACAATGGCGATGCCCAGTTTATCTAGAACAATACCATCTGTTTTAGCCAGATCTTTATCTGTAAAAAATTCGTTTTCAAACTCTAAAGAGCTTTTTAAACTCAGACCACTAATGCTGTTAATCTGGTTAATCGAATCTGAGGTGTTAGATCCTTCTGGTAGCAGTACAAGGTATCTTCCGGTGTACTCTACTTTTTCTTCTTTTTTCAAGGTTTTTGACATGGTTTAAGGTTTTAAAATTTTGCCTACTCTGTTCAGGATTTTCGGCTTCTTCCACTTTGTGTTTTGGTTTGAAACACTAAGCCAAAGTTGGAACAGTTGTGGCAGAAAAATCTTAGCTAAACCACTATAAACCAATAGTAAAAGCAACAAAATAAAACGCCGTAAAAACAACGGTAAAATATGGGGAAAACCCCATCTGCTTTAAGCGAAAGTTTTATCACATTTGGGAATAAAGCTTAACTTTAATAAAAATAAAAATTATGGAAACACAACATTTACCTGTCTATGCCATTGTGTTTATATGTGGGGCGCTGGCATACTATCTTTTGCAAAAAATAATGGATCTCCTAAAGGGCAGCGAAAGGCGTGGTAAACCTACCACCATGGATCCGGCAATTATTCAGCAAATGGTAGATAATTATCGGAACAATCACCTGGAAGCCATTAATAAGCTAATAGGTATAAAAGATGCACATTCAGTTTCGTTTGGTTTAAAAACCCTGAAAAAATTTGTTGGCGATATTGAATTTTATGCCAAAAAGGTAGATCCACGCATTACAGATGGTGCTTTAGGGGTTCGTTTCTACTATGCAGCCTACCCGAAAGAGAACGAATGGAGCGGCTTTGAAAACGAAATCGGAAAAGATTACGCCCAAAGGCATACCCTGATTATGATCCCTACCTTAAAAAAGAAAGCCAGCAATGGGAGCTATCTCGATTATGATTTTAATCCTTTAGACAGGAGTACTTTCCCACTTAAAGAAAGAAGCAAAGAACAGCCGGTTACTTTAATGGCCATGAGTTCTGATACCAGCGGTGGCCAAACCCGCGAAGTAATGGCCCAAAACCATGGCCAAACCATTCCGCCGGCCGATTCAGCAATAGAAAGTTATTAATCCTTAAATAAGATGAGTCCTGAACAGCAATTTCTGAGCGACAGCTTCCTCTGGGTAGAAGGAGGAGCAGCATTAATTGCGTTATATTATTTCAGACGCTTAAAAAGGCAGCATTGGCGTTATTTTATCTATTACCTGCTGCTTATTTTTGCCTGCGAAGTAATTGGTAAATGGGGCGGAGAATGGATCAGTTTTTCAAAAACCAAGTATTACAATTATATCGTTATTCCCTTTCAGTTTATCTTTTTTTACTGGCTTTATGCCGTAAAATCGTTCAGCAATAAAAAATTATTCTGGCTAATTGCTGCATTGTATGTGCTATCGTTTATGCTTAGCCGGCTATTTTTTAAAGAAAGTAAAGTATATTTTTCTTTCAACTATACGCTGGGCTGCTTATTACTTATGTTTTTGGTGATCAAGGAGTATTATAATCAGGTTAATTCTTTAGATATCCTGAATTTTCAGGCAAACCGGATGTTTTACATTAATCTGGGCGTTACCTTATTTTATATTGGCACATTACCCTTTTTTACTTTTTATTCGTTATTGCGGGCTTATATCCAGATTTGGGATATTTATTTCGATTATTTCCTGATTTCGGGCATTGTAATGTATATCTTATTCTCAATTTCATTTATATGGGGAAAACAGAGCTCTTAATTACGATTATCCTTTTTAACCTGTTTTTTGTGCTGTTTGTAGTAGCCATTATGGTTTACATTAAAAAATATAAGCAACGCAAAAGAGAATATTTGAATGAGATTAAAATTGCTAATGAAATACACCAAAAGGAGTTGTTAAATACGCAGCTTGAAATTCAACAGGCAACTATGCAACAGATTGGTCGCGAGCTGCACGATAACATCGGCCAGAAACTTACTTTGGTTAGCCTTTATGCGCAGCAGCTGGTACACGAAAATAAAGTGCCCCAGGCCAACAACCGGATCGAACAGATTTATCAGATTATTAATTCATCGCTGCAGGATTTAAGAAGTTTATCTAAAAACCTGACAAATGATAATATAAATGAAAATGAAATTGTAACTTTAATACAGGAAGAAGTAGACCATATTAATGCTTTAAAAAGATGTGAGGTAACTTTTGAGCATAATTTTGAACACATCGATCTGGAGTTTGTAAAAAAGAATGTTTTGTTGCGGATTACGCAGGAGTTTCTTCAAAATAGTTTAAAACATGCACAATGCAGTAACATTAGCATTCATTTAAAATCATCTGCAGCTGTTTTTTTAACCTTACAAATACAAGATGATGGAATAGGATTCGATTTTGCGCACATTACTTCTGACGGTATCGGATTAAAAAACATGAAAAAAAGAGCAGAAATTATTGGCGGAGCATTCAATTTAGCAAGCAGACCCAACTCAGGCACCACACTCACGATTATTTTAAACAGCCCGGCATGAAACCATCATGATTTACCAAAACCCGCAGGGGAATGAATATTTAAAATCATAATAGCTTCATCACCTTTGAAAACAAACTCTATATTGATGAAAAAAACGATAGTTATTGTTGATGATCATATCCTGATTGCGAAAGCACTTCAGGGCATTATCGATAATTTTGAGGCATTTGAGGTGATTTATGTCTGTGAAAATGGAAAGGAGCTGATGCAAAATTTCGAAAACAGCCATAAAATTCCCGACATTTTACTCCTCGATATCAGTATGCCTGTTATGGATGGCTTTGAAACCGTAGCCTGGGTAACGGCAAACCATCCCGAAGTAAAAGTGATGGCCCTGAGCATGCAGGGCGAAGAAAAAAGTGTTATAAAAATGGTAAGCAACGGTGCAAAAGGCTATCTGCTCAAAAATGCCCATCCGGTTGAGCTGGAAAATGCATTGACCAAATTAGATATCAACGGATTTTTTTATCCCGATTGGGCATCAAAAATTATCTTTTCCAGTTTAAATAAGACGAAGGATGCAGAAATCAAAATTTCCGACAGGGAAAAAGAGTTTCTAAAATATACCGTTACCGAGCTTAATTATAAAGAAATAGCCGATAAAATGTTTTGCAGCCCCCGCACGGTTGAAAGTTACCGTGATCAGCTATGCGAAAAACTGGAACTCAAAACACGTGTTGGTTTGGCTGTTTTTGCCATCAAGAATGGATTTGCATGAGTTGGTTAACTGTTTAAATTGTAAAAACTGGTTAATTGAGGGAGTATGACAATTAGACGATTGGCACAATTAACCAATTTAAACAGTTAACCGATTAACCTCATAATCTGCAATTAAGAGATTTAAACAGTTAACCAATTAACCCACTACAACGCTTCCCATTTTTTCCTACTTTTGAAGCATGAAATTCCATCATTTGCTATTTCTGGTTATTGCTGTGCTTTTTGCCTCATGCAAACCAGAAGAAAAGAAGCATCAGTATATTAAATTTAATACAACTCAAGAATTATATCAATTCTTAAACTGGTCGCCTGAGGGGCGTTTCCCATTAATCAGTGCCCACCGGGGTGGCCCCATGCCCGGTTTTCCGGAAAATTGCATCGAAACCTTTGCAAATGCTACCACCTATAACCCCATGGTAATTGAGTTTGATATTGCGTACAGCAAAGATTCGGTAATGGTGATTATGCACGATGATAACCTGGACAGAACCTCGACAGGTAAAGGGCCAATTGGTAATTACACCTACGAGGAGTTAAAAGCTTTTAACCTTAAAGATGATGCGGGCAAGGAAACCAAATTTAAAATCCCGACTTTAGATAGCGTATTGAGCTGGAGTAAGGGAAAAGTGTTGTTAACCATCGATTTAAAAAAAGGGGTTTCTTACGCTAAAGTAATCGAAAAGGTAAGGCAGTATAAAGTAGAAAGCAATTCGATTATCATTACCTATACCGCTAACCAGGCTCAGGAAGTGCACCGTTTGGCTCCTGAATTAATGATTTCGGCTTCGGTACAGAAAAAAGCAGAATTAAAACGCTTAAACAGCATGGGGATTCCAAACAACCGCATTGTAGCTTTTGTTGGCGTTACGGCACCAGATAAAGAGTTGTACCAGTACCTGCACAGTAAGGGCATTACCACCATTTTAGGTACCATGGGCAATATTGATAAGAGCTCGATTGCTAACCCGGCTAAGATGGTTTATTATCACATTACCAACAATGGCGCTGATATTTTATCGTCAGATAATATTGAACAGGCCGCAGAACAATTGGATAAGTTTAGGTACAATAAAAAGTTAAGTTCAACTTTCGTCTTTTAGTTTAAGTTTACGCTTTGGTCTTTCCGCTTAGTCTTTAAGCTTTATTACAGATAACATATAATGAGTATTTCAGTTAAAAACCTTTCCAGGCATTACGATAAACAAAAAGCAGTAGACTCGATTAGTTTTGAGGCCAGGCCGGGCCGTATTTTGGGTTTTTTAGGGCCAAATGGTGCAGGTAAGTCTACCACTATGCGCATGCTTACAGGGTACCTCGAGCCAACATCAGGTACAGCAGCTATAGCGGGTAAAAATATTTTAACCGAAGCCATTGCTGCGAAAAGGCAAATTGGCTACCTGCCAGAAAATACTCCGCTTTATGCCGATATGTATGTAAAAGAATTTTTAACCTTTGTAGGCCAAACTTATGGTTTAAGCCATTTGGCTGCAAGGGTAGATGAAGTGGTTAAAATGGTTGGCCTTACGCCCGAACAGCATAAAAAAATCGGCATGTTATCAAAAGGGTATCGCCAGCGGGTAGGTTTGGCGCAGGCCATTATCCATAATCCCGAAGTTTTAATTCTCGATGAGCCTACATCTGGTTTAGATCCGAACCAGCTGGTCGATATCAGGTTGCTAATCAAATCGTTGGGCGCTGCCAAAACAGTGGTAATATCGACACATATTATGCAGGAGGTTGAAGCCATTTGCGACGATATCATCATTATCAATAAAGGTAAAATTGTAGCCAACGATTCACTTGAAGGGATAAAGAAAACCTACGGCGGTCTTTCTTTAGAAGATATTTTTAGAAAACTTACTGCTTAATTTCATGCTTGTAACCAAAATCAAATTAACTTTAATTATAGTATTGGGCTTGGTCCCTGCAGTATTAATGGCTCAAAATACCCCGAATATCGGTATTGGTGGCGAAATTGGCTTGCCCTCGGGTAACTTCGCTGGTGTATCGGCAGTAGGATTGGGCGCATCTGTAAAGGCTGATTTGCCGCTTGCAAGCAATCTGGCCTTGAGCTTAAATGCCGGGTACATGAATTTTTTCGGTCGACGAAACCAGATTCTCCAGGTTCAGGATTTAAGTTATGCACCTGCAAAAGTGGGATTAAAGTACTGGTTAAGTGAAGGTTTTTATGCCGAAGGTCAGTTGGGCGCCGCTTTACCCTTAAGTAGAGGCCTGAAAACATTATTTGCATGGTCGCCGGGTATTGGCACCCAGTTTAAATTATCGGGCGAAAATAAACTCGATTTGGGGATCAGGTACGAGGGCTGGTCGGGTAAACGGGATAGTAACTTGATTAATACAAGTTCTGTTAACACCAAAGGTTTTGCCGGACTAAGATTTGCTTACGTTTTCGGACTCTAGTGTGATTTTTTGAATTAAATCTCTATTTTTTTCTCAAAAATATACACTTAGACGTATCATTTAACCTAATTACAACTTTTTAGAATAAAAATTATTGTTCTGTAAGTTGTTTGTTATTAGGTGTTTGCGTTTTGTTTTTCGCCTTTTTAAAATTGTTTGTAACGTTTTTGGCGTAATTATTGTCTATAACAGCAAAATAATTAACGAACAAATAATCTAAAAAAACACATGAAAAAGTTATTACTTTCTTTAGTAATGGTTGCAGGCTTAGGCTTTGCAGCTTCAGCTCAAACAGAAGGAGCAGTTCAAAAATTAAGCATTGGTGCTGAGTTTGGATTGCCAACAAAAAAGAATTCAAATTCCTTAATTGTGGGAGGTTCATTGCAGTATGAGCATCCTGTAGCAAAATCTTTAAGTTTAACGGGGTCTGCGGGTTATTTATCTGTAATGCTGACAGGCGATGTTAAAGATGCTTATAAAGCGTTAGGGCTTCCAACAAGTGCAGGTGTAGTTCCATTAAAAGCAGGTGCTAAATATTATTTTGGCGGTAACTTTTATGGCGCTGGCGAATTAGGTGCAGCAATTAGCACTGAAACAGGCGGTAGTACATTATTTGCTGTTGCTCCAACCTTAGGTGCTTCGTTTTCAGTTGCCGATAAATCTAGCTTAGATTTTGGTTTACGTTACGAAAACTGGTCAGGTAACGGTGGTTCAACAGGCTTTATTGGCTTACGCGCTGCTTTTGCATTCGGTTTGTAATAAAACCTTTAACGCATTTAAAAGCCTCCAAGCAATTGGGGGCTTTGTTGTTTATAGAAATTTATTCTGGTAAATATTTTAACTATTAAATTAGTTTGTTTATCATTGCAGCATTTTGTTTGTCAATCAGGCAAATACACGGAAAATTAAAAACAATTCTAACAAACAATCTCAAAAAAATCAGATGAAAAAATTAGTATTATCTTTATTAACAGTTGCAGCATTAAATACTGCAGCTTTAGCTCAAAACAGTAATCCGGTTAAATTTGGTTTAAAAGCAGGTGTGGCTTTTCCAAATATGACTTTCTCGGCAGGTAGTGCATCATTTAGTTATGGTACAAAAACCTCGTATTATGTTGGTGGAACGGTAGAGTTCGACTTATCCGACCTGGTTTCAATTCAGCCCGGATTAACCTTTATTGATAAGGGAACAAAAATTAACAGCAGTAGCTTTGGTTTCAATAATGACGATTTTCTTACCGATGTTGATGCCACGCTAAACTTTAAATATCTTGAACTTCCGGTTAACGCCCTTGTAAATTTCAAAGTGGCCGATGCAGGTAAAATATTTGTTGGCGCTGGTCCTTATTTTGCCTATGCTTTAAGTGGAAATGCTAAAATGGGATCGGAGAAAGAGAAAATAGAATTCAAGGATTCTGGTTTCAGACGTACCGATTTCGGACTAAATTTCCTGGCTGGTTTTCAATTAAATAATGGCTTAAATATTCATGCCGGTTATGGGCTGGGCTTAGGTAATATGGCTAACGACGAAGAAGCACAGGATTTTGATGCTTCAATTAAGCATAAAGTATTTACCGTTGGATTAGGTTTTTCTTTCTAAGCTGTAATAAAAAACGTTAAGCCTCTGATGAAAATCGGGGGCTTTTTTTGTGCCTTATTTTTAGCAATCACGCTATTAACGATTAACCATCAACTATTAACCACCATCCATTTACCATTCAAACGAAGCAGCCAACGAAAAAAATATTTCTTAACTTCGGCATTTAAATTTAACTATGTACGCAGTTTTTAAACGCGAGTTATTCAGTTTCCTCAGTTCGATGGTGGCTTACATCACCATTGGCATTTTTTTACTCGTTTCTGGACTTTTATTTTGGGTATTTCCTGATACTTCGGTGCTCGAGTACGGTTATGCCGAACTTAATGGTTTTTTTAGCCTCGTGCCTTATCTGTTCATGTTTCTCATTCCGGCCATAACCATGCGTGCCTTTGCCGAAGAAAGAAGAGAAGGCACTTACGAGCTTTTGGTTACACGCCCCATCCAGCTCTGGCAGATTATTGCAGCAAAATACCTTTCCAGCTTGGTATTGGTTCTTTTGGCGCTTATCCCCACTATAATTTATTACTACAGCATTAGCAAATTAGGCTTTCCTGAAGGTAATATTGATTCTGGTTCCGTGATCGGGTCGTATATTGGTTTGTTTTTACTTGGGGCGGCATTTACCGCCATTGGCATTTTTTCTTCATCGCTTACCAAAAACCAGGTCATTGCTTTTGTGATTTGTGCCGCTTTATGTGCGTTTGCTTTCCTGGGTTTCGATTACACCAGTCAGGTTAGTTTGTTTAAAGCTATCGAAAGCCCAATGATGAATTTGGGCATTAACCAGCATTACACTGCCATTAGCCGTGGCGTTTTAGATACCCGAGATCTGATTTACTTTATTACCTTCTCGGCTTTGTTCTTGTTTTTAACCAAATTAATGATGGGAGGGAAGCGATAATGGGGCTGAAAAATAAATGGATCTCTGCTGCTTTGTTTATTGCAGCATTAGTTGTTTTAAATGTAATTGGGCAATATGCTTTTAAACGTTTTGATTTTACGGCCGATAAAAGATTTACACTAAGTGAAAAAACAAAATCGCTGCTGGCCAAAAATGATAAACCCGTTATCATCACCGTTTTTTTAAATGGCGAATTGCCACCTGCTTTTAAACGTTTGCAAAGTGCTGTAAGCGATATTTTATCTGATTACCAGGCCTATTCGAAAGCAGATGTAAAAGTGGTTTTTGTTGATCCGCTGGCGGGTTTAAGCCAGGCCGATCAGGATACGGTAGTAAACAATTTGTACGAAAGCGGGATTGAAGCCACCAATTTAAGTGTTAAAACTGAAGCCGGACTTACGCAAAAACTGGTATTCCCGATGGCAATGATGGAGAGCGACGGAAAACAATTTCCCGTAAAACTTTTCCAAAATCTCGATACCCGCGGTAGTTATGAGGATAATATTAACCGTGCCATCGAAAACCTCGAATATATCTTTACTTCGAGCTTAAAAAAGGTAATTACAGGTAATAACCCCAGGATTGGTTTTTCAGAATCAAACGGGGAATTGTCTGATCTGCAGCTTAATGATGCTATGCATAGCCTGGCAAACAGCTATCTGGTAGGTCGTGTTGATTTAAATACAATTGATAAGGCCGGGCTCGATAAATTAAAAATGCTGGTAATTGCGAAGCCAACCAAAGCCTTTACCGAGACGGAAAAGTACAAGATCAATTACTTTGTCATGAACGGTGGACGCGTACTTTGGAGCATTGACCAGGTTCGTGCCGAACTGGATAGCCTTAGGGGGCAAAGCGGGCAAATGGCTACCAATAGCAACCTGAACCTCGATGATATGCTCTTTATGTATGGCGCAAGGGTTAATTACAACATCATCGCCGACCCGGCAAACAGTGCCGAAATTCCGGTTTCAACCGGGGTAGTTGGCGGCCAGAACCAGATGCAGCTCATGCCCTGGATTTATTACCCCATCTTATTACCCGATACAACCGAAAGCGTAGTAAAGAAACTGGATGGCGTAAAGTCTGAATTTCCCAGTACAGTTGATACTATTGGGGCCAGAAACATTAAAAAATCGTATATTTTAACTACTTCTGCCTTTAACAAAGTATTTAATACGCCTAAGTTGTTTAGTCTGCAAATGGTTGGCGAACAATTGGATCCGCGTTCATTTCAAAGTCATCCGCAAAATGTAGGTTTAATGTTAGAAGGGAATTTTCCTTCGGTTTTTGCCGGCAGGCCTTTGCCAGCAGGTATTACACAACCCTACAGCGTAGAAAATGTGGGCAAAGCTGCTAAAATGATTGTAATTGGCGATGGTGATATTTTTAAAAATCAGGTATCAGCACAAAATGGTACGCCATTTCCGTTGGGTTACGACCGTTATTCGCAACGTACTTTTGGCAATAAGGCCTTGTTGTTAAATATTGTTGATTATTTTACCGATGAAGATAATTTAATTGCCCTGCGCAATAAGGAAGTGAAGATCAGATTGCTCGATAAAGGCAAAATTAAACTCGAAAAAACTAAATGGCAGCTCATTAATGTTGCGGCGCCCATACTATTGTTAATATTCTTTGCAATTTTTCAACATTATTACCGCAAATACAAGTACGCTAAATAATTTTTATATTTTTGAAGAAGACTAAAAGATATCATGAGATTTATTGTATCCACATCAACGCTGTTAAAACACTTACAAACTGTAAATGGTGCTTCGAGCAGCAGTACAGTTTTACCCATATTAGAAAATTTCCTTTTCGAGATTAAAGATGGAAACTTAACTATCTCTGCTACCGATTTACAAACAAGCATGACAACTGCTTTGGCTGTAGAATCAAAAGAAGAAGGTAAAGTAGCTGTTCCATCCAAAATTTTATTAGATACACTTAAAACCCTGCCAGATCAGCCAATTGCATTTAACATTGATGACAGTACTTTTGCCATCGAGATTAGTGCAGGTGACGGTAAATATAAACTGAGTGGCGAAAACGGCGACGATTTCCCGAAGATTCCTGTTGTAGAAAACGCTTCTTCTGTTAATTTGCCAGCATCGGTTTTAACCGAAGCCATTACCAAAACTATTTTTGCAGTAAGTAACGATGAACTTCGTCCGGCAATGACCGGTGTATTTTGCCAGTTATCGCCACAGCACATTACTTTTGTAGCTACCGATGCACACAAGCTGGTACGCTATCGCCGTATGGATAGCAAGGCTGATAAAGCAACTTCGTTTATCCTGCCTAAAAAAGCTTTAACGCTTTTAAAAGGTGCTTTGCCTTCTAACGATATCAATGTATCGGTTGATTATAATGCAACAAGTGCTTTCTTTAAGTTCGAAAATATCAATTTAGTGTGTCGTTTAATAGACGAACGCTATCCAGATTACGAGGCAGTAATTCCGACAAACAACCCGAACAAATTAATTATTGACCGGGTATTGTTTTTAAATACACTGAGAAGGGTTGTAATTTTTGCCAATAAAACCACACACCAGGTAAGGTTAAAAATCAGTGGCAGCGAGTTAAATATTTCATCAGAGGATTTAGACTTCGCCAATGAGGCACACGAGCGTTTAAGCTGCCAGTATGATGGCGAAGACCTCGAAATCGGCTTTAATGCCCGTTTCTTAATCGAAATGCTGAGCAATTTAAGTGGCGATGAGGTAACTTTAGAGCTATCTACACCGAACAGGGCAGGGCTTTTAATACCGCAAACCAACGATGAAAATGAAGATGTTTTAATGCTGGTTATGCCGGTTATGCTAAATAATAGTTATTAGTCTACTAATTTTTTAGTTTTTATACAAAGAATGGCTTGGTTTTTGACCGAGCCATTTTTGTTTTCAACCAAATAACAACTAACCATGAAAATCTTTAACAAGCTCTCAAAAGTGATCTTTCTGTTTTTTACTGTTTCTGTACTGGCTTTATCGTCCTGTAAAAAAGATGATCCCGATGTGGTTGTTAAGGGCGAAGCAAAAATTAAGGTGGTTAATGCAACGTTGACAGAAATTGAGCAGGATGTTTATTTAGATAATGTTAAGGTTACCGGTGTAGCGCTGGCCTTTGGCGAAACCAGCGATTATATTAAAATACCTTCCGGCAGTCGCAGTGTGGCCTACATTGGCTTAAATAGTGCCAATAATACCAATACCTCTTTTAATTTTACGCCTTCCATTACCTACACTGCTTTTTTGGTCGCCAATAAGAGTAATGTACGCGAAATTGTAAGCTACGAAGATAACCTTAGCACTACCGAGATGGATAAAGCGAAAGTGAAGCTGATAAACCTGAGCCCAAATTTCCCAACAGGAATAAATGTGAGTGTGCAGGCCGGTTTGCAGTTTGTTAATGGCCTGGCCTATAAAGAAGCATCAGGCTATTTTACAGTCGATGCCGGTTTGAATTTAAGGTATTCGGTTGTTGGTTCGGGCAACATTAAAACAATTGATAATTCGAATTTAGTGGCTGGTAAAATATACACCATTTGGTTTAGTGGCACAACAGCTGCAAACTTGGAGGCGCATATCATTACCGATAATTAATTTCGGTAAATTCATAAGCTTTCTGCTATCTTTACGTTTTATTAGCATCAGCAATTTTATATGAAAAATAGCAATTTTTTATGGCCTAAAATGTTTCTTCTTGTGCCGGTATTAATGATTTTTTCCTGCATCAAGAACGATAATTTTATTAAAGGAGATGCTAAGATCAGGTATTTTCATTCGGCAGTAACAGATACTATTCAAAATTTTTTCCTGCGCGGCGTTCAATCTGGCGCTTCTACAGCTTATGGTTCAAACAGTAATTATATTGTTGTGGCCGGCGATTCAAGCTACACCATTACCTCCAGAAATATAAATACAACTACAGATGTAGCCAGTACCACCAATAAATTTGATATTGGCGCCAATTATTCGATATTCTATACCCGTAAAACACTTACCGGTCCACCCGTTTTAACGGTTTTTCAGGATGATGTGAAGCAAAATTTAGATTCTGTAAAGCTAACCTTCTTAAATCTCGGTTATACTTTAGGTTCTAACGTTATTGTAAAAGATGCCGCGGGAGCATTTGCACAATTTACAATGAAGTATGGCGACAGGGTAAGTCGTACGATTAAATTAACCAAGGCTACCAGGATTTCTTTTGCACTGGAAGCTCCCATTGCAACGCAACCAGATGTAAATGCATTAGATTCGCTTCCAACCAATACATCAAAATCAATTGCCATTACAAAAGGATTGGTTTATACGGTTTTGCTTGATGGAACAAAAAAGAATGAGCTTCAAATGCGCCTGGTTTCTACCAACTAATTATTATTGCATTTTACTAGCATTTAATCCCTTTGATATTCATACTTTTGCCCAAAATTAGATAAATGGAATTACTACAGCAGCTTTTAGACTTTATCCTTCACATAGATGTCCATTTAGCCGAAATTGTTAAAGAATACAGTACCTGGACTTACCTGATTTTATTTCTGATCATCTTCGCTGAAACTGGTTTTGTGGTTACGCCATTCCTGCCAGGCGATTCGTTACTGTTTGCAATGGGTGCTTTAATTGCAGGCGAGCATGAAACGGGTTTAAATATCTGGGTAATGATGGTTATTTTAATTGTTGCCGCTATTTTAGGTAATACCGTTAACTATAAATTAGGAAGTGTTTTAGGTGCAGGGGTATTTAAAGAAAAGAATAAAATCTTAAAGCTTAAATATTACCACCAATCGCACGAGTTTTTTGAAAAACATGGTGGTAAAGCCATTATGTTGAGTAGGTTTTTACCTATTTTCAGAACAATTGCGCCTTTTGTGGCTGGTATTGCCAAGATGCCTTTCGGCAGGTTTACCTATTATAATATTATTGGTGGTGTTACCTGGATTTTTGCTTTATTAATGGGCGGATACCTATTGGGCCAGATACCGGTAATTAAGAATAACTTTGAACTGGTGATTATCTTTATTGCTGTGGTTACTTTTGTACCAGCGATATGGGCTGCCATTAAAAGCCGTTTACAATCAAAAAAAACTGAAGAAGTACTTTAAAAAGTAGTTTAAACAAGATAAATGAAAGAGACTTTAGCAATAAGGTCTCTTTTTTTGTTTATAAAAGGTTTACAGCAAATAATAAATCAAGTCTATTATTATGTTTTTTTGGGCCTTCGACAACCTGTTCCGATTCATCGGGAGGCTATCATTGACAGACCTAATGATATGATCGTCATTTCGACTGGAGCCAGCCGGTTTTCACCGGTGGTGGAACGGAGAAATCTATTTAGACAGATTTAGCTTCGCTGAGCCTTCGGGTTCTCGACTACGTTGCCCCCGATAGCTATCGGGGCCGCTCGAAATGACGACCCCGGAAGGGGCTGTCACTCATATTTTTATACAATAAATTACCTCTCAGGGTGACAGTTATACCGAGAATTCTTTAATATCTCCCCTAAATCTCTCTACCCAGCGGAATGCCTTTCTCAAATTTTCGTTCTGTATCAGCTTCGGCTTTCTTTTCATCTGGAGTTGGTTCTTGTTTTACCAGATTTTTAAGTACGGGTTGTCCGGCATCAACCCATGCCGAGTACCAGAAAGAACCAATTTGGAGGATAGCGCTGCGCATTTGCTTTTCTACCATATTATTCATCCTATCGTGGTAACTTTTTGAATATTCGATGGAGTATTGTTTTAAAATGGTGTTATTCCTTTCTGAGAAACTGTATTTCTGATCGGATGGAAAAGATGCGCTGAGGGCAGCTTCGAAGGTTAAAACAGTATCAACCAGGCTATGGGTATGTTTTACGATCCGCCATGCTGCTTTTAACGGATTTTCGATATAATTGGCTTTGCCTACCACAAAATTGTAGCGGGTAGAAAAAAGCTCGGGCAAGCGGCTTTCCCAAAAAGCATGGATACCCACCTGGTTGGTGAGTTGTCCGTTATGGTTGGCTGTAGTATGTAGCGGAACATGTGCATCGCCAATGTAGTGGCCTAAATCGGCCGAGTATTTTAAAATTTTAACTGAATCGCGGGTTTTAAAAGCTTTAACCAGGCTGTAATAAGTGCGCTGAATTTGCCAGGGTAAAATGCCATTCGTGTTGAGTTTTTTCAGGCCATATTTGTCCAGCGCATCGTTCCATTTTTCGGGAATGCTATCGATGTTTTTTTCGTAGTTTTCTACATCAAGATAATGCCTGGGTGCCTCTAAGGTATCAGCGTACCTGCGCTTATCGGGATCTACAGCATGCTCGGTAATGTATTTTACATTTTTTTTGTAAAACCCGATCATCTCAGCCGGAAGTGTAAAAATAGCAAGGTTATTGATTCTTTGATGTGCAAAGAACCCCCAGGAGGTACAAAGAAGAGTAGGGATGATTAACGCAATTAAAATCGTTAATCTTTTCATTGTTAAAAATATTTTCTGTTAGGAATTCCTCCTGATTACTATGTAGTCAGGAAGAATTCTTATTCAAGTTATGAAAAATTTAAGCATTTTCCATTTTTTCTTTATCTAATTTTTTCATTTGCATCACTACGGCCATTACTCTTTGTGCCCTTTCAGGATCGGCCATTAACTCGCCAATGTTAGATGGGATGATTTGCCATGAAAGGCCAAATTTGTCTTTTAACCAACCACACATGCTTTCCTGACCACCATCTTTGGTTAACGTATCCCAGTAATAATCTATTTCTTCCTGGCTATCGCAGTTAACCATGAACGAAACTGCTTCATCGAACTTAAATTGTGGTCCACCGTTCAGGCCCATAAATTTACTTCCATTAATTTCGAAAGTAACTACCATGGGCGTAACCTGGGTAATTTTCGAATCTTTAAAAACACTACAGTAATAATTTGCTGCTGCTTCGGCCTGTCCGTCAAACCAAAGGCATGTTACAAGTCCTTTTGTCATTTTGTTTTGTTATTGGGTTTTTGTTAGTACTAAGTTCGGCAACATATCCATAGCACATAGGGCGTAAAAGAGACTTTTTAAGGGGGCAATCATACCAAAGCTTAAAGGCTAAAGCCCGGTTCTAAACTCCAAATTGCGATAAATGATGGTCTAAATGTTTGTAAAACATATTGTTCCACTCGGTTTTGTTGAGTACTCCAAAAGAATGCGATTCTTTTCCATCGAAATGGTTTTCGCCCAATTGTTGTGTTTTATGCAGATATTCGATTAGGCGGGCTTTCTCTTTTTCAAAATTCCTTTCATCTTTAATAATGAATTGGGGAGCCGTTGGGTTGCTTTTTGGATAGGGCTTTTCGCTTACCACTTTACTTTTAACCATGTTTTTTAAGATAAATTTCATAAACATACCTGGCTTAGGATGGATATTATCGTAAACCATTTCGTAGGTTACATTACAGTGCGCCAGCATTTGCACTACGTTCATTTTGCCCCAAAGCTGTGGTGTATTGGGGGTAAGGTGATTAATTCTGTCAATGATTTCGGCGGTTACTTCGGGTTGAAAAATGTTTTTCATGGTTTGTTTATTTAGATATATATCTATTAAATGACTGCCAGTATTTATCTCTATAAATATCATAAGATATCTGAAATCTGTCAGCGTATTTTTTCATAATTTCATGCACTACTTTAGCAGGTTTTCTAAATTCTTTACAGGCAAATAAAACTTCTCTTGTACCGTTGGCGGTTTCTCTGCCAATGTTTAAATATCCATCTTTATCTTTTAATAATACGAGTATTTCATCTTCCAGATCATTTAGTTGATTGTATACAGCATTATTAGGCAAACCATTATTATCGGCAGAAAATCTAATTTCGATATTTAAAATCCATGGATGTGATGCTTTATTTACCCATGCCAATAAATCGGTGTTTATAACAGCTATCAACGGATTACCATTTTCTAATTCGGCTTCAAGCATGTTATAATTATCATTCTCGATACTGTGTCTAATGCCATCGTATTTCTCTATAAATTCCTTTTCACGCCATGTTAGAAAATGTTTTAGTTTTTCTATTGGAATAAGTTCTTTTTCAATTTCTTCTTTCCCAACTATTTTCAAACGATCAATAGTTGTTGCAGAGTTTAGTTCTCCCAGATAATTATCAAGGAAAATGTATACACCGTTGGTAATCGTTTTGGCATTTTGTTTATTGAAATCGGGGTGAACAATAGTCAGGTCTATTTCATCTGGTAAGTTTGGATGTTCAGTATAATAAAAGTTTAAATTTTCTTTATTAAACTGAAAGTTACCCATGCTAATGTTTACATTTTCTAAAGCTAATGGTTGTTTTAGGGCGGTAATGATCCAGCCCTCTATGTTTGGGGCAGAAGCAACGAGCTCTTCTACGAAAGCGATATTTTTAATATTCCCATCAGCCGTAAGAACGAGCTCAGCGGTAGTATTATTAACCATTCCTGTTAAAAAGAAAAAACCATCTTTTAATTCAGCTAATTTTGGCGAAAGCTTATCGAAGAAGTCTTTTTCAAAATTTCCATTTGTTTTAACAACTTTGAAAAAATCCTTTTCATTTTTTCTGAACCATATCCAGAAATCTTCATTTGATTTAATTGGTTCTTCTTTTGAACAAAATATTTTTTTTAATAAACTCATTTTTTATATTTAATTCCGCAACATTTTAAACGAAAACCAGCCCAGTAATACAATAATTACAGCCATTAAAACCCATAGCCAGGCTTTGTTTTCGAACAGAGGTTTGGTTATTTTGACTGTGTAGGCCGGATTTTGCTGCTCTTCGCCGATGGTAAGTGAACTTAAACCAGCAGGTATTTTATTTTCGAATTTATCGATTTCATAACTCGGGGCTGTCGCTTTTTCGTTGCCATAATATAAAGCATAAGGTAGCTTTGGATCATCAAAACGGGCAATTAACTCGTATACATTGCCTTTCAGTGCTAAACCACTTAAACGTAATGGCTTATTATCATTGTTTTGAATGGTAATCTTCAGTTTTGAAGTGATTGTATTAGGGAAGGTAAATACCGGTTTTTCTAAAGAACTGATGGTGCCGGTGTAAAGCTCCATGTAATTGTACCGGATGCCCTGATCGGTTTTAAAGCTATCGGTTACGTATTCGATTTTAAACGGGCGATAAAAATCAAAGTCGCTTTGGGCATTTAAACTTAATTGCGATACCGGTACCGGATCGGTTAAATTAATATCGATAACCGTTTCTTTGTGTTCAGCATCATTTTTAATGTTGTACGATTGATATTTGATGTTTTGAAAAACACCCTTTACGGTATCTGCCTTTAAAATTTTCGTGGCTAAAAGTTCTGGCTGGGTATTACTTTTTACCGCAAGCCGAAAATAGCTGTACTTAGCATCCGGAAAATTGAGTCTGGTAAAATGGTAGTCTGTGTACTGATTTTTGATTGATAAAATCCGGTAATCTTTTACGATGGTAAACCAGCTTTGGTTATCGTTGCTGCCTTCGAGGTTAACCTTCCAGTCGAAATTTTCTTGTTTGAAATTCAGGTTAATCTGGTTGATTACAGTTGCTGCCGAGGGCTGAAAGGTATAATAGTAAACCTGATTTGCGTTGCTTTGGTTCAGTTGTTTAAAAGCAATTTCTTGCGTGCTAACCTGATCGCCACGTTGCTTTAACAGGTACGGCACTTCAACGGTATCTTTGCCGTTTACACCAAAAATACGCAGGTCTTCAAAGCCCGGTTTTAACTTTTGGTACATCGGATTAGGCAATACCAGGCTGTGCCAGTTGGTCTGTACTCCAGTAATCTCTCTTTTTAAGGTATAAGGAGCAGTTTGCGCATTTGCAGCTATTGTGCAAGACAAAAGCCAGAAAAGCATTTTATTTTTTAGTTTCAACATCATCAATAATTAAATGTTTGTACTTGTTGTAAAGGAAAGAAATGATGAGCAGCAACACGCCGAGCGATACAAAAACAATGGTTTTCGAAATGGTACTGAGGTAGGCAATATCGTAGACAAAAAGTTTGATGAGTGTAATGCCAAACAGCACCATTGCTCCAATACGCAGGTGTTTTTTGTTTTTGGCCAGGCCCAACCCAATCAAGAAAAGGGAGTAGGTACCCCAAAGGATGCTCAACCCCAACTTATAACTGCCATCCAAACGGGCAAGTTCTAAAATATTAATCAGCTCGCTGCTAATTACCCACAAAGCGGAAATGTAAAGCAGGTAATCGAAAAGGGTTTTAAAGTTACTTTTAAACAGCTCGGAATTGATTAATTTGTAAAACATTACAATTAATAAGCTAAAGCAGGCAATAGCAACATAGCGGATTCCGATATTGAAAGCGCCAACTTTAAAGTAGTTATGGTCTGGAAATAAATATTCATCTCTAAGCTCGCTTAAATTATAAAGGCCATTGGTTAAAAATAAAGCAATAACCAACAGGTTAATGGCCAGGCAAGCAATGGCCAATTCGCTGCTTTTTAGTTTTTTCAAGTTGAAATAAGACAAAGCTGCAGCAAAACATAAGGTATAGATATAAAGCCAGGCTATTTTTAATTTTTCGTAATTGTAGTTGTAGGAATAGTTGGCATAATCGGCATTTGTTTTAGGGTGCGTATTAATTTTAGTGCTTTCGAAGAGGTTATTGAAGTGCTTCGAAATTTCCATGGCGAAGGTAATGTATACCACAAATAACAAAATGGAAGGAATGCTATAACTCAATATCTGACGCATCCAAATCCACTCTGCTGGTTTTTCAGTTTCTTTTTTGCTAATGCTAAACATCCAGGCAAAGCCAGCTATGAAGATGATGGCAGTTAAGAAACCTACATTGAATATTGGTTTAACGATCAAATCGCTACCATAGTAACCTGAATAACTCATCCAGTCTTCTAAAAGGCTAAAAAAGGCCAGGAAAATGAGCGGAAACGAAAGCTTTTCGTAAATAGCAATCTGTTTAACCCTGCCCAGGTAAAAGAGTACAGCTGCCTCAACTGTCCAGAATATGGTTACCCAACCACCATCTAGTTGTACGGGTACGGCCATGGTAATAAAGGTAATCACCAGGGCCAGAATGAGGTAAAACAGGTTTTTATCTGCCAGTTTTCTTTTATAAATAATCAGGCTTACTATAAAGTGAATCACCCCGTTTACCAGTGTAAACAAGCCTAAAAATGCGGTGCTGTTTTTATTGTCGCCTATAATTAAATAGCCAAGACCATAAAAAATGAAAGCGTTTAACAGTATAATCACCACATCGCTTAAGCCAAATACTTCGCGTTTAAGCACCTTATAAGCCAGATTGGTGATGTAAAAAGTGATGAAAAATATGGAAGCGAATAGCAAGGCTAAGCCAAAATACTGGTTATTGCTACTTAAATCTAAACGCCAGGCCGAAAAAATAAGCCAGCTTAGTCCGAAAGAAGCATAAAATAAAGGTTTCCAGTATTTTTTAAAGCTCAATATCAGAATGCCAATATTGATGATGGCCATGTAGCTAAATAAAACGCCCACTTTGCCTGAGCCATCGCTTAATAAAAAGGGCACGGCATAAGCACCTACCAGGCCAATGTGCGCAATAACCTGTTTATTGTATTGAATAGCGGCAACCACCGTAAAAGAAGTGAAAATCACCATCAACCCAAAGGCCATGGCCTGAGGAATCAGGGCATAAAAATCGTAAGCGGCATAGGTGATAAAATACATGATGGCAATGGCTCCACTAACCAAAACTGCCGAAAAGTTTTCGTACTTAGCCTTTAATTTGATGGCAAAGCCCATTAAACCAGCTCCTACAGCGTAACCCAATACAATCCGCGTTAAAGGACTAATCATATCGTGATCGATAGCATATTTGGCGCCAATGGCTACACCAATAATGAGAATCAGGATACCGATTTTACTGATCAGGTTTTCGCCAATAAATTTCTCGAAATCCGATTTAACCATATTCTCACGCTTAAAGCGGTCGGCAAAATTAGGTTGTACAGGACTTTGAGGTCTGGGAAAAGGTGAAGGAACCGGCTGCGGAGTAGCGGTATGCGCTGTCACAGGATTTGGAGGTGTATTTCTGGCTGGCGGTACAAAAGCAGGTGCTGCAACTACCGGAGCATTTGTAGAGCCTGGCGATTGTAAAGCTTTAACTTCCTGTCTTAAAGCCTGAATTTCGGCTTCGAAGCTTTGTTGCCTCAGCAATAAATTCTCGAGCTTAACTAAAAGCAGGTTTAATTTTTCCGAATTATCCATCCGATATCTGGTTTGCGTAACTTATTTGATTAAATATAGGAAATGAATTTTGATCAGGTTAAGAAATTATTGATCAGGCAGGTAACAGTTCTGTATAAAATGCGACAAATTCGCGGACAAGCGAATAACCGTCGCGCCATTCGAGATAGTTAGGACTGGCACCAAACACCTTATCGAAGCCATTTTTCCTAAACAGCATCTTGCTGCGGGTAATGTGGTAATACTGCGAAACCACTATAATGCTCTCAATGTGGTAATCGCTTTTGAGCTTAGCTGTGTTTTGCACGGTTTTTAAGGTATTATCTCCCCGGTTATCGGTAATAATTGCATGGGCCGGAACGCCTTTTTTAATCAGAAAATCGCGCATTTTATCGCCTTCGTTAAAGCCTTCTTTGCCGCGTCCGCCACTTACCAATAACATTTTAACACGACCATCCTGATACAGGCTGAGGGCACGCTCCAGTCTTTTTTGCAACCTGTCTGATAAGGTTCCGTCTTCGTTTACCTTATTGCCCAGCACAATGCCTAAATCAGCATTTCTTGGAGTATTATTCATCCCATCGATAATGGTAACGCAGGTGTGGATGCTAAACCAAAGTACTAAAAGGATCAGGAACGCTTTGATAAGCAGCCTCATTTTCAGTTTAGGGCTTTTAAAAACTGGTTGATGTCTTGTGTCCATTGGGGTTGATATTGCATTAGGTAGTTGTCGTGGCCAGCCAAAGGATAAGTGCGAAGTATTTTCTTTCCTTTGAGGTTGTTAAAAATTTCATCGATTTCGGCACGTGAAACCCTGCTGTCTTTTTCGCCGTATAATAACAAAACAGGGCATTTTATGCTTTTTGCATCATCAACCGGGCGGAGGTTAAAACCATTAAACTGATGTTGAAAACCTCCCCAGAACACCAAAATATTGGCCAGTGGGAAACTGGGGAGATGTAAAATTTTAAACCGGGCCTCAGTAGTTTTCAACAGGCTACTGTATGGACATTCAATAATCAGTGCATCGGGATTGAGCTTAAAATCGTTAAGCGCTTTCATTGTCGCTACAGCGCCCATAGAAGTGCCAAACATAATGATTGGTTTCTTTTCCTTTTGTTTAATATACTGATAAACGGTTTTAACTTCTTCTGCCTCGGTAAAACCAATTGTGGTTTCATTACCTTCTGAGCCGCCAGAGCCCATAAAATCGACCAGCAGGGTACTGTAGCCTAACTGGTAAAAAATATTGGCCTTGTTTATCAATCCAGATTTGGACGCACTATAGCCGTGAAACATTATTACCGTGCCTTTTGCCTGGGGATGTTTAATGAACCAGCATTCTAATTTTTTATTGCTTTGTAATGTAATGGTGGTATAGGGTAAATCGGGTTTCTTTCTGTTTACCGGACGTGGATTGGATACACCTGTAAAAAGCGTCTTTATTTTCTCAGCCATCGAAAGTTGCTCTGGTTTAGCTGTTTTAATTACTTTTTGCGCAGAGTAATGCGTGAGTTGGTAGGCCTGATTATAAGCTATTACGTTTACGAGTATAAATAAGGTTAGCAGCACCCAAAACGAGACTTTGATTAGCTTAGGCAGTGGCTTTTTAGCCCGACGTTTTTTTGATTTAATGTACATGCGGTAGAATTAAATTTTAATCAACGTTTTAAATACGCCATCAATTACTTTGGCCATCCGGTTTATATCAAGGGTTTCCATGGTATCGGTAACCTGATGGTAGTTTTTATTCCGGTAAAAAGAGGTATCGGTAATCATTAAGGCGCTGTACCCAAATTTCCAATAGTTGAGGTGATCTGAAAAATCGATGCCTGGCAAGGAAGTGGGACCGCTAAAGGTTTTGGTAAGAATGGTATTTGCTTTTTTAAAACCCGAAGTAAAGCTGTTGGCAAACTTGCCTGCGCCAAACTTCTTAACCATGGTAATGTAATCGCCTTTATTACCATAAAACCATGATAAAATGCCTACTGGGTAGGATTGCGATTTCTTTTCCGTTTTAAAGTAGCCAATCATTTCTAAAGAAACCATGCCGTAAACATCAATTTTATTAAGTTTGAGCCATTTGGCATGCACATAGCTTCCCATGTATTCGGTACGGAAATAGGGTGGCTCTTCTAAAGTATAGGCCACTAAATCTATGCGGTAGTTTAACTTTTGATCTTTTAGCAGCCTGGCCAGCTCTAACAATCCCGTTACTCCACTTGCATTATCGTCAGCGCCTTCTTGTTCGCCGCAACTATCGTAATGTGCCCCTACAATTATCCGCTTTGTGTGTGAGGTACCAAAAGAACAGATTACATTTTTATAAATTTTCTGATCGACAGTATATTCCTGTATGTACACGCTATCAGCATATTGCTTAAATATCGAACGGATATAATCGGCTGTTTGGTTCAGCTGATCTACATTTTGATGGGTACGATATTTAGGTGTTTTGGTTAAGGCTTTTAAATGCGCTTTTATAATGGCTGTATCGGGTTTCCCTGCAGCATTACACCAGCTTGCCAATAAGAAACAGAAACTGAAAACCAGGGTTTTTGAGCGCGTCATTTGTTGAGTTATCGGATACGAATATAACAAATTCGGAAATTACCAGCAGGTATAATCACGCCTTTTATATAATGATATGACTTTAGCGAAACCTAATCGATATAGATTTTTAATATTTTTACGGCAAAAAACAGTTGCCATGGAATTATCCTGCCCGATATCTGCCGAAAGAATAAACGAAAATGTGGTGCGCATTATAGCCTTTATGGTTGCCGTAATCGCTACCGCTTGTTTAATATTTGCCAATTATTGGGCCATATTATTTTTGATTTTCGATTTTGCCAGCAGGGCTTTTACTTCAGGGAAATTCAGTTTGTTGAAGTATGTCGCCCTAAAGATTGACCAGAAACTGGCACTGCCAAAACAAATGAAAGATCTGGCTCCAAAGAAATTCGCCGCAACCTTAGGCTTTGTATTTTGCCTGCTGATTACGGCGATGTTCTTATTCGATTTTCCTTTAGCAGCAATGGTTTTTACCGCAGTGATGGTGCTGTTTGCTTTGCTTGAAAGCCTGTTTGCTATTTGTGTGGGCTGTTATGTTTACAGTTTCCTGCAATTGTTAAAAGGCAACAAAGCTTAATTTATGGCTGTAAAGCTTTTCTAACTGCCGGGGCAATCCGGGTACCATAAATTTCTATAGCTTTCATCATGGCCGCGTGCGATGGGCCACCAACATCCATGTGTGCTGAGAAACGGGTTAGGCCAAATGTTTCCTGCAAAGCCAGGATTTTATCAATGGCCTGGTTGGCATCGCCGATAATTAAAGCTCCGTCTTTGCTCATTCCGGCATCGAACTGGTTCCGTTGATAAGGCGCCCAGCCACGTGTACGGCCAATCCTGTTCATTTGAGCAGAATAAAGCGGATAATAATAATCTGCTATTTCGCTGGTGTCTTCTCCAAATAGGGAATGCATGTGTACGCCAACTTCAAATTTATTCATATCGTGACCGTAAGCCTGATATACTTTTTTGTAATAATCGAACAGGGGCTTAAACTGTATGGGCTGACCACCAATAATGGCAAACATAACTGGTAAACCTAGTCTGCCGGCGCGCTCTACCGATTCTGGTGTGCCACCTATGGCTACCCAGATTTTTAAGTTATCGTTTACTGCGCGGGGTAAAATTTCCTGGTTATTGAGTTCCGGTCTGAATTTACCTTTCCAGTTAATTTTGGATGAAGCATTGATTTTCAAAAGTAAATCCAGTTTCTCTTCGTAAAGCGCGTCGTAATCTTGCAGGTTGTAGCCAAACAACGGGAACGATTCGATAAAACTGCCGCGACCAGCCATTAATTCGGCCCTGCCATTCGAAATTAAATCGATAGTGGCAAAACTTTGGTACAACTTTACCGGATCTGATGAACTTAAAACAGAAACTGCACTGCCTAGCTTGATGTTTTTGGTTACAGTGGCTGCCGCTGCCAGAATAATTTCCGGGCTCGACACGGCATAATCTGGTCGGTGATGCTCGCCAATGCCATAAAAATCCAAACCCACTTCATCCATGAGTTTAATTTCCGCTATAATTTCCTGAAGTCGCTGTTGGGCGGGTTGAATTTCTCCATTTGCGTTGATTTGCAAATCGCCGAACATGCCAATACCTAATTCCATACGTTAAAATAATTTTAACAAAGGTAATGGCTTTGTATTTGCCGGAATTTGATGTATGGTAAGAAAATGGTTAACTGTTTAAATCGTTGAACTGGTTAATTGTTTGACTTAACACACCGTGCATACTGCGATGCTTTTTGGTATAGTTTAATTATTCAACGTGATTAACTGCAGGTTAAGAAAGGATATGTTTTTAAAAATTAGATTTTACAAACTTTAATCAAGCTTGCCTAACGATTTTAAGATTGAAGCCAGTTCCTCAAACTGATAATCGAAATTGGTAACATCGATATTGAACTGCTTTCCGCTTTTTAAGGAAACCGAAATGAAATAATAAGGATGCCTGGTATAAAAAGGGTTGTCGTCAACTGATTTAATGGTATCAATTTCTTTCCATTTAAAAGTGCCTTTATCCAGAAATGTTATTTCATTCTGATCAGCAACAATTGCATATTCATCTTGTTTCGAAATCAAATTTTTTAGGAAGAAAGTCATGAATATCACAAGTAATGCCAAAGCAATTAATACAGAAGCTGTTTCGCTTAAATTGGAATTAAAGATTATAAAAACCACAACTAATGGAAAAATACTAAAGCCAATAATTAATGGGGCCAGATTACTATTGTCTTTTACTTTAATAGATGTAACCATTTTTTGAGCGATTGAGTGGTTAATTTAGTAATTCTTTTTAGAAATAGCTAACCATTCATAGGTCAGATGGTAACATCTGACCTCACCTAAATCGGAATCGTTAAAGTTTTTTCATTATGGTTTGTCATCTTAAGCCTGCCGAAGGAATTTGGCAAACATATTTTTCCATTCCGCAAATAAAAATCTGCAATAAGCTGATGCAAATCCTGTGAGACCCTGAAACACCCGACCGTTCGGGCGGAGGTTCAGGGTGAAGACCGGCTCCACTGAAAATTGCCAGCTGAGAACTGCAAACTGAAAATTGTAAACTGAAAAACTACTCTATCTTCTTGCCTTTCATGGCTGTCGAAATAGCAGCATCCATTACGCGCTCGGCAAAGGGGCGGGTAAATTCGTTCAGTTCATCAGCTTTTTTAAGGATGGTATCTTTATCCTGACTGGCTAGAGCCGTTTTAAGTGCCTCAATATGTGTTTTAGTTTCTGCTATTTCTGCTTCGGTTAAGTGTTCAGCATGTTTTTCGATAAAGCGCTCAGCTGTATATTGCAGCTGTTCGCCTTCGCTTCTGGCTTCGATTAACATTCTTTGTTGTACATCACTTTGTGCGTGCTCAATACTATCTAAAAGCATTTTCTCTACGGTATCGTCACTTAAACCGTAGCTTGGGGTAATTTCGATTTCCTGTTTTACACCTGAGCGGAGCTCAATAGCCTGTACCGTTAAAATACCATCGGCATTAAGCAGAAAATTGATATCTACTTTCGGTAAACCTGCAGGCATAGCCGGGATTCCTTTTAAGTCGAACTCAGCGAGTTTACGGTTTTCTTTTACCAGATCGCGTTCGCCCTGATAAACAGAAATTTTCATGTTCACCTGACCATCAACAGAAGTGGTGTACTGCCTGCCGGCTTTGGTCGGCACTTTGCTATTGCGCGCAATAATCACATCCATTAGTCCGCCCATGGTTTCGATACCCAAAGAGAGGGGAGTAACATCAAGCAGTAAAATATCCGAACGGTTTCCGGCCAGTACATCGGCCTGGATAGCTGCTCCTAATGCTACTACTTCGTCGGGGTTAATATTGTCTTGCGGGATTTTGCCGAAGAAATTTTGAACCTGCTGCTTTACATACGGTGTGCGTGTAGAACCACCCACTAATATCACTTCGTCGATATCAGCAGCTGTTAAATCAGCATCTTTTAAAGCATTTTTGCATGCCGTAATGGTTTCTTCAACTTTAGCAGCAATTAATTGTTCGAAAGTTTGCTTATCGAGTGTGCACCAGATTTCGCCAACTTTTTCATTGTACAAATTCTGGTTCGATAATGCTTTTTTTGCAGCCTCGGCCTGTAGCCTTAGCGTTTGCATCAATATATTATCCTGAGCCAGGGCAGTTACATCGAGTTTATTTTGAGCAATCCAGTAATCCAGAATTGCACGGTCGAAATCATCACCACCTAAATAGGTATTTCCGTTGGTAGCCAGCACTTCGAAAATTCCGTTCTGGATTTGCAGAATGGATACATCGAAAGTACCACCACCTAAATCGTAAACGGCAATGGTTTTCTGTTGCGTAGGATCTAAGCCTATGCCATAAGCCAAACTGGCTGCGGTAGGTTCGTTAACAATACGCATAACATCTAAACCTGCGAGTTTTCCGGCATCGCGTGTGGCCTGGCGCTGACTATCGTTAAAGTAAGCCGGAACGGTAATTACTGCACGGTTAACCGGCGTTTTTAGTGCGTGTTCTGCTCTGGCTTTAAGTTCTTTTAATATTTCGGCCGAAAGCTCAATAGGGGTATAGAAACGATCGCCTGCATGGATTTTTACCAATGCATCGCTATCATCGTCGATAATTTTATAAGAAAAAGTAGCGGCATGATCGGCCACATCTTTATACGAACGGCCCAATAATCTTTTAACCGAAAATATGGTGTTCGATGGATCGGTTGTTAAAAATTCTTTAGCCTCGTTACCTACAATGGCTTCGTTCTGGTTGTTGAAATAAACTACCGATGGCACCAATACGCCCTTGCCCGAATCGTTAATTACCTGTGGGTTTTTATCAGGGTTAATAAATGCAACCAGGCTGTTGGTGGTACCTAAATCTATTCCGACGATAATTTCTTCCTTTTGAAACGAACCTGTAGCAAGGTTAATCGATATTTTTGCCATAGCCGCAAATTTACAATAATGTTGTAAGGTTTTAGAACCCGAATGTTTTTTAAAAGTCAATAGTTTTAGGTGGGAGTCGGAGGTCAGGAGACCGGAGTCGGAAGATCAGATGTGTTATTAGTTGGGGATTGGGAGTTTTAAGTTATGAGTTTTGACTGGAAGTTTTATATCGTTATATCTTCGGACTCCTGACTTTCGGACCGCCGACTCATTTTGTCTTTTACCACCTTAGACACCTAAGAGCAGCAAAGAACTTAATCTTCTACTTCGATCTTTATATCGTTATATCTTCGGACTCCTGACTTTCGGACCGCCGACTCATTTTGTCTTTTACTACCTTAGACACCTAAGAGCAGCAAAGAACTTAATCTTCTACTTCGATCTTTATATCGTTATATCTTCGGACTTCTGACTTTCGGACTCATTTATTCTTCTCTTCAATCCAAAGACTCATGTATTTAGTGCTCTGAACAGTGTGGTGATTTAAAATCTGACCGATGAAATTGCTTTGGCGGTGTTTGGTTAAATCTGACAACAATTGGTTTACCTGTTGTATAAAAGCATCAGCAAAATCAGTGGAAGCATAACGTTCGTTAATAATTTGAACACCGTTTTGCTGTGCTGCCTGCCATGCGGTTTCGTTCTGGTATAGCTCAGCAGCCTGCTCCGCAAACAGGGTTAAGTCATCTTCAATAATGCCGTTCCAGGCTAGGTTACCTTTCATGGCTTCGGCGCCAACAGTTGTGGTTACCGATGGTGTACCGGTTTGCATGGCATCTATAAATTTGCCTTTAACACCTGCACCAAACTGGATTGGCGCAAGTAAAATTTTGTGGCAGGCAATGGTTTCCTGTGCGTTTACTGCCCTTCCTTTAATAAAAAAGCGTTCAGCTTTATTTTCGAGTTGCAGTACTTTTTGCGAAGGATAGGCACCATAAATATTCAGGCTGGCTTCGGGCAGTTTTTTGCGGAGCAAAGGCCATACCTTGGTTTTCAGGGTTTGAACGGTATGCCAGTTAGGTTCGTGCAGAAAATTGCCGATAAAAACGAAATCGGCCCTGTTTGCAAAAGGAATCCAATTTTGAATAGTATCTGCAGTGATTTCCTGCTCTAAAAATGGCAGATAATACAATAAGCTGGTACCAATTTTAAACTGTTTTTCGAGTAATTTAATTTCTGCTTCCGAAATAATCAGAGACAGATCGCAACGAAGAATTGCTGCAATTTCGCGCTTGGCGGTATCAGAAAACAGGTTGAGTATTTCCTGCTTTTTAGTGCTTTGCTGGCGTGCCTGCCGTAAAAAATGTAAATCTTCAGTGTCTAAAATCCGCAAGGCACCGGGGCATTCTTGCTGCACGCGCCAACCGTATTGTTCTTCGATCATAAAACGATCAAACAGCACAATATCGGGGTTTAGCGCTTTTAAAAAAGTATTGAAACTTTCGTCGTTTAATTTAATCTCCTGTTCAACAACACTTGTGTTGCTAAAATCGTAACTGAAATCGCTTTTAGATGCTGCCGAGGCAAAGGTAATGTGATAGCCCTGAGTCAGAAATAAATCAACCAGCTGGATCATCCTGGTGCCTGCTGCCGATGAACCAGGTTCAGGCCAAACCAATCCGATAATCAATAATTTCTTAGCACTCATGTTTTAAAATTTATGCAAAATAAGCTGTTTTTAGCTCACAATTTTAAAAGCGGGGATTATTTCTAATTTTGCAGTTCGAAGAGAGAAACCACATGTTAGGATTAAAATTATTGACAGACCCGCGTTGGGCAAATATTGCTGAATCGAATTTAGAAGAAATTTTATCTGACCATGCCTGGTGTGAACAAAAAGCAGCCAGTAATGCGATTACCTTAATTACCCAAAACTCCGAGCACCAGGATCTGGTTGATGAGTTAACCGCTATTGCCATCGAAGAAATGCAGCATTTTCAGATGGTGATTAACATTATTAAAGAACGAGGCTATACTTTGAGTCGTGAACGTAAGGATGATTACGTAGGCCGGCTGGTAAAATTCAGCAAAAAGGATGGTAGCCGTAATCAGGCTTTTATCGACAGACTTTTGTTTGCGGCCATGATCGAAGCCAGAAGCTGCGAACGTTTCCGGGTACTTTCTTTGAATATTAAGGATAAAGAGCTAGCTAAATTTTACCATGAATTAATGGTTTCGGAGGCTGGCCATTATACTACATTCTTAAACTTTGCCCGTAAATACAGCACCGATGTAGATGTTGAAAAACGCTGGAAAGAGTGGCTGGATTTTGAAGGTGAATTGATTCAGAGTTTCGGTACGAAGGAAGCGATACACGGTTAGATCAGTTTGCAATTTTCAGTTAACAATTTTTCATAGTAAACTGTTAACCGAAAACTGTTAATTGCCAACTAATCAGTTTTCAGTGGGCTGTGCTAACTGGCAACTGCTTATTGTTAACTGTTAATTGCCAACTGCCAGCTCTTTTTTATGAATGTTCCACAGCCAGATAACAATATCCTGGTAGCTGTTTATGCCTTTTTGCTGGTTGTTGAGTTTTAAGAAACGATCGAAAGCGGCATCCATGTAGCCGAACATTTGCCCGTTGTATTTGCGCCAAAACTCTTTTTCGGCTTTAAAATCGGCCAAAACCTGTGGCAGCAGCTTGTCGTGCAATATTTTGTAGTCATCAGGCGATTTCATTCTGATTTCGAAAAGAATATACCTGAGCATTTCGTAATTTGCTGAATACTGGTAATTTAAATCAGGGCTGTTGCTTGCGGTCAGGTAACCTAAAAGATTGGCTTCATCTTCGTAAGCAATACCCAGCTGATGGGCAATTTCATGACAGGAAACGTAAGGTTTAACAAAATCAGGTAAATTGGTATTCATATTGGCTTCGCCAGAAAGAGGCGCATAATAGCCTTCAATACCCACCTTGCTAATTACCCACGGGCTTAATACCGCCTTTAAACAGGGGTTTGAATACCTGAACAAAGGGTTTTTCTTTTCCATTAAATTGTAGGCCTGGGCCGAAATTTTTTCGAGCTCGGCCACCTGATAAGCAGGAATCTTGCCCTGCTTTAGCTTTAAAGCATTTGTTTTATCTACAAAATAGTTGCCCAGCTGTACCAGTTCTTTAACATTGTATTTTTCATAGCCAATGCCCAGTTCTTCACTCACACTTGGCCGGCTGTAATTTAAGCCCCATACTATTTTGAAAATAATATACAGCAGCAAAAAGAAATTGAATACCCGTAAAGGAATAATAATGCGGTCTTGCTTTTTGAACGCTTTACGCTTTTTATAAAACCGCACAATTTTATACAGCACAAAACCAATCAAAATAGCGTAAATGATATCGCCTATGGCGAAAGGAAAAATACCCGAAATAAATCTTAAAGCGGATGAAATGTAGGGGTAAAAACCTGTTGAGTAAAGTTTTTGGACTGGAGTAGGGAAGAAGCCAAATAAGTATATGGTAATGGCTATGCCAAAAATAATCAGCGATTTTAATGATAATGAACGGGTTGTCATTAATTATTTGTAGTGACCTCTTAATGAGTGGATATGCAAAGAATCGTCTACTATTTGATAAATGATTCTATGCTCTTCATTTATTCTTCGAGACCAAAGGCCTGTTAAATCATATTTTAACGGTTCTGGTTTCCCAATCCCTGTGTATGGATGTTCGAGGATATCAATTATTAATTGCTCAATTTTCTTTTGAATTGCCTTATTTCCTGATTTTTTCCAGAATTTGATATCAGCTAGTGCCTCATCATAATATATGATTTCCATATGATTGAGCGTGTGGTAGATGCTTTGTTGTAGTACTATTCAAAGGTTATTTCCATAAGTCCTCAATCGCGATTTTGGTGCCTTTTCCTGAATTCATTTGCTCCTGACTTCTTTTTATCTTGGCAACAAATTCTGGATTATAGGTGTTTTTTTCGGTGGTGAAATCAATCTTTAGGGCTTTTATAAATGCCTTTAAAGCGGATAGTTGTTCTTTATTTTTAGGATGTACTATTAATGTTTCCATGTTATTTCATTGTGATATACAAATATAACAAATCTATCTGGTAAAAGTTAAACGCTTGCCTATCTGGTCGGTAGTGAATTTGCCTTTAACATAGGCCAGGTTGCCTGATACGAAAGTGTGGGTAATACTGGCTTTAAAAGTATCGCCATCAAAAGGGCTCCAGCCACATTTGTAAAAATTATTCAGTTTGGTTACTTTCCAGGGATCGTTTAAATCAACGAGTACTAAATCGGCCCAATACCCTTCGCGGATATAACCACGTTTCTCGATATCGAAGCATATAGCCAGGTTATGCGCTGTTTTTTCTGCGATTTTTTCTAAAGAGATTTTGCCTTGCAAATGCATTTCCAATAAAGCTGGTAAAGCATGCTGTACCAGCGGACCACCCGAAGGTGCCTGAGCATAAGCTTGCTGTTTTTCTGCTAAAGTGTGTGGCGCGTGGTCGGTAGCAATTACGTCAATATTATCGTTTAAAACACCAGCCAAAACACCTTGCTGATCTGCTTCGGTTTTAACGGCCGGGTTCCATTTAATGAAATTGCCTTTTTGGGCGTAATCTTTATCATTAAACCAAAGGTGGTGTATGCAGGCTTCGGCCGTAATTTTTTTGTCTTTTAACGGAATGGTATTGTCGAACAATGCAATTTCTTTAGCAGTCGAAATGTGGAGGATGTGCAAACGTGTCTGGTAACGTTTGGCCAGCTCTACTGCCAACGATGACGATTTATAGCAAGCTTCTGTACTGCGAATCAGCGGGTGCATTTCGATGGTTAAATCGTCACCGTATTTAGCCTTAAACTCAGCCAGGTTATAACGGATCGTGGCTTCATCTTCGCAGTGTGTGGCCACCAGGATGGGTGCCTTGCTGAAGATGTGTTCAAGGGTTTTTTCGTTATCAACCAGCATGTTTCCGGTTGATGAACCCATGAAAACCTTGATTCCGCAAACATTTTTGGGATCGGTTTTTAAGACCTCTTCAATATTATCGTTACTGGCCCCCATATAAAACGAATAGTTGGCCAGCGAGGTTTGCGCTGCAATCTCGTATTTATCGGCAAGCAATTCTTGTGTTAAGGTATTGGGAACAGTGTTGGGCATTTCCATAAAAGAAGTAATGCCACCGGCAACAGCAGCCATACTTTCGGTAAAAATATCGGCTTTGTGTGTAAGGCCCGGTTCGCGGAAATGCACCTGATCATCAATCATACCTGGTAAAAGATATTGCCCCTCGGCGTTAATTTCCTGCGCACCGGGTGCACTAAGGTTTTGGCCAATTTTGGCAATAAATCCATCTTTAATTAAAACATCGGCAACAGTTTGCTGTCCTTCGTTTACAATTTTAGCAGCTTTTATCAGGTAAGTATTCATGGTTTCAAAGGTAGTAATTTAGTGATAAGTAGCTAGTATCAAGTATCAAGATTTTGATGCTGTAGATAAGGAGAATTGAGTTTTATGTTACTGTTTTTGGTTAAATAAACCTGATCGTAGTGGACACGGAGTGTAACGAAGTAAAACGGATAGCAGGATTGCCACAACCGAAGAATTACTGAAATTGCTTTACTCCTAATTCTGATAAATGAAGTTTCGATTTTGCATGGGATTGAAACCTTCTGCCTTACACCTTCAAACCCTCAACCTTAATCACTATCTTTGTGCGCTATGGCAAAATCGTTCGAAGACTTTAAATTAAACAGGCAAATTTTAAATGCTGTGGCCGATGCGGGTTACACCGTTGCAACGCCAATACAGGAAAAAGCAATTGCGCCGATATTATCCGGACAGGATATTTTTGGCATTGCCGAAACCGGAACGGGAAAAACAGCAGCTTTTGTATTGCCGATTTTAATGCAGCTAAAGTATGCGCAGGGCGAAAATATTCGCGCGCTGATTTTATCGCCAACCCGCGAACTGGCCATGCAGATTGAGGAACAGGTAAAACTGTTTTCTACCTATACCGACTTGCGTTCGCTGGTGATTTTTGGTGGTATTGGTCCTAAAACACAGAAAGAACAACTGGCAAAAGGTGTCGATATTTTAATTGCCACGCCGGGGCGTTTCCTTGAATTGTATTTAACGGGCGATATTAAAACCCAAAACTTAAAATTTTTGGTACTGGATGAAGCCGATAAAATGATGGATATGGGCTTTATTGGCTCGATACACCGCATTTTAGAAATTGTGCCCCGCAAACGGCAAAACTTACTGTTTTCGGCAACCATGAGCGATCTGGTTCAGAAAATTGCCGGCGATTTCCTGAAAAACCCAACCATTATTGAAACAGCACAGCAGGCAACTCCTGCAGCAAATGTAACACAAACGCTGTATTATGTGCCGAACTTTAAAACGAAACTGAATTTATTGCAAACTTTGTTGAAGAATGACGAAGCATTTACACGTTTAATCATCTTCTGTAAAACCAAAACCGTTGCCGACAATATTTTTAGTTTCATGGAACGTAAATACGGTGCCGATAATGTTCGCGTAATCCACGCCAATAAAGGCCAGAATACGCGGATTAACTCCATTAATAGCTTTAAAGAAGGAAATGTAAGGGTTTTAGTGGCAACCGATGTAGCCAGCAGGGGGATAGATGTAAGTGATGTGAGCCATGTAATCAATTTTGATGTGCCGATTATCATCGAAGATTATGTGCACCGTATCGGGCGTACGGGTAGGGCTTTTGCCAAAGGCGATGCCATTACTTTTGCTACTGAAGGCGAAAAATACTATATCCGTAAAATCGAAAAACTGATCCGTCAATCCATTCCGGTTGAGACCATTCCGCAGGGTGTTTTTATTGAAGAAACACCTTATGAGGAACGCCAACAGATAGCCAAAGAAATTGATTTGCAAAAACGTAAGGAAGACCCTGATTTTAAAGGTGCTTTCCATGAAAAGAAAAATGCAAAGGCTATTGAGCAAAAAGCAAGGGATAAGGCCAAAGCAAAATCGGGAAAAGAAGTTAAAAGCTTTAAAAAGGGTAAACGTTTCGATAAAAAGAAATAACTATGAAACTGCGTGTTACTCCGTTAAATATTGTTGGTGCAATTGGTTTAAGCTTATTGGTGGTTGGTCTTTTTTCTGAAAAAAGTACTGCACCAAGGCAGATTAACCTTAGTGGTTTCTATTTACTTATTCTGGGTTGTCTGGTTGCTGTTACTTTTGTAACCGATCTTATTTTCCGTTTTACGTTAAAAGATATTAAACAAATCTGGATGGTAGAGCTGTTATTTATCGTTATTGCCGCAATCTTGATGCTAATATTACAAAAAGTAGTATAATACAAAGGCGAAGTATTTGGTAAAATCAGCATCTTTGCCCCGAATAAAATACCCATAAACCGGTATAATCCGTTTATCGGTGATATCCATTTTTAAAATATGAGAAAAGCAGAAATTAAAATTACCGTTGAGTTAGACGATAACAATATGCCAGAGAACATTCTTTGGGAAAGTACCGATGCACAAACTACAGATAAAGTGCCGGTTAAATCGATGTTTCTGGCCCTTTGGGATCACAATTACAAGAACTCAATGCGTATTGATCTTTGGACTAAAGATATGCCGGTTGATGAAATGAAACGTTTTTTCTACGAAACCCTGCAAACCATGGGCGATAGCTTTTTAAAAGCAACAGGCGAAACCCTGATTGTTGAAGATCTACGCGATTATTGTGCTCACTTTGCCGATAAAATGGGCATTATTGAAGGTCAGTAATTTAGCTGGCAGTTTTCAGTTAGCAGTTTTTAAAATATTAACGCAAACAATAAGATGTTAGTTGTAAAAAAAATAAATGCCTACATCGGCTTAATTCTGGGTGCCATTGCCATAACCATTGCACCAATGTTAAAAGTACCTGTTAAGGGTAACTGGAATTTATACCAGGCAGATCCACGTTTGCTTTATATCTCTCTGGCTATTTTTGCCTTGGCTGCTTTATTTCTGTTTGTAAGGGCACTAAGCATGTTCAGGCTAATGGCTATTGTAGCGGTAATCTGGACTGCGGTAATGGCTGCTGCGGTTTGGTTTAAAGTAAACAATTACTTTGGCTCTAAATTTTTTGATAAAATGCTTTCGAAAACCATCCATTTCCAGTGGGGCTGGATTGTGTTACTGGTCGCGGTAATTTTACTGGCCACCAGTGTTAAGAAAGAACGCCTGGAGATAAAACCATAAGAAACAAAACGCCGGTTAACGATTAAGTTACCGGCGTTTTTCATTATTCAGGAAATTCTGAGTTATAAGACTTATTTTATCCACCTGTAGCGCGTAAGATTTGGTTTAAAACCACAATTATGTCTTCAGGTGCTGCTGCGAGGTCAGTTTAGCTACTTCGTAACCCTTAGCCTTACACCTGGCAACAATTTCATCATAAGTTTGCTTTGGCATATGCTGATTTCGGCTCATGATGAATAAAAATTTGTGATCGGGATGGCCAACCACTACGTACGAGTAATCATCAGCTAGCTCAATAATCCAGTAATCAACCTTTATGGGCCAAATAAACTGTGCCTGCAGTTCGCCATTATCTTTTTCTGTAGAAGGAAACATTTTTGAATTCCGCGAATAAACCTTTTCATCACCTGGCTTTTTATAGGTGGTTAATACATCGTAATAGCCAGCTTTGTTCAGGGTGTACTTTGTAGTGGTTTCGCGGCTGCCCTTATCGAAAATGGTCGGAATGGAATATAATGAATACCAGGTTCCGGCATACTTTTTCAAATCCACTTTGTTTACAGGTGTATTTTTTTCTGCAGGTAAATAACTGAGTAATACAAGCAATAAGGCACAAATTGTTTTCATGAATAAGCGGGTTTTATATAATTTACGAAACCCCTTGCAAAACAGATTTGTTAGAACTTATTTTTAGCCTTCCAGATAAAACCATCCAGTACATAATGTGTAGCCTGTGGTAATGCCAATAGCGGAACGAGAAGCGAAAGGAGCTCGCTGCTGGTAATTTGTGGTAAAGTTGAAAATGGTTTAAATACAGCCTGGTGTTCTTTCCATACCAGTCCATCCCATAAACCTTCTTCCAGGTAGGCAAATAATATCAGAATTAACAGAAAGTAAAAGATTCCCCATTTGCCAAAGCTGAGGGCCATAATCTTACTTTTAACAGGGTTTCGGTCTAACTTCTTTTTTTCGAAAAACCAGATCAGGGCCATGTATGGGATACCATGCGAAACTACATTGAGTGTGGTAAAAGCCATGTCGCCATTAAAATAAACAATGCCAAAGTACCAGGACAGGAATGTTCCGGCTACAAGTAAGTTACGCGGGATATTTATCCACCTTTGTTTAATAACGACCAGTATTTCTTTTACAAGATACAGGGCAATGATAGCGATATATATGAGCGCTGAAATTTTTAATAAAGCATCGTTTTTGAAAGAAAAGAAATCGCCTGCTATAAACCAGTTAAAATGCCTTGCCGTGCTAAGGTGCCAGAAAAGCAGTGGATATAAGGTTGCGGTATAAATAGCCACTTTATCGATAAGCTGCCCGGCACGCGAAGCCTGCTCATTGCGCGAATACAAGCGCATAAAGCCGTATTGCTGCCTGATGAAATGGTAAACGGCCAGGTAAGCCAGGATTCTCCAAAACCACAGGGCATCAAAATGGTAAACCATTACTCCTGCAATATAACAGGCAAGCGGAATGGCAATGAGCAAAGTATATTGTTTTTTAAAATTACCAGGATTAAAATAGGTGCGGTACAAAGTGCTGTACACATGTGCAACATCGATAAAAACAATTAAAAATACCCAATAGGCCAAAGGAACACCCGCTGCATTTTGAAATTGTGACGGAAAGAGCAAAACGAGCAACAGCGCAAAAAACGGAGGCGAAAGGATGAAAACAACATCACTTATACGCGAATTTAACCAGGGCTGATTTGGATTAGGATGTGACATTGAGTACTTGTTTTGCTGCGTTGATGCCCTGATGAAAAGCTTCTTCAAAAATAGATACCCCACTTAAATCGCTATGGGCAAAGAAAATTTTATCATCAACAGGCAGTTTTGCTTTTGCCAGGTTTTCACTCCAGATAAAATCTTTTGCAGGTGCAATCATGCCATGCCCCCAAACCCAGAAATCGATATTTTCAATGGCTTTGCTAATACCAGGGTGTATAATTTCCAGTTCTGGAATGACGATATCCAGCCACTGTTCGTAATTTCTGGAATAAGCGGCCAAACGGGCAACTGCAGGCTCAAAATCGCAAAGCGGGAGATAATAGGTAATTACCTTTTTATCTTCAGAAAGGTTTAAATGTTGTTGCGCCGAGTTTACGTAACCAACTGATGGTGTATTGTAAGCCACATTATCCCAGCAAAGGCTTATTCCTTTCGATTCTGGTAATTGGTTGATAGTAATATTTGCAATAAGCCATGGCGAATAATTAAAAGCTTTATAATCGATATTGCGGTTAAAATTTTTCAGCAAGCGGTTGTTTACGAACTGCGGCGCGCATAAAATGATTTTTTCGGCCTCAATATTTTCAGTAAGTTGTGTTTTGGTGTTAAATACGGTTACCAACGTATTGCCATTAGGCATAGGTTTCAAATCGTAGCACAGGCTTGAGGTTTTAATGTGATCTCTGAGCGGGCCTGCCAATTGTTTCATGATCCAGCCATTGCCTTCAGGCCAGGTTAAAATAGCGTTCTGCTCTGCATTGGCAGCTTTTCCCCTGCGTGAAGCGAAATAATGCAAGCCTGCCCAGGCCGATATATGTTTAATTTTTTGACCGTAATCGTCTTTACTGGCATAATTTAAGTACCAGAGCAGATATTTGGAACGATAGCCCTTTTCTTCCAGATAAGCCTCAAAAGTTATTTTATCCAGCCTTCTGTAGTTTTCATCAGCAGAAGAAGAACTTAAAGGTATATTGAATAAAAATTTACCATCGTTACCTCTGGTGTTTTTAAGCTGATCAACTTCTGATAAAAAACGCCTGATCTCTTTTTTATCGGCAACGGGCACACCAAAATCCGGAATTAAACCTTCCTGCCATTCGCCATTTATTAATAATCTTTCTTCAGGATCGAAAGTTAAATAGTAATCGTTGTAGTAGGGTAACTGCCCCTCAAAATGCGTGATGACGTCAATTTCCTTTAAAAAATCAATCAATAAAGCATCGTCATTATTGGCTATGGTGATATAATGAGCGCCCAAGGGATATGAAGCTATTTTGTTGCTGCCATAATAAGAGTTTCCGCCCGTATGGTTTTCTAGCTCCAGAATTTCGAAATCAGTTTCACCATTCTTTTTTAACCATCTCCCTGCCGACAAGCCGGAAATGCCACTGCCAACAATGAGTGTTTTTACTTTTCTGGTACTTTTCGCCGCGGGTAATTTTAGTTTATCGCGTAAAATATGTCCTGCTTTGGCATCAGGGCCCTGTAAGGTTCCCGGGATGTTATAGCGATTTGACCGCATTTTTTTATAACAACCATTTAAAAAGATGCCACCGGTAATTAATCCGATCCGCAACAAAAAAGAGCGACGCTTTAAATAAGCCGATAACTCATCCTTATAAAACGTTTGCCCACTCATCTTCAAAATACTTGACCAAAATTTGGTTATTAAGCTTATTTACATCAGTTTCTACCTTGCCCATATCTTTCGGAAAGTAGAGCATTAAATCTAAACTTTCTTTCGAAATGAATTTCAGACCCGGTAAATATTGCTGCGGTTTTTTATATACATTATCGGGTTCGGTAGCCATAATGTAGCCCCACTCGCCAAATGATGGTACATAATTGTGATAGGGAATGGTTTTTAAGCCAACACTTTCTAAAGTTTTGTTTACAGTCCAGAAAGATTTTGGTGCAACGAAAGGCGAGGTAGACTGGATTACCATTAAGCCTTTTGGGGCAAGAATACCTTTCACCAACTTGTAAAATGCATTGGTGTAGAGTTTTCCGACAGCATAATTGGATGGATCGGGAAAATCGATCACAATAAAATCGAATTTCTTCCGCTGTGCTTTTACCCAGCTAAATGCATCAGCATTAATTACCTTAACCTTTGGCGATAAGAGGGCGTTTTTATTGAGCCCAAGCAAAATCTTATTCGATTGGAACAGGCCTGTCATTCCTTTATCCAAATCAACCAGGGTTACCGAATCAACATTTGGATATTTTAAAATCTCCCTAACAGCAAGTCCATCGCCACCTCCCATTACCAAAACGTGTTTGGCAAAAGGTAAAGCCTGTAATCCGGGGTGCACTAAAGCTTCGTGATAGCGGTATTCATCATCAGAACTGAATTGCAGGTTTCCGTTCAGGAAAAGCCGCAAAACCTTATTTTTTTTGGTTAAAATAATCCGTTGGTAAGGCGTACTTTTCGAGTAGATAATGGTATCGCTATAAGTCTGGCTCTCAGAAAAACTGGTTATTTTATCGGCATAAATAAAACCCGCAAGCAGGGCGATGATACTGATGAAAGATGCACCCTGCAGATACTTTGAAGCCCTGATTTCCTTTTTAAAGTTCAAACAAACAATTAAGGCTACTGCAACGTTGAGCATCCCAAACAAATAGGCTGTTTTTACCAAACCCAGATGCGGAATGAGCAGTAATGGGAAAATTAAAGAGGCGAGTAAGGCTCCAATATAATCGAAGGTAAAAACTTTAGAAACAAGGTCTTTAAATTCATAGCGATCTTTAAGGATACGCATAAGTAAAGGGATTTCTAAACCAACAAGAATACCGGTTAAGCTTACAAAACCATACAGCACAATCCTGAAAGAGGCAATACTTTCGAAAACGAGGAACAAAACAGTTGAACTGAAACCGCCGACCAGCCCAACCAGAATTTCGATTTGTATAAACCACGAAAGGATATTCTTCTCAAAATATTTGGATACCCAGGAGCCAATACCCATCGAGAAAAGGTAAACCCCAATTATAGTCGAAAATTGGGTAACCGAATCGCCAAGCAGGTAGCTGGCCAGGGTGCCGGCAATTAACTCGTAAATTAAGCCACAGGTTGCAACAACAAAAACTGAAATTAATAAAAGCGCAGGTAACTTTTTGTTCATGCTAACTGTGAATGGCTGAGCTTATAATAATTGCAATGGCAATAATAAAGGCTGCAAAAACAATAGCTAAGGCTAAATTTTGTTTTTCGAGTATTTCTTTCCAAAGATTTTCTGGCGTAATTTTTTCTATAATCCAGAATGCGATAAAAAGTACAAAAATACCCAGGATAGAGTAAACTAATGATGCAATAATGTACTTGATGTTAATTAGTTCGTTTAAGCTCATAATCTTTTATTTATGGTAAAATCTGTTTACATGGCCTCCGTGACGGCTGGATCCATTGAATTCGGTGTTTTTTTCTACATTATCCTGGTAATAGGCATGCCCGCGCAGGCCGCTGTAACCGTAAAAGCCCAAAATAACGAGTAATACAATGAGGTAATATTTAATTGGTTTCAAATCCATTTAATCTCCGTTTACAAAGGGTGAAAAATCGCTGTTGTTCCATCTTCTTTTCTCATAATTGCGCATTAAATACCAGCAAATGGCCGGGAAGATGCAAAGCAGCAGTATGGTAATCAGGGTATTGCGGATCATGCTCACATTAGTAGTAGCCCTGATATACAGGTTGTTCCGGTAAATATCTCCCGATGATGGATATACATTTAAGTGGTACTTGCCTTTCGGTATGTCTGATAAAAGAACCGATTCTCTGGTTGAACCTTCCGACCAGCTTTCGCCATCTTCTACACCATGGTAATATTCTATACCCTTGCTCACTTCCCAGGTTCGGTTATCGGCCTCATTAACCAGTACAATGGTAGTTTCCAGCCAGTTGTTGTCAACACCAGAAGCAATATCGAATTCAATATTGGATGATTCATCTTCAATAACAAATGAAGGCGTAATGAAAGATTTGAAAGCATCAGCACCGGCCTTGGCATCGTAGGTAATTAAAAAATCGTCGTTTATTAATTCTTTTTCAGGTTTTACAGCACCAAAAAGCAAATGCAAAAGCAACACCGCAACTATAGCTATGCCGGTTATTTTTAAAGAAGACATCCACCTGTCGTAAGCTTTAGATGGCTGATTGGCACCAATACCAATCTGTTCCGGAAGACTGCTTTTATCAAGATTAAATGCGGTAGCAATTTCATCCTTGCTCAGGTATTCGCCAATGTAGTAATTGGTAAGGTTTTGCGATTTATTAATCACCTCTTTTACAACCATAAATGGCGGTGCGATATATTCTGTAGCCTTAACCTTTTCATTTACCACATTCCAATCCACTTCGCCAAGCATGGCTGTTACTTTTGGACTGTACCTGTTAAAAAGCTTGTACTCTACCTCTTTGTAGTCTACACTTACACCGTACGATGTAGGTTGTTTATAATCGGGCAGAAAATCTTCGCCTGCGATGAAATTCCAATGGCCATTAAATTCGGCTAAGGTAACATAGCCCTTATCGTGGCTGGTTAAAATATATTCTCTCCAGCAGTATATTGTTTCTGCTTCCTTTTTTTCGAGGTACGCAATTACTTTTAAATCGACACCGTGGATATTGGTTGTTGAGCCAAGTTTTAAAACCGGAGCATTTTTGGGCTTTTCTAATTTTCTGTTCAGCCTTGTTTCTGCCCGGGTAAAAATGTGTAAATACGAGAAACAAGAAGGGCAAACCACGTATTCGCTTTTGGCCGGTTCGTACAGGACAATATTTTGCCTGCATACCGAACAAGCTATTGTTTCTGACAGTTTGAAAAATGATTGAACTGAATTTTCCATTAACGTACAATTTCAGTTTTCTGCATTTCTTTACCTTCAAAAAAGTGCAATACAGCGTCATAAATATCCCTTACCTTTTGGGTATTGTCTTTCTGGTAATTGGATAGAAAAATATCGAAGGTAGCCAGTTTAAACTCCGGCCAGGTATGGATAGATAGATGCGATTCGGTTAAGCAGATAACGGCCGTAAAACCTCCGTTAGGGAAGTCGTGATAAACTTCGCCAACTTTTTCAAGGTTTTGATTGGCAATTAATCCGTTAAAAAGTGCTTTACAAGCCTGAAAAGAAGAGAGTTGTTCCGTTTTTTCAGAAGAAAATTCAGCTAATATGTGTAATCCCGGTTTATAGGTCATTGAGCGTTTAGTATCTTTCAAAATTAGAAAAGTATTTCTAATGTAAGTTATAGCAAGCGAATTTTAAGTTCAGATATTTTTTTCTGCTATAAAATGATCTTCAACATCTTCTTCAAGCGGGATATAAATTCTTTCCCATTCGTTGCCATCTACAATTTCCCAGGTGTGCCCAACGCCAAGGGTATCGTTTGCAATTAAGATAATGCCTGGTTCAATGATAAAAGTTTCACCATTGCTTACCGTAAAACGAAGTTTACCTTTCAAGGTAAGTACATATTGCCGGCGTGGGGCAGGATGGGGGATTTTTTCCAGCGTTGATACATCGGTTTGTGCAAAGAAATGACTGGCTTTGATGTGCTGGCGGATAGGGATTTTGCCTGTTTCAAATGAACATTGTTCGTTTGCTGTATTAATTAAGCGAATGGCTTTAAGGTAATTGCGGGTGTCGGCTATTTCGGTATTCATCTGCAAATAAAAGGTATTGATTTTAAAATTTTAATTCAGTTTGTCCACGTTGCATTACTTCACTTTCGTGTTGTAGCAACCATTTTTTACGCCACAGGCCGCCTGCATACCCCACCAGCTTGCCATTACTGCCAATAACCCTGTGGCAAGGTACTACAATGGCAATGTTGTTTTTGCCATTTGCAGCGGCTATTGCGCGGATAGCGAGTGGCTGATGTGCCGAGAATTTAGCATAGGATGTGGTTTCGCCATAGGGAATAGCCAATAAATTTTGCCAAACGCCCTGCTGAAATTCCGTTCCTTTCTGTTTCATCGGGAAATCGAAATGCTGTAATTTGCCATTAAAATAATCGGTTAATTGTTGGGCAACCTTTAACGTGAGCGGATTTTCGGTTAATCCTGTAATAGCTGTCTCGGCAAAAGTTACGGCATGTACAAATTCATCATCGGCAAGGATGGTAATCTGGCCAACAGGCGATGCAATAACTGATGCGTAGTTCATATTTTTTCTTTTTTGCCACAGATTTCTCTGATTAACACAGATTTTGGTTTATTTTTCTGTATCTACTGTGCTTCCGTGGCTATTTATGCAATTAAAAACTATCTGTGTTTATCCTTTTTATCTGTGGTTTTAATCTTTCTGCGCCTTCAGTGCCTCTGTGGCTAATAACGCTAGTTGCAATTAAATGCTATCTGTGTTAATCCTTTTTATCTGTGGTTTTAATCTTTTTCGATGTCTGCTGTGGCTAAATTGTTAATGCCCCAGATCTCAAACAAAATTACAACAATACAACAATTTAAGCATGCAATATTTATCAATAAAAGTATCTTTGCGGTTATGCAATTGGCCAAAGAGGTTAAATATTTAATTCACAAGGAAGTATTGTTAGAGTGGCGCTCCAAATATACCATTAACGGTGTGCTGTTATACGTGGTTTCTACCATTTTTACCTGTTATTTATCGTTTGTGAGTTTAGGAGATAAATTAACGTGGAATGCGCTTTTTTGGATTATTATGCTTTTCGCCTCGATTAACGGTGTATCTAAAAGCTTTTTGCAGGAAACCAAAGGTCAACAGCTTTACAGTTATATTTTAGCAAGCCCGGCGGCGATTTTAATCTCCAAAACGGTATACAATACCTTGCTCATGCTTGTGCTCACTACCATTGCCTTGGGTTTTTATACCCTGGTATTCGATTCGTTTACCCCCCCTGATTTGATGATGTATTATATAGCCGTGGTATTGGGGAGTATCAGTTTTTCAACGGTATTTACCATGGTTTCGGCTATTGCCAGCAAAGCGGGTAATGGAGGCATGTTGATGGCAATTTTAAGTTTTCCGATTATTATCCCCGTATTGATTCTACTAATTAAGCTGGCCAAAAATGCAGTAGATGGTTTACCCTGGGAGAATAGCTATGACGAAATTGCAATGCTTTTGGTGGTAAACGTACTGGTGGTAGCAACCTCTTTATTGTTATTTCCTTACCTTTGGCGCGATTAAAAAATGAATGATAGATGGATTGAATGATAGCATTCAATCATTCAACCTCATAATTATACACATATATGAAAAAAACCTGGTGGAAAATTTTAGCTTCGGTGCTGGTTGTTTATACTGCAATTGCAGGTTTATTACTGGGCGTACCCCGGCTGGCTATTTTAAACGAGACCATCCGTAACCTGTACTTCCATGTGCCCATGTGGTTTGCCATGATTGTACTTTTCTCCATTTCTGTTTTTTATAGCATCAAGTCGTTGAGCACCAAAAGTGAAATTGATGATATTAAAGCCGTTGAAAGCGTAAATGCCGGTATTATTTTCGGTTTATTGGGGCTGGTAACAGGGGCTATTTGGGCAAAATATACCTGGGGACAATTTTGGAGCTTCGATCCGAAACAGAATTTTGCGGCAATTTCGGTATTGCTTTATTTTGCTTACCTCATTTTGCGCAATGCTATAGATGAGGAGCAGAAAAGAGCCAAAATTTCGGCCATTTATAACATTTTTGCCTTCCCGATGATGGTAGTACTGCTTTTTGTACTTCCCCGTTTAAAAGATTCGTTACACCCCGGAAATGGTGGCAACCCAGGCTTTAACAGTTACGATTTAGATAGCCGCATGCGGATGGTGTTTTATCCGGCATGTTTAGGCTGGATATTAATCGGTTACTGGGTATATACCATCCGTTTCAGAATACGTTCAATAGAAAACAAACAACAACATAACTAAAATGAAGAAGATACTTTTCTCCCTGATATTAATGATGGCTACCCTGCAGTTATTTGCACAGGATAATGGTGTAGAAATGGCCGATACCTTACGCAATAACGGAAAGATATACGTAGTGGTAATCTGTATCGTAATTATCTTACTGGGCTTACTGGCTTATCTTTTTAGTATCGATAAAAGATTGAAAAAAATAGAAAAAGAAAGCAATACCGGAAAATAGGTCTTTCTGCGCAATAAGTTTACAACTTATTTCGGCCATAAAATCAATAAAACGCAATAATTCGGCCTGTTTGCTAATTATGCTTTTATCCTTATCTTATTGTAATTTAGCTTTTTGCATTTTTAAAAATCGCTAATTAAGTATACAAAACAGTAAATATGTAAATTACCTACTACATAGTATTGTTTCTTGCAAATTAATTGGTGATGTTTGATTAGTTATAAATTAAATCAACGGGACGATTTAGATTAACTTTAAAGAGGTGATCAATTTTATATTGATCACTTTTTTTATGCAAAACTTTCTTCAAAAAGGCCTTGATTGTGCCGTAAATCCAATTGTTTTAAGTATATTTAAGGGTGTTAAAATATTTTTTTAACTTTTTTTTATGCTTGTTTAACGCTTCATATTCCAGCTAAATGTTTCGTTTTGTTTCGGATTTAAGCAGGGCATAACTGCCTTAAAACAGGTTTAAATATTGTTTTTGTACAGTTTGCTTAAAACGGTCTAATGTGCCCCCAGCGGCCAGAAATTGTGGTGTTTGCTGTACACTAAGTATTTTTGCATTTGGATATGTGCGGTTTTTTTAGGCAATTTTGCAGCGAAAACTTATTCATAAAAAAAATAAATAATGGCTAATCTAGCAGACGAGAACAAGTTCTTTGCAGATGTTTGTAAGAACTTTGACAGTGCGGCTCAATTCACCAATCATCCCGAAGGTTTATTGAACCAGATTAAAACATGTAATAGTGTGTATCGTTTCCAGTTCCCTATCCGCCGCGGAAACGGTTTTGAAGTAATTGATGCCTGGCGCGTAGAACACTCTCACCACATGAGCCCTACAAAAGGCGGTATCCGTTACAGCGAAATGGTAAATGAAGATGAAGTAATGGCGCTTGCGGCATTAATGACCTACAAATGTGCCATTGTTAACGTTCCCTTTGGTGGTGCAAAAGGTGGTATTAAAATTAACACCAAACAATATAGCGTTGCCGAGCTTGAAACCATCACGCGCCGTTATACTACAGAATTAATTAAGAAAAACTTTATTGGCCCCGGTATCGACGTTCCTGCACCTGATTATGGATCGGGAGAACGCGAAATGAGCTGGATTGCCGATACTTATATGACCATGAACCCTGGTCAGCTTGATGCATTGGGTTGTGTTACCGGTAAACCAATTGCTTTGCATGGTATCCGTGGTCGTAAAGAAGCTACGGGCCGTGGCGTGGCTTACGCCGTACGCGAGTGTGTAGAAGTTGCAGAAGATATGGCTAAGCTGGGCTTTAAGGCAGGTTTAGGCGATAAAAGGGTAATTGTACAAGGTTTAGGTAATGTGGGGTATCACTCTGCTAAATTCCTGGCCGAGTTTGGCGCAACCATTGTTGGTCTTTGCGAGTTTGAAGGTGCTATTTACAATCCGAACGGATTAAACGTTGATGAGGTTTTTGCACACCGTAAAAACACTGGCTCAATTTTAGGCTTCCCTGGTGCTAAAGATTTCAAAAATTCAATGGAAGGTTTAGAGCAGGATTGCGATATCATTGTTCCGGCAGCTTTAGAAAACCAGTTCACCGAGCAGAATATCCGCAACATCAAAGCAAGAATTATTGCCGAAGGTGCTAACGGTCCAACTACGCCAGAAGCAGAAGCCATTTTTACCGAAATGGGCGGTATCATCATTCCTGATATGTACTGTAATGCCGGTGGTGTTACGGTTTCTTATTTCGAATGGTTAAAAAACCTTTCGCATGTGGCCTTTGGTCGTATGGAAAACCGTTACGCGGCTAACTCAAATGCCAACCTGATCAATACATTAGAAAACCTGACCGGGAAAACCATTCTTCCTGAGCACCGTTTAATGATTGTGAAAGGTGCATCTGAAATGGAGCTGGTTAACTCTGGTTTAGAAGATACCATGATCCACTCGTACCACGAAATACGCGAAACTTTGATGACCAAGCCTGGTACCCAAACATTAAGAACAGCTGCTTTCGTTAATTCGATTGATAAAATTGCCGTTTCTTACATGAATTTAGGTGTTTGGCCATAAGGGCTCAAAGCTGAAAGACTAAAGCTTAAAGCGAAAATCCTTGCAGATGTAAAATTTGCAAGGATTTTTTTTATTGGCCACTCTAGTTTCTGTTCGTTAACTGTTAAACTGTGGCTGATGCCATGTTTGAGTTTTCTATTTATTTAGATTTTAAAACAGGCCTTAAGATGTAACACTCAACTCTTCTAAATCCAGCCTCCATTCTTCTTTTCTGATCACTTCATCATCATATTCTTTGTTGCGCTTTAAATGGTGCAACTCGTCTCGCTGAAGCTGAATTAAGGTTAGTACTATTTCCTGATAAGCTTTCAAATCTTCTTTATCAATATCACCTCTTTTAAAAGCGTGGATATTATCCTTTTTTTCTTTCAAAGTATGGTGCAGTTCTGCCTTTAGGTTAACCATTAATTCATTGTGTGTACATTGGTGCTGATAATCGGCATTTAACTTATCTAAAGAAAGATCGATCAATTTTAGTTTAATCTGATTAGTCTGCTCTTGCTCCGTTAATTTACTTTTAGACTCAGGGATTTTAAGTAGTTTAATCACCAGCGGAAGGGTAAGGCCCTGTAAAACGAGGGTAATGAAAATCACTACAAAGGTAATGAATAAGATCAGGTTTCTTAAAGGGAAAGCCACTGAATCAGAAATCATTACCGGAATAGAAAGTGCTGCAGCTAAAGATACAACACCTCTCATCCCCGCATAAATAACTACCACATAAGAATGCCAGGTCATATCCCGGTAACGTATTCTCGTTCTTTTGTTAAACAGAAGTGTAATCTGGGCTGTTGAAACTAACCATACCATGCGAACGATAAGCGCCAGTATACTTATTCCCAATCCATAACCAATAGCTTTGATGATTGGATAATCGGGGCCTAAACCATGAACAATATCGGGTAGGGCCAGGCCAATTAATATAAATACCACGCCATTAAGCATAAATATTAATGACGACCATACATTAACCGTTTTGATCCTCGAATTTGAAGTTAAGATTACATGCGATTGGCTGGAAAGTAATAAGCCACCCGATACTACAGCCATTACGCCAGAAGCTTCGAAATGCTCGGCAATGATGTACATAAAGTATGGCGTAAGTAAGGTAAGTACTGTGTCAATATTATCAGTTGTGGGTAACCACCGGTGAATAACATAAAATATACCACCAATGGCAAGGCCGATTAAAATCCCCAGTCCGGCAACAGTAACAAAACTTACTGCCGCATCCTGCATCACAAATGTGCCGCTAATTACAGTAGCCAATGCAAATTTAAATACAATTAAACTGGAGGCATCGTTTACCAAACTTTCACCTTCCAGCAAAGCACTTACAACTTTCGGAATTTTCATGCCTTTTAATACTGCTGCTGCGGCAACGGCATCAGGTGGTGAAACAATGCCGCCCAATAAAAAGCCGAGTGCCAGGGTAAAACCTGGTATAAATGCCACAGATGCATAAGCAACTGCTACTGAGGTAATAAAAACCAAACCCACGGCCATTAAAAAAATCGCTCCTTTATATTCCCAGAAATCTTTCCACGAGGTAAACCAGGCAGCCTCATAAAGCAGGGGCGGTAAAAAAAGCAGGAAAACAATATTTGGGTCTATTTTGATATGCGGAATACCAGGGATAAAGCCAATAAGTAAGCCGGCTAATACCAAAAAGATAGGATAGGAGATTTTTATCTTCTGGCCAATCATCACCAATAGGGTTACACCCAAAAGTAAAACCAGAATAAGAATCAAATTATCGTGAAGCATTTAAGAAGTTTTTATATTATCGATCTACGAATATACCAACGTTTAGTTAAGAAATAACAGACAAATTAAAAGCTGCTGAGTAGCAGATACAATGAATTGATATCCTTATTCGTCATACGCAATGCTCCCCGGATATTAATTTTCCCAGATTTATCTGCTTTGCCCTTAACGTTTAATTGTGCAAGGTTTTTCAGGTAGGGGTTAATCAAAGGCAGGTTAAGCTGTTTGTTTAATTTCTGAAAGTTAATGTTCAGTGTAAAAAAATCAGCCGATTTTGTATAGCTGGTCTTTGGTTTCAAGTCTTTTTTCGAGCTTAAAACTAACTGTTGGTCAGTATGCTTTGCAAATACCTTAAACAGCGGAAATATAGTTTTATTTACAGTTCCACTATCTGCATTCAGGATGTTTTGATGATCAAGATAGTGCATTAATCCTTTGGTATCTGCATTAATCCTGATTACAAAATCGGGTATTTCTCTTTTTTGTAAGCTTATTTTTTCTACCTTTTCAAAATTATCGTTGTATTCGTAAGTAATAATAGAATCAGTTTGAGTAACTGAGTTGGTCCATTCTAAACCGAGATTACCGTTATAATACTTCATTAAGCTATCGCTTTCGAGGCTAAAGTTTTTAAACCTGTAAACTTGATTTAAACCCCGTTTAAAGCTGGCATTTAAATAAAAGTTAAGGGTATTATCAGGGTTTTGCTGATGCTGAAAAGATCTATCTGCCGGTAAAATATCAGCAGATGACAGTACATCTTCAAAATCGATCTGTCCATTTCTAAAATCAATCCAGCCACTATGGTCTTGGTTGCTAAAAACCACATGTTTTTTAAGTGCTAGTTGTGCTTTAAATTTGCTTTCACAAGCTTTTACGGTATTCTTTTTGTTTAAAATGTCGAGCAGATCTGGCTCAGGGTTTTCTATTCTTGCGGCTATTGCAAATGCTGCTGCTTTACGATTGTAGTAGATTACCAAATTGCCGGGCTGCGATTTGGCCATGTTAATTCCTTCGGTTTTTTTGGTGATTTGCAGATGTAATACATTTTTGATAAAACTTTCAAAACCACCAATACTCTCAATTTCCAGACGCGAAAATATAACATTCGTTGGTTTATTGGCGAGATTATAGAGGTAAATACTGGGGGGAATAGACAAGCCTGTAAACCTTTTGTCTGGCTCCGCCGCGGCAGTATCTTTTTTAAAATCAGATTTAAAATAATACACCGGATGGCTTAATACGTTTACCGCAATAGTTTTGTAAAGTTCATCAATATTAATCTGAATCAGGCTTGTGGCATTTTTTGGAATTTCAGTCTGTTCGGCCTGGTGTGTTCTATATTTACTCATGCCGGCAAAAAAAACAAGCAGCAATAAGAATATTGCTGCTGTTATTTTTAAAAATTTTACCATAATTAAGGTTAATCGGTTAATTGTTTAAATCGGTTAACTGTTGGTTCGTCTGTTCGGTAGTCAAATGGTTAATTGTTTAAATCGGTTAACTGCCAATTGTAATCTGTTAACTGAAAACTGTTAACTGAAAACTGTTAACTGAAAACTGATCTATTTCGCTGCATTTTCAATTAACGAGAACAAATATTTTAAAGCATTCTCATGGCCGTTCGGAATTTCTGCGCTAATATCAGCCGATACCAGATTTCCTTTAATCGGGTTAGATTTCATGTATACATTACCCATTTTCTCTAAAGTGCTGTTGAATTTTTTAGCAGTTTCTTCGCCACCAATTTCAGAAGCCGGTACTTTGCCTACCAGGTTTTTAGCATTAAACAAAAAGCTGAAGTTATTTTTGCTCAACAGGTTTTTATGTGTTTTGCTAATCTGGCTTTTTACCTGGTTGCTGTTGATTGCCTGTATTTCAGTTAGTGAATTGCCAAAAAATACAATGCCATCTTTAATCAGGAAATAAATATCAATCGGACTTTTCTTCTCTATTATTTTGTAAATGTTACCCTCGGCGCTTACAAAGTTTTTGTTTACCCCATATTTAATCAGTTTGTTAATTAACCTGGTATCATCAGATGAGAACATAAAAAGAAAATCGGGGAGTGTTTCATTTTTAGTTTTTATCACTTCTTTCTGTTTGTAATCATCATCGTAATCGTAAGTCGTGTAGGTTACCTCTTTACTATTTAATCCGTTAATTACAAACAAGGCATCTCCTTTAATTACTTTGCTCACTGCTTCTTCATCGAGTAAAAGAGACAGCAGATCAGCACCTAGGTCCATTTCTGCATCCATTCGGGCGCCAAGAAATGAGCCATAAGTTTGTTTCATCAGTTTAGGTAATTCTTCCAAATAAGCTTTGGTATCAATGGCGTAGCTCATAAAACCAATTGCTTTTTCGCTGTTTACATACTTTAAAAAGTTCTTGTTCAGCTTTTTGTTCATGATTTTTTTGTATGAATCGGCCTGTTCTTGTGCCAGTTCTAATCCGGTAGAAATGCGGAAACTCTTATTATCCATAAACAGTTTGGCATTTAAACTGCCATAGCCTTTCATTAAACCCGATTTGCCGTAAGTGCCAAATTCGGGAGCAACCGCATTATAAACATCCTGCAGGCTCGAAACCCAAAGTTCTGCAATGGCTTTGCTATCTAAACTGCTTGTGTATGATTTATTGCTTTCAATAGATTCGTAGTTGCCGTTAAAAATTTGCTCGGCTTGTGCAGCCATCCAGGTAAAGGCCAGTCTTTTTTGCTTGGCTTCCTGTTCGGCACGTTCCTGCTGGTAAAGGTCATAGTCTGCGTTTGCCCTTTCTGCTGCGGGTACTGCTTCTGCAACATCCATGGCGGCATCAGCTATAACTTCTTCCTCAACTTCTTGTTTTGGTTTTACTGCAGCTTTTTTCTTTGCCGGTTTTTTCTTGCCAGTGGCTTTTTTAGCTGTCTTTTTGGTAGCTGTTTTTTGCTTTGCCTTAACCTTTACAGGTGGTGCCGGTACAGCTTCTACCATAGGCTCGTCGGTTGTGGTTACGTATGCCGAATCTACCGCAACTGCGGCGCTATCGGCCAAAGTAGCCTCATCATTTTGAAACCTGATATCTTTAATACCATATTGGGCCGATTTAGCCGAATCAGCAAAGAAAGAACTTTTAATGCTGCCGGTAACAAAATACATCATGTTATTGTTCCACTTAATAATGCTGGTACTATCAGGCAGCACCATGGTTTTGGTATCGCCGGTGGTTTTAATTTTATTATCCTTGTTGTTAATCAGGCTTTCAAATTTAGTGGCATCTTTTAAGGGGATCAGAAAACAGTTATAGGTAATACTATCGGTTAACTGGTTAAAATAATACATGTTTTTATCCAGGTTAATCCCGAAATCTTCGATAGTAGTAAAGTTTTTATCGAGCGATTTTGAAGTACCTTCCAGTAATTTTTTGCCAACAAAAGATTCGTTAAAATCTTTTACAAACATCAGTTTAAAAATATTATCGCCTTTAATGGTAGCAACAGTAAAAGCGTTTGCGGGTATTTTTTTAACCAGATCCTGAGCTTTGACCAGGTTGAACAATAAGAGGAGGGAGAAGGAAAATAGAATTTTTTTCATTGGTAATTTTTGTGGTGTGAGCATTGCACCTGCGTAATTACAGGTAAATGGTTGTGTTATTTAGCTAGTTGTATTGAATTGGATACGTTAATTTTTCCGTTTATTAAATCGCTAATGTTGCTTCTAAGCATCACTGCTTTTTTCGATTTTGATACATTTGATGCCGGATTGGTGCTACTTGTTACAAGCGATTCGAAACGGTAAATGCTGGTGTAGGTAGCGCCGTTAAAAACAGCCTTGTCTTTTGGCTTTAACTTGTTGAATTCGGTTTTAGCCGTGCCAATGGCCTGGTACTGTCTGTTAAAAGTTTTACTGGTCTTGTTGTAACTGTATAACGAGGTATTGGTGGCCTTAATTTTTTGTTTCGCCAGGATATTTTTCGTGATGTTATTGATATTGGAAACATCTTTAAACGAAAAACTGATGGTCGCAATAAAGTTGTTAAAATCGGTATTGCTTTTGACGTTAGTGATCCCTTCTGATTTCTTTAGGTAAGCTACAGCCTCATTTAATTCCTGCTGTATTTTTTGCTTGCTGGGCACTTTATAGCCCTGTACGCTATCCAGCAGCATTACTGAGGCTACTTTAGTTTTACTTTGGCTCAGGTTTATGGTCAGTACCACATCGCCGGTACCGTCGTTTTTCATCGAAATTTCTTCAATTACTTCAAAACAAGAGCTTAAAAAAGGTAAAAGGGCAATAAAAAATAAAAGCTTATAGCATTGGTTGAGGCGCATATTCTTCGCAGGTTAGGGGTTCGTTTATCCGTATTCGTTATCCGGTACCAAAATTAATCATTTAGGTGATGAAATGTTAACTCCTGAACAGATAAAGCAGAATTAATAAGAACGGATATAAATAATGTGGTCCCCCGGAAGCTTTTCTTCCAAAAAATCAGCTAATTGTCAATATAAAGACAAGAAAGTGCTAAAAGAATGCTGGCTATGCCTATTTTTTTATCTTTGTTGCCAGCTTTTACAATACAAATAACCATGAAGAAAAGTGCCATCATTGGATTGATTACCATCGCCATCTCGGTAGGGATTTTATTTAGCTTAAATGCCAATACCGATACCTATTCTAATTTTAAAGAAGCAGCTACTTCTAACAAAGAAGAGCATGTGATGGGTTATTGGGAAAAATCAAAAGGCATGTATTACGATGCGGTTAAAGACGCGAACCATTTCTCTTTTTACATGAAAGATGAAAAAGGCGAAATCCGTGAAGTAATTTATAACGGAACTAAACCGCAGGATTTTGAAAAATCAGAAAAGCTGGTACTTATCGGTAAAATGGATAAGGACAAATTCTACGCATCGAAAATTTTAATGAAATGCCCATCTAAATATAACGATAACCTGGTAGAGGTAAATAAAGATGGTAAGGTAGACACCGTAGGGAAATACGGCGAAAAAAAATATAACTAAATTTAATGGATATTCAATTTGTAGGCGAAAACCTGCTGCCGGGTAAAATCGGACAGTTTTTTATTGTACTGGCTTTTAGTGCATCGTTATTATCAACTATCGCATATTTTTATGCCAGTCGCGAGAAAAATTTAGAAGACAAATCCTGGCGCAATCTCGGAAGAATTGGATTCCTGGTTAACTGGGCTAGTATTATTGGTATTGGTGCTACGCTTTTCTATTTAATTTTAGGACATTATAACGAATATAACTACGTTTATTTTCACTCCTCAAAACAACTTCCAATATATTATATAGTATCGGCCTTTTGGGAAGGACAAGAAGGAAGTTTCTGGCTTTGGGCATTCTGGCAGTCGTTTTTAGGTGCATTGCTCATCTGGAAAGCCAAGACCTGGGAGCGCCCCGTAATGACAGTGGTGGCTTTTTCTCAAGTGTTTTTAACTTCAATGATGTTGGGCGTTGAGATTTTTGGCGAACGTATTGGTAGTTCTCCATTTATCCTGCTTAGAGATGCAGTTGACTTAAAGTCAATGGCACCTGTGGTTTTTGCTAACCCTGAAAATTTTAAAGATTATCTTAAATTCATTACCGATGGCAGGGGATTAAATCCGTTATTGCAAAACTATTGGATGGTGATTCACCCGCCAACCTTATTTTTAGGCTTTGCCAGTATGGTTGTTCCTTTCGCTTATGGCATTGCAGCCCTTTGGCAAAAAAGATATAAAGAGTGGATTAAACCAGCTATGCCATGGACGCTTTTTGCGGTAATGGTTTTGGGTACAGGTATTATTATGGGCTCTTTCTGGGCTTATGAGGCGCTAAATTTCGGTGGTTTCTGGGCCTGGGATCCAGTAGAAAATGCTTCTTTAATCCCATGGTTAACGCTGATTGGTGCAGTACACGTAATGATTGCCTATAAAAATACGGGACATGCTTATTTTACTGCTATTGCACTAGTGTTTTTTAGTTTCCTATTGGTGCTTTATGCATCGTTCTTAACCCGTAGTGGTATTTTGGGCGATACCTCGGTACACTCGTTTACCGATATGGGCATGTTTGGCCACCTGATTTTATACAATGTAGTATTTGCTGTTTTAGCTGTTGGATTAATTGTATGGAGATGGAAAGAACTGCCAATTACCACAAAAGATGAAGAAACCTATTCGCGCGAGTTCTGGATGTTTATTGGTGCTTTAGTGGTAACCGTTGCTTGTATCCAGGTTATTTGTTCAACATCAGTACCAGTATTTAACAAAGCTTTTGGAACAAACTTCGCACCGCCACCAGATGCAGTGAAATACTACAATCAATGGCAGGCTCCTTTTGCAATGGTGATCACATTGATATCAGGTTTCTCACAATATCTAAAATACAAAAGAACCGATCCGCGTAAATTCTATAGCAGTTTAGTTTCTGCAGTTATTTTCTCAGTGGTTTTAACAGCAGGTTTGGTATATGTAACAGATGTTTATACCAATACCATGTACATCATAATCACATTCAGTTGTGTATTTGCTGTGCTTTCAAATGCGGCGGTTTTATATCAGGCATTTGGAGGAAAGGCAAAATTGGCAGGCTCGGCCATTGCACACATAGGTTTTGCACTTTTAATCTTAGGAGCATTAGTATCAGCAGCGACCAATAAGCCAATTTCAATAAACGCCAATAATTTTATTCCGGTAAAGGATTTTGAAAAAACAGAGAAACCTGGCGAAAATATCATGCTATACAAGAACGAGCCTAAACAAATGGGCAAGTACACCGTAACTTATGTAAGCGATACCACCCAGGCTCCCAATACTTTTTACACGCTTAACTTTAAGGTTATAGATAAAGAGGGTAAGGTTAAAGAAGATTTTAACTTGCATCCACACACGCAGGATAACGAGAAAATGGGATTAATTGCCTCGCCTGATACCAAACATTATTTAACTTATGATGTGTACACACACATTACAAGTGCTGCAGTTAAACAATCTGCCCACGATGATCATGAAGGTCATTCTGATGATGAAAATTACAAAGCACCACGCATTGTTAAAGTTTCAGTTGGAGATACCATTCATACTTCGAGTGGTGTGGTTACAGTTAAAGATTTAAACAGAAAGCCTACAGCCAAAGATTTAGCATTGTCACAAGGTGATTATGCTGTAGGCTTACCTTTAGAAATTAATGCTGCAGGCAAAATTTACAATACTGAACCCATTTTCTTAATTAAAGGAAACAATACATTCGATTTTGCGCGTAAAGTAGATGAGCTGGATTTGAAGTTCCGCTTCTCGAGGGTTTTACCTGATGAGAAAAAAGTAGAGTTACAAATATTTGAAAAACCGCAACAAGCTAAAGACTGGGTAGTTTTCAAAGCAATCGAATTCCCTTTCATCAATTTATATTGGGCAGGTACCATTGTAATGGTTATTGGTTTCTTATTGTCTATTTTTAGAAGAAGAAAAGAAGCCAGGATCGGATAAGCACATGGAAATCGTTTTATTAGGTTCGGGTAACGTTGCTACACATTTGGCAAAAGCTTTAAAAGCCAAAGGCGAAAATGTGGTGCAGGTTTATAGCCCAAACCTGGTTAATGCGAAATTATTGGCCAACAGCATTGCTGCAGAAGCAATAGGTGATTTAAATGCAATTAAAACCGATGCCGATTTGTATATCATTTCGGTAAAAGACGACGCGATTGAGAGCATAGCTGAAAGATTAAAGGCAGTAAGCGGTTTGGTGGTGCATACTTCTGGCACAACAGATATTAAGGTACTCTCGGCTCAGTTTAAAAAAGCAGGTGTTTTTTATCCTTTGCAGACCTTTTCTAAAGCGAAAGAAGTTGATTTCGATCGCATTCCGCTTTGTATTGAAGCTACTGATGCAGTTCAATTGGAAGTTTTGCACAAACTGGCAGCTAAATTAAGTCAGCAGGTGTACGAACTCGATGGCGAAAAAAGGAAAGTTTTACACCTGGCTGCTGTTTTTGCCTGTAATTTCCCCAACCATTTATATGCTTTAGCCAATCAGATATTGCAGCAAAATGGATTGGATTTTGAGATTATAAGGCCTTTAATAGCCGAAACTGCCGATAAGGTAATGAATAACCTGCCCGAAAATGTACAAACCGGACCAGCAGTAAGGGCTGACGAAACCACTATGAATAAGCACTTAAGCATGTTAAAAGATATGCCTGAGTTGCAGGAAATTTATCAAACATTAAGCAATAGCATAAAATTAATGCCGAAATAGCATTTTTACGGCTTTTGCTTATTACTTTTGCAAAATAATTATGAGCATTTTTAAACTAAAAATAAATTTTGAAGAAGCAGATCACGAACCGGTAGAATTACCTATTGCTGCTGGTGAATCTGTTTTAGATGTTTGTCTGGATAACGGAATAGAATTACAACACAATTGTGGTGGTGTTTGCGGTTGCAGTACCTGCCATGTGTATGTAACCAAAGGGATGGATAATATTGAAGAGATTTCTGATAAAGAAGAAGATTTTATCGATAGGGCAGTACGTCCGAAAATTACTTCACGTTTAGGTTGCCAATGTGTGGTAATTAACGGCGATATCGAAGTAACCATTCCAGATCAGTCTGGTTTTATGGGGCACTAATTTAGTCCTGAGTTCGGAGTCTTTAGTCGGAAGTCCGGAACTTTCCAACATTAAACATTTCAACTTTATAACAAGTTACAACAAGAAACAAAACATGAACAACGATAAATTTGCTTTACCTTTTTACTGGAACGATTACGAAGATATTGCCATGTCTCTATATGAGAAATTTGGAGATGATTTTTCTGAAACCAAAATTTACCGTATCCGTTTTACCGAATTGATTGATTGGGTTTTAGAACTACCTAATTTTAAAGGAACCCGCGAGGAAAGCAATGAAGGTCATTTGGAGCAAATTCAATCGGCCTGGGTATACGAGTGGAGAGATAATCAGTAAGTAGTCCTCAGTCTTGAGTCAACCCCAAACACTTACCGCTAAACGCTAAACGCAAGATGTTTCTCCAGAAATTAAAAGAAATCACTACTTTCATTTTTGATGTAGACGGTGTGCTTACCGATGGAAGCGTTCAGGTTACTGATAATGGCCAGTCGCTGCGCACCTTTAACATTAAGGATGGTTATGCCATGCAACTGGCCGTTAAACGCGGTTACAACGTCTGTATCATTTCTGGTGGCGACGGGATAGCGATGGGCAAGCGCTTTTTTAATTTGGGTGTTACCGATGTTTTTTTAGGAACCGGTGATAAAGTTGCCGTTTTCAATCAATACCTGAATAATAAAAATATTACTGCCGGAGAAGTGCTTTATATGGGCGACGATATTCCGGATCTAAAAGTAATGAAACTGGTTGGACTCCCAACCTGTCCGGCTGATGCCGTTGAAGAAATTAAAGCCATTTCTACCTTCATTTCGCCTTATAACGGAGGCAAAACTGCTGTACGAGATATTATCGAAAAGGTGATGAAAGTACAGGGGAGGTGGCACGATGAAAATCCTAAAGCTTCAGATTCGGGAGTATAGGTATATTAGTTCAATCGTTCATTAGTCATTGGTTCATTAGTAACTGTAAACTGCAAACTGTTCATTGGTTAACTGGTTAATTGTTTAAATCGGTTAACTGTCTACGGATTCCAAGATTGTCCAATCGTTCATTAGTAACTGTCAACCGCCAACTGCAAACTGTTCATTGGTTAACTGGCTAATTGTTTAAATCGGTTAACTGTTTACGGATTCCAAGTTTGTCCAATCGTTCATTAGTAACTGTCAACCGCCAACTGCAAACTGTTTCCATGGTTAACTGGTTAATTGTTTAAATCGGTTAACTGTCTACGGATTCCAAGTTTGTCCAATCTTTCATTAGTAACTGTCAACCGCCAACTGCAAACTGTATTAGGTTAACTGTCTCCTAACTCCAAACACCCAACTCCAAACTTGTTTACTTCAACACTACGCAGATCGTCATTTCGAGCGGAGTGCAACGAAGTCGAGAAATCTGTCTAGAAGATTTCTCCGTTTCGCCAACCGGGGAAAACCGGCCGGCTCCAGTCGAAATGACGATTTTTCTACGGGACCGTCAGTGGCCGCGGACTCGAAGGGCCACTTGCAGCTTTAAACTTCGCGAAACATCAACTTTGTTACACCACTCAGTATTGACCTTATCATTATAATTCTCGTTCTTCAAAATTTGCAATCTATTGGATTATATGCGAAATTTACATTTATAAATTAATCAATCGATTGATTAATTTATCTTTATAAAAAACATTAACTTTAATTATATGAGCACATATCTCGTACCTGTCGATTTTTCTAAAACAGCGGATCATGCCGCTAAATACGCTGCCAGGCTTAGTTTTGCCATGACCAATGCTAAAATAATTTTGCTTAACGCTTACTACGTTTCCGAATATGAAAGTATTCTGCCAACGCCCGATATGCTGATTACAACCGACGATCGCATTGCCGACGAAATTTCGAACAGGTTAGCTGCCCTTGAAAAATTAAAAACCAAATTGCTCGAAATCAACCCTCAGGCAGAAGTAGAAGTTTATTTAACCCGCGATACCATTTTAAGATCGGTAATCGATCGTGTAAACCGCGAAGAAATAGAACTGATTATAATCGGCAGCAACGGTAAAAAAGCAAAAGATGAAAGCGATATCGGCTCTAACGCGATTAAAATCTCTAAATCGAGTCCTGTGCCAGTGCTGGTTGTTCCTCCTAAAGCCGATTACCAATCGATCAGAAAAGCGGTTTTAGCCTGCGATTTTAAAAAGGTTAAAGAAGTTATCCCCATACGTGCCCTTAAAAATATTCTGAGCAAACACGCACTCGAACTTTTGGTGCTCAATATTCATTCCGGCGATAATATCGACCAAAATGAAGAGCATTTTCTGCATGATATGTTAAAGGATTTTTCACCAGCCTATCATTATTCCGACCACCCTGATACGATTAAAGGCATTGTGACATTTGCTAAAAATGAGGGTGCTCAGCTCATTATTGCATTACCCAAGAAGTACAGCTTTTTCGAGAGTTTACTGCACGAAAGCGTGTCGCAGAAGTTAACCATTAAATCGCATGTACCGGTGCTGTTGCTTAAGGATTAAAACTTTTAATCTGCAACAGCTAAGTTACATTTTGTCATTAAACCATTAATTTGTTTTACACTCCAACCAGTCAATTTTCAACCAAAAACAACAAAAAACATGAAAAAATTATTAATGATCTGCGGATTAATGCTAGGTATAGCTGGCTTCGCTAATGCACAACAAGGTGGTGGACAAGGAAGAATGATGATGAAGCCTGAAGATCGCGTAAAACAATTAGACGAGAAATTAAAACTGTCTGACGATCAGAAAACAAAATTGACCGCTGTTTTTACTGAGCAGGCAGAAACCATGAAAAAAATGCGCGAAGAAATGCAAGGTGGCGGAGACAGAGACGCAATGAGAGAAAAAATGCAAAAAATGCGTGCTGATAACGATGCAAAAGTTACTGCAGTATTAACCGACGATCAGAAAAAAACATACGAAGCCTGGCAGAAAGAAATGCGTGCCGAAATGGAAAAACGCAGACAAGGTGGCGGAAATAATTAATCTTTGAAAAATATCAAATAAGAAAAGCGGCTTTAGGTCGCTTTTCTTATTTTAGCGGAAAATTAAAATATGTCAGTTCAATTTCCGCCCATCATTTTAGCCTCTAAATCGCCACGCCGTCAGGAACTTTTAACCCTGATGGGGCTCGATTTTAAGGTCGAATTGAAAGATGTGGATGAGAGTTATCCTGAAGGTTTGAGCCCGGCTGAGATTGCGGTTTACATATCCGAACAAAAAGCCAAAGCTTTTACCGGTGATGGCGAAATTGTAATTACTGCCGATACCATTGTAGCTTTAAACGGCGAAATTTTAGGCAAACCTGTAGATCGTGCGCACGCACAAGAAATGTTAAGTAAATTATCAGGAAGCAAGCACGAAGTTTTTACGGGGGTAACGCTGGTTAAAGGCGACAAGATGTATTCTTTTTATGATCGTACCGCAGTTACCTGTAAAGCCGTTACCGCAACAGAAATAGATTTCTATATCGATAACTATAAACCCTTTGATAAAGCAGGCAGCTATGGCGTGCAGGATTGGTGGGGAATTGTAGTTGTTGAACGCATAGAGGGCTCTTATACCAACGTAATGGGGCTACCTACCGAAAAGCTTTATAACGAGCTGCTAAAATTTATTTAAACTCCTTTGTGGAATTCTGTTAAAACTTTCATCATCTAACAAAATTAGCAAGATGAAAGTTCCATTTAACGAAATCACCATAGCTGAACCCTGCACACAAAACTGGGAATAAATGCAAAAAGGCTCAGGCTTTAATTTCTGTGCAGCTTGCAGTAAAAATGTTATCGATTTCTCGGGTTATACCAATGCCCAGATTATTCAAACATTGGCAAGTGCCAGTTCTAGCGTGTGCGGCCGTTTAAGCCAGGCACAGTTAAACCAGCTCAACTACCATTTAACCCTTGTGCCGGCAACCAACAGAAACTGGATGAAATACCTTGGTGTATTGGCCATTGGCGCAAGTATTTTTGTGCAAGATGCAAAAGCAGAAAGTTTCAAAACATCCGTTGAAACTTTTAAAACTATTCAATACAAGTCTGACGATAAAAAGCCAGTAATCCCCGAAAAAATATATGGATATATAATTGGGATTGACAACAAACCTGCTGCTGGTGTAAAGATATCGATCTTCGATACCCAATATTCGGTATTGACTGATAAAAATGGGCGTTACGAAATTATTTTAGACCATAAATTTGATACCACTAAGAACCAACTGATGATTGAAAACGCGAAGTATTCAGGTTTTTTATTACTCAACTTTTCTAAAGCGAAACAGAATGACCTTAAGCTTAAAAAAGCCGAGTCAATGATAATGGGTAAGATCATCATGACTACAAAAAAATAAACTAAGTAAATTACGCTTAAATCTCTCCATGATCTGTACATTTTTGTACAGGTCATTTTTTTTAGATCTGACTGGCCAAAACACCCATTTTTAAATCGTAAGTAGAAAGTGTAAGCCTGTTTATTTTACAGCGGCCTAAAACATAATTGGTAATTAAGGTGGCAATTACAATCATATCAACCCGTAGCGGAATAATGCCAGGCATTTCTACTCTTTGCTGGTGGGTAGAGTTGATCAGCTTTCCAGCTATTTCAATGTAATCATCGTAGTTAAACGGATAGCTTTTGATTTGTGCAATGTCTGCAAACTGGTTTTGTTTTCTGGTAACCAGTTCAGCAAAGGTTTCGAATGCACCAGCCGAGCCAATTAAAATTTGAGGTTTATATTTTTCGCAGATTTCGAAAAGATCTGTCAGCTGTTCCTGCACGTGAAAAAGAATGGCCTGTTTATCTTCGTCAGAAAGGGGATCGGATTTAAAGAATTGCTGCATTAGGCGTGCAGCGCCAATGTTGTAACTTTTTTTCCAGATCAATTGCTCCATATCGCAGAGAATAAATTCTACACTGCCACCACCAATATCCATAATTAAAGATAGTTCTTGTATGGCTCCGCTCAATTTTACGCCCTGGTAAATCAATTCAGCTTCCTCATCGCCGCTTATGGTTTCGATATTGATACCGGTTGCTTCCTTAACCGCTTGTACAAAATCATTACCATTTTCAGCACTTCTAACTGCCGAAGTTGCCGTTGCCCTTATGCGATCAACCTTATACTCCGAAATAGTTTGATGAAAGGTTTTAAGGCAGTTTATACCCCTTTCAAATGCCGTTGGGATAATCAGGTTATCATTAATCCGACCTTCGCCCAGTTTAACGGGAACGTTGGTTTTGTATAAAATTTCGGGATCATTTCCTGTTGCTTCAGCAATAAGCAGGTGGAAGGTGTTGGTGCCCAGATCGATAACAGCAATGCGCATAATAATCAGGTTTAGGAAAGCAAAAGCAGTAGCTTTTCGGTGCCGCTAGTCCTGCTATCCATTAAATTTCGTTATTGTTGGTGCTAAATTAAGGTTAGTACAACGAAATACCAGTACTATCAGGTTTATTTTATTTCAACCATTGCATTTAGGTAAATAGAAGGACCTGAGTATTATTTTATGGCTAGTTGTAACTGCCTCGCATTATGCAAGGCTGCTGTGCCCCAGGTATTGTTAAAATAAACAAAAACCTCTTTGGTAGCCGTGTTAATTTGTTCCGGAAAAGCCTCAATCAATGCCTTGTCGTATTCAGATTTATAAAGCACGGGTTTACCATGAAAGCGATAATACACGGTGTCGGTATTTTGAATCACGGTATCGGGCAGGGCAGAGGGGTAACTTTGACCGCTAAAGATAATGCCGCTATGCGCAAGTTCTTGATAAATCTCCTCGTTAAACCAGCTCAGATGCCGAAACTCGACCACATTCTGATAATCTGGATTTAAATTTTTAGTTAATCTGCTCATCCGCTCAGCTGTAAATTCAAATTTAGGTGGAAACTGGAATAAGATACAACCAATTTTGTCCTTTAAACCTGTCTGAACAGCAGTATAGAAATCGTTGAGGAGTGTTTTACAATCATTAAGCTGCTTATAGTGGGTTATTAAACGCGGAGCTTTAATGGTAAATACAAAATCACCAGGGCTTTCATCGTACCATTTTTCGAACGATTTTTGCGTTGGCATCCGGTAAAAGGTTGAATTAATTTCTATGGTATTGAAGTGCTGGCAATAATATTTAAACCAGTTTTTTTGTGCGAGGCCTTTTGGGTAGAATACTTCTTTCCATTCGCGGTAATAAAATCCCGAACAACCAATTCTCCATTTCATGTATAGAGAACAGGCTCTCTAAAAAAAGGTTTATTATCCGTTGTAAATGGCTATAAAAATAATTAGTGAAAAGCCAATATAACCAGAGAGTTTTAAATAAATGTTGTCTTTTTTACCTAAGAAACCCAGTGTTGATGCAAATAATAAATACAAGATTGAAAGGATTAAAAAACCACCAAAAGGCGGATGATGGTTTTTTGTATGATCATGTTGTATCGCTGATGTAAAAAACACTTTAAGTAAAAGAGATGTGAGCCATCCTACAAGATATAAAGTAAATATTGACCACAGTATTGGATGCTTTTTCAAGATTCATTTAGATTTTTATATTAATACTCATTTGTCAATATGGTAACCTATAAACATTGCACTTCGGTTAAGCATGGAGTATAAAACAAAAAAACCGATGCTTGCGACATCGGTTTCCTAACTATATGGAATTAATTACTCAAAATACTCTTTCATTCTTTCGAAGAAGTTTTTGTCGTTTTTGCCTGGCTGAGGCTTAAAGTTCGGAGATTCGCGTAGTTTCTCTAAAGTACTTCTTTCTTCGCTGCTAAGTGCCTTTGGTGTCCAGATGTTGATGTGTATAATTTCATCACCTCTGTGGTAAGAGTTCACCTCTGGTAAACCTTTGCCTTTTAAACGCAATAATTTTCCGCTTTGGGTACCCGGATCGATTTTAATTTTAGCTTTACCATCAATTGTAGGTACTTCAATGCTCATACCTAAAGCAGCATCTACAAAGCTTAAATGTAAGTCGTAAACAATATTATTGCCCTCGCGTTTTAAGGTTTCGTGTGGAACTTCTTCGATCAGGATAATTAAATCGCCCGGAATACCGCCATTTGGTGCTGCATTTCCTTTGCCACTCATGCTCAGTTGCATGCCTTCGCTTACACCTGCAGGAATGTTAATGGTAATGGTTTCTTCGCCACGTACAACACCATCGCCATGGCATACATTACATTTAGAAGTAATTTGCTGACCGCTTCCGTTACAGGTTGGGCAGGTAGATGCAGTTTGCATCTGGCCCAAAATGGTATTGGTTACCCTGCGTACCTGACCGCTACCACCGCAGGTACCACAGGTACTTACTGATGATTTATCTTTTGCGCCAGAACCATCGCAGGTTTTACAAACAATCAGTTTATTAACCTTAATTTTCTTTTCGGCACCATGGGCAATTTCTTCAAGCGTTAGTTTAACCTTAATGCGCAGGTTAGAACCTTTAGCTACACGACGGCCACCACGTTGCTGGCCACCGCCACCGCCGCCAAAAAAGCTTTCGAATGGGTTATGACCACCAAAAATATCCCCAAAATTACTGAAGATATCATCCATGTTCATATTGCCACCACCGTAGCCACCAGAGGCACTGCTGCCTACACCCGCATGACCAAACTGATCGTAACGCTGTTTCTTTTCAGGGCTGCTTAAAACTTCGTATGCTTCTGCAGCTTCTTTAAATTTATCCTCAGCGGCTTTATCTCCCGGGTTTTTATCCGGGTGATATTTAATCGCCATCTTACGGTAAGCCTTCTTTATCTCGTCAGCAGCTGCGCTTTTGGTTACGCCTAGTACGTCGTAATAATCTCTTTTACTCATTTTCTTTGTAACATGTTGAAATGTTTGAAAGTTAGAACGTTCAATGTTCCTAAACTCAAACAAACATTCCCTTTATTTTTTTATTGACTGGAGATCATTGCTGAAATTGCTGTTTACAACATTCCAATCTTTAACCTTCCAATTTTTCAATTCTTTTAAGCGCCAACTACTACTTTAGCGAAGCGAATCACATTATCATTTAAAGTATAACCTTTTTCAACCTCGTCAATCACTTTACCTTTTAAATCTTCGGTAGGGGCAGGGATATTGGTAATGGCTTCGTGGAAATCGGTATTAAAAGGCTGGCTGATGCTTTCAACATCTTTCAAACCTTTTTGTGCCAAAGTATTTTTCAATTTGGTACTTACCAGTAAAACTCCTTCTTTAACCGGGGCAACTTCGCTGGCACTTTCCATGGCTTTTAATGCGCGGTCAAAATCGTCTAAAACTGGTAAAAGCGATACAATTACATCTTTACCGGCAGTTTGCAACAACTCTACGCGTTCTTTTTGCGTACGGCGTTTGTAATTATCGAACTCTGCATATAAACGCAGGTATTTATCGTTAAGCTGTTGAACTTCTGCCTGCAATTTCTCTTCGGCAGTTAATTCTTGTGCTTGTTCAGTCTCATTTGCAGCGGCATCAGTATTTTCTACATTTTCGGTAGCATTTTCTGATGTATTTTCAGTATTCATTATATTTTCTTCTTTATCGTTATTTTTCTTCTTATTAAACATAATATCGGGCTGAATTTTTTTGTGTTAATCTCAACTATTTTGCCATAAACGTAAATCAGCCAAGCTGTCAGATTTATTTGTAATTATCTGAACAGTTTGGCTGATTAGCTGACGGATGTCAGAATTTTTTATGCTATTTGTGCACTTTCGTGAACAATGCCATTTTCACATTTGATAATGCGCGATGGGAAAGTGCGGATGATGTGATAATCATGTGTGGCCATTAAAACGGCAGTTCCGGCCTGACTGATTTGCTTCAATAGCGTTACAATCTCTTCCGAAGTTTCAGGATCTAAGTTACCTGTAGGTTCATCGGCCAGGATAATTTCAGGGTCGTTAAGCAAAGCCCTTGCAATTACAATACGTTGCTGCTCGCCACCCGAAATTTCGTGCGGCATTTTTTTAATCTTAGAGCGTAGGCCTACTTTATCCAAAACATCCTTAATCCGCTCGTTAATCAGCTTTTCGTCTTTCCATCCGGTAGCTTTCAGCACAAATTCGAGGTTTTTTTCAATGGTTCTGTCAGTCAGTAATTGGAAATCCTGAAAAACCACGCCCAGTTTACGGCGTAAAAAAGGTACCTGGCTTTCTTTCAGGTTTTTAAGGTCGAAACCTGCAATGTTACCCTCGCCGTTACCAATATGAAGATCGCCGTACAATATTTTAAGCAAACTACTCTTGCCCGAACCGGTTTGCCCGATTAAGAATATAAATTCGTCTTTTTCGATGTGTAAATTTACGTTTGAGAGTACCAGATGTTTCTGTTGAAAAACATCAACATTGCTTAAATGAATTACTGCGTTACCTGCCATATATTATATTTCTAATTTTGCAATCTGCCCAAAAGGCAGGTCTTTAACCATTTCCATAATGTAATCCTGCTTGTCGCCAAGCCCCAGTTTTTCCAGCGATTTATCGGGTCTGTCTACCCTGAAATAAGCTAAAAGTGTAAACTTATCGTCTCTTAACTGTACGTAATCCGGAATTTTGGCTATGCCTTTAACTTTAACGATATACATTGTGCTCAAAAATAGCATTTCCAAATGATAAGCGAAAGTATGAATCCCTTTTTATCTGACTAACATCAGCCAGCCGGTGTAAGTTTGGAAATCTTCGTTTAAATAAACAGAATAATAATACACTGCAGGAGGGAGGTCTTTTCCATTCATTTTGCCATCCCAGGGCTTAAAAGGTCCGGTGCTTTGGTAAACCAGATTGCCGTAACGGTTCATAATTTTGACAACAGGGTTAGGAAACGATGCTGCTGCAGGGATATTCCAGGTATCATTTACATTATCTCCATTTGGAGAAAAAGTATTGGGAATAACCACTTTTGGATAAACGGTTATGTTGACCTCATCGCTGCTGCTGCTGCAACCTAAATTAGAAGTGGCATATAAGGTATAGGTGATATCGTGCGGTGGGCTGGCAACAGGATTCAGTTTGGTCGGATCATCAAGATAATCGGCCGGTGTCCATAAATAAGTAACATCGCTGGAAACTTTACCATTTAAAGTTATTTTTTGCCCGTTAACGATTTTTTGGTCAGCACCTGCATCAGCCATTGCATTTTTATTCACACTAACAGTTATCTGTGCGGTTCCCGAACAACCATCTTTAGTGACGGTAACGCTATATACGGTTGTTTCGATCGGGCTAGCCACGGGGTTAGGGCTTTCGGGATCGGAAAGGCCAGTGGCGGGTTGCCAGAGGTACTGGGTACCACCAGATGCCGCTAACTGAATAGATTTACCCTCACAAATAGCAGCCGTTTGGATGTTGGTGGTTATGGCTAGCGGATCACTGACAATTACTTGAGTTGACGCAGGCGAAGTACATCCGTTTGCTGTAACCTGAACAGTGTATTCGCCCCCCATGGCTTTGGTTGCATTAATGATGGTAGGGCTTTGGGCTGCAGAGGTAAAACCGTTTGGCCCGGTCCAGCTGTAAGTGGTTCCGCCCGATGCATTTAACTGAATAGTGCTGCCATTACAGAAAGGACCGAAGTTTTCGGCCCTGGCAACGGGTAGGGGATTTACTGTTACTGTAATCGGATCGGATACGGCCCTGCAAAATACTTTATCGATGTTTCCGTTAATGGCGGTAATTAAGCGGTATTGATAAGTACCCGCTGGCTGATTTATAAAGTTAATGGTTGCTTGTTTTGTTGTTGTACCATTAATATCAACCCAGCCAGTGCCCTTGTTTTCCTGCCATTGATAAACGGGATTGGCATACTCTGGTGAAATATTGGCATTTACCGTAAAACTGTTTGTATTCCCCTCGCACATATTTAGGGCTGTATTATTGAGGTTGAAAAAAGGAGCAATACCTGGGCCGCAGGCTCGCACAGTAATATCATCGAGTGCAAAATCGTTACCACTGTTGGTTGGGGTATCGTTAACCAGCTGCAGCGTTACAGTAGAATTGTTTGCATTGCTGAAATCAAGCGTGTATTGGTGCCACATCCCATCTGCGGTTACATTTCCTGTTGAGGCATTACCCAAGAGGTTACCATTAGGATCAATTACCTTTAAAATCATATTTGGGGGCTGGGCATTTGCTGCAGCCGAGTTGGTATTAAGTACCCAAATAGATAAACGTAAAAGTGTATTTGGGCAAAGATCATCCATTTTTTGCTCAAAAAACACAGTTTTGGTCGCAATACCATCAATTAAGAGCATTAAACCATTGCTATCGCCAGTATGATCTGCATGAGGTTGCCAGTAAATAGAATAAGGGTTGCCCGGGGTAGCAGGTGTTTTTACCAGGCCCGATTGATTGGCCGTTAAATTAGTTGGGATTGATCCCGGAGGCCCTTTAAAAGTTGTTGAAGTTGATGCTCCTGGCGCATATTGTGCTAGAGGGCCATACCAGTTATCGGTATTGTTGCCCTGACCAAAAGTCTGGTTAATTAAAGGCTGTCCAAAAGTGCCGGTACATACCTGTGCCCTGGCAAAATTTGCAAATAACAAAATACAAACAATGGATAGCGCTTTTATTAAACGATACATCTACTGGCTCAGGTCAATTGGCTAATATCTAAATAAAAACTTATAATCCAATTGCTTAGCGCGATCAATTTAGCGCATTCAAAAATTCAATCGTATTTACATTATCGGCATAATCCCATAGTTTAGGATGCTGGCTTTGGCCAAAATCAAAACTGGCTACATTGATTGCAGATTTGGTAACCACACACTGGATATCTGCCGCTTTATCTTTCAGTTTATCTTCTACATCCTGCAGATTTTCATATTCTTCATAATAAAGCACTGCCAGTGGTGAAGCTAAACTTTCATCTTCTTTTAACAACAAAAAGCCATTATCGAAATGTTTGGCAGCATTTACCAGATAAATAGATTTATTGTAATCGTAATTGTTCTGGTATTTAAAGTGATTAATAATCTGGTTATTGCTTTCTATGCCCTCATATAAGTGGGCAATATCATACCCTTTCGGGAAATAGATTTTAGAAACATTGCGGCAGCCCAGACCGAAATAATCGAAAATATCGGCACCCAGGTTTTGAATATCTGCTTTACTTTCAGTTCCATCCAAAACAGCAACACTGTTTCTGTTTTTGCGGATGATGTTGGGCACTTTGCTGAAATAGTAATCAAAGTACCGCGAAGAATTATTACTTCCGGTGGCAATTACCGCATCAAAATCTTTTAAACGCTCCACATATTCAATTTTATCTGCAAAAGCGGGTTCAATATTAATCAATTCGGCAATTACTGTTCTAATCAGTTTATCATCTGATGAAGAAAGCTTGATTAAGGCTATGTTTCCAGTGGCTAAAACGCATAAAACATCATGTAAACCCACTAGCGGAATGTTTCCTGCCAGGATTAAACCAACCTTTTTAGGCGAGATACTAAACTTTACTGACTGGAACCAAATGGCTAAATCTGCCTCATTTAGCATGGCCGCAAAAGATAAAACAGATTTTTTTATATTTTCCTGAGTGAACCATGCATTGGCACTTTCTGCACTATAAAGTGCATTTCCTAGTATGTCAGTAGGGTTTGTAAGCTTTTTGCCGAGTTCACCAAATGCGTTAATTGCTTTTTCTTGAGTTAATGCTGACATATTTAGAATTATTATTAATTGATTATATCTTATATTTGCAGCGCAAAGGTAAACTAAGCAAAAGAATTAGACGAAAACATGGCAATTAAAATAACAGATGAGTGTATAAATTGTGGGGCATGTGAACCAGAATGTCCAAATAACGCAATTTACGATGCCGGAACTGCATGGCGTTTTTCTGATGGTACGAATTTAAACGGTATCATTGATTTTGGTAATCAACAAATCGAAGCTGATGCAGCTCAGGAAGCAGTTTCTGATGAAGTATATTATATCGTATCAGATAAATGTACAGAGTGTAAAGGTTTTCATGATGAGCCTCAGTGTGCGGCAGTATGTCCGGTTGACTGTTGTGTAGACGACGAGGATATCCGTGAAACAGAAGAAGAATTATTGGCTAAGAAAGCCTGGTTACACCAGGAAGGATAGGCGAAAGATATTAAATGAAAAAAGTCTCGGTTTTATTAAATCGAGACTTTTTTTGTTTAGAAGATTTTTAATTGCTTATGCCACGGATACACGGATGTATTTTTGCACCATGCTAACTAATGAACTAATGAACCATTTAATTAATCCACCTCACATTTATTAGGGATAATCAAAACCGGACAAGCCGATTTCCGGGCCACGTGTTCGGCTACACTTCCCATTAAAAAGTGATACAATCCGGTGCGGCCGTAGGTTCCGATTACTATAAGATCTGACCCCCACTCGTCTGATTGCTGAATGATGCCATGTGCTGCGGTATCTACAATGCTGAGGTAGGTGGTTTTGATGTCTTTACCATATTTTTCCTCCATTTCCTTAAGTAAAACATGGCTATTCTCTTCGCTATTATCGTAAGTTTCTAAGAATACCGGTGCTAATGTTAAGTCGGGGTTTACATTGGCAGGTATAGGTTCGATAATATTAACCAATGCTACTTCTGCTCCAAATTTTTCTGCCATGTCGTAACCGGCTTTTGCCGCCTTTTCTGAGCAGGTACTGTTATCAACGGCAATTAATATCTTTTTAAAGTTCATAGCGTGTGTATTTAAAAGGTTATCATCATAAAAATAACAAATTTGCAGGCAAAATGTTAGGCAATGGATGTATTTTATTAGTTTTACTCTACTAATTTACAGGCACATTAAATGGAAAACCAATATGGTATTTGCAGGGTTGCAGTAGCACCTTTGCGGGCAGATGCTTCAGATCGATCAGAAATTGTATCCCAACTCTTATTCGGAGAACATGTAGAAATTATCCAGAAAGAAGAACGCTGGTGGCTGGTACAAAACGGATATGATGGTTATGAAGGCTGGATGGATTTCAGGCAGCTGGCCCCCATTAGTCAGGATCAGTTTGTCGAAATGCACGATTGTCATTTGCTTGCGCCTTTAAGTTTTAACAACACCTTAACCGCCGAAGATGGTAGTTTGTATCATTTATGCCCGGGTAGTAACCTGCCATTTTTAAAAGATGGAATTTGCTATGCCGGCGCAGAGCGGTATAAACTGGGATTTGATGCACATAATAACCAAAAAACAGATTTTAAAACTGATGTTACGGCTACAGCTAAATTTTTCCAGAATATACCTTACTTATGGGGCGGACGGAATTTATTTGGTTTAGATTGCTCTGGTTTTACACAATTGGTATTTAAAATACTTGGTATTAAACTAAACCGCGATGCTTCACAACAGGCAGAACAAGGCGAACTGGTAGGCTTTTTGGCTGAATGCCGGCCCGGTGATGTTGCTTTTTTTGATAACGACGAAGGCAAAATTACCCACGTGGGTATTATGTTGAGCCCAAATGAAATTATCCATGCCTCGGCCAAAGTTAAAATAGATCCTATAGATGACCAGGGAATTTTTAATAAAGAACTGGGCAAATACTCACATAAACTCAGAATTATAAAACGTTTTGTGGAATAATGGCCTGAAATGTATCTTATCTAAAAAGAACGTTTTTTTATGCCAGCTAAGTTTAAAATTCAAATCTCTAATCCTTGTCAGGAGAAGTGGGGCAGTATGCAACCCAATACAATGGGTAAATTTTGCAGTTCCTGCCAAAAGGCTGTAACAGATTTTACTCAATTTTCTGATAAGGACTTACAAAATTGGTTTAGCAAAAACCAGCGGAACAGCTGCGGCCGCTTTAACCCAGATCAGCTGGATCGGTTGATTCAGGGAAAATCAAATTATACACTCAGCAAATTTAAGCCAGGCCTGGCTGCTGCTTCCTTACTGGCATTTTTAAGCTTTCCGAAACTGGTTAAGGCACAAAGTACTAAGGCCCCCCATACACAAACTGAAAAGCAGAAAGCTAAACCTGTTTTGGCGGAAACTGCAGTGATTTTTCCTGATACCTTAAGAAGCATTAAAGGTCATGTGCTTGATAAGAACGATAAACAGCCTGTTGGTGGAGCTGTTGTTTCTGTGAATAACAGGCTAGTTTATGGATATACCGACATAAAAGGAAACTTCGAAATACAGCTTCCTGCAAATTTCAGTAATCAAAATTGTGAACTAACCGTAAGTTATTTAGGTTATAAGACTTTAAGTTCACGGGTGGCTTTAAACAACAACGATCAATTAAACCTTGAGCTATGTGTGAGCGCGGAAATTTTAGGTGGAGCTGAAATTGTGATTATCAGACATTCTTTGTGGAGAAGGATTCTTTATCAGGCAAAAAATCAATTAAGGGATATTAACCCATTTTATAAGAAGCTGAATTAATTTTATAAAGACGCTATCGTCATGCTGAATTGGTTTCAGCATCTCTAATTAGAGCCCCTGAAATGAATCCGATAGCTATCGGATCAGGGTGACGCCCGATCCTTACTCCATCTCCCACACCATCACCTGTTTATCATCTCCGGTTGAGATGAGGTATTTGCCATCCTTGCTCCAAACAATTTTATTAATAGAATGGGTATGGCCAGTACCGGCTTTTTCCAGACTTAATATTTTATACAGTTTAAAGTTCTCGGCATCCCATAGTTTAATGCTTTTATCCTGACTGCTGGTTGCAAAATAGGGCAGGGTGGGGTGAAAAGCAATGTCGTAAACGGTAAACATATGGGCTGGGACAGTTTGTAGCAATTCATAATCCGGCAGGCTCCAGATTTTCAGTTGTGCGTCGCGGCTACCTGAAATTAAATACTTGCTTTCGGGGTGGTAGGCCAAAGCAGTAACCGGGAGCTTATGTCCTTCGAGGTTTTGTTTCAGGCTATAATCTGCCAGGTTATAAATTTTAATCAGATGATCTTTACAGCCAAATGCAATTTCCGTTTTGTTAGGAGATAGGGCAATGGTTCGAACGGTATCATAAGCTGCCTGAAAGCGGTAAATCTCTTTAAAATCGATTAACGACCAAACTGCAACTGTTCCATCTTCGCCTGTGGTAATGAGCTCATTTTTAGATTGTACGGTTTTAATGTTGAAAATAGGTTTCAGGTGTGCATTAATGCGCGTAATTACTTCCTGTTTCTTTAAATCGTACACACTAAAAGCACCGCTTCTTTCGCCCACAAACAACTTGTGCTCATAATAATGCAGGCAATAAACAGAGCTTTGCACTGGCATTTTAACCTTAACAAAAGCCATTTCGGCTAATGACCATTCTACAATACCTTTATCGTTACCCGCACTAAAGAATAATTCATCCTGATCAGAATGGGCAAGGGCATAAACCGGGTTTTGGTGGCCGGGAAGTGTTTTGATGTGTTTAAGCATTTCTTATAGCTAAAAGACTAAAGCTGAAAGACCAAAGCTTATGCTTTACCTTTCAGCTCAAATTATTTATGTCTTTTTTAAATTCTTGTTAAAGTTTAATTCGCAAAAATCTTTGGAAAATTTACCCCTTCACCAAATTCATCGACTTTTATTTCCTTTAATCGGTTAAAAATTCTTTCCGAATCTGAAACAGATATTGCAAGTGCTGTACTGAATACTTCGATTGGTAATTTTTCTTCCGTATAATCTTGAAAAATCAGGTTTATACCTTCGTTCTCTTTACTTGGGAATTGATCAATAGCATAATATTTAGCCGTTTTAAGTTTAGTGGTCCAAAAGCCATAATTGTGCTGATAGGATATATGGGTTGTACTGATAATATAAAATTCCTGACCAAAAGTGTTCCAAAGCAGATATTTGCCCAGAGTAAAAAAATATCCTACTGGTAGTAAGAACGGTAAAACATTTGGTTTTTCTTCTTGCAAGCTAAAAGCAAACCAGAATAGGCCAATGATAGCAGCAGTATTGAATAAGAATAAAAATATCTTTAAATAGTAATTTGTAGGAATTTTCGTCCTAACAAATACATTTAAATCGTCGAAATCTATTTCTGTTTTCAATTCTGAACTTATTTAGGTTTTTTTGGCTGGTTTGGCATCCAAAAACCTTACACCCTCTACCTTTTACCTTATTTATGCCTTTTCTCTAAATTCTTTGCAATATCCTGAATAGACAGGCCTTTTTCTTTCAATAAGAACATTAAATGGAAAAGCAGGTCTGATGCTTCGCCAATAAATTCTTCTTCTGTTTCAGCAAGTGCTGCAATTACCGTTTCAACACCTTCCTCACCAACTTTTTGTGCAATTTTATTTAAACCTTTAGCACGCATTTTATTGATGTACGAGCCTTCAACCGGGTTTTCGTATCGATCGTTGATGATGTTTTCCAACTCGAAAATGAAATTCTGATTGAAATCTGTTTTAAAACAGCTGCGGCTACCGGTATGACAGGTAGGGCCAACGGCATCTGCTTTAATGAGAATGGTGTCGTTATCGCAATCAACAAAAAGTTCTTTAACAAATAGAAAGTTGTCGCTGGTTTCGCCTTTTGTCCAAAGGCGGTTTTTTGTACGCGAAAAGAAAGTTACTTTGCCTTCGCTTTGTGTTTTTTCTAAAGCCTCGGCATTCATATAACCCAGCATTAAAACTTCTAAGGTTTTATAATCCTGAATGATTACAGGCAACAGGCCTGCGGTTTTATCCCAATCAAGGGAATTAATATCGATTGTCATTTTTATGCTGTTTCCGTCATTGCGAGGTACGAAGCAATCTTACTACTTATGTCGTCTTTTAAACCCATAGCTTTAGGATTGATTCGTGCCTCGCAATGACGAGTGTATTATTATATTCTTACCGGAATCTGGTTTCTTTTCAATTCCTGTTTTAAATCGGGTATCAAAATTTCACCGTAGTGAAATACCGAGGCGGCTAATGCAGCATCTACATTTGCTTTCTGGAAAACTTCGGTAAAATGATCCATGTTACCGGCACCACCGGAAGCAATGATCGGAATATTAATCATTTGGTTTACTTTACTCAATAAACCGCAATCAAAGCCTGCTTTAGTACCGTCGTGGTCCATAGAGGTTAGCAAAATCTCGCCCGCGCCTAAATCTTCGGCTTGTTTAATCCAGTTTTCAGTTTCCAGTTCGGTAATTAACCTGCCACCATTCAAATGTACCCTATTTTTACCATCAACATGTTTGGTATCCACTGCTAAGACCACAAATTGTACACCAAAGGCTTTGGCCAGTTCTTCAATCAGTTTAGGGTTTCTTACAGCCGCCGAGTTGATACTGATTTTATCGGCACCAGCGTTTAACAAGGCCTCAGCATCGGCAATTTCGGTAATTCCTCCACCAATGGTAAATGGAATGTTTAATTGCCTTGCTACCGATTTAACCATTTCAATCATCGTTTTGCGGCGCTCGTGTGTAGCGGTAATATCCAGGAAAACCAGTTCATCGGCACCTTGCTGTGCGTATTGGGCTGCCAGTTCAACCGGATCGCCGGCATCGCGTAGGTCAACAAAGTTTACACCCTTTACGGTACGGCCATCTTTTACGTCAAGACATGGTATTATTCTTTTACTTAGCCCCCCGCCCCCTAAAGGGGGAGTTGAAAACTGCTTTGCAGGTATGGCTTCTTTTATTTTTTCCAAAACTGAGTTTAAATTATTATAAAGTTCGGTATTCTTAAATCTAATTACTTTGATTCCAAATCCTTCAAGAATCTGTTGTCGTTCAATGTCTTTATTCATAACCTCTGGCAGATCATGTATACTTCCATCTAATTCAATAATTAATTTCGCTTCATGACAGTAAAAATCAGCAATAAAGTATGAAATAGGATGCTGTCTTCTAAATTTAACTCCTAATTGTTTATTGCTGATTACTTGCCACAGTAAACTTTCTGCTTCAGTTACATTGTTTCTTAATTTCTTAGCATTCTCAAAAATTGTAGGTAGTGCACCATAAAACATATTAGGCTCATTGACTTCGAAAAAGTCGGATTCGTCTTCGTTTATCTTATAGGTCATACTCCAATTATGCTAATTAGCTCCCCCTTCAGGGGGCTGGGGGGTTATATGCTACTCAAAGCCTTCAAATTCCACTCTTTAATCTCTTCAATGGTGATCCGGTCTTCGTAAATGGCTTTTCCAACTACCACGCTTCTGATCGGGTATTTGGCCAGTTCGTAAATATCGTCCATAGAACTTACACCACCCGAAGCAATTAATTTGATCATTGGTGAGTGTTCCAGTAGTTTTTGGTATAATTCAATCGCTGCACCGCCTAATTTTCCATCTTTGCTGATATCGGTACATAAGAAGCGGAAGAAACCTAACGAAAGGCATTTATCCACGTAATCCATCAGCTTAATTGGTGAGCTTTCCATCCAGCCCGAGTATTTAATTACTTCATCCAAAACATCAATTGCAATAACAATGCGGTTGGCATAATCGTCTTTTTTGGCAAAAGCTTCGCTCAACTGAGGCAGGAAATCGGGATTGGTAATGGCTTGCGTACCCACAATTACGCGGTGAATACCTGCATCAAGCAGATTGGTAACCTGCTCAATGGTACGGATTCCGCCGCCATACTGCACGCGCATTTCTGTTTTTTTAATGATTTCGAAAAGTGATTTCTGGTTGCTGAAATCGCCTTTTGCACCGTTCAAATCAATAATGTGGATGAAATCGGTACCGTTTGACCGGTATTTTTCGATCATTTCGGCAATAGAAACATCGTATTCCGTTTTCTGGTTGTAATCGCCTTCACGCAAACGGACAACTTTTCCATCTAAAATATCAATAGCAGGTATGATATACATTTTATATTATAAGCTTAAGTTTGAAAAATTTTTTAATATTAATTCGCCGGCTTTCCCTGATTTCTCGGGGTGGAACTGAACGCCGTAAAAATTGTCTTTTTGTACTGCCGCCGAAAACTTTAAACCATAATCAGCAGATGCAATGTCAAAAGTAGGGTTATATTCAATAAAGTACGAATGCACAAAGTAAAATTGTGTATTATCTTCAACACCTTCAAACAACGAATTGTTTTTAGGGTTCACGGCATTCCAACCCATGTGTGGGATTTTGATATTCAGGTCTTTATCAAATTTTTTGGTCTTTACCGGCACGATGTCCAAAAGGCTGGCATTGCCCTCTTCCGAATGTTCGGTAATGAGTTGCATGCCCACGCAAATGCCCAGTACAGGTTTGGTCAGCTTTTTTATGGCTTCAACCAGGCCGGTACCTTTTAATTTTTCCATGGCAGCACCCGCATGACCAACACCAGGGATGATGATGTGGCTGTACTTTTCGAGGTCAGCTTCAGTATTAACCATACCGTATTGGAGGTTTAAACGATCTAAAGCTGCGGTTAGCGAGAAAATATTACCAGCGCCGTAATTTACTATTCCAATCTCCCCAAACCCCTGGAGGGGCTTTTCAGTTCCATCTTTCATATGTTTTTTATACTGTTAAAAGAATTTAAAATTAATTTGAGCTTTCTTTTGAGGTGTCTATCTTCTTAAAACCGATGATTAATTTCGTTCTAATCAAATAGTCAACAATCAATTTATCTCCTTTCCACCAATTGTAAAATTCCGCTTTATCTAAAATAATATCTCCTTTTAGTTTAATTGAGGATTTTTTGCACTTGATCATAAACTTTTCATTGTTTGTCCTTATTTTTTTAAGTACTTCCAATTCGATTGTTTTTTTACGATTTGAATCAAAATCCATCTTTAATAGTAAAAGTGGACGGGCAATGAAGAACGCGATATATACTGATCCGAAAATAAGGAAACCTGTAAATGCTTCCCAATAATTTCCCGTTGAACCTGCTGATGGCATGCCGTTTTTGCTTGAAAAAGGAATAATAAATGCCATGATTAAAAAGATTAGTATTGTTGTATAAAGACCTTTTTTAGCCAGAGGCATTATTTCATAAGTAATCAGATCTATGTCTTCCTGACTTAGTTCTTCATCAACTGAACTTACTGTTGCATTATTTATTCCATTATCCATCTTCCCTTTTACAGTTTACAGCTTACAGTAGACCCTTTGTGCTTGGCAGTACCATTTTCTCTGCATCGCGTTTTACCGCCATTTTTATGGCTTTGGCAAATGCTTTAAAAATAGCTTCAATTTTATGGTGTTCGTTGTCGCCTTCGGCTTTAATGTTCAGGTTACATTTTGCGGCATCGCTAAACGACTTAAAGAAATGGTAAAACATTTCTGTTGGCATGTCGCCTACTTTTTCGCGTTTAAATTCCGCATCCCAAACAATCCAGTTCCTGCCGCCAAAATCGATAGCTACCTGCGCCAGGCAATCATCCATGGGTAAACAGAAACCATAACGCTCAATTCCCAGTTTATTGCCTAAACCTTTCGCAAAAGCCTCGCCTAAGGCAATTCCGGTATCTTCTATGGTATGGTGCTCGTCAATATGTAAATCACCTTTGGCAATTACCTCCAAATCAACACTGCCATGTCTGGCGATCTGATCAAGCATGTGATCGAAAAAGTTAAGGCCTGTTTCAATTTTTGCTTTTCCGGTACCGTCTAAATCCAGGTTAATGGTAATATCGGTTTCGTTGGTTTTGCGTACGTGATTAATTTTTCTGCTTCCTGCTTTTAACAGGTTGTAGATATCTTCCCATTTCTGGGTTTCTAAAACAATGATATCTAATAAAGTCTCGTGTTTATCTAAAGCCTCGGTCGATCCCAATGCATCATTCTGGCGAAGAAAGATCGCTTTTGCGCCTAAGTTTTTAGCCAGGATCACGTCGTTTAACCGGTCGCCAATTACGTAAGAGTTTTTTAAATCGTAGTCGCCGTTAAAATATTTGGTAAGCAGGGCCGTGCCGGGTTTACGGGTAGGGGCATTGTCTTTGGCAAAAGTACGGTCGATTACAATCTCGCTAAAGTTAACACCTTCACCTGCGAAAGTGTCTAACATGAAATTATGGATCGGCCAGAAATTTTCTTCCGGATTAGAGGGAGTTCCCAGTCCATCCTGGTTGGTTACCATTACCAGTTCATAATCCATTTCGCTGGCAATTTTCGACAGGTAATACAATGAGCGCGGATAAAATTTAAGTTTGGCAAAACTGTCTACCTGTTCGTCATCTGGTTCGATGTTTAACGTACCATCGCGATCGATAAATAATACTTTCTTCATTATAATTTTTTTAATACGGTTAACAGTTTATCATTCTCTTCTTTTGTGCCCACAGTAATGCGTAAACAACCTTCGCAAAGTGTCACTTTAGAGCGGTCGCGCACAATGATTCCTTCCTCCACCAGATCATCATAAATCTTCAGTGCATCGGTTACTTCTGCAAGCACAAAATTGGCATCAGAAGGGTAAACTTTTGTTACAATATTCAGTTCATTTAAAGCTGTAGATAAACGCTGTCTTTCGGCAACAGATTCTTTAATCCATTCGTTTACTTGTGCGATGTTTTTTAGCGCTTCGAAAGCTAAATCCTGAGTGGCCTGGTTGATGTTGTAAGGTGGTTTAATTTTGTTTAAAACATCGATCACTTTTGTTGAAGAAAATGCCATGCCCAAACGCAAAGCTGCAAGCCCCCAGGCTTTCGAAAATGTTTGCAAAACTACCAGGTTTCCGTACTCGGTTAACTCTTGTATAAAGGTCTTTTGTCGGGCGTAATTAATGTAGGCTTCATCTACCACAACAATGCCATTAAAGTTGGCCAAAATCGTTTCAATATCTTCGCGGTTTATCGAATTTCCGGTCGGATTATTTGGCGAACAAATGAAAATTAATTTCGTGTTTTTATCAATGGTTTCTGCAATTTTTTCCATGTCTAACTGGAAGTTTGGAAGCAGGCTAACCTTGCGGATTTCTACGTCATTTATATTTGCCGAAACTTCGTACATGCCGTAAGTTGGAGGCAAAATAATCACATTGTCTTTACCCGGATTACAAAAAGCCCGAAATAATAAATCGATGGCTTCGTCGCTGCCATTTCCTAAAAAAGTATTCTCGATTGGAACACCTTTAATTTTGCTTATGGCATCTTTTAAATCCAGTTGTAAAGGATCCGGATAGCGGTTATAATTGGCCGGCAAAGGCGAGCCATAACTGTTCTCATTGGCATCTAAAAAAATCGATGCCTGGCCTTTAAATTCATCCCTGGCAGTAGAGTAGGGGCGAAGGTTTTTTATATTTTCTCTTACTAAATCGTTAATGTCCATTATTTGTCCTTAATCGTCACCCTGAATTTAGTTCAGGGTCTCTGGTTATTCAATAGATGCTGAAATAAATCCGAAAGCTATCAGATCAGCATAACGTGAGTTGTGAAATTGTTTATCTAGTTAAATTCTTTAAGCCTGATACTCACTGCATTTTTATGTGCTTCCAATCCTTCAGCTGCTGCAAGTGTTTCAACAGTTGTACCAATGTTGTTTAAACCTTCGGTTGACAGGTGCTGAAAAGTGATTTTTTTAATAAAAGCATCAACAGAAACGCCCGAGTATGCTTTTGCAAAGCCGCTGGTTGGCAAAGTATGGTTAGTACCTGAGGCATAATCGCCTGCGCTTTCAGGCGTAAGGTTACCTAAAAATACCGATCCGGCATTGGTAATCAACGGGATAAGCTCCTGGTACTGCTCAGTGGCCAATATTAAGTGCTCGGGCGCATATTCGTTTGAAAATTGCATCGCAAGCTCAATATTATCCGTTAAAACTGCATAAGAATTGTCGATTGCTTTGGCAGCAATGTCCTTTCTAGGTAGGATAGCAAGCTGTTTTTCAACTTCTTTTAATGTTTCGGCTATGATTTCATTCGAGGTAGAAACCAATATAGCCTGACTATCAGTACCATGTTCTGCCTGTGCAAGCAGATCTGCCGCAACAAATGACGGAATGGCAGTTTCATCGGCTACTACCAAAACCTCAGATGGGCCCGCAGGCATATCGATAGCCACCTTGTTTTGTACCATGGTTTTGGCAGTGGTTACATAACGGTTACCTGGGCCAAATATCTTGTATACCTGTGGTACGGATTCGGTTCCGAAAGCCATTGCGGCTACGGCTTGCGCACCACCAATCATGAATATTTTTTCGATACCGAGCAGCACAGCGCAGTAGGCCAGATAGCAATTTGTTTTACCGTCTTGCTGTGGTGGCGAACATACAATTATTTCTTTACAGCCTGCAATAAGCGCCGGTGTTGCCAGCATTAAAAAGGTACTTGGTAAAACGGCAGTTCCACCCGGAATATAAAGCCCAACCTTTTCAATTGCCCTGGCTTCGCGCCAGCAAACCACACCTGGCATGGTCTCTACTTTATCTTCTTTTTTTAATTGCGACAGGTGAAAATTTTTGATGTTTTGGTGCGCGGTATCGATAGCTTTTTTTGCTTCAGCCGGAATGGTAGCTGCGATGGTTTTTAATTCTTCCGCATCCAGAAAAAGTTTTTCCAGTTCAACTTTATCAAAGGTTTTTGCGAAGTTAAAAAGGGCTTTATCGCCATCCGCTTTTACCGATTTTATGATGTCGGCAACACGGCTTTCAATCAGTTTATCGTCTTCAATCTGTCTTGAACAAAGTTCTTCAATTTTTGATTTAGATAAATCTGTATAATTGTAGATTTTCAATGTTTTATATTTTAAAATTAACTAATAGTTAATATGGAATTTTACGATTTTACTTGATTATTTTCTCAATTGGCATTACTAAAATACCTTCTGCTCCGGCTGCTTTCAAGTTGTTTATTTTATCCCAGAAATCAGCTTCTGCAATTACCGAATGTACGGCTACCCAGTTAGGTTCGAAGAGCGGAACTACCGTTGGACTTTTAACACCCGGAAGAAGATCGACTACTTTTTGAAGGTTATCTTTCGATACATTCAGCACCACGTATTTGTTCGATTTTGCACTAAGTACCGAGCGGATTCTTTGCAGTAATTCTGCTACCTCCGGATTGTCGGCTATAGATTTGTTTCCGATTAAAACCGCTTCCGATTGCATTACATCTGCAAATGGTTTTAGTCCGTTGCTCTTTAAAGTTCCACCGGTAGAAACGATATCAAAAATGGCATCGCTTAAACCTAAACCCGGACCAATTTCTACCGAACCGGAGATGGTTCTGATATCAGATTTGATGCCTTTTTCTGTTAAGAATTTTTCGAGGATTACCGGGTAAGAAGTGGCTACAGCTTTACCGTTCAGCTCTTCTAAATTTTGGATAGTACTGGTAGCCTGAACGGCAATTTTTAAAGTGCATTTTCCGAAACCCAGCTTCTGAAGATAATCAACTTCGGCTTTGGTTTCTACAATTACATTTTCACCAACAATACCCAGATCGGCAATGCCATCCTGTACATATTCCGGAATATCATCATCGCGAAGAAAAAGAATTTCTAAGGGGAAATTGGTAACCGTTGAAATGAGTGAACTTTTGTAGTTTTCGAATGCTAAACCACAGTTTTTAAGAATTTCTACAGATTTTTCGTTTAACCTACCCGATTTCTGGATAGCAATTTTAAGTGTTTTCAAAGTATTGAATATAGAGTGGACAAGAAATTATTTTACGGAAAAAACGTTTTGAAGTACAAAACAAACATATAGCATCGCCTATCGGCGATGGTGAAGATGTAAGTGATGGTTCAAAGTTAAGTTCATAAATTTATTTCTGCCTATATCAATGCTTTAGCTGATTAGCGCTGGCAAATATAGTGTTTGAAATGGTAAAACAAAAAATAATGGCACTTAATTTGCCATTATGCTGTTTTTATTGCCAATAACCGTTATTTTGTATTAAATTTTTAACAAATTGAAAAAGTTTCGCTTTCTGATTTTGCCCTTTATCTTGTTCGTTTCTGCCTGCGGATGGTTTAAAAGCCCACCCGAGATCGGGAAAGTGCTATCTGAGCATTTTAAGAATAAAATGTACAAAGATTTTGATACTGTAGCTTACGACAGCATTTTTGTTAAAACAATGGATAGCCTTTCGGGCAATTTCATCAATCCCAAAACAATTAAAGCATTTTATAGCAATAATTATAATCAACCTAAACTCATTACGCACTTTTACATTAATGGTGAGCTCGATTCGCTTGTAGCTTATTTAAATAAAAGTGAGGTGCATGGTTTCAATCCAAAGATTTTTAAGGGCGATGAGATAAAAGATTTATTAACGGAATTAACAGCTAATAAATTTAAGAAAGTAGAAGAGAGCTATCCGGTTATTGCCAGGCTAGAACTTTTATCGGCCAATGCCTACTTAAATTACACCAATTATTTGAAGTATGGTGTGGTAAATCCGCGCAATATTTTCTCGCGTTATTATATCAAAGTTGGGCGTCCGGATAGTGCCGGTATGCTTAAACTTTTAGATGGGAATAACCTGGTTGAAAACCTCAAATCAGCTCAGCCAAAATCGGTACAATATAAAGCTTTACAGTCGGCCTATTTGAGTGCAAATTCCGAAAGTGAAAAAAGGATTTTACTGCTAAATATGGAACGCTTCAGGTGGCAGATGCCCGCTACCGGAGATAACTATGTTCAGGTAAATATTCCTGACTTCAGGCTCACCTGGCTGGACAATCTGGATACCGTAATTTCGATGAAAGTTTGTGTTGGCGGGAAGCGTGAAAATGGTTACGAAGAGAAGCTAAAAGCTTTTGCAAAATCGGGCAATCTGGATGATAAACCAAAGAACCACGAAACGCCATTATTGTTTAGTAAAATCAATTCCATTCAGGCCAATCCAATTTGGAATATTCCGGTAAGTATTGCACAAAGTGAAATCTACTGGATGGCGCGTAAAGATCCTTTTTATTTATCGAACAGTAACATTAAAGTCTACTATAAAGATAAGCTGATTGGCGAGCCCGATACCATTAACTGGAACCGTTATTCGAGAGATAAGTTACCCTTTAAATTTAAACAGGGATCTGGTGGTGGAAATGCCCTGGGTAAGTTCAAATTTATTTTCGATAACAGCTCTAGTATTTACCTGCACGATACCAATAATAAAAACGGTTTCAACTTAACTAACCGTGCCATTAGTCATGGTTGTGTGCGTATTGAAAAACCTTTAGAGTTTGCCGAGCTTTTGGTAAAAGATACTTATACTTACGATAAGTTGAGGGCCGAAGTAGATTTACCCCCGGTTGATAGCACGCATATGAAGTGGTATCAAAAAAGGATGGCGCAAAAAGCCGATACGCTTAAAACGTTCCAGCTAAAACCGGCCTGGTTTGCACCAAAGAAAAATGTTCCTTTAATCATCACCTATATTACCGCCTGGTTTCAAAATGACAAGATAGAATACCGCCCGGATGTTTACGGAATGGACGAAAAACTTTGGGCTGCCATGAAAAAGTATCGATAAGAAAGCTTTATTTTGCACCATGCAAGAAAAACCAACCTTTAACCACCAGGCCGATTTGGTAAACAGCGCAATCCGTTTTATCAACTCGTGGTTTAAGCAATCTAAAACCATCACTGCAGAACTGAGCAATTTCTTTATCCTTCCGGGAAATAAAGTAATTGGTGCAGAAGTGATTGTTGCCCGGTTGAAAGGGATTTTTGGCCAGTCAGATGAATATGTTGGTGGGCGCTACGATATCATCGATGTAAATTTCGAACTGATGGGTGAGGAAAAAGGGATGGGTTTTGTAGAAGGGGTTGCCGGTTTCAGGGCGGTGCTGAAAGATCAATCAAAAATTATCAGTGGCCCGTTCAAACTTTATTTTGCCCTTCAAAATGGTAGCTGGAAAATTGTAAATATCGAGTTTCCGGGCTTTGCTTATTAAATATTCTTCATTTCTGCTTAACAGATATCTTTTTTAGATTTGTGTTCCTTTTACACAAATCTTTATGATCAATCAGAATATTAAAATCGCTGTAGATGCTATCGTTTTTGGCTACGAAAAAAATGTGCTTTACGTTTTGGCTGTGCAACAAAAATACGGGGTGTTTAAAGATCGGTGGGTTTTGCCTGGTGGTTTTATTAAAGATGATGAATCACTGATTGATGCCGTTAAACGGGAGTTACAGGAAGAGGCAGGCGTTGGTGTAAACTATTTAGAGCAACTCAGTACCTTTGGCGATGACGTTAACCGTGATTCAAGAGGAAGAATAATTTCAGTTGCTTATTTTGCACTGGTTAATCCACAAAATTTTATACTTAAAGCCGATACCGATGCAAAAGATGCCCGATGGTTTCCGGTTAATCAGCTCCCGGTGCTAGGCTATGACCATAATGAAATGGTAAAATTGGCGCATGCCCGGTTAAAAGCTAAGCTAACTTATCAGCCCATAGGCTTTGATCTGTTGGATGACGAATTTCTGTTCTCTGATCTCGAAAACCTGTATTGTTCAATTCTCGAACGCGATATAGACAGGAGAAATTTCAGAAAAAAAATCTTGAGTTTTCATATCCTCAAAGAAACAGATAAACTAGTTAAAACAAGCTCCAGTGGTCGTCCAGGTAAACTATTTAAGTTCGATAAAGCCAAATACGACCAGTTATTAGAGGAGGATTTTCAATTTGAAATTAAGTTTGCGTAAAAATAACGCAAATAATTCTTTGACTTTTAAAAAGTGTTTTTATATTTGTGTAATTAATACGCAAATATATGATCAACTTAGATAAAAATTTCAGTCCGTTCGGTACAGAGAATGCTGTTCAGTTTCAGTCTTTCGTATTTGCCGGTGGCGAACCACACATTAAAATTAGCAGTAATTTCGATCCTGCATCTGTTGTACAGCTTACACATCGCATAAATTCATTTAACGATCTGGGTTTAATTTGCACCACGGTTGATGCCTTGAAGCGTATGGGAGTTAAGACGATTAAATTGTTTATTCCTTACTTTCCCGCTGCAAGGCAAGACCGGGTAATGGTGCCAGGCGAACCTTTAACCGTTAAAGTTTATGCTGATATCATTAATGCACTTGGTCTTGATAACGTAACTGTTTTCGATCCACATTCGGAAGTTACACCCGCTTTGTTAAATAACTGCACAGTAATTACGAACCATGTTTTTATTCAAGAAGTTGTCGCACAAATTGGCCAAGGAGTTAAGCTCATTTCGCCAGATGGCGGTGCGCTGAAGAAAATTTATAAAGCTTCTGAATTTTTGGGTGGTGCAGAAGTGGTGGAGTGCTCGAAAAGCCGCGATGTTAAAACGGGCAGGTTATCGGGATTTAAAGTTTACGCTGAGGATTTGGAAGGAGCAGATTGTTTAATTGTTGATGATATATGTGACGGCGGAGGAACCTTTATTGGTCTGGCAGAAGAGCTTAAAAATAAAAATGCCGGTAAACTGTATCTGGCCATTAGTCACGGGATTTTTAGCAAAGGTTTTAATGAGCTGGCTAAATATTTTGATCAGATTTTTACAACCGATAGCATCAGAGAAGTCGAAGAAGTGGGCGTAACGCAGATCAAATTGCAGGATATTTTAAGATAATACCCATAACAAACTAAAAAATGACACCTACAATTGTTCATAATGGAATATTCGGATTCGTGGTAGGCGATGCCCTTGGTGTGCCTGTAGAGTTTAAAAGCCGTGATTATTTAACCAGATTTCCGGTAACTGAAATGCTTGAATATGGAACCCATAGACAACCTAAGGGAACCTGGAGCGATGATAGTTCGCTTACATTTTGTTTAGCTGAAAGTCTTTGCAATGGTTACAACTTAGATGATATTTCGCAGAAATTCCTTCAATGGTTCAATGCTCAAATTTGGACACCGCACGGAAGCGTTTTCGATATAGGTATTGCAACAACTGCAGCCATTAAGCTGATAAAGCATGGAATTGACCCCGTTTTATGTGGTGGGGAATCAGAGATGGACAATGGGAACGGATCTTTAATGCGGATTTTGCCTTTGCTGTTTTATTTGCAGAATGAAAGCGATTTGAAAGTTATTTTTCAACGTGTAAAAGAAGTTTCATCGATTACACATGCACATTTTCGTTCTGTTTTTGCCTGTTTTATTTATGTTATATATGGTTTAGCATTGTTAAAAGGACAAAATAAGAAAGAAGCATACCTTACAACGCAGTTAAAAATTAAGCATTTCATACAGGAAAATAATTTTGATGTTAATGAAATTAAATTGTTTAAAAGAGTTCTGGTAGATGATATCTCAGGAGTTCCTGAAAATGAGATCTATTCTTCCGGTTATGTGTTGCATAGTCTCGAAGCTAGTTTATGGTGTATCCATACTACGGAATCTTATGAGGATGCGGTTTTAAAAGCTGTTAATCTGGGCGATGATACCGATACAACAGCTGCAATAACAGGAGGTTTGGCTGGTTTAATATATGGTTTTAATGCAATTCCTGAAAGCTGGTTGAATGTGATTATTAAAAAAGAAGAAATTGAAAAACTTTGTTTAGGAATGGATACTACATTGATAAAACAACAAAAATATACTGTAGAGGATATTAAAAAAGGTGATAAATTCCTGATGTTCTGGGGGCATCAGCCTGCTCCAAATGGTGAAATAACTAAAACCTGTTTTAGTCAGTGGTGGCTTTCATCTTTCGTACACGAGGGGGTTAATTATAAAACTGCTGAGCATTGGATGATGGCCAAAAAAGCAGAACTATTTGGCGATACAACAATTTTAGCTAAGATTTTAAACGCCAAAACGCCAGCCGAAGCTAAAAAACTTGGACGCGAGGTAAACGATTATGATGATGATATTTGGGTTAAAAGCAGATTTGAAATCGTAAGGCAAGGCAATTATTTAAAATTTAGCCAAAACGAAGCGCTTAAGGATTATTTACTCGCCACTGATAAACGGATTTTGGTTGAGGCGAGTCCTGTTGATTCAATTTGGGGTATAGGTTTAGCTCACGATCATCCAGATGCTACTTATCCCGAAAAATGGAAAGGACTTAACCTGTTAGGCTTTGCTTTAATGCAGGTGAGGGATGAATTAAAAAAATAAAATTGGAAAACTGTAGCCTTACATCAGTAAGCACACAAAATAAAAGTTTAATGAGCAAACTGGAAAAATTTAGAAAATGATTTTAGCGGTAATTAAAGCAGACATCACCACAATTGAAGTTGATGCGATTGTTAACGCTGCAAACAGTTCATTGCTTGGTGGAGGCGGGGTAGATGGTGCAATCCATAGAAAAGGTGGTAAAGCAATTTTGGAAGCCTGTATGGTTATCAGAAGTAAACAAGGCGGTTGTAAAACGGGAGAAGCAGTGATTACAACTGCAGGTAACTTACCATCGAAAAATGTAATTCATACCGTTGGACCAGTTTGGAATGGTGAAAGTGCTGAAAAGGAAGCTTTACTTGCCAGTTGTTACAGGAATAGCTTAAAACTTGCGGTCGAAAATAACCTTAAAACCCTGGCTTTTCCTAATATCAGTACCGGCATTTATCATTTTCCAAAAGATAAAGCTGCTGAAATTGCCATTGCCACAGTAAATAATTTTGCTGAAAAGGGAAAGATAGAAAAAGTAATTTTTGTGTGTTTCGACGATGAGAATTATAAACTCTATGAAGAAAAACTCAATCGCATTAAACAATGAGATGAGTTGTTAATAGAATTACAAAATGAAAATAACAGTTAAAAAATATAAAGAGCAACTAGTAGAATGGCCAAATTCAGGGTGCCATATTATGGCCCAGTATGATGACGAAAAATAATCGTTTATCAGGCTTACCGTAAAGAAATAGGCGAATTTGCTGTCAAAAATCAATTTTTTGGTGGCGAATTCAGCTTAAACAGAATGACCTGGATAAAACCCAATTTTTTATGGATGATGTATAGGAGCGGTTGGGGAACAAAGGAGGGGCAAGAAATCACTTTAGCCATTCACCTTAAAATCTCTGCGTTTCAGAATTATCTGGAAAATGCAGCGTATACTTCTTTTGCCCAAAGCGAAGGCATATCTCATGAGGAATGGAGAAATGAATTAGAAAACTCCAGCATCAGGTTACAATGGGATCCGGATCATGATCCTCATGGTAAGAAAGAAGATAGAAGAGCTATTCAGATTGGATTGAGAGATAACTTTATCAACTCTTTCGCAACCAAAGATATACTGTTGATCGAGGATATCAGTGAATTTGTTCGTGAGCAACACAAATTCGTTCAAAACAACCAATTGGCAGACCTTCTGGTACCAGAAGAAAAACCTTTTAAGTTTAGCAATGCTGATTTAAACAGTAAATTAAAAATCTCATAAATTAAAATCATGGATGAGAAAATAACAAAAGGAATAAGCAAGTTTTTGAGCTTTGTACTCAGGCATTCGCCCGAAACGATCGGACTCAGCTTAGATGAGAACGGTTGGGCCAATGTGGATGAACTGCTGCAAAAAAGTAGTCGTGACGGAAAAATACTTACCATTGAAATGTTAACCCATGTGGTAGAAAGTAACGATAAAAAAAGATTTGCTTTTAATAACGATAAAACCAAAATAAGGGCCAGCCAGGGGCATTCTATTGAAATTGAACTTAACCTGATGGCAGTAACCCCTCCTGAACAGTTATACCACGGCACGGTAGCCAAATATCTTGAGGGGATTAAAAAAGAGGGCTTATTGAAAATGAGCAGGCAGCATGTTCATTTGAGTAAGGATAAAGAAACCGCTGTAAAGGTAGGAAGCAGAAGAGGGCTTGCACAAATACTTACCGTTAATGCTGGAGAAATGCATCGGGCCGGTTTTCAGTTTTTCTTATCCGATAACGGCGTTTGGCTTACAGATTCGGTTCCGGAAAATTATATTGCATTTTAATTATGAGCAGAGTATTGGTTATAGGCGATATACATGGCGGTTTAAAGGCATTAATCCAGGTATTGGAACGCGCTTCGGCAACTGAACAGGATCGGCTTATATTTTTGGGTGATTATGTTGATGGCTGGAGTGAATCGGCTCAGGTAATTGATTATCTTTTGAAATTGAAAGAAACCCACGAATGCATTTTTATAAGGGGAAATCACGATGTCTGGTGCGAAGATTGGTTAAAGAGCGGAATAATAGATGATGTTTGGTATCAGCATGGCGGTAAAGAAACTATTGATAGCTATGCCCATATCGGCGCTGATGAGCAAAAGAAGCATCTGGTTTTTTTTGAGCAGACGGAAGATTATCATGTAGATGAGCAGAACAAGCTGTTTATTCATGCCGGGTTTTCGTCTATGCACGGACCAGCCAAAGAGCGTTATGCCTCTAACTATTCCTGGGATCGCACCTTATGGGAAGTGGCGCTTACCATGGATAGGCGTATCAAGAAGGATTCGGCACTATACCCTAAGCGGCTTTTACTCTTTAACGAGATTTACATTGGCCACACACCAACACTTTATTACAATGTAGATGTGCCCATGAATGGTTGTAACGTTTGGAACATCGATACAGGAGCTGCATTTACAGGTAAATTAACCTGTTTTGATATTGAAACTAAACAATTTTGGCAGAGTGATACTTTACAAAGCTTGTATCCAAACGAAAAAGGAAGAAATAAATGAAAGATATTGAATATAAGAAAGGCGACGCAACAAATCCTTCAGGTAACGGAAATAAGATTATCGTTCATATATGTAACGATATCGGAGGTTGGGGAAAGGGCTTCGTCTTAGCGATTTCAAAAAGATGGAAAGCTCCGGAAAATAGTTACAGAACATGGTATCAATCCAAAGATAATTTCAATCTGGGTGAAGTTCAGTTTGTACAGGTGGAACAAGATTTATGGATAGCTAATTTAATTGGTCAGCATAAAATTAATAAGGCTCAAAATGGTACTGTTCCAATTAGATATGTTGCCGTTGAAAAAGGCTTAAAGAAAGTTGCAGATTTTGCATGTGATATTAATGCCTCAGTCCACATGCCAAGAATAGGATGTGGTTTAGCAGGAGGAGAATGGGGAATGATTGAGCCAATTATTAAAGAAACAATTTCAAAAAAAGATATTAATACAACAGTCTACGATTTTTAAAAGCCAGAACCTATGAATCCATTATTATTAACAGATGGTTACAAAGTTGACCACAGAAGACAATATCCTGAACATACCACATTAGTATACTCTAACTGGACGCCAAGAAAAAGCCGCTACGATGAAATTGATCATGTTGTGCTATTTGGTTTGCAATATTTTATCAAAAAATACATCATCGAAGAGTTTGATAAAAACTTTTTCAGTCAGCCTAAAGAAGAGGTTTTAAGAAAATATGCCCGTCGCATTAACAATTACCTGGGCGAAAACCTGGTAGGTACAGCGCATATAGGCGCTTTGCATGATCTGGGATATATTCCAATGGTATTTAAATCTTTGCCCGAAGGTGCTAAAGTGCCCTTACGCATTCCGATGTTTACCATGTACAACACACTGCCTGAATTTTTTTGGCTGACCAATTATTTCGAAACCTTACTTTCTGCGGTGGTGTGGTTGCCATGTAATTCAGCAACGCTGGCTTTGCAATATCGGGGTATTTTGGATCGTGCAGCTATTGAAACATCGTCGGTACCTGAATTTGTAGACTGGCAGGGGCACGATTTTTCCATGCGTGGTATGGGCGGCATTGAAGCTGCGGTTACTTCGGCAGCAGGCCATTTGTTAAGTTTCACTGGTACTGATACCATTCCGGCTATTGATTTTCTGGAAGAATATTACAATGCCAATTCAGATCAGGAGTTAATTGGTGGTTCAGTTGCCGCAACCGAACACTCTGTAATGTGTATGGGCACCAATACAGGTGAGCTCGAAACCTTTAAAAGATTAATTTTGGAAGTTTACCCTAAAGGGATTGTTTCTATTGTATCAGATACCTGGGATTTATGGAAGGTTTTAACAGAATATTTACCACAGCTCAAAAATGAAATCGTTAACCGCGAGGGTAAAGTGGTTATCCGCCCCGATTCTGGTGATCCGGTCGATATCATTTGTGGTAATCCGAATGGTAAGCATGAAAACGAACGGAAAGGTGTAATTGAATTGCTTTGGGATGTCTTTGGTGGCAAAGTAAATGATAAAGGCTTTAAAGAACTGGTTCCGCAGATTGGCGCCATTTACGGCGATAGTATTAATTTAGAAAGAGCCACTCAGATTTGTGAGCGGCTAAAAGCCAAAGGTTTTGCCTCTACCAATGTGGTATTGGGTATTGGTTCTTTCACTTATCAGTATAATACCCGCGATACTTTTGGTTTTGCCATGAAAGCTACTTACGGCGAAGTAAACGGCCAGGGTCGCGATATTTTTAAAGACCCGATTACTGATGACGGAACCAAAAAATCGGCGAAAGGTTTGTTGCAGATTTTTAAAGATGCCAATGGCGAATATCAGTTAAAAGATCAGTGCACCTGGGAAGAAGAGCGGGGAGGCGAGTTGAAAGAAGTGTTCAGGGATGGGGAATTGTTGATCGATCAAACGTTGGCTGAGATTAGAGAAAGATTGAGGAAAAGTTAAATGCTGTTTTAAACCAGTTGGTATTGATACTGGCTGGTTTATTTAATAAATTACTACGCAAAACATAAGATTATCAGGTTTTTAAAGCGCTAAAATTTATAGACCCATTACATATTCATTAAATTATTCTTGTATATTTGTACCATATTGGTACGCATTAAATTAAGGTTATGTTAGTAGTAAGTAGTAGAGAATTCAGGGAAAAACAAGCCGAGTACATGGATATGGCTGATAATGGAGAGCAGATTATTGTTCAGCGGGGAAAGAATAAAGCTTATTCAATTACTCCAATAACCAACGATGATATTTATTTTTCGAAAGAAATGGTTGAAAAACTTGAAAAATCACTTTCTCAGGCAAAAAATGGTGAGGTGACTAAAGTGACAGGGAAAGAGGCTTTGGTAGAATTTCTTAAAGATTTATAATGTATCATCTGGAGTTTACCAAACAGGCAATTGATGATCTGAAATGGTTGAAAAAGACTGATCAGGCAGCCTACGGTAAAGTTCAGAAGCTATTGTTAGAACTTATTGATCATCCGGCTACCGGAACTGGTAAGCCAGAATTGAAAAAATATAATTTGGCTGGTTTGTATTCAAGAAGGATAACACAAAAGCATAGGCTGGTTTATCAGATAAATGGTGAAACCATTAGTGTACTGGTGCTATCTGCTGCGGGTCATTATGATGATAAATAAGGCCACACTTAAATTTTCTTTAGTTATGAATTGTTATATTGGCTTTTCTATAGGATGTATCCGTAGCTAATTAATATTATTAATAATAAATGAGGAAATTTATATCCTCCTCCATATTTTTTCTATCTTTGGTTTTTAATGAATTTCCTGTATCCGGGCTTTCTTTTCGCACTAATATCGGTTGCTATTCCGGTCATCATTCATTTATTCAATTTCCGTAAGTTTAAAAAGGTTTATTTTTCTAACGTTCAGCTTTTAAAAGAGGTAGAACAGCAAAATTCTTCGAAAGAAAAACTTAAAAATCTGCTCATCCTGCTTTCGCGGATTTTAGCTTTAATTTTTTTAGTATTAGCCTTTGCTCAGCCCTATATTCCTGCTGATAAAGCTAAAACCAATACGGTAGGCAACATCGCCAGCATTTATATCGATAATTCGTACAGTATGGAAGCCATTAACAAAGATGGTAACCTGCTTGATGAAGCCAAACGCAGAGCGAAAGAACTGGTTAAAGGTTTCGGTATAAATGATCGCTTTCAGTTATTAACAAACGATTTTGAAGGTAAGCACCAGCGTTTACTCAATGCCGACGAATTTTTAAAAGCGCTCGATGAAGTAAAAATCTCGGCGGTTAACCGCAACCTGCAGCAAATTTTAAACCGGCAGGGCAATATGTTAACCGGCCCTGAAAATAAGTATAGCTTTGTAATTTCCGATTTCCAGCAAAATATTTCTGTTGGCAAAAAGCCTGAAACCAAAGCAGATATTCAATATTCGTTTTTAAAATTAAATGCTACAGCGCTGCCTAATGTGGCGGTAGATAGCGTTTGGGTACTCTCGCCTAATCACCAACCCGGTGCTAACGAACGTCTGGTGGTTCAGCTGAAAAATTACTCGGCAGAAGAAGCGAAAAATATTCCTTTAAAGCTAAGCATCAACAATCAGCAAAAAGGTCTTGGTTCCGTAACTATTCCTGCCGAAAAGGTTATCCGCGATACTTTGAACTTTTCGGGATTAAAAGCTGGCTGGCAGAAAGGAATAATCAGCATTAAAGATTTTCCGGTTACGTTTGATGATACCCTTTCGTTCAGTTTTAAAGTAGAAGAAAGTTTTCCGGTTTTGAGCATTAACGGTCCTAATGCCGGTAATTACATCAAAGCTCTCTTTGCAGCCGATAGTTATTATAAACTTACCGAAAATTCAGAAAATAATGTGAATTACAGCGGTTTTGCCAATTATGGGCTTATTGTGTTAAACGGATTAAAAAATCCATCGAGCGGTTTAGCCCAACAGCTTAAAACTTATATCAATGCGGGCGGAACGATTGTGTTGTTTCCCGATCTGGATGTTGATATTAAAGCCTACAATGCTTTTCTAAATACGTTATCGCTGCCATCCATTTTGACATTAAATACCGGCGAAACCAAAATCGATAAAATCGAATTGCAGCATCCTGTTTTTAAAACTGTTTTCGAAGAAATTCCAAAGAATCTGGATCTGCCCGCAGTGAACCGCTATTTTACTTTTGCAGAAACGGCTTCGGCCAATAAAGAAAATATTTTATCGCTGCCGGGCGGTAAAATGTTTTTTGCCAAATACGGTATTGGTAACGGATCAGCTTATCTGTCGGCCAGTAGCTTAAATGCAGCTGATGGAAACCTGGCGCGCCACCCGGTTTTTGTACCTTTAATGTACCGCCTGGCCTTAAGCGGAGGCGCCGAAGTGCCTTTGTATTATAATCTGGGTAATGATAATGCACTGGCCAGCAAAAAAATAACTTTGGGTAAAAACCAAAGCCTGAGCATTACCGCCAATAATTTCGAAGCTACACCAGAAGTTAGACAGGCTGATGGCAAGACATGGATTTATGTAGCCGACCAGATTAAACGGGCAGGTTTTTACAACCTGAAACTTGGCGATTCTGTTCTGGCTGTTTATGCTTTTAACAATGGCAGGTCAGAGTCTGATATGCATTACCTGGATAAAGCCGGGTTAGATCAATTGGCTGGAAAAAGCAATGTAAAAGTATTCGACACCGATAAAGATGCCGTTAAATTAATTGCCGGCGCTAATAAAATCGGGCAGACTTTATGGAAACTTTGTCTAATTTTGTCGCTGGTTTTTATTGCAGCCGAAATCCTGCTCATCCGATTTTTTAATAACACAAAAAAAACAATATGAATATCCTGGTTAAAAATGTAACCATTGCCGATCCGCAAAGTAAATTCAATAATCAACAATGTGATGTTCGGGTAGAAAATGGTAAAATTAAGAACATAGGTAAATTAACTGCCGATAAAAATGAAACGATTTTCGAAGGGCAGGGCGCTTTTTTAAGTCCGGGATTTTTCGATTTAAATTGTGCAGCAGGCGATCCGGGTTTTGAAACCAAAGAAGATATACAAACCCTTACCGCTACTGCACAGGCTGGTGGTTTCACAGGCCTGGCACTTTTGCCTCAAACCAGCCCGGTAATACAGTCAAAATCGCAGGTAGAGTACATTGTAAACAAAGCGAAAAACAATCTGGTTGATGTATTGCCTGTTGGTGCCATTAGTCAGAACCGCGAGGCTAAAGAACTTGCTGAGCTGTTTGATATGCAACAGGCAGGAGCTGTGGCTTTTTCTGATGGAGATAAAGCTTTGCAGGATGATGGTTTCATGAGCCGTGCCCTGCAATATGCCAAAGGTTTCGATGCTTTATTGATGGTTTACCCAGAAAATAAATCTATTGCCGGTAAATCGCAGATTAACGAAAGTAAAAACTCGGTTCTTTTGGGTATGAAAGGCCTGCCCGCTTTAGCAGAAGAAATGCACATCGCCCGCGATCTTTTTTTAGCAGGTTATAACGAAACTAAAATCCACATCAGTAATATTTCTACCGCGGGTTCGGTTGCACTTATCCGCAAGGCTAAGAAAGATGGTATTTGGGTTTCTTGCGATGTAACCGCTCACCACCTGGTTTTTACTGAAGAATTGCTGGGCGATTTTGACAGTAATTATAAAGTTAAACCACCATTACGTGGCAAGGCCGATGTTAAAGCTTTAATTGCGGGCTTAAAAGACGGAACAATCGATGCCATTACTTCACAACACCGCCCCGAAGAAATCGAATTCAAAAATGTAGAATTCGAAATCGCGCATTATGGTATCATTGCTTTGCAAACTGTAGTGCCTTTATTGTTAAAAGCTGGTCTGGATATCGGTCTTATTGCAGAGAAGTTGGCGATTAATCCGCGTAAATTGTTAAATTTAGCTGTTCCGGTAATTGAAGAAGGGGCAGAGGCTAACTTTACAGTTGTTAATGCAGGCGAAAAATGGTTATACAATGCCGCAAGTAACTATTCAAAATCAGCCAATAATCCTTTAATGGGTACGGAGCTTACTGGTAAAGTAAAACTGGTTTATAACAATAATCAATACTGGGGAAGCTAAAAGACCAAAGCCGAAAGTTAAAAGCGTAAAATGTAATATGGATGATGGAAAAGTTCTTGTAACCCAATAATCCTTTTAAAAACATAAGAAAACTAACTATGGACAATAGAGTAAAACAGGCGTTAAGCGCTTCAATCAATAAATATGCTGAAGTTTCGGCAACCAATGTAGCAGGTTTTGAAACAGAATTAGTGGCCGCTTTTGAGCTGGACGTAAATTTTCTGGATAAAGTAACCGCTTTCGATGCTGTTTTTGATTCGCATCCAAAATTCGAAGAACTGCGCGAAGTATTTTTCGATTTGCTGATGGTGAATTTCTTCAGCAACGATGTGCAGAAACTGGAAGACGATTATCTGGAGAGCGATGAATGGGCTAACATTGAAGAAGAGACCATTGAGCGCGGAACTGAGTTATTAAACTTATTGCTTTATATCAAAGAATGTAAAGATGAAGATCTGGATCCTGAACTGGGCGATTTCCTGAAAGAATTCTTATTGGTAGAAGATGATGAGTTTCAGGACGAGTTCGAGATTTACGAAGAGCTGATCAGCAACCAGCAACTGGCCGAAAGCAGCGTAGAGGAAATTTGCAAAACAGCTGCTAAATTAAACATTAGTGAAGAGATGCAGGAGCTGTTTGTGCCGTTTATGGTTTTCTTCCTGGATGTTGAAGGCAGCAGGGAAACTGAAAAAGAATTAATTCAGTTTAGCAGTAACAAAGCTTTCGATGCTGCATCTTATACATTGATCACAACAATCAATAACTAAAATTATAATGGAACAGCAGATACTTCAGGAAGAAAAGAAGCCTAACGCACTGGCGTTTAAAGTAGCTTTGGGTTTTGCCTTATATACTTTGGCAATGATCTATATTTTTAAACTTATAGGAATTGATACTACCAGTGCCGATATCCCAGTGTTTAATAAAATTATAGTTTTTGTCTTGTCGTATGGGATTTTCATACTGGCTATATATTTTACCCAGGCTACACACAAAAAGGAACTTGGCGATTATATTACTTACGGAAGGGCGTTTTCAACTGGTTTTAAGGTTGCCGCATACGCAGGCCTGTTTATTGGTATTTTATATGCGATATATTTTAAGGTATTAGATACATCAGCTATTGATAAAATTGCCGATGCCGCAATAGAAAAGGCAGGAGATAACGAGCAGCAGGTTAAAGGAATTGAAACCATGAAACCTTACATGTGGATTTTTGCAACCTTTACAGCAGCAATAAGCTATACTGTATTTGGTTTAATCGTGAGTTTAATTACTTCATTGGTCTTAAAAAAAGAGCGTAAATTCTAAACTTATTACAAAAATTTTGAACGTGCAGGTTTTATCATTATTTTGATGAAATCTGCACGTTTTAGTTTAAATATACTCCTAATGCGTTCAGACGGTGAGTTGCAATTTATAGCAGAAGGAAATTTGACAGATGAAATAACTATCTTTGAAAAAAATACTTGGTTAAAATTTAATTTTTTACCGAATGGAAAATAAGAATAATGTTGAATTGAGAGATAAAATTCGTTTAGGCCTCAGCATAGCATTTAAAAAACTAGTTGCATATAAAGCTAAAAACGATGGTGTTTTGGTTTTTTCCAATCAGGGAAAGATTGTAAAAGTTAAAGCTAAAGACATAAAATTATAATTAAGATCAAAAATTTTGAACGTGCAGGTTTTATCATTTAATTTGATGAAATTTGCACGTTTTAATTTAAACAAACCTCGCAGGTTTTAAAAACCTACGAGGTTTATGCTTAAAAAATGGATATATCAGTTGTAGTACCCTTATTTAATGAAGATGAATCGCTGCCCGAGTTAACGGCATGGATTGATAAAGTGATGATCGAAAATAATTTCAGCTATGAAATTATACTCGTTGATGATGGTAGTACAGATAAATCCTGGTCGGTAATTGAGGATTTAAGACTTCAGAATCCGGCTATTAAAGGAATTAAATTCAGACGCAACTACGGTAAATCAGCAGCCTTAAACGTAGGTTTCGAAGCTACACAGGGCGATGTAGTCATTACCATGGATGCCGACTTGCAGGATAGCCCGGATGAAATTCCGGAGTTATATCGCCGCATTAAAGAAGAAAAACTCGATCTGATTTCGGGCTGGAAAAAGAAACGTTACGATCCAATTACGAAAACCATCCCAACCAAGTTATTCAATGCCGCTACCCGTAAAATGAGCGGTATTGAGCTCAACGATTTTAACTGTGGTTTAAAAGCTTACCGCAACGATGTCATTAAAACCATCGAAGTGTATGGCGAGATGCACCGTTATATCCCGGTTATTGCCAAATGGGCCGGTTTTAATAAAATTTCGGAGCAGGTGGTAGAGCACCGCGCCCGTAAATATGGTACTACCAAATTCGGTTTCAGCCGGTTTATAAATGGCTTTTTAGATTTACTATCCATATTTTTTGTCGGTAAATTTGGCAAACGCCCCATGCACTTTTTCGGCTCATTGGGTGTGCTAAGCTTTTTTATCGGGATCATCATGGCCTTGTATATTCTGTTCGAAAAGAAATATTTAATCTGGCAGGGATTACCTTATCGCGACGTAACCGACCAGCCATTATTTTATTTATCGCTGGTAGCCATTGTTGTTGGCTCACAAATGTTCCTCGCAGGCTTCATCGCCGAACTTTTATCGCGCAATGCACCAGAAAGAAATCAATATTTAATCGAAAAAGAACTTAAATAAGCTAAAAGACTAAAGCTTAAAGCACAAAGCTTTGGTCTTTAGTCTTTCTGCTTTCAGCTTCAAGACATGTTTTTCTCCATCATAATTCCGCTTTACAATCGTCCGCAAGAGATAGACGAACTGTTGAATACCCTGACCAAACAAACTTATTTACAGTTTGAGGTTTTGGTAATCGAAGATGGTTCTAAAAACAATGCCAAGGCTATTGTCGATACTTATGCAGATAAGCTCGATATCAAGTATTATTTCAAAGAAAACGCCGGACAAGGTTTTGCACGTAATTTCGGTTTCGAACGGGCCAAAGGCGATTACTTTGTTATTTTTGATTCCGATATCCTGGTTCCGGCCAATTACCTCGAAATTGTTAAAAATTACCTCTACGAGCATCATTTAGATGCTTACGGTGGTCCGGATGCGGCACATGATAGCTTTACACCCGTGCAAAAGGCCATTAGCTATGCCATGACCTCTCCTTTTACCACAGGGGGCATTCGGGGCAATAAAAAACATGTAGGGCAGTTTCACCCACGCAGTTTTAACATGGGGGTTTCGCGCCAGGCCTGGGAAAAGGTTGGCGGGTTTATTCTAACCCGTTTAGGCGAAGATATTGAATACAGTATCCGTATTCACGAAAATGGCTTTAAGATAGGATTGATTCCCGATGCCAAAGTTTACCATAAACGCCGCACCAGCTTTAGTCAGTTTTACAAACAGCTGCACTTTTTTGGCAGGGCGCGGATCAATATTTATAAACATTTTCCTAAAGAATTAAAACCGGTACACTTTTTTCCGGCCATATTTACACTGGGTTTTGGTTTCACTATTTTGTGTAACTTTATATATCCTCCATTGGCATATGTTTGTAACTTCTTGTTATTGATTTACTTTATGTTGATATTTTTTCATTCATGGTCAGTAAATAAATCGTTAAAAGTTGCATTTTTGAGTATTATATCGTCCTTTATCCAATTAACTGCTTATGGTTTAGGATTTATACAGGATTTATTTAAACGTGTGCTATTAAAACAACAATGATAAACTATTTAAAAGAAAGTACATTCGCCGTTAATGATGTGATCCAGAAAGCCTGGAGCATTACTAGGAAGCATTATTTCTCTATTGCAACGCTGTGCTTTTTGATGTTCATTACAGCAAGTGCATCGAGTTTGATGGCCTTTTTTATCAAAGATGTAAGTAAAGCTTTGAGCATCATTATGGTTATCATTTTTGTATTGCTGTACTTTACCATTAACCTTTCGCTGTTTAAGTATATTTTCCATTTAATGGATGATGAAGAAGGCGATGTTAAAATTGTAGATACCCTGCCAACCCGTCAGCAGATTATTCGTTTTCTGGTGGCTACCCTTTACTTTGTAGCTTGTATTTTTGGTGTATATCTGGTGGTAATTCTGGTGGCTTTTCCCTTTATTTACACTGGTATTAATGTAGCAATAGTTAAAAATGTGGCGGTTTCGGTAGGTATCATTGCAATTTTTATCACCTGGCTAAGAATTTCTTTCTTTCCGTTTTTTATCATCGATAAAAATGCAACTCCTTTCGATTCTATTAAATTAAGCCTGGCTACTACCAAAGGTAATTTCACTAAAATTTTATTGTTACTGGTGGTTTTGGGGGGTGGTTATTTAATTTATTTGTTATTGAACTACTTGCAATGGCCTTTAGTGGCATTTATCGTAAATATATTGAGCTCTTTTATCATTGTTCCGCTATCGAGTGTAGCCTTGACGGTTGCTTACCGCAAAATTTCGAGCGAGTATAAGGGGGATGAACACCCTGATATTTTACATAATATTGTTTAAACTGAGAAATATGCTAATAGATAAAATACTAAGTAATCTAAATAATTTTGCGGATTTAGGTAGGCAAAAAGCATTTGAACTTGGTAATCCATATTATTATCAAGCGGCTAACGACAATGAATACTGGAGAAAGGAAATGCCTACTGGAGAAATTTTTTTAGTACTTTTCGAAGTTAAATACGATCAGGATGGGCATCCAATTAAAATCGTAGATACTTTTCAGGAAAGAATCTCTTAACTATGCTTCATCCTGAGTTTTTTGTAATTACCGGACCAAATGCAGCTGGAAAATCTAGTTTTATACGATCCAGATTGAATGATTTTGCAGGTTTTGAGGTAATTATGACTGATGTTTATAAAGACAGAACTAAGAGTATATTCGATCAGGCGATCGTTGAACGTAAAAATATTGTATTCGAAACGGTATTTAATAACTCTTCATTCAAAAATGATAGATTAAGTGAAGAGGCGTATCAGATTATTATTAACAATACCAACTTTAAAACTGGTAACTAGAAATGGGATTAAAAGCAGCATTAAGTAAACCCTTTGCAGCATTTGCAGTCTGGCAAATTAACAAGTGGAAGTATAATGCCGTAAATGCCCAAAATAAAATATTTAGAAGACTAATTGATGAGGCTAAACATACCGCATTTGGTAAAGACCATCGTTTTGCTCAAATCAAAAGTTACGATGATTTTAAAAAGTATGTTCCTGTTCAGGATTATGAAGGGCTAAAGCCTTATGTAGATCGTGTGGTTGCCGGAGAAGCCGACGTGCTTTGGAAGGGCAAACCTCTTTACTTTGCTAAAACTTCGGGTACTACATCTGGCGTAAAATACATTCCACTTTCTAAAGAATCGATGCCCGAGCACATTAAAGCTGCCCGTAATGCCATTTTAACCTATATTAACGAAACAGGAAAGGCTGGCTTTGTAAATGGTAAAATGATCTTTTTACAGGGAAGTCCTGTTTTGAGTGTAAAGCATGGCATAAATGTAGGACGTTTATCGGGCATTGTAGCGCATCATGTGCCTGCTTATCTGCAGAAAAACCGTTTGCCCTCTTACCAAACCAATATTATCGAAGATTGGGAGCAAAAGGTTGATGCCATTGTTGAGGAAACCATTAACGAAGACATGACCCTGATTTCGGGTATTCCGCCATGGGTACAAATGTATTTCGATAAACTTTCAGAGAAAACAGGAGGCAAAAAAATTGCGGAGATTTTTAAAAATTTTAGCCTGTTTATTTATGGAGGGGTAAATTTCGAACCTTACCGGGCTAAAATTGAGCAAAGCATCGGCAAAAAGATAGATGCTATTGAAACTTATCCGGCTTCAGAAGGATTTATTGCCTACCAGGATTCGCAAAAGGATAAAGGTTTGTTGTTATTGGCCGATGCAGGTATTTTTTATGAGTTTATCCCGGTAGACGAGTATCACAAACAGCAGCCTAAACGTTTATCGTTAGGAGAAGTTAAACTGGATACCAACTATGCCTTGGTTTTAAATACCAATGCCGGTTTATGGGGCTATAGCATTGGCGATACGATTAAATTTGTGTCTAAAAACCCATATAAAATTGTAGTTACCGGGCGTATTAAACATTTTATTTCGGCATTTGGTGAGCATGTAATTGGCGAGGAAGTAGAACACGCCCTGTTAAGTGTGGCCAACGAAGAAAAGGTAGAAATTACTGAATTTACAGTTGCACCGCAGGTTAATCCAAAAGCAGGAGAACTGCCTTACCATGAGTGGTTTATCGAGTTTTCATCGCCGCCTAAAGATATGGCTACTTTTAGTAAAAAGGTAGATTTGGCCTTGCAAAAGAAAAATATTTATTACTTTGACCTGATTGAAGGCAATATTTTGCAACCTTTAATTATCCGACCTTTGCAAAAAGATGCTTTTGTAAATTACATGAAAAGCCAGGGTAAGCTGGGCGGACAAAATAAAGTGCCGCGCCTGAGCAATGACCGGAAACTGGCAGAGGAGTTGGAACGGTATATTGTTTAAACAATTCGTCATTGCGAAGAGGAACGACGAAGCAATCTCATTAAACAAGTCAGATTGCTTCAGCTCGCTCAGGTTCAGCTTCGCAATGACGGAGCGATACTAGATGTGAATAATAAAGCTTAATCAATTTAAGCGTTACGATATTAAAAGATTTGAAAAGAATAACCATATTAGGTTCTACAGGAAGCGTGGGTACACAGGCATTAGAAGTTGTAAGAGACCATCCTGCAGCCTTTAAAGTTAACGTGCTTTCCGCACTCAAGAACGCCGAATTACTCATTCAGCAAGCGCTCGAATTTAAGCCTGCCGTGGTGGTCATTTGCGATGAAAGTAAGTACAGCGAAGTTAAAAATGCCTTGTCTGCCGTTAACATTAAAGTTTTAGCCGGCGAAGCAGCTTTGGCCGAAGTTGCGGCTTACGATGATAGCGATATTGTGCTCACCGCCTTAATGGGATCGGTAGGGTTAAAGCCTACTATTGCGGCCATAAAAGCGGGTAAAAATATTGCTTTGGCCAATAAAGAAACTTTGGTAGTAGCTGGCGAACTGATTACTCAACTGGCTTCCGAGCATCAGGTTAAAATTTTACCGGTAGATTCTGAACATTCGGCTATATTTCAATGCCTGGTAGGTGAGGAACATAACCCGATCGAGAAAATTTACCTTACTGCATCGGGCGGGCCATTTTTAGGCAAAACAAAAGATTTCTTGTCTGCCGTAAAGAAAGAGCAGGCTTTAAAACACCCCAACTGGGTTATGGGTGCTAAAATCACCATTGACTCTGCTTCGTTAATGAATAAAGGACTTGAAGTGATCGAAGCCAAATGGTTGTTTAACCTCGAGGCCGATCAGGTTGATGTAATTGTGCATCCGCAGTCTATCATTCATTCACTGGTGCAGTTTACCGATGGATCGATGAAGGCGCAAATGGGCGTGCCCGATATGAAATTGCCCATTCAGTACGCCATCAATTATCCCGACAGGCTAAAAAACAATTTTAAACGTTTTAATTTTCTGGATTATCCAAACTTTAGCTTTCAGCAAGCCGATATGGAAACCTTCAGGAATTTAGGCTTGGCTTATCAATCGTTAAGAAAAGGCGGTAATATGCCTTGTATTTTAAATGCAGCAAATGAAATTGTGGTTGCAGCATTTCTGGAAGATAAAATTGGCTTTCTGGAGATGAGCGATGTGATTGAGCAATGTATGGAGGAGATTGGTTTTATTGAAAAACCGCAATTGAGCGATTATTTAGAAACTGATAAACATAGCCGTATCTTAGCCGGCGAATTAGTAACAAAAAGTATAGTTTAACATCTAACCTAAAAATTTTATAAAAAAATATGAATGGATTGATTATGGCGGGGCAGTTGCTGCTCGGATTGTCTTTATTGGTTATTTTACACGAATTAGGACATTTTCTGGCAGCCAGGGCATTTGGTATTAAGGTAGAGAAATTTTATTTGTTCTTTGATGCCTGGGGTTTTAAACTTTTCAGCTTCAAAAAAGGAGATGTTGAATACGGTGTGGGATGGTTGCCTCTAGGTGGCTATGTAAAAATTGCCGGTATGATTGATGAAAGCATGGATACCGAGCAAATGGCTCAACCGGCACAACCCTGGGAGTTCCGTTCTAAACCGGCCTGGCAACGTTTAATTGTAATGCTGGGTGGTATTATCGTGAATGTAATAGTAGGTATCGTTATTTTTTGGATGCTTACCTTTAAATATGGTCAAAGTTATACGGTTAATGGTAAACTTACTGATGGTATTTCTGTAGGTACCCTGGGTAAAGAAATAGGTCTTAAAAACGGCGACCGTATTCTGGCCATTAATGGAAATAAATTAATCCGTTTCGAAGATGCCATTTCGAGTAAAGTATTGTTTGATGGTGCACAATTAACCGTTTTAAGGGGGAATCAAACCCTGTATGTATCTATTCCGGATACCATTTTGAACAAGCTTTCTAAAAACGATAAAGAGAATTTTATCACGCCAAGATACCACATGGCTAGTGTGGCTACTGTTTTGGCACCTGATGAAAAAGCAGATCAACCTTCATTTTTTGATAAGCTTTTCAAAAGGAAATTCGAAAAACCAGTTTATCCGGCTTATGCAGCAGGCATAAAACCTGGTGATAGTATTTTATCGGTTAATGGTAAGCCTGTTACCTTCTTCGATCAGTTTAAAGAAGAAGTTTCTGGCAATAAAAACAAACAGATTTCAATTCAGGCTCTACGTAAAGGAAAAGCAGTTGAATTTAATTTAAAGGTTGGCAAAGATGGTACCATTGGCGTTGGCCCTAACTTTAAAATGCCCGAAACTGCACATGTTGATTTTGGCTTTATAGAATCGTTACCGGTGGGTGCCGGCATGGCCTGGAGTACCTTTGTTGATAATGCAAAAGGTATTGGTAAAATGATAACCGGTAAATTAAGTGCACGTAACATCAGCAGCCCGATTGGTATTGCCAAAGTATATGGAAGTACATTTGATTGGGTTAAATTCTGGACATTAACCGGATTAATTTCGATGGCGCTGGCATTTATGAATTTATTGCCTATTCCGGGCTTAGACGGAGGCCACGTAGTGTTTTTGTTGATCGAAATGGTACAACGTAAGCCGGTGAGCGAAAAAGTGCTTGAGCGTGCCCAGATTGTAGGTTTCGTAATTCTGATTTGTTTAATGGTATTTGCTTTTGGTAATGATATTTTAAAATCATTCGGTAAGTAAAACCTCATTGATCATATAGCCACAGCTATGCAACTCTTTAAGAAAGCATATCTGTAGCTTTTTAATTAAATATCCGGCATGAGTACACAACATCAACCCGATTATTTTGAGTTTTACGGGCTTCCCATACAGTTTAATCCCGATCAGCAGGAAGTGAAAGCTAAGTTTTATGCTTTCAGCAAGCAATATCATCCTGATTTTTATGCTAACGAGAGCGAAGAAAAGCAGGAGGAGGTTTTGGCACTTTCTACACTTAATAATAAAGCCTACCAAACTTTAAGCAATGCAAAGAAGCGTTTAAAATATGTTTTGGAGTTGAAGGGCATTGTAGAGACCGATGAAGGTTATCAGTTACCGCAATCATTTTTAATGGAAATGATGGATATTAACGAGGCTTTGATGGATTTGCAGTTTGAACCCGATGCCGAAAAACTAGCTGAAGTAAGCAATAACATCAGTACAGTTGAAAAAGAACTTAAAGAAGAGCTACAAAGCCTGATGAATCAGTTTGATAGTAATCCAACGGCTGCATCGGAAGTTTTATTTGCTTCGATAAAGGATAATTTTTATCGTCAGAAATATATAGACCGGATCAGGGAAAAGCTCGCGTAACAAATATTTACGCGGGCTTACGCTTTAGTCTTTGTGCTTTAAGCTTTGGTCTTTAAAACACCCGATTGTAAAATCATTTCTTTGTTTTTGAAGGCTAAATACTTTGTTTTACTTTCGGAGCAAACAATCAGATACATGAACAGTTCACTTTCTATTTTTCGTAAGGTAGCCGTGGCCGAAGGGATTTCTTACCTGCTTTTATTATTTGTAGCCATGCCTTTAAAGTATTTCGCTAATATGCCATTGTATGTAAAATATACAGGCTGGGCACATGGTTTGCTGTTTGTGCTGTATGCAGCTACGTTGGTGATGGCCTGGCAAGAGCAAAAGTGGAAATTTGGTAAAACAGTACTTATTTTTGTAGCCTCATTACTGCCTTTTGCGCCTTTTATTGTAGATCGGAAGCTGAAAGACGAAAGGCCTGAAAACGCAAGCCGCATACTGTAAGTCAGTTGCAGGTTATTTTAAAATATTTTTTGCATTTTAAGTTACATTATCTACATTTGCAACCCCGTCCAATAAGAATGCCCGGATGGCGGAATTGGTAGACGCGCTGGTCTCAAACACCTGTGGGAAACCGTGCCGGTTCGACTCCGGCTCCGGGTACTGAATAAGCCTTAACAATCTAATTGTTGAGGCTTTATTTTTTTATGTCATACTTGAATGGCGTTCCCACTTATGTAATTAAAAATTTACAGCCAGTTGCAATGCTGTTTTGGCCAGATCGTTTTGCAGCAAAATATAATACCTTATGTTTGTGCTGCACATTAAAATCGAAATGAGACTTCGGTTGAAAATGCGAAATACAGGTAAATTTCGGATAGCTCAACGCTGTTTTACAATTTTTACTGTTCCGTTTAACCTTCAATCCGTTCTACCATCCGTTTGAAATTTAAATGTGCTTTGACCCGTTTCCCGGTCAGTTTATAGCTTTAGTAATTGAATCAAAAAAGATAGTCAAATGCACTTAAACCGAATTTTTTATATTAGTCTTCTTGTACTGGTGATTAGTGGTTGTGGAACCAACAAAAATGTTAGTCGCCAGCAAACCTCGTTTGATAAGGGAATTCAACAGATTAACCATGTGGTGGTTATCTACATGGAGAACCATAGTTTTGATAACTTGTATGGAGAGTTTAAAGGGGCAAATGGTATAGAAAATGCTAGAAAGGGAAATTATATTCAGGTAGATAAGGATGGGAATCCCTATAAATTCCTTCCCGAAATTCCAAGAAACAATTCTTTCCCAACCAATCTGCCCAATAATTTCTTTAACATAGATCAGTATGTGTCTGCAGATAAGGCCAGCCCTGATGCCACCCACCGTTTTTATCACAACCAAATGCAGATTAATGGAGGCAAGATGGATAAGTTTGCGTTGTATAATGATTCCAAAGGCCTGGCAATGGGTTACTACAATACAGAGAAACTGCCTCTGTATCCTTTTGCAAAGCAGTATACGCTATGTGATAATTTTTTTCAAAGCGGTTTTGGTGGTTCCTATTTTAACCATGTTTATTTAATCTCGGCTGGCGTAGCGGTTTGGCCTGATGCACCAAAATCAATGGTTGCACAAGTCGACGCATCGGGCAAACTGATTAAAGATGGTGCTGTTACCCCTGATGGTTATGCTATTAATACTGTGTTATCCAGAAATAAGCCTTATCCTGCAAAATCAGACACTACTCAGTTAATGCCTGCTCAAACCATACCAACTATAGGCGAGGGTATGACCGAGAAAGGTGTTTCATGGGCCTGGTATTCTGAAGGATGGGATGATGCTGTTGCCGGTAGAAAAAATAACTTTGCTTATAACCATGAACCTTTTCTGTATTTTGCTAAATATAAGGAAGGAACAGAAGGGCGGAAGCATTTAAAAGACCAGAATGATTTCCTTAAGGCTGCAAAGGAAGGAAACCTGCCAAACGTTTCCTTTGTGAAACCAGGTGGTGGTAATGATGAGCATCCGGGTAGTTCGGCAGTATATTCTTCAGAACAATTGGCTGTAAAATTAATCAATGCCGTACTCGAAGGCCCTAATGCAAAAGATGCATTGGTTATTTTAACCTATGATGAGTTTGGTGGGTTCTATGATCACGTACTGCCGCCAAAAATTGATAGATGGGGACCGGGAAGCCGCATTCCGGCAATTGTTATCGGGCCATTTGCTAAAAAAGGTGTAGTAGATCATACGCAATATGAAACTGTAAGTATCCTCTCTTTTATCGAACACAGATGGGGCATTAAGCCTTTGGCTGAACGGGATAAAAATGCAAACCCGTTCCGGAATGCCCTTGTGTTCAAATAATCAGGGCCTGTTAGTCCGGTGATGGTGTTATGTTGAATAAGGTTGGAATTATAGCGTTACTGTTTGTAGCAGTGTTTGCCACCAGTTTTAGCTCGGTCGATTCCGGCTATACTCCACAAAAACCGGCCAGCCAGCGTGAGCTAAAAGTTCAAAAACAGGTTTTAAGTGAGATGCTATCCTTTCGCAACTATCTAAGGGATACCCTTTTTTTTGAAGTTAACAAAGCGCAGCCTGATGAACAAAAGCTTAAGCAGGCCTTCCTGCAATCCAGGTTATTGTATAAAAAATTCGAATGGGCGGCAGCATATTTTAGTGCCGACCTTAATAAAAGATTAAATGGCCCTCCTGTAAATGAGGTCGAAAATGCCGATTTATTAGATGCTTCCTTCATCCGTAGCGTAGATCCGATGGGGCTGCAAGTGGTCGAAGGATTTATCTACCCCGGTTACGATGTTGCCAGAAAAAATGAGCTGATTAGCGAAATAAAGCATTTAATAACCAATACAGAATATGTAATGTCTTATTTTTCTGCCCTTTCACTGGCAGATTGGCGGATTTTAGATGCCGCAAAATTAGAAGTATTCCGGATTATTACTTTAGGGATTACCGGCTATGATAATGCACTTTCGTTAAAAAGTATGGAAGAATCTTCCATGTCCTTAAAAAGCTTACGTCCTATAATCGGCCTTTACCTCAAAGACAAAAACAGCACTCTATTAACTGATCTCGACGGCTCGGTCAGCTATCTTGATACCCATGTTGATTTTGATTCCTTTGACAGGGCTGTGTTCATTAAACAATTTGGCAATAAGATTAGTGCCGGGATTACCGAGTTGGAACAAGCATTGCCCGGGCCTAAGATTAAATATAACCGGATGCTGAACCAGGAGGCTGCAACATTATTTGATGTAGATGCTTTTAATGTAAATGCATTTGCTCCCGGCCCTGAATTTCAGGCTACACCAGCGAAAGTAGCATTGGGGGAAAAACTTTTTTACGATGTCTCACTCTCCGGAACCCTGAAAAGAAGTTGTGCTTCCTGCCATCAGCCTGATCTGGCTTTTACAGATGGGCTCACCAGGAATACAGATATTCACCATGCTTCCAAATTATTAAGCAGAAATGTACCAACCTTGCTCAATGCAGCCTTACAATCAAATTATTTTTATGATAACAGGTCTTTAACTTTGGAAGACCAGGCCCTCGAAGTAATTAAAAGTAAGCAGGAAATGGATGGCTCGATGGAAGCTATCCTGAAATATCTTTCCGCCAATAAATCATATCAGCTATTATTTTCAAAGGCTTTTTTTATAAAAGATAAACAAGCAATTGATGCCGGACAGGTAACGAATGCGCTTGCCAGCTATGTGCGTAGCCTGACTCAAATCAACAGCCGGTTTGATGATTATATGCGTGGCACAGAGAACGCACTATCTGCACAGGAAGTGGATGGTTTTAATTTGTTTATGGGGAAAGCAAAGTGTGCAACCTGTCATTTTATGCCTTTGTTTAATGGGGTAACCCCGCCAAAGTATGTGCAGAGCGAGGTAGAAGTGCTTGGTGTACCAGTTTCGCTAACAGACTCCACTTTGGATGCTGATTTAGGTTATTACAATGTAGTTGGAGTAGATAGTTATAAAAACGGTTTTAAAATTCCCACGATAAGGAATATCAAAAAAACTGCACCTTACATGCATAACGGGATATACCAGACTTTAGATCAGGTTATGGATTTTTATGATAATGGCGGAGGTGCTGGCTTGGGGATGAAACTGCCTAACCAAACCCTTTCGAGTGAGCCCCTTCACCTTACAGTGAAAGAAAAAGCAGCAATCATCGCTTTTATGGAAAGCTTGGAAAGTAAGCCCATTACCCAAAGTAAGGGAGCAGCCTCCATTTTACCAGAAAGATAGCACCATTGATCTTAAGTTTTCCTTTGTTTTTTACCGCAGTATACCAGTTATTAATCGTTTCCCCGAAAATCGAAAATTACACTAAAGTGTAACCGATATTTAAAATGCGATAATGAACTTTACAACTGGAAGTCAAATAAATTAACCAGTTAAATAAAGGTCATTATGGAAACGAAAAAAGCACTTAAATTTACTTTAGCAATTGTAGCCATCATTGTTGGTGTAACCTTGTTTAAACAATTCGATTTTCAGTATTTAAAATTTGAAAAGCCTGCGCTGGCAGCCGTATATTCGATTACATTTATTGGTGCTGTTTATTTTTTGTTTAAAGGCGAAAAGCGTAAGTAAAACTGCTGAAAACAATATAACTGCTCAGGCTGAGTAAGTCATACTATAAATATATTCAAACAGCCAAAAAAAAGACCGATATTGGGCTTACTAAGTGCCAATGAGATTATGCTCCTGTGCTTGCTACTCAGTACTTAATACTTCAGTACCTACAAGCACTACTTTCAACTTACTACCCAATCACCTCTATAATCCCATCTCTTTCCCTTATCTTTGCGGCAATTCAATATTTTCATACTGTGATTAATGTAAATAACATCTCCGTTTCATTTGGCGGAACCACTTTGTTTAGCGATGTAACCTTTTCGATAAACGAAAACGATAAGATTGCCCTGATGGGTAAAAACGGTGCAGGTAAATCGACCATTTTAAAAATTATTGCCGATGTAGCCAAGCCTACCACTGGTAATGTAACTGGTCCGAAAGAGGCGGTAATTGCTTATTTGCCCCAGCATTTGCTTACCCAGGATCATGTTACCGTTTTTGAAGAAACGATGAAGGCTTTTGCAGAGGTTAACCAGATGCAAAAAGAGCTTGATGAGCTGAATGAGCAACTGACCATTCGTACAGATTACGAAAGTGATGACTACATGAAACTGATTGAGCGTGTATCGGAGCTGAGCGAGAAGTTTTACTCGATTGAAGAAACCAATTATGACGCAGAGGTAGAGAAGGTATTGAAAGGCCTGGGTTTTGAACGTAAAGATTTTACGCGTCAAACTTCCGAGTTTTCGGGTGGATGGCGTATGCGTATTGAGCTGGCTAAAATCCTTTTAAAGAAACCTGATTTAATTTTACTGGATGAGCCTACCAACCACATGGATATTGAAAGTATTCAATGGCTGGAAGATTTTTTAATCAACTCGGCAAAAGCGGTGATGGTTATCTCGCACGACCGTGCCTTTGTTGATAACATTACCAACCGTACCATTGAAGTAACCATGGGCCGGATATACGATTATAAGGCTAAATACAGTCATTATTTGCAGTTGCGTGCCGATCGTCGTGTACATCAGCTAAAAGCCTATGAAGAGCAACAACGTTTTATTGCCGATAACCAGGAATTTATTGACCGTTTCAGGGGAACTTATTCTAAAACCCTACAGGTACAATCGCGGGTAAAAATGCTCGAGAAGCTCGAAATTATTGAAATTGATGAGGTAGATACTTCGGCATTGCGCTTAAAATTTCCTCCATCGCCACGTTCAGGGCAATACCCGGTAATGGTCGAAGAATTAACCAAAACCTATGGCGATCATGTAGTGTTTCAAAAAGCATCGATGGTAATTGAAAGGGGAGAGAAAATCGCTTTCGTGGGTAAAAACGGCGAAGGTAAATCGACCATGATTAAAGCCATCATGAACGAAATTGATTTTGAAGGCAGTTTAAAAGTTGGTCACAATGCCAAAATAGGTTATTTTGCCCAAAATCAGGCTGCATTGTTAGATGAAAATTTAACCGTATTCGAAACCATCGATCAGATCCCACTAACGGATGGTACCATCAAAATTAAAGACCTTTTAGGTGCATTTATGTTTAGTGGCGATGATACCACTAAAAAGGTTAAAGTACTATCTGGAGGTGAAAAAACCCGTTTAGCTATGATTAAGTTGTTGCTTGAACCCGTGAATGTGTTAATTCTGGATGAGCCGACCAACCACCTGGATATGAAAACCAAAGACATTATTAAAGATGCCCTGAAAGATTTCGACGGAACTTTAATTCTGGTTTCTCACGACCGTGATTTCTTAGATGGATTGGCAGAAAAAGTATTCGAATTTGGCAATAAACGCGTACGAGAGCACTTTTCAGATATTAAAGGCTTCCTGGCTTATAAGAAAATGGACAGCCTTAAAGAAATAGAACAAAATTAATCTAAAATTGCAGGCTGTAATGTGTATACCTTACAGCCTGCATAACTTATACCTTTGCTATTTTAATACGGCCCTGGTACCTGCCTTGTAATATAATTCTGCCAGTGCCTTCTGGTAACCCGCAACCATACTTTCCTGCTTAATTTTCATCTCTATCAACTTGGTTTCGCGACTGTTGATTAAAAAAAGCGTGCTTTCGCCTAAATTAAACTTCTGGTTTTCGCCATTTACAAGCACCTGCTGGTTTTCGATACTTTTTAACTGTACCGCAAGCTGTGCAGCGTAGGCCGACAGGTCATTGTAAGAAGCCATTACCTGGTTTCTGATTTCCCTGCCCGATTGCTGAAGGTCGTAATTCAGTTCCTGCTGTTTAATTTTTACCTCGCGAAGCTTACCGCGTTCAGCCCTTAAAAAAAGTGGGAAGGCCAGTTCGACACCAACTTTGTAGTTGCTCCAGTTAAAATCGTAATAGCCTGGCACATTGCTGTTAATGCCGGTTCGGCTGGAGATGAGGTTGCCAATAACATTCAGTTTAGGCTTCAGCATTTCCTGACGGTAACTTTTTTCAACGGCCAGTTGCTCACCCTTACTGCGTAATTTTAAAATTTCAGGGTGCTGGTTGGCAGCCTGGCCCAATAAGCTATCCAGTAACTGTGCGTTGGGGCGAGCTGCTTTGTTAACCATACTTTGGGGCAGTGCATCTGCAGGCAGTTCCATCGGGTTGCCCGCTTCGTTCCACAAATGATTGGAAAGTACCAGTCTGGCATTTTGCAGTTCGATAGCTGTTTTTTCCTTCTGGATAATCCGCTCCTGTACGGTAATATAAGCCTCGACTGAGTCTATCCCCGGTTTATCGCCTATTAGCGTTTGCGCACTGAGTGCTTTAAACCGGCGTTGCGCCAGATCAAGCCCTTCGTTAACCAGTTCAAACTGCTTGTGGGTATAGTACCAGTTCCAGTAATCTTTAACAATACCATACCAGGCGCCGTTAATCTGTTTCAGCTGGTCGGCCTCTGCATATTGCACCATGATTTTCGATTGGCGCAGCGTGCTTCTCCGCGCATCAATAATTAAACCTTGCCCCAAAGGGATGCTCAGACCAACGGCCGATAAACCTTCTCCATTTGTACGGCTTTCGGGATTAACATAAGTACCCACATTGCGTTCGTAACCCACTTTTAAGTCGGCGCCAGCAAGCCAGAGCGGTATCTTTAATTCATTGTTCCACCGGTTGTAATACTCGGTGTTGCCAAATAATTTGCGGCTAAACCCGGCTTTTAATTCAGGATCGAAGTAGCCGAGCGATTGCAGCACTTTTGCCCGGGCCGATTCGCTGAGCAATGCCGCCTGCTTAATAATGGGATGGTACCTGAAAACCATCAGCTGCAGATCATCAAGCGCGAAAACTTTAGTGCTATCTGTATGCTTTGATACAGGTAGCGTGATTGCTTTTTGCGCAAAAATTACCTCAGCTGATAGTACGAAAAGTAGGAGTACGCCAGATATTTTTTTCAAAAGAATATTCATAATCTTCCTCCCAATCTATTTCTTATCCTTAGCAAGGCCTGCAGGCTCTTTCTCCAAACTAGGCGGAAAACCATTAAGCTGACGCCATATTTCATACCAAAGGGGAACAGAGCGTAAAATGATGCGGCCATAAACCCCCGAACCCTGCCTCAACTGTGCTGGCCATGGTTCGTCTTTTGATGGAACCGGATTGGTTTGACTCACCAGTAAACGGTATTTCCCGCCTGTGCTGCTCATGCGATCGATAGAAAAAACCTTGCCTGCAAAGGTACCCACTGCTACTGATGGCCAACCAGAGAACTGTACCGATGGCCAGCCTTCAAACTGCAGGCGTACATCGCTGGTATCCAATATTAGGGGCACATCCATAGCACTTACATACAATTCTGCAGCTACCATAGGCGATTTTGGCTGCAAAGTAGCTACCGACTCACCCTCCTTAATGTTTTCGCCAATACCGGCCTTTAAAGTTTTAACAATAAATCCGCTTTGTGGCGCACGCACCACATACAGGCCGCGCCTGATACTTACATTCGAAATATCGTTGCGCAATTTGGCGATATCGCCCTGCGCACTGGCTTTACTCGATATGGCCGAACTCATATCTGATTGTGCTTTCGACATCGATTCCTGGTACTTCGCCCTGATATTATCGAGCTCAATTGAAGCATTTAATAAGCTCTGTGCCGAATTGTTTAGCTTATTGCGTTGGCTAATTACCTTGGCATTGTCTTCCTGCAATTTAAGCCTGCGGGTTTCAATATCTGTTAAAGAGAATAGACCATTTTTATAACCGGTTTCGTATCGTTCTAAACGCACCCTGGTTGTCTCATAAAACTTTTGAACCGCCAGCAGCTCCGCGCTATCAATGCTTACATAGTTTTTAGCCTGTAGCACCTTATTTTCGGCGGCTTTCATCTGAAAGCGTAAGCCGTCACTCAAGGCCTTCATCTGGGCTTTGGTGGCATCAATCTTTTGTACTGCAGCAGTTTCGCTACCGCGCTTGGCATCCAACTGTTCGTTCAGTCTTGTGGGTAATTCAGGGTCGAAATAAGATTGACTGGTTTCTGAAATTACCAGAATAGTATCGCCCTTTTTTACTTCCTGCCCTTCGCGTACGGCCCAATGCTCTATACGGCCACCAATCTGGTTTTGCACGGTTTGTGGCCGGTCTTCAGGTCGAAGTGCGGTAACCCTACCACGACCCGGAATGGTTTGGCGGTAGGGGAGAAAAAGCAACAGTACAAAAAAAGCCATAATAAACAGGAGGATTCTACCCAATCGCTTGGTTCCCCGTGCATCGATAATTTTGCTGTTGGCATGTACCGAAAGTGTTTCCCAGTTTTGTAATTCAGTCAGATTATTGCTATTGAGCTTACCCATGGTTAAAATCTCCTTCCTCCAACTCCAGGTCGGTTACTACGGCAAGTTTCTCGCTACCGGTTATCATATCGAACACCGTATTTAAATTGGTCATCAGTTTTTCGATGGCATAACTAATCTGTACAATAATTACCTCGGCAGCTACAAACTGGCCAAAAGTCATTTGTCTTTCTACGACGAAATAAGAGCCTAAAAGCAGCAGGGCACCCATCAGCATGGTACGCATGGCCACTGCACTAATAAAAAACTTTTTAAGTATACCGAAATGATCATTACGGGCCTGGATATAGTTGGCCGTAATTTTATCCGTACGCTCGATAATTTCCTTACGCTTTGCGGAACTGTTTCTATAGGTATCCAGATCAGAAGCAATATCTTCCAGATAGCCGACCACTTCGTATTTATAGCCCGATTCTTCAATACTGGTTCGCACAGCCTGACGATAATACAACATCAGGATTAAGGCGATTACAATCAGCACAAAAGTGCCGAAAGCCATAAAAACCGGATGATAAAATGAAAGGAGAATTACACTGAAGAAGATCAGTACCGCTGCGGCAATAATATCAACCAAAAGTTTGGTCAGGCCTTTCTGAATGGTAAGGATATCGAAGAAGCGGTTGACAAGCTCAGTAGGGTTTTCGCCTTCGAGCGCTTTCTTTTTAATTCTGGGCAGGCGAAATGCGAACTCCAGCGCTGCTTTGGTAAAAATCTTTTGCTCCAGAAACTCAACCAGGGTAAGCTGGCCAATCAGCAACAGGCCACCCACAACAATGCCGACCAAAATTACGGCGATAAGAATGTAGGTTGAGCTGTACATTGCCCCGTTGGATAACAGGTTGAAAACGGCACTGGTACCCAGGGGCAGAGAAAGGCCGATTAAGCCAATAAGTATGGCATAAATATAAATATAATTGATGGTTTTACGCTCTAAATGGAGCATACGTACCAATCTTTGCCAGGGCGAAGGCGCACCGGCAACATGATGATTTTTCATTTTTTTATTTTAAAATCAGGCACAAAACAGGTTGCAGGGCAACATTATGGGCCTGGGGTAAATTTGAATGTGATTTTTAAAGGCAATAACTAATCTTCAGACTGGCTTAAAGACATTAGTGTATTAGATGGTGTTTATCTAAAATTAAGCAGCCAGATCCGGAGGCGGCGTGGGTACATTTTTAGCCGGCGAATTGCATGGACGCAAGCCATAAAGGTATTGGTTAAGGTTCTGGCAGTTGGTTGGAATTGGGTTTAAACAAGCCGGAGCAGAAGATTCGTAAAGCATGAGTTTCTTCTTTAGCTTTTCGAAAGATTCTTCTTCCTTGGCCTTATTTTCTTCGCTGCTTTTTTCAATGGCATAAACGCAACCCGGAGACAACAAGATGGTTATTGCACTGGTAAAAAATTTAGTAGCAAACAGGACCAATACCAGCATGCCAAAAATCTTTTTCAATAAGTTTTTTCTTAATAACCTCATCATCTGGATACAAATATAGGGTCAGAAAAACCTTCATGAGGCATCTGGAAGCTAAAATCAGGTACTTTTTTAAAAGCCTGACACAAATGTTATACTAGCATTAGAACGGGATTAGAAAATGCCGAAAAACAGATTTTTTTAAAATAGGTATGCTTAATGTGGTGTAAAAAGGAAAGCGTCTGTTAGCATTCAGCAATAAATGAGCTGCATGCCAACAAACGCTAACAGAGGACGTTAATTGGTGTAAGTTTAATTTGGAATAATATCCAGTATCTGCATCAAATGATCGATTACCGCATTTGGTTTGGCGTTTTGCAATTGCTCGCGGGTATGTGCACCTGTTGTGATACCAATGCTCAGGCTGCAACCGGCATTCTGGCCTTCTTCAATGTCGACGCTCGAATCGCCAACTTTCATCACTGCGCTGCCATCGGCAATTTCATATTGTTTCATGGCAAGTAAGATCATATCCGGTTCGGGCCTGTTCTGGCTAACTTCTGAGGCGGTAATCAGGGCGTCAAAATCTTTACCAGGTGTCCATCCAAGCCGGTTAAGTATGGCTTCGGCAGTAGGGCGGTCGTAACCCGTATTCAATACTGTGCGGATGTTTTTTGCTTTAAGTTTTTCGAAAAGATCGGTAGCACCTGGTTGTGGCAAAATAGGTTCAACCTCATAAGCCAGTTTTAACTGTTTAATAAATTTTTCGTAAATATTGTCTACCAGTGTTTCGTTAAAGTCTGCTCCGTATGTTTTAAGTACCGATCTGATGGCCGCTTTCTTTTCTTTTCCGGCAGCTACCGCTAAAACCTGGTCAAGATTGTAAGCAAAACCTGCCGCGTTAATGGCATTCATCAGGGTTTTATAAACCAGGTTATCTTCATTTACTGTGGTGCCGGCCATATCAAACACGACCATTTTAATTTCAGGGTGCATCGCTATTGTTAAATAGAGTTAATTAAATAAGATTGTAAATTCAACTTGCTAAAAGTATTTCGGCAGCAAATATAATCATGTTAGTAATGCTAAACAAATGTTTAGTAAAAGTTAACATTTAAATTAACATTTGTTTACCTTTGTTAAACATTAGATGTTCACTTTTGTAGCGTTGGCCTTAAAAAGGCAGGTAGTGCTAAATTAGTGTAAATAAAATAGCGCTAAGAATAAATTGTTTATGGATAAAGCAACACTTATTGTCTTCAATGGAGCTGGTAAAGCCCTCGAAGAAATAAAAACTGATATCCCTGATTTAAATCCGGGAGAAATACTTGTTAAAAACCTGTATACCACCATTTGCGGGAGCGATTTGCATACCTATTGTGGCTTAAGGCAGGAGACTGTGCCAACTGTTTTAGGACATGAAATTGTTGGCGAGATTGCAGGTTTTCATCCCGGTCACACCAGGAAAGATTATGCAGGTACAGTACTTGAAATTGGCGACAGGGTTACCTGGAGTATTTTTGCTTCTGATGCAGATTCGGTAAAAGCAAAGGCCGGAATGCCGCAGAAAGCTGAAGGCCTTTTTAAATATGGTCATGCGCAGGTTACGGCTACTGATGCCTTGCATGGAGGCCTTTCTACCCATTGTGTGTTAAAACCGGGTACAACTGTTTTAAAGCTCAGTAAAAAAATTCCACTCAAGGTTGCGGCTACTATTAATTGCGCCGTGGCTACTGTTGCAGGTGCTGTGCGCCTGTCAGGAAGTTTGCAGGGTAAAAAAGTTTTAATTTCTGGCGTGGGTTTATTGGGCCTGGTTTGTGCCGCAATGTGTAGCGCAGATGGAGCAACCGAAATTCATGTAGCGGATTTAAACAGCGACCGGCTAAAACTGGCTGAGTCATTTGGTGCCAATGTACAGCATTTGCTGAATCAAAATCCGGTTTTGCCGACTAACATTGATGTAGCTTTTGATATGAGTGGCTCGCCTGATGCGATGGAGATGGGGCTGGAGGCATTAACTGTGGGTGGCATAGCGGTTTGGGTAGGTGCGGTATTTAAAACCCGTAGTGTGGCTGTTAATGCCGAACAGGTGGTAAGGAAACTGAATACCATTAAGGGGCTTCACAATTATAACTATGATGATTTTTTGCAGGCCGTAAAATTTATAGAAACAAATTATTTAAAGTTTCCTTTCGAAGAACTGGTTTCGGCTGAGTTTGCATTGGAAGATGCCGAAAGTGCCTTTAATTTTGCCGTGGCCGATAAGCCCGTGCGTGTTGGTGTTAATATAGCTCATGATCTGTAATGAATAAAGAAAAGGCAATTAGCCAAAAATGGAAGATGTTATTGGTAACCATGCTGTGTTACCTCTTCTTTTATACCGGCCGGCATAACTTTGGCTGGGCCGTAAAGGGAATGGTAGCTTCGCTGAATATTCCTTACAGCACCATTGGCTGGATTAGTTTTTGTATGCTTATCGGTTATGCAATCGGGCAGTTCATTAATGGTAATCTGGCCGATAGGTTAAGCCCAAAACTCATGGTGGTATCTGGTGCTTATCTTTCCATCATAACCAATGTGGCTATTAGTTTTTCGAACAGTGCAACGGTAATTATGATATTATGGGGGCTTAACGGTTTTTTTCAATCGATGGCCTGGGCGCCAGGTGCAAAACTGATTAATAACTGGTGGGATGAGCATGAACGCGGTAAGGCTTTTGGTTTTTATACCATGGCTGCAGGACTTTCGTCGGCAGTGACCTATTTAATCTCAATCATTCTATTACAGCGGGGAATTGAATGGCGTATGCTTTTCAGGTTACCTGTACTTTTATTGCTGGTATCGGCAACTATTTTCCTCATTATTGCTAAAGATAAACCTGAAGCAGAAGCTAATGAAGTTAAAGCGCTAAATACTGAACCAGAGGTTGATTGGCTCGATCGCTACAAAGAAGCGTTTAAAAACCGTAAATTTCTTTTTACCTCACTAGCCTTTGGTTTTGAGAGCATGGCCCGTTATGGATTAATTTTCTGGGTGCCCGTACATTTTCTGGGTAAAAACTGGAAAGATAATCCCGGAAACATTTGGGTAACGTTCCTGCTTCCCATTGGTATGGGAATTGGTGCACTCTGTTTTGGAATTCTTTCTGATACTTTTTTTAAAGGAAACCGTTTAAAAGCCATCGTAGTGGGCATGTCGGCAAGTGCCGTTTTATCGCTGCTTATTTTCTTTGTTCCTGCTCAGCAGCTTGTACTAAGCGGGATTTTGATGCTGTTAACCGGTTTCTTTGTTTATGGACCTCAGGCTTGTTTCTGGCCTTTAAGTCCTGATATGTTGGGCAGCAAGCTAACCGGTACGGGCGTTGGAATTATGAATATGTGCGGCTATCTTTTTGCTGCGGTAGGCGAACCTTTTTTGGGATATGTAATAGACATTACAGGCGATAGCAATAACATTTTTATTGTAACTGCATTGGCTTGTCTGCTGTCGGCAACCATTACATTCTTTGTTTCGCGAACAAGTAAAACCGTTGTCCATAAATTACCTGGAGTAATGGAAGCGGTGTAATCGTAAAGATCATTATGAGTTTAAAAGGAATAAATAAACGTACAGTTTCAAATTTATTGGGTTTGCTCGATCAGTTGGAAGAGCTCGACCGCGCATTAGGGGCCAGTGAAGAAGAGTGCAATCAGGTCAGGGTATTTAGGCAAGATCTGAAAGAAGCCTACCTGCGGTATGAACGTATGCTTACCGAAATAGCGGTGCATGTGGGCATTTGTCAGGATATTTACAATAAAATAAGGTTAAGGTTTGTTCCCGAAAAACTAAAAAGATTGCGGCGCGAAGTTCCGGAAGATAGTTTTGAGTTTATTCTGCTTAGAGAAAGTATCAGGAAAAGCCATTTGTAAAAAATTGAATATTTTTCATTGTATTAAAAGAGTCTGAAATTTATTTTTCAGGCTCTTTTTTATTTAATTTAAATTGCCTAGCTTCATATCAGCCACAAAAAAAAAACATATTTGAGTGAAAGTGTATTGTTGCTCATAACCAGTAAATTAATTTAAATCCAAACTGTTTAAAACTGGATGAGTAGAAATGCGTAGGTACTAATTTTTAGAAAAATGCTCTCTTTGTGGTTCGCATCTGCGATACAAAACGTTTATTCCGAATTAACTATCCTTTCCTTCCATGAATTTTACCTATACCTGGACGATCTCAAAGAAAATATTACTCCTGTTTTTGATCCTCACCATTATTTCTGCCGGGGCTGCTTTCTTTGTGCTTAACAGCATAACAGGTAAACTGGGGAATGTTTCTAAGCTGGCCACCAATATTGAACATGGCCAGTCTGAACCAGAGCAGATTTTGTTGCTCATTCACCATGCCGAAGGCGATTTTCAGGAATCGATGCTCAATTCAGGCAGTAAAAAGTATACCGCTTATAATACTAAAATATCAAAAGTATTCCTGATGATTGATACTTTGCTGAAGGCGCAGGCCGATACGTCGCAACTTACAGCATTGCAAATCAAAAAGGTTAAATTCTGGTATAACAAGAAATCGGCCTTGTCCAATCAGCTTTATTCGCTTAAACACAGTTTCGATTCGCTCTTAACGCTTTACGCCGATTATAACAGGGCCGCCACCCAAGTGGGGCAGGGCACAACAGTAACAGAACACAACTTTGACCGGAATGTAAAAGTAAAGATGGATACCGTGCTTAAAGCCAAACCTGTGGCTAAAAAAGGTTTCTTTAAACGGTTAAAAGATGCCATAAATAATAAAAATGAAGTATCAACTGTCGAAATCACCAAGAAAGAAAGTACGCAGACAGCCACAGTAAGTAAGGAAAAAGAAACGACCAGCAACGACCGTAAAGTTTACTTGAATAAGCTTAAGCTTTTGCAGCGTGAAAATGAAAAACTGTTGGGTATGCAGCATGAGCTGATTGTATTAAATAGTCATATCAGCAATGAGCTGGAAAATATTATCAACAATATGAAAGACATCAATTACCGGATGATTGATGAATTCAAAGTACTTGCCCTTAAAAATTACCAGGAAACGACTGCGCTGTTTAACAAGTTTTATTTGACAGCACTTGTTATTATTGTGGCATTTGCGATACTGTTGATTGTTTTCATTGTTAAGTTAAATAAAGCCGAACTGTTGTTGCGCGCAGAAAATGAAGAAGAAGTAAATAAAGCAAAGCAAAAAATTGACGAACTGGTTAAAAAAATCGAGTTAAATGAGCAAGACCGTTCGCCGGTAAAAATGGAGGAGTTAAAAGAGATTGTACAGCTCGCAGTAGAAAACAACCCTGGCTTTTTGGTTAAGTTTAATGAGTTTGATGCCGATTTCGGTAAAAAATTGCTTGAAAGGGCACCAACATTGGTTGCTGCAGAAATTGAATTTTGTGTATTACTCAGACTGAATTTCGAAACCAAAGAAATTGCCCGCTACACCAAAACTTCGGTAAGGTCGGTAGAAAGCCGTAAATACCGGATCAGGAAAAAGCTGGATATTCCATCAACCGCAGATATCAATGTCTGGATGAGCCAGATTTAAGTGCTAATATCATCTTTTTCTGATTTAATTTATAATTATTATATTTGTAGTATAATGACACTTAAGACATTACATATCGATAACCCGTCGAACAAGGTTTTAGACTTTGTGAGAAAACTGCAATCAGATAAGGAAGCAAAATTAAAGCAACTTGATGCTGAGAGAGAAAAGTATTTCGCAAAAAAGAAATAATCTGAATGGGTGAAAAGCGAATTATCAATGATGAGGTAGATCATTATATTCATCTCATCTCTGCGGCACATAACCTGGCAGATATTGAATTACTCCAAAAAGAAGTGTTGAATAATAAATAACGAGGCTATTTCTAACAATAGTTTGTCATCCTGAACCTGTCGAAGGAGCTTTCTAAAGCGTTTCGACAGGCTCAACGTGACAACCTCGTTAATACTTATTTATTTAACTCAATGGCTTACAGTTGTTAATTGCTTGTTTTTATGCATATACCAAACCCTGCACATTTGCAGGCCGAGCGAGGTAAGGATCAAAAACAAACCGATGTAAAAACTGGTTGAGAGTACCTTGTTTTCTTTATAAATAACAATAGCCAATAAGATAGTATAAAGCGGTTCGAGGTTAAAGGTGAGGCTTACTGTAAACGATGAAATGTGCTTTAAGGCATTGATGATGAGCAGATACATCACCACTGTACACAGGATTGCCAAAACCAAAAGCCAGCCAAAATCGTGTAGCGAAGGTAGTAGCGATGTGGTAGGGGTAAAATATAAAAATAACGGCATAATCAGCGTGAGGGCAATAACGCCACCTATCATTTGATAAAGGATAATGGTTTCGCCACGGTAATTGCCGGCCAATCGTTCGTTATAAACCGTATACAATGCCGAAAATATCGATGATATAATGCCCAGTATAATACCTGTTCTAAAGCTGATATCCATCCCAAATATTAAGGCAATGCCACAAAGGGTAAGGCCGCTTAACAGCAGTTCCTGGATAGATAGCTTCTTTTTGTTAATGGCAGGTTCGAACAGGGCATTGAAAAAACTGGTGAGCGCAAAACAAACTACACCAACTGATATATTTGAGTATTTGATACTGCCATAAAAGAACAACCAGTGAAAGCCCAGGATCGCTCCGGCAGCGCCCATCTTAATTTTTTCGGATAAAGTTATTTTTTGGAACTTGCCGGTTAGTGTTAAAATAATGAGGATAAATACTGCTGAAATAAATGTCCGGTACCAGCTAATTAAGCCCTCGTTTAATGTAATTAAGCGGCCAAATATGCCTGTAAAACCTGCAAGTACCAATGCCAGGTGAAGTTGTATATATGCTTTTTTCATTTTGTTAAGAAAGTAATCTACCCAGCGCAGGTAGTAATTGATAATGTGTTAAAGCTCCTTTAAGAACTTTTGTAAGCTGGATGTTAACCGTAGCTTTTCAGCCCGATATTATTCCATATCCGGTAAAATTGATTGAAAATAAGGTTATTGCAGAGATTGATGCCTTTGCTTGGGCAAAGCACATCGTGGCAATAAATTTTTAACTAAGGCGCTGGAGGCGAAATTACTTTTCTATTCATCATGTTTAGCATTATTTGCCGGTTTAACGGCTTGCTGCAAGCGAAAGTAATCAATTCAGGTTTCGTATCAAAATTAAAATGCGAAAAGGGGAGTGAAGGGGAATCTGCAGATGATGTTAACAATAGATGCAATTTGAAAAAAAGTAGCCTGTCGATAACGCTTTAAAATGGTTAACTAGCGTCCTTCGACAGGATGATAATCATTTAAGTAAGGTAGTAGTTATTTGCTTTTAAACCCTTAACGAACCACGGAAACCACGGGCGGCATAATAAGATTCAGCACCATTGTGGTATACAAAAACCGTATTGTAGCGGCAATCGCAGAAAAGCGCACCACCTAGTTTTCTGATCTCGGCAGGAGTTTGCACCCAACTCGAGGTTTTAGTGTCAAATTTCCCCAGTTGCTGCAAAGCCCGGTATTCGGTTTCGGTTAAAAGTGTAATCCCCATGGCTGCGGCCATATTTAGGGCGCTATCAGCTGGCTTATGCTCCTTTCGGGATTCCAGCGCTTCGCGATCGTAGCAAATGCTGCGGCGGCCTTTCGGGCTCTCGGCTGCACAATCGTAAAAAATATATTCACCTGTTTTTTCATCGTAGCCAACCACATCCGGTTCGCCACCGGTTTGCTCCATATCATCCAATATCCATAATTTGGCATCGTTAGCTTCAAGTTTTGCTTTTACTTGCTCCCATTTAATGGATTTATGACGGTTCGTGTTCTTTTCAAAACGGGTTTGTAAAATGCTTAGCAGTGCTTCTTTCTGTTCGGGCAGTAAGGCTTGTTTTTTCATATTGGCAGATAATTGATAAATGTTTAGTCGTCTAGTCCTTTTCCGTTCATAATTTGCGGCATGTATTTTTCTACCCTGGCTTCGCGGGTTTTGGCCTGCTTAGCTTGCGAAAAGTAGAAAAGATAACCCCGTTGCCGGCCTGGTGTTAAGGCTTCAAAAGCGGCTTTTAATTCCGGAATGCTATCTAATTTATGTTGAAACTCTGCAGGAACTGTAAAATCCTCGGTTTTTTTTAATTCTACTTTCAGGCCTGCCTTTTCAACTTCGATGGCCTGGTAAATGTAGCTTTTCAGGGTAGCCGTCATTTCTACAATATCAAGTGCATTGGTAAAGCGGATTTGACGTGCCGATTGTACATGTTCGGTTTGCTGAATCAAAATGCCTTCCGGATCGCTCAATAAAGCTCCTTTAGAAAACAAAAAAGCGCAATATTCTTTAAATACATGGATTAAAACAACATTGCCTTGCTTGTAGCTATAGCATGGACAGCCCCATTTTAATTCTTCAGTAAGACCACAGTCCAGGGCAATTGTTCTCAGTTGTTCTGTTGCTGTTTGCCAGTTTCCGGCTTTGTTAAAGTAAAAATCAACTTTAGGGTTCATGCTGTACAATTTTAAGTTCTGTTAAAAATTAGACTCTTGGGTAAAATGGCCTGTTTATGGATTAAAATTAGCAATAATAATTTTTCTGCCGGCAGGTCTGAAATACCACGATACCGCTGTAAGTACAATGAGTAATACCGGGCCAAAAAGATCTTTAGCTGCATCGCCCACTGCCAGGTGAGAGAAAACAGCGCCCGACATGGCAAAGAAAAAGCCTGCATAAGCCCATTCTTTTAGCAATGGGAATTTGGGGATCAGGATAGCAATTACACCTAAAATTTTCCAGATACCCAGTAAGGTTAGAAAATAAAGCGGATAGCCCAAATGTGCCATCATAACGGTTTCTTCTTTCATTTTCATCAATTGCACTATTCCGGTCGAAGTCATGCCCAATACCAGCCAAACCGTGGCAATCCAATAGATAATTTTGTTTCTTTTTGTCATGGTTGGTTATTTTAATTGATTAACGATTTGTTGTAATCTGTTATGTGCCATGTTAATACCCTGAGCAAAAGGCATGGCCAGGATCTGATCGCGTACCTCAACTGAAGGGTAGATTACGTGCATGGTGAGTTTGCTGGTATCATCGCTAAGTTTTTCAAATTGTAAATACTCCAGTTGTACACCAAATGGGGTGTTTTCCATTTCGAATGTGCGGGTAATGTGTTGGTCGGGTGTAAATTCGTGAATTACCCCGTTAAAGCCATGTTTGTTACCACGGGGATCGGTAGTTTCGAACTGATAACCGCCGTGTTTCCTGCATTCGAGTTTCAGCACTTTGGTACCCATCCACTGTTCTACAATTTCGGGTTCTACGTAGGCTTTAAAAAGGAGTTCAACCGGAAGGTCAAATGTTCTGGTAATGTGTATTTCCTGTTTGCCGTTTTGGGCATCAATCTTTGTTTTTTGTTCCATGTTAGTCTTTCTTTTTGGCTTGATAAGCTTTCATTACTGATTCGAGTTTGTTAAAGCGCTCGTCCCACATCTGGCGGAAAGGTTCAATAAAATCGGCTACTTCTTTCATTTTTTTTGCATTAATGTAATAGAAAATTTCTCTGCCGTTTTGCTTTTGCTCCAGCAGTTCGCATTCGGTGAGGATTTGCAGGTGTTTAGAAACCGTTGGGCGTGCAGTATCGAAATTTGCTGCAATGGCGCCGGCTGTCATAGCCTGTGAAGCCACCAGCAAGAGTATTGCCCTGCGGGTTGGTTCTGCTATGGCCTGGAAAACATCTCTTCGTAAATTCATTATGTAGCTATTTAACTACAAATATATATGTAGCTATTTAACTACGCAAATTTTTGTTCATTTATTTTTAGTAATGTGCGTTTGCTGTCGTTAAATAAGGATTTTTTGGTTGTTAATAATAGTGGTGTATTGCGCAACAATATCTTTAATGACAGATAATTGTTTGAATTTTATAATCAATTATTTGAATTGCGTAATTTTAAGAAACAAGTCTGCCTTAAATTTGTAGAAGGATAATACTTTAAAATTTAAACTTATGATAGCAACAAAAGGATATGCGGCGCAAAGCCCAACAACAGATCTTGCACCATGGCACTTCGAACGCAGGGAAGTTGGGCCACATGATGTGCAGTTCGAAATACTTTTTTGTGGTGTTTGCCACTCCGATTTGCACCAGATTAAAAACGACTGGTTTCCGGGTATCTTTCCAATGGTCCCGGGGCACGAAATTGTGGGGCGCGTGGTTAAAGTTGGCGACCATGTTAAAAACTTCAAGGTTGGCGATTTAGCCGGAACCGGATGTATGGTAGATGCCTGCATGGTTTGCGAAAACTGTAAACAGGATTTGGAACAGTATTGTCTTGAAGGTAACACCCAAACTTATAACGGTTTGGAACGCGATGGTAAAACGCCTACTTATGGTGGTTACTCAGATAGTATTGTGGTTAGAGAGGAGTTTGTGCTTAAAATTGCCGATAACTTAAACCTGGCTGCAGTTGCACCTTTGTTGTGTGCAGGTATTACTACTTATTCGCCTTTGCGCCATTGGAAAGTGGGTAAAGGACATAAACTGGCGGTTTTAGGCTTAGGCGGATTGGGGCACATGGCCGTTAAATTTGGTGTCGCCTTTGGTGCTGAAGTAACGGTGTTGAGTACTTCGCCTAAAAAAGAAGCAGATGCTAAAAAATTAGGTGCACATCATTTTGTGGTAACTACAGATCCGGAACAAGTTAAAGCTGCAACAGGTACTTTTGATTTTATTCTGGATACCGTTTCGGCAGAGCACGATTTTAACATGTACCTTTCGTTGTTAAGAACCAACGGAACACATATTTGTGTAGGTGTACCACCGAAACCGGCAGAAATTGCTGCATTTAGTTTATTGGGTGGTAGAAAAAGCCTTGCCGGTTCGGGAATTGGCGGGATTAAAGAAACCCAGGAAATGCTTGATTTCTGCGCTGCAAATAATATCGTTTCTGATATCGAGATGATCGATATGAAAGATATCCATAAAGCATACGAACGCATGGAAAAAGGTGATGTACGTTACCGTTTTGTAATTGATATGGCTACACTGTAGGAAGCTTTGATACTTAAAGAAAAACCGGAGCATTAATGTTCCGGTTTTTTTGTTTTTTGCCCTTTGATAAACTATCAAATCGTCATTGCGAGGAGGAACGACGAAGCAATCTTTCATGCAGGGGATCTTTTACTATAAAGATTGCCTGTCTGCTGCAGGCAGGCTTCGTCGGCTGAAAAAGCCTTCTCGCAATCACGATCGGATTACTTTTGCCATTCGACTCCACTACCATTGATAGACCCCATAGAAAAACCGTCATTTCGACTGGAGCCGGCCGGTTCTTCACCGGTGGCGGAATGGAGAAATCTATCTAGACAGATTTCTCGGCTTCGTTGCTCCAGATAGCTATCGGGGCCGCTCGAAATGACGATTAACTAGTGACCAATGAACCAATGACTAATAAACCAGTGGCCTAAAGCGCATAAGCTGTCTCTGCCTTTGATTGCGAAAGCACCAAAAAACTCTGAATATTGCCTACATAAGCCAGGGTACCAATATTATCCCTCAAAAAATTATTATAAGAAACCATATCGGGCATAGCCACTTTGAGCATAAAATCGAAATGACCGGTAAGATGGTAACATTCCATCACTTCAGGGTATTTTTCCATTTCGGCTTTAAAAGCCCTGATCACATCTTCCGAGTGGTGATTAAGCTGGATGTGGGGAAAAGCTATAAAATGCGATCTCAGTTTGTCAATATCTACCAGCGCAACAGTCGATTTGATGTAGCCGTTTGTTCTCAGTTTTTTAATGCGCTCTACAATGTGCGTCATGCTTTTTCTGAGTTTCCCCGAAACTTCCTTGTAGGTTAATAATCCATCACGTTGTAAAAGGTTCAGGATTTCAATATCGGTCTGATCAACTTTTGGTAGCTGCATGTAAATACTTAGTGTATAATTGTATATTTTTTGTTCGCTTTTGTGAAGCCTAAAAATAGGTAAAATAATTATATTTAAGTTAATATATTGCCGATGCTTGATGCTTTGCTTAGTGTATTTATTACAATAATATGCGCTTTTTACTCCAACCAATAAGAATTATATTCTGTTAAGCTCTTTTTAGAATTAGATAAACCAAATTTTTAGGATGTAAGACGGTTTGAAAAAAATAATTTTTACCAAAAAAAATGCTTGTTGCTTTATAATTTGCTTAACTACTGATCTTTATAGCATAAATTATTTCACCAAATATTGTTTCTCTTATGCTTAAAAAACACAACTTCGGCGCCGGTCCGTGCATATTGCCATCGGCTGTAATGGAACAAGCTGCGCAGGCTGTTATCAACTGGAATGGCATGGGCTTGTCTATTTTAGAGGTTTCGCACCGCTCGCCAGAATTTGAGGAAGTAGTGCTTAAAACGCAGCTCCTGGTGCGCGAGTTACTTTCGGTTTCTGATAACTATTCGGTGCTTTTTTTACAAGGTGGGGCCAGCACGCAATTTGCCATGGTTGCGATGAATTTTTTGAGTGAAGGGAAAAAGGCAGCTTACCTGGATACCGGTTATTTTGCCCTGAAAGCGATTAAAGAAGCTAAATTATTTGGTGAAGTGGATGTTGTAGCGACTTCGAAAGATAAAGACTATGCCTATATCCCTGATAACTTTAAGGTGGATGCCGGATCTGCCTACCTGCATTTAACCTCAAACAATACGATAGAAGGAACAGAGATTTTTGATTTTTCGGCCACTGGCGTGCCATTGGTATGCGATATGTCGTCAGATATTTTCTCAAGAAAAATTGAGGTAAAAGATTTTGATCTGATTTATGCAGGTGCGCAAAAAAACATGGGGCCTGCCGGCATGACCCTGGTGATTGCCAAAAACGAATTTCTCGAAAAAGGCAAAAAGGAAATCCCTTCCATGATGGATTACCGCATTTTTCGCGATAACATGAGCATGTACAATACACCACCTGTGTTTTCTATTTATGTTGCTATGCTTAATCTTTTATGGCTTAAAGACCAGGGTGGGGTTAGCGGCATTGAGCGCAGCAATATCGAGAAGGCAAAATTATTATACGCCGAAATAGACCGTAATCCGCTTTTTTATGGTACTGCAGAGGTTGCGCACCGTTCGCGGATGAATGTTACTTTTCAGGCTATTGATAAAGGGGTAGAGCAGGCATTCTTAAAATTTGCCGCGGAAAAAGGCATTGTGGGAATAAAAGGCTACCGCACGGTTGGTGGTTTCAGGGCCTCACTTTACAATGCACTTCCTTTATCAAGTGTAGCCGTATTGGTAGAGGCTATGGTAAGTTTCGAAAAAATATACACTGATAAAACAGTTCTTGAACTCGAATAAATTGATAAGAAGATGATAAAAATTTCTCCTCTAAAGGCATTAAGGCCTGGGAAAGGCATTTTTGATCTGATGATTTCTGACCAGGTTAATGGTAAGGGACATAAAAATGAACAGCTTTCTTTTGAAGATATCATTAATCTGTTTGGATGTGCTTTGGACGATCAGCCAGCCATCTACGTTTATGAAGTTCGTGGCGATGCCGGCCTAATGCGAGGTGTTTGGGCCACTATCGATCTTTCTGAAACCAACGCAGAAGCCATTAAGCGCCACGAGGAAACGGTATCATCGAAAGTTGAATCGCTTAAAGCAGACAGGAGAAGTAAGACAACTGAAAAGTCGCCTATTTTACTGGTGCACAAAAAGGATAAAGCTTTGGATGCACTGATTGATTATGTGGTGCGTACGCGCAAACCTTTGGCTACTGAGTGGTCGCAAATGGGGCATTTTCTTTATCAGGTACTGGAAGCAGAGCTGATTGAAAAATTTATTCACCAGTTTAAAGCTATTGAAGCCGTGTACCTGGCAGATGGACACCACCGGCTGGAGGCTGCCTGTTCGCTCCAAAAAAATATTCCACAGCAAATCAGCTCGCTTTTTGTTTCTGCTGATGTAATTTCTATAGCGCCTTTTCACAGGATGGTTTCGGCTACCGATATCTCCTGGCCTATGCTGATGGAAAAACTTGGTCAGTATTATTACATTTCTAAAATCCCGAATAATAAACCTTATAAACCCGACCAAAAAAACAGGCTTGGGCTTTGTTTTCAGGGAGAGTGGTACCAGCTCGATTTAAATAAAACCTTGGGAGCACTGTCGGCCAAACCCGATACTGTGGTTTTGCAGGATATGATCCTTTCAGAAGTGCTAGGCATACACCAACCCAAGGTAGATGAAAGATTAACCTGCTTTCCGGATTGCAAATGGTCGCAGTTTGTAAGTGAATTAAACAATGATACCCAGGCTATAGGGTTTTCACTTTTTGCGATGACGGCTGATGCTTTTATTGCTGCAGCAGAAAAAGCTGAGTTTTTACCCCCTAAATCTACCTGGATTGCCCCTAAAGTTCCTCAGGGTTTTATGGCAAGCAGTCCGGTAGCCATTACGGCAAAAGGCGAACAAATACGCATAAATTAACATTTAAAACCAGAAATAAACACAATGTTCGATCTCGATTTAGAAAGCATAGGACAGGTAAGCGCCACTGTATTAATTGTTGGCTTTTTTGTAGTGGCCTGGTACAAAAGGAAATATTAAACCTGCTGATTTAATTTTCCCCACAGATTGAAACGCAGATTCATAATGCCAAGTAACATGGATTAACAATGGCCACATACATTTCAATCCGGGTTAAAAATGTATCAATGCGGTTGAAATTGAGTAACAACTGGACTGATTACCGGTAAAATTTATACTTTTGGTTTCTAATCAACCCTTTTTTATGAAATTACTTTTTAGATTTTGCATAGCGGGACTTTTAACTGCTTCATCAGTCGTGGCCAGTGCGCAAACCGTTACACTCGATTATTTTTTTAACCGCGAAACCCGTAAGGATAAACAAGGCAAAGAAATCCGTTTCCATTACCTGTGGAGCGAGCGTGCAAGCAGTGGCTTCTCTATTTTTGGCAATACTTTTAAGAAAGAGGGCTTCAAATTAGATTCGCTCGAAACAGCGCCTACCCTGGCAAATTTAAAAGGCAGCGATGTTTATTTAATTGTAGACCCAGACAGGCCAAAAGAAAACCCGAAACCTAATTATATAGAACAAGAGCACATCAAAGCCATATCTGCCTGGGTAAAGGAGGGTGGAGTATTGGTGATGTTTGCCAACGATAGCGCCAATGTAGAACTGCCACATTTTAATAAACTGGCCAATACATTTGGCATGCATTTTACCAATGAAATGCAAAACCATGTAATAGATGATGCGCATTTTGAAGATGGTGCTATTGTAACCAAAAATAATCCGGTATTTAAAACCGCTTCAAAAATCTTTATGAAAGACGTTTGTGCCATCGAAACAAAGGGGACAGCTAAACCAGTGTTAAAAAACAGTGCCGGTGCAACAGTTATTGCTACTGCTAAGTATGGCAAGGGTAATGTTGTGGCCATTGCCGATCCATGGTTGTACGATGAATATGTAAATGGCCGTTTGCCAAAAGAAATGGGTTTTGAAAACGATAAAGCAGCTGTTGACCTTGTTAAATGGTTAAAAAGCCTTGCCCGTAAATAGTTAAAGCTTATCCAGCCTGAAATAACCTAAATGAATCTCATCTTCAGGTAAGCCTGAAGATGGTTTTATTTCGATGTGGTATCTTTGTTTCGACTCCTCGGTTAAAATATCTTCTATTTTATAGATATCATCAACATCAATACCATACTTTTCGTCAATATGCGAGTTGGCCCCTTTAATTGAATTGGTTTTAAAGAAAACCGTTTTCTTGGCATCTTGTATTGCTTTGGCACGCTCTTCATGTACCGATAACACAATGTAATGCTGCTCACTTAACTTGCCTGCCTGGTAACCCCCAAGGTTGATGAAAAACAACTTTGACAAGGAGGGGGGAATATGGCTATCTCTCATTTTAATGCTGATTTCGTAATCGCCAACCTTGTTCACCTCACGCCAGGCATCAATGTGCAGGCTTGTGCCTGTACCGGGCCAGAATGCTTTAATTTCCGGAACAAGTGCTTTAAGTGATGAGGCAATCCCAAAAAAATAATCGTGCTGTTCTACATTTCTCTTGGGTGCTTTCGATCCCAGTAAAATCATATATAGTTTTAAATCGTTCATGGTTGATAATTGGTCATTAGTTCATTAGTCATTGGTTTGGACAATAGTCAGTAGCTCATAGCCAAATCCAACTGAAAATTGGTTTTTGGTAATTGAATATTGGTCATTCATTAAACAGCAACCACTAAAATTGGTTCTTGCTATTTTAGATTTGTGCCTTGCACTATATCTTCTGACTCCGGACTCCTGACCTCCGACTTTTTCTACCAATTCAAAACAATTTCTGTTTTTTCAGATTATATCCATTATCAATGAAGACTGGAACAACAAAAAAGAAGATCGCAATAATAGGTGGTGGACCCTGTGCCCTGTTTATGTACAAAAGATTGGTTGAAGCAGGAGGAAAAAACCTGCAAATCGATATTTTTGAGCGCAAGAATAAACTTGGTGCCGGCATGCCTTACAGTGCCGAAGGGGCAAATGAAGAACACATTACCAATGTTTCGGATAATGAAATTCCGGTTATTTTTAATTCAATTGCCGATTGGGTTAAAACTGCTCCAAAATCTTTGTTGAAAAAGTATAACATTAGCGCCGAAAATTTTAATGAATATAAAGTGCTTCCACGCTTATTTTTTGGCGAGTACCTTTCTGCACAATTCGATTTGCTAAAGAAATTTGCGGACAAAAAAGGGATTACTACCAATATTCATTTCGGGGTTGTAGTTGAAGATGTAACCGATCATCCGCGCAAAAAGCGGGTATCGGTAAAGGTGCAGGAACAGGCTGCGCAAGAATTTGATAAGCTGGTTATTTGTACAGGCCACAACTGGCCTAAAAAGTATGAAGGTAAAATTCCGGGTTATTTCGATTCCCCTTATCCGCCTAAAAAAATGTTGTTAACGCTCAACAGTCCGGTTGGTTTAATGGGCTCATCGTTAACAGCCATCGATGCGGTTAGAACACTAGCTAAAGCAAACGGTAAATTTGTTGAAAATGCAAATGGTAAGCTCTGTTATGTGCTTAAGCCTGGAAGCGAGGGCTTTAAATTGGTTATGCACTCGCGTAATGGTCTCTTACCTGCCATTCGTTTTCACCTGGAAGACCCGCATTTAGGTAAGGGCGGAACCTTAATTAAAGCTGAAATTCAAAAACACATTAAAGAGAATGGTGGTTTTGTAAGTCTTGACTTTTTATTTGATGAGAATTTCAAGGCCAGGTTCAAAAAAGAAGATCCTGATTTTTACCAGAAGATAAAGGGGCTGACATTAGAAGAATTTGTGGCTCGTATGATGGCCAGTCGGGAAAGAATAGAGCCTTTTGAGTTATTTAAGCGCGAATACATCGAGGCAGAAAAATCTATCCGCAAAAAAGAGTCTGTGTATTGGAAAGAAGCATTGGCCATTTTAAGTTTTACCCTGAATTATCCTGCCAAATATTTATCGGCAGAAGACATGGAGCGTTTGCAAAAAGTACTAATGCCGCTTATTTCTATTGTTATTGCATTTGTTCCGCAAAGCTCGTGCAGGGTTTTGTTTGCCTTACATGATGCAGGTATTTTAGATATTATTGAAGTTGGCGACAATAGTTGGGTTAAACCACTTAAAAAAGGCGGAGTAAATTACCATTATTACAACAACAAACAGAAAAAAGTAGTTAGCCACTTCAATACTTTTGTAGATTGCATTGGTCAGCCTCATCTTTCGGTTAAAGACTTTCCTTTTAAAAGCCTGGTTAAAAGCGGTAAAATTAATCAAGCCAGACTGGCTTTTCGATCAGACGAAGCAGGTTATGCAGCCAAACAGGCCGGCAATAAACAAGTGAGGGAAATAGGTGGCAAATATTTTTTAAATGTGCCCGGTGTTACCATAAACGATTATTTTCAGCCGGTTGATAAAAAGGGAAATAACTGCGAAAGAATTTATCTGATGGCGGTTCCCTACATGGGCGGTTATAACCCTGATTATTCGGGCCTTGATTTTTGTGAGGCGGCATCGTTAGTAGTTAAAAACCAAATTTTAGGCTAAAATTTTTGATGTTTTTAACTAAAAATGTAGATTGAAATGTACACCGTTTTAGGTATATGGGATATTCTTTTTTTGTTTTTTAAAAAATTTAATTATCTGATTTTCAGTTAGTTGTTTTATTATTTTTGTTGTTTGTCTCACTAAAAACAAACGTTTGCGCTCATTTTGTGCGTAGTGAAATTTATTCAGTTTTTTTTCGCGATCACAGCGGGATCAAAAATCTATAAATTAGCTAATTATCTTTAAGTTGCTCGTCCTTCTCAACTAAATTACATTGTTATTTTAACGTTTATTAATTTTTATCCTTTGCTAAAAGGGTAACTCATTAAAAATCGACAAAATTTATAGGGTATTGTTTCGAGCTTCAAAGCTTTAATAGTGCTTTAATCTATTTTAAAGGCATTTTTTAAGCAAACGTTTGCGTTAAGAAAAATAAAAATCGGGTTTTCTTAATCTATATCTTGCATTAACAAAATTAAAACGAGCCAAATATTTTATTAGTACAACCAGCTAATTATGTTTCCTGCTAACCACCTGAAACACGATTAGTAAAAGCAAGTATATAAGCCTCTACCGGGGAATAACAGCAAACAAACAATAACTATGGTTTTTGTTACAGCATTTCTGTAACAACGATCAATAAATTAATCCTAATTAAATTCTATGGTCAAAAATTTTACACTTTGTCTCCAGCTACGCTTTTAAACTAACAAACAACAACTAATTGTTCTTGCTGCAGCTATTTGCGGTTAAGAATTATAACTAATCATCCTAATTCCCATACTATGTTCAAAAAAATTACACTTTGTCCCCAGGCATTGTTGTGCCCAAAATTTTCAGCCAGTACCAATCTGTTACCGGTCTTTTAGCTATTGCATTTTCATTTAAACAAAAAATCTAATAAAAACTATTCAAATGGTTAAAATTTACACAAGCATTTGTTTTGCCTTGTTTTTATCTGTTTTTGGATCTCAAACTTTACATGCCAATACGGTAGTGGTAAAGGGAGCTAACAGTATGTATTTCGCTTTTCAGCAGGATACCACAAAAGCTAAAAAAGAGCCGGCAACATTTTCCGTAAAAACAGATACAATCGGGCAAATGATTAAGGCGTTGCAGAAATTTAAGACTGTGCGCGATACGATTAACATCCGTTCGGCAACACCGGTTCCCAATTTGTCGTTACAACAGGTTATTAAAGGAAATTTAGCCGGCGTTTATGTACAGGAACCCAATGGTGAGCCCGGAACCGAGCAAAGTATTATAGTACAAGGTGCATCAGGTTTATTATTTACAAAAAAAGATATGTATGCGTTGCAACCTGCTGTTTATTTAAATGGGGTGCCTTTGGTTGCCGATAATCCTTTTGCTTTTGATGTACAGAAGTATGATTATAACAGGATTGGTCCGGCAACGAACTTATTGTCTCAGATCAGTATAGATAATATTCAGTCTATATCGGTAATTAAAGATCCGTTTGAGTTGGCTAAACTAGGGCCAAATGCTGCAAATGGTGCTATATATGTTACAACAAAGAATGCAAGGGCCGGATTAAGGGATATTAGTTTAAATTCTTATTTTGGTTTTGTTACCCCGCCGGCTGTGAATACGGTGAATGGTGTTTATGAAAATAATTTCAGAAAACCATTTTACCAAAAATATGCTACTGCCGAAAATTATGCCAATTACGCCTCTTATTTGAGGGATTCGACCAATACGGCATACTATGGCCCATCTAACTGGAATGATATTTACTACAAAACTACGCCTACGTTTTCTGCCGATTTAGGTATTACAGGAGGAGGAGATCGTGCAAATTTCAGGTTCTTTGGTTCAGGTACTAAAAACGCAGGTAATGCCGATGATACGAATATTAATAAGTATAATCTGTTTTTTGGTATCAATATGGCACCTTTTAAATGGTTTACGGTATCGAGTAGTGTTAATGCAGCCCGTTTAGATCGTACCAGAAACAGAAGCTTGCGCGATCGTTTTGCCGAAACCAGGTATATTCCAGATTTAAGTAGCCCCTTATCTCCAAACGCATCTATTTATGAAGGCTTTTTACAAGAAAATGCCAAAAATGTAGACAATAATCGCAATACCATTTTAAATGGTAACCTTACCCTGAGTGCTAAAATTAACAAGATCACGATTTCTTCAAGTTTAATTTTTGATTATAACGAAGGCGTAAGGGATTATTTTACTCCTTCAACTTTAATGGATGGTGTAAGTTACGTATCCAACTATTTTGGCTACAGCCAGCGCTTAATGCTTAACAATAGTGCTTCATATAAATATGAGATTAATAAAAAGCATACCATCGATTTCGAAATTGGTCAAAGCTTTCAGGGCGATACGTATAAATACAATTATGCACGTGCCTACAATGGTCCTAATGATTACGTAAAATTAAACCTGGTTGATGGAAATTCTGGAAATGACGATTATTTAAATACCCTTGCAGCGGGTGGTTTTTATGTATTTAGATATATTGATAAAGAAAAAAACAACCTGATGTCGTTTTACGGATCGGCAAAATACAGCTATAAAAACTTATTGGATCTTAGTGCATTGGTACGTAGAGATGGTTCATCAAATGGTCAACCAGATAGTCGCTGGGTTACTACGCCAGCTTTTAGTGCCACTTTTAACCTTAAAGAGCAATTCTTAAAAAACAATACTTTGTTCAATAGTTTGCACCTAAGTGCCGGATGGGGAAGAAATTTAAGAATCTTTTTGGATGACCGGTATGCTGCAGGCCCTCAGTACCGCTCAGAAAACGGTTGGTTTGAAGAACCCACAATTCCTGGTTATGGTGGTAGATTAGGAATTAATCGTCCTTATGGAAGTGGTTTTATCGGTTACGGTATCAAATTACCTTATGCGGATAGAACCAACATCACTTTAGATGCTTCGTTTTTGAATAGCAGACTTAATGCTGCGATTACTGCTTATAACCGCGATAACAAAAACCAGGTTATTGGCGTGCCGGTACCTTTCGAAACAGGCTATAGCCTGAATTATCAGACTGGTATGGATATCAACAACAAAGGACTTGAATTAATGTTAAATGGGGTTGTAATCCGTAATACTAAGGGATTAAACTGGAATACTACTGTCAATTTTAACTACAACAGAAACAAACTTACTGCTTTACCAAATGGCTTAACAGAGTTGATCAGTGGTGATGATAAATTGGTAGTAGGCAAACCGGTTGGCAGTTTCTGGTTATACAGCAACAATGGCATTTATAATACTAATGCCGAAGTTCCTGCGGGCAGAACATTTAATGGTATTCCATTAAAGGCCGGCGATCCAAACTGGGTTGATTACAATGGTGATAACCGTATTGATAATAAAGATAAAGTGTCAACAGGAGACAGGTTACCAAAATTTGTAGGCGGATGGAACAACACATTAGCTTACAAAAACTTCGACCTGAATTTCAATTTCATTTTTGCGCTTGGTCAGAAAGCTATTAACCAATATGAAGCTACCCGTTATGGCTTCATTAACCGCGAAGCTGGTAACGATATCAATTCGGTTAAAGAGGTTTCTTCCTGGCAGGTATTCGACAACGAAAAAACTTATCCGATTTACAATCCATGGAGTGATGTAGATGCCTATAGGGTAGATCAGGATTTATTCCTTGAAAATGCATCTTATGTAAAATTAAGATCGGTAACACTGGGTTACGATTTTGGTAAAACCTCACTTTTCAGAAGGAGTGGAACAGGTGTAAGAAGAGCATACTTATATGCTACCGCAATGAACCTGTTTACCATTACCAAATTTACAGGTGTAGACCCGGAGTTAGTAAACTACAATGGATATTATGATGGAGCCAATTTAACTATTCCAAGAACATTTGTATTGGGCTTTAAACTGGATTTATAAAATAATTATAGCATTAACATGAATTATATAATCAATAAAAGGAATAGCTTATACAAAATCTCTTTTGCGGTTTTTGTATTGCTGATTGGTTTGGGAAACTTTTCTTGTAAAAAGATTGACGATGTACAATCGACAAGGTTAGCCACCGAAGAAACCAACTGGAAAACGCTTGAGGATGCTAAAGCCAACTTGCTATCCGTATATGGCTTACTTCGTTCGGCTACTGTTGCAGATAATGCGCACTGGTTAATGGGCGATTTAAGACAAGGCGATTTTACCATCACCAACCGTGCAGATTTAAAGGCGATAGTAAATGGCCAGCTAAATGCCTCATATCCGGTAATTAACCGGATTACCAACTGGAGACCATATTATGCAGCTATTAATGCTGCTAGTCTTTTCATCGAAAGATCGAAAGAAATACAGGCGCTTGATCCACGTTACACCAAAATAAACAACGATGTAGACGTAGCACAAGCAAGAATGCTTAGAGCCTTTGCTTATTTTTATATGAGCAGAATCTGGGGTGATGTGCCATTACTGACCTCATCGCACGATGGCGAATTTGTTAAATTAGGCAGAACTTCGCAACAAAAAGTTTTGGCATTTGCCACTAACGAATTATTGGCTGCGGCAAAGGTAGTACCTTTCAGGTATGGCGGTACCGACCCAATTATGCCGGGTTTATATTATGGTGCCAACTGGCCTTCGTGGAATGGTATTGTATTTACCCGTTTATCAGCTTATATCATTTTAGCACATATTGCTGCATGGCAAGGTAATTATATTGATGCGGCAAACTATTCTAAATTCGTATTGGATAATCAATCTACCCAATATTTTGTAGACGGGGCTAACCCGCTGGATTATATTGATATGAATGCCCTAACTGAAAATCAGAACAACTATAGTCCATTTGCATACAAAAGAGCAAACCTAATGGTTGGTTTTCCTTTCGAAGCAGGTAATGGCTTATCAACTGCGAATGGGCATATCGAACAGTTAACACTTGCATATCCCTTTATTCCGAAAACCAGACCGGAAATGTTTGTATCAAAGGATACCATCATTAAAGCATTTACAGTTCCATCTGATTTACGTTTCAGTATAAACCCTCAAACAGGATTGTACAGGACCAACTATTTTTATGGTGTTGAATCTGAACAACCTATTTTCAATAAAATTAAGGTAATCTATCCATCCAATACTTCAGGAAATGTTACCTTATTCAGTTCGTCGATGGTATTTAGCCGCATGGAAGAAATTACCCTGTTAAGAGCTGAGGCCCTTGCTGTATTGGGCCAAAAAGACGATGCACTTAATGCATTAAACAGAGCTTGTGCTTTAAGAGGCTTCAGTTTTACTACTGCTACACCTGATCTGGTAGCTGCAATTTTTCAGGAACGCAGGAGAGAGTTAATGGCCGAAGGCTGGAGATGGTATGATATTGTGCGTTACAACAGAATTAAAAATCCACAAACAGTTTTTGCTACCAAAGGTGGTAAATCAATGACTTTTAAGGAATTTGAAGCTGCCGGTGGTATTTACTGGCCGGTATCACAAGATGTAATTAATGCCAATTCATTAATTACCCAAAATCCATATTGGCAATAATTAACCTAATCAGATTTAGCATGAAAAATTTATTATATCAAAAAAGCACATTTTTTCTATTAGGGTTTATTTGCTTATGCTTTGGAGCGTGTAAAAAAAGCGATTCTCCTTATCATGATTATGTGAATACCCAGCAAACCTTTAATGGTTCGGCGCTCGATTACCTTAAGGCGCAACCCAAAGGTACATTCGATTCTTTGCTATTGGTTTTGGATCGTTATCCTTTCCTGAAAGACTCGTTAACAAATCAAAAAGTAACCCTTTTTGCACCGGTAAACAAGAATTTTGAGGCGGCAGTAAAGTATTTAAACGTGAGGCGTAAAAATTTTGGTAAAACACCAATTTACCTGGCAACTGCAGATTATGACGAGCTAGGCTATATGCTTTGCAAATATATTATCAGGGGTAACAGAACCACCGATGCTTATGTTAATAGTGTAGATGGTGTATTGCTTAAAAACATCGTTATCGACTATCAAATGCATATTAGGTATGTGAAACAGAGCTCATCAGGCTATGTTGGTGGCGGGGCAGCTACTTTAAATTTTAGCGATACCTATGGTTCTATTTTTACCGACTACTGGGTAACTACCACTACAAATGCAGTAAATATTAAAACCAATAATGCTACAATTAACATCCTAACCCCGATACACAATTTTGGTTTTGATGAATTTACCGCACGATTGGATAAATAGACAGGAATGATGAAAAATATTCAATATATATTTAAAGTATGCTTAACCTTAATGATAGGTGGCATTGTAATATCTTCTTGCAGGAAGAACCTGCCCGATGAGCGCTTATCGATCGCTAACGATTCGCAGTATACCCAGTACCTGTACCAACCCGTATTGGGCCGAAATACCTTGTTTGCCAATAATTTTCAATATGGTAACTCCAGTCGTCCCCTCGATTTTAAAATTGTAAACATGCGTACGTTTAACGGTGAGCCAGCTCCTGAGTTAACTACCAATTATCCGGTTACAGTTTGGAAAACCGCTTACGATGGTACCGAAAAATCGATAGCAGAGATTGAAGCGAAACGCACAACTGAAAATCATCCGTTGTTCGAGGTAAGACCACACTCTGGTGAGTTTCTGATGTGGGCTGCGGCGAATTCGAATATGGTTAAGGCACAGCCAGATTCTGGTTATGTTTTCGATGTCGAAATGTCGAACTCCGGCGGTAGAAAATACTATCAGAATTTCCGCTTACGCCCTTTACGCGAGCGTCCTTACGAACCATCTAATTTAGATCCTATTACTGGTCAGGGAACCTCGGTGTCTGTAAACCCTACCAGTTTAAATATTACTGGTATGCGTGGGCAGCCACTTAACACCAGAGATGACGTTCAGGTTCTATTTAAAAAAGCAGGAAATGGTAATAGCATTACTTTCAAGTTTGTAGATACCTTATCTAATCCGATTGATCCGAATAAGTTTGCCGCTACTGATTGGGCTAATCTGGTGCACGGTTTTAACATGGTTAAAGATGCAACCAAAGTAAAATATGAGGTTGCCTATCCAATACCATGCAGTGCATACCCAACCAAGTATACTACTTTATCTGGCGATCAGGCCAGGGTTGTTTTCAGGTTTAACAGACAGTCATTTGGTAATGTACTGCAACAGTGTTTCCTGGCTTTCAATTTTAATATTTACCAAAAAGGAGACTGGGAGATAACCTTCTGGTTTAAGCGCGACAAACCAAAATTTGATAATGATTAATGGAACAGTATAAACTAAAACAAAATATATTTCCGATGAAGTATTTTTACACCATAGTTATTTTATTGATTTTTGGTTTCCAGAATCTAGCTGTTGCCCAGGAACGCATTGTTGTAACCGGGACAGTTATTGATGGTTCATCAAAATCAAAAGAAACCATGCCCGGAGTTAGTGTTACCAGCGGGGGCAGCTCATTGGGCATTACCGATATGAACGGTAAATTTAGGGTAACAGTTGCCAGTAATGCCTCTTTAACTTTTAGTTATGTGGGTTACGAATCTACTACTATAAAAGTAAACAACCGTACCAATATCTCTGTTACTTTAAGTACCGATAGTAAAACCTTACAAGAGGTAAAGGTAACGGCAGGTTACCAGACCAAAAGCCGTACCTTAACTACCGGTTCGGTAGTAACCATTTCGGGTAAGGATATTCAGGGACAACCTTCGGGTGATGCAATCTCTCTTTTACAGGGAAAGGTTGCTGGTTTAAATATCCAGAACAATACCGGTGCTCCTGGTTTCAGGGGGAGTGTAACCTTACGCGGTATTTCCAATATTAATGTATCCGGATCAGGAAACTCTTCATTCTTAACACCAACTTCTCCATTATATGTAATTGATGGGGTACCAGTTGATGATAATACCAATTACTCTTACGGTTTTCAGCAGGCAGGGCCTGGTATTTCGCCTGCTTCTCAAATTCCGGCAGAGGATATTGAAGACATTTCTGTATTAAAGGATGCTGCCGCAACATCATTGTACGGTTCAAGAGGTGCTTACGGTGTAATTTTGATCACTACCAAACGTGGTAACTCTAAGGTGCCGGTAATTCGTTATAACGGTATGGCATTTATGTCAACTGTGCCTCAATTGCGTTCTGTAATTGGTGGTAAAGGCGAGCGTTTGTTAAGAATTGATCAGATTTTACGTTACGACACGGCTTATAACCATGCTATCGATTTAATTAACTCTACTCCGTTTTTATCAGATAGCTTAAATGCATATTACAATAACTCTACCGATTGGCAGTCTTATTTTTATCGTCCGACATTTAACCAGAGTCATACTTTAAACATTTCTGGTGGTGATCAGCAGTTTAACTATAAGGTTGCATTAGCAGCTTATGATGAAAAAGGTGTTCAGGAAAATACCGGTTTATCCCGTTATAACCTTAACATGAACATGATTTATGCTCCTAGCCGTAAGTTCAGGCTTACCGGACAGTTAAACAATTCGATACAAAAGGTGCAAACAGGTAGTGGAAACGGGCTTCAAAATGCCGGGGTAGCCACGGGCGGTAGTTCATCTTCCTTATTGCCTTCACCTTCACTATATTCGTCAGTTAACTCAGTATTAGGTGCACTAACAACCGATAACGACAATAAAATATTAATTACCAGTGCCAATTTAAATGCGGACTATGAAATTCTACCGAATTTAAAACTTGGTACCACTTTGAATTATACCGGCCAGTCGAGTACAAAAGATAATTTTTCACCGGCAGCACTGAATTCAAATCAATCTCAATATTATACTTATACTGATAGGGCTACAACCCTGTATAACCGTAACCAGCTTACCTACGTATACTCAATTAAAGAGGGAGGAGAAGATGCGCACAACTTCAACTTATTTGCATTCTCGGAGTTAAGGGCATCGTTTTTTAAAGCAGATGCAATACTGAATGATAGGGGAGTAAACGATCAGTTAAGAGGTCCGTTAACCAACATGACCGATTATCTGACCTCAAGAGGTGGAACAACCGATTATACTGATTTAAGAACAGTTGGTTTTGCCGGACAGTTTTCTTATAACTACAAACAGAAGTATGTATTGGATTTAAACTACCGTATTGACGGACTTTCGACTAACGGACCTAATGCAGGTTACAAAAAGAACCCGGCTATTGCGTTTAAATGGAATTTTAACAGAGAACGCTTCATGGAGAATTTTAGCTGGCTGGATTTTGGAGCTATCCGTTTAAGCTATGGTTCAAATATCACCCCTAATGGTAACATTTATCAGGCTTATGGTAAATATTATGGGGGCGACCGTTACAACAACAGTAACACAGTTATTGCAGATTTGAGTTATTTACCAAACTTAACTTTAGAACCAACCAAAGCTACTACTTATAACGCTGGTTTTGATATTGGGATTTTGAACGGTAAGTTCTCTATGTCGATGGATACTTATTACAAACAGAACGATAACATATTTCAGGAGAAAGCATTATCAAGCTCAAATTCATTTGCCACAATCGGTTCTACTGAGATCAGTAACGTTAATTACGGATGGGAGTTTCAGGCAACAGCCCGTCCGCTCAGTACCAATAGTCCATTTAAATTATCTTTAACAGGTACACTGGCTATTAACCGTGAGGTACTTGCTGCACTGCCAGATGGCTTGCGCGAAAAGATATATACTGATGCGGCTTTAGGCCAGGATATTTACTACCGTTTGGGTATTAACTCATTATCTAACTATTTGTACAATACCAAAGGTGTTTACAGTACTAACGCTCAGGTTCCGGTTGATCCGCTTACAGGCTTACCATACCGTGTAGGTACCAATGCCAAACTTAACTATTTCAGAGCAGGCGATCCGATATTTACCGATTTAGATGGTAACTATGTATTAAATGAGTACGATAGGGTAATTGCTGGTAACTCACAGCCGCAAATTACCGGTGGTTTTACATCATTACTCCAATACAAAAACTGGAGTATAGAGATCAACACTTCATTTACTTTAAAAAGAGATATTTTAAACAATAGTTTGGCACAGCAGTTTGCCTCTTTTGGTAACCCTACTGCATTGGGCAATATTGTTCCTTTATCAGAGTATAGCTACTGGGCTGCACCAGGCGATATCGCTAAATATGGTAATCCATTAGATTTTGTAAGATCTTCAATTCTTAACCCTTTCAGGTTTAACCAAACTATGTTCCAGGAAGATGGCTCTTATTTTAAGCTTAACTCGGTAAAAGTTTACTACAACTTTAATCAGAGTTTTACCCGCAAATTCGGGATGAACAGGGTAAGTATTAATGCAACTGCTGCCAACTTAGGCTTTATTACACGTTATTCAGGTCCAAACCCCGAAAACGTAACCGCTTTAGGTAGAGATTATGCAGGAGGGTATCCAATATCTAAACAGTTTGCTTTGGGCTTAAACATAGAATTTTAATTTTTTAACAGGATGAAAATGAAAAATATAAAATATTTACTCGTGGCGATGGGCCTGTTATTTATCGGTACCGGTTGTAAAAAGTTCCTCAACGTGGTACCTATCGATGCCCTATCGGGAAATAATTTCTGGCAAACCAGAAATGATGTTGAAGGTTTTACCAATGGTATTTATGCCAGATTACGCAATAAAGTAGGTGGTGGCGTATTAATGCCTGCACTTGATGTGAGGGGTAACTTTGTTAAAACCGTAGGTACCATCGATAATAGTGGTAATAACGTTTTTAACAATTTAATTGCCAATAACTTAAAGTCGGTTACTACAGCTACCACTACGTACGACAATAGATTAAAAGCGATCATGGACTGGAAAGCCTGGTACGATATTATTGCAGCCAGTAATATCCTGTACTATGAGGTAGATAATGTTCCGGCTGGTAATTTATCAGATACGGAGAGAAGAAGATATAAAGCTGAAGCGGTTTTTATGCGTAACTTAAGCTATATGTTTATCTGTAAATTATTTGGCGATGCCATTTATTATACAGAGGCCTACAACAGCAAATCGTTACCACGTACCCCACAGGTAGAGGTAATGAAAAAGTGTATTGCCGATATGAGTGCTGCAAAAAATGATTTGCCAACTGCTTATACTGATGTTTCGTATACTGGTTTCAGGCCTACAAGGGCTAGTGCTGTAGCATTGTTAATGCACTTAAATATGTGGGCAGCCGCATGGGATAATGGCGATAAAACAGGCTATTATAAGTCGGTTTTAACATTGGCCGAAGAAATGGCTACTTATACTAATTATGCTTTGTTGCCAATTAATGAGCAAAATACAAGGCTGATTTTTAAAGGGCGTACTTCAGAAAACCTGTTTGGTGTTTTACAAGATTATAACTACGGCGAAACATTTGTAAATTATTCTAATTATTCATATTTCTTTTCGCATTTCCCTATTCAGGGGGCAACAACTAAAACTACCAGTTTTATGGCTTATGAGAAAGATTATATTGGTAAACTGTTTCCGGCAGGTATACCTGATGCGCGACTAAGCACATGGTTCGAAAATGCCACTTCTGATAACAATACCTTCCAGTTCAAAAAATTCACCAATACCTATCCAACCGGATCGGGTACTTCTTTAACTGCAAATAGTGATGATAGCGCTATTATTTTCAGATTACCTGATGCTTTGTTACTGGCTGCAGAAGCTGCCGCCGAACTTAACGATGATGCTACAGCACGTAGTTATGTGAATCAGGTAAGATTGGCAGCTACTGCACCGGCATTAATTTCTAATGGCAGTGAACTGAAGGACGATATTTACAAGGAACGTTGCAGGGAGTTAATTGGTGAAGGACAGTTTTTCTTTGATCTGGTTAGAACTAAAAGAGCTATTAATACCGAATATTCAAAAGCAGTAATTAGTGTAGGTAATTTTAACGCAGGTGCATGGACCTGGCCATTAATTATCAGTGCCACTGAGCGCAGTGCAAATCCTTATTTAATTGGTAATAATTTTTGGAATTAAGAAGATGAAAATACAAAACAAAAATATAGCATGTTTATTGGTATTAGCCAGTGTGCTCTTCATGTTTGCAAGTTGCAAAAAGTACTATTTTGATACAGGTGTGCATGATCCAAAATATAATGGAAGTAGTTTGCAGTATATGAAATCGAAGAAACCTTTCTTTGATAGTACTTTAACCGTGATTAATCTGGCCGGCATGAATGATGTGTTGGATAAAGAAAATGTAACATTTTTTGCCCCACCCAGTGGTTCAGTTTTCAAGAGTATTAAAAGATTGAACCAGTATTTAAGAAATACCGGAAAGGATACTGTATCTCAACTTAGCCAGATAAAACCTGAGGTTTGGAGAAATACCCTTTCTCAATACATTTTTAAAGGTTCTAACCTGCTAAAAGATTATCCGCAAAGAGATACGCTTTCTTATCTTGCTTATCCAGGGCAGAATTATACTTCTTATTCGGGTCGCATTATGAATGTGGGAGCAATTTTTAGTGATGCGGCAGGGGTTAAATATGCTGGTTACCGTCAGTTGTTCCTGGCGTATATCCCCGACTTGTCTAACCCGCAGGTAGCGTTACAGAATAACCCCGTAGCAACATCTGATATCCAGACCACAAACGGTGTAATCCACGTACTTACTAAAATTAAGCATAACCTGGGTTTTAATACCGATACGTTTATCGATCAGGTAGTTGCATCGGGCATTTTGCCACCAACGCCGTAGCAAATATTTATTAATATAAATGAACTGATATATGTTAACAAACATAAAATATAGAATAAGCTTATTGGTTGCAATGGCGGTTTGCCTTGCCAGCTTAATGGTTGCTTGCAAAAAAAGTAAGGGATTAACCGATGATCCTTATGCAGGTGGTAAACAGGTTTTAGGCATTACTTTTATCTCTAAAACTACCGATCCTGATATTGTAACTGCAGGTACAACTTTAAACCTTCAGGTAAATGGCTTAATGAAATATAAAGATAATTTTAAGCTTTATGTAAACGAGATCGAAGCCGAGGTATTAAACTATACCGATAGTACCATACAATTTAAAGTGCCACTGGTGGCCAGCACTGGCAGTGTTTGGATCACCTCTCAGGGGCAAAGCTTTTTCGGCCCTATTGTTAAAATTGGCGGAAAGGTAAGTGTAGATGCGGCATTTAAAATTGTAAATGGCGCGAGTGCAGTTGGTGGCTCGGGCGGTACAACTGTTTATGATGCAGAAAAATTGCCAACAGGTCTTTTCTGGTTGGGAGGTTCATTTAGCAGTTTTGAGCAAAAAGGTACTACCGCACTACCGAATGGAGGGATAGTGCAGGTTGATGCTGATGGAGCTTATTCTACTTCCGGGATTAATTTTGGAAAGGGTGCAGTAGGAGGAAGCCGGACAATTTATTCTATTAACAGGATTTCTACTGGGTCGCAAAATGGTAAGTTTATAGTTGCGGGTAGTTTTACCGCTTATAACTCTACACGCTCTAACAGGCAAACACTCAATAACATTACCAGGTTAAATGCAAATGGTAGTTTAGATACCATTAAAACTGCCGATAAAGATGCCTTGGGTAACTCATTGGTACCCATTGTTAACCCTAAACCAGAGCAGACATGGAAAAATGGTGATACCGTTGCTGCATTTAATGCTGGTGTTGACGGTGCAGTTAGAAAAACTTTTGTATTTGGCGAACAAATTTACATTGTAGGTAACTTTCAGAATTTCAAACGGATTTATTATCCAAATTCTACTTACGACGAAAAGGTATACGATATCACCAGAATGAGGCAAATGGTACGTGTAAATGCCGATGGATCGATGGATTCGACTTTCCACTACAACAAAACGACAAGACAAAGTGCTATAGGAGGTAATGGAGCCATTATTGATGCTACCATGCAGAGCGATGGCAAGCTGATTTTGGTTGGTAGTTTCAGCACATTTAATGGTGTTGCTGCAAACAGGATTGTAAGGTTAAATTTAGATGGTTCTGTAGATCCCACATTTAGCGCAGGTTCTGGCGCTGATGGTGATATTTATTCGATCAGATACAATGCTACAACCGATAAAATTGTAATCAGCGGTAACTTTTCTACCTATAACGGAAAAGCCTCTTCAGGAGTTGCTTTGTTAAATGCAAACGGATCAGTAGTCACTACTTTTAACGGCTCGCTTATTACCGGAGGTATTGCCACTTTCGCGGGCCAGCTTAACAATGGTAAAATAATCGTTGCGGGTTCTTTTAACAGATATGGCGATTACCTGCGTCAGGGTTTTATGATCCTGGATACTAACGGTCAGCTGGCAGTTGGTTACAACAATACAGGCGGTTTTCAGGGCAGAGTATATGATATGATTGAAACTGGAGTATCAAACGGTTCTCAGGTCGTGTTAGTGGGCGATATTTACCGGTTTAATTCGATATTACCCCATAATGTATTACGACTAATTATTGCTAATTAACTGACTTAATTTATAAGGATATGAAAAAAATTACAAGTTTAGTTTTTGAAATTAAAACTTTAAGTATAACGGCGGTTTTGGGCATTATTTTGCTTGTATCATCTTGCAACAAAAATTTCGATAATGTATTGCCAACTTCGTTCAGAAACGATACACTCGGCTTGGGTAACAATTCGAAAAAAGTATTGTACATTATTTTGGATGGGGTAAAAGGTTCGGTAGTAAGCAGCCTGGCGCCGGCTAACCTGACACAAATTACCACCAACTCAATTTACTCTTATGATGGTGTTGCTGATTACCAAAGAAATGCAATTACCAATGCCGCATCATGGACTACCATGCTTACCGGTGTTGATTATACCAAACATAATGTTACTACAGAGGCTTTTACTGGAATAAATTTACAAACCACACCAACCCTATTTACCGGAATTAAATCTAATTTGGGGAATGTACGCACGGTATCTCTGGCTTCAACAGCCGCATTTAACGATAATCTGGCAGCCGATGCTACCGTTAAGCAAACCCTGGCAGACGATGCTGCGGTTAAAACTGCAGTTGTTGCAGAGTTAACAACCAATAATCCAGCATTATTGGTGGCACAATTTCATAGTGCAGAGGTGGCAGGTTTAGCAAACGGCTATACTGCATCAACTGCAGCATATACAACTGCTATTAATACTTTAGATGCTTATGTAGGAGAAATTTTGGCAGCCTTAAAAGCGAGAAAAACCTACGCTCTGGAAAATTGGCTGGTAGTTGTGGCCGCCAACAAAGGTGGTGCAGCTACTTCTGGTGGTGCCCCGGGTTCAAATATCTATGCTGATGATTCGCGCAATACTTTTGTAGCTTTTTACAATCCGAAATTTCAAACCAATGCCGTTATCAAACCTGATGTAAGTAACCTGCCATATTCTGGCATCGGGGCTAAATTTAACGCAACCAATGGGGCTGTACAAAGCGATGCTAATTTTTTAAATTTAGGTACCAATATCGAGGCTACCATCCGTTTTAATATCCGTTGGGATGGAAGTACAGGCAATTCAGGTTACCCTGCAATTCTCCAAAAAAGGGGGGTTACCGGCGGAATAACTCCAGGAATACCCGGTTGGGCCTTTATCAAAGACGATGGCGGCATTATTAGTTTTAATGCAAGCTTCAGCGGTGCAACCGGAAATACTCAGGCAAAAGGACCAGCTTCTCAAAAACTGGATGATGGAAAATGGCACTCTGTTGCGGTAAGATTTTATAACAGCGGTACTACCCATACCGCCAGTATGTTTGTTGATGGTATTGCTGCGCAACAGCCTAATTTATCATTAACCGTAAGTGGTGGAGCCAATGGAAATTTAAATACCACATCACCTTTAACTTTTGGAAAATACAGTAATGTGGATTGTTTTATTACCGAATTTGCGGTTTACAATATCGCCATTCCAAATGCTGATATTATTGCTGCCAGTAAAAAAACGCCGCTAACACCGATTACAGATCCGTACTATAATAATTTGGTAGCTTACTACAGAACAAATGAAGGTGTTGGAAGTGTACTGAATGATGCTTTAGGGAAATCGCCGGTAATGAATCTGGTAGGGGCAGCCAACTGGACAAATTATGCCGATATCTCTCCAAACCTGTCGCCAGCTATATCGGAGGCAGCTTTTAAAGTGGTACCAAATGGGGTTGATATTCCGGTATTTATTTATAACTGGATGAATATTACCATTCCGGCTCAATGGGGCTTAATGGGTAAATTTTATAACCCTACTGTTAATTTACCTAAAAACTAATTAAACATTAGAAACATGAAACTCAATCATTTCACCATATTATGTGCTGTTACCTTGGTGTTAGGCACAACAGCATGTAAAAAATACGGCTACAATATTCCGGATGGTTATCCTGATAATTCTGAAAATGTTGCAGGTGGCAGTATCGATACCAACATGAAAGTAATCGATAAATCGATGTACGCGAAAGCGAGGGTATTTCCAGGCCTGGTAGATCAGTCTGAGCCTCGCGTTCAAAATGCCAAATTTACTTTAGATTTAAACTTTACCGATCAAACAGCCGATAATTTGAGGATACAGGTAGCCCCTGAACCCCAATATAGTACAGGCTATTATGCAGCACCGGGAGAGCTGATCAAAATTGATGTACCGGCCGGTATTGAAGGTTTAACTGTTCAGATTGGTGGGCATACCGATAATCTTTCAGGTAAATCTCCGTTATTGCGCGATCCGGTTATTTACATGCGCCAGCAACTGTATGCAGGTGCAAACTATGTACGTAATTTATATGGCGGTACCATTTATATCCGTGCAGGCAGGGCTTATCCAAACCCCGTAGAATTTACCATTACGAATGCCTGTGTGTCTCCCGATTTTATTCTGGGCCAAACTGTTGATGCAGATTGGGTAAACAAAGTAAAAGCTTCGCAGGTACCCTGGTTAGAGTTGCGTAGCAAGCGCGTAATTTTCCTGGTACCAAGAGATAAAATTGTGGCTACATTTAGCTCATCTGAGCCCTATACTAATCCAACAGTGGCTTTCGGCAAATGGAACGATGTATTCGATTTAGATTACAATGCCTGGATGGGTTTATCAGATAATGCACCAGATGTAAAAGACAGAAGCCCGCAAGGTCCCTGGAGAGGAGTATTAGATATTCAGTTATCAGCAGGTTATGGTCACAGTGGTTTCCCTTTTGTGGGTTTAAACGACAGTGAGTGGTTTAAAGGTTTTACAAGCTTAACAAACATTACCACCAGTAACGGGATGTGGGGTTCTTATCACGAATTTGGCCACAACTGTCAGCAAACTAAAGTATGGAGCTGGAGTACTTTGGGCGAAACCACCAACAACTTGTTCAGCTTTAAAGTTGCCAACAGGATAGGAGCAAATTATAACATCCTGCACCCTTCGGTTTCAAGCGGTTTCCCGCAAGCTATTACTTATGCATCTGGAACAGGAACCAAAAATTTTGATACAGATGCAGCTATGAACGATCCATTTAAGCGAATGACACCTTTTGTACAGATCTTTGAAAAATATGGTTATGGAGCTATGACGTATCTGTATTCGCAAGCCCGTCATGCCGATCGTTTAAATAGCAGTGATATTACCATGCATAATTTCGTATACGAAAAATTATCAGATTACACACAAACAGATCTGGCTCCGTTTTTCGATGCCTGGGGTATTTCTATCAGCGATGCCGTAGCGGCTAAATTAACAGCCAAATATCCGCTTTTAACTACCCAGATTTGGGGCTATAATCCATTAAATAAAACTGGTGGTACAGCGGCTATTTCTTTTGCGCCAGGCGTAACTGTAAGTTCTAATCAATCAAATGAAGGTAGTCCGGCAGCAATGCTCGATAATAATACCGCAACCTACTGGCACTCACAATACAGCCCTGCACCAAGTGCAGCACAGGGTTACCCATACACCATTGTGTACAGCGAAAATAAAAGAATGACAGTGAAGGGAATGTATTTTGTGCCAAGGAATTCTACAGCTCAACGGGTTAAGAACATCGAAATATTAGTGAGTAGCGATAATGTTAATTTTACCAGCGTGGCCACAACTCAAATTCCTAATGCGTTTTCACGTTACGACTTTACTTTTCCAAACGGACCTGTTTTCGGTAAGTTTTTTAAGGTTTTGTTGAAAGATGGGTGGAATACACCTGTAGCGTCATTCCCGTATGCAGCTATGGCTGAGTTAGGTGTAATTAAATAACCTCTAAATTTAAAGAAGATGAAGAATTCAAATAAATTTAAATATATTCTTGGTGCTGCTTTGCTTATTCCAATAGCTTTTGCAGCTTGTAAAAAGTACGACAATCCTCCACCGGTTTACGAAGAATTAAAACGTGCCACGAACCTGCAACGCAAGGTGTTAATAATCAGCATTGATGGCTTAACCGGTTCTGAATTACAGATCGTTGCGCCAACTAATTTGACCCAGTTACAGAAAAATTCAAAATACTCTTATAATACGTTGAAAACGGCTTCTGATGCGGGAGGTTGGGCATCAATGGTCACCGGTACAGGATTTTCGAAACATCAGATTAGCAATGATAATTTCGAAAGAACTCAGGATACCAATGGCGATGATCACGCTCCTATTGTATCATATAGAAATGTGCTTGATTATGTAACACAATATAAAGCTGTAAAAACTGCAATGGTAACTACCTGGCCTAGTTTACGTAATTATATGCGTAACGCCGATTTTTCTCCTGTTGTTACAACCGATTTAGCAGTAAAAGACAGTACAGTTAATCTCTTAAATAATCAGGCTGGTTTAGGAACTATGTTTGTTAACTTTAGAGATGTTGAGGCTGCAGGTGCTAATGGAGGATTTTTAGCCTCAAATGCCAGTTATAAAAATGCAATTATTAAAGCTGACGAATATGTAGGCAATATTTTAACGGCCTTAAAAGCCAGGAAAAGTTATGCCAATGAAGATTGGTTAGTTATAATTACCACTAACCATGGCGGAAGCAGTGCAAACCCAACCAATGGTTTTACATTGGTCTATAATCCAGCATTTAAACCATTTGAATTAAAGAAATCCGGATTCAATCCTGTACTTTTCTCTACAACATCATCAAGGGCTATCGTACCTAATGATAAAGGGCTTTTTGATATTGGTGATAACAAAAGTTTTACGGTACAGATGGATGTGAAATTTAATGCCGTTCCTGGTGGATATGCAAGCTTCTTTGGTAAGAGTACCAACCTGAGCGGTCAGGTGATTACAGGTTGGCAATGGGCACTCTATCCTGGTGGTAAGTGGGTAGTAACCGTTGGGGGAAGTTTAAATGGTGGAGATGGTAAACAGGAAACATCCTCAACAGATGCGCCGGGTACAGTATGGCGTACATTAACTATGAGTGTCGAATACATCAATTCTACTACCAGAAACTTAATTATGTATATTGATGGTAACCGCCAGAACGCAACAGCTGTAAATATCAGTACTAGAAAAAGTTTAAATACAACAGAACCTTTAAGGGTGGGCCATAGAACCGGAGATAACGACACTCCAACCTCATTTTATGGCGCTAATTTAACTTATTTCAATACAGCGTTAAGTGAAGCTACGATTAAAAGCAATATTGGGTTAAAAGACATTACTCAACACCCGAATTATGCTAACATAGTTGGGTTTTGGCCTATGGATGAAGGTACAGAAGGTACATTTTTTAACAAAGCTCCTCTTGGCTATAATATGCTACTTTCCGGTACTTACAGTTGGGCTAATTTAGGTACGTCTTATCCCCCCGGAACAACACCTGAGCCAATAACATCAACATTGTCAATTCCAACAACAGCAAGTGATGTTGCTGCTTTAACTTTATACTGGATGAATATTAATATACTCTCAGATTTTGGTTTTGACGGTAAGCCTTACCTTAAAAACTTCGAAATCGAATTCTTAAAATAGTAGTTAGTTTAGTTAGTGAAACCCTTGCCTCCGGAGGAGGCAAAGGGTTTTTTGTCGATTTTTTTTAAGCCATACCGCAGGGATTACAATCTCATTCCATTTTGTCATTTTAAATAAAAATTATTCTACAAAAAATATTATTTTTAATTCAATCTTAATAACGCAAAACTTATGAAAATTAAAACATTAAAAGACTTGGAAGATAACTTTGAAGTGTTATCTCACTCAGAAGAAAAACAAACTTTAGGAGGTGTTAACATGATTTCTGCCTACGATGGCAATATTTATGATGTGGTTATGCCTAACATGGGTTACACAACAGGAGTATTTGTTGATACCGACTCTTCTTGGGGTGGAAGTTTCTCTTATCACTTAGATGATGATGGCTATGGTTCGCCTGTAACCATTAATGTAAATGAAACAGATTATGGTATGGGTACATCATCATGGGATCGATTTACGTTACTTTATGTGGGAATGGATTTCGATTCCAATGCCTCCTCTGAAAAAGTTTATTATGATAACTTAACTGGATATACTTTCTCCACTAATAGTTTATATAGAGAGACCAACGGTGGATATAACTATGAAAGCCTACCCGATTTAATAGTTTCTGATAATGATATGGGATCCTTTAGTGGCTATACTATTTTTCAAATTCAGTTACAGGAATATGTGGTGCTGGATGAGTTAACAGGTGCATATCAAGATTTTTCTCAAATTATATCAACTTCAACTCATTATGATGCTGATTATGTTGGAATGATGGCAGCCGGATATCAACAACAAGCTATTGATGCTCAGATTGCTCGTGATAATGCTTCTAGAGCTGATGGGAATTTTATCTCTAGCTTAATGAATAATTTAAATGGATCTAAATTAGCGGCAGCAAAAAGTGCATGGGCAGCGGATCCAAATAACTATGGTCAAGATTTTAATTATGGTACATATAATCAAAATACCATGGCTACACCGGTGCTTAATGTTGGCAGTTCGGCATACGCACTAAAAGATTCTTATGGCTATATTAAGGAACAATTGGCAGCAATGGGGCTTAACTACACCATTAATTTGGTTGTAAACTGGTTTGGATAATTATGATAGAAAGCAATTTTTACTTGTTAACAGGCTATTTAAATAATAGCCTGTTAACAAGTAACTCCTATGAATTGCATGTTAAATTAGCTAATCCTAAGCTTTTCATTAAAGAGATATTTTATTTTTTTGAATATGCTGCAATAAGTCAAAATGAATATTATAATCATCTGGCCTTTTCGTACATAGAAGAATTAATACTTTCGGTTAACAAGGCTAAGGTTGAGCGATCTAATTGGAACGTGGTATTAATTAGCCTCTTTTTAACCAAATTTAATCAATTGGGGTACTTTAATCTGGCTATTCCCAAAATTTACGAAAAGGCTGATGAAATTTGTATTTTAATTGCTAATAATAAACTATTGAAACAAGAACAGCTTGTTTTAATATTAATTTATCTGGAGCAACGGGTAAGGGAAAACAAATCATTGTTGCCTGTTCTAAAAAAGATGAAGAAGAAGCTGTCAAAGGAAAAATTGTTCGATCATGCTTTTTTGTATGATGAATGGCTTAGAAATGCTACATTATTAAAGCTATTAAGTTTCGAAAGTAATGAAACAGCTTATGAGGATAGTATTGATTTTGGTTTGAAACTGTTAGGTGACAAATTTGAAGATGAGGAACGAAATGGAATTGTGTTTAGAAAAATGCTCTTCCTCTTTGAGGATGAATTGAAATTTGTTAGTGATAAATTTTTAATTGATTTTATAGATAAAAATCGGAAATCTATTAAAGAATGCTTTTTATTCTCAGAAGCAATAATGAATAAAAATTTGGGAAGGGAATTTAAAAATCCTGCAGATGAGAAAAAAGTTTCTCTTACAATGGAAAAGGATCTTAATACGATTGATTTTAGTAGTAAGTTAGACCTGGGGTTTGATATTTTGATGGCAGCACAAGAGAGCACTTCAGGAAAGAGGGCTTATTATTCCTTTTTAAATTAAATATTTTGTCAAATATATTTTATTTTGAAACACCATCCGAAGCCTTTGGCCACGGGGTGGGTAGTTATACTGGTAACCTGCTTGGGGCCGTTGAAAGGTTAAATGCACCTTGTAATCTTTATTTTGTACGCTTAAGTTTTGGAAAGAAAACAGGATTTTCTTCCAGAAAAATTAATCATAAGCGCACTGATATTGATATTGTTTTAAACGAAGCAGGCATAAAAAAAGGCCAATCAGAAGTAGGACTAAAGCCCATGATGGCCCGTGCAATTATCTGCCTTTTATCTGGTTTTTTTGATGAAAAAATTAAAACGGTTTTTCATCTGAATACTGTTTTACAATTGCCACTGGCCGATCTGGCTAATGAGTACGACTTCAAGGTAGTGTATACTAACCATGTTTCATTGTGGCGTGTATTTTACAGTAATGATATCAATGCTTTTAAAAAAGACTGGAAAAGTACTGATCCAAAAGAAAAAAAGAATATTTTTTTTCAGTCTATAATTTTCGAAAAGAAGCTTTGCCAGCAAGCCAATCATATTATCAGTTTGAGTAGTGATAGCAGTAGGTTCATGCAGAAATATTATGAACTTTCCGATCAAAATCAGGTACATTTAATTCCTAACGGACTAATATCTGAAGTGTATAATCGTAACCTAAACAAAGAAATTATTAAGTCTAGTTTAGGTTTCAATGAAAATGATTTTATATTTCTTTATGTGGGAAGATTGTCTGAACAAAAAGGAGTCGATATATTAATCAAATCGTTTTCAAAAAAGTTAAAGTCTATGCCAAATGCCCGGCTACTGATTGTTGGTAAAGGAAATATGGAGCATTATCTTAGCATTAGCGCTTCGGTATGTGGCAGGGTTTCGTTTACAGGATATGCAGATAAAGAAAATATTAAACGCTATTATACCATTGCTGATGCAGGATTAATTCCCTCAATGACAGAGCAAAGTAGTTTTACCGCTCTTGAAATGCTAAGCTCGGGTGTTCCCTTAATCGTTTCAGATATACCCGCCTTTGCAAAACCTTTTGAAGATAAGCTAAACGTAATCAAGGTTAAAACAGATATTTTTGACCGTGTAGATGAGAAAAACCTTTCTGCTCAAATGTTAGGTTTGTATCAGAATCAGCAGCTAAGGGCGAAACTAAGCGAAAACGGACAGCTTTTATTTAATATGCATTTTACAGCCAAGCAAATGGCCGAAAAAACGTTGCAACTTTACTTAAGCTAATTCTATTTATTTACCACATATTTCAGGTTATCAAATAATCTTTGAATCAATTTCCGGTCATTGGTAATGATTTCGGCACTACCTTTAGCTTCGGCCTTAAAGTCTAACTGCTTTCCATAATTGGTTTTAAGGCCATTATCAAATTTTACCGAGGCCAGGTAGGTTTCTGTATTACCTTGCTCGGTTTTTTCAGTGTTGCTGGTTAAAGAAATGGAAGCAATATGCCCCTTTATGCTGCCATATTCCATATAAGGGTAGTTGTCTAATTTAACAATTACTTCCTGTCCAATCTTTACCTTACCCGATCCGTTTGCCGGTAATACAACTTGTCCAATGGCTTCTTCATTATTGGGTATAATGGTAAAAACCTGTTCTCCGCTTTGTAAAAACTGATTTTCATGGTAAAATTTTAAGAACTGTACCTTTCCTTTAAACGGCGCACGGAATACATAATGTTGTTCCCAGCTTTTAATATTGTCGATAAGATCGTTATATGCAGAGATGAGCTGTATGTTTAATTCACTGTTTTTTTCGGGTTTTTGAATGCCCAGTTCCTGTATTTTTCCTTCAGTTTGCTGGCTGCTTTGTTTGTTTTGTACCAGGTTGTTTATTGCAGCCTGCAGCGCATCTTTGTTGGAGATATAGTTCATCTCTGTTTTATCCAGTTCGGCTTCACTGATTACTTTATTTTTAAAAAGTGTAGAATCACGCTGGTAAAATTTATGTGCAAAAATCAACGATTTTTTAGCCATTTCAACTCTGTTGGTCGCGCTTACAATCGCTTTTTTTTGCTCCGATAATAAATCTAAAAGGTTTTGTGCCTGTTTATCAAATAACTTATCCTGTTTATAATTGGTATACTCTTGCAGGCTATTTACAAAGGCATAATATTTTCCGTTTAATTCGCCCAAAGATAAATTACCTGGTAATTTATTCTTGAGCATCAGAATTGATTCATGAGAAGGGTTAAAGCCTTTAAGTATACTGTCTATGTAGAAAACAATATCCGGATTGGTAGGGTTTTCAATATAGGCGATAATTTGGCCTTCCTTAACTTCCTCCATCGATTTAATGCTGTTGAGTTTTAATTTTCCATTGCTATTGGCAATAAGTTTTATTGGCGAAATATTTGAATTAACTACAATTTGACCAGGAACAACATCCGGATAACGGACAAGCCAGCCGAAGACAAAAATTAAAATGAAAATAAAACCTACAATTATACTCACCCAAAAGCCAAAACGGGTAGGCATACGCTCAATGATATGTTGTACCTGTTCGGTACGTTGTTTATGATGATATATTTCAGAATCTTGTTGCATTTTACTTTAATTGAGATTAATTTAAAGTCTCTACAGTTTCGGTGATCTCTAATTGCGATTGTACCAGCTGAAAGTATTTTCCCTTTTGAGCCATTAAAGATTGATGATTTCCCATTTCTACAATGGTACCGCCTTGCATTACCACAATCTGATCGGCTTTGCGTATGGTACTTAACCGGTGTGCTATAACAATTACAGTTTTTTCTTTGAAAACGTGGTCGAGAGCATCTACAATCTTTTTTTCGTTTAAGGTATCTAAACTATTGGTTGCTTCGTCGAAGAATAAATAATCAGGGTTTTTATAGAGCGCCCTGGCAATTAAAATGCGTTGTTTTTGTCCGCCACTCAAACCCCTGCCTTGTTCGCCCATCATGGTTTGGTAACCCAGAGGGAGAGCTTCAATTTCTGCTGCAATGTTTGCGGTATCCAGGGCCTTTTTAAGTCGTCCGTAATCAATTTTTTCGTCGTCTAAAACCACATTGTTCAGGATGGTATCATTAAAAATTTTTCCGTCCTGCATCACCGCTCCGCATTTATCCCGCCATTGTTTCAAGCTGATGTTATTAACATTCATATTGCCGATTTTAATGTCGCCATAGCTGGGCTTATATAACCGGAGCAGTAATTTTAACAGGGTCGATTTCCCACTTCCACTATCGCCTACAATAGCCGTTACTTTACCTTCGGGGATAATTAACCTTACGCCCCTGAGTACGGGATTGGAAGTTGGCGTATATTGAAAACCAAGGTTGTTAATGATCAGGCTTTTGTTTTCAGGTAAATCAATGGGGTTGGTACCTACATTTTCGGTTTCATCCTCCAGCTGGTGGATTTCATTTAAACGCAGAAACGAAATCTGTGCAAACTGAAAAGAAATGATGAATTGTATAAATTGCACAACCGGAGCATTCAGCATTCCGATAATGAACTGTGTGGAGATCATTACCCCAAAAGTCATCTCTCCATTAATTACCGCCTTGGCACAAAAGAACGTAATGAAAAGGTTTTTAAGGTTGTCGATAAACTGGGCGCCCAGATTTTGCGTATTGGTTACACTTAAAACCCTTAAGTTAACCTGATAGAGCCTGGCCTGGATATCTTCCCATTTCCATCTTTTGGGTTTTTCGTAATTATTAATCTTAATGTCCTGTATGCTGGCAATGGTTTCTACCCAATAACTTTGGTTTTTACTTACCAGTTCAAAGTATTCCCAATCTAATTTTTTTCTCAGTTTTAAAAAGGCCATCACCCAGGCTACGTAAATAATACTACCCACCAGAAAAATCCAGAATATAACCGTATTGTAAACGAGTAAAATAGCGCCAAATACCAGAAAAGTTAAAGTCGAGAAGATCATATTCAGGGAGTTGTTCATGATAAAACTCCTGATACGTTCATGGTCCTGCGCACGCTGTAAAATATCACCGGTCATTTTATTCTCAAAGAAGGTGATGGGCAGCAACATTAACTTGATTAAATAATCCGAAATTAAGGCAATATTAACCCGCGAGGTAACATGTAATAGGATCCAGTCGCGGGCCATGTTACTTAATAAAATGCTTAAGTAAATGGCAATATTGGCAATAAGTACAATATTGATAAAGTTGATGTCGTGTGTTTGAATGCCCACATCAATAACTGCCTTGCTGATAAAGGGGAGGAGCCCTTGCAAGACAGTGACCAGCAGCATAATCACAAACAAATTGATAAAGCTTTTTTTATAAGGCCTGAAGTAATTGAGGAAATTATAAAAGGTTTTACGTTTATCCAGCTTTTCGTTTGTTTGTCTTTCATAAAAATCGGCCTGTGGCTCAATCGCCATTAAAACCAGTTTTTCAGCCTCACCGTTGTGCGTTTTTTTTATGGTTTTTGAAGCAAACTCTTCGGCTTTATAGCTAACATAGCCTTTAGCCGGATCGGCGACATAAATAGTGCCCTGATTTAGCTCTTTTCCTTTTTTTGCCCTGGTTTTGTAAACTACAACAAAGTGACTGTTATCCCAATGTACTATGGCTGGCAAAGGTATTTTATGCAACAAATCTTCAACAGTACACTTTAACGATAACGTACGAAGTCCGATTGTTTCGCTGGCATGGCTTAAATCAAGAAATGAAACACCCTCCTTTGTGATCCCACATTTGTCGCGCATGTACTGCAAGGAGTAAAATTTGCCATAATATTTGGCTATCATTTTTAAGCACGCAGGACCACAGTCCATCATGTCCATTTGTCTGTCTAATGGAAATCTCGAGATTGGCATTAATCTGGTTGTATAATTTGTTTAGCTTACTAACATAACCAAAAAAGAGACTAAACTCTTCCTATATTTTAGCGCAAACGTTTGTGTGTTTTGGCATGTTAAATGCGGTTTTTGATTCTTAAATTTCATAATTCGAAACAATCAGAGCTATTTTTATATTAAGGGGCTAATATTAAAGTTTAAATGAATGTCAGACCGCCAAAACTGATCTCAGTTAGCTTCATTTCCTATTTAATTTGGGTTTGTAATTAGCGTCCTGCATCTCTTTTTTACCCGTTAAAAATGATGGGTTTTAAGGTGAAACGGCCAAAATTTAAGTTTGCAAAGGATAAAGGCCACTATTTTATTCTTTGTTTAATAAGTAGCTGAGCTTTTATGTTGTTTTTGTCAAATTAGGAAGCAAATACACTAAACTTCCGGCAATGGTAACATATTTAAAACTCAAACGTTTGCGCTAAAACAATTTTACCATTATCACCCAATCATCAGTAATTTGGGGCCACAAAACCTAATATTATAAATACACACAATGAAGAGAAAATTAACCATTTTTTTTACCTCATTATGGGTAGCCGGGCAAGTGAGTGCGCAGCAGCTGCCATCCGAACTGCAAACTCCTGAAGTAGTTTCGGTAAACCGTTTACCCATGCGAGCTTCGGCCTTTGCCTTCGAAAACCAGGAGCTGGCCGCCAAACGAGCCAAAGAAAAATCGGCTTACTTTTTATCCTTAAACGGAACCTGGAAATTTAACTGGGTAAAAGATCCGCGCAAGCGCCCAACAGATTTTTATAAAGTAGATTTCGACGATAAAGCCTGGGATAACTTTAAAGTTCCTGCCAACTGGGAAGTTAACGGTTATGGCCTACCCATTTATGTAAACCAGCCTTACGAGTTTGCCGGCCGTCAGCTTACCGGTAACCGCATGAACCCGCCTTTCGATATTCCCGAAGACAACAATCCGGTAGGTTCTTACCGTAAAAAAATCAATATTCCCGCTAACTGGGGGGATAAACAGGTATTTATTAGCCTGGGTGCAGTTAAATCGGCATTTTACATTTGGGTAAACGGCAAAAAAGTAGGTTACAGCGAAGATAGCAAGCTGGCAGCCGAATTTGATATCACCAAATATGTAAAACCGGGCGAAAATACCATTGCGCTACAGGTATACAGGTGGAGCGATGGTAGTTATTTGGAATGCCAGGATATGTGGCGCATTTCGGGTATTGAGCGCGAGGTGTACTTATATGCCACGCCAAAACTCGATATCCGCGATTTTAAAGTGGCTGGAACACTCGATGCAAGCTATACCAACGGACTTTTAAATGTTGACTTAGCTGTACAGGACTACAGAATAGACCAACGCACCAACCACAGCCGTCCTGATAGTTTTTATGTAGCACTCGATCTGGTTGATGCCAAAGGCAATAATGTTTGGAAAGAAGCTACCAAACTGCAAAAAGTATTGGGTAATTATAAAACCAATCTGAATTTCAAAACGCAGATTAATAATGTTAAAAACTGGTCGGCAGAAGTACCTTACCTGTACACCTTGTACATTACTTTAAAAGATAAAAACGAGAAAATAATTGAAGTGATTCCTCAACGCGTAGGTTTCCGTTCGGTAGAAATTAAGGGTAGCGATTTACTGGTTAACGGTAGACGTGTGTTTTTAAAAGGCGTGAACAGGCACGAACACAATGCTACTCAAGGCCATACCTTAACCCATGCCGATATGGAAAAAGATATGGAAATGATGAAAAAGCTGAATGTTAATGCAGTGCGTCATTCTCATTATCCTCCTGATCCTTATTGGATGGAACTGTGCGACGAATATGGTTTATACGTAGTTGACGAAGCCAATATCGAATCGCATGGTCGTTATTACAGCCTGGAAACCACTTTTGCAAACGATAAACAATGGCGTGTACCCCATTTGGAACGTATAACCCGTATGTATGAGCGCGATAAAAACCACACTTCGGTAATTACCTGGTCGTTGGGTAACGAAGCGGGTAACGGTGTTAACTTTTACGAAGGTTACGAGTGGTTAAAAGCAAAAGATTTCCGTCCGGTACAGTACGAAAGGGCAGAAAATGATTTCAATACCGACATGATTGTACCGCAGTATCCTTCACCAAATTACCTCCCACGCTATTCCAAACAGGAAAAAGAAACCCGCCCATTCATCATGAGCGAGTATGCGCACATTATGGGCAACAGTTTGGGTAATTTTAAAGAATACTGGGATGCCATCGAGAACAATCCAAAACTGCAGGGTGGTTTTGTGTGGGAATGGATCGATCAGGCCATCGATACGGTTAAAAATGGTAAGCGCATTATGGCTTATGGTGGCGATTTCCCGCTAAGTGGCCCGGTTGACGAAAACTTTAGCGATAACGATTTTTGTGTTAAAGGTGTAGTTACAGCATATCGCGGAATGACCCCAATGGCGGTTGAGCTTAAAAAAGTGCATCAGTATATTAAAACTACTTTTAGCGGTACCAACCAGATTAATGTAAACAACAGCTATTTCTTTAAAGATATTAGTAATGTGCAGTTAAACTGGGAGCTGGTTGAAGATGGCAAAGTGGTTCAAACCGGTGTGGTAAACAACCTGAATGTTGGACCACGCCAAACAGAAACCCTAACCGTTCCGTTTAATACCAAATATGTTGCAGGTAAAGAATACTTCTTAAACGTTCGCTACCGCTTAAAAAATGCAGAGCCGTTTTTGGAAAAAGGTTACGAAATTGCTTACGAGCAGATTGCCCTGGCTGGAACACCAAAGGCCAACACTTTTACTGCTGGTAAAAAAGCATTAAAGGTTGAGCAAACTGCAGATCGTGCAATTGTGAAAGGCAGTGATTTTACCATTACTTTCGATCTGAAAAAAGGTACTTTAATCAGTTACCTGTCTAAAGGCCGCGAATTATTGGCTGCCGGACCACAACCGGGCTTTTACAGAGCACCAACCGATAATGATATTGGTGCTGGTTTAAATACCAGATTAAGGATGTGGCGCAATGTATATCAGGATAATGATGCCGAAAATATCAAATCGACTGTAAATTCAACGGCTGATGGCTTTACCTTAACCGTTAAATCATCATTGTTAAAAGGCGATGCGGAAACTAATCAACAGTTTACTGTTTTGGCCGATGGTACAGTTAAAGTCGACAATCAGTTTAAAGCGGTTAACGGCAACTACAAAAGTTTAATGCGTATCGGTAACGATTTACAGCTGAAAAACGAATACAGCAATATCCAGTGGTATGGCCGTGGTCCAGGCGAAAACTACGCAGACAGAAAAACGGCATCATTAATAGGTACTTATAAATCTACCGTTGCCGATCAGTATTTCCCTTACGCCCGTCCGCAGGAAAGCGGTAATAAAACCGAAGTGCGCTGGGTAAATTTTACCGATAAAGCGGGTAAAGGTTTACGTTTCGAATTTGCCGATCAGTTATTGAGTTTTAACGCATTGCCTTACGCGGTTGAAGATTTGGATCCGGAGGCAGAGAAAAAACAATACCACTCAGGCGAACTGGTAAAACGTAACCAGATTTATGTACACATGGATTTGCAGCAACTGGGTGTGCAGGGGATTGATAGCTGGGGGTCTATGCCATTAATCCAGTACCAAATTCCTTTCAAAGATTACCAGTACAGTTATTACATCAAACCAATTAAATAGCGGATCATGTAAAACGGATGATTTAATTACTCAAATCATCCGTTTTACTTTTTTATAAAGTGTGATCGTCATTCCCAACTTGATCCGATAGCTATCGGATGGGAATCCTAAGCTCATAAATTACGATTCACACCTGCAAAGGCAAGAGGAGATTATTTTAAGTATTCCTCATTATTAAAATAGAAACTAACCAAAACAAAAATGAGACTAATCAAAATATGCATGGCACTGTTGTTATTCACTCAGGCGGCATTGGCACAAGAATCCAAATTAGCCGTAACGCCATCAATGGGCTGGATGAGCTGGAACATCATGTCCGAAAATCCGAACGAGAAAGATATTAAAGAAATGGCCGATGCCATGATTAGCAGCGGCATGGTAAAGGCCGGATATCAGTATATTTTTTTAGATGATTGCTGGCAAGGTGGTCGCGACAATAAAAATAACATCATTGCCGATCCTAAGAAATTCCCTTCAGGCATTAAGGCACTAGCCGATTATTTGCACAGTAAAGGCATGAAACTGGGGATTTACTCAGATGCCGCACCTTTAACCTGTGGTGGTTACACGGCAAGCCTAAACTTCGAAGATCAGGATGCCAAAACCTTCGCCTCGTGGGGGATTGATTATCTGAAATACGATTATTGTAACGCACCAGAAGATGTAGAAACTGCTAAAAAAAGATATGGCAAAATAGCCCAGGCCTTGCGCAAATCGGGTAGGGATATTGTTTTGGGCATTTGCGAATGGGGACCGCGCGAACCCTGGAACTGGGGTGCACAGGTTGGCGGACAAAGCTGGCGCACCACTTACGATATCAGGGATAAATGGCTGGATACAGAAGGTAAAGGAGGTGTTGGTATTTACAATGTGGTTGATAAAATGGCCGGATTGGCCAGTTTTTCTGGTCCGGGTAAATGGAACGATGGCGATATGCTGGTAGCAGGTTTGCATGGCACCAAAGGCCCTTCTTCTGCTTTTAAAGGCGTAGGTTGTACAAAAGCCGAATACCAAAGTCAGATGAGTTTATACAGCATGCTCAATTCACCACTGTATGCCAGCTGCGATATCCGTAAAATGGACGATGAAGCCAGAACCATTTTTACCAATGCCGAAGTTATTGCCTTAAATCAGGATGCTTTGGGCAAGCAAGCCGAACGCAAAATTAAAACCGATATCTGGGATGTTTTTGTACGCCCATTGGCTAACGGCGATTTTGCCATAGCCATCTTAAATAAATCGGGTTCAACACAAAATGCCAATGTAAACTTTGCAGATCTGGGCTTGACCGGTAAATACGAGTTAAAAGATTTATGGCAACACAAGATTGTTGGCAAAAACAATAAGTGGAACGGTGAGGTAACTGCTCACGAAACCAAAGTTTTCCGCTTGAAAAAAGTGTAATACAATCAAAAAACTAAAACCATACAAATTAAACACCATGAACCAAACATCAATTAAATCAGCATTAACACTCGCTCTTGTGGCAGGTGGGCTGATTACCTTTGCTCAGGATGTTGCTAAAGATCCGGCAACTATTGTCATTTCGCCCGAACATACGCTTTCTAAAACAGATACTGAATTTAGAAAAGCGATAGCCAAATGGAGTGATGAAACCTTGAAAAGTACCGATTATAAAAGCATTAAGGCACAGCCATCGGCCAATATCTTCCCGGGAACAGTAAAAGAGGGCTTTCAGTTTATTAATAAAACGGTAAGCATCGAACATAAAAAAATGGCCGATAGTCTGGTAACAATTGTATCAACCCTCGGCTATTCTGGTTACGATAATGCCACCATGTACAGCACGGGTTTATATGCTAAAGCTGGCGAGTACATCGAAATTGATGTACCAAAAAATGCCGATGTAAACGAGCTTGAAGTGCAGATTGGTGCACACAGCGACCGTTTGAACTACTGGGTAGCTGGTAAAGAAGATTGGCGCAGGATGCCAATTATTACCAAAAAACAAAAGCTGGTAGTGGGTAAAAACAGGCTGGCTTCGCCTTTTGGTGGTTTAATTTACATTGATGTTAAGCCACAGGCAGCTAGCAGAAAAATTGATTTCAAAATTAGCCATGCTGTAGCCGCACCACTCTTTGTTTTGGGCAAGAGCACGCAAAGCGATTGGGAAAACCAGCTGAAAAACAATAAAGCACCCTGGGGCGAGATGGCAACTGAAAATGTGATTTTAACCCTGCCTGATAGTGTATTACAAACCATTAAAAAGCCTGAAGAAGTGCTTAAACTCTGGGATCTGGTTGTATTGGGTGAGCTCGATCTGGCCAATATGCCTGCTCCGTTTTATCGTGCGCAACGCATGGTACCCGATGAGCATATCGGAGGTGGTTACATGCACAGCGGTTACCCGATCATGATTCACCATTCGCCCTCAAAACACATGCTTTCTAACGAAATTATGGCTAACCCTGAGTTGTTGATGAAACCGAGTAAAGGTGGGGCAAACTGGGGCTTTTTCCACGAAATTGGGCACAACATGCAAAACCTGAACTGGGTTTTTGGTGGAACAACTGAGGTGAGTAACAACTTTTTTTCGCTGTACATGTTCGATAGGTTAATGGGTGGAAGAGATGATTCGCATACGGGCGTATCAAGCGCCAATACGCAGAAAATGATGAAAAAATATTTTGCAGAAGGTGCTGATTACGAAAAATGGAAAAAGGATCCTTTCCTGGGACTCATTATGTTTCGTCAGATGCAGGAAGGATTTGGATGGGAGAGCTTTAAAACTTTCTTTAAAGAATATCAGAAAATTGGTCCTTCTATTGGTGAACTTAACGACCAACAAAAACGCGATTTGTGGGCAAAAACCTATTCGAATATTGTGAAACGTAACCTTGCACCTTTTTTTATTACCTGGGGCGTAGGTATCAGCGAACAAACGCAAAAGGAACTGGCAGGTTTGCCTGCCTGGAAGCCTTTCAATTTTCCGCCGGTAAACTAGTTTAAGTGCTATTTAATCAAAAACAATTAAGATTATGGCATCAGGCGAAAAAAGAACAACAAAAGCAAAGGAGCTCAATATTTATGAGGTTAATCCCATTATTTTCTATTCTGGCGAAGCCGATGAATTGAATATAGAACTGCTTGAATTTAATTATGGCGAATTGATCATCAAATCGTTATCAACAGCTATTTTCGAGGTGAAATCGCTGGTTATGGCCGACGAAGATTTTATCATCAAGTGGAAACAGGATGCTAAAGGATTGAGAATTAGCTTGCCAGATGGCCTAACTAATGACGAAAACAGGGAGAAATGTGTCTTAAAAATTAAGTTTTAAGCCTATTCTAAAAAGCGGACCTATGAGGTTTTAATGGGCATATTGCTTATAAACCTCATAGGTCTATTATTATTAAGAGGTTTAATGGGCATGTCGCTTAGAAATCTCATAGGTCTTTTATTTATCAGCTATAAAAATTATTTCAAACCTATGAGGTTTAATGTGCATATTGCTTATAAACCTCATAGGTCTTTTGTAATAATAGGTTTAATGGGGAAACCACCTGGAAACCTTATAGGTCTTTTATATTAATAGGCCCTATTACTCACCTCATTTAACATATTCTTTAATAAACACCTGCGGATTGTAAAACCGCTCATTGAGCTGTGCCTTGGTAAAGGTTAACCAGCTTGCGCAGCCATAATCATCAAATTTCTTTCTGATTTCGAGATGCAGGTGATGGTAATCGCCACCATATTTTTTGCTTTCCTGTGGGGTAAACAAGCGGGCTAGTTTGGTGTTCTGATCAACGTTTTGGCCATTGCTTACATACACTTCTTTTAAATGTTTATAGGTAGTAAACATGGTTGTGCCATTGGCTAATTTATGCTTTACCACAACCGTACGCTGGTTTTCACCTAAATGTACCGAGCAAACAGTGCCGTTGGCCATGGCATAGACACCAACCAGTTTGCTTTTGGGTTGAGCAGGGTTAATATCAATCGCCGTGTGAATATGCCCTTTAACATAACTATCGCGATGATCGCCAAAAATGCTGATGATTTTAATGTTATTTACCTTTTTGCGGTTGGCTACCTCGAAGGGCAGGTACCATTGATCAGCTGTTTTTGCCGGACTAACCTCACTGTAATAGGGTTTCCAGCGATCGCGGTCTTTTTCAATGGTTGGCGTTTCAAATAACAGGGCCGATAAAATGATCAGTAATAATGCTTTCATAATTGATGGGAATTGGTAAAGCAAGATAAGATTATTTTAAGAAATTAACTATTTTTATAGTTTTAATAGATCGTCATCTCGACTGAAGCGCAGTCCCAATATTAAGTCGGGAGAGAGATCTATCCCGATAGATTTCTCGGCTGCGTTGCACTTCGCTCGAAATGACGATCCTATCAGTGGTGTCAGATGTTAGCATCTGACACTCAATAGAACATTTTTTAATACAGCCAGATGGTAACATCTGACTGCACAGGATTAAGCTATACTAAAACATCCTCTTTCAAAGCTTCAGCCGCAGGGTTCACCAGCGTGCCAATCAATTCCGGTACCGGAACATCGGTGCTTTCGCTGTAACCATGGGTAAGTAACCTCACGCGGTTAATGCATACGCGTGTAAACTCTGGAACAAACAGGTCGAATTTTTCAAATTTTGAAGCTAGTTCAGGATTTTCCTGCTGGAAAGCCAAAATCACATCGGCCACCTGACGCCAGAACTGTTTTTCATCCAAACCTACATAGCTATGGAAAATATTGCCCAGGTACCTGAATACGGCATCAAAAATGCCTGAAAGGATAAAAAGGGGAGCCAACTCGTCGTTAATTTCCCTTAAAACATCAACCAGCTCTTCGGGTAATTTAGCTTTCGATTCTTCTGTAAGTACAATTTCTTCCACAAAATCTTTGATGATAATTCTTTCCGGAGCCCCGTTTTTCATCACCAATATGGTATTTTCGCCATGCGGACTAAAGAAAAAGGCATGTTTGTAAAATATGCGTAGCACCGGCTTTAAGTATGCCGATAAATAAGCATTTAACCAACTCGCGGCATCTAATCCCGATTTTTCGATCAGTGCCTGTACCATGCTTTTGCCCGGATCATCTACATAAAGCAAGCTGGCCATTGTCATGATGTTTTCGCCTTCAAGTAAATAGTTTTCAGCACTCTCGCGCCAAATGGCCCCTAAAAACTCCTGGTACTGGTATGGTGACCCTGGAATTTCGCTGTATTGTGGATGCGTGTAGGCTACTGTTGCCACCTCGCCCAAAAGCACTACGCGGGTCTGCTTTAAATATTCGTCGCCTTGCAGCATATCTTTTGCCCATTGTGTTACCCTTGGTGCTATAGCCAGTTTTTTAGGCGATAAACCCCTGAATATTGAAGTGTTTAAAATAGAAATAGCAGTTTTTACATAATGCTTTTTAGGCTCGCTTACATTAAAAAAGGTGCGGATACTGTTTTGGCACATGTATTCATCAGCACCAAGTCCGACAGGTACAATTAACTGATGGGCAATATCATGCGCCAATTGCAGCACAATTTTATTGTTCCACTGCCATTCGTGCACAGGTATAAAGAAATAATCAGCCGGCTGTAGCTGCTGTTCTAAAAGTACCTGGTTAAAATCGTGTACCTGTTTTAAGCTAAGCTCCTCATTGTAGAACGAAAAGGCCGAAATGCTTTCAATACTTTTAAACGATGCCCTGCTTTGGTGTACCGCCAGCCAGGCCAAACGCGTTTTTTGTGCAGCTTCGGGTGCATATTTACCCTGATCGCTGTGGTTAAAACCTATGCGGCCTTTGTTAATGGTAGCCCACGGGTGCCCATCCATCTGGTGCTCAATGGTCTGGTAATCTGCATTGGCCAGTTCATCAGCAGTTAACCGGCCTTTTTCGTGGATGTAGGCATCAGCATAAAGCGTATTTAAGGTTTCTTCTATAAAATGGGCCAGCGTAAAGGGTTTAATACCGAAAGTTTGTTGCAGCTCGGTATAAAATGCAGGTGCATTGTTTACTGCTACACTTTCGCCGTTAACAAACTTTTTAATGCTCTTTTTATCAATATGCAGGTAATCCAGCGCCCGTTCCTGACCCGAAAAGGTGTAGTAAATATCGGCACTGTCAGTAGCTAAATGGTAATCGGTCCAGGCTGGTTTATGGTTACCAATCTGTTCCGGTTCGGCAAGTTTCTCGTGCATCAGTTCTACAATCGATTTGGCAATATAATTGAGATTTACCTTATCCCAGATTTCTTTTTTTAATGGTTTTATTTGATCGAAGTCGTTGTAATTCATGGTTTTGTTTTCAGTTATAAGTTAGTCCGGATTTGTAATCCGGCTCTCAATTATAGATCTGTCATCCTGAGCCTGTCGAAGGATCTTCTAAATATTTACCTGGCGTTTCGACAAGCTCAACGTGACAGTGTTGGATTTCAAATCCGTTTTTCAGTGATCGGGATTACAAATCCCGACCAACTGTAAATTGTATTTGCTCCTCAGCTAATTCAGGCTCTTGTTTTTCTGTTATACTAAATTGCTGGAAAGCGATGCGTTTTTCTATTTTATAGATTTCGAAACCCAGCACGGCATTGATAATGGAAGCATTGCGGTAAGCGCCCATACCCAAATCTGGAGTTACGAAACCGTGGGTATGCAATTCGGCATTCTGAACAAAAATTTCATCTCCGTTTACATCAATGGCATAATTGCGGTGCACCTGAAAAAGTCCGTCGGTATTGCGGCCAATGCGATCTTGTATTGGGGTTAAAAACTGAGGCTCATTGTATTTGTAACCCGTGGCCAGTATCACAAAATCAGTAGCTACGCTGAAATCTTTTTCGCTCTCTGTATGGTAAAAATCGAGTTGATAAGAACCGTCGTTTTCGATTAAATTGTTTAGCTGGCAGTTGGGCATCAATTCTGCATTTATTTTTTCGCCATCTACGCTTAACTCATACAGTTTATCAAAAATCTGGTTAATCAGATCGAAATTAATGCCTTTGAACAACGAGTTTTGCTTGCTTAACAGTTGTTTCCGTTTCGCATCAGTCAGGTTGTAAAAGTGGTCTACATACTCTGGCGAGGTCAGTTCCAATGTCAGTTTCGAATATTCCATTGGGAAAAACCGGTCAGGGCGCGTAAACCATTTTAACTGTAGTCCGTTTTCTGTTTCAGGTAAAAGGTCGTAAAAAATCTCTGCTGCACTTTGTCCTGAACCTACTATCGTTACCGTTTTTTGCTGTAAAATACTTTGTTTAAACCGGAGGTACTCCGAAGAATGTATTGCATTTTTATGCAAAGCCGGTTTAACAAAATCCGGCACCTTTGGACCAGTTCCGGTACCCAGCACAATTTTTTTTGTGAAAATTGTTTCGGTAGTTCCGGTGTTTTGGTTAATTCGCTCGATCTCGTAAATACCATCTTTGTAATGTATAGCGGTAACTTTTTGCTCAAACTGGCAGTTAGGCAAGTGGCTAATCGCCCATCTGCAATAAGCATTATATTCTTTGCGCAGTACAAAGAAATCTTCCCTGATGTAAAATTTATACAAACGATCTGTTTGTTTCAGGTAATTTAAAAAGCTGTATGAGCTGGTTGGATCGGCTAAAGTAACCAAATCTGCCATAAAAGGTACCTGCAGGGTGGCATCGCTTAGCATCATACCCGGGTGCCAGTTAAATTCGCTGGCCTGATCTAAAAACAGAGTCGATAAACCGTTAATTGGTGCACATAAAGCGGCCAGCCCCAGGTTAAAAGGGCCAATGCCAATGCCTACTATGTCGTATATTTTCTGGTTTTGCATTAGGCTTCCTCCGTTTCAAATGGTGCTAATTTGGCCTGAGCGTAGGCTTTGGCTTCGGGGAATTTTTCCCAGTACCAATCGCGGTAGCAAAAGGTTAGATTTGCTTTTTTATAAGGCATTTGAATTACTTTTTCGAGTTTAAAGCCAAGGCGGGTTACGAAAATATGCATGGCGCGACTTTCAACTGCGGCTTCGCCAATGCATTTACCCACTTCTTTCTGTTCAAAAATAAAGTCCATTAGCGCCTGACCGGTTTCAAAACTGTATTTTTTGTCTTTATCGGTTGGTGCAATGAGCAGGTGTGCGCCGTAATCAGTCGTTAATGCCTCATAGCAGGCGCCAACGCCATCGCGCATGGGCCAGTAAGGCTCAATGGTAAAGGTGGGTTCGCCGTTTATCTCGCCAATAAAGCTGTGCGAGGCATCGTTAGGCAATAAGGTCCGGTAAAAAAGTTCAAGCCCTTTAATTGGCCCGTCCATTTTCCAGATGGGCTTCGCATGTTCCTGATTAAACCAGTCGTGTACCATTTCCAGATCGCGGTCGATATCAAAAGGCCGGATGTTAATCGTTACGTCTTCTTTAGGGAAATACCTGCTGTAAAGCACTTCTTTGGTTTGTGGTTTAATCAGGTTCTCGGCAAAAAGATACTTAGAGAGCGGATTTGGAAATTCGCGGTAAATGGCTGGATTATCAATCGGGGCGCTCGCTTCATCAATATTGCAAAGGTTGGTAAGCAGATTGCCTTTTACTTCCCAGCTACGGCGGTTAATGATGTAATCAACCAGGCCAGTGGTATCGCTGTTTTCGAATTGTTTAAATTCTAGATAAACCAGGTCGATCAATGTTTTTTCATCGGCAAGACCATTGCTTGCCAAAGCGTTTACAACACCTAAAATATTATTGATAAGCAAATAGTAGGTCAGTTTCGGAATAATGTATTCATTCGGTACTATCGAACCGCTTTCTGCCGCAATTTCCGGATATGCCTTTTGCAGTGCTTCAGCTTTACTATCGCTAAAGAAATAACCCTGGTTATCCCTGAAATACAGTTTTGCCGGATAGAAGTCCTTATCCAGCTCTACCATTACATTTTGCTGGTGAAATTCAAAAGCCATTCCGTAATGATTGTACAGGCCAACAATAGGTGCTACGCAAAGGTGCAGGTATTGTTTAAACCAGTTTACGGCAGTATGGGCAAGGCTTTTGTTTTTATTGATCGAGGCCTCTTCAATTACATGTACCAATCTCGGTTTTTGGCCAAGTAATCCATCCTGACATAAAGCAGCAAGGAGGGTTACATTTTTCTCAGCTTCTTCACCTTTAAACGGATTGTGCCTGATGCTGATGTTAAAACCATCGATGTTTTGACCCTGATAATTCACCGTAATAAAAGCCGGGTCGGTGATGAATTCGATTTCGGGGAATTCAGCTTTGGCCGCTTTGCCTAAAGTAGTTTTTAATAGTTTACTTACATCGTAACCCCGGTGCAGTTCTCTAACCAGGTTAACCCGTTGCGAGTTGGTGATTTTAACATGCAACGAAAATTTAAGCATCCAATCGCTCGCCACATTATATACCGTTCTTACTGATGAGGTAGGGGTGTAAGCTTCGCCAAATTGCCCCAAGTAAAACAGTAACTTTTCGGCTTGCATGGCTTGTACAGCAGACTGATTTAACAGATAACCAGCTTCCCAGGGATGCATAGGCACTACTTTATGGTCGGGATATTGATCCAGCAAAGCGATGGTTTCCGCATTGGCAGATTCTGAAAGTTCAATTCTGAATAAATCGGTAATATCAAAACCTTCAGCATTTTTCTCGGTAATGTTAGCTGGGGCAATTAAAAAATAACTGAGCTGAAAACTACCTTTTGTTTCGGGTGAATATTTAAAAAGCTCTTCATCGCTATTAAATCCTGAACGGCCTTTGGGTAGGGGGTGGGCATTGTGACCTAAAAACAGCGATTGTTCTGCTGCTATAAAATTCATTTTGGCAAAGTTTACCGGCTTACCGTTTTGCTGAAAAAAGGAAAGGAATTTTTGGAGGTTTTCTACGCTATTGCTTAAGCGTTCTTTTACCACATCAGCAGCTGCATCCGGAAATTCAGCTGCACTAAATTGTACAGCCAGTTCCATAAAACGATAAATATCAATGCTTGCAATTGCGTCCGTTTCAATATTTCGTGCTATAACCGGAAAATTAAATATATGTCGGCCGCTATCCGCATAAAACTTTAATGGGGCATAAACTTCATAGCCAATGTTGCTAAAATCGAACCTGATGTGTAGGCGATCAGTTGCTGTTACCAGATAATCAGCTAGCGGAGCATCATACTTCGGGATGCCTGCATAGCGGGTCCAGTTGGTAAATTCGCGGCAATAGCTGTTTAGGAGCGCATTGAAGTTAGTTTCTTCTGAAATCTGCTGAAGCTTGATTGAGTCTAACGTATTCGTTTCCATGTTTTTTAATGATTTTAATGATGTTTTCAATATCGCTGATGGTAGTAAGCGGGTTTAGTAGGGTAAATTTGAGGTAGAATTGTTGGTTAATCTTGGTGCCGGCCACCAGGGCTTTACCTTGATTAAACATGGCCTTTTTGATGTATTGGTTCATTGCACATACATCCAGTTGTGCATTTTTAGGGCGGTACCTGAAAACCAATGCGCTGATATCCGATTCGTTCATCAGCTCAATATCATTGTCGGCATTCAATAGGCTGGCTATTTCGGCGGCGGTTTCAATAATGGTATCAAAATAGCCACCCAGTTTATCGCGACCCATCATGCGCAGCGTAAACCAGAGTTTTAGTGCATCGAAGCGGCGGGTAGTCTGGATCGATTTGTTTACCTGGTTGGGTAGGCCGTCTTCGTCGTGGTCTTTAGGGTTTAAATAATCGGCATGGTGCGTAATCAGGTTAAAAAAGTGTTTGTCGCGCACCAGAAAACCACTGCTGCTTACCGGCTGGAAGAAGGATTTATGATAATCAACAGTAACCGAATGGGCCAGCTCAATGCCATTAAGCAGGCTGCGGTATTTATCTGTCAGCAATAAACCACAGCCGTAAGCTGCATCAATGTGGAACCAGGTATTGTATTTCTGGCTAAGCGTTGCCAGTTCTTTCAATGGGTCTACATTTCCAAAATCGGTAGTGCCTGCTGTGCCAACTATGGCAATCGGGATGTTGCCCTGTGCCAGTTCTCGTTTTATGGCATCTTCAAGCAGTACCGTATTCATCCTGAAACTACGGTCGGTTTTAATTTTGATCACCGCTTTTTCGCCCAGACCTAATAGGGAAGCATTCTTCTGGATGCTGAAATGTGCTTTTTCGGAAACAAAAATCCTGAAACGTGATGCTTCTGCAGGTAAGCCATTCACTTTAATGTTGTGATTCAGCGCTGTGATGGCATAATGATCGCGGGCCAGTAAAAGCCCCATTAAATTACTCTGCGTACCGCCACTGGTAAAAATACCATCAGCTTTTTTGCTGTAGCCAATTTGGTCGCAGGTCCATTCAATTAGTTTTTGTTCAATTAAGGTACCGCCGGCGCTTTGGTCCCAGGTATCAATGGAGGAGTTGATGGCCGAAATCATTACTTCGGCGGCAACGGCCGGAATAACAATAGGGCAATTTAAGTGCGCAATGTAGGCCGGATGATGGAAAGCAACAGCATGATTGGTGTACAACTGTTCTACTTCTTTCAGTAGCGCATCGTAGTTGTCGTGGGTTTTTTCAAACTCAATGGCATCGAACAAAGGCTTCAGTTGGGCTGGCGATACCCCACTAAAGGGCTGTTGGTTGTGGTTCAGGAATTTTTTTACCGCCTGGGTAACTTTGCCGACAGCATGCAGGTATTCTGCTTCGTTTTCGTGGTGAAAGATTTCCCTGGCCGGACTTTCGGTAAGGAAATCTAATAATTCGGGTTTTTCTAGGGCTGATGTAAACATTAGTTTTTCAATTTTTCAAAATCATTTAAGGTCAATTAGGTATTACAGTACCAGGCTTAAAAGCCGGTAATTTTTTTACTGATAAATTGGTTAGTTGGGTACTTAAAATAAGCGTGTATTGTAGACTATAATCTCGACTGCTAAGGTATATTTTTATTTAGATTGATTAAAAATAATATTTAAAATAGTTTTAAATATTTGTTAATAAGTGAGTTAAGATGGTATTTTAGTCTAGTTTATGAGGTTTTTCTAAAATATTTGCTTCATTTTATTTGGATTTAATCCAAATAAAATGATTGTTTTGCGGAAAAAATAAATCATTGAATGAAAAATCTATACTTAATTGCAATCCTGATCTGTGGATGTATCCTTACAGGTAAAGCCCAGACCATAACCGGTAAGGTTGTGGGCGAAACAGCCCCCTTAAGCGGTGCGAATATTAAAGCGCAGGGGAAAAATACTGCGGTAACTACTGGTGCCGATGGCAGCTTCGAACTTGCACTAACCGAAGGTGCCCATCAGCTACAGGTTAGTTATGTGGGTTATGTTACCGTATTACAAAAAGTAAACCTTGCTAAAGGGCAAACCCTTAATTTAATTATTAATTTAAGCCCTACTGCCAATATGCAGGAAGTGGTAGTGGTATCGGCCCGTAAACCAACCAAAATTAGCGAAATACCCGGTACGGTTTGGGTAGTTGATGGCGCAAAAGTACAGGAGCAGGTTAAGGCCGGAGTACCGTTTAAACAAGCTTTGGCACAATTGATTCCGAGTTTAGATGCCGGACCCGAAGGCCGCACCAACTACGGACAGAACCAGCGCGGCAGAGATGCCCTGGTGATGATTGATGGGGTATCACTTAACAGTACGCGTGGTGTAAGCCGTCAGTTCGAATCAATTGATCCGTTTAATATCGAAAGAATTGAGGTGTTATCGGGTGCGAGTGCTGTTTACGGTGGCGGTGCTACGGGTGGTATCATCAATATCATTACTAAAAAAGGACAAGACAGTCAGCCAAGTTTTACCACGCAATTGGGTGTACGTAGCGGACTGAAAGAAAAAAGCGATCACGATGTTCGCGTAGCGCAGGCCATTTCGGGTGGTAGCAAAGACTGGAATGGCCGGATTGGTATTGCATTCCAGAAAAACAATGCGGCTTATGGTGCCGATGGAAAACAGATTTTTACCGATATTACCCAAACCGATTTGCAGTACAACCAGTCGTTCGATTTTTTTGGTAGTACTGAATTTAAGTTAACTGATTATCAAAAGTTAACGGTAAACGCTCAATATTACAATTCGGGTTACCGTGGCAGCAAGGACCTATTTTTAGGAACCAATTATGCCGGCTTATTGTCTAATGCTTCGTTGTTAGAGATGAGAAATGGTTATTCATCGGATGTTGATCCTAAAACAAGCCGTGCCAATATCAATGCGAATTATCAGGCCAGCGATATTTTAGGTGGGCAAACGCTTTACGTACAGGCTGCTGCCAGAAATGAGCAGTTTAGTTTTCACCCTTTTCCGGGGCAAGCTGCAATACCAGGCGTATTGTATAGTGGTTCATCAATCCAAAATACAAATTACAGTGCTTTAAAACTGGTATTAAATAAAGACTGGAATAAATTAAACCTTACTTATGGTATTGATGCCGATAACGAGAATTTTAATGCGCAGCAAGCCCTTTATGATCGTGTAAAAGCTGCTACATCGGGCGGATTAATCAATACCACAGTTGCTACTATTGCCCGCTACCCGAATTTCAGGGTAAATGGCTTATCTGGTTTTTTACAGGCACAGTTTAAACTGGCCGATTTCTTAACCCTATCGGGTGGGGTTCGTCAGCAGCGCATGTTTGTAAAAGTTGGCGATTTTGTAGGTATCGCAGCAGCTGTGCCTTTGGCTTATGGTGTTGGCCGTACAGCTGCCACAATTGCCGGTGGAAGCAACCACTACGATGTAAATCTGCTCAACGGTGGTTTGGTGTTTAAAATCAATGCTCCTCAACAGGCCTGGTTTAATTATTCGCAAGGATTTAACCTGGCCGATCCAGCAAAATATTATGGTCAGGGAACTTATACTTTGGCTGGTACCAACTGGAATTTAGGTAATTCGATCAATGTGGGCAGTTCTCCATTAACGGGTATTAAAACTGATCAATATGAGGCCGGTTACCGCTATCGCACAGGCGTATTTAATGCTCAGCTTGCTGCTTTTTATGCTTTATCTGATAAAAACGTGAAAACCAACAGCACTTTCAATATCGAAGTGTATGATGAGCACGTTAGAAATATTGGCCTTGAAGGTTCATTATCGTTAAACCTGAAAAATGGTTTCGAGGCTGGTGCCAACGGTTTGTACATCAAAACCCAGAAACAAAATGCTGACGGAACCTGGTCATTGCAGGATGTAACGGTATCTAGTCCGTCTAAATTGGCAGGTTATTTGGGTTATAACGGAAAAGTATTTGGATTAAAAGCGCAGGTTTTCCACTCGTTTGATTCGAAAGGAATTGCCACTAACTTAAAAGAATACGAACTTAAAGGATATACTACAGTTGATTTATTGGGCTCGGTTAAAGTATTTACCGGGAGCCTGTCTATCGGTGTTCAAAACCTGCTGAATAAAAATTACCAGACAGTTTGGAGTCAGCGTTCATCAATTTTATATGCTGCTTTAGCTAAACCTGAAACCTTTTATTATGCTGGTCGCGGCCGCACGTATAATGTAACCTATACGCTTAATTATTAGAAAATCATATTAGACGGTCGTCATTTCGACTGAAACGCAGTGAAACGGAGAAATCTATCTAAGCAGATTTTTCGACTCCGTTGCCCCGGATAGCTATCGGGGCCGCTCGAAATGACGATCGTTTATAAAAAGCCTTCTAGGAATGACGATTTCTTATCCTTAGTTGCTCTAAGGTGGTAAAAAACAATAAGTGTTACTTCCGCTTCAACTCAATCACTGTAACCTCCGGCCAGATCCCAATCCGTCCGGAAAAGCCTAAGAAACCAAAACCCCGGTTTACATTTAAATACCTGCCATTCTCGGTTTTAATCCCGGCCCAATGTTTATAGCGGTACTTCACCGGACTCCATTTAATGCCAAAAGCCTCAATACCAAACTGCATACCGTGGGTATGGCCTGCCAGCGACAATTGTATGTTGGAAGGATAATTCTTTACCTGTGCATCCCAGTGCGAGGGATCGTGCGATAACAGAATTTTGAAATCATCTGTAGCGGTATTAGCCAAAGCTTTATTTAAATTGCCACGTTCGCCAAAACCAATTCCCCAGTTTTCTATTCCGGCCAGGATAATTTTTTCGCCGTTTTTATGCAGTTCTACGTGTTCATCCAGCAGTAGTTTAAAACCAAGTGTATTGTGGTAAGCTTTTAGCTGATCCAGATTTTTAATCTTTTCCGCTTCGCTGGGCCATTTTGCATAATCGCCGTAATCGTGATTACCTAAAACCGAAAATTGCCCGAATGGGGCTTTAATTTGCGAAAAATGACCAATGTAGGGGACAATCTCAGAAGCAACGTTGTTAACCAGATCGCCAGTGAACACAAACAGATCGCTTTTTTGTGCGTTAATTAAATCAATACCCTTTTGTACCGCTTTGGGGTTGGTAAAACTGCCTGCGTGCACATCCGAAATTTGGGTTAAAGTAAAACCATCGAAAGCCTTTGGCAAATCGTCGAAATACAAGGTGTGTTTAATTACCCTATATGCATATTTACCCTGGGTAATGCCGTAAGCAAACAGGGCAATGGTTAAGCAAAACATCGCAAAAGCAAAATAAACCCAATTGTTACTGCGCGCTAAAAGATGAAAACCATTGCCATTGAAGCTCCCGGTTACACTGAACAGGAAACGATACACATCGCCCAACAGTAAAACAATTGCGAAAACAACCTCTGCAGTAAAAATGATCAGAAAAGTGTGACTTACAATCTGAAAAAATCGGTTAATACCCTGTATGCGCATTTGTTGTATCGCATAAAACAGTGCAAAGGTTAAACCTACTATAAACACCCAGAAAACCGGGCTAAGCCAGGTAGATTGATTTAAGGTGCCCAGACCCGATAAAACGTAGCCATTTAAGGCAAAAAACATAAATGCTACAATAAGGAGCGGTATAATATTGAGTTTTCTTTTCATTACAAATTGATAGGAGGCATAAGTTAAATGTAGGGCTTAAACGCAGATAAATTGCCTGCAGTTTGCAACTTGGATTATTTTTACGCTTCTTTGATTAATTGTATCCTAAAAGATTGAGTTTCTAATTTAAGATAAACTGCTTGCAGGTTGAAAACCAAAACCTGCTGAACGGCGTATTTTAATAATTTACTTTCTTTTATTAGCTTTGTGCGAATATGCTGTCGAAAAAAACAAAATACGCCATAAAGGCACTTGTTGCGCTTGGTAAAAATTTAGATAAACCACCTATGCAAATCTCAAAAATTGCAGAGGAGGAGCATATCCCAAAAAAATTCCTGGAACAAATTCTCCTCGATTTGCGTAACGCCGGCTTTTTATACAGTAAAAAAGGAGCCGGAGGTGGTTACAGCCTGAATAAAAAGCCAGAAGAAATCCTTTTGGTGCACATCATGCGGGTTACCGATGGCCCTATAGCAATGGTGCCGTGTGCGAGTTTAAACTTCTATCATAAATGCGATGAGTGCGAGGACGAAAAAACCTGCGGAATCAGAAGTGCATTTATCGATGTAAGGGATGCTACACTGAAGGTTTTAAGCGAAACCAGCATTGCTGATGTAATTAGCCGTGAGGATACGCTGAAACTGGCAATCGAAAAATTGTAAGAAATTATTTTAATCATATTGTGGAAAGGTTGGTGTCTGCACCAACCTTTTTTTATTGCCCCTTTAATTTGGTGAGGAACCAACCGATAGTGTATTTCTATCATTTAAGCAGATCTTTTCCCCCTTTGATGGGGGCAGGGGGATGAAACGGGTGATGTAAACCAAGAAAAAACTAATTTCATTAAAAGCATAGTTATCATTTTCCGGTCTAATTGTGTAAATTAATTAGATGAACAACAATAATTATAACATTAAACTGAAATCTTTTGCCCGCACAAATCGAAAGGATGGTACGAAAGCAGAAGTAAAAATCTGGTGTGAATTATTGCGGAATAAAAAAATGTTAGGATATCCTTTTTTAAGGCAGCGACCAATTGGAAATTACATCGCAGATTTTCTTTCGAAAGATTTGAAATTAATAATAGAAGTCGATGGACTTACTCACGAATGGGAAACGCAGTTTGAGAAAGATAAGCAAAGGGAACTCGCATTGAATAAAATGGGGTTTCAAGTCATACGCTTTAATGATGAGGGGATAATGCATGATATTGAGAACGTGGAGCGGACAATTCAGGCTTATATTGAGGGGTGGGAAAAAAATCATCCCCCGGCCCTTCAAAGGGGGATGAGATTATCTCAAAGGGAAATAAAAACTTTTGAATCTTCGCTGGAGATATCAACCGATAACGTATTTCTTTTCATCTAAAGCTGATCTTTCCCCCTTTGAAGGGGGTAGGGGGATGAAATTATATCATTCTACTGGTTGGTGTCATCACCAACCAGCTTAGTCTTTACTCAGTCGATGAAATGCTAGGCACATTCTTCAAAAATAAATTTTCACTCATCAAAATATTTTAACAAACGATTGCGCAGTATAATGAAGGCTTAAAATCAATAAAAAACTGTCGCTAAGCGTTTACAGATTAACACCCTATCGTAATTTTTTTCAAGAAAAATTACGACTATTCCTATATACTTTATATATTTGACGGATGAACCTAAATTTTATACTTAACAGAACCGCTATCAGGATGATGCGCTATTGTTGCAAACAACAGTAACAGGGAGCCTATAGATAATTTAAGTATAAAATATTAGATGCTTCCCGGTAAAGGGGAGCATTTTTTGAATAAAGCTAACAACACATATGCAAACTTTCAGAACAGAACTCGAAAACAATATTGTCGAGCAGGACATTATCGATTTAGAGAATAAAATTAAAGCCTTTCGGGATGGTACCATCCACGACGAAAAGTTTAGGAGCCTGCGTTTAGCACGCGGTGTTTACGGACAAAGACAGCCAGGCGTACAAATGATCCGCATTAAACTGCCTTTCGGAAAAGTTACTTTTAAGCAACTATTGCGCATTGCCGATATTGCCGATGAGTATGGAAGCGGCAATTTGCACTTAACTACTCGTCAGGATATTCAGTTGCACTATGTGAGCTTAGACCGCACACCGGAGCTTTGGGCTAAATTGGAGCAAGATGATATTACCTTGCGCGAAGCTTGTGGTAACACGGTGCGTAACGTAACAGCATCGCCAAATTCGGGTATTGATAAAGATGAGCCATTTGATGTTTCACCCTATGCTCATGCTGTTTTTAAATACTTCTTGCGTAACCCGATCTGTCAGGAAATGGGGCGTAAAATTAAAATTTCATTCTCTTCGAGTGATAAGGACACTGCATTTAGCTACATTCACGATTTAGGTTTCATTCCAAAAATTAACGAGCAGGGCGAACGTGGCTTTAAAGTTTTGTTTGCCGGTGGTTTAGGTGCACAACCTTTTTTAGCCAGTGCCGTTCACGAATTTTTACACGAAGATCAGATTATTCCTTTTACCGAATCGGTGCTCCGCGTTTTCGACCGTTATGGCGAGCGTACCAACCGTAATAAAGCCCGTTTAAAATATCTTGTGCAAAAACTAGGTTTAGATGAGGTTTTACGCCTGGTAGCCGAAGAGCGCGTTGCCAATAAAGTAAAAAGCTTTAAAATAGATTTAAATACCATCGCTGAACCTGTTTTGCCAGCTGAGCAAGATTATCCGGCGGTAGAGATATTAAATGAAACCCACTATAAACACTGGTCGGCTACTAACGTGGTAGAACAAAAACAGGCTGGTTTTTATTCGGTTTACGTAAAAGTACAGGTAGGCGATATTAAAACAGATCGGGCAAGAGCCTTTGTTGATGCTATCAGACCTTATGTCGCCGACGAAATCAGGGTTACACAAAACCAGGGTTTATTGTTAAAGTATGTACGTAAAGAAGCTTTACCTGCTTTATATGCTGCCTTAAATAAAATTGGTTTTACAACTGCCGGTTTCGATAGTGTTGCCGATATTACTACATGCCCCGGAACAGATACCTGTAATTTAGGTATTGCCAACTCTATGACTTTGGCCGAGGTTTTGGAAGAGGTAATTTATACCGATTTCCCTGAGTTGATTTACGAGAAAAACATCAACATTAAAATCAGTGGTTGTATGAACTCTTGCGGTCAGCATGGTTTAGCCGAAATTGGTTTTCACGGCAGTTCGGTAAAAGCCGAAGGAAAAGTGGTACCGGCTGTACAGGTAATGTTAGGTGGTGGTACGGTTGGTGATGGTGTTGGTCGTGTGGCCGAACGCGTTATTAAGGTGCCATCTAAAAGAGCAACAAGCGTTTTACATTACATTCTGAACGATTTTAAAGCCAATAACCTGGCTGACGAGAATTTTCACCAGTATTACGATAGAAAAGGTAAAGATCACTTTTATCAGTTATTAAAGCCACTGGCTGATTTAACCAACCTGCAAACCGAAGAATTTGTAGACTGGGGTCACGTAGAGCCTTTTGCTACGGCAATCGGAGTAGGCGAGTGTGCCGGTGTGGTAATTGATTTGGTTGCTACTTTATTGTTAGAAGCTGATGAGAAATTTGACTGGGCAAAACAAAACTTAGAAAAAGGTGCTTACGCCGATGCGATTTACCATACCTACAGTACGTTTGTAAGTGCAGCCAAATCACTATTGTTAGATAAAGGCGTAAACAGCAGCACGCAGGTTGGCGTAATCCGCGAGTTTGACAATCATTATGTTGAAACCGGCGAATTTAACCTGACTACTAATTTTTCTGATTTGGTTTTGCAAATCAATAAAAACGAACCAAGTGCTGAATTCGCTCAAAAATATTTTGAACAGGCCAGTGAGTTTTTAAATCAGATTAAGGAAAAAAGAGCTGTATTGGTAAAATGAGATTGGAGACAATAGATTTGAGAACTGCAAGGCTAAACGTCACGCACCAAACAACTCTTTATCCAGTCATTCAAAATTCAATAATTAAAAAGAAACATGGTTAATCAAAATAAAGAATCAAAAATAACCCTTCTGGGTGCAGGTCCAGGCGATCCTGACTTGTTAACTTTAAAAGGGGTAAAGGCTTTACAAACTGCAGATGTGGTGTTGTATGATGCATTAACCAATGAAGCTTTATTGGAGCATGCGCCTGAAGAAGCCATTAAAGTATATGTAGGTAAACGTTCAGGCGAGCATTCTTATCCGCAGGATACAATCAATAAATTAATGATCGATTATGCTTTAAACTATGGGCACGTGGTGCGCTTAAAAGGTGGCGATCCATTTGTATTTGGCAGAGGATATGAAGAGTTGGATTATGCGGCATCGTACAGTATTCCGGTAAGCGTTATCCCAGGCATTTCGAGTTCAATCGGTGTACCAGGTTTACAACAAATTCCGGTTACACACCGTGGCTTGAGCGAAAGTTTTTGGGTAATTACCGGTACAACCACTTCGGGTGAGGTATCGGCAGATATTTACCAGGCAGCACAATCGAATGCTACGGTAGTGGTGTTGATGGGACTTAAAAAACTATCAAAAATTGTAGAGATTTTTAAAGCTGCCGGAAAGCATAACTTACCGACCGCTGTGGTGCAAAATGGCTCGGCAGAGGATGAAAAGTTAGTTGTTGGGGTGGTAGAAACTATAGAAAGTTTAGTGCAGCACGAAAATATTAAGGCTCCGGCATTGTTAATATTTGGAGAAGTTGTATCATTACATCCGTCATTTAAAAACATCATTAAACAATATGCAAGTATTGCCTAACCAACCCAATAATGCAGAATATTTTTCTGAACAGGAAAAAGGTAACCAGCTGTTTCCGGTTTTTGTGAAGCTGAATAAGCTGCGTACATTATTAATTGGTGCGGGTAATATTGGCCTCGAAAAATTAACGGCGATTGTGAACAACAGTCACCAGGCTAACATAACCATTGTAGCCGAAGTTGTCTCTCCTGAGGTTTATACCTTAATTGCTAACTATCCGTTGGTTAAGGTGAAGCAAAAAAGTTTTGATGTTTCTGATTTACAGGATATCGATATCGTTTTTGCGGCCACAAACAACAATATTTTAAACGAAGAGATCAGAAGAGTAACCAACGAGAAAGGTTTACTGATCAATGTGGCCGATAAACCCGAACTTTGCGACTTTTATTTAGGTTCTATCGTTCAAAAAGGCGATTTAAAAATTGCGATTTCTACCAATGGGAAATCGCCTACTATAGCCAAACGTTTAAAACAAATTCTGAATGAAGGTCTACCAGCTGAGCTGGACGAAACTTTACAGAACATGAGCGCTTTGCGCCAAACCTTAAACGGCGATTTCTCTGCAAAAGTTAAAAAGCTGAATAAAGTTACCCAAAGCTTAATTAACCCTAAAAAGAGTTTTGCCGAGCGCAATATCAAATGGTTAATCTGGGTGGCTTCGGTTTTATTAATCGTGGCCATAGGCTTTTCATTATGGAATACCGAGCCCGAGTTTCAGGCTTTCCTGATCAATATTGATCCTTTGTTCTACTGGTTTTTAGGTGCAGGATTTGTATTTGCCTTGATTGATGGGGCAATTGGTATGTCGTATGGTGTAACCACGGCCTCTTTCTCGCTGGCTATGGGTTTACCTCCGGCTTCGGCCAGTATGGCTATCCACATTTCGGAAGTAATGAGCAACGGAATTGCCGGCTGGATGCATTACCGCATGGGCAATGTAAACTGGAAACTGTTTAAAATATTAATCCTGCCTGCCATTGTTGGTGCGGTGTTAGGTGCTTATATTTTATCATCTTTAGAGCATTATAGCGCTTATGTTAAACCAATCGTAGCCGTATATACCTTGTTTTTAGGGGGGATTATTTTAATGAAAGCCTTTAATATCAAGCGAAAAAAAGCAGATCAGAAAATTAAAAAAATTGGTTTACTGGGCTTCGGAGGCGGTTTTATCGATGCTGCTTTCGGTGGTGGCTGGGGGTCAATTGTACTTTCGAGTTTAATTGCCGGTGGCAGGCACCCATTGTTTTCTTTAGGCACAGTAAAAATCAGCCGTTTCTTTATTGCCACACTCAGCTCGCTAACCTTTTTTACCATGTTGGGTGGTAAACACTGGGAAGCTGTTTTAGGTTTAATTATTGGTAGTGCAATTGCATCGCCAATTGCTGCAAAAGTATCCAACAAAATTTCGGCGAAGACCATTATGGTTGCCGTTGGTATTATTGTAATGCTGGTAAGCTTGCGCAGTGTAATTATGTTTATTTTAAAATTAATTTAGTGATGGAACGTGTAGAAGAGATAAAAGAAGCACTAAAAGGCTTAAATACCATTGAAAAATTAAGATTTTTAGCCGATCGTTATGCAGATCGCATTATTTTTTCAACCAGTTTTGGATGGGAAGATCAGGCCATTACACACCTTATTTTTGCCAATAATATTCCAATCAAGGTTTTTACTTTAGAAACAGGGCGCTTATTCCCCGAAACCTATTACGTGTGGAACCGTACACTCGAGATCTATAACAAGCCTATTTATGCCTATTATCCGCAAAATGAACTTTTACAGGATATGGTAAACAGTAAAGGTCCGAGCAGTTTTTACGAATCGGTTGAAAACAGGAAAGAGTGCTGCTACATTCGTAAAATAGAACCTTTAAAAAGAGCCTTAAAAGATAACGAAATCTGGATTACAGGTATCAGGGCCGATCAAAGTGCCAATCGCGAAGATATGCACGATGTAGAATGGGATGAAGGTAACCAGCTCGTTAAATTCCACCCGATTTTCGACTGGACTTTAGATGATGTTAAAGCCTATATTAAAGAGAACAACATTGTTTACAATACCCTGCACGACAAAGGTTTTCCGAGTATCGGTTGCGCTCCGTGTACAAGGGCCGTACAACCAGGCGAAGATTTCAGGGCCGGAAGATGGTGGTGGGAAGACCAAAGCAAAAAAGAATGTGGTTTACACGCAACTGAGGCGGAAGTGAAGTAGCTAAGTAAGAAGTGAGCTTGTAAAATGGAACGAAAACGTTTCAACTTTACAACATTAAACTTTGCAATAATTTAACAACACAAAAAACAAATATAAGCAGTTGAAAAAAGGAACAGCGCTGGCAGGCAACCTTCCAACATTTCAACAATCAATCATTTCAACATATTATAATGAGTACATATAATTTTGATTATTTAGATGAACTGGAGGCAGAGGCCATTCACATTTTACGTGAGGTTGCAGGGCAGTTTGAGAAGCCAGCCTTATTGTTTTCTGGTGGGAAAGACTCGATTACCTTAGTACGTTTAGCTGAAAAAGCTTTCCGCCCGGGTAAATTCCCTTTTCCATTGGTACACATCGATACCGGACATAATTTTGAAGAAACCATTACCTACCGTGATAAAATGGTAGAAAGAATTGGCGAAAAACTCATTATTGGCTCTGTTCAGGAATCTATTGATCAAGGTAAAGTGGTAGAGCAAACGGGTAAAAACGCAAGCAGAAATGCTTTGCAAACCGTAACCTTATTAGATACTATTGCCAAACACCAGTTCGATGCCTGTATAGGAGGTGCGCGCAGGGATGAAGAAAAAGCACGTGCAAAGGAACGTATTTTCTCCGTTCGCGATGAGTTTGGCCAGTGGGACCCTAAACGTCAACGACCAGAACTTTGGAACATTTATAACGGTAAAATCCATAAAGGCGAAAACATTCGCGTATTCCCGATCAGCAACTGGACTGAGCTTGATGTTTGGAACTATATCCGTCGCGAAAAAATCGAATTGCCAAGCATTTACTTCTCGCATGAGCGCGATGTAATTACCCGTAACGGACAGCTAATGGCTGCATCGCCGTTTTTAAATATGGACGATGAAGATGTTGTATTCCGCAAGCAAGTGCGTTTCCGTACCGTTGGCGATATGTCTTGTACCGCTGCGGTTGAGTCGGAAGCAACACTGATTGACGATATTATTGCTGAAATCAGCGCATCTAAAATTTCAGAGCGTGGCGCCCGTTTAGACGATAAAGTTTCGGAAGCAGCAATGGAAGACAGGAAAAAGGGAGGATATTTTTAAGAAGTAGAAAGTATTTAGTATCAAGACTGGATGCAAATTATAAATACAAATCTTCTAAATCGAAATAAGTTTGAGTTGAATGTGATAGACTTCAATATGTCTTGATACTTGATACTTTATCTTAATACTTAAAAACATGAACATATTAAAATTCTTTACAGCAGGCAGTGTAGATGATGGTAAAAGTACCTTAATTGGCCGTTTGTTATACGATACAGATTCTATTTTAGCCGATCAGCTGGAAGCTTTACAAAGCTCGAACCGTAAAAATGACGACGGAACTATTGACCTGGCTATTTTAACCGATGGTTTAAGGGCAGAACGCGAGCAGGGCATTACCATTGATGTGGCTTACAAATACTTTCAAACCGAAAAACGTAAATTCATTATAGCCGATACTCCGGGGCACATTCAGTACACCCGCAACATGGTTACCGGTGCATCAACCGCTAATCTGGCCATTATTTTAATCGATGCCCGGAACAGCGTAGTAGAGCAAACGATTCGTCACTCGTACATTGTTTCGTTACTGGGTATTAAGCATGTTGTAGTTTGTATCAATAAAATGGATATGGTTGATTATAGCGAAACGGTTTATAATTCCATCATCGAAAAATATAAAGTACTGGCTCAGCAGCTTAAGCTGGAAGACGTAACTTATATTCCGGTTAGTGCCTTAAAAGGCGATAACGTGGTGCAAAACTCTGGTAATATGGAGTGGTACGAAGGCGAAAGTTTATTACATTTCTTAGAGCAGGTAGATACCGATCATTTAGACCGTTCGCAACTGGCACGCATGCCGGTTCAATGGGTAGTACGCCCACAAACCGACGAGTTGCACGATTACCGCGGCTATGCAGGCCGTGTATTGAGCGGAACTTTTAACCTGAACGATAAAGTAAATGTATTGCCTTCAGGAGCAAGCTCAACTATTGAGAAAATCGAATTTTTTGATGAAGAACTGGATGCTGCACACGCGGGCGAATCAGTAATTATCCACCTGAAAGATGATGTAGACATTAGTCGTGGCGATACTATTGTTAATGCTGCTGCATTGCCACAGGAATCGAAACTGATTGAAGCCGATTTATGCTGGATGGATGCACGTGCGCTGGATACCTCGATTATGTATAACATTCAGCATAACAGTAAGGTAACCAAGTGCAAAATCAGCGAAATTCTGCACAAAGTAGATATCAATACGCTTGAAAAACATGCTGCTGATGAATTTAAACTGAACGATATAGGTCGCGTAATTGTTAAAACAGCAGATGCTTTGGCTTTTGATCTTTATGATGATAATCGGGCCAATGGCTCAGCCATTTTGGTTGATAGCCGTACCAATTTAACCGTGGGTGCTTTGATGTTCAGGGCGGCAGTAGAATAAAATAAAGGGTGATGTGAGGTGGATGAATGATATAAAAATCCGGCAAAACCACAACCAAATATAAGATGAAGACGCTATGCCGAAAGGTATAGTGTGAAAGCAATTTCAGCGGGGCATCGTTTTACGGTAGCCCCGCTTTTCATTAATAAACGATTGTTTTATTTAGCTATTAATCGTATTTTCATTGTGGAAATAATTAAAACTTTTCATCTTATTCTTACATTATTATCAGAAAATTTAATCGCAAACAATATGAAAAGAAATCTTTTGTATCTCGCATTTACTGTTATCCCATTTGTTTTTGCCTGTAACTCATCCGAAAAGAAGGCCGAAGCCGAAAAAAAGGATTCATTGATTAACCAAAACTGTTATGCAGCAGCATTTGAAAAAGATAGTGCAGCCATTATTGTTCAAACAATGGCTTCGGGTAAGGTAGCTGGTTCATTATTGATTAAGTACGCCAATAAACCGCAGAATAACGGTAAAATTGACGGTAAATTTAGTGGCGATACCTTATATGTAGATTATCGCTTTAATACTGGGAAAGATAGCACCCGGGTATTTACCAATCCGCTGGCTTTCTTAAAAAAAGATGGTAAACTGATTATGGGAGTAGGGCAGATTGAAACCACACTGGGCCGTTCTTATTTTGTAAAAGGAAAACCGATTAATTACGAAGCCGGAAAATTTATTTTTACAGAAGTGAACTGTAAATAAGTTTATTTAAATGACTACTCTGTAGCCTACTGTGAGGTCAGATGTTCCCATCTGACCTTATTTCCTCAATTTCTTGTACTGTTAGATAGTAATATCTGACAGCACTATTATTTTGCCACGGATGTGCAGAAAACACGGAGGTATTTTTCTTTTTGTTTGTCATCCTGAATACAAATCGTCATCCTGAACTTGTTTCAGGATCTATCGTAGTATCAACCAATGAAGTTCCTAAGCTAATAGCATGTTGCGAATTTGAAGACTTTTTTCGAGGGAGGTGCTTCGTTTTTAGAGATTCTTCACTTCGTTCAGCATGACACGAAAAATTATTTTAAAATAAATTACTACAATTCCTATAGACTTTATATATTTGTAATAATTAACGAATGTGAACCAGCATAAATTTGGTGTTATGATTTTAAATAAAGTAGAAAAAGCGAACATTGAACCACGAATTACTTTAATAGGTGCAGGTCCTGGCGACCCGGATTTATTTAGTTTAAAAGGTGTTAAAGCATTAAAAACAGCTGATGTTGTTTTGTACGATGCAAATGTGAACGAAGCTTTACTATGTCATGCGCCAGATGGTATTCCAAAAGTTTATGTGGGTAAACGCAGTGATGATGAAGATTTCTCGCAAGAGGCGGTAAATAAACTGATTGTTGATTATGCTTTAAACTACGGTCACGTGGTGCGTTTAAAAAGCGGCGACCCGTTTTTCTTTGCCAAAGGTTACGAGGAAATTGATGCAGCCGAATCTTACAGCATTCCAACTGAAATTATCCCGGGTATTTCGAGTGCTACAGGTGCACCAAGTTTACAAAAGATCCCGATGATTTATAAAGACCTGAGCGAAAGCTTCTGGGCAGTAACCGGAACCAACTCCAGGGGCGAAATTTCAGAAGATTTATACATCGCAGCCAAAACCAAAGCTACCATTGTGGTTTTAAACGGAATTGAGAAAGTAAAAGAAATTGCGGCCATATTTCAGGCCGAAAGCAAAAATCTTTTACCGGTAGCTGTAATCCAGAATGGATCGACGCCGCAAGAGAAAATTGCAGTAGGTATTGTTGATACCATTGCCGAAATTGTTGAGGATAAAAAAATCACTGCACCAGCCTTATTGGTGTTTGGCGATGTGGTTTCCTTGCACCCCCAGTTTCAACCTATCCGCGATTTTTACGAAAATTTAGCGGAAGAGTATTAAGTTATTTTTGAACCAAAAATATATTTGTTTTGTTGTTAAAACCGCATGGGCGAGCCAGGCGGTTTTTTTTGTTCCTTGCATCTGCATGTATCAGCGCAATCCACGGGGAACAATCATAAATTCTCCCGCAGATTAAATATGATCATCGCAGATTAAATCCCTGATTTTTATTACCACCACTCCGCATTTACTGCTGTTTAAACCGCTTTCTAATACTTCCTTTTTTTAACGCGAAACATGCTTGCGTACTTTTGCGTAGTTATGGGAAATCAGCTAAAATACTGCCTTTCAGTGCGAAAATAAATGCACTAAACAGGAGATACCTGAGCTCCGAATATTCACCTAAAAATATAATTTACATTATTTGCAATGCTCAAAACAATTAGTAACTTACTTAGGTTATCTACACCAAATATTTGATGGAAATTATACATATAAGTGCCGAGTGTTACCCTGTTGCAAAAGTTGGTGGTTTAGCCGATGTAGTAGGGGCATTGCCCAAGTATCAAAATAAATTAGGTCACATTGCCAAGGTGGTTGTTCCGGCGTACGACACAAAATTCATTCGCGAAAGCGAGTTCGAAGTCACTTACGATGCCTGGTCTAACTATGGCAACCACCATTTTCAATACCGTATATTAAAAGAAAGAACTAATAAACTGGGGTTCGATGTTTATGTAATTCATATTAAAGGGCTTACCGACAGACCCAATGTTTACGGCTATGGCGATGATACCGAACGCTTTGTCGCTTTTCAGATTGCTACTTTAGATTGGATTGCTCAATGGGAACACCGCCCGGATGTAATCCATTGTCACGATCACCATACGGGTTTAATCCCTTTCATGGCATCCAATTGTTTAAAATACGAAAGCATTAAACACGTACCTACAGTTTTAACCATTCACAACGCCCAATACCAGGGGCAGTTTGGCTGGGATAAATTATACTATTTGCCGGCCTTCGATTTATGGAAAGGTGGTTTACTGGGCTGGGATGATGCCATAAACCCTTTGGCATCGGCCATAAAATGTGCGTGGCGCGTAACTACAGTTTCGCCAAGCTATCTGGAAGAGATGATGAACAATGCCCGTGGCTTAGAAAGTTTGTTGAGACAGGAGCGCTGGAAATCGGTAGGGATTTTAAATGGTATTGACAGTGAAGTCTGGAATCCGGAAACCGACCCAATGTTGGGCAAAGGTTACAATATAAAGACCGTTGAAGCTGGTAAGCAGGCAAACAAAACTGCCCTGTGCAATGTTTTTCAGTTAGATGCGTCTAAACCCCTCTTTACTTTTATTGGTCGGCTGGTTGACGAAAAAGGAGCCGATTTGCTGCCAGATATATTTTATACAGCTTTGCAGCAGCATGGCGATAACATCAATATATTGGTTTTAGGATCGGGTGATAATTGGGTGGAAGGGCGTTTAAACCAGTTAAAAGATATTTTTCCGGGTAAGTATAATGCTTATATCGGCTATAACGAGCAGGTTTCGCACGAAATTTATGCCGGTGCCGATTTCCTGATTATGCCTTCGCGTGTTGAGCCCTGTGGTTTAAACCAGCTGTATGCTTTAAGGTATGGTACAGTGCCCATGGTACGGCGTATAGGTGGGTTAAAAGATACCGTGATTGATATTGGCGATGGAGGTTTTGGTATTTGCCACGACCAAACCAGTATTTGGGATGTTACTCACGCCATTAACCGCGCAGTAGAACTGTATAACAATAAAAAGGCTTTTAAAGCAGTGCGTAAAACAATGATGAAGCTAGACCACTCGTGGGATAATGCGGCATTAAATTATATAGAATTGTACCAATTATTAAATTAAGCTTAAACATGACTGACAAAGTTTTAGGCGTTATCCTTGGCGGTGGCCAGGGCTCTAGATTATCGCCACTTACACAAACACGTTCTAAACCGGCAGTTCCAATTGCAGGGAAGTACCGGTTGGTAGACATTCCGATTTCTAACTGCCTTAACTCGGGCATCCACCGTATGTTTGTACTTACGCAGTTTAATTCGGCATCGTTAAATAAGCACATTAAGAATACCTATCACTTTAGTCATTTCAGTAAGGCTTTTGTTGATATTCTGGCAGCAGAGCAAACGGTACAAAATGCAGGCTGGTTTCAGGGTACTGCCGATGCGGTACGTCAGTGCATGCACCACATTGTTTCACATGAGTTTGATTATATTTTAATCCTTTCGGGCGATCAGTTGTACCAGATGGATTTTAAAGATATGATTGAAAAGCACATTGAAGCTGAAGCAGAAATTACCATTGCCACCATTCCGGTTACAGCCAAAGATGCTACCGATTTCGGTATTTTGAAAACCGATGAAGAAAATATGATTACCTCTTTTATCGAAAAACCAAAAACCGGATTGGAAGATTGGATTTCGGATACTGGTGAGGAGATGCAGGGTGAAGGCCGTAATTTTCTGGCATCGATGGGTATTTATGTATTCAACCGCGAATATCTTATCAATATCTTAAACGAAAACGAAGAGGAGAAAGATTTTGGTAAAGAAATTTTACCGCGTGCCATTACCCAAAGCAGGGTTTTAAGCTATCAATATGAAGGCTATTGGACTGATATCGGTAACATTTCGTCGTTTTTTGAGGCCAATCTGGGTCTTACAGACGAAATTCCGAAATTTAACATGTTCGATAGTAACCACGCTATTTTTACCAGGGCACGGATGTTACCGCCTTCTAAAATTTCGGGTACCACTTTAAATAAGGCCATTATTGCCGAAGGCTGTATTGTACAGGCGAGTAAGGTAGAACATGCCGTTTTGGGTATCAGGGCAAGAATAGGGAAGAATACGGTTATTACCAATTCTTACATTATGGGTAGCGACAGGTACCAGACTTTCGAAGAAATACAGGAAGAAACAAGCAAAGGAAATTCGCTGATTGGTATTGGTGACAGGTGTTACATTAACAATGCCATTATCGACAAAAACTGCCGTATTGGTAACGATGTGAAAATTAATGGCGGCGATCATTTGGAAGATGGCGACTTTGAACTCTATGCCGTTAAAGATGGTATAGTGGTAATTAAAAAAGGAGTGGCTTTGCCTAGTGGAACTGTAATTTAGCAATCATTATCATTAACTATAGGCCAGTTTAGTTTACCTAGGCTGGCTTTTTATTTTGTATTTAAATGCTGTTGGGATAGGTTTTTTACATTCCTGCCAACATTTTGGGTACAGGCTTGTTAATTTATAAACACATAAAAACAGCTTATGCCCGAACAGCATTTATATCAAACCGGAATAATAGGAAATTGCGCTTTTTTAGCCCACGTAAATAAAAACACCGATATATCATGGCTATGCTGGCCACGTTTCGATAGTTCATTTGTTTTTGGGAGTTTATTGGATAAACAAAAAGGAGGCGAGTTTTCTATCAGGCCACAAGGCGAATTTTCTTCAAACCAGTACTATGTAGAAAATACGAATGTACTGAGAACCGAAATTACTGCCGAAGATGGTACTTACCGGGTAACCGATTTTGCCCCCCGTTTTCACCTTTACGAAAGGTATTTTAAACCCTTAATGCTAATCCGAAAAATTGAACCGCTGGAAGGAAATCCGAGGATCAGCATTAAGTGTAAGCCGGTATGCAATTACGGCAAAAATGTAATGACTGTAAGTCGCGGCAGTAACCATATCGATTATTTAGGTTGCGATGAAAATATCCGTTTGAGTACCAATGTTTCGTTGACTTATATTATCGATGAAAAAGCATTTGTGCTGAACGAAACTAAATACCTGGTAATGACCTATGGCCAAAACCTCGAAGCTCCGATTGTAAGTACTTCAGAAAATTTCCTTCGCGAAACGATTGCCTATTGGCGCTTGTGGATTAAACATTCTTCAATAGCAGGTTTTTACCAGCCTTTTGTAATCCGCTCGGCATTGGTGCTTAAAATTCACCAGTATGAGGATACAGGTGCAATTATTGCTGCCAGTACCACCAGTTTACCCGAATCGCCCGGTAGTACACGCAACTGGGATTACCGCTATTGCTGGCTGCGCGATTCGCACTATGTGCTCACTTCACTCAATCACATTGGTCACTTTGAAGAGATGGAAAAGTATTTCAATTACCTCTCTGATATTTCGCATGCAGAAGATACCCGCTATCAACCTTTGTACGGCATTGCGGGCGAAAGAAAAATTACCGAAAATACTCTAGATCATTTAGTGGGATATCGGGGCGAGCAACCAATCAGGATTGGAAATCAGGCTTATGAACACATTCAGAATGATATTTATGGTCAGGTTTTAATTTCGATGCTGCCGCTATATACCGATCACCGCTTTGTGTTTTCGGAGCGGAGCGATTCAGTAAAATGGATAGAAAGTGTTTTATCTAAAATTGAAAGTACCATTGATGAAAAGGATGCCGGAATATGGGAGTTCAGGAATATTGCTAATGTGCATTGTTACAGCAATCTTTTTCAATGGGCAGGGGCACAGGCCGCATTAAAAATGGCTAAAACAATTGGAAACAAGAACTTTGAATACCGCGCTCAGGTTTTGATTGATAAAGCTGCAGCACATATCGAAGCCTGTTACGATCCGGAAAGGAGAGTATATACCAATGCTGTGGGTAGCAGGCATTTGGATGCGAGTACGTTGCAGTTGATTATGATGAATTACCTCGATCCGGCATCTGATAAGGCCAAAGATCATTTAAAAGCACTGGAAGCAGAGCTTAAAACCGAGGATGGTTTATTTTATCGGTATCTGCATGCTGATGATTTTGGGAAACCAAAAACTACTTTTTTAATCTGCGCTTTCTGGTATGTGGAGGCATTGGCCTGTGTGGGGCGTACCGATGAAGCCATTAAAGAATTCGAAAACATCATTAAATATTGCAATCACCTCTTACTTTTCAGTGAGGATGTTGATGCCAAAACAGGGAGTCAGTGGGGAAACTTTCCGCAGGCTTATAGCCATGTTGGTTTAATGAATGCTGCATACCGCATTGCCATTAAACTGGATAGACCTATATTTTTGTAGGTGTGGATTAAAAAAAAACGACATTCGCAAGAAGTTCATTTTCGTTGATCGTCATTCCCAGCTTGACTGGGAATCCTAATGTTTCAGCTATGCCATTATTTCGCTTTAAGATTCCCGTTTTCACGGGAATAACGGATCGTATATTGGATTCCTATCGGTCGGTGCCTCACCGACCGAAAAAAACAGCTTAACATCCTTTGTTTTCTTTGATCGTCATTCTGAGCTTGATCCGATAGTCATCGGATGGGAATCCTCACACACTTTATTGCTGCCTGTATTTCGCTTTAAGATTCCCGTTTTCACGGGAATGACGGGTTGGATATTGGATTAGCTAAACAGATTTACTTAGAATGCGACTTTTTATAAGCGTGTGGATTAAAAATCCACAGTTCGAAAGGCCGGGATTATAAATCCCGACCAACGCATGAGCAATCCTATCGGTCGGGTGTCTCACCGACCGACTAGATTAACTCCTTTCCGCAAATTCTTCCTTAACCAGGCTCCATAACAGTTTTCTCACCTCTTTATAATCATTCAGGTAATATTTTGCTTCCGAAATATTATTGCCAACCTTAATGGTAAAAGCATCATTAGGTAATGCCTTAAAAATATCTTCGTCTGTATGGTCATCGCCCAGGGCCAGTATAAAATCAGGATGTTTATCGTAAAGCCAGTTTAAGGCAGCCTTTCCTTTGTTTACTTCCATGTTTTTAAACTCAATAACTTTGTTGCCCGGCATCAGTTGCAAACCTTTGTCGGCAGCCAAAATCCTTAAATGACTTACAATTTCATTTGCCCTTAACTCGCCCAGGCCTTCATCCGCTTTGCGGTAATGCCATACCAATGAATAACTTTTTTCTTCAATAAACGAACCCGGAGTACGGTCGGTGTAAGTCTCCAGAATAGTTTTCATTTCCTGTTTCCATTGGTCGGTTAATAGGGGCAGGCAATTCCATTTTTCGCCATTTGTTTTCTGCCAGGCACCATGTTCGGCAATCATATCAACCTTTAGGTGACCAAACCATTTTTCGAGTGTTTCATTTCTTCTGCCACTAATAATCACCACCTGATTGCTTTCGTCTTCCGTTAGTTTTTTAATCAGTGCGTACAATTCCTCATCTGGCGATGCATCATCGATGTTTCCGGTAAAATCAACCAGGGTTCCGTCGTAATCCAGAAATAAAACGCGGTTAGTGCTTTGCTGGTAATGCCGGGTAATATTTTCATTAATCAGGTTTACGGCATGTTTGGTTAATAAGGATTGTTGAGAATCTTTCACTTCGTTTAGTCTTAAAATAAAATTGTTGACCCAGTGTTTCACGTTAAACTTTTCTACAATGCCACGCATGGCTTTCATGCGGCTTTGCTGCTCTTCAAGCGGCATTTTCAGGGCAAGAACAATGGCTTCCATAATGTCGCCTACGTTGTTGGGGTTTACAATTACTGCATCAGTTAATTCTTTAGAGGCGCCGGCCATTTCGCTCAGAATGAGCACGCCATCATTGTTTTGCCTGCTGGCCACGTATTCTTTGCTTACCAGGTTCATGCCATCGCGCATGGGCGTAACCAGGCAAATATCGGCTGCTGAATATAGGGCCGATAGTACTTCGATAGGGAAAGAGCGGTAAAAATAATTAACCGGAATCCAGTTAATGGACCGGTAGCGTGCATTCAGATTGCCTACAAACTGATCAATCTGTTCTTTTAAATCGCGGTATTGTGGAACGGTATCTCGCGAGGGAACGACCACCATATACAGTTCTATTTTGCCAATATATTCGGGGTGTAGTTGCAAAAGGAGCTCGAGTGCTTTTAAACGTTCCAAAATTCCTTTGCTGTAGTCGAGCCTGTCGATAGAAAGAATGAGTTTTAAACCTTCTTTACCCTTACGAAAGTATTCCATTTCTTTTTGTACTTCATCACGTGCGGTAAGTCCGGAAAATTTATCAAAATCAATCCCCATGGGGAAAGCTTCAACGACAATTTGCCTTTCATTGCTGTTTAAAACATTGGCTGATGAGTTTACCGGGAGTAAGCGCGTGGCGGTGCTTAAAAAGTGGCGTACATCATCGTAGGTATGGAAACCCACCAAATCGGCACCAAGCACTCCATTTAACAGCTCATCGCGCCAGGGAATGAGCCTGAAAATTTCGTATGAAGGGAAGGGGATATGCTGAAAAAAACCAATAGTTGATTGTGGCAGCTCACTGCGTAATATCCCAGGTAAAAGTAATAGCTGGTAATCCTGTATCCATATTTTATCTTTTTTGTGCAGTACTTTTAAAGCGGCACTGGCAAATTTTTGATTAACTGATTGATAGCAATCCCAATAGCTTTGCTCGTAATGCGCGTAGGTAACCAGGTAGTGAAAAACCGGCCATAAAACTTCGTTTGAGAAGCCTTCGTAGTAGAGGTTAATTTCATCCTGGGTTAAAAAAACGGGGTAAAGGTTAAGTTTGGCAAGTTTGTCGGTTACTTCCTGTTGCCTTTCTTCGGGCACATCAATTCCGGGCCAGCCAATCCACACCGAATTACCTGACTGGTAAACGTCACCCAGGCCTGTGGCTAAGCCGCCTTCGCTGGGTATAAAGGTGTAATGACCATTTTCTTCAATAATTTTAACGGGTAGTCTGTTCGATATTATAACTGTCTTCATGCTTGTATTTAATGTATCTATACTAATAGAAGACAATCAAAACCATTTTTGTTTTGAATTTTTAAGTTACAAACATTCAGATGATTTAACTCAGGCAGATCTTTCAGGTTTTTAATTGGATATAGGCTGTTAAATGTAATTGAATACCAGCGAAAAAGTGGTCAGTTTATCCGGCTCAGATACCACTTCGATACTGCCGCGGTGCATTTTCATGATGTTGCGGCTAATGGTAAGGCCAATACCCGAACCATTTTTCCGCGTGGTATAAAACGGCACAAATATTTTTTCGAGATCTGCCGCCTCAATACCTTTTCCATTATCGCTTACATCGATATACAATTTGGTGTGCTCTAATCTGTAGCTAACTGAAATTTGTGGGTTTTCCTTTTCTTCAACCGAATAAATGCTATTGGTAATCAGGTTAATGAGCACTTGTTCTATTAATTTTAAATCGAGCTGGACTGTAATTTTAGAAGAAGTTTGTTCTACATCTAAAACCACATTTTTAACACGGGCAAAAGGTTGCATCAACACTTTAATGTGCTTCAGGATTTCACCAATGGTGTGCGATTCGAGGTTTGGTGTGGGCAGTTCGGCAATTAAACGGTAGTCTTTTACGAAATCGAGCAAACCGGCAGAACGCCTTTTAATGGTTTGCAAGGCCGTTTTAAGGTCATCCATTTCAGATACATCGAGGTTTTCTTTATCGCTTACCATGCTGTTAATGGTGTCGGATAAAGAACTAATAGGGGTAATAGAATTGAGAATTTCGTGCGAAATAACCCCGATTAAGCGGTTCCAGGCTTCGGTTTCCTTCTGCTCAATTTCATCTTTTATATTTTGGAAACTGATGATGGTATAGTTTTTACCGTATAGATTTAGCGGGATAACTTCGGTTGAAAGCTGGATGAGCTTATCCTGAATCTTTAACTCTAAAAACCGCTTACCACCCTGTAAAATTTGCGCTATTTCGCTGGCAAAAGCGGGTAAGTGCTGTTTTAATCTATGCCAGTATTTATAGGCCGGTATGCCCAGGAGGTTGGATGCGGCCTGGTTAAAAAAGGCAATTTCCTCGCTTTCTTCGGCCGTTTCCGTATTGTTGATCACGATTACCCCCACGGGCACTTGTTCCAGTATGGTTTTAATCAGTTGAAACATGGCTTCCTGTTCGAGCCTGATCTGTTTATGTACCTGCAGGATTTCGCCAAAAGACTCGTATAATTCCGGGAAACTGCCTTTTGTAGCTTTGTTTTTAAAATTTAAGGTATGATCGCGCGTTTTTACCGCCAGTATGAATCGTTTAATATCTGAACGGATTTCGTTTATGTAGTAATAAAGCGAAATAATTGCGCCCAGCAGTAAAAATGCTGTGCCGGCAATGGTAAACCAAAGCTGGGTATTGCTGATGAGATAATACAATAGGTAGCCCAGCAGGTTAATTACCAGTAAGCGGAATATTAAACGAAAGGTAAAGCGTTTGTAGAACATATTTTAAGGTTTAAGGCTTAAGGCTTAAGGTTTAGGGCTTGGAGTTCGTTAACCATACACCTTTTACCTTATACCTCAAACCTCTCTCAGATTCCAAATTTCTCAATTCTCCTGTACAGCGCAGCACGGGTTAGCCCCAGCTCGGCAGCTGCTTTTGATATATTGCCTTTATGTTTGTCGATAGCTTTCTGCACCATCATTTTCTCCATATCTTCTAAGGCCATTTCATCAGGTAAAGTATTGTTCTGGGCAAAACGCTGCGGACTTAATTGCAAATCGGCTTCAGAAATTTCGGAACCATCGCTCATAATTACTGCACGTTCTAAAACATGTTGCAGCTCACGTACATTACCCGGCCATTTATAATTGAGTAGTACCTCTTGTGCCTTAGCACTTAAATTACGGATTTCTTTGTGGTATTTAGAACTGAAAACCTGCATAAAATGATTGGCCAGCAATAAAATATCTTCTCCGCGTTTGCGTAGAGGAGGTAGTAATAATTCAACGGTGTTAATCCTGAACAATAAATCCTGCCTGAAAGTATTTTTAGCTACCATTTCATCAAGCGGCATATTGGTAGCCGTAATTAAGCGCACGTTTACTTTGCGTTCTTTACTCTCGCCTAAACGGGTAACGGTTCTGTTTTGTAAAACGCTCAATAACTTGGCCTGTAGCGGTAAGCTTAAATTCCCGATTTCATCTAAAAAAATGGTTCCGCCATCGGCCAGTTCAAAACGGCCTGGTTTATCCTCTCTGGCATCAGTGAAAGCACCTTTGGCATAGCCAAAAAGCTCACTTTCAAATAAATTTTCATTTAGCGAGCCCAGATCCACGTGCATAAATACCTGGTTTTTACGTTGCGAATTTCCATGTATTTCGTAAGCAAAAACCTGTTTTCCGGTGCCATTTTCGCCCAAAATAAGCACATTTGCATCGGTTGGCGCTACTTTTAGCAGTGTATTTTGCAATTGCTTAATTCCTTCTGCCTGACCAACGATGTTATCAAAACCACGGGTCATATCTTTTTGCAACGAAGAATGTATTTTCTCGAGTTTCTTCACCTTGCGGGTCGATGCGCGAAGTTTTGATGCTGCTGAGATTGTAGCAAAGAGCTTTTCATTTTCCCAGGGTTTAAGGATAAAATCAGTAGCCCCGTTTTTAATTGCTTTTACGGCAAGTTCAACATTACCGAAGGCAGTCATTAAAATCACAACATAATCTTTATCAATAGACAGGATATGCTCCAGCCAATACAATCCCTCGCGACCATCGCTGGCACCTTTCTGATAATTCATGTCCAAAAGAATAATGTCAACTTCGTTTTTACTCAGTAAAACATTGATCTCTTTGGGTGATTTACAGGTAATAACCTGCTTAATCTGCTGCTTTAAAAATAAACGCGCACTCAATAGAATGTCGTCGTCGTCATCGATAATTAAAACTGTAGCGTCTAACATAAATAAATTCTTAGTACGAATGTAGCTAAACTGTCCGTTCGCGCACATAAACTGTCCGATAATGAACATGTTAAATTAATAAAAATATATAAATATTTGATTTTTAGTTGTTTAAATGTGTTTAGTGCTTTTGGCACAAGCTTGGTTATTAGAGAAACCGAACAGTACAACCGAACACATGGACAAAAAAATAGAGAAAAAAAGATTTAACAGAAAAACCCTTTTGATGATAGGCGGAGCCCTTGCTTTTGTAGCCATTGTGATTTATGGCTACACCTTATCGCTAAAGAAAGTATACAGTGCTGATGCAGATAAATTAACCATCAGCAAAGTAGAGTTTGGCGATTTTGAAGATGTTGTTTTGTTAAATGCCAGTGTGGTTCCCTTAACTTCGGTAATTGTAAGTTCATCGGAAGGTGGTACCGTGGCCGAAATTTTTACCGAAAATGGTGCTTCGGTAGTAAAAGGAACTCCATTATTGCGGATAGCTAATTCGAATGCGATGTTAAGCTACACTTCCAGCCAAACAGCAGCCACTGAGCAAATTAATCAATTGCGTAAATCGCGATTAGACTTAGAACAAAACCAGAGAGTGCTTAACCAGGATTTGCTTGATGTGGAAAATAACCTGCGTACAGCTGCAAGACAGTTTCGTTTGGATAGTAACCTGTTCAGTAAAAAAGTAATTACGCTGCAGGAGTTCAATAAATCAAGTCAGGATTACGAATATTACCAGGGTAAACGTAAGATTGTCAGACAGGCTATTGCCCAGGAAAACCAGAGCAGAAAAATGCAGCTGGCACAAATCGATCAATCGATGGCACAAATGAACGAGAGTTTGGAAATGATTCGCAAAAACATCGAAAATATGACCATTAAGGCACCTGTTTCAGGTAAATTATCTTCTTATGATCCGGTAATTGGTAAATCATACAATTCGAACGAAATGATTGGAAAGATTGACGTTTTACAAGGCTACAAACTGCAGGCTGGTGTAGATGAATATTACATTAACCGGGTAAAAGAGGGGCAAACAGCTACCTGCGAGTTTAATGGTAAAACTTATAACCTGACGGTAAGTAAAGTGATCCCTGAGGTTACTGCCGGACAGTTTCAGGTGGAGATGGTTTTTAAAACTGCTGCACCCGAAGGTTTACGCCGCGGTTTATCGCTGCAAACCAAGCTAACTTTGTCTGATAACAGCAAATCGTTGCTTTTGGCTCAGGGCCAGTTTTTTCAAAGTACAGGCGGCTCCTGGGTGTTTGTGGTAAACAATGGTAAGGCTACTAAGAAAAATGTTAAAATAGGACGTAAAAATTACCTCTACTATGAAATATTGGATGGTTTACAGAAAGGCGATGAAGTAATTACGTCTTCTTACGATCAGTTTAACCAGTACGACCAGGTAGAGATCAGTAAATAAGATAAGCGCCTTGCGATGAGCGTTTGGCGGAAATTTAAAAAATAACTTAAAAATATAATCAGGTCTGGCTACTAAATACTTGCTACTAAATACTCGCTACTTAATACTTGCTACTTAATACTTGCTACTTAATACTTGCTACTAAATACCTGCTACTAGTTCCCAACACCTGATACTCAATACTCAAAAGCTATGATTAAAATAGAAAAACTGGAAAAAGTTTACAAAACCGAAGAAGTAGAAACCACGGCACTTAACGGGATCAATCTTTACGTAAAAGAAGGGGAATTTGTATCCATCATGGGCCCGTCGGGTTGTGGTAAATCTACTTTGTTAAACGTAATGGGCTTATTGGATAAACCTGAAAGCGGAAGCTACAAGTTTATCGATACCGAGCTTTTAACGCTTAACGACAGAGAACGTTCTAATTTTCGTAAGCGGAATATGGGCTTCGTTTTCCAGAATTTTAATCTGATTGATGAGCTGACCGTATTCGAAAACATTGAGCTGCCACTAATCTACAATAAAGTGCCGGCAACCGAGCGTAAGAAACTGGTTAACGAAATTATTGAGCGGATGAATATCGTAAACCGTAGCGGGCACTTTCCGCAACAGTTATCGGGTGGACAACAGCAACGTGTAGCTGTAGCCCGGGCATTGGTAACCAAACCTAAACTGGTTTTGGCCGATGAGCCTACCGGAAACCTGGATAGCTCCCATGGTAACGAAGTGATGGAACTGCTTTGTGAGTTAAACGAAACCGGAACTACCATTGTGATGGTAACACACTCAAGTCACGATGCCAGTTTCTCTAACCGGATTATCAACCTTAAAGATGGCCATGTTATTTCTGAAAAGGTAAATAAAAGCCGTAATGAGGAACTGATATAGAGGTTTAAGGTAAAAGTCGTAAGGTATAAGGTTATAGTATGCACACCTTAAACCTTCAGCCCTAAACCTTACACCTTATATAAAGATTTTAGTTTAGTTTAATGAGAGCCACCCAACAATCTTCCCGGATGGGGAGATTGGGGAAGGCAAAAAGCGGAAAGCTAAACGACCAAAGACCAAAGCAAATATTTGCAGTTGTTATACTTGATTCTTAATACTTGCTACTAATAAAAGTTAACCACTTAATACACGAGAGATGTTCAAATTAAACCTCAAAATAGCCTTACGCAACCTTTGGAAAAACAAGGGATTCTCGCTCATTAATATCGGAGGATTGGCCATTGGCTTGGCCAGTTGCATGATTTTGCTTTTATACGTGGCTTACGAATGGGGCTATGATAAGCAGTTTAAAAATAGCGATAAAACCTATGTGGTGTATCAAAGTGTAGTGGCAAACGGTAAAACTTTTAGCTGGTCGTGGACACCAAATGCTATGGCAGCAGATATTCAGGAAAAATTTCCCGGTGTTAAATATGCCTCACATTCAACGTATCCACGCCTAAATTTACTAACTGTTGGCGATAAAAAAATTAGTAGTAAAGTAGTATTCGCAAATCCAAATTTTCTAAAAATACTGGATTATACTTTTATTAAAGGTAATGCCGCAGCAGCTTTGAAAAACGTAAACAGCATCATTTTAACCAAATCGATGGCTGAGAAATTATTTGGAAATGAAGACCCTTTAAATAAAACAGTAAAATTCGAAAATCAGGATGTGTTGAAAGTTGAAGGCGTAATAGAGGATACTCCGGCCAATAGCAGTATCCATTTTGAATGCGTAATGCCATGGGAATTATTCGTAAAAAGAGAAACCTGGGCTAAAGAAGACAATTGGGGTAATAATATGTGTCTTACCCTTGTACAGTTAAAAGATAATAATGCATTTGCAACAGCTAACACAGAAATAAAGAACATTTATAAAAGACACGACAAAGAAATTGCTGCAGTAGCTTTACTTCATCCCTTAACCAAATGGCATTTGTATGGCGATTTTGAAAATGGAAAATCAATAGGCGGTAAGATAGATCAGCTTAAAATATTTTTACTGCTTGCCTTTTGTATTCTGTTAATTGCCTGCGTAAACTTCATGAATTTATCGACAGCCCGTTCAGAGCGAAGGGCAAAAGAAGTCGGTGTACGTAAAGCCATCGGATCAACACGTAAATCATTGGTTAGTCAGTTTTTTTTAGAATCACTGTTGATCACATTTATTTCTACGGCTTTAGCATTTATTCTGATTGAAGTTAGTTTACCCTACTTTAATAATTTATTGAATATCAAATTAAACATCGACTATTACAATGTTTCGTTTTGGCTTGCCTTATTTGGCTTGATGATTTTTACAGGTTTTGTTGCGGGTAGCTATCCGGCACTCTATTTATCATCTTTCGAACCGGTTAAAGTGCTTAAGGGATTAAGATTAAAAACAGATTCGTCAGTTCCCGTAAGGAAAGTACTGGTAGTTGGGCAATTTGTTTTTGCATCATGCTTAATTGTTTGTACGGCGGTAATTTATCAGCAACTTAATTATGTTAGAAACAAGCCTATTGGTTACAATCAATCCAATTTGGTGCAGATCGCAATTGATGGAAAACTACGTGATCAGAGCAAGCTGGAAGTGCTTAAAACTCAAATGATCAAATCTGGCGCAGCCACGAATGTAACTTTTTTTAATTCTGACTTTACAGAGGGCGGAAACAATACAACGAATATTGAATGGGAAGGTAAAAATCCAAAAGAACTTATTTCATTTAACCATAGGGGAATAGGTTATGATTTTACTGAAACTATTGGCACGGAAATAATCAGTGGAAGAGAATTTTCTGCAAAATTTCCGAACGATACCAGCAGTGTTATGCTTAACGAAGCAGCCGTGAGAATGATGAATTTAAAAAATCCTATTGGTGCCGTAATCACCTTTTGGGGTACGAGGTTAACCAATGTTGGTGTGGTAAAAGATTTTGTAGTAGAAAGTGCTTATCAGAAAGTAGCACCTATGATTTTTTACTTAAACACCAAGGATAACGCGACCATGATCATCGCCCGGTTAAATCCCAATCAAAATATCAGTGCATCATTAGGCAAAATTGAAGCCTTAGTGAAGGAGATGGAGCCTAATTATCCTGTCAACCTTAAGTTCGTAAACGAGTCATTTGAAGTAAAATTTCAGGATGAAAAACTATTGGGCACACTCTCCAACTGGTTTGGTGGTTTTGCCATCTTTATTTCCTGTCTGGGTTTATTAGGGCTGGCTTTATTCATGGCCGAGCAGCGTAAAAAAGAAATCAGTATCCGCAAGGTTTTGGGTGCCAGTACGGCCAATATCCTCACTTTATTGAATAAAGATTTTATTAAACTGGTAGCCATTGCCAATATCATTGCGTTTCCACTGGCTTATATCATTATCAACAAATGGCTTTCGGCTTTCGAATACCGGATCAATATTTCGGCACTGCCTTTTTTAGGTGCTATTATTTTATCGGTACTGATTGCCATTTTAACAGTGAGCATCCAATCTGTAAAAGTAGCAAAGGCTAACCCGGTTGATGCTTTGAAATACGAATAAGGAAGAAAGCTGAAAGACCAAAGACTAAAGCACACAAAGTCTTGATACCTGATACTTGATACCTGATACTTGATACCAAAAATACTGAGAGATGTTCAAATTAAACCTCAAAATAGCCTTACGTAACCTTTGGAGAAACAAAGGCTTCACGCTGATTAACCTGGGCGGATTGGCCATTGGTTTAGCCAGTTGTATGATTTTGTTACTGTATGTAGCCTACGAATATGGTTACGATAAACAATTTACCAACTACGATAAAACCTATGTGCTGTACAATAACCAAAAAACAGCTTCAGAAACATTCAGTTTTATGGCTTTCCCCGGCAAGCTAAAAGATGAAATTAGTGAAAAAGTGCCTGGTATTGCGCAGGTTAGCCGATTGTCCTATTCGGAAGCGATGCTCTTGTCGTACAACCAGAACAACTTTAAAAAGAATGCGGTTTTTGGAGATCCCGGTTTTCTCAAGATGTTTGATTATAAGGTTTTAAAAGGGAATAAAAATACCTTTTTGCAAAGTGTTGACGGGGTGATTTTATCCGAAAGCCTGGCCAAAAGTCTTTTTGGTAATGAAGATCCGCTTAATAAAACGGTAAAGCTTGATAACAAAGAAAGTTTAAAAGTAGAAGGTATTATCGCAGATCCTCCTAAAAATTCGACTTTAGGAATTGATTATGTCATGTCGTGGAAACTGTACGATAAGTTAAACCCATGGACCCAAACCAGTGGCTGGGGTAATAACTACTGCATGATGTTTGTTCAATTGCAGGATAATGCAACTTTTGACCAGGTTAACAATCAGTTGAAAGGCATGATAAAGGCGCATGATCATGAGGCTAACGGTGAACCCTTTATGCACCCGCTTTCCAAATGGCATTTGTACGATAAATTTGAGAATGGCAAAAATGTTGGCGGAAGAATAGACCAGTTGCGGATATTTTTTCTTTTGGCCTTTTGCATCCTGCTTATTGCATGTGTTAATTTCATGAACCTTTCTACCGCCAAATCAGAAAAAAGAGCCCGCGAAGTTGGGGTGCGCAAAGCCATTGGCTCATCGCGTAACAACCTGGTAGGCCAGTTTATGTTCGAGTCTGTTTTGCTAACCATGCTGAGCATGCTGGTAGCTTTTGTGTTGATAGAAGTGAGTTTACCTTATTTTAACAACCTGCTGGGCATCACCCTGGAGATCGATTACAGCGATTATAAATTTTGGTCAGTATTTTTAGGTTTAACTTTGCTAACCGCCATCACTGCCGGAAGCTATCCTGCATTTTACCTTTCTGCTTTCGATCCGGTTAAAGTGCTCAAAGGATTTAAACTCTCGGGCGGCTCATCTTTATCCATCCGTAAATTCCTGGTGGTTTTCCAGTTTGTGTTTGCAGCATGTTTAATCGTTTGTACCGCAGTAATTTACCAGCAATTAAATTACATCAAAAATAAACCCATAGGATATAACAGGTCAAATTTAGTTCAGATCCCTACCGAAGGTGAGTTTACAAAGCCAGAAAAACGTAAAATTCTGCAAGATGAATTAATGAAAGCAGGCGCTATAACCGCTTTTACAGAGTATAGCCAATCGCTAACTGCCGGTGGCAACAATACCTATGGCATCAGCTGGCCTGGTAAAAACGATAAAGACAAAGTACTGGTTAATTTTAGGTTTACCAATCTCGATCTGACCAAAACCACAGGAATGGAAATTCTGCAGGGTAGGGATTTTTCAAAAGACTTTGTCGATACGGCCAATGTACTGGTTAATGAAGCACTGGTTAAGGTAATGGGAATGAAAAATCCTGTCGGAAAAATGATTAGCTGGGATCAACCAATCAGGATTATCGGCGTGTTGAAAGATTATGTTATGGAATCGCCTTATCAGAAAGCTGCGCCATTGCTTATTGCGCAGAATCCTGCCCGTGCCTCTACTATTATCATGCGTTTAAACGATAAAAATAACATTACCACATCAGTTAATCAGATTAGCGATGCCATTAAAAGGTTAAATCCATCCTATCCAACGGAAATAAAATTTGTGGATGATAATTTCGAACAAAAATTCAGAAATGAAAAGCTACTGGGCACACTTTCCAACTGGTTTGGTGGCTTCGCAATCTTTATTTCCTGTCTGGGTTTATTGGGGCTGGCTTTATTCATGGCCGAGCAACGCAAAAAGGAAATCAGTATCCGCAAGGTGTTGGGCGCGAGTACTGCCAATATCCTCACTTTGTTAAATAAAGATTTTATTAAACTGGTGGCCATTGCCAATGTCATTGCGTTTCCGCTGGCTTATATCATTATCACTAAATGGCTTTCTGGTTATGAGTACAGGATCAGCATTTCGGCTTTGCCTTTTATTGCTGCAATTACTTTATCAGTGCTGATTGCCATTTTAACCGTGAGCATCCAATCTGTAAAAGTCGCGAAAGCGAACCCGGTTGATGCTTTGAAGTACGAATAAGGCAAAAAGCGGAAAGACCAAAGACTAAAGCATTAGCGAAAGTCTTGATACTCAATACCTGATATTTGATACCAAAAACACTGAGAAATGTTCAAATTAAACTTAAAAATCGCGTTGCGCAACCTTTGGAGAAACAAGGGAATCACGGCCATCAATGTTGGTGGTTTGGCCATTGCTTTGGCTGCGTTTATTCTGGTTATGTTGTATTTTACTTACGAAACCAGTTTTGATAAGGCTAACCCGAACTATAAAAACATCTATGTAGTTGGGCGCATATATCCCGATTTTAAAACCAATTATACCCCGCCGCCTCTTGGAAAAGCTATAAAGCAACACTTTCCGGAAGTAGAAAAAATGGGTATTACCAAAGGGAGTTTTTTTGAACTGGTATTGAAAAATGGGAATAACACTGTTTTTACCAATAATTTCCTGCAGGCAGATTATCAGGCAGCCGAAATACTCGACTTAAAAGCTACCGGCGGACTTGAAAAACCTGCAGGTGATGTAGAGAGGCTTTCGTATCTGAGTAAAGAAAGCATGAAAACGCTATTCCCGGATAAGACCGATAACAAACCCGAAATGGTAACTGTGGGGAGTAGTGCAATGGGCATAACGAGTAAGATTAATGGTTCCATTATCAATAACCCACATTCAAATGTAACCTTTGATGGCGTTTCGATTGGGAATGAATTGGGGCAGGGCGAGAACTATGGACACAACAATTACACAACCTATTTGCAACTTAAACCAGGCACAGATGTAGCCAATCTGGAAGAGAAAATAACCAGGTTATACCGTGCCGAGTTGCTGAAAGGCGAAACTGACCGGGAAACGATTGATAAAATAAAAGGTATCTCTACTTTTTTAGATCCATTAGCAAATCAGCATTTAAAACCAAAAGCAGGTAACGATGCACCATATAAAATATTGCTTGCACTTTCTGTTCTGGGAGTTTTAATCCTGATTATTGCCTGTGTTAATTTTACCAACCTGAGTATTGCACAGGCCACCAAAAGGGCCAAAGAGGTGGGGGTTAAGAAAGTGATGGGCGCTTTCCGTTTCCAGCTGGCTATACAGTTCCTGACCGAAATTTTAATGCAGTGCTTTGCTGCCACTGTGTTGGCACTTATCCTGGCCGAACTTGTTTTACCGGGCTTCAATAATCTGTTCCTGCTTAAACTGTCTATCTGGCAGGTCGATAACGGTTTGGTTTGGCAATTGCCTTTAATTTTATTTTTAATCACATTCATTGCAGGTATTTACCCGGCAATGGTGCTATCCGGTTTTAAACCTGCTCTGGTATTAAAAGGGAATTTTGCTACCAGTAAACAGAGTTATTGGTTGCGCAATGGTTTGCTGGTTTTTCAATTTAGCATTGCCGTCATTTTTATCATTGGCTTGTTTATCATCAATGCGCAGTTAAAATATATGCGCAGTCAGGATTTGGGCTTTAAAGCCGAACAGGTAGTTTACATTAAAAACATTGCTTATTTCAACAATCCCGACAAATTTGAACCTGTCAGAGAAAAAATTCTGAAAATTCCGGGCATCAAATCGGCAACCGTAGCAACCGGAATCCCGAATGGCGATGCCAACGGAACCAATACTTATACTTCAAATGGCATTCAGGCAAGCATCAATTACCTCGATGTAGATTTCGATTACTTTGAAACCCTCGATATCAAATTAAAAGCAGGGCGCTTTTTTTCTAAAGCTTTTAAAACCGATACAGCCAATTCGGCTGTGATTAACGAAAGTGCGGCCGCAAAATATGGGTTACGCAATCCGATTGGTCAAACCATTACCGGCTGCAATACCAATTATAAAATTGTTGGTGTAATTAAAGATTTTAAAGACAGAGGTTTTGAAAATGCAACCCAACCCACCATTTACGCCATCAAAGATCCCTGCGGCAATCCGAAAATGGAAATCATGCTCAAAATCGAAGAAAATAAAATGGCCGATGCCTTAGCTGCCTTAAAAGCACAATGGCCTGAAATTAACAAACTCGATGGCGAAAATTTCCGCTATGCTTTTTTAGATGAACTTTATGGCAGGCTTTTTAAAAAACAGGAGCAATTGCAATCGGTATTTTTCGCTGCTGCGGTATTAACCATTTTTATCGCTTTACTGGGCTTATATGCTTTTGCCAAATACATCACCAACGGCCGCTTAAAAGAAATTGCTGTACGCAAAATACTGGGCGCAACCGATGTGCAGTTGTTGAAATTAATTAACAGTTCGTTTTTTACCCTCGTGGTAATCGCCAATATCATATCCTGGCCGGTTGCATACATTGTTACCAATATGTGGCTCAAAACCTTTGCTTACCGGATCGATTTCCCGGTGCTGCCATTTGTCACCACAACACTGATTACCCTTTTATTAACCATTGTAACCGTAAGCATTCAGGCTAAAAAAGCAGTAAATGCCAATCCGGTTGATGCTTTGAAATACGAATAAAGCTGAGAGCTAAAAGACCAAAAACTAAAGCAAGCAAAGTCTTGATACTTACTACTTGCTACTTGATACTAAAAAAACGGAGAGATGTTCAAATTAAACTTAAAAATCGCATTACGGAACCTATGGAAGAACAAAACTTCTTCTTTCATCAATGTAATTGGCCTGGCTATTGGGCTTGCTGCCTGTTTAATGTTGTTGCTTTACGTAACCTACGAATGGAACTTTGATAAGCAGGCGAAAGAAGCGGCTAATGTTTATACCACCATGACCAACATTGAAGGCGATAACCGTAAGATAAGCGGTACCTTTGAAGGTTCAGTTACTGCATTTGGACCGGCAATAAAGGCCGCCTTGCCGGAAGTAATGTATACCGCAAGGATGGATTATGGCAAAGAAAATCTGATTGCCAACGGTACCAATGCTTTTAAACGTAAATCGAAATTTGCGGAGACCGATATCTTTAAAATGTACGATTACGAATTTATTCAGGGCAATGCAAAAACAGCGCTGAATAATCCCAATTCAATTCTGTTGACCGAATCTACTGCCAAACTGTTGTTCGGCAGCACCGATGTTTTGAATAAGGTAGTACGTTTTAAAGATAAGTACGACCTGAATATCACTGCGGTAATCCGCGATCAGGCCGAAAATAGTTCTAACAGGTTCGATTACCTGATGCCTTGGTCGTTTTACGAATCTATTGATGAAAGTGCCAAATCCATCAATTGGAGCAATTATAGTTACGTTACATTGGTTAGGTTAAAAGAAAATGCCGATTTAGCTGCTGTAAATAAAAAAATCATGGGGGTAATAAAAAACAATACCCGCGATGATTTTCAAACCCAGGCCTTATTCCCACTCAGTAAATTACACCTCTACGGAAAGTTTGAAGATGGAAAAAGTATTGGTGGAGCTATAGAACAGATTTACCTCTTTGTGGGGCTGGCCTTTGGGATCCTCTTAATTGCCTGCATCAATTTCATGAATATGGCCACTGCCAAATCAGAGAAAAGGGCCAAAGAAGTGGGTATTAAGAAAACAATCGGAGCGAACCGTACTTCATTAATCATCCAGTTTTTAACTGAATCGATGGTATTAACTTTTATTGCAGTGATTATTGCTATTGCTTTGCTTGAGCTTTCATTACCCGCTTTTAACCACCTGCTTAACATTAACCTCGGCATTTCATATTTCAATGCGGCAAGCTGGACAGGGATTTTAGCTATTGTTTTGGCTACAGGTTTAATTGCAGGCAGTTATCCAGCCTTTTATCTTTCTTCTTTTAATCCGGTTCAAACCCTAAAAAGAAAAATCGGATCAAAAGGCCAGTGGTCGGTTAGTTTAAGGCAGGTATTGGTGGTGGGCCAGTTTTGTTTTGCCATTATCCTCATCGTGGCTACCCTGGTCATCTATCGTCAGATTCAATACATTAAAAACCGGCCTGTTGGTTTCGATATCAATGCATTGGTCGAAATTCCACAAGATGGTCAACTGAAAGGCAAATACGAGCTATTTAAAAACGAATTGCTTCAATCAGGCGCAGTTTCTGCCATTTTTCAGTCGTCGGTAAGTTTATCGCATCATGGCTCAAACTTTATGGATGTAGCCTGGGAGGGAATGACCAAACCAACCAATACGGTACTTTTCAATCAGGTAGCCACTACCTACGATTTTATCAAAACCAACGGAATCAAGCTGACAGATGGCCGTGATTTTTCGAAAAATTTCGCTTCCGATTCGGTTGGTGTACTGGTGAGTGCTTCGGCAGTAAAAGTGTTTGGTTATAAAAACGCAGTAGGAAAAACCATGAGTGCTTTTGGCGATAAATACCACATTATTGGCGTTTTTGACGATTACGTATGGGATTCGCCTTACAAATCAAACAATCCGATGGTGGTTTTCTTCGATCCGCGGAGAACCGGTTACATCACCATGCGCTTAAATGAAACCAACAGTTTGCAAAGCAATATCGAAACCATCATCAAGATTACCAAAGGCATAAATCCTGCTTTTCCGGTCGAAGTTAAATTCCTGAACAACCTGTATCTGGAGAAATATAATGCCGAAAAAACACTAGGCATTTTATCGAATCTTTTTGGAGGCTTAGCCATTTTTGTTTCCTGCTTAGGCCTGTTTGGACTTGTAGCCTACAGTGCCGAACAACGCACCAAAGAATTTGGTGTACGGAAGGTTTTAGGCGCATCAGTAGCCAATTTAATGCAGCTCTTATCGCTGTCTTTCCTTAAAATGATTGCTGTGGCCGTTGTAATTGCCATTCCGGTAAGCTATTACGCTATGGGCAAATGGCTCATCAAATTTGAATTCCATACCCATATCAGCTGGTGGATTATGCCTGTAGCGGCTGTGGGCACCTTATTAATGGCCTTAATTACGGTGAGCTTTCAGGCTTACAAAACTGCGAAGGCAAACCCTGTTGATGCTTTGAAATACGAATAAAGCAAAAAGCCGAAAGACCAAAGACCAAAGCAAGCGAAGTCTTAATACTCGATACTTGATACCCGATACTAAATACTGAAAAATGTTCAAATTAAACCTAAAAATCGCATTACGAAACCTGTGGAAACACAAAGGCTTTACGCTAATTAATGTTGGCGGGCTGGCCATTGGTATGGCTTGCTGTTTAATGCTGTTGTTATATGTAAATTACGAGTGGAGTTTCGATAAACACTATAAAAATGGCGATAAAGTTTATTTTGCAGCCTTAAACCTGAAATTTAACGGCAAACTGGCTACTACTATGGCGGTGCCCAACAAACTGGCCAATGCAGCCACAACAGAACTGCCAGGTATTAAAAGTGCTGCACGCATGTCTATGCCGGGTGGTCCTAAGTTGTATAGCCACGATCAGAACCATTTTAAACTGGAAGCTTTAAGTGTAGATCCCGATTTTCTGAAAATCCTCGATCACAAATTCATTTATGGCAATCCTGAAACAGCATTGGCCGAACCCAATAATGTGCTGATTAGCGCTTCTACCGCTAAAAAATTATTTGGAGATCAAAACCCAATGGGCCAAAGCATTACCTACGACAACAAAAAAAGTTTGAAAGTAACAGCAGTGATTGAAGATTTGCCTAAAAATCAGACGATCCGTTTCGATGTTTTACAGCCCTGGGCATTTTTAGAACAGGAGAACCCGGCCGAGAAAGAATATGGGTGGGGCGCTATTACCTGTTTAACCTTGTTCCAGCTGAAAGAGAACGCCAACTTAGAAGCGACCAATACAGCCATTAAAAACTTCGTGGTAAACAAAGAGCCCAACTTAAAGGAAATGACTTACCAGATTTTTCTTTTTCCTTTAGCCAAATATCACCTGTACGATAATTTCAATAACGGAAAATCTGCAGGAGGTAAAATAGACCAGTTACGCTTATTTGTCTTTCTGGCCATTTGCGTATTGTTGATTGCCTGCATCAATTACATGAACCTTTCTACCGCTAAATCAGAAAAAAGAGCCAGGGAGGTGGGGGTACGTAAAGCTTTGGGCTCTACGCGCAACACCATCATGGGGCAGTTTATGATCGAATCACTGTTGCTCTCGGTTCTGGCAATGGCTGTTGCTTTTATTATACTCGAGGTTTCGTTGCCTTATTTCAACAACCTGCTCGATATTTCTATAAGTATTGATTATGGCTCTTATCAGTTTTGTGGACTGTTGCTGGCCATTGTGCTCTTTACCGGATTGCTTGCAGGAAGTTACCCCGCTTTCTATCTTTCTTCTTTTATTCCTGTAAAGGTGCTTAAAGGTTTTAAGGGTTCTTCAGGCTCGCTTTCAATCCGCAAAACATTGGTGGTGGTGCAATTTAGTCTTTCTATCTGCATGATTATTTCGGCCATTGTAATTTACAGCCAGATTCAGCACCTTAAAAATAAACCATTGGGTTTTGATCAAACGGCGCTTGCGCAGATAGATTTAGAAGGCGAGTGGACCAAGCCAGAAAAACTCAGCCTGTTTAAAAGCGAGCTGCAAAGGGTTGGAGCCATTACGGCAGCTACAGAATATGCGGGTTCTTTTACCCGTGGAGGCTCTATTACCGGCGATATTTCGTGGCCTGGAAAACCTAAAAACGATGTTTCGATCATTAATTACAGAAGCACTGGTTTCGATTTTGCTAAAACCACAGGTGTTAAAATTGTAGCAGGAAGGGATTTTGATCCTAAATTTTCTGCTGATACGGCTACCTCGCTTTTGCTCAACCAAACGGCTGTCAATACAATGGGATTAAAAAATCCGGTGGGTACCGTAATTCATTGGGGCGATAATCCTCCGCTTAAAGTAGTGGGCGTTGTACAGGATTATTCAAACGAGTCGCTCGCTTCGAAAATACAACCCACAGTTTATTATTACAACATCAAAACCAGTCAGGTTTTATTGCTCAAATTAAACCCGGCGCAATCATTAAGCACCTCTGTTGAGGCTATCAAATCGGTTAGCAGCCGCTTAAATCCGGCTTATCCAATCGAAGTTAAGATGGTGAGTCAGGGTATGGCCGAAAAATTGCGTAGCGAAAAATTGCTGAGTGTACTTTCCAACCTGTTTGGGGGCTTTGCTATTTTCATTTCGTGTCTGGGTTTACTTGGTCTGGCCTTGTATACTGCCGAACAGCGTAGTAAAGAAATCAGCATCCGTAAAGTTCTGGGAGCCAACCTTTCTGATATTTTAATCTTGCTGAACAAAGATTTTATGAAACTGGTGGTTATTGCCAACCTGATTGCCATTCCGGCAGCTTATATCCTGGTGGCTAAATGGCTCGAAAAATATGATTATAAAATTTCGATAAACCCATGGCCTTTTTTACTGGCGCTTTTTACCTCGGTACTCATTGCTTTAATTACGGTAAGTATGCAAACTTTTAAAGTAGCTAAAGCCAATGCCGTTGATGCACTTAAATACGAATAAACTAATTGGCAGTTTTCAGTTGACAATTTAACAATTAACCAGTTTAACAATTTATACAGTTAACCCTAAAGATGTTCAAACTTAACCTCAAAATAGCCTGGCGCAACCTCTGGAAAAACAAAGGTTATACGCTTATCAATATTCTTGGCCTGTCAATTGGTATGGCCAGCTGTATTCTGATCTTTATTTTCATTCGTTACCAAATGAGTTTTGATAAAGATTTTAAAGATAGCGACCGGATTTACCGTGTGGTTTCATCGTGGGATTACAGTGATGGAAACCAGTTTTTTTCGCAGGGCGTTCCTTTGCCTTTAACTCCGGCAATGCGAAATGATTTTTCTCCATATATAGAAAAAATTGCGGCCATTGAACAAAGCACAGGAGTAATCCAGATAAACGATGCCGCCGGAAAAGAAAGGCTAAAAACTCAGGAAGATGCTTTTTATATCGAACCTGATTTCTTCGGAATATTTGATTACAAATGGCTCTCAGGAGATTATGCTGCGCTTAAAGATCCAGGCAACATTGTACTTTCAAAAGAAATGGCCGACAAATTTTTTGGAAGCTGGAAAAATGCACTTGGCAAATCTGTAAATTATGACATGGCCAGCTATATCGTTATCGGCGTAATAGATGATGTGGCAGAAAACAATTCGGTGCCCTTAAAGATTATGCTCTCTTACAAATCTTTCAAAAGCAAAAATCTGGATCGGTGGGGATCGGTAGGCTCAAGCTCCGAGAGTTACATCAAATTAAAACCCAACGTTAACATCGAAGCCTTAAATACACCTTTACAAGCCTTCTTAAAGAAATATTACACCGAAAAGGCTCCCGGGAAAGAGGGGCATTTATTTCAGCCTTTAAACGATATTCACTACAATAGTAAGTTCGGCAATTTTTCGGGCCGGATTATGCCCAAAAAACAAATTTATGGCCTGGCGGTTATTGGCTTTTTTTTAATCATTACCGCTTCCATCAACTTTATCAATTTAGCTACTGCGCAGGCGGTAAGTCGTTCAAAAGAAGTAGGTATTCGTAAAGTAATGGGTAGTCAGAGAGGGCAGCTGGTTGCACAGTTTTTAACCGAAACCCTAACTATTGTGCTTGTTTCGCTATTACTTGGCAGTGTTTTAACCGAAATTGCTTTGCCCGGAATGCAAAATTTGTTTGGCTCCAAAATATCCTTTAGTATTTTTGAGCACCCTATTATTTTAGCTTTTTTGCTATTCCTGGCTGTTTTTGTCAGTTTGCTTGCGGGTTTTTACCCGGCCATTGTCATATCAGGATTTAACCCGGTTTTAGCCATAAAAAATAAGGTTTCTGCAAATACCGGTGGCTTAGGTTTACGAAAAGTTTTGGTGGTGTTTCAATTTGCCATCACGGTAACACTAATTATTGGCACTCTGGTTATTCTTCAGCAAATGAAATACGTTCGCGAGCAGCCACTGGGCTTTAATCCAACGGCAATTGCAATGGTCGATTTGCCGAACGATAGCCTGACCATGCAGCGTTTTGATACTTTTAAAAGCCAGTTGAAACAAGTTCCTGGTGTTGAGGAAGTAAGTTTGTGCAGAACTCCACCTTCATCACAAAACAATAATGGCAGTAGTTTCTCATACAATAGTTCAAAAGATGCCGATTTTCAGGTAAATACAAAAAATGCAGACGAAGACTACCTGAAAACATTCGATTTAAAACTGGTAGCCGGCAGAAATATTGTTAAGTCGGATACGATTAACGAATACCTGGTTAATGAAACCTTGCTGAAGAAGTTAAATGTTAACAACCCGCAGGAAGCGATTGGCAAAATACTATCCATGGGCGGAATGAAGGCTCCGATTGTAGGTGTAATCCAGGATTTTAAAAACAGAAGCTTGCACGAGAGTATTGATCCTATTTTAGTTGGTTCGTCAAGAGCAAGATATTTTAATGCTGCCATAAAATTAAATTCGGCGCAGATGTTAACTACAATGAAAAACGTGCAGAAAATCTGGCAAAGAACTTTTCCCGAATCGGTTTACAGCGAGTTGTTTTTGAATGAGCAGATTAAAAATTATTATCAGGGAGAGCAGGTAATGGGTACACTTTTCAAGGTTTTTGCCGGCGTAATTATTTTTATTTCCTTTATTGGCTTATTTGGGTTAATCTCTTTTGTTGCCACACAAAGAACCAAAGAAGTAGCCATCCGGAAAGTGTTGGGTGCATCAACCATCGAACTGGTGAAAATGCTTAACGGCTCATTCATTGTAATGGTTTTTATCGCCAATCTGGTGGCCTGGCCATTAGCCTATCTCTTTGTATCTAAATGGTTAAATGGTTTTGCTTACCGGATCGATCTGAGCATCTGGCCCTTTATGCTGGCTATGCTTATTTCCATGACTATTACTTTAATTACCGTAAGCTTCCGCTCGTATAGGGCTGCTGCTGCCAATACCATTGATGCACTTAAATATGAATAAACCAATTAGCAGTTTTCAGTTGGCAATTTAACAATTAACCAGTTTAACAATTTATACAGTTAACCCTAAGATGTTCAAATTAAACCTCAAAATCGCCTGGCGAAACCTTTGGAAAAACAAGGTATATGCCGCCATTAATATTGGTGGACTAGCTTTAGGGCTAACTGCTTTTGTATTGATGCTTTTGTATATCAATTACGAAAAAAGCTACGATAACTGGTCTCCGGATTTGAAAAATGTTTATCAGATTAGAGAAAAGCATGATTTTTTTACCCCTGATAACAAAGAACACTGGCAAGAAATCAGCAATTCGAGAATAGCCGGAATAATTAAAGAAAGTGTACCGCAATTTACGGCGGTTACTAAAATAGATCAGGAATGGGGAAATGGTTTTTCAGTAAAGATAGATCACGCCGATCCGGTTATGGTTAAAGGTATTAAAGATGCCGATTCTGCCTTTTTTAATGTTTTTCCATATCAATTTATTCAAGGCACTGCTGCAAATGCATTAAAAGAACCCAATACAGTGGTAATAAAGCAAAGCCTGGCCAATAAACTTTATGGCACTGATCATGTATTGGGGAAAGAATTTAAATTGGTAAGATGGCGCGATGATACCGGTAATTCACTTAAAATTACAGGCGTTATTGCTGATGTTAATACTCCCGAAAGTATTCAATTTAATGCTGTCAGTCACACCGGCGACCAGGATCATGATCCCGATCAGATTGGCAGTTCACATTACACGCAGATATATGCAAAATCGGAGGGTGATATAGATACTTTATCCGCTAATAAAAGCCTGCAAAAAGTATATGTAGATTTTAAGAAAAAGTCTTTCGCAGCAGAAAAACTTAGTTTTAAAGATGTTTATAAGGATGGGAAAAGTCCGGGTTTGAAAGCCATCAGCTTAAAAGATGTTCATCCAAACCCACCCTTTAGCCTTAACTGGCTGGATAAGTTAAAACCGGTTATAGGTATTTCAATCTTCTTATTGGTGGTGTCTATCATCAACTTTATTAATCTGGCCACGGCACAGTCTGTTCAAAGGGCTAAAGAAGTTGGGGTAAAAAAGGTTTTAGGCGCATATAAGAAACAGCTTATTTTACAGTTTTTAATCGAATCGACCTTACAAAGTATAAGTGCTTTGTTTTTAAGTGTCATTTTGATTGAAATTCTGTTGCCTGCATTTAACCATCAATTTAACATAACCCTGAGCTTTTGGCACAATGAATACCTGTTTAGTATTGTTTTGCAGCTTATTGCTGTTTTTATCGTGGTTACCTTATTAGCAGGCTGCTATCCCGCCTGGATATTATCCAACTGTAACCCGGTTTCGGTACTTAAAGGCAATTACGGTAATAGTTTAAAAGGGATTACCCTACGCAATGTGCTGGTTGTTTTTCAGTTTATCATTTCGGTTACCTTCATTATCGCCATTGGGGTAATGCACCTGCAAACCAAATATATTTCAGGGAAAGATTTGGGTTTTGACCGGGACAAGTTAATCAATCTGAGGACAGGCTACGACCAAAATTTCGCAGATAAAATCAGGCGTATCCCGGGCGTACAGTATGTTTCTACTACCACGCAGGTAATGGGGAATGCCTTTAACAACAAAAGTAAAATTATTTACAAAGGCCGCGAAGTTAACCTAAATGGTGTTACTGTAACCATGGATGCCTTGCAAACGCTGGGTGTAAAATTAGTATCCGGCAGGCTCTTCGCTAAAGAGTATGTACAAGACACTATTAACTCGGTTGTACTTAACGAAGCTGCTGCAGGTTTGCTGGGCAAAAATATGGTAGGCCAAACTTATGGAAAGGTCGATTACCAGGGTAAAACCATTACCTTTCAGGTGGTTGGTGTGATTAAAAATTACCATAACGAAGGCTTTGATAAAGCCGTATTGCCTACCGTTTATAAAGTAAGCAATTTGGGGGGTACTTCCAATACCAATAACCTGCTGGTGAGGTTTGATACTAAAAACTATAAAGGAGTAATTAATAAAATAGAAGGCGAATGGAAAAAACTTTATCCAGATTTTCCGTTTCAATACCAATCTATGGATGATGCCTTTTCCGAAATTCTTGAAGAAAACAAGCGTTTTATGAATATGATTGTGCTCTTCAGCGTGGTATCGGTTTCTTTATCGCTACTGGGCTTATTTGCTTTATCTACCTTCGTGGCAAAACGTCGGACCAAAGAAATTGCGGTTAGAAAAGTTTTGGGTGCATCAAACTTCCAAATTGTAAATCTTTTAAATAAATCCTTTTTAATTTTAGTCGTAACAGCCAATTTAATCAGTTGGCCAATAGCTTATATTTTAGTGAAAAAATGGTTGGAAGGCTTTGCTTACCGGATAGAGCTACCGCTTTATCCATTTTTGCTCTCCAGTACAATTTCAATTGTTATTGCGGTGTTAACCGTTAGCATCCAGGCCCGCAAAACTGCCATTGCAGAGCCAGTAGTTGCACTTAAATATGAATAGACCTGCGGATAGCTTTTGGCGTTCAGCGTAGATTTTTCGCTAACCGCTTCCCGCTTAACCATAAAAATATGATACAACTTACCAATATCGAAAAGTATTACGCCAATAAGGGCGTTAAAAATTATGTGTTACGCCTGGTAACCACTACCATTAACCAGGGCGAGTTCGTTTCCATTATGGGCCCCTCTGGTGCCGGGAAATCGACCTTGCTTAATATTATAGGCATGCTCGAAGAACCCACTTATGGCACTTATCACTTTATGGGCGAAGATGTAACCAGCCTAAGCGAACGTAAACGCATCGAGCTATACCGCAACCACATCGGTTTTGTGTTTCAGGCTTACCATTTAATTGATGAAATGACCGTTTACGAAAACATTGAAGCCCCGCTTTTATACAAGAAAGTGGGTAGTGCCGAGCGTGCCAGCAGGATCGCCGACCTGCTCGACCGTTTTAACATCGTAGCTAAAAAAGATTTATTTCCTAACCAGTTATCAGGCGGACAGCAGCAGCTCGTAGGAATTGCCCGTGCATTGGCGGCACAACCTTCTATCATTCTGGCCGATGAACCGACAGGAAACCTCCAATCGGCGCAGGCCGAAGAAATTATGAGCTTGTTTAAAAAACTCAATGAAGAGGAGGGAATTACCATTATCCAGGTTACCCATTCAGAAAAGAACGCACAATACGGAAACCGGATATTACATATTGCCGATGGTGTGGTAAAAGAAGATGTGGCAGTATTAAGTTAGATCCATATTCTTATTTAAATAACTTGCCGAGGATAAGTACAGATTTGGAGTGGTAACAATTTCTATCTGTGTTTATCCTTTTTATCTGTGGTTAAATTAACTACAATTATCCAGGTTACCCATTCAGAAAAGAATGCACAATACCGAAACCGGATATTGCACATTGCCGATAGTGTGGTAAAAGAAGATGTGGCTGTATTAAGGTAGAACCATATCATTATAAACAACTGGCTGAGAATAAGTGCAGATTTGGAATGGTAATAATTTCTATCTGTGTTTATTCTTTTTATCTGTGGTTAAATTAACTTTGCTCCATGCAAAAAACATTTACCGATCAGATGGGGCAGGAGATTACTATTAATTTCCCTCCAAAACGGATTGTTTCTGTAGTGCCTTCTCAAACCGAGTTGTTGTTTGATTTAGGGCTTGATATCGAAATTATCGGTTTGACCAAATTTTGCATCCATCCGATAGAAAAGTTTGCTACCCGTACCAAAGTGGGTGGTACTAAAAAACTGAATATCGATCTGATTAAAGATTTGAAGCCCGATTTAATTATCGGCAATAAAGAAGAAAATACGCAAAGCGATATTGAAGAACTTGCTGCTTATTTTCCAGTTTGGATGAGCGATATTTTTACCCTCGATGATGCCATGAAAACCATTGGCCAGATTGGTGAGTTGGTAAATCGCGAACCTGAAGCCGCTTATTTAAACCATTTAATTTCAGCCGGTTTTAACGATCTCAAAATGCTGGCTTCGCAACACCGTATCGATAAAAAAGTAGCTTACCTGATCTGGCGTAAACCCTATATGGCTGCAGGAAAGAATACTTTTATTGATGATGTTTTGCTAACCAACGGAATGACAAACGTAATCACCCGGGAACGCTACCCTGAGCTAACGCTCGAAGAACTGAAAACTGCCAACTGCGAACTCATTCTGCTTTCATCAGAACCTTACCCTTTTGCCGAAAAACATATTGAAGAAATACAGGCTGCGGTGCCCCATGCTAAAGTGATGTTGGTAGATGGCGAAATGTTTAGCTGGTATGGCAGCAGGCTGGTTAAGGCCGTGCAGTACTTTTTCGAATTTCAGAAACAATTGTATTAAGCCGCCGGTTAAAATTTTATTAAATTGTAGCGTATTATAAATTAATCCGTTTAAACTATCATGAAAAAGATATTAATTCTATCCCTGTTTGTTGCAGCACTTTCTGGTTGTACAACAATGAATAATGGCAAAAGTGCTGGTGCTATAACCGTAAGTGGTAAAATAGAAAAACTAGGTATGACTACTTTTCAATATGGTACGCATTTGCTAAAAACAGCAGATAAAAGCTATGCGTTAAAAAGTGCCAGTATTAATTTTGATAATTACCTGAACAGGGAAGTTACGGTGAAAGGAAAAAAAGTGGCTGGCTACCCGATTGATGGCGGCCCGGAGCTGATTGATGTGAGCTTAATTAAACTCTAAACTAAAAGTTTAAGCGGGAAAACCTGAAAAGTCTGGGTTGAAATCGGGTTGCTGTTAAAAAAGATAAAATATTTTTTCGCCGGGCTTGTTGCCGAAAAATTATGGAGTTTAGGGCTATCTTGCAGCAACACAGTACTTTCATTTTTTAGCTATACTGTAGCAAAGGAAGACTGCTCATTATTTATACTTTCAGGCTGCATATTAAAGTTTGATTATTCAATCTAATTTCTATCTTTGCACGCATTAAACATCCTGAGATGCGGAAGTGGCGTAATTGGTAGCCGCACCAGACTTAGGATCTGGCGCTTCACGGCGTGGGGGTTCGAGTCCCTTCTTCCGCACCATATTAAAACCGTTCTGATAACCCAGAACGGTTTTTTTATGCCTCGGACTATCGGCTGGTGTCTCCACCTGCCGAAACAGATGCGAAATAACAGGTGTCAAGCTGGTTGGTGTAGACACCAACCAGTAGAAAAAAGTGGATTTAACAGATGTTGAACAGGATGTCGGTGAGGACACCAACCTCTAGAGTTAATCCAGAACGTTCGTTCTATCGGCTGGTGTCAGCACCAGCCGAAACACAGAAGAACAAGCACTAAAGCTGGTTGGTGAACCACCAACCAGTGAAAAAAGAACATGATGTAGAAAATTTTCTCCTTAAAAATTAGTGAGTTAGCATTTTTTTAAGAGAATAATGCATAAAATATGATCGATGCCTTTTGATTTTTGAATCTTGTTTCTATCTTTGCAGTCCTTACAACATCCTAACTGCGGAAGTGGCGTAATTGGTAGCCGCACCAGACTTAGGATCTGGCGCTTCACGGCGTGGGGGTTCGAGTCCCTTCTTCCGCACACAAGATAAAGGCCGTTTCGATTTAACATCGGAACGGTTTTGTTTTTTAAAACATTGATTAATAAAAATTGATGTGCTGTGCCGGCTGCGGTGATATATGGTTTGTTCTCAAATCTCATATCTCAATTCTCTGGTCTAATTGTACATCTCAATACTCATATCTCATAAAAATGAATATTACACAGGAAAAAACCGGCAACTTAAATGCTGTTGTAAAAATCAAAATCGCACCAGCTGATTATTCTGGCAAAGTAGAAAAAGCCATTAAAGATCAAGCTAAAAAAGCACAATTACCTGGTTTCCGTAAAGGGATGGTTCCTGCTGCCCACATCAAAAAAATGTACGGTAAAAGCATTTTGGTAGAAGAGGTTAACAATTTGTTAAACGATACCCTATCAAACTACATTGCTGAGCAGAAATTAGAAATTTTAGGTCAGCCATTGCCACAAATGGACGATGAGCGTGAGTTTAAATGGGATAACACAGATGAATTTGAATTTGATTATGAGTTAGGTTTAGCGCCTGCTTTTGATGTAAACGTTTCATCTAAAGATAAATATACCGAATACGTTGTTAAAGCTGATAAAGAAACTTTAGAAAGCCGTATCAAAAATATCCGTCGCAGCTATGGTAAAATGACTAACCCTGAAGTATCTGCTGAAGGTGATGTACTTTACGCTGAGTTAACACAATTAGGTGCTGATGGTGCTGCTTTCGAAGGTGGTATTTCAAATACTGCAACCCTTCGCTTAGATTTAGTTAAAGACAAGAAAATCCTTAAATCGTTAGTAGGTTTAAAGAAAGAAGATGAAGTTACTGTTGATTTAGTAAAAGCATTTGATGATGCAGCTGTTGTAGCTAAAGCTTTAAATATTTCTGAAGAAGATGCAGCTGATTTAAAATCTAACTTCAAATTAGCGGTTAAAAACGTAAACCGTTTAGAAGAATCAGACTTAAACCAGGAGTTTTTCGATAAATTATTTGGCGAAGGAACGGTAACTGACGAAGCTGGTTTCAGAGCTAAAATTACCGAAGAAGTAGAAAGCATGTTCAAACAAGATGCTGAGCGTAAATTATCAAACGATATTTACGAGGATCTTTTAAAGAAACACACTTTCGAATTGCCTGATGAGTTTTTACGTCGCTGGTTAAAAGCTACAAACGAAAAATTAACCGACGAAGAATTAGCAGAAGGTTATGATGATTTCGCTAAAAACCTGAAATGGACTTTAATCGAAAACAAAATCATTAAAGATAATAGCATCGAAATTAAATACGAAGATGTTGTTCAGGCTGCTAAAGCTAAATTAGATGCGCAGTTCAGAATGTACAGCCCAAGTCCACTTCCTGAAGATCAACTGGCACAATATGCTGTTCAGTTCTTACAGGAAAAAGAAAATGCAAACCGCGTTTTCGAAGAGGTTAAAGCTTTAAAAACTTTCGAACAAATTAAAACCATCGTTACGTTAGAGCAAAAAGACATCGATTACGATAAGTTTATTGCTTTAGACAAAGCGTAAGGCGGGAAGCGTTTGCCGTAAGGCGCTTGGAAATCGATTGTGCTATTTCTATATTTAGTGATGGCTCAATTTAAATTTCAATCGCTGGAAGTTTGGCAGTTATCAATTGGGATAACTGATAAATTACTTGATATAGCTGACCGATTGTCAGTTGATAAAAAATACAGATTTGCAGAGCAGCTCAATGGGGCTGCTCTTAGCATATCTAATAATATTGCCGAAGGCTCTGGAGCTGTTTCTAATAAGGAATTTGCTCATTATCTGAATATTGCACATCGTTCTACGTTCGAGAATGCAAATATTTTAGTAGTTTTAGAACGGAGAAAATATATTTCTGACACAGAGTTGAATGATTATCTGGAAGAATTAGATAAATTGGCACGGAAATTAACCAACTTCAGGAAATATTTATTAAAGTAACCCGCGTATTTGGATAGCCTAAACGCTTATCGCAAAACGCCAAACTCTATAATCATGAACATAGACTCACAAGAATTCAGGAAATTTGCCGTTAAACATCAGGGAATTGGCGGTTTACACGTAGATAAATTTATTGCACAGGCTAATCTGAACCCTCAGAACATGACGCCATATATCATTGAAGAGCGTCAGTTAAATGTTGCTCAGATGGACGTATTTTCGAGGTTAATGATGGACCGTATTATCTTTTTAGGTGATGCGATTTATGATCAGAATGCAAACATCATCCAGGCGCAATTGTTGTTCCTGCAATCGGCTGATGCAGAGCGTGATATTCAGATCTATATTAACTCGCCGGGCGGTTCGGTATATGCTGGTTTAGGTATTTACGATACCATGCAATATATTCAGCCGGATGTGGCTACAATTTGTACAGGTATGGCAGCTTCAATGGGCGCTGTTTTATTGGTTGCAGGTGCTAAAGGTAAACGTGCTGCTTTACCACACTCAAGAGTAATGATTCACCAGCCATCAGGTGGCGCACAAGGGGTAGCCTCTGATATGGAAATCAACTTAAGAGAAATGTTGAAATTGAAAAAAGAATTATACGATATCATTTCAGAGCACTCTGGACAGTCTTATGACTGGGTAGAGAAAGCTTCAGACCGCGATTACTGGATGACTGCCGACGAGGCAAAAGGATTTGGTATGGTTGATGAAGTTTTATCGAGAAACGCAAATAAAAATGGCGAAACAAAATAAAGAATCCCGCTGCTCATTCTGCCATTCTGGCAAGCATGAAACTTTAATGTTAATTGAAGGTATGGATGCGTTTATCTGCGATAAATGCGTTACCCAGGCCAATCAGTTGCTTGCGCAGGAGTTAGGAACCAAAGGCACGAAAAATATTCAGGAGGCGATTAATTTATTAAAGCCTCTTGAAATTAAACAACACCTCGATCAGTATGTAATTGGTCAGGATGATGCGAAAAAAGTATTATCGGTTGCGGTTTATAACCACTACAAACGTTTAAATCAAAAGGTTGATAAAGACGAGATTGAGATCGAGAAATCGAATATCATGTTGGTGGGCGAAACTGGTACAGGTAAAACTTTACTGGCTAAAACCATCGCGAAAATTTTGCATGTGCCTTTCTGTATCTGCGATGCTACGGTTTTAACCGAAGCAGGCTATGTGGGTGAGGATGTAGAAAGTATTTTAACCCGTTTGCTGCAAGCTGCAGATTATGATGTAACTGCTGCCGAGCGTGGTATTGTATATATTGATGAGGTAGATAAAGTTGCCCGTAAAAGCGATAATCCATCTATTACACGCGATGTATCAGGCGAAGGTGTGCAACAGGCTTTATTGAAGATTTTAGAAGGTACAGTGGTAAACGTTCCACCTCAGGGCGGACGTAAGCACCCTGATCAGAAAATGATCCCGGTAAATACCAACAACATCCTGTTTATTTGCGGCGGTGCATTTGATGGTATTGAACGTAAAATTGCCAACCGTTTAAGAACACAGGCTGTAGGTTATAAAGTAAAGAAAGATGAGACCGTTTTAGATCTTAAAAATCTTTATAAGTATATTACACCACAGGATTTGAAATCGTTCGGATTAATTCCCGAGCTGATTGGCCGTATTCCGGTGCTTTCGCATTTAAATCCATTGGATAAAGCCTCGTTAAGAAATATTTTAACGGCGCCTAAAAATTCATTAATTAAACAATATGTTAAGCTTTTTGCTTACGAAGATGTTAAATTAGTGTTTGATGATGAAGTTCTGGATTTTATTGTGGATAAAGCAATGGAATATAAGTTGGGTGCACGTGGTTTAAGATCAATTTGCGAAGCGATTATGCTTGATGCGATGTTTGATACGCCAACCCAGACCGATGTCAAGGAATTGCATATCAATCTCGATTACGCGATAGAAAAATTTGAAAAAGCCGACTTTAAAAAGTTGCAGGCTGCTTAAAAATGAATCAAATCCTCTCGCGAAAGCGGGGGGATTTTTTTTAATATCACATTTGTTAACGCTATGCGCCTGGCGCTATGCTTAAAGCTACAAGATTATGAACGAAGAAAAAGACGTAAAGAAAGACGAAGCTGCAGTAGAGAAAGCAAAAAAAGTAAAAGAAGTAGAAACTCCGGTTAAAGCCGGATTAAAATCTAAAGATGAAATTGTGAAAAACTGGTTGCCGCGTTATACTGGCAGACCATTAGATCAGTTTGGCGATTATATCCTGCTCACCAATTTCAGTAAATACGTAACCATGTTTTCGGAGTGGAACGATAACGCACCGATTATGGGTTTAGATAAGCCGATGCAGAGTGTTACCGCTAACGGCATTACTATCATTAACTTCGGTATGGGTAGTCCGCTGGCGGCAACCATGATGGATTTGTTAACGGCCATTAAACCGAAAGCGGTATTGTTTTTAGGTAAATGCGGCGGTTTAAAGAAGAAAAACCAATTGGGCGATCTGATCCTGCCAATTGCGGCAATCAGGGGAGAAGGAACATCCAACGATTACCTGCCTGCAGAAGTGCCTGCCTTGCCGGCTTTCGCCTTGCAGAAAGCAATATCGACCACCATTCGCGATTATGGCCGCGATTACTGGACCGGGACCTGTTACACCACCAACCGCAGGGTTTGGGAGCACGATAAGGAATTTAAGAAGTATTTGAAAACTTTACGTGCAATGGCAGTAGATATGGAAACGGCGACCATTTTTACCACCGCGTTCGCCAATAAAATACCTGCAGGGGCATTATTATTGGTTTCTGACCAGCCAATGATACCAGAGGGCGTTAAAACTGCCGAAAGTGATAGCAGTGTTACCGAGAAATATGTGGAAACGCATTTGCACATTGGCGTAGATTCGTTAAAGCAGTTAATTAATAACGGCTTAACGGTGAAACACTTGTTGTTTTAGGGGTTAATTCAAACATAGACGATCGTCACCCTGAACTCGTTTCAGGGTCTCTTATTGAATTGCGTATACAAAGGAGAGATGCTGAAACAAGTTCAGCATGACG